>NZ_CAXBHE010000006.1:0-205031 GCF_963975535.1 uncultured Brevundimonas sp. | reverse complement strand
CCGCTCAACCCCCTTGGCCGCGGTCCACAGCCCGTCCATCTCGGCCAGATCCGACTGTTCCGGCGACCGCCCGTCCCTGGCCAGCTCGGCCTCGATGAAGCCGAACCGCCGGATGAATTTGGCGTTGGTGGCGCGCAGGGCGTCCTCGGGTTCGACGCCCAGCTTGCGGGCCAGGTTGGCGACGACGAACAGCAGGTCGCCCATCTCGGCCCGGGCCTTGTCGAGGTCGCCGGCGGCGATCTCGGCGCGCAGCTCGGCCACCTCCTCATGCAGCTTGTCGAACACCTGATCGGTCGAGGGCCAGTCGAAGCCGACGCGGGCCGCGCGTCTGGTCAGCTTCACCGCCCGGGTCAGGGCCGGCAGGCCGACGGGCACATCGTCGAGCACCCCGTGCTGGGCCCTGGCCTTGCGCTCGCCGGCCTTGATATCCTCCCAGCGCGCCTTCTGGGCCGCGCCGTCAGACTTGGCGGCCTCGTCACCGAACACATGCGGATGCCGGCGGGTCAGCTTTTCGGCGATCGCCTCGACCACGTCGTCGAACCCGAACAGCCCCTGTTCCTCGGCCATGCGGGCGTGGAACACGACCTGGAACAGCAGGTCGCCCAGTTCGGACTTCAGGTCGTCCCAGTCGCCACGCTCGATGGCGTCGGCCACCTCATAGGCCTCCTCGACCGTGCAGGGGGCGATGGTGGCGAAGGTCTGTTCCACATCCCACGGACAGCCGCCGTCGGGATTGCGCAGGGTGCGCATGATGGCGTTGAGGCGGTCGATCGGGGTCATGTGGCGGCTCCGTCGCGGGCTTCCAGCGCCTTGCGGATCGCGTCATGCCGGGCGGGGGTCAGCGGATAATTCCTCAGCACCAGGGCCGTCGCCGCCAGCAGCAGGCCGGGCACCAGGATGAACAGCACCTGCAGCGTCAGCAGCGAGGCGTCGCTGTTGCCGCCCGGGCCGGGCAGGGCCCGGAACCCGACCGCCTGCAGGACGAAATAGGGGATCAGGGCGACGACGTGGCCGATCTTGGTGGTGGCCGACAGGATCGAGAACATCAGACCGGTGCGGTCGACGCCCGTATCGAGCCGGATCTCGTCGCCCGCATCGGCCATCATCGCCCGCAGCAGGAACAGGCCCGCCGCATAGGGCAGGCCGGCGATGAACATGGCCCCGGCCGTCAGGGCGAAATTGCCGCCGGGCACCAGGGTCGCGCCAATGTAGAAGACCGCGAAGACCAGGCTGGCCACCGCCAGGGCCCGATCCTTGCCGATCTTGGTGGCCAGCCAGGCCCAGAACGGGGCCCCGACCAGACCGGCCACGAAATAGATCAGCATGAACAGCGAGGCCTCGGTGTGGTCGTAGCCCTTCACCTGGCCGAAGAAGAAGAACAGCAGCGAGCCGGTAATGCCCGGCGCGATGCCCAGCAGCAGGTCGGCGAACAGCAGCTTGCGCACCGTGGTCTTGCCGAACAGCGCCAGATAGGCGCGCGGCCCGCCGTGCGGCGCGGCCCCGGCATTGACCGGTTCGGGCACCGCGACCATGGCCAGGCCGATGGTGACGGGCAGGGCGATCATGATGGCCCAGCCCATGATGCGGACGCCGTCGGCATAGTCGCCGATACCGGTCCTCACCACGATGGTCGGCAGCACCAGGATCAGGATCACCCCGATGATGTTGAACACCTGCCACCAGCCATAGACCCGGCTGCGCTGGTCATATTGCGGGGCCAGCACCGAGGCCCAGCCCAGCTGACCCAGGGTGCCGATCGAAAAGCCGAGATAGAGCACCAGCAGCCAGCCGAACAGATAGGCGGCCCCGGCTCCGGGCTGGACCACGACGAACATCATCAGGGCCGACAGCATCAGGATCGGCGTCGACAGCACCATCCACGGCCGGTAGCGGCCAAACCGGGTGCGGGTCCGGTCCATGCCCCAGCCGATGAGGGGGTCGAAGATGATGTCGATCAGCCGCACGGCCATGAACACGCCCGCAACCACGCCCAGCTCCAGCCCGATGTGGGTGGCGTAGAACTCCGGCAGGGTCACCGGCAGGGCCACCCCGAAGGCCGCCAGCGGCAGACAGGGGCCGGAAAAGGCGGCCAGCACCGCATTGGAACGACGCGGCGTAGCGGGCGCGGACGGGACGGCGTCGGTCATGCGGGGCCAGGGACGAACCGGCCCGAGTCGGCCGTGGCCTCACCATGCCAGTTTTTCGCCGCCACATGACCCCGCGAAAGTGCGCGGGACCGCCGGACCGCCGACGCGGAAATCGCGCCGACGACTTGCCCCGGGCGCGCGGCTGGGGCTTGCTGTCGTGATGGTGCTGCGTCTGACCCTGATCGTCCTGCTGGCCGTCGCCGGACTGACGTCCGTGACCCCGGCCCACGCCCGCGTCACCGGGGCCGACTCCGCGAACCGCTGCGACGCGACCACCGCCTGGGACGACCCGGCTGCGGCCAATGCGGTCTCCTACTATTCACTGGAATGGGCCCCGTTCGGCCAGGCGGAATGGGGCTGGGAAACCTATCTGCCGCTTATCCAGCAGGAGCTGGCGACCGGCTGCGGGGCCGGGACCCCCGCCTTCGCCGTGGCGCTCGCGGGCTTCCAGGCCCGCTACAACCTGCCCGCCACCGGCCTGTTCGACCCGGCCACCTTCCAGGTGTTCAGGGGGCTGTGGCAGGAGCGACGCCCCTTCATCATGGCCCGCTATACCGGTGGCGGGGCCTGTCCCGAGCCGCCGCCGCTGAACCAGCTGGGCTATCTGGTGACCGAGGAGGAGCATGCCGACCGCCTGACCCGGCTGCTGCGCCGCGACACCCTGGCCGCCTACCGGGAGATGGTCGCCGCGGCCCGGGCCGAGGTCCCCGAGGTCGCCGGGGATCCCGAACTGCTGCAGATCTTCTCCGGCTTCCGCGATCCCGAGGCCGACGCCGCCCGCTGTGCCGCCCAGAACAACTGCGACGGCGTCCGCCGGGCCGTCTGCTCGCCGCATCGCACCGGCACGGCGGTCGACCTCTATGTCGGCCAGTTGTTCGACATGGGCGTCGACTCGACCCTGCCGGCCAGTCGCCTGCACATGACCCGCGGGGCCACCTATCGCTGGCTGGTGCGCAATGCCGGACGCTTCGGCTTCGTGCCCTATGTCTATGAACCCTGGCACTGGGAGTGGATCGGGCCTCCGGCCGCTGTGGTCCACCCGTGATCCGCGGCCTGACACGGGGGGAAGCCGATCTGGCGCTCGAGGTGTTCGGCACCGCCCTCGACCCGGCCCGGGTCCGCATCCTGGCCGCGCCTTGGCCCTTCATCCGCGCCTTTGTCGCCGGACGCTGGTTCGGCCGGGACTGGATCGTCTGGCCGCGCCGGACCCTGCCGGACGACCTGGCCGTCGGGCCACTGTTTCGCCAGGCCACCCTGGTCCACGAACTGGCGCATGTCTGGCAGGTGGCGAGGGGGGTCAATCTGCTGACCGGAAAGCTGCGTGCCGGTGACCGCCCGGCGGCCTATGTCTACCCGCTGGGTGCAGACTGCGACTGGGACGCCCTGAACATCGAGCAACAGGCGATGATCATCGAGCATCGCTTCCGCCTGTCGCGGGGTGGCAGCGTCCCCGCCGACCGCGCCTTCTATGACCGGGTCTGTCCCTTGGCCCGGCGCATGGAAATCTGAACGCGGCCCCTTGCGTCATGTCCAGTACCTCCCACATCAGCAACTGACGTTGTTGCAAATAACGCCATCACCTGATCACGGAGGGCCGCATGCCGAAGATTCTTGTTCTGTATCATTCCACCTATGGCCACATCGAAGCCATGGCCGAGGCCGTCGCCGAGGGCGCACGCGAGATCGAGGGGGCTGTGGTCGACATCAAGCGGGTGCCCGAAACGGTGCCGGCCGAGCTGGCCCGCAAGTCCGGCTACAAGATGGACCAGGTCGCGCCCATCGCCACCGTCGATGACCTGGGCAACTATGACGCCGTCATCATCGGGGCCGGGACCCGGTTCGGGACCGCCGCCTCGCAGATGCGCAGCTTCCTCGACCAGACCGGGGGCCTCTGGTTCAAGGGCGGTCTTGTCGGCAAGGTCGGCAGCGCCTTCACCTCCACCGCCACCCAGCACGGTGGCAATGAGACGACCCTGATCGGCCTCATCCAGACCCTTCTGCACCACGGCATGGTGGTGGTGGGCCTGCCCTATGCCTGGGCCGGGCAGATGACGCTGGAAGAGATCACCGGCGGCACGCCCTACGGAGCGAGCACCATCACCGGTGGCGACGGTTCACGCATGCCCAGCGCCAATGAGCTGGAAGGGGCCCGCTTCCAGGGCCGTTACGTCGCCCAAACCGCCGCCAAGCTGCACAGCTGATGCGACCGCCCGCGGTCTTCTTCGGCCACGGTTCCCCGATGAACGCGCTGGGTGGCCCCTATACCGCCGCCTGGCGCGACCTCGGCGCGTCGATCGGCAAGCCAAAGGGCGTGGTCATGGTCTCGGCCCACTGGGAAACCGACGGACCGGCCGTGACGGCTCAGTCTAACCCGGAAACCATCCATGATTTCGGGGACTTTCCTGATGAATTGCACGTGATGCAATATCCGGCTCCGGGTTCGCCAGAGCTGGCAGCGAGGGTCGCGACCTTGACCGGGGCGACGCCGACGTCGCAGTGGGGACTCGATCATGGCACATGGTCGGTACTGACCCACGTTTGGCCGGAGGCGGACGTGCCGGTCGTCCAGTTGTCGCTGGATCGGCGGCTTGATGCGCAGGGACATTTCGACCTCGGTCGCCGGCTGGCAGCGCTGCGTGATGAGGGCGTGATCATCGCCGGTTCCGGCGACTTCGTGCACAATCTGCGCACCTGGAAGCGCGCTGGGGGCGAGCCCTATGAGTGGGCCAGTCGTTTCAACGAGGCGGTCAAGTCGGCTCTGATCCAGGACGACCCTACGGCCCTGATCGACCGGGTCAGGCTGGCGGAGGATGCGCAGTTGAGCGTGCCCACCGAGGAACACTATCTCCCGCTGCTTTACGTCGCCGCCCAGCGCCGGCCGGGCGACGACGTCAGCTTCTTCAACGACGTCATCGAGGGCGGATCGATCTCGATGACCGGGGTGCGGATCGGTTGATCAGAAGCGGTTGCGGCGACCATTCAGATAGTTGTCAACGGCCCATGCGCCCGGTCCGGCGAAGACCAGATACAGGAACACCCAGCAGTACAGGGCCGCCAGCTCGCCGTGGTTGACCAGCGGGAAGGGCGACGCCGCCCCGAACTGCCAGTGCATCTGGAAATAGGCCACCGCCATCATGCCGGACAGAATGAAGGCGACCGGACGGGTGAACAGGCCCAGCACGATCAGGGCCCCGCCGACCAGCTCCAGAACCCCGCCGATGCCCATCTGGCTGGCGATGTTGAACGGCCCCATGGCCTCGGCCGGAAAGCTGAAGATCTTCTGGGTCCCGTGCTGCATGAACATCAGGCCGGCGACGATGCGCAGGCCGGACAGCACCTTGGGCGCGTGACCGTCAAATCGGGAGAACAGGCTCATGGCGTCGTGTCCTTGAAAACGCGGCCGGTTGGCCGGTTGGCTGCCATACTGCAACCTGAGCAGTAGCAGTCAACCGTCCGCGGATCAGGCGGCCCTGGCCTCGGCCTCGACCAGCTTCTGGATACCGACATAGTCGGTCTTGCCCGTACCCAGCACCGGCACCTCGGCCAGGCGCACGATCTTCTTGGGCACCGCCAGATCCGGGGCTCCATGCTCCCGCGCCCATTCACTGAGGCGCCCGCTCTCCGCGTCCATCCGGTCGGTGACCAGCACCAATTTCTCGCCCTTGCGGCTGTCGGGAATGGAGACCACCGCGTGGCGCGATTCCGGCCACACCGCCGCCGCCAGGCCCTCGACCGCCGCCAGAGACACCATCTCGCCACCGATCTTGGCGAACCGTTTGACCCGCCCGAGGATGCAGACATAGCCGTCGACATCGATGTCGACGATATCGCCGGTGTCGTGCCATCCGCCGGCCAACGGCTCGATCACCCGGGGATCGTCGGGCGACATATAGCCCCGCATCACATTGGGACCGCGGACGAACAGACGGCCGCCGCCGGTGATGCCTTCGACAGGCTCGGTGCGCCATTCCAGTCCGGGCAGCATCTGGCCGACGCTGCCCGGGCGGTTGCGGTCCGGGTGGTTGACGGCCACGACCGGTGCCGCCTCGGTCGCCCCATAGCCCTCGAGCAGCTTGACCCCGCCGAATTTGGTGTTGAACAGGTGATGGGTCTCGTCCCGCACCCGTTCGGCCCCGGCAACCACGAACTGCAGCGTCGCGAAATCGTCCGGCCCGGCGACGCGGGCGTACTGGTTCAGGAAGGTGTCGGTCGCGAACAGGATCGAGGCCTTCACCTGGGGCAGCAGCTCGACGATCTGTTTGGCATGCAGCGGCGATGGGTACTGGAACGCCTTCATCCCCGTCAGCACGGGCAGCAGGACGCCGCCGGTCAGGCCGAAACAGTGGAAGGTCGGCAGCGGATTGAACACGACCCAGTCGGGGTCCAGCGCGATATGGCCGGCGACCTGACGCACGTTCGACACGAGGTTGGACTGGCTCAGGACCACGCCCTTGGGCGCGCCAAAGCTGCCGGAGGTGAACAGGACCACGCCGGGATCGGACGGCGCGGTCTCGACCCGGAAATGGGTCGGGAAAAATCCCGCCATCAGGCCGAACAGCTTGTCCTGCAGACCGACGGTCTGGCGCAGGTCATCCAGCCAGACGATCTCGGCCACGGTCGCCAGGTCATCGATCAGGGGCTCGAGCTTGGCCTGGGTGACGAAACGCCGCGCCGACAGGATTCGGCGAACGCCCGACGCCTTGATCGCGGCTTTCAGGTTTCGCTCGCCCGAGGTGAAATTGAGCATGACCGGCACCCGGCCATAGGCGTGCAGGCCAAAGAAGGTCACGACCACGCCGGCGCTGGACGGCAGCAGGATGCCGACCCGCTCGCCCGGCTCGGTCAGGGCGGCGATCTTGCGGCCCAGCACGAAGGCGGCCCGGATCAGGCCCGTATAGGTGAGGGGATTGCGATCCTGGTCTTCCAGGATTTCCTTGTCGCCGAACCGCTCTCGCGCCGCGATCAGGGCGTCGAAGACCGGTTCTTCGCTCGCCTCGGAGGTCAGGGCAGCCCGCAAGCATTCTCTCCTTCGGAGGACAGGGTGCCCTCTCGTGTTCCACGAACCCGAGCCTAGAACCGACGCAGGGGATTGAAAAGGTGTGTTACGCGGCGTGACCGGACAAGGGCCAAACGACCGGCACCTTGCCATCGGGGGCCGGAAAGACGACATAGCGGCTTCACGCACAGGAGCCTGCGACGCCCTCGATGGTCACTCTCATCGACACCCTGACCAAGACCCCCGCCGAGCTTCGTCATCCGGAGAAGCAGAATCGGCCGGAGAGCGCGGTGCTGCGCAAGCCCGACTGGCTGCGGGTCAAGGCCCCGGGGTCGGGCCAGTACAATGCCACCAAATCCATCGTGAAGGACAAGGGGCTGGTCACCGTCTGCGAGGAGGCGGCCTGCCCGAACATCGGCGAGTGCTGGAGCCAGAAGCACGCCACCCTGATGATCATGGGCGACACCTGCACACGGGCCTGCGCCTTCTGCAACGTCAAGACCGGCCTGCCGCAACCGCTCGATCCGGAAGAGCCGGGCAAGGTCGGCCTGGCCGTGGCCCAGCTGGGGCTGAACCATGTGGTCATCACCAGCGTCGACCGCGATGACGTGGCCGACGGCGGCGCGGCCCATTTCGCCGAGGTCGTGCGCCAGATCCGGCTGCAGGCCCCGACCACCACGATCGAGATCCTGACGCCCGATTTCCTGCGCAAGGACGGGGCGGCTGCGGTGATGATCGACGCCACCCCGGATGTGTTCAACCACAACCTCGAGACCGTGCCGCGGCTGTATCTGAAGATCCGGCCGGGGGCCCGCTATTTCCACTCGCTGCGCCTGCTGCAGATGGTCAAGGAGCGCGACCCGAACCAGTTCACCAAGTCCGGCATCATGGTCGGTCTGGGCGAGACCAAGGAAGAGGTCATGCAGGTGATGGACGACATGCGATCGGCCGGCGTCGACTTCATCACCATCGGCCAGTACCTGCAGCCGACTCGCAAACATGCGGCCATCGACCGGTTTGTGACCCCGGACGAGTTCAAGGCCTATGAGGCCATCGCCCGGGCCAAGGGATTCCTGATGGTGTCGTCCAGCCCGCTGACCCGCAGTTCGCACCACGCCGGCGACGATTTCGCCCGACTGCGTGCCGCCCGACTGGCCCAGACCGGACACTGATCCGGACTTGGCCGTCCACCACGTCACCCGCATCCTGCCCTATGCGCCCGATCAGCTGGCCGGGCTGGTCGCCGACGTCCCGGCCTATCCGGACTTCGTGCGCTGGGTCACGGCCATGCGGGTCTGGAACCGACGCGAGGAAGCCCCGGACGTCACTGTTCTGGACGCCGAGGCCGAGGTCGGCTTCTCGTTTCTGACCGAGCGCTTCTCGACCTGGGTACGGCATAACCGGGCGGTGCCGTCTGTCGAGGTCGGCCTGATCCGCGGTCCGTTTCGCCACCTGAAAAACCGCTGGGTCTTCCATCCTGATCCGGCGGGCACACGGCTGGAATTCACGATCGATTTCGCCTTCAAATCCCCGATCCTGAACGCCATGCTGCAGGCCAATTTCGACCGGGCGGTCTCCGCCCTGATCGGCAGTTTCGAGGCCGAGGCGAGACGGCGCTTTGGAGCGAAACCATGAGCTTCGATTTCGATGCCACGGTGGTCGGGGCCGGGGCCGTCGGCCTGGCCTGCGGCCGGGCCCTGGCGAAGCGTGGCCTGATCGTGCTTGTGCTCGAACAGGCCCCGCACATCGGCCAGGGTGTGTCCTCGCGCAATTCCGAGGTCATCCACGGTGGTCTCTACTATCCGACCGGGTCACTGAAGGCCCGGTTCTGCGTCGAGGGCCGGCGCGCCCTCTATGATTTTCTCGAGAGCCGCAAGGTCGACTACCGCAAATGCGGCAAACTGGTCGTGGCGACGGAAGAGGCGGAGGTCGCGCGCATCGAGGCCATCTTCCGGCAGGCGACGATCAATGGCGTCGAGGGTCTCGCCCACCTGACCGGAGCCGAGGCCCGGGCGCTCGAGCCGGGCCTGAACGCCCATGCCGCCATCCTGTCACCGGAGAGCGGCGTGTTCGACAGCCATGGCTACATGTCGGCACTGGAGGGCGAGATCGAGGATGCGGGCGGTTCGGTCGTGGTCGCGACCCCGTTCGAACGGGCCGAACCCCTACCGGGCGGCGGCTTCACCATTACCGCCGGCGGGGAGGGCGGGGCGACCCTGACCACCCGCCTGCTGGTCACGGCAGCGGGCCTGCAGGCCCAGTCCGTGGCCGCGCGCATCGACGGCTATCCGGCCGAGCACATTCCGGTCGGCCATTTCGGCAAGGGCGTCTATTTCCGCCTGACCGGCAAGGCTCCGTTCGAGCGGCTGATCTATCCGCCACCGATCGCCGGGGCGCTCGGCACCCACTATCGCCAGGACCTGGGCGGTCAGGCGGTCTTCGGCCCCGACCTCCAATTCGTCGAGACCGAGGACTATTCGGTCGATCCGGCCAAGGCCGAGGTCTTCGCCGGCTATATCCGCCGCTTCTGGCCGGGCCTGCCGGACGGGGCGCTGAGCCCGGACTACGCCGGAATCCGCCCCAAATTGCACGGGGCCGGGGAGACCCAGCCCGATTTCCAGCTGTATGGATCCGAGGTACACGGGCTGGACGGCCTGATGGCCCTGTTCGGTATCGAGAGCCCGGGCCTGACCAGTTCCCTGGCCATCGGCGAGGCCGTGGCGGCACGGCTGCTGGATGATTGAGGCCGTGATCTTCTCCGAAGCAACGGTTGACGACCTCCCGGCCCTGCTTACGCTGGTGCACGGAGCCTATCGGGGCGACAGCGCCCGGCGCGGCTGGACCCACGAAGCCGACCTGCTGGACGGCCAACGTATCGACCGGCCCGCGCTGGAAGCAGCCCTGGCCGATTCGACCCAGCTGATCCTGCTGGCACGAGAGGACGGCATCCTGATCGGCTGCGTCCAGATCAGCGACCGCGGCGACGGCCTGGCCTATCTGGGCATGCTTTCGGTCGATCCCGCCCGCCAGGCTGCGGGACTCGGGCGGCGGTTGGTCATGGCGGCCGAGACTGCGGCGCGCGACCGGTTCGGGGCCGGGCGCATGGAGATGACCGTCATCATCCAGCGGAGCGAACTGATCGCCTGGTACGAACGGCTCGGCTATGTGCGTACCGGCGAAACCCGCCCGTTTCCGGCCACCGACCCGCGTTTCGGTCTGCCGCGCCGGGACGATCTCGCCTTTGCGGTGCTGACGAAGACCCTGGCTTGACCCCTTGGCGGGCCGGGCGCATGCGCGGACCATGGAAATCACCACCCCCCGGCTGAAGCTGAGGACGGCGCATGCGGATGATCTGGCGGCCTTCCACGCCATCATGACCCGTCCCGACGCCATGCGCTGGTGGTCGACGCCGCCGCACGAGACGCCGGGTCAGACCCGGGCCTGGCTCGACAGCATGATCGCCAACGGACCCGGCCATCCCGACTTCGTCATCGAATTCGAGGGGCGGGTCATCGGCAAGGCCGGATTCTGGAGCCCGCCGGACATCGGCTATATCCTGCACCCCGACCATTGGGGCCGGGGCCTCGCGACCGAGGCACTGACGGCGGCAATCGATCACATTTTCGCCGTCCGGGCGTTCGACAGGCTGACGGCCGATGTCGACCCCGGCAACGCCGCATCGATTCGGCTGCTCGAACGCCTCGGTTTCGCGAAAACCGGTCAGGCAGAGCGGACGATGCAGGTCGGAGGCGCCTGGGTGGACAGCGTATACTATGGCCTGCAGCGCCGTGTTTGGGAGTCGCGTCGCAAGGCTTGAACTCCCGGGCGTGTTCATGCATAAGCCCCCGCTCACGTGGCGGCTCTTCCGAGGGCCGCCGCATCTGTTTTCGCGCCTTCACCGGCGCACCGACCCTGAGATCGAGACGGTCATGGCTGTTCCCAAGCGCAAAGTATCGCCCTCGCGTCGCAATATGCGCCGCGCCCACGACTCCCTGGGGGCCAACCCCTATGTCGAGGACAAGGACACGGGCGAGCTGCGTCGCTCGCACCACATCGACCTGAAGACCGGCACCTACCGCGGTCGCCAGGTGATGACGCCCAAGGAAGACTAGGTTTTTCCAACGGCCTGAACGAATTGACGGCGCGCGATGACATCGCGCGCCGTTTTCGTGCGTTGCTGTCCCGGACCACAATCTGGAGACCCGCCATGTTCCGTATCGTCGCCCTGGGATCCGTCGCCCTTCTGGGCCTGTCCGCCTGCAACGCCCCGGTGCCGGCTCCGCCCCCGGAGACCACGCCGCCGCCCGCAACGCCGGTCACGCCCCCGACGCCCGCCGACCAACTCACAGCCCAAGGCTTTGGGCCGCTGCGGATTGGCATGACCCGCGCTGAGGTGATTGCCGCCATGGGCGAAAACGACAACCCGAATGCCATCGGCGGTCCCGACCCCGCCTCCTGCGACATGTTCCACCCCGCGAGGGCCCCGGAAGGTCTGTACGTCATGGTGGAAGACGGCGTGCTGACCAGCGTTCAACTGGCCAGCACCGGCGTCCTCAAGACCGACCGCGGCCTCGGCATCGGCGACACGGCCGTGGCGGTGAAACAAGCCTACGGTGCCGATGCCCGGGTCACCCCGCACAAATATGTCGATGCCCCGGCGGAATACATCACCGTGTGGACGACGGCCGACCATGACGGCCCGGCGGCACGGGGCATACGCTACAACATCGGCGCTGACGGACGGGTCCAGGCCATCGCCGTCGGCGGGCCCTCGATCCTGTATGTCGAAGGCTGCGCCTGACCATTGGCGTATCGGGACGGCTGGGCTACACCGCGCGGGTCCCCCTCCCTGAACAGAGCCGTTCCATGACCGACATCGCCGACATTGTCGCCCGCCAGATCCTCGACAGCCGCGGCAATCCGACGGTCGAGGTCGATGTGATCCTTGATGACGGCAGCTTCGGTCGGGCCGCCGTGCCGTCGGGGGCCTCGACCGGGGCCCATGAAGCCGTGGAACTGCGCGATGGAGACAAGGACCTCTGGGGCGGCAAGGGCGTCGGCAAGGCCGTCGACGCCGTCAACGGCGAGATCTTCGACGCCCTGTCCGGCATGGACGCCGAGGACCAGCGCCGCATCGACGAGGCCCTGATCACCCTGGACGGCACCGAGAACAAGGGCCGACTCGGGGCCAATGCCATCCTCGGCGTGTCCCTGGCCTGCGCCAAGGCCAGCGCCATCTCGTCCAACCTGCCGCTCTACCGCTACCTGGGCGGGGTCACGGCCCGGGTGTTGCCGACGCCGATGATGAACATCATCAACGGCGGGGCTCATGCCGACAATCCGATCGACATCCAGGAGTTCATGATCCTGCCGACCGGGGCGGACAGCTTCTCGGAAGCGCTGCGCATGGGGGCCGAGATCTTCCATGCCCTGAAGAAACAACTCAAGGATGCCGGCCACAACACCAATGTCGGCGACGAGGGCGGCTTCGCCCCCAACCTCGGGTCGGCCGAAGAGGCCCTGGCCTTCATCACCCGCGCCGGCCAGGCCGCGGGCTATCTTGCCGGCGAGGACTTCCACCTTGGCCTCGACGTGGCCGCCACCGAGTTCTTCAAGGACGGCAAATACGTGCTGGCGGGGGAGGGCAAGACCCTCGACCAGGACGGCATGGTCAACTATCTGGCCGACCTGTGCGAACGTTTCCCGATCATCTCGATCGAGGACGGCTGTGCCGAGGATGATTTCGACGGCTGGAAGCAACTGACCGACCGTCTCGGCGACCGGGTCCAGATCGTCGGCGACGATCTGTTCGTGACCAATCCGATCCGCCTGGCTGCCGGTATCGGCGAGGGTCTCGCCAATTCCATCCTGATCAAGGTCAATCAGATCGGCACCCTGTCCGAGACCCTGGATGCCGTCGATATGGCCCAGCGCGCCGGCTATACGGCGGTGATGAGCCACCGGTCGGGCGAGACCGAGGACTCGACCATCGCCGATCTGGCCGTGGCCACCAACTGCGGACAGATCAAGACGGGGTCGCTGGCGCGCTCGGACCGTACTGCCAAATACAACCAGTTGCTGCGCATCGAGGAGATGCTCGGCGACCAGGGCGTCTATTTCGGCGACGGCATGCTGCTCAAATAGATCGCAAGGCCTACGGCCAAGCTACGGTTTGTTAGGCATTTCCGGTCAGGTTTCAGTCATTACGAGTGCGCGCTCAGAAGGAGCGTATGTGGTGCCTGAACGGATGAAGCCCTACACCCTGTCTGCCTGCCTGTTGCTGATGATCGTCTATCTCGGCGTTCAGGCCCTGACCGGCCAGCGCGGCCTGCTGAGTGGCGGCCAGCGCGACGCCGTGCTGAACGCGCGTGAAACCCAGCTGAACCGCATTGTGGCCGAGCGCAGCGACCTTGAGGTCCGCGTGCGCTATCTGCGCAGCGACAGCCTGTCGCGCGATCTGCTGGAGGAGCGGGCCCGGGCCGTCATCGGTTTCGCCGACCCTCGCGACTATGTGATCCAGATTGCCGACACCGGCCGGACCAGCGTGCCCGGCAGGGCAACCTCCCGGAAGTCCTGAACTTTCGTTACAGGGCCGACAGGGCGCTTTGCCTTTGGGGAACGAAGGCTGCTAAAGCCCCTATCCGTAACGACAAGAGGCCCTTCATACGGGGGCCCAGCCGGGAGATGACGGATGGCGAAGGCCCCCGCCGCCAAAGCTGTTTCCAGCAAGGCGACCAAATTGCCCAATACGCCGACGGCCTCCAGGGAGGACCTGCTGCGCTTTTACCGCGAGATGGTGCTGATCCGCCGTTTTGAGGAACGGGCTGGCCAGCTCTACGGCATGGGCCTGATCGGTGGCTTCTGCCACCTGTACATCGGTCAGGAAGCCGTGGCCGTCGGGGTGCAGGAAAGCGTGCGCCAGGGTCATGACAAGATCATCACCGGCTATCGCGATCACGGCCATATGCTGGCCGCCGGCATGGACCCGAACGCGGTGATGGCCGAACTGACCGGCCGCGCGGGCGGGTCGTCCAAGGGCAAGGGCGGGTCGATGCACATGTTCGACACTGCCACCGGCTTCTACGGCGGTCACGGCATCGTCGGGGCCCAGGTGGCGCTGGGCACCGGCCTGGCCTTCAGCGGTCGCTATCGCGGCGATGACTCGGTGGCGTTTATCTATTTCGGCGATGGCGCGGCCAACCAGGGCCAGGTCTATGAGAGCTTCAACATGGCCCAGCTGTGGAAGCTGCCGGCCATCTACATCATCGAGAACAACCAGTACGCCATGGGCACGAGCATCGAACGCTCCTCGTCCACGACCGACCTGAGCCAGCGCGGGGCCAGTTTCGGCATCCCGGGCGAGCAGGTCGACGGCATGGACGTCCTGGCGGTGCGGGACGCCGTCGCCAAGGCGGTCAAGCGGGCGAGGGAAGGCGGCGGCCCCTTCATCCTCGAGGTGAAGACCTATCGCTATCGCGGCCACTCGATGAGTGATCCGGCCAAATACCGGTCCAAGGAAGAGGTTGACGAGGTCAAGAAGACCCGCGACCCGATCGACCACATCAAACTGCTGCTGGCGGAAGCCAAGGCCACCGACGACGAGATCAAGGCCATCGATGCCGAGGTCAAGGCCATCGTCGCCGAGGCTGTCCGCTTCGCCCAGGAAAGCCCGGAGCCGGACCCGTCCGAGCTCTACACCGACGTCTATGTGGAGGCCTGAGCGTTGACCGACATTCTGATGCCGGCGCTGTCCCCCACGATGGAAGAGGGCACGCTGACCAAATGGCACATCAAGGCCGGGGACACCGTCTCGGCCGGCCAGGTGATCGCCGAGATCGAAACCGACAAGGCCACGATGGAGGTCGAGGCCGTCGACGAGGGTGAGGTGCTGGAAATCCTGGTGGCCGAAGGCTCCGAGAACGTGAAGGTCAATACGCCGATCGCCCGCCTGGCGGGTGAGGACGGGGCTACAGCCACCCCCTCGAAGCCTGCGGCCTCGCCCCCCCCGGCGGGGGGACAATCGGACACTCTTTCTCCCCCCACCGGGGGGAGTACCGGCGAAGCCGGGGAGGGGGGCAAAACCGCCGTTCCGAGGGTCGAGCTGCGTGACGCCAACATTCCTGAAGGCACGAAGATGGTGCGCACCACGGTCCGCGACGCCCTTCGCGACGCCATGGCCGAGGAGATGCGCCGCGACGACGCCGTTTTTCTGATCGGCGAGGAGGTCGCCCAGTACCAGGGGGCCTACAAGGTCAGCCGCGAGCTGCTGCAGGAGTTCGGCGACAAGCGCGTGGTCGACACCCCGATCACGGAGCACGGCTTCGCCGGCCTCGGCGTCGGCGCGGCCATGGCCGGGCTGAAACCGATCGTCGAATTCATGACCTTCAATTTCGCCATGCAGGCCATCGACCACATCATCAACTCGGCGGCCAAGACACTGTACATGTCGGGCGGCCAGATCCGCGCCGACATCGTTTTCCGCGGCCCCAATGGCGCGGCCAGCCGCGTCGGAGCCCAGCACAGCCAGGACTATTCGGCCTGGTACGCCCAGGTTCCCGGTCTCAAGGTGATCGCGCCCTATGATGCCGCCGACGCCAAGGGCCTGCTGAAGGCGGCGATCCGCGATCCGAACCCCGTCGTCTTCCTCGAGCATGAGATGATGTACGGCATCGAGTTCGACGTTCCGGAGATGGACGACTGGGTCGTGCCGATCGGCAAGGCCAAGGTGCGTCGCGAGGGCACGGACGTCACCATCACCGCGCACAGCCGCATGGTCGGCTTCGCCCTCCAGGCCGCAGAAACCCTGGCCGGCGAAGGCATCAGCTGCGAGGTCATCGACCTGCGGACCCTGCGTCCACTGGACCACGAGACCATCGTCGAGAGCGTGAAGAAGACCAGCCGACTGGTCAGCGCCGAGGAAGGCTGGGGCCCGATGGGCGTCGGGGCCGAGGTCGTGGCCCGGGTCATCGAACATGCGTTCGACTATCTCGACGCCCCGCCGCTGCGGGTGCATCAGGAAGACGTGCCGCTGCCCTATGCCGCCAATCTGGAGGTGCTGTCCCTGCCGGGCGCGGACAAGATCATCAAGGCTGTGAAGGACGTTATGCGATGACTGTTGAAAGCAAGGCCCTGCCGATTCCGCCCGAACTGCTGGAGAGCGGCCGTACCGATGACGTCTCCGAACTGATCCGCATCTGGTGGGGCGGCGATCGCCCGCAGATGATCCTGCGTCCGGTCCTGAATGACGAACGGATGGTCGGCAGCGTTCTGGCCGAGGCCGCCTGGCATTTCTCGCGCGCCTATGCCGAGCGCCGCGGCCTGAACCAGGAAGAGGTCCTCGACACCATCCGTCAGTCCTGGTCTGACGCCCACGACCGCTCGGCGGGGATCCGCGCCGCCGCCGCGGCCGGTGAAAAGGTCGAGGCATCCGGGGAGACCCAATGACCGACATCCTGATGCCCGCCCTGTCGCCCACGATGGAGGAGGGCGTCCTCTCCAAATGGCACGTCAAGGTTGGCGACATGGTCAAGGCCGGTGATGTCATGGCCGAGATCGAGACCGACAAGGCGACCATGGAGGTCGAGGCCGTCGACGAGGGCGAGATCACCGAGATCCTCGTCGCCGAGGGCACCGAGGGTGTGAAGGTCAACGCGCCGATCGCCCGGCTGAAGCAGGACGGCGAAACCGCTGCGCCGGCACCGCGAGCCGGGACACCCGGGACGGAAGCAAAGGCTGAACCCGCCCCGGCGAAGGCCGAGCCGGTCAAGGCTGCACCGGCCGCCAAACGGGCCGACGGCGCGCGCGTTTTCGCCTCGCCCCTGGCCCGGCGCCTGGCCGAACAGGCCGGTCTGGACCTGAACACCGTGACCGGCACCGGTCCACACGGCCGCATCGTCAAACGCGACGTCGAGGCCGCCGGCAAGGGCGGTGCCCGGCCGACATCCGCTGCGGCGACCACCAGCGCCGAGCCGCGCAAGGTTCAGTCGCTGGCCCAGATGGGTATTCCGGACGGAAGCTACGACCTGATCCCGCTGGACGGCATGCGCAAGGCCATCGCCCGGCGCCTGACCGACAGCTTCCGTGACGTGCCGCACTTCCCCCTGACTATCGACTGCGACATCGACGGCCTTCTGGCCTCGCGGGTCCGGGTCAACGCCCTGCTGGAACCCCAGGGCATCAAGGTCTCGGTCAACGACTTCATCATCAAGGCCTCGGCCATGGCCTTGAAGGCCGTACCGGAGGCCAATGCCAGCTATTCACCCGACGGCATCGCCCTGCATCACCAAGCCGATGTGGCCATGGCGGTGGCCATCGACGGCGGCCTGATCACCCCGATCATCCGCAAGGCCGAGACCAAGTCCCTGTCGCAGATCGCCACGGCGTCGAAAGATCTCGCCAAACGGGCCCGCGACCGCAAGCTGAAGCCCGACGAGTTCCAGGGCGGCACCTTCTCGGTCTCCAACCTGGGTATGTTCGGCATCAAATCCTTCGCCTCGATCATCAACGAGCCCCAGGGCGCGATCATGAGCGTCGGGGCAGGGGAGCCCCGCCCGGTCGTCCGCGACGGCCAGCTGGCCGTGGCCACGGTGATGACCGTGACCCTGACCTGCGATCACCGTGTCGTCGACGGCGCGATCGGTGCGAAATTCCTGCAGGTGTTCAAGGCGATGATCGAGAACCCTGTGACGATGCTGGCGTAAGGACGACACCGTGGCTGAATTCGATCTCCTCGTCATCGGCTCGGGTCCGGGCGGCTATGTCGCCGCCATCCGCGCCACACAGCTGGGCCTGAAGGTCGGCATCGTCGAGCGCGAGAACCTCGGCGGCATCTGCCTGAACTGGGGCTGTATCCCGACCAAGGCGCTGCTCAAGTCGGGCGAGAAGTTCGAAAGCCTTTCGCACCTGAAGGAATTCGGCCTGTCGGCCGAGAAGGTCGGCTTCGATTTCGACGCCATCATCGCCCGTTCGCGTGGCGTGGCCAAACAGCTGAACGCCGGCGTCGGCTATCTGATGAAGAAGAACAAGATCGAGGTCATCGAGGGGACCGCGGCGCTTGAAAAGGGCAGTACCGCCCCGAAGGTGGTCATCGCCCTCAAGGCCGGTGGCAGCCGCACGGTCGCGGCAAAGACCGTCATGCTGGCGGTCGGGGCCCGGGCCAGGGCCCTGCCGCAGATCGGCCTCGAGGCCGACGGCGAGCGCATCTGGGCCTATCGCGAGGCCATGGCCCCCAAGAGCCTGCCCAAATCCATCATCGTCATCGGCTCAGGGGCCATCGGCATAGAGTTCGGCAGCTTCTATCGCGCCCTCGGCGTCGACGTCACCGTCGTCGAGGCCCTGCCGCGCATCCTGCCCGTCGAGGATGAGGAAGTGTCGAAGGCGGCGCAGAAATCCTTCGAGAAACGCGGCTTCAAATTCCGCGTCGACGCCAAGGTCACCAAGGTGTCGAAGAGCGGAAAGGGCGTGCAGGTCGCCATAGAGGCCGGTGGCAAGACCGAAACCCTCGAAGCCGAGGTCTGCATCTCGGCGGTCGGCATCACCGCCAATACTGACGGCATCGGTCTGGAAGCCCTGGGCGTCAAGATGGATCGCGGCCACATCACCACCGACAGCCACTGCCAGACCAATGTGAAGGGCCTGTACGCCATCGGCGACTGCGCCGGGGCCCCGTGGCTGGCGCACAAGGCCTCGCACGAAGGAATCCACGCCGCCGAGCATATCGCCGCCTGGAAGACGCCCAACGTCCATTCGCCGATCGCCGGCTGCACCTATTCGCAGCCCCAGATCGCCTCGGTCGGGATCACGGAGCAGGGGGCCCGCGAGGCCGGGCGCGAGGTCAAGGTCGGTCGCTTCCCCTTCAAGGTGAACGGCAAGGCCATCGCCGCCGGTGACACCGACGGTTTCGTCAAGACGATCTTCGACGTCAGAACCGGGGCTCTGATCGGAGCCCACATGATCGGGGCCGAGGTCACGGAGATGATCCAGGGCTTCGTCACCGCCATCACCATGGAGGCGACCGAGGAAGACCTGCACGGCACCGTCTATCCGCACCCGACCATGTCCGAAGCAATGCATGAGTCCGCGCTGGACGCCTACAGCCGCATGATCCACCTGTAGAAGCCTTGCCATGGCGGACGGCAGGGCGTCGAATGCCCGCATGAGCCGTCTTCATGCCCATGGTGAGTCCCACCAGATGTCCCGCATTGGCTGGATGCGCGCCGCTGTGCTCGGGGCCAATGACGGTATCGTCTCGACCGCCAGCCTGATCGTCGGCGTCGCCGCCGCCGGATCCTCCCGAAGCGCCATCCTGATCGCCGGCGGGGCCGGGCTGGTCGCCGGAGCCCTGTCGATGGCCGCGGGGGAGTATGTTTCGGTCAGTTCCCAGTCCGACACCGAAAAGGCCGACCTGGCCCGCGAGGCCGAGGAACTGGCGACCAATCCCGAGGCCGAGCACCACGAACTGGCCGGAATCTACATCAGCCGCGGCCTGACCCCGGACCTGGCTGTCCAGGTCGCCACCCAGCTGATGGCCAGGGACGCCCTCGGGGCCCACGCCCGCGACGAACTGGGCATTTCCGAAATCAGCACCGCGCGCCCGATCGAGGCGGCGTGGACCTCGGCCGTGACCTTTGCCGTGGGCGCGGCGGCCCCGCTGATCGTCGTCAGCCTGGCACCGACCAGCCTGACCGTTCCGCTGGTCAGCGCGACGTCGCTGATTTTTCTCGCGGCCCTGGGCGCGGCCGGTGCCCGAGCGGGCGGGGCCAGTTTGATGCGGCCGGTGGCCCGCGTCGTGTTCTGGGGGGCGGCGGCCCTGGCCGTCACTGCCGGGATTGGCACGGTGTTCGGCATCGTCGCATAGCGGCCGAAACCAAGCCCCGATTGCACGATCCATTTATCGCCTAAGATATATTATGCGAAACTAGAGGCCGGGAAAACGAGGCTGAAAGGGCCAGTTACAGCGAAAACCGGTCGCTCCAGCCATCGAAGGCCACTTCAACGCCACGCGGAACCACCACAGACAAGACATTGTAATCCAGATCAAGATGCAGATTGGTCAGCACCGATCTCGCAGCACCGGACCGCGCGATCCAGTCCAGCGTCCGGTCCAGATGCGCGTGCGTCGGATGCGGCGTCCAGCGCAAGGCGTCGACGATCCAGAGCTCGGCCCCACGCACCGCGTCGAGCGCCGCTTCGTCGAGACCCGAGACGTCGCTGGAATAGACCACCGGACCGATGCGGTAGCCCACCGACCGGATCGGCCCGTGGGCCTGGTCAAAGGTGTTAACGGGGATGGGACCTCCGGCGCCGTTAACGCTCCAGGCCTCGCCATGCGGCGGGACATCCTGGGGCTCAAGAATGGCCGGATAGCCCTCGACGCTGTCGAAGATATAGGGAAACCGTCCGGTCAGGGCTGCGCGCGTCGTCGCGTCCATCCAGGCTGGAATCCGCCCGCGCGCCCGCATGGCGAACACGCGCAGGTCATCGATGCCGTGGGTCTGGTCGGCATGGTCATGGGTGTAAAGGACGGCGTCGACGTGTTTGATCCCGGCCGCCAGAGCCTGGCTCCGGATATCCGGCGAGGTGTCAATCAGCACGCTGGTGACGCCGTCAGGCCCGTGGCGGCGCAGCAGCAGCGAACAGCGGCTGCGGCGGTTCCTCGGCTCGGCCGGATCGCAACTGCCCCAGTCGCCGTCACCACGCGGCACGCCGCCGGACGATCCGCAGCCCAGAATCACCACCTCCAGCTCGCCGGGCGTGCTCATGCGTCCACCGGACGCGGAACGCGGTCGAACAGGGCGAAGAAGGCGTCGGTCGTGTGCCGGTCGGCCTCTTCGGCGCTCCAGCCACGGATTTCGGCCAGCTTCTCGAGCACATGGCCGACATAGGCCGGCTCGTTGCGCCGGCCGCGATGCGGCATCGGGGCCAGATAGGGGCAGTCGGTCTCGACGATGATCCGGTCGGCCGGCAGGGTCCGGATCACGGCCCGGACCGCTTCTGCGGTCTTGAACGTGGCGATGCCCGACACCGAGAACCAGGCCCCCAATTTAACTGCCAGATCAGCGAGTTCCTGACCACTAGTATAGCAATGCATTAGCAGTTTGAATGGCCCGACGGCATGTTCCTCGGCCAGGATTGTGCCCATGACGGCGTCGGCCTCGCGCGTATGCACGACCAGCGGCAGGCCGGTCTCGCGCGCGGCGGCGATATGCTGGCGGAACACCGTCGCCTGGATGTCGCGCGGGCTCAGGTCATAGTGGAAGTCCAGCCCGCACTCGCCGATCCCGACCACCCGGGGCCGCGCCGCCAGATCGATCAGGGTCTGCGCCGTCAGATCAGCCGCATCCTTCGCCTCATGCGGATGGACGCCGACCGTGCACCAGATGTCATCATGGGCCATGGCCAGCGCGTGGGTGGCCTCAAAGGTGGTCAGCCGGTCGGAGATTTCGACCATCAGACCGACCCCGGCGGCGCGGGCCCGGGCGATCACGGCGTCACGGTCCTCGTCGAACTGCGGCGCATGCAGGTTAACGTGGCTGTCGATCAGCATCAGCCGGCTGCCTTGGTCCGCGCCAGATCGGCGAGCGCCCCGGCCAGCACATCGCCACGATCCAGGTTGAGCCCGGCGGTACGGTCCGGCAGGTCCGACAGCCGGGTCCACAGCTCGGCCCAGCGGGCCCCCTGCCCCCTGCCCTCATTCAGGGCCCTCACCTTCACCGCCGCGATCAGCCGATCCATCAGGGTCTCGAACCGCGCCTGCCCCTCTGCGCCACGGAACCCGTCGGCGATGGCCAGGGCCTCGGCCCGGTCGACCGTGGCCGCCTCGACCCAGCTGCGCGCCAGCCGGTCGGCCTCCAGCGTCGCGCCCGAGGCCAGGCCCAGGGCCGCACCCGGCGACCCGTTGGCCAGACCGGCGATCCGCCCCGCCTCGTCGGCCTCAAGGCCCGCGCGTTCGCGCAGCAGCTGCTCCAGCGTCGCCGGGGTCCAGACCGGAAAGGCGAGACGGCGACAGCGCGATCGGATCGTCGGCAGCAGCCGCCCCGGCGCATGGGTCACCAGGAACAACACCCCCTGCGCCGGTGGCTCCTCAAGAACTTTCAACAAGGCATTGGCTGCATTCAGATTCAAGTCATCGGCGGCATCGACGATCGCCACCCGGTACCGGGCCCGCGACGGGCTCTTGGAGAAGAATTCCGGCAGCTCGCGCGCTTGGTCAACCGAGATGGATTTCTTGGTCTTGCCCCCCTCGACCAGCCGTTCCAGCACCATCAGGTCCGGATGTGACTGGGCCGAAACCAGCTGGCTGACCGGATCGGATGGCCGCGCGCCGAGCGGTCCCCGGGTCGGGTCCGGTTCCGCGCCGAGCAGCCGGCGCGCGGCGCGATAGGCGAAACTGGCCTTGCCCGTGCCCTCGACCCCGCACAGCAGCCAGGCGTGATGCAGCCGCCCGCGATCCCGGGCCGCCTCAAAGGCGGCCTCGGCCGCCCGGTCCGGGATCAGGTCGAAACGTTCCCGCGGATGCTCGCTCATGACACGCGCGCCTGGACGGCGGCCCAGACCCGGGCCTCGACCTCATCCTCGGTGCCATCGGCGTCGATCAGGACGCAGCGGTCGGGATGGTCGCGGACGATCGCCAGAAAGCCCTCGCGCAGCCGGGTATGGAAGGCCACACCCTTGGACTCGAACCGGGTCTCGAACAGGCCGCGCCCGAAGGCCCGTTCCAGCCCGACCTCGACGGGCAGATCGAACACCAGAGTCAGGTCCGGCTGGTCCCCGGCGACGATACCGGCGTCCAGCTGTTCAATGAAGGCCGGCGGCACGCCCCCCCCGGCCCCCTGGTAGGCCCGGCTGGAGTCGGCGAACCGGTCACAGACGACCCAGCGCCCGGCCTCGAGCGCCGGACGGATCGTCCGCTCCAGATGGTCTGAGCGGGCCGCATACATCAGCAGGGTTTCGGTGCGCGGCGACCAGCGCTCGGCGTCCCCGGCCACGACCAGGTTGCGGATCGCCTCGGCCCCGGTCGAACCGCCGGGCTCGCGCGTCTGCACGACGCCGCGACCTTCGGCGCGCAGGCGTTCGACGAGCCGGCGGGTCTGGGTCGACTTGCCGGTTCCCTCGCCGCCTTCGAGAGTGATGAAGATTCCACGGGACACCGGCGCACCATGGCGACCCGGGACGGCCGTGCAAAGCCTTCGCCGGATATCAGGAGGCGGATATCAACAGGGCGTCGTCGACGCCGCGCGCCAGAACGGCCTGACGGGCCCGCTCCGCGGCGTTGGCGTCGCTCCAGGGACCGACCAGCACCCGGTACAGGGTGCCCTGGGCAGTCTGGACGACATCGACCGTGGCGCTGTCGCCCAGCCGTCCGGCGATCCGCTGCGCCGTGCGCCGATTCGCATAGGCCCCCGCCTGGACCCAGTAGGCCGTGCCACCGTACACCGGGGCCGGCGCGCTGGTCGACGCACGGGCCGGTGCCCGGGCCGGCGCGGTCGCCGAGGCCGTCTGCAGCCGCATGCCGCCGCCCCGGCGCGGGGCCCGACCCAGATAACGCACGCGCACCTCGCCGACGCCACGCGCCAGCAGGCCCAGTTCCTCGGCCGCGCCGCG
This sequence comes from uncultured Brevundimonas sp., assembly GCF_963975535.1. GTDB lineage: Bacteria > Pseudomonadota > Alphaproteobacteria > Caulobacterales > Caulobacteraceae > Brevundimonas. The sequence goes on along the minus strand of NZ_CAXBHE010000006.1, from coordinate 181,286 downwards.
CGACAGGTCGATGATGCGGTTGTCGACGAACGGGCCCCGGTCATTGACCCGCAACACCACACTGCGTCCGTTGGCCAGGTTGGTGACCTCGACCAGGCCCGGCAGCGGCAGGGTCTTGTGCGCGGCCGTCAGGGCATGCATGTCGAAAATCTCGCCGGTCGCCGTCGGGCGGCCGTTGAACTGGTCGCCGTACCAGGAGGCCAGGCCGGTTACGTCATAGTCGGGATCCTCGACCGGCCGGTACCACTGGCCGCGGATCTGGTAGGGCCGCATGGTACCGGACACGATCGGGGCCGGATCGGTGACCACCGGGACCCTCGCCGCGGCCGAATAGCCCCCGTCCCGCGCGCCGGCACTGGCGCAGGCGGCCAGCAGCGACATCAGGCCCAGGATCAGGAGCCCCTTCGACAGTCTTGTGGTCACGGCGGCCGGCACAGTTTTCATGATGAGCCGAGCATGCCCCAAGAGATTTCCGCTTTGGTTAATCCGCCGTTTGTTTGCTATGCCCCCTCGCCCGCCCCGGATTTGCGAATCCGGTCTGCAGGACAGGTGGCCGAGTGGTTTAAGGCAGCGGTCTTGAAAACCGCCGTAGGTGTGAGCCTACCGTGGGTTCGAATCCCACCCTGTCCGCCACACCGTCAGTCGCTGACGTCCTGGGGGGGCTGCATCCACTGAGCGCGCTGTCTGGCCGCAGACTCGGCGAGCGTCTCCGTTGACCGATCGTCGGTCGGAGTTCCCGACCAACAGCATTGCAGACATTTTCCGGCCGACACAGCCGCGTGGACGTACCGTTTGTCCCCTAGGCGCTAGCACCTTCGACGGCAGTTTGATTGCCAAGCCGGCTCCGGGCGGTGCTTGAGGATGGTCCCAGCAACGCAAGGCTCCTGCGTCTGACCCCGACTCCCCAGTGAACGGATCCGGAGGCCCGGTACGGGTGTTGTCCGGCTGGCCGCATCACATCGCGCGGCCAGCCGCGAGACCGGGGCCATCCGGTGAGCGTCCGGCCGCCGCGACTCCGGGCTGACAGTCGCCGTCGCTGACCTAGAAGCCGTAGACCAGCGAGAACCGGGTAGCGGTGTCGGTCGGCTCCCTGGCGACCGGCGGGTCGGTTTCGTGGCGCACGTTGAGCGAGGCCCGGCCGGACAGCGCGCCGGACAGCCGGGTGGTGATGGCCGTGGTCGACTCGACGGTGGTGCCGCTACCGTCGAGGTAGGCCGAGGCGACCTCGGTGAAGACGGTGTCCGGGGACAACGTCCACTCGTAGCGCAGCCCCAGACGGGCCCCGACCGTCGACTCATCGCCGGTGGCCAGGAAGCGGGTCTGGCGCGCGGCGACGCCGATGTCGGCGTCGAGCGTCATGGTCGGGCCGGTCAGGAACCGGTAGCCGACCCCGACCGACTCGCTGGTCCGCCCCTCAAACCCGGCGAACGGATCCCGCTCCCAGCCGACCAGCAGGTTGGCGTAGAGACGCTCACTGATCTTGTAATCCCCCTGATAGCCGACCGCGTACCGCTCGCGCGTCTGCACGCTGTTGCTGGTCTTGTGGTCGACGACGGCATTGAGCCGATGCCGCCAGCGCAGGCTTTCCTTCTTGAGATCGACGCCGAGCACCAGGCCTGTGTCCTCGGCGTTGCCGGTCGATAGCGCGCCACCGGCCTGACCCTGGCCGGACCAGCCCTCGCGAAAGGCCTGCCCGGACAGGGTCGCCACCCGCCGCTCCTCGGTCGCGGCACGGATCGCGGCAACCCGGGCGTCGATTTCGGCGATGGAGTCGGGATTGGTGATCCGGGCGATCCGGGCGATCGTGGTGAGATGATCGGGATTGTCGGCCGACGCCTCGATCATCGCCACCACCGGCTCCGGGATCGGGGCGGCCCGCGCCTGACCGGCAAGCGCGGCGAGGCCGGCGACAGGGAGAGCGCATACGGCAAGCAGACGGATCACAGGGATCTCCGGGCGGCAATAGGGGAGGAAGGCCCCCTTACACCACGGGACAACCGGCGCGTTAAGGCGAGCCGGCGTGAATCCAGGTCGGTCCGCCTCAGCGCACGACGGGCCTTTCGGAAGCCCCGCCCCCTCTCCCGACGGCCACCAGCCGCGGCCAGATGACGCACAATGCTCCGGGCGCGCATCCGACACCCGCCCGCCGTCGTCCCTGTTGGGGATCGCACCGACGCGATCGGCCCAGGAACCCCATCATGAAATTCTCAGCACTCATCGGCGCCGCCTCGGCCGCCGCCCTGCTCGCCGCTGCCCCTGCGGCCCTCGCCGATCACCACGGCGGCATGAACCACGCCACGGTCACCGTTGGCGGGGCCGCCATGTATCCGAGCAAGACCATCGTCGAGAACGCGGTCGCTTCGCCGATCCACACGACCCTGGTCGCCGCGGTCACCGCTGCTGGCCTGGTCGAGACCCTGTCGGGCCCGGGCCCCTTCACCGTCTTCGCCCCGACCGACGCCGCCTTCGCCGCCCTGCCCGCCGGCACCGTCGAAACCCTGGTCCGTCCGGAAAACAGGGCCACCCTGACGAAGATCCTGACCTATCATGTGGTCGCCGGTCGCGTGACGGCCGCGGATGTGATCGGCCTGATCCAGGCGGGCGGCGGGTCCGCGGCGATCACGACCGTCTCGGGAGATACCCTGACGGCGTCGCTGCGCGACGGCTCGGTCATCCTGACCGACGAGAACGGCGGCGTCGCCACCGTGACCCAGGCCGACGTCTTCCAGTCGAACGGCGTGATTCACGTTACCGATGCGGTATCGCTGCCGCAGTAGACCCGGCTACGCCCGCGTGCGGACGTGCCGAGCGGCACCTCCGCACGTCGGCACCGGCTGTTGGCCGGCGTCTTGACCACCATCCGTGCGGTCCCGTGGCGTCAGCGGGTCCGCCATTCAGAGGGAGAACTGCAATGCTGAAAGTCTGGGTTGGAGTCGCGGCCGCGCTGATGGCGGGGGCCTGTTCGACGGTCGGGGAGCGATCCGGGACGGAAGAGCCCGCCTATCAGGCCGTGGCACGGGTCGGCGATCTGGAAATCCGCCGCTACGGCGAACGCATCGCCGCCCAGACCGTCGTCACGGGCGACGATGCCGAGGCCCGCAACGCCGGCTTCCAGAAACTGGCCGGCTACATCTTCGGCGGCAACGACCGGCGGATGTCGATCGCCATGACCGCCCCGGTGGCCCAGTCCGGTGACCCGGTGACCGGGTCCGAGCGGATTTCCATGACCGCACCCGTGGCCCAGACGCCGTCCGGCCCTGACCGCTGGACCGTGCAGTTCTTCATGCCCGCCGCCTATTCGATAGAGACCTTGCCGGTCCCGCGCGATCCCGCCGTCCAGCTGGTCGTGGTTCCCGCTGAAACCTACGCTGTCCTGACGTTCAACGGCGGCAGCTCGGCTCGCGCTGTAGACGCCCGCACGGCCGACCTCCTGTCTGGACTGGCCGGCAGCGGCTGGAGTCCGCGCGCCGAGGCCGTGGCGTGGTTCTATGATCCGCCCTGGACCATCCCGACCTTCCGCCGCAACGAGGTTGCCGTCCGAGTGGAACGCACGAACGCCGCCGCGACCCGGGCGGACTGAACGCGACCTCCGGTCCGGCCCAGGTGGAATCAGTCCGGCGCGGTCTGCGCCGCGTCCGGTTTGGTCTCGCCCGACAGCTCCGGCACATAGAGGCCGGTGGCAAAGCCGGCGATCAGACCGGCGGGGCTGAACCGCGGACCGAACTGCCGGCAGGGGTCCGGTTGGGCGATGGGACGGGGTTTGCGGTCAGGCGGGGAAAAGGCGTCGCCGACGGCATCCCCGAACGGCTCGGCCAGTTGCAGGGCATCGCCGACCCGGGACAGGGACGGCGAGTCGGTTCCGACCACGGTCGCATTGCGGGCCCAGAGGACGGCTGCGACCTGGCGCGCATCCGGCCCCAGCAACTCGGCCTCGGCGGCCAGACCGCCGGTCGCGCCCGGCACCCGCACGCCGACGGGACCGGGAATGAAGAAGCCGGCCGTCGCCGACGCCAGCGAACCGGCCTGGCCGGTGGCCGCGATCCGCACCACCGCGGCCCGGATCGTCGCCGCGTCGGCCGCCGGGGCCGCGATGACGGTGAACCGTTCACTGACCTCATAGCAGACCTGACGGTCGACCTCCCGCAGCACGCGGGCCAGGTCACTGGCCGGCAGGCCCGCACCGGCTCCCTCGATCAGGACGGTCGGGGCGATGAAGACGCGCTCGATCCCGGCCGCAGCGTCGTCGTCCCGGCGTTGCAGCACCGAGGCTCGCAGGCTCTGCCCCGGCGCGGCCAGTCCCGCATAGGACTGGAGAAATCCGGACTGCGCCTCGGGAGCGGTCTGACAGGCACCGAGGGCAATCAGACCGGTCGCCGCCAGCAGGGAAAGGATACGGGGCATGAAAGATGTGGCTCCGGTGAGTCAGGGGCCGGCGCAACAGGTTTCGCCGAATCGCCAGTGTGGACGCCCGGCGGGCCGCTGACGACCCCACGCATTGCCGCAGCCGGGCCCTGGTCGGCGGGAAGCGCGGTGCCCCCCGGCCGACCCCATCAGCTGTGCCAGAGCTCGCATTCCCCCGCGCTGCCCGGGGCCTCCGCCGGACGGGCGGCCGAGGCCCCCCGGCAGGCGGCCAGCGCCACGGCATAGGCCCGGCGCGAATCCGGGGCGTTGAGGGCAAGGTCTTCCGGAACACCCGACTTCAGGGCCCGGACCAGCCCCGGCAGTGCCGCGATCTGTTGCGCGACACGGTCAATGAGCTGGAGTCGCATCAGAAGCTCGCGGGGAATGCCGCCATCCGGTGCCGCCGCCAGTTCGCCGGCAATCCCCTGGAGATCCTCAATCCCCTTCCCCAGATCATCGACCTGCCCGGCGATGGCCTCGAGGAGGTCCCGAACGGCGTAACCCTGGAGTTCGTCGGAACAAGGCATGCGTTCACTGTCCATGGGTCTACCGAAACACTTCCACGGTTCCCGAGCCCGCGGCCGAAGGAGCGGTGTTCGCCTCGGCGTTGAAGATGGTCGTCTCGGCCAGAAGACACTGACGGGCCCGGCCTGAAACCGGCCAGAACTGGATGCGCCGCGCCTGACGGCCGCCGACACTGCCGCGCAGCATGACCCGGATGCCCTCGTGTTCCAGGTAATCCCTGGCGAATTTGGCGTTCTGCCCGCCGATATCGGGCAGCCGGTCTGAAATGCGGGCCCCGCCAAACAGGCGGCCCTCGAGCGATCGCCGGTCAGCCCCCTTGCGGAGCAGGCCGTTGATCAGGACCTCGATGGCATAGGCGCCATAGCGCCGCGCCTCGGATCCACTGGCGTCTTCACCGTGCGGCAGAAGAAAATGGTTCATGCCCCCGACGCCCCGGACCGGGTCGTGCAGACAGCAGGCCACGCAGGACCCGAGGGTCGTCGTCAGGACCACCTCCGGCGAATCCGAGACTTCGAACTGCCCCTGCAGCAGATGGATCTTGCGCTCGCCCACGGCCACCCCGCCCGGCTGAATCGGGACCGTCAGGGTCATGTCAGCTGGCCGAACACGGCGGTGATCTTGCGGTGCAGGCTCTCCACCGTGAAGGGTTTGACGATATAGTTGTTGACCCCCAGCTCCACCGCCTTGCGCACCAGTTCCGTGTCCGCGTGGCCGCTCAGCATGATGAAGGCGGTCTTGGCGGTTTCAGGGTTCTGCCGGACCGCGCGAAGCAGGCCGAGGCCGTCGAGGTGGGGCATGTTCAGATCCGAGATGATCAGATGCCGCGGGCTGGTGGACAGAAGGTCCAGCGCCTGCACGCCATCCTCGGCCTCAATGACCTGGGTGATGCCGATGCCCTGCAGGCAGGATCGGATCATGGCCCGCACGGAACGCTGGTCGTCGACGATGAGCGTCTTCAGGTCTTTGGCGGCGGGCATCAGATGTCCTCGTCGATTGGGTCGGGCGCGGTCGCGGGATTACGGGCGTCAGCCGACCTTCGCCGACCGGGGTCAAGGCGGTAGGTCGTCGGCCCGACAATGCCCAGACCCGGCGTTTCGGGCGGCACCCGCTCCGAGTGGCCGAGGTACAGGACGCCACCCGGCATCAGGTGCGAGATCAACCCCGTGCAGATCTCGTCGCGAATTTCGGCATCGAAATAGATCAGGACATTCCTGCAGAAAATCGCCTGGAACTTCCCGCTCATGGGCCACGGCTGGCTGACGAGATTGGAGGTTCGAAACGAGATCAGACGGCGCAGATCGTCGTGCGCCAGCAGACAGGGTTTGCCGTCCACGGTCTCGCGGCGGAACCATCGCCTCTGGTCTCCGAGGGCGGCGTCGTTCAGCCCGTCCGAGGGATATGCGCCGGCCCGGCCCCGGGCCAGCATCTGGCTGTTGATGTCCGTCGCCAGGATCTTGAAATCGAACTGGTGAACGTCCGGCATCATCGACAGGACCGTCGCCGCGATCGAGTACGGCTCCTCACCGCTTGAACACCCGGCCGACCAGATCCGGACCCGCCCGCCGGATCGGGCCTGCTGGATGAGGCCCGGAAGCACATCCCTGGCCAGGCTGGTGAAATGGTGCGGCTCCCGAAAGAACTGGGTCACATTGGTGGTCATCGCCTCGACCATGAGCTGGCGCTCCCGGGCCCCCTCCTCACTGTCGATGAAGGTCCGGTAGCTCAGAAAAGACGGGAGGGTGAGGACGCGCAGGCGTTTTGCCAGCCTCGCATAGACCAGCGGGGCCTTGCTTTCGGTGAGTCTGATTCCGCTTTCGGCGCGGACGATCTCCGCCAGCCCCTGGAAGTCCTCGGCGGTAAAGGTCAGTTCCGACGGTGCCTGCTCCCCGTCATTCCATCGGTGCGATCTGTCAGCCAGGCTCATGGGGTCGTTTCCTGACGCGGCATCAATCGCTCGATGGCCACCACGCCCGCAATCATCTTTTCGGACGTCACCATCCGCGGAGCCAGCTCGGCAATGAAGTCGCAACCCGTCTCGGGGGTCTTCCTCATCTCCGACCGCGGCACCTGAAACAGGTCGGAGACGCGGTCGACCAGCAGACCGACAAGCCGCCCCTCGGTCCTGACGATGACGATCGCCGGCTTGGCGTTCAAATCCACGTCCGCCAGTCCGAGGCGTGCGGCAAGATCGATCACCGGCAGGACGGTGCCTCGCATGTTGAGGACCCCGCGCACGAAGGGCTTCGCGCCCGGTACGCGGGTGACATGGGTCCAGGCACGGACCTCCCGCACCGCCTGCACCTCGATACAGAAGTCCTGACCCGAGACCCGGACCGCGAGAAGGTCAACGGTGTCCGGCTGCGCGACGGGAGGAAGTCGGGCACTACGCATTGGCGAACAGCCGTTCCGGCGCGAAGCTACTCTGTCGGCGGCTCTCGATCAGTCCGTTCGCGTCGATGATCAGCGCCACCTTGCCGTCGCCCAGAATGGTCGCGGCGGCGATCCCGGCGACGGACTGGTAATTGTCTTCCAGGCTCTTGATGACGACCTGACGGGTGTCGATGATCTCATCGACCCGGAAGGCGATGGGTTCGGCGGAGTCGCTTTCAAGCAGCAAGGCGATCCCCGTGTCCATGTCCACGGCGTCGCTGCAGTAGCCGAGCAGAGACGCCAGATCGAGATAGGGCACCTGATCGCCACGGATCGAAAGCAGACTCGCCTGGGGCCCGATGGTCCGGATCTCGGCGGCTTTGGGTTTGATGGACTCCAGCACGGCGTTCAGCGGCACGATCATGCGCTCGCCGTCGACGATGACGAGCATGCCGTCCAGGACGGCCAGCGTCAGGGGCAGGCTGAGCACGAACGTCGTTCCGAAACCCTCCCGCGTCTGAACGGATATGCGCCCCCCGAGCGCCTGTACGCTTCTGCGAACGACATCCATGCCGACGCCGCGCCCGGACACGTCGGTCACGGCCTCCGCGGTCGACAGGCCCGGCTCGAAGATCAGATTGGCGATCTCGTGCGGAGTCAGATTGTGGTCGGCGCTGACGGTCCCCCGGGCGATGGCACTCTCGAGGACCCGCGCCAGATTGATGCCCGCTCCGTCATCGGACACCTCGATCACAACCCGGCCGCCACGATGGGCCGCCCGCACGCGAACCTCACCCACCGGCGGCTTGCCATGCCGGACCCGGTCTTCGGGCTGTTCGAGGCCGTGATCGATCGAGTTGCGGATCATATGGGTCAGCGGATCGGTAAGACCCTCGATCAGGCCGCGGTCGACTTCGGTGTCCTCGCCCTCGATGACGAGCCGGACCTGTTTGCCCGTCCGCCCCTCCATCTCGCGGACCAGGCGGGACATGCGCTGGAACACAGGTCCGAGGACCTGCGAGCGGATGGCCATGACGCTTTCCTCGAGCACACGGGTGAGGCCCTTCAGGTCCTCGATCGCCGCGTTCAGGGCCGTCCCCTCGGGGCCGCCGAAGGCGGTAGCGCATTCGGTGAGCACCGCCTCGCTGGTCACCAGTTCGCTCATCAGGTTGATCAGCCGGTCAACCCGGTCGACGTCGACCCGCAACATCGTGGCCCTGGGCCGCGTCGCCTCACCGCTGCTGCCGGCCAAGGACGGGGATTGCGCACGGCCGGCGTCGGCCTGCGGTTCGGTTGCGGCAGCCGTCGCACCCGGTGCGCCCGCCGCGTCCGACGTCACCGCCTCCAGGCTCAGATCGCAGTCCCGCTCGACAAAGTCGAACAGCTGCCGCAGGTCGGAGGGATCCGCCGAAGTCGTCACGACCGCGCGCCAGCGAACATAGGCGCCCCGCGGATCCAGCGCGTCGAGAAGCGGCAGACCCGACAGATCCGCCTCGATGACGCAGTCGCCGAATTCCGCCAGTTGCTCCAGCAGGAGCAGGGGCTCGTTGGCCGTCTCGAAGAGGGAGTCGTGAGGGCGGAAATCGACCGCCCAGGTCGACGTCACCGCAAGCGTTTCAAACTCGACGACCAGGGGGGTGAACACGATCCCGTCGTCCAGTTCCTCGTCCCCGGACGGAGCCGTCACCGCCGGCTGGGCGACGATACCTTCCAGCTCCGCGACGATGGCGTCGACCCGGGCGGGATCCAGCTCACGCTCTTCGCGGGCGGCGGTCGCCAGATCACTGAGAACGTCGACGGCCCGCAGCAGAACGGGGACGGCGTTCGGCAGCAGCCCCCCCCGGTCGCGCATGCACGACAGGACAGTCTCCGCGGCATGGGCACAACGGGCCAGAACCGCGATTCCGAAAATGGCTGCGCCGCCCTTGATCGAGTGGGCCGCCCGGAAGGTGGCATTGATGAGTTCGGGGTCGGTATCGCCGGCATCAAGCGCGATCAGGCCGGCTTCGAAATCACTGAGATGATCGGCACACTCTTCGAAAAAGACCTGGCGAATCGAGGCCAGGGCATCCGAAGGGAGCGCTCCGAATCCATCCGGTTCCGCCACGTCAGGCCCCGACACGCAGCAGGGCGCTGGTCAGCTTTTCCGGGTCGAACGGCTTGGTGATCCAGCCGGTGGCTCCGGCCTGCCGGGCACGGTCCTTCATGGCGGGCGTGGACTCAGTGGTCAGCACCAGAATGGGCATGTCCCGAAAGCGCGCATTCGCCCGCGCCTTCTCGATAAAGCCGAAGCCGTCCAGCACCGGCATGTTGATGTCGGTGATCACGGCGTCCGGGACCAGGTCGCGCAATACGGCCAGCCCCTCCAGACCATCCGCGGCCTGCAGCACATTGTACCCCGCCTCGGTCAGGGCGAGCCGCAACATGTCCCGCATCGTGCGCGAGTCATCGATCGTCAGGATTGTCTTCTGGCGAGTCATCAGCCCACGCCCCCTGCAGATCCACCGACCGGCAATCCGAACAGCTGCCACTGTTCCGACAGCCCCTCCGGGACGCCCCGCATCCGGAAGTCGAGCCCGTCCGACATCCACGTCCGGCGCGCGGACGCCAGGATCTGAAGGCACAGGGTCCCGACCTGTCGGACGGCGGTCGCGTCGATGACGATCGCACGGCCCCGCAGGGCCACGAGCTCGCCGAACAGCTCGGTCGCCTGACGCGAGCTCAGCGACTCCGGCAGGATCACCTGCGGAATGCCGACGGCCGGGTCGGGCTGTGACGGAGCCGCCGCACGGATATCGCAGGCTTCGGTCATGCGCCGCGCCCCGCGCCGGCTTCCAGGGAATCCTGCGGCATGAACGCCAGCGCCTCTGCCGTCGGCACGTCCTGCGGCACCGCATGGGCCGGCAGCATCGCCTCGACATCCAGCAGACACATCAGCGTGTCGTTGAGGGTGATGACGCCCTTCAGCAAGCGCGCCGGTCCTGCGGTGCCGACCGCCGGGGTCACGCCCAGTTGATCGGCGGCGACCGAATGAAGGTCACTGACGGCGTCCACGACCAGTCCGATCGTATCGAGCTCGCGTTCGATCATCACCGTGACCGGGGCCGCGGAACCGGCGTCTGCCAGTCCAAGCCGGCGGGCCAGCACGACCAGGGGCACGACCTCGCCGCAGAAATTGAGCATGCCCTGCAGATAGTCGGGGGCCCCGGGAAGGGCGACCGGCTGCATCCAGGCATGGATTTCCCGGATGGATCGCACATCAATGGCGAACCTCTCGCCACCGGCGCTGACCGACAGCACGACCAGACCATGGACGGTGCTGTGGGTCACGGTGTGAAAGTCGGGTGCGTGGCTGGCGTTGAACATGGTGTCTCTCGAAGTCAGAATTCCTCCCAACTCTCCTCCGTCAGCACCGATTCCAGCGTCTGCGCCAGGGCCGCATTCCCCGAGGACAGGGACCGCATCACATACTGCCCCTTCGGCTCGGGCCGCTCCTGACGCTCGGGGGCGACAGGTCGGACCGCCGGCGTCGCCCTTCGGGCGGATCGGGCCGGCGCGTCCGAGAGTTTGAACTGGGCGATCAGGTCCGTGAGTTCATTGGCCTCGCGGGCCAGGGTATGGCTCGCGGCCGTGCTCTCTTCAGCCATGGCGGCGTTCTGCTGCGTGACCTTGTCCATCTGGGAGATGGTCAGGTTGATCTGCATCAGGCTGTCGGACTGCTCTTCGGCCGCGGTCGCGATCTCCGAGATCGCCGTGTTGATCTCGCCGATCTGCGACACGATCCGGTGCAGGGAGCCACCGGTTTCCGTGACCAGACGAACGCCGGTGCTGACCTGGCTCGACGACGCCGAGATCAGGCTCTTGATCTCCCGCGCCGCGGCCGTCGAACGCTGCGCCAGCGCCCGCACCTCACTGGCGACGACGGCAAATCCGCGGCCCGCGTCGCCGGCACGGGCGGCTTCGACGCCGGCATTGAGCGCCAGCAGATTGGTCTGGAAGGCGATTTCGTCCATCACGCCGATGATTTCCGACACCTGCCGTGACGACTTCTCTATCTCTCCCATCGCCGCAACGGCGCTGCCGACGACCTCGCCCGAGCTCTCGGCATTCAACTTGGCGTCGGCGACGACCTGACGGGCGATGTTCGCATTCTCGGCGGACGACCGCACCGTCATGGTGAACTGGGCCATGGCCGCGGCGGCCTCTTCAAGGCTCGCGGCCTGTTGCTCGGTCCGGCGCGCCAGCTGGCCGGTCGCATTGCTGATTTCGGCGGTGCTGGCCTCGATGTCCGAGGAGCCGGACGAAATCGCCGAGAACGATCGCTCGAGTGTTTCAATCGCGAGATTGAAATCCTCGTACAGCTTGCGGAATTCCTCGGGAAACCCATCCTGCATACGGATCGTAAGATCGCCCTTCGACAAGCGCTCCAGCCCCTGCGCGATCTGGTCGACCACGAAGGTACGGCTGGCGGCCTCGGCCGAAAGCCGGCGGTCGTTTTCGGCCCGCTCGGCATTCAGGCCGGTTTGCTGGACGCCGGCCTCGGCCTCCAGCCGATGGACCTCCAGGGCATTTTCCTTGAACACCTGAACGGCACGCGCCATCTCGCCGACCTCGTCATGGCGGGCGGTTCCCGTCACCTCGACCTCGAGATCGCCGCGCGCGAGGCGTTGCATGACGCCCGACATTCTCACGAGGTCGCGCCAGACCTTGAGCTCGAAGAAGACCGTCGCGATCAGCAACAGGCCGACCACGAAGATAACTCCGGCGATCAGGGCCAGACGGGCACGCTCGGAAATCTTCATCGCCTCGGCGTAGGCCTGCGCGCTTTCGGCCCGCGCGCCGGTCACCAGGGCTCCGGCCGCATTGGTCACCAGATAGAAGCCGCTGGCGGAATTCCGGAACCGGTCGGCGGCGGCATCGGCCTCGCCGCTGTCGATATACTCAAGCATCGCCTGGTTGCCGGTTACATAGTCGGCCCAGAGCTCTGCCGTCGTATTGATTTCGTCCGGCAACTCGCCGGGGCGGAGCATGGCCCGGTAGGCGGCCACCGCCGCATCCATCCGCGCCAGACTGTCGGCCAGATCATCATTGGCCTGGGCGGCCATTTCCGGCGACGACGGCATCAACCGCAGCGCCTCGGCGATCCGGTACTCCCGGGCGTTTCCGAGAATGTCGTTGGCCCCGACGATTCGCGCCTCCCAGATCACCTTGGCCTGCTCGGCCTGGCGGCTGACGGCCGATGACTCGTGGATCGCGAACGTCGCGCCGCCGATCACCATCATCAGGAACAGCCCGAATACGGCGCGGGTCTTCGCCTTGAGGCTGATTCTGGGCAGCAACGATTTTAAACTCACGCCGATCCTCCGTTGGCCAGGGCAGGAACCGGTCGTCGGGACCTGTCATTCAGGCCAATGAAGCGTGCCCGGACCGTTGCCAGATCAGGGTGAATGCAAATGATTAATGACAGATGTTCGCAGGGGCCGCCCCGGCCTGTCCGACGGTCGCCGGCCACCCGCAACGGTTCCTTATCGATTTTCCGCCATCGTGCCCTCTGCTCATTCCCGGCGGCACAGGCCGGAAACAACGATGGAGAGATGTCGCTATGAAGTATTTGATCCTGGCAGGGGCCCTGCTCTCGATCGCCGGAACCGCCAGCGCCGAGGGCCGCTGCAACCGGCCCTACGCGCCGACGATCGCCGCCACGGCCGCCACCAGCCCCGAGGCGCTGGCCCGACTCAGGGTCGACGTGCGGACATTCGTCGCGGCGTCTGACATCTATCAGACCTGCCTGTCATCCAGCCTGCTCACGTCGAACACCCAGCGGCTGATCGCCGCCAACCAGCAGGACAAGGAACGCGTGGTCAACGCCTTCAACGCCGCGGCACGCCGTCGAACCTAGGCCGACGGCTGCGGCGGTCTGCCCTGCCGCAAGCGAAATCCCGGTTCCGCCCCTTACACGACGAGGGGACCGTCCCGCCCGTGCGTACCCCTGAAGAACCGGCACTCGTCGGAAGGGGGAACCATGACGGCACGATGGATCGCGTTCATGCTGGCTTTCGGCGTCCTCGTGACGGCGGCTCCGGCATGGACGCACGAGGACCATGACACAGCCGCCGCCCGGCCCGCGGCGGTCACCGCTCATCCGGGCATGGCCGATGCGGTGCCGGGCATGCCGGTGGCCATGGACCACGCCGGCATGGAGATGCGGCCGCCCAAACCCATGCCACAGCGCCTGTACAGCTGGCTCGGCCGCTGGCATCCGGCCGTGGTTCATTTTCCCATCGCCCTGTTTCTGATCACCGGCGTCCTCGAGATCGCGGCCCGGCCGGGCCGGCGCGCCTGGCTGACGGACGGAACGCGCGTCCTCGTGGCTCTGGCGGCCCTGTCCGCGCTGGTGGCCACCGGCCTGGGCTGGTTGGCGATGGGGCTGCCGGGTCCGGTCGAGGATCTGACCCACGCCCTGCATCGCTGGATCGGCACGGCCATCGCCCTGGTCGGCCTGGCGGCCTGGTGGGCCAAGGAACGCGCGGTGCGGCCGGGTGCCGGTCCGGGCAAACGCCGTCTGTACGCCGGGCTGCTGGCCGCGATCGTCGTCGCCGTGCTGGTCAACGCCTACCTGGGCGGCGCGCTCACCCACGGAGCCAACCATCTCCGCTTCTAGGGGCTGTCCCCGTTCCGCCCCCAACGTTCAAGGAGAGTCTCCATGATGACCCGAACCCTGATGATGGCCGTCTTCGCCCTCGGCCTTCCCGCCGGCACCGCCTCGGCCTTCAGTGACCCTCCTCAGGCGGTCGCCCCCGCTTCGCAAGCCGAAGTCAGCCAGGTTCTCCGCGGCTACCGCGAGGCGATTGAAACCCTGGACGGCGACGCCGGCTCCGCCTTCTTCTGGCCGGACGGCCGGGTCTACGAACAGGGCGGCGTCGAGGGCACCTTCGGCGAGTATCTGGCCCACCATCTCGGCCCGGAGCTGAAGGCGTTCTCGGCCTTCCGCTTCAGCGATTACGCCAGTCAGGTCACGGTGGCCGGCGACGTCGCCTATGCGACCGAGACCTATGTCTACCGGATCACCTTCAGCGACGCGGCCCGCCCCGCCGTTGAACGCCGCGGCGTCGCCACCAGCGTGCTGGAGCGTCGGGGTGGCGTCTGGCGGATCGTCAGCTACCATTCCTCCGCCCGGGCCCCGCGCCCCGCCGCCTAGACCGGTGCTTTTCCACTCCGGCCGCCCGCCGCATCCGTTGATCGAGACCCGACCATGACCCCTCCGCCTCCCCTCGCCCGTCGCGCCGTCCTGGGCGGCATCGCCATCTCGCTGGCCGTGCCGATCGTGGCCTGCGCCCGGACGCCCGCACGCACCGCGATCGCGGTCTACAAGACGCCGACCTGCGCCTGCTGCGACGGCTGGGTTCGCCACCTGCGCGACGCCGATTTCGATGCGAGCGTCACCGTGACCCCGGACCTGGTCACGCTGCGCCGCCGCCACGGCATGCCTGACAGACTGGCCTCCTGCCACACCGCCCTGGTCAACGGCTATGTGATCGAGGGTCATGTGCCGGCCGGCGACGTGCGCCGGCTGCTCGCGCAGCGCCCGGACGCCGTCGGCCTCAGCGTGCCCGGCATGCCGCTCGGCTCCCCGGGCATGGAGACGCCCAACGGCGATCGCGACCGCTATGACACCCTGCTGGTCCTCAGGGACGGCACCAGCCGGGTCTTTGCCCGCCACAACGCCTGAGGATCGCGCATGAACATGGTTCGACTGTCGACGCAGCTGCACAAATGGATCGCCCTCGCCGTCGGCATCCAGGTCCTGTTCTGGGTCGCGGGCGGTCTGGTGATGACCGCGATCCCGATCGAGACGGTGCGCAGCGAACACCATGTGCGCGAACAGACGCCGATGCCGCTGCCCCTTGACGGCGTCCTGGCTCCGGCTGCCGTCGCCCGGATACAAGGCCTGGCTCTTGTCGGTGCCGAGTTGCGAACGACGCCACGCGGTGCGGCCTGGGTCCTGACCCCGGTCGAGGGCGAAGCTGTCACCGTCTCGGCCGCGACCGGCCAGCCGTTTCCCGCGCTCGATACGGCGACCGCGACGAACATGGCCGCCAAGGCCTATCGCGGCGACGGCACCCCGGTCGCCGCCGTCCTGCTGCCCGTCGCCCCGCAGGAGACCGGACGCGAGGGGCCGATCTGGCGCGTGGACTTCAACGACGGTGAACGCACCACCTTCTATCTGTCGCCCCAGACCGGCGAGGTGGTCACCCGGCGTTCCGCTGTCTGGCGCTTCTATGACTTCTTCTGGCGGCTCCACATCATGGACCTGGAGAAGGGCGAGAATTTCAACCACCCCCTGATCATCGCCGTCACCTTCCTGACCTTCACCATCGTCATCACCGGCTTCATCCTGCTGTGGGTCCGGGTGGCGCGCGACGTGACCGTCTGGCGGGCGCGCCGGCGCGATGCGGGCCGCTGATCGCAGGTGAGCCGGACCAGGACCTCGTCGTCGAACGATCCGCCTGCTAGCAAGCCGGTGAAAGCGAGGATCCCATGCTGAAGACGCTGCCCCTGGTCGCCGCCCTGCTGCTGCTGCTGCCCGCGCAGGCCATCGCCGAACCGCGCGCCGGTTTCCATACCGGTCCCGTGTTCACCACCTTCGGCCACATCGCCCCGGTCGAGAGCGACCTGCCGATTCCCGAGGGCACGGTGTTCCGCGTGGTCTTTGACGTGACCGACAAGGCCACGCCGGGCCAGTTGAACCGGACGATCGACTCGGCGGCCCGCTTCATCAACATGCATGTCGAGGCCGGCGTCCCGGCCGCGGACATCCATGTCGCCATCGTCGTCCACGGCGGCGCGTACGCCGACCTGCTAACGCCCGACGCCTATGCCGCCCGCAACGACGGGGCCGTCAACGGCAGCGCCGCGGCGATCGCGGAACTGACGGCCCACGGCGTCGACATCTGGCTGTGCGGCCAGACGGCGGCTGCCCAACAGATTACCCGGGCCGATCTGCTGCCCGGTGTCGGCCTGTCCCTGTCGGCCATGACCGCCCTCGCCCTGCTGCAGCAGCAGGGCTACACGCTCAATCCCTAGGGTTGATGCGGCCGGCAGGGCTCGGGAATTTCGTCCCCGCGGCGTCATTGCCCCTGGAGAGAACAGATTTCGCCGCCTGAATACGGATCGCGACAAGTCTTTGCAGTGACCGTCATCTCAAAATGGCTGGAAGGGCCCAACCCGCCAACTCTGGCTGGCAGATGTCCGTAAGGTTCATTACGTATCAATCCGGATCTGACAGCAGCGTCAAGAAATAGTCGTTTCTAACTCCCGATTGCACCTATATTCGGCGCAACTCCTGAAGAAACCGGCATGCCAGATTCGGATGGGCATCGGCCTCTATTGATTCGAGTATCGACAAATTTGACAACGCCGCCGAAACCCATCTTGTAAAGAGTATATTATTCCCATCCTGGGGGGGGCATTTGCCGCCATGAAGACAATCGCCGTGGTCTCCCACAAAGGTGGGTCTGGCAAAACGACCGTAGCCGTCAACCTGGCCCTGGCCTGCCGGGCGGCAGGCGCACGAACCATTCTGGCCGACACCGACCCGGTTCGTTCCGCCACGGACAGCCTGCGCCAGCGCGCGGATCACGACGGAATGCTGGTCGAGACGTCAGCCGCGAAGC
Organism: uncultured Brevundimonas sp.; assembly: GCF_963975535.1. GTDB lineage: Bacteria > Pseudomonadota > Alphaproteobacteria > Caulobacterales > Caulobacteraceae > Brevundimonas. The sequence continues at coordinate 164,316 of NZ_CAXBHE010000006.1, read as the reverse complement.
TGGCGGCCCTGACCTTCGCGAGCGAACGGGACGGCTGTGATGTCTTGATCATCGACACCGCAGGCGGGCCGGAGAACGGCATGATCGACGCGCTGAAGGTGGCCGATCTCTGTATCGCGGTCTCGCGGCCCACCTATCTCGATGTGGCCGCCACCCTGCATACTGTTGACACCGTGCGTCGACTGGGTCGCGACGGTGTGGTGCTGTTCAACCAGTGCCCGCCCCTGCGCAACGGCGTCGCATCGTCGATGGTGTCAGCGCTGATGGACAGCCTGCAGGCCGGCGGACTGGAAGTTTGCCCCACCGCCCTGCAGTCACGTGTCGTTTATCAGCACGCCATCGCACTCGGCCAGGGAGTGGCGGAACATGATCCGGGCGGACTGGCTGAAGCCGAAATCGACGGCGTGATCGACTACGTCCTGACCAGGACCAAGACCCCGCTTCGCGAAACGCGCCCTATGCGGAGGCGAACGGTGCCGGAAACAACGGGGGGGGCGGTCGCGCAACGGTCAACCTGCGGCCGACCGGCCTCCGGCCTTTCAAGTCCTGAGCTAGCACTGACCCCGGCCTGCTAGACCCCAACCCGGTTCAACGGAGCCGGAAAGCGCCAACCGCCTCCCGCCTCGGCAGGCCGATCAACACCCCACGTTACCCCTGATTGCGGTCCCGGCCGCGGGCCCGCCGGCAATCCATGCCGGCCGGCCGATCGCCTGACCTCCGCCATGCGATTCCGGATGCGCAATCGCCCCAATCTGCCTAGGTAGCTGCGAACCCCGCCCCCTCCTGGATCGAACCGACCATGACTGAACTGAACGGCCTGCTGGACGGCCTGGTCTCGAACCCGATCGTCGGCAGGGTCGGGGTCGTCATTATCACCGTCATCGCGGTGCTGATCGGCATTCGCATGCTGCAGACCGTCGTGTCCCGTTCGGTCAAGGAGACCAGCGCCCGCTACCGGATCCGCAAGCTGGTCGGCTTCCTGGGCTACATTGTCCTCGTCCTGGTCCTGCTGGCGATGTTCAGCGAGCGGCTGGGCCAGCTCACCGTCGTCTTCGGTGTCGCCGGTGCCGGTGTCGCCTTCGCGCTGCAGGAAGTCATCGCCAGTGTCGCGGGCTGGATCGCCATCTCGCTGGGCGGTTTCTACCGGCCGGGTGAACGGGTCCAGGTCGGCGGCATCAAGGGCGACGTCATCGATATCGGCGTGCTGCGCACCACCCTGATGGAGATCGGCGACTGGGTCGGCGGCGACATCTACAACGGTCGCATCGTGCGGGTGGCCAACAGCTTCGTGTTCAAGGAGCCAGTCTACAACTATTCGGGCGAATTTCCCTTCCTGTGGGACGAGATCAAGGTGCCTGTCCGCAGCGGCTCGGACTGGCGGCTGGCCCAGGAGGTCATCGAAAAGGCGGTCGGGGACAATGTCGCCGAATTCCAGGATCTGGCCAGCAAGCAGTGGGACGTACTGATCCGGAAATTCCTGATCGAGGAGGCCCGCGTGGCCCCGATGATCACCCTGGTCATCACCGACAACTGGATCGAGTTCACCGCCCGCTACGTCGTCGACTACCGCCGCCGGCGCGCGACCAAGGACGCGATTTCCCGGGCGCTGCTGGTCGGGTTCGAACAGCACAGGGACCGGCTGGAGTTCGGCAGCACGACGATCGAAATCACGCGCATGCCGGTGCCCGGGGCCAGCTAGCAGCACGCGGCACCGCCAGCTGCCCGGGTTCAGGCCTGCCTCAGAACTCCGGATCCGGCAGGGAGTCGAACGCCCCCTTCAGCGCGCCGGCCCATTCCGTGGCGATCGTCTGGAAATAGGGATCGTCCTGCTCGACCCGCTGTTCATGGGCCGGGGCATAGTCGTCGGAACGATAGATCTGGAAATCCAGCGGCAGGCCCACTGACAGATTGGCCTTCAGCGTGGAATCGAACGAGACCATCAGCAGCTTGACCGCCTGTTCGAAACTCATGTCCGGATCAAAGCCGCGCACCAGAATCGGGCGGCCGTACTTGGTCTCACCGATCTGGAAGAAGGGATTGTCCGCGGTCGCCTCGATGAAATTGCCTTCCGGATAGATCAGGAACAGGCGCGGCGGCATGCCCTTGATCTGGCCGCCGACGATGATCGTGGCCCCGAATTTGGCTTCGGCGGTCTGGCCGCCGGACGAATTCATCTTGATGGTCTCGCGCAGGGTCTCGCCGACCAGACGCGCCGCCTGGAACATGGTCGGCACCTCAAGCAGGGACGGATTGCGCTCGGCCGGGACCTTGCTGCGCTCGTCAAGAACGCTGACCACCGATTGGGTCGTGGCCAGGTTGCCGGCCGTCATCAGGGTGATCATCCGCTCACCCGGCTTGTGCCAGGTGAACATCTTCCGGACCTTGGCGATATTATCGACCCCGGCATTGGTCCGGGTGTCGGTCATGAACACCAGCCCCTTGTTCAGGCGCAGGCCGACGCAATAGGTCATGGAAGTCTCACAGGGTTCATCGGGACAGACATCGCTACTGCTGAACCTGCAGCTGCACGACCATGGATTCGTTGTGTCCGCCGAAGACGATACCTGAAATCGGGGCGGCTTCGCCATAGTCGAGGCCGGTGGCGACCCGGACATAGCGCGGATCGGGCGACACCCCGTTGGACACGTCGAACCCGACCCAGCCCAGGCCCTCGACATGGGCCTCGGCCCAGGCGTGGCCGGCCTCCTGGTCGACGCGATCGTCCATCACCAGATAGCCGCTGACGTAGCGGGCCGGAAATCCCATCAGCCGGGCGGCGGTGATGAAGATGTGGGCGTGATCCTGACACACCCCCTGCCCCGCCTCCAGCGCCAGCTCGGCCGTCGTCGACAGGTCGGTGGTGCCCGTCGCATAGGGGACCGAGGCCAGGATCAGGGCCGACAGGGCATGCAGACGCGCGGTGTCGTTGTCGAAATCCTTGCCCAGGTCCCGCACCAGCTGCCGCACCCGCGGACCGGGCCGGGTGTGCGACGTCATCCGCTGGAAATACCACAGCGGGGCGAAGCCCCCGTGCTGGCCGATGATGCCGACGGTATCAGCCGTATCGACCTCGCCTTCACAGACGATGGTCACCGACCGCGCGCCCGGATCGATGGTCAGCAGCTCGACCTGGTTGTTGTGCTGGTCGGTGAAGGCCACCGCCTTGCGCCCGCCCTGCACCTCGGTCCGCCACGACACGATGGACTGACCGGCCGACGCCTTGGGCGTCATCCGCAACTGCTGCAGGCCGTGGGTCGGCGGCCGGTCGTACTGGTACTCGGTGCTGTGCCGGATTTTCACGCGCATGGGGTCATCCGTAGAATCGGTAGTCCTGCTCGATCTGGAGACCGAGCGCGGTATTGCAGGCGATGAAATCCGCCAGGAACTGGTGCAGGCCGGTGTCAAAGATCGAATCGATCGAATGATCGGCCAGACGGGCCACGGCGGCCCTGGCCAGATCGTGACAGGCCGGAGACTCGCCATAGGCCTCGGCCAGCAGGTCCAGATGCTCGCAGATCTGGCCGACGCTGTAGGCCAGCGACCGCGGCATGCGCGGATCCAGGATGATCAGATTGGCGATCTGCTTGGGATTGGCCGTGCCGTCGCTCATCCAGCGATAGGCGCGCTGGGCCGACACCGATCGCAGGATGGTCTCCCATTGCACGTTGTCGAGCGACGAGCCGACGAACGACACCGACGGCAGCAGCACATAGTATTTGACGTCGAGAATCCGCGCCGTGTTGTCGGCCCGCTCCACGAACGTGCCCATATGGGCGAAGCTGTAGACGTCATTGCGCATCATCGTGCCGGTCAGGGCCCCGCGCACCAGGGCGTTCTGGCGACGGATGGTGGCCAGGACGTCCGGAAGGTCGTTCTCCGCGACCGGCCGCTTGAGCACGGCCTTGATCGTCATCCAGCACTCGTTAGTCGCCTCCCAGACCTCGCGGGTCAGGGCGGTGCGCACCAGCCGGGCATTGGTCCGGGCGCTGTCGATGGCCGACATGACGCTGGACGGATTGGTCGGATCCCGCAGCAGGAAGTCGATGACACTGCCGGCCCGGAAGTCGTCATAGCGGGCCAGATAGGCCTTGCGGACCCCGGCCGTGCCGATCACCGATGCCCACTCCGCCTCGGCGGCGGCCGACCGGGTCAGGGCGATGCGGAAACCCGCGTCGACCAGGCGCGCAGTGTTTTCACTGCGCTCCAGAAAGCGGAACATCCAGAACAGGCCACCTGCGGTCTTGCCTAGCATGGGCGATCTCCCCGAACGGCGCTCATTCCTCCAACACCCAGGTATCCTTGGTGCCGCCGCCCTGGCTGGAGTTGACGACCAGGGAGCCGGCCTTCATCGCCACCCGGGTCAGACCACCGGGTGTGATGTCGATCTTGTTGGGCGAGACCAGCACGAACGGGCGCAGGTCGACGTGGCGCGGGGCCAGACCGGCCTTGGTCAGGACGGGGACCGTCGACAGGGCCAGCGTCGGCTGGGCGATATAGTTTCCCGGCCGGGCCTTCAGCTTGGCCGCGAAGGCCGTGATCTCGCGCTTGCTCGCCGCGGGTCCGACCAGCATGCCGTAACCGCCCGAGCCGTGCACCTCCTTGACCACCAGTTCGGCCAGATGTTCCAGCACATAGGCCAGGGCGTCCGGCTCGGCGCACCGCCAGGTCGGCACATTCTTCAGAATGGCCTTCTCGCCGGTGTAGAATTCCACGATCTCGGGCATGTAGCTGTAGATCGCCTTGTCGTCCGCGATCCCGGTCCCCGGCGCATTGGCGATGGTGATCCCGCCGGCGCGGTAGACGTCCATGATCCCGGGCACGCCCAGCTGCGAGGCCGGGTTGAAATTGAGCGGGTCCAGATAGTCGTCGTCGACGCGCCGGTACAGGACATCGATCGGCTTGTAGCCCTGGGTGGTTCGCATGGCGATCCGCCCGTCGACCAGCCGCAGGTCATGCCCTTCGACCAGCTCCACCCCCATCTGGTCGGCGAGAAACGAGTGTTCGAAATAGGCCGAGTTGTGAATGCCGGGCGTCAGCACCGCCACGACAGGCGTGCCCTCGCAGCCTTCGGGCGCACAGGCCGCCAGCGAGCGTCTCAGCAGCTTGGGATAGTCCCCGACCTCCCGGACAGACACCTTGGAAAAGAGCTCCGGAAACATCTGGAGCATCGTTTCCCGGTTTTCGAGCATGTACGAGACGCCCGACGGAGTCCGGGCATTGTCCTCGAGGACAAAGAACTCATCCTCGCCGGTGCGGACGATGTCGGTCCCGACGATGTGGGTGTAGATTCCGCCGGGCGGCGAGACGCCGATCATCTGCGGCAGGAAGGCCTCGTTCCGGGCGATCAGTTCGGTCGGAATGCGACCGGCCCGCAGGATCTCCTGGCGGTGATAGATGTCATGCAGGAAGGCATTGATGGCCCGCACCCGCTGCTCGATCCCCCGGGTCAGGCGGCTCCATTCCCGCGCCGCGATAATGCGCGGCACGATGTCGAACGGGATCAGCCGCTCATTGGCCTCCTGTTGCCCGTAGACATTGAAGGTGATGCCGGTCCGGCGGAAGAAGACCTCGGCCTCCTTCGACTTCTGCCGAAGCCGTCCGGCATCCTGCCTGTCGAACCACCCGGCGTATTCCCTGTACGGCTCGCGCGAAGCATCGCCAGAACCATACATCTCATCGAAAAAGTTTATTTTGTCGGACATTGTCGTCAGTGTTTCATATATTTTGCCATAATTCAATGGAAATCGGCAAAATATTGCGCACAAACGGTCTACATTGGATTTATACTATAAATCTCTTGGGGGCCCAGCATCGCGCCGACGCCGTTACTGGTTACCCTTCCCGATCGCCGTCCGTTACTCAAGGCGAATCTGCCACAGAGGCACCACCCCCGTCCGGGAACAGACCACAGGCCGGGGCAGGATGACGGTCGAGATCACGGCCGGGCTGCCCACCGGAGCCCTCGTCCGCCGGCCGGTGGGGCAAGGCCCGGCATGAAGGCCCGGCCCCGCGTGTCTCAGTTTCCTGACGGCGCATAGCGGGCTTCGTCCAGCCAGGGCCCGAGCTCATGATCCGGGACCTTGGTCAGGTCCTTGCCAATGACGCCACTGACCCGGACCGACGCTGCCAGTCGTTCGCGCAACAGCGACATCAATGCGGGCGGGGCGGCGACATAGACCCCGGCCAGCCTGTTCTGCCGCACCAGTACCACGGCCCGGTCGGCCACCGCGATGACGAAGGCCTCCTTGGCAAGCCGGTCGGAATCGTCCTTTCCGGCCCCGTGTCGCCCCTTGCCGACGCTGTCGAAGACCCGCGTCGCCGGATTGGCCGCCCGCTCGGCCTTGAGGGCCCGCAGCGTCTCGCCGTTGTCCATTTCCTCAATGGTGACGAAGCCGCCGCCATCGGGGGCGCGCTGCACCAGCCGGGCGCGACCGCCATCGCAGAGAATGAACAGCAGGGTTCCGATATCGATCATGCAAATCCTCCTCGGCCCCACCGTCGCTGGTCGCGTTCAGTCGCCGGGCCGTGCGGCACCCGGCCTTTGTGCCCCGCCCCACCCCCGACGACCTTGACCCCGATCAATTCGCGCGCCGCCGCGCCGCGCCGACGGAACCAAGGCGCGAGCTTCGCGTTGCCGGCCCATGCAAACGTCCTGTGCCACGGCAGGAACGACCGCCCGGCTCGACCCATACTGTCGACCCTGGACGGACTGCCGGCGCTGCGCGCGGCCCGCCGGAGTGTGCCGTCGGGGGAACGCAAGAAACGACGATATTTTACAAGGCCTGACGGGCGCGCCATGGTTCCGGCGGAGACTCCTGTGAAAGCCTTGTTGAGCTATCTGCGCTGTCTGTTCCGGGGCCATCGCTGGGTGGACAGCCACAGCATCCCCGGCATGATGACCTGCATCCGGTGCCGGCGGCGTAAACCCGTCTGATCCTCATGCCCCCGCACAGGCGGGCAATGCGTCAGACCAGTCGGCTCTGCACCACGGCGGCCGCGATGAACCCGGCAAACAGGGGATGCGGGGCGAAGGGGCGGCTCTTCAGTTCCGGGTGATACTGAACCCCGATGAACCAGGGATGGTCCCGGCGCTCCACCGTCTCCGGCAGGATCCCGTCCGGAGACAGGCCCGAAAAAACCAGTCCGCCGTCTGTCTCGATCGCCTCACGATAGTTGATATTGACCTCGTAGCGATGCCGGTGCCGTTCGCTGATGGTGGTGGCACCATAGATTTCCGCCAGCTTCGATCCGGGCGTCAGCACGGATTCATAGGCCCCCAGCCGCATGGTGCCGCCCAGGTCGCCGCCTTGCTGGCGCTGGACCCGCTGGTTGCCCTGGGTCCACTCCGTCATCAGGCCGACGACCGGCTCGTCCGTCGGGCCGAACTCGGTCGATGAGGCCCGGGGGCAGCCGGCCAGGTTCCTGGCCGCCTCGATCACCGCCATCTGCATTCCGAAACAGATGCCGAAATAGGGGATCTTGCGCTCGCGGGCGAAACGCGCCGCCTCGATCTTGCCCTCGGCACCGCGCTCGCCGAAGCCGCCGGGAACCAGTACCGCATGGGCCCCCTGCAGCCGCAGTTCACAGGCCTCGCGATCACCCTCGAAGGTGTCGGCCTCGACCCAGTCGATGTTGACCTTGACGTTGTTGGCGACCCCGCCGTGCTGCAGGGCCTCGATCAGCGACTTGTAGGCGTCCTTCAACACCGTGTATTTACCGACGATCGCCACCGTGACCTCGCCGTCGGGATGCAGCCGCCGTCGGGCGATCTCCTCCCACATGGTCAGATCGGGTTCCGGCGCGTCGCTGATGCCGAAATGGGCCAGCACCTCGGCGTCCAACCCCTCGTGGTGGTAGTCGAGCGGCACCGCATAGATGTCAGCCGAATCCATCGCCTGGATCACGCCGGTTTCCCGCACATTGCAGAACAGGCCGATCTTGCGCTTTTCCTCGGGCGGGATCGGATATTCACAGCGGCACAGCAGGATATCGGGCTGGATGCCGATCGAACGCAGCTCCTTGACCGAGTGTTGCGTCGGCTTGGTCTTCATCTCCCCGGCGGTCTTGATGAACGGCAGCAGGGTCAGGTGTACGAAGCACGACTGCCCGCGGGGCAGATCCTGGCCCAGCTGGCGGATGGCCTCGAAGAAGGGCAGGCCCTCGATGTCGCCGACCGTGCCGCCGATCTCGACCAGCACGAAGTCGACGTCCTCGCCGGCGTCGGTCAGGGCCGGGGTCAGGCAGAACTGCTTGATCTGGTCGGTGACGTGCGGAATGACCTGGACCGTCGCGCCCAGATAGTCGCCGCGACGCTCCTTCTCGAGGATGGTCGAATAGATGCGGCCGGTGGTGATGTTGTCCGATTTCGCCGCCGAGACCCCTGTGAAGCGCTCGTAATGGCCCAGGTCGAGATCGGTCTCGGCTCCGTCGTCGGTGACGAAGACCTCACCGTGCTGATAGGGGCTCATCGTGCCCGGATCGACGTTGAGATACGGATCCAGCTTGCGCAGGCGCACCTTGTAGCCGCGCGCCTGGAGCAGCGCACCGAGAGCGGCGGAAGCGAGGCCTTTTCCCAATGAGGAAACCACGCCGCCAGTGATGAACACATAACGGGCCATGGGAGCTTACCTTACCGCCGATTCGCGCGGCCTGTGATGGCGCTTGCGCGATCCATCGGTTGAAAACGAAACGGGCGCGCCTGCGCGCGCCCGGGATTTGAGACTATTCGGGCGAAGGCCGGAGGCGGAAACGACCGCCGGCCACATTCCCTATTGCGCCGGGGCCGGCGCGCCGGACGGCAGGCTGGCTTCCAGGTCATCCAGCGACGGCGCGGCGGGCTGGAGCGGCGTGGTCGGGGCCGGAGCGGTGGTGGCGGGGGCCTGGGTGTCACCGCCGACGGCGATCGCACCGACGTCATCGGCATTGATCACCGACTGGTTCGCCCGCGACAGGTTGCCGGCAATGGTCAGGCCGATGGCGCAGATGAAGAACAGGATGGCCAGGATCGAGGTCGCCTTGGTCAGCAGATTGCCGGCCCCGCGGGCGGTCATGAAGCCCGACGGACCTCCGCCCATGCCCAGCGCCCCGCCTTCGGAGCGCTGCAACAGGATCACCCCGGTAAGGGCGACCGAAATCAGGATCATGGCGACGAGCAAAATGGTCTGGAGCATGGTGTCAATCATGTGGGCGCGAAGCTGCGCCGATCAAGCGGCGGCGTCTAACATTGATGCGCCCCGGGAGCAAACATCGATACCGCCTGTTCAGGTCAGACGGCGCGGATGATGTCGAGGAAATCGCTCGCCTTCAGCGAGGCCCCGCCCACCAGCGCCCCGCCCACCTCGGGCACAGCCAGGATGGCCACGGCGTTGGCGGGCTTGACCGAGCCACCATAGAGAATCGGCGCGACGTCACCCGCTGCCCCCAGACGGGACTGAAGGGCCAGGCGGACGGCCCGGTGAACCGCCTCGATTTCTTCAAGCGTCGGGGTCAGGCCGGTGCCGATGGCCCAGACCGGCTCATAGGCCAGGGCGAACGGCCGGCCCGCCACGCCCATCGGAACCGATCCGGCGACCTGACGGCTGACGACCGCGATGGCCTGGCCCGACTCACGCTGCTCCAGGGTCTCCCCGACACAGATGATCGGCTCCAGGCCCGCGGCGAGCGCCGCCTCGGCCTTGGCGGCGACGTCGGCATCCGCTTCCCCGAACCCGGCGCGGCGCTCCGAATGACCGAGAATGACCAGGCGCGCCCCGGCATCGGTCAGCATTTCGGCGGAGACGGAGCCGGTAAAGGCACCCGTGGCGGCGGCATGGCAGTCCTGCCCGCCCAGTTCCACCGCCCCGCCGCCCAACAGTCGCGCCATCCGCTCGATCAGGGTGGCCGGCGGACACAGGACCACCCGACAGGCGGCGGGATCGGCCTCAAGGGCCTGTTTGAGGGCCTCGGCCTCGGCCAGATCCCGGCCCAGGCCGTTCATCTTCCAGTTGCCGACGATCAACTTCACGGATTGTTTCATCTGGACTATTTAGGCATCCTGCGGGCTCAAGCCAAGCCGTCTGCGGCACCGGCCGCTTGCCGTGCCGCCCTGACGAGCCCTATACGCCACCAGACACTTCCCTTGCCGTCGGCCCGTCAGGTTCTCTCGATGATCTCCCTGTTCCGCGATTTCGCCAAATCCAAATGGGCCATGGGCCTGATCGTCCTGCTGGCTCTCGGCCTGCTCGTGACCGGTGGCTCGCAGATGGATGTGCTGGCCAACATCGGCCCCAGACATGTGATCATCGCCGGTGACCGCAGCGTCGACCAGCAGCAGTTCCGCACCGATTTCGAGCGGGTCCGTAACAATCTGCAGGAACAGGCCGGCCGGCCGGTGTCGGTCGACGACCTGGTCAACGAAAACATCCACCTGCGTTACCTCGACAACCAGGTCCAGCGCCTCGGCTTCCTGGCCTGGGCCTGGAAGGCCGGCATTCGCCCGGGCAAGGCCCTGGTGCTGAAACAGATCCGCCAGGCCCCGGTGTTCTTCAACCAGGTCACCGGCGAGTTTGACGACAACGCGTACCGGGCCGCCCTGGCCGCACAGAACGTCACACCGGCCCAGCTGGAGCAGGAATTCCGCGACCAGTATGCCAGCAACCATTTCGACGCCGCCATCTTCGCCGGAACCCGCCTGCCCCGCATCTACGGAGCCCTGATCGCCGCCCAGGCACTGGAAACCCGCGACGGGCGCTTCTTCACCGTGACCCAGGCCATGGCCGGGACCTCGCCGAAGCCGACTGAAGCCCAGCTGACGGCCTTCATGAACGAAAATGCCGATCGTCTGCGTCAGCCCGAATACCGGATGGCGGCCCTGGTCCTGTTCAATGGCGGGGCCGCGGCCACGGCCCCGATCGCGGAATCGCGGATCCAGGAGCGCTTCGAATTCCGCAAGGACGCCCTGTCCGAAGCCGAGACGCGCACCTTCGTCACCCTGACCGCCCCGACCCGGGCCGCCGCCGACAAGGTCGCTGCCGCCCTGCGCGCGGGTCAGACCCCGGCCCAGGCCGCCGCCGCCAACGGGGCCCAGGTCGCCCCCTATACGGACACGGCGCGTGCGGCCCTCAGTGATCCCGCCGTTGCCGCGGCCGTGTTCGGTCTGGCCGCCAATGAGGTTTCCGCCCCCGTCCAGGGTCGGGTCGGCTTCACGGTCGCCCGGGTCGAATCGATCAAGCCGGGACGTGCAGCCTCGCTGGACAGTGTCCGCGAGGCCATCATCGCCGAACTGCGCCAGGAAGACGTGCGCGGGGCCGTGTACGACCGCGTCGACCGCTATGAGAAGGCCCGGACGGAGGGCAAGACCCTCGAAGCCGCCGCCCAGGAGGTCGGGGCCCGGATCATCCAGCTGCCGCCGTTCACCGAGGACGGCAAGACGCCGGACGGCCAGCCGATGAACGCGCCGCCGCAGATCTTCAGCACCGCCTGGAGCCTGACCAAGGGTGGCGAGAGCGAAGTGATCGACGCCGGACAGGGCCAGTATTTCGTGCTGCGTCTGGATGACATTCGCCCGTCCAGCCTGCCGGCGCTGGCCGACATCCGTGGCCCGCTGGAACAGCAGTGGCTCCTGCGGGAAAACAATCGTCTGCTGGTGACCAAGGCCGAGGAACTGGCCGGTCGCATTCGTGCCGGCGAGGACGTTGCCGCCGTCGCCGGATCGGTCGGGGCTTCGGTCCAGGTCCATACCGGTGTCAAACAGGACCGCCAGAGCCAGGAAGCCCTGGGCGAAGGCGCTCTCCAGGGTCTGTTTGGCCAGGGCCGCGGCCAGGTGTTCACCCTGCCGCAGTCGGCGACCAGCTATGTGATCGGCCGGGTCGACCAGATCCATGCCGCCGTTCCGGCGCTCGCCGCGCCGATCGCCGAACAGGTCCGCCCGCGCATGACCCAGGAGCAGGTGCAGGCCATGATCCAGCAGTCGATGACCGCGGCCGCCGGCCGGATCAAGGCGACCTATGACCTCGCCCGGGCCCGTGTCGCCCTGGGCCTGAGCCCCGAGCCTGAAGCCGCGCCGTCGGCACCCGCCCCGGCCCAATGACCAAAGGTCCCGGGTCGGGGGACGTCGACGGCTTTGCCGCAGGCTGGTCCGCCGGACGGCCCCAGGTCGTCGTCCGGCGGCTGATCGATGACCTCGAGACCCCGGTCTCGGCCTATCTGAAGGTCGGCCACGGCCGGCCCTATGCCTTCCTGCTGGAGTCCGTCGAGGGCGGGGCCGTCAACGGCCGCTATTCCATCCTGACCCGCGATCCGGATGTGGTCTGGCGCTGCCGCGACGGTCGGGCCGAGCAGGCCCGCGGGCCGGCGATCGCCGCCGGTCGCTTCACCCCCGATCCCGCCCCGGCACTGGACTCGCTGCGCCGCCTGATCGCCGCCACGGCCTTCGACCTGCCCGACGACCTGCCGCCGATGGCCGCGGGCCTGTTTGGCGTCTTCGGCTATGACATGGTGCGGCTGCTGGAACCCCTGGGCGCGGCCAATCCCGATCCGCTGGACCTGCCCGACGCCGTGCTCGCGCGGCCGGCCCTGGTCGCCATCTTCGATTCGGTGCGGCATGAGATCGTTCTGGTCGCTGCCGCCTATCCGGACGGCGGCCAGACCGCCCGCGAGGCGTATGAGACCGCGTCGGCCCACCTCGACGCCTTCGAGGCCGAACTCCGCGCGCCGCTGACGGCCCGGGCCGGGCCGGTCGAGGTTCCGGCACCCGACTTCCACTCAGCGGTCGACGAAGCCGCCTTCACCGGCATGGTCGCCGCCGCCAAGGCCTATATCGAGGCGGGCGACATCTTCCAGGTCGTGCTCAGCCACCGGTTCTCGGCCCCGTGGAGCGAAGACCCGTTCGCCTTCTATCGCTCGCTGCGTCGCCAGAACCCGTCGCCCTATCTGTTCTACCTCGACTTCATCGACTTCCAGCTGGCCGGGTCCAGCCCGGAAATCCTCGTGCGGCTCAAGGACGGGGCGGTCACCATCCGGCCCCTGGCCGGGACCCGCCCGCGCGGGGCCACGCCCGAAGCCGACCGCGCGCTGGAGGCCGAACTTCTGGCCGATCCCAAGGAGCGGGCCGAGCATCTGATGCTGCTGGATCTGGGTCGCAACGACGTCGGCCGCGTCTCCGTACCCGGTTCGGTCGCGGTCACCGAGAGCTTCACCGTCGAGCGCTACAGCCAGGTCATGCACATCGTCTCGGATGTGCGCGGCCGCGCCGATCCGAGGCTGGACGCCGTCGACACCCTGCTGGCCGCCCTGCCCGCCGGCACCCTGTCCGGTGCCCCCAAGGTGCGGGCCATGGCCATCATCGACGAGCTGGAAAGTGAAAAACGCGGCGTCGGCTACGGTGGCGGGGTCGGCTACATCTCGGCCGGCGGCGAGGCCGACATCTGCATCGTGCTGCGTACCGCGATGTTCACCGATGACCGGATCTTCGTCCAGGCCGGGGCGGGCGTCGTGGTCGACAGCGATCCGGCCGCCGAATATGCCGAAACCCGGGCCAAGGCCCGCGCCCCGATGAATGCCGCGACCGACGCCTGGCGCTACACCGGCGGCAACCGCTGAGAGGTCAGCCCGGCTGGACGGGAACCGTCGCCGGATCGACCGGGATGCCGGTGTCGTTGAACCGCACGCCCGGGCCCAGCACCATCACACCGGCCATCAGCACCGCCGCCGTCGCCGCCAGGGCACTGGCGACCAGGGTGGCCCAGGGGCTGTGAACCGGCGTCGGCGATTGCAGCAGCCGGCGCGCCTCGGGGATTGTGGAATCAGTCATCAGGTTTCCCGTCGCTACGGCCTGATTGCAGCCCGGGACGGTTAATGAAGCCTTACCGGATTGCGAGCGCTTGGCGGACGGGCCCTCTGGCCCTAGAAGCCGGGGATGATCCTCGTCGTCGATAACTACGACAGCTTTACCTACAACCTCGTCCACTACCTCGCGGAACTGGGCGCGGAGACGCGCGTCGTGCGCAACGACGATCTGACCGTGGACGAGGCCTGGGCCCTGAAACCCGAGGCGGTGTTGCTGTCACCCGGCCCCTGCGCCCCGGATCAGGCCGGCATCTGCCTGTCGCTGCTGACCTCGGCCCCCGACGACATGCCGATCTTCGGCGTCTGCCTCGGCCACCAGGCCATGGGCCAGGCCTTCGGCGGCGAGGTCATTCGCGCCCAGAGCCTGATGCACGGCAAGACCTCGCCGATCGAACACACCGGTCAGAGCGTGTTCCGTGGCCTGCCCTCGCCCTTCACCGCCACCCGCTATCACAGCCTCGCCGTGCGCCGGGACACCCTGCCCGACGTGCTCGAGGTCACCGCCTGGACCGCCGACGGCGAGATCATGGGCCTGGCCCACAGGACGCGGCCGATCCACGGGGTCCAGTTCCACCCCGAGTCGATCGCCACCGAACACGGCCACGACCTGCTGGCCAATTTCCTCGACCTGGCCGGCGTCCAACGCCTGGCCGTGGTCTGACGCCATGGCTGACGGGTTCAAGCCCCTGCTGGCGAAACTGGTCGACGGGCAGGTCCTGTCCGACCCGGAGGCGCACGCCTTCTTCGCCGCCTGTCTGCGGGGCGAGCCCAGCCCGGCCCAGGTCGCCGCCGCCGTCACCGCCCTGCGCATGCGGGGCGAGACCGTGGGCGAGATCGCCGCCTTCGCCGGGGCCATGCGCGACGCGGCCCTGACGCTGGACCATCCGTATGAGGTGATCGACACCTGCGGCACCGGCGGTGACGGCCAGCACACCTTCAACATTTCGACCGCCGCCGCCCTGGTGCTGGCCGGGGCCGGGCTCAAGGTGGCCAAACACGGCAACCGCGCCCTCAGTTCGAAATCCGGCTCGTCGGACGTGCTGTCGGTGCTGGGCGTCAACCTCGCGGCCACCCCGGCCCAGCAGCGCCTGTCGCTGGACCAGGCCAATATCGCCTTCCTGTTCGCCCCCGCCTACCACGGGGCCATGCGCCACGTCGGGCCGGTCCGGGCCGAAATCGGCTTCCGCACCGTGTTCAACCTGCTGGGCCCGCTGTCCAATCCAGCCGGTGCCCGCCGGCAGGTCATGGGCGTCTATGACCCGCGCCTGCTGGAACCGCTGGCCGAGGTGCTGGGGCGTCTGGGGGCCACCCGCGCCTGGACGGTGCATGGACAGGGTCTGGACGAACTGACCACGACCGGCCCGACCGAGGTGGCCGAATGGAGAGACGGGGCCGTGCGCCGCTTCACCGTCACGCCCGAGGCGGCCGGCCTGCCGCGCGCCGACATCGCCGCCCTGCGCGGCGGCGATGCCGAGGAGAATGCCACCGCCCTGCGCGCCCTGCTGGCCGGTCAGACCGGAGCCTATCGCGACATCGTCCTGCTCAACGCCGCCGCCGCCCTGGTCGTGGCCGACCGCGCCGCTGACCTGACCGAAGGCGTGATTCAGGCCGCCGCCGTCATCGACGACGGCCGCGCCGCCACCGCGCTGGAGTCCCTGGCCCGGATCACGAGCACCCCGATCGCGCCCGAAGAGACCGTATGACCGACGTGCTTGACCGGATCGCCGCCTACAAGCGCGCGGACGTGGCCGCCCGTATGGCCGCCACGCCGCAGAAAGAGATCGAGGCCCGCGCCACCGCCGCCTCGCCGCCGCGCGGCTTCCGCGCCGCCCTGGCCCGAACCGCCATGCCCGGCCGTCCGGCCCTGATCGCCGAGATCAAGAAGGCCAGCCCGTCGAAGGGGCTGATCCGCGCCGATTTCGATCCCCCCACCCTGGCCCGCGCCTATCAGGCCGGCGGGGCCGCCTGCCTGTCTGTCCTGACCGATGGCCCCAGCTTCCAGGGCGATGACACCTATCTGGTCGCCGCCCGCGCCGCCGTCACCCTGCCCTGCCTGCGCAAGGATTTTCTGGTCGATCCCTGGCAGGTGGCCGAGAGCCGGGCGCTGGGAGCCGACTGCATCCTGATCATCCTGGCCATGGTCGACGACGCCCTGGCCGCCGAGCTGCTGGCCGAAGCCCGGCGATTCGGCATGGACGCCCTGATCGAAACCCACGACGTGGCCGAAATGGCCCGGGCCTGCGTGCTCGGCGGCGATCTGGTCGGCATCAACAACCGCTCCCTGCGCACCTTCGCCGTCGATCTGGCCACGACGGCCCGTCTGGCCGACCTCGCGCCCCCGGAAGCCCTGCTGGTGGCCGAAAGCGGCCTGTCCGGCCCGGACGACGTGGCCCGGGTCAGCGGCGACGGGGCCCGCGCCATCCTGGTCGGTGAAAGCCTGATGCGTCAGACCGACGTCGCGGCGGCGACACGGGCCCTGCTGGGCTGATCCGCCGTTAAGTTGACATTAGGACGGAACACTTACAGAACATCGACAACGGTTCACGCCTTGTTCTGGACGATTCGCCTCCATGCTTACGCGCAAACAGCACGAACTCCTGATGTTCATCCATGAACGCATCAAGGAAACCGGCGTCTCGCCGTCCTTCGACGAGATGAAGGAAGCGCTGGATCTGGCGTCGAAATCCGGCATCCACCGGCTGATCACGGCGCTGGAAGAACGCGGCTTCATCCGCCGTCTGGCCCACCGCGCCCGGGCACTGGAAGTGGTCAAGATGCCGGAACAGGCGACGACCGGGGCCCCGACTCGCGGCCGCGCCCCCTTCCGTCCCGACGTCATCGAGGGCGGCGGCCGGCCGCAGGAGATCGAGGCCGCCAACGACGTCCGCGAACTCTCGCTGATGGGCAAGATCGCCGCGGGCACGCCCATCGCCGCCATCGAACACGAGACGGCCCGCTATCCGGTGCCGGAATCGATGCTGGGCGCGGGTGAGCACTATCTGCTCGAGATCGAGGGCGATTCGATGATCGAGGCCGGTATCCTCGACGGCGATCTGGTCATCATCAAATCGGTCGACACCGCCTCGTCCGGCGAGATCGTGGTAGCTCTCGTCGAAGGTGAGGAGGCCACCCTCAAGCGCCTGAGGAAAAAGGGTCAGTCCATCGCCCTCGAACCGGCCAACCGCGCCTATGAGACCCGCATCTTCGGTCCCGATCAGGTCGAGGTCCAGGGCAGACTGGTCGGACTCATCCGTCGCTATCACTGACGTCCGGACCGGGGTGCGCGCTCCATGGCCGCTGCCCCCGCACCTGCGCCGACCACACGGCCTTCCAGCCTGAGCCCTCGCGCCACAGCTCGACCGCGCCACCGCGCGCATAGTCGGTCCCGTCCAGCACCAGCCGCCCGTCACAGGCGGCCGGCAGCACCGTCACACGCGCACGCAGGCTGACCACCCGGGCCGAGCGGCAGAGGGTCTCCAGCGCCGCCGGGGCGGGTGGCTTGCGGCCCCAGTGCATCGCCAGCTCCCCACCGGCCTCCGGACGGCAGCTGAACCGGTCACAGGCCCAGCCTTCGCCCGGGCGGTCGACGCCCTTCAGGCCCCGCCGTCGCGACCACAGGTCCGTGGCAAAGGTTCGGATGCCCGGCCGCAGGATCATCGCCTGATCCCCGACGACGACGGCGGCGTTGGTTCCGCCGTCGCCGATCCAGAGGTCCGGGACCGGCGCGCGCGGCCAGATCATCACCGCGGCGGCGAACGGCAGGCCGAGCCAGCGCAGCCGTCCGCGCCACAGGCAGACGAACAGCACCCCGACAAAGGCCACCGGCAGGGCGGCGACAGGCGCGCTGGATACGGTCTTCACCGCCCCCGGCAGCCCGGCCACGGTCGTGCCGATCGCCATCATCACCTCGATCGCCCGGGCCGCGACCCACAGGAAGGGGGCGCCCAGCCCCAGCGGCTCCAGCATCGCGCCGAGAGCCAGGGCGGGCATCATCACGAAGTCCGCCACCGGCGAGGTGCCCATATTGGCCAGCAGCCCGTACACGGCCGTGCGGTTGAAATGCTGCATGGCGAACGGTCCGGTGGCGAGGCCGGCGACCAGGCTGGCGGCACAGGCGGCGATGATCCATCCCCCGGCCCGCTGAACCGTCACGATGACCCAGGGGGCCGACAGCTCGCGGATCCGTCGCGGCCAGACCTCGGACAGGGCCACCAGGGCGGCGGTCGCGGCGAACGACATCTGGAAGCCCGGGGTGACGATCGCCTCGGGCTGCAGCAGCAGGACCACAAAGGCGGCCGTCGCCAGGGCGTTCATGGTGATCGCCTGCCGGTCCAGCAGGATGGCGGCGAAGGCGATCGCGGCGGTGATGGCCGCCCGCTCCGCCGGCGGCGGGGCCCCGGACAGGATCAGATAGGCCGTCACGGCCGCCAGTCCCGCCACGGCGGCGACCTTCTTGCCCGGAACACGCAGTGCCAGCCAGGGCCAGGCCGCCACCACCAGCCGCACCAGGAAGAAGGCAAAGCCGCCGACGATGGCCATGTGCAGTCCCGAGATCGACAGGATGTGGGCCAGGCCGGACTCACGCATCACATCGACATCGGCGCGACGCAGCCACGCCTCGTGGCCGGTGGTCATGGCCGCGGCGATGCCGCCGTTGCGCTCGCCCAGCCGCGCCACGATCCGCTGCGCCAGACCATAGCGGATCCGGTTCACCCGCATGGCCAGCCGCAACCGCCACGGGGCATCCTCCAGAACGGCCGGGCGCGTCTCCCCCAGGGCGAAGGCCACCCCGCCCATGCCCTGGAACCAGGCGTTGCGGCCGAAATCATAGGCCCCCGGCGCGGCGGGGGCCGGGGGCGGGTTGAGGATGGCGAACAGACGTATCGACGCGCCCGGCGGCGGCGGCGCTCCGCGCAGGGTGGCCCGTAGCCGATGCGGCGTCGCGGCCGGCTCCAGCCCCTGCACCCGCACCGGGGCGATCATCACCCGCGCCCCGCGCTCGCCCGGGCTGTCGACATCGACCACCCAGGCCTCGATCACCGTGGGCCCGGACAGGGCCGGGGCGATCGGCGCGGCAACGCGTTCAGTCCGCGCCCGGGCCGTGGCCAGCCCCAGGGTCAGGCAGGCGAGCAGCAGCAGGGGCAGGGTCCAGCGCCGCGAATACCCGGCGCGACGTGTCGCCAGCCACAGGCTGCCGGTCAGTACCGCCAGCGCCAGAATCGGCCACATCGGCGGTTCGACCCTGAGGCCGAAATAGAGGCCGCAGCCGCCGCCGAAGGCGACCGGGGCCCACAGCCGCCAGCGCGGACTCTGTGCCGCGACCTCTGACCGGAGCCAGACGCAAATCCGGGCTGCGGCCCTGTGAATTCCGGCACCGGACGGTATAAGAACGGCACTCATGGACATGCCTGAATGACCTCCTCCCCTCCCGTCGTCACCCGCTTCGCCCCGTCTCCGACCGGCTATCTGCACATAGGCGGCGCGAGGACGGCGCTGTTCAACTACCTATACGCGAAAGGGCGCGGCGGGAAATTCCTTGTCCGCGTGGAAGACACCGACCGCGAACGCTCGACCGACGGTGCGGTGCAGGCGATTTTTGACGGTCTCAGCTGGCTGGGCCTGTTCCCGGACGAGGAGCCGGTGTTCCAGTTCGCCCGCGCCGACCGGCACCGCGAGGTCGTGGCGCAGATGGTCGCCGCCGGCCACGCCTATCGCGACTGGAC
This sequence comes from uncultured Brevundimonas sp., assembly GCF_963975535.1. Taxonomy (GTDB): domain Bacteria; phylum Pseudomonadota; class Alphaproteobacteria; order Caulobacterales; family Caulobacteraceae; genus Brevundimonas. The sequence goes on along the minus strand of NZ_CAXBHE010000006.1, from coordinate 144,769 downwards.
CTCGGCCGAAGAGACCGGCACGCTGCGCGACGCGGCCAAGGCCGAACGCAAGGCCTTCGAATCCCCGTGGCGCGATCGCGATCCGTCAGAGGGGGATACCTCGGCCCCGCATGTCGTGCGCTTCCGCCGCCCCCTGCCCGGTTCGGTGACGGTCGAGGACGCGGTCCAGGGCCCAGTGACATGGGCCAATGCCGACCTCGACGACCTGGTGCTGCTGCGCTCGGACGGCGCGCCGACCTACAACCTCGCCGTGGTCGTCGATGACCACGACATGGGCGTCACCCACGTGATCCGCGGCGACGACCATCTGAACAATTCGGCGCGCCAGTCGCTGATCTATGACGCGATGGACTGGGCCCGCCCGGTCTTCGCCCATATCCCGCTGATCCACGGCCCGGACGGGGCCAAGCTGTCCAAGCGGCACGGGGCCCAGGCTGTCCACGAATATGCCGAAATGGGGTATCTGCCCGAGGCGATGCGCAACTATCTGACCCGTCTGGGTTGGGCGCATGGCGACGACGAACTGTTCAGCGACGCCCAGGCCCTGGAGTGGTTCGATCTGGACGGCGTCGGCAAGGCCCCGGCCCGGCTGGACTTCGACAAGCTGGCCCACGTCAACGCCCACTGGATTCGCCTGACCGACGACGAGCGGCTGGCCAAGCTGACGCTGGATATCCACCTGACGCGCGGCCACCGCCTGTCCGAGCATGACGAGGCCCGCCTCGCCCAGGCCATGCCCTTCATCAAGGATCGCGCCAGGACCACGCTTGAACTGGCCGACCAGTCCGCCTTCGTGCTGAAGGTCCGGCCGCTGGTGATCGACGAGCGGGGCCGGACCCAGCTGGCCGGCGAGGCCGGCGAGCGCATCGGCCGCCTGCGCGCCCGCCTGGCCCTGTTCGAAAGCTGGGATGTCTTCGCCCTTGAAACCGAGCTGAAGGTGTTCGCCGAGGAAGAGGGCGTCGGCTTCGGCAAGATCGGCCCGCCCGCCCGCGCGGCCCTGACCGGCGGCCATTCCGCACCCGATATCGCCAAAATCCTGGCGGCCCTCGGACGCGAGGAAAGTCTCGGGCGCTTGGATGATGCGCTGCAACCGACTATCTGACACTAACATCTGGATCTGGTTCGCGACTCCCCTCGCCAGCCGGACTGCACAAAGGGGCTGCAATGACTGAACAAGCCAAACCCGCCGGAACGGCAACGCTCGCCTATAACGGCAAGAGCGTCGACCTGCCGGTTCTGGCCGGGACGACCGGTCCGAACGTGATCGACATCCGCAAGCTGTACGGCGCGACCGAAGCCTTCACCTACGACCCGGGCTTCACCTCGACCGCCGCCTGCGAAAGCGCCCTGACCTTCATCGACGGCGACAAGGGCACCCTGCTGCACCGCGGCTATCCGATCGACCAGCTGGCGTCACAGTCCAACTTCATCGAGGTCTGCCACCTGCTGCTGCGCGGCGAACTGCCGACGGCCGCCGAATACGAGGCCTTCGAGCGCAGCATCACCATGCACACCATGCTGCATTCGCAATTCGACCGCTTCTTCGAGGGCTTCCGTCGCGACGCCCACCCGATGTCGATCATGGTCGGCACCGTCGGGGCCCTGTCGGCCTTCTATCACGACAGCCTCGACATCCATGATCCCGTCCAGCGCAACATCTCGGCCATCCGCCTGATCGCCAAGATGCCCACCATCGCCGCGCGCGCCTACAAGTATCACGTCGGCCAGCCCTTCGTGTCGCCGCGCAACGACCTGAACTACGCCGAGAATTTCCTGCGCATGTGCTTCGCCGTTCCGGCCGAGGACTATGTGGTCAACCCGGTGCTGGCCAAGGCCATGGACCGCATCTTCATGCTGCATGCCGACCACGAGCAGAACGCCTCGACCTCGACCGTGCGCCTGGCCGGATCGTCAGGGGCCAACCCGTTCGCCTGTATCGCCGCCGGCATCGCCTGCCTGTGGGGCCCGTCGCACGGCGGGGCCAACGAGGAGGCGCTGAACATGCTCAAGGAGATCGGCACCCCGGACAAGATCCCGGAGTTCATCGAGGGCGTGAAGGCCAAGAAATACAAGCTGATGGGCTTCGGCCACCGCGTGTACAAAAACTACGACCCGCGCGCCAAGGTGATGAAGGAATCGGCCGACGAAGTGCTGGCCGCCGTCGGCGACCCCAACGACCCCCTGTTCCTGGTGGCCAAGGAGCTGGAGCGGATCGCGCTGAGCGACGAGTATTTCATCGAGCGCAAACTGTTCCCGAACGTCGACTTCTATTCGGGCATCACCCTGTCGGCGATGGGCTTCCCGACCTCGATGTTCACCGTGTTGTTCTCGCTGGCCCGCACCGTCGGCTGGATCGCCCAGTGGCAGGAAATGATCGGCGATCCGACCCAGAAGATCGGTCGTCCGCGCCAGCTCTACACCGGCCCGACCGAACGCGACTTCGTGCCGATCCAGTCGCGCGGTTAATCCCGACGCGACAGGCGGAAACAGGAAACGCCGGGGCCTCAGGCTCCGGCGTTTTTCTTTGCAATCACAGCCAGAACAGCCTCGGCCGCCAGGTCTGACGGGTCCGGAGCCCCGCGCCCCATCAGATCTAGCGCCGCGGTCTGCCGCGCCGCCTGATCCGCGCGGGCATCGGCGTCGTCCAGCAGCCGCCCGACCTCGGCTGCCATGCGTTCGGCCGTGGCGTCGGCCTGGATCAGTTCGGGGGCGATTTCCGCGTCGGCGGCGATGTTGAACAGGGTCGCATACTTGCCGGTGAAGAAGGGCCGCATGATCGCATAGCTGAGCCCGTCGAACCGGTAGGCGATGACCATCGGGGCCCCGGCCAGGGCCAGTTCGGTCGAGACCGTGCCGCTGGTCGCCAGGGCCACGTCACAGGCGCGCATGGCGTCGTATTTCTCGGCTTCCTGCACCAGCTGGACCCGGAACGGCCAGGCGGCGATACGGGCGGCGACCTCGGTGGCCACCGTCCCGGCCGCGACCACGGCGACCTGCAGGTCGGGGCGACGGGCCTTCAGCTGCGCCACCGCCTGTTCGAACACCGGCGTCATGCGGCTGATCTCGCCCGGTCGACTGCCCGGCAGCACCAGCAGCAGCGGCGCGTCGGCGGCCATGCAGCGGCTGGCCCGGAAACGCGCGCCGTCGGCGGCGTCCATGTCGACATGGACCGCCTGCGAGCCGACGACCGTGACCGGCAGGCCCTCACGCTCGAACCAGGGGGCGTCGAAACTGTACAGGGCCAGCAGATGGTCGACCGTGGCCGCCAGCGTCCTTGCCCGGCCCGGGCGCGAGGCCCAGACTTGGGGGCCGACATATTTGATCAGCGGCACGCCCGGCAGGACGGCTTTCAGCGCCTTGGCCACGCGGATGGTGAAGCCCCAGCTGTCGACCAGCACCACGGCATCGGGCTTTTCAGCCACCGCCAGGGCCACGGTGTCGGCGACCCGGCGCTTGACCAGCCCATAGGCCTTCAGCCCCTCCAGCCAGCCCAGGATCGACAATTCGGCGATGTCGAACGGGCTGTCGATGCCGAGGGCCGCCATGCGTGGGCCCCCGACGCCGACGAAAGCGATCGGTCCGTCGACCCGGGCCGTCAGCGCCGAGGCCAGACCGGCCCCGAGGGCGTCGCCCGAGGCCTCGGCTGCCACCAGCATGATCTTCAGCGGCCGCGTCACCCCCGATCCTCGCCCCAGACGAACAGGCCCAGACGGTCGGCCGCCGCGATCAGGGCCGGGCGGTCGATCAGGATCAATTTCCCCGCCACCCCGCCGACCCCCGCCAGACCCGCCAGGGCCGCCAACTCCAGCGTCCGGGCCCCGATCACCGGCATGTCGACGCGCAGGTCCTGGATCGGCTTGGGAGCCTTGCCCAGGGCCCCGCGCGGGGCCCCGACCTTGCCGCGCAGGTCGGCGGGCAGGCCGGCGACCCGCATCAGCATGGCGTCAGTGCCCTCCTGGGCCTCGACCGCCAGCACCAGGCCGTCGCAAACGACCGCGCCCTGACCGATGTCCAGTTCCCCGGCCTTTTCCGCGACATGAAGCGCCTTTTTCAGATCGACGATCTGATCGGCGGTCGGCTGGATCGCGCCCAGCGCCCCGGCCGGCAGGCTGTCGCCGCCCAGGATGTCGTCGGCCCCCTCGATCGCATAGCCCTCGGCCTCGAACACCGACAGAATCTTGCGCAGCAGGGCATCGTCGCCCCGCGTCGCGGCGGCGATGATCCCGGGCAGCAGGGTCGCGCCCTTCAGGTCGGGTTTCAGCGTCTTGAAATCGGGCCGGTTGACCATGCCGGCGAAACAGACCGCCCCGCACTCCGCCGCCTTCAGGGCCGACAGGATGCGACCGATCTCGGCCATGCCCGCCGCCATCCCGGGATAGCGGGCCAGATGCGGATCGGCGAAACCGTTGAGCCGGATCACGAACACCGGCCGGCCCTCGGCCTCGCACCGGGCGGCGATCGCCTGCGGCAGGGCCCCGCCCCCGGCGATCAGGCCGAGACGGGTGCCCGTCGGGCGGTCGCCACTCATTCGCCCGGCAGGCACAGCGGACGCCGCGCATCCGCGCGGATGAAGGCGACAATCTCCATGATCTCGGCCAGGTCGGCATAGCGGGTCGCGACCCGGTCCAGACGCTCGGCGAACACACCGTCGGCCTCGAACAGCTCGCGGAAGGCGGCCAGCAGGCGGCGGATCTGGTCCTTGCCATAGCCCTTGCGCTTCAGCCCGACGAGATTGAGCCCGTGCAGCCGCGCGTGATTGCCCCAGGCCGAGCCATAGGGGATGACGTCGCGGGTCACCGCGGCCAGACCGCCGATGATGGCCCCCTGCCCGACCCGGCCGAACTGGTGGATGGCGCACAGGCCGCCGAGGAAGACCCTGTCGCCGATCTGCGCATGACCGCCCAGGGTGGCGTTGTTGGCCATGGTCACATGGTCACCGACAACGGCGTCATGGCCGACATGGGCTCCGGTCATGAACAGGCCGTTCGACCCGATCCGGGTGACACCGCCGCCCTGGGGCGTACCGCGATTGAAGCTGCAATGCTCGCGGACCAGGGCGTCGGCCCCGATCTCCAGCCGCACAGGCTCACCCTTGTAGCCGCCGTGCTGCGGATCACCGCCGATCACGGCGAACGGATGGATGACGCCGCGCGCGCCGACGGTCGTGTCCTGCTGGATCACCACATGGCTGGTCAGATGGACATCCTCGGCCAGGGTCACCCCCGGTCCGACCTGGCACCAGGGCCCGATGCTGACGCCGTCGGCGAGGACAGCCGACGGATGGACCAGTGCGGTCGGATGGATGGTCACGGCTGCGCCACGGTGACGACCATGGCCGCGAAATCGGCTTCGGCCGTCAGCTTGCCGTCGACGAAAGTCTCACCGCGAAACTTGAAGATGTCGCCCCGCTGCCGCGTCACCACCACCTTCATCCGCAGCTGGTCGCCCGGCCGCACCGGCTTGCGGAAGCGCACGCCGTCGATCGACATGAACATGATGACCTTGCCCTCGACCGCCACGTCCAGGGTCTTGGACATCAGCAGGGCCCCGGTCTGGGCCATGGCCTCGACGATCATCACCCCCGGCATGACCGGATCGATCGGGAAATGGCCCGGGAAATAGGGCTCATTGTGCGTGACGTTCTTGATGCCGGTGATCGAGGTGTTGGCGACGAAATCCTCGGCCTTGTCGATCAGCAGGAAGGGATAGCGGTGCGGCAGGCGCCGCATGACCTCGGCATAATCGATCGAGGTAGTGGCTTCTTCGGTCATTCCGCCTGGTCCTTTGTCGCGGGACTCGCCTTCCGCGACACCTGTCTGGCGAGCCAGACCGCCTCGCGCAAGGACTGGCGGATCGGTTTGGCGGGATAACCGGACCAGGTCTCGCCCGCCGGAATGTCGGCCAGCACCCCGGCACCACCGGCCACACGGGCCCCGTCGCCGATGCGAATATGGTCGCCGATCCCGGCCTTGCCGCCGAACATCACATTGTCCCCGACGGTCACCGAGCCGGAAATGCCGGTATGGGCGGCCATCAGGCAGTTGCGGCCGATCACGCAGTTGTGGCCGATCATCACCAGATTATCGATCTTGGTATTCTCGCCGATGACCGTGTCGTCATAGGCCCCGCGGTCGATGCAGGTATTGGCGCCGACGCTGACCCCGTCCTGCAGGATGACCCGGCCCAGTTGCGGCACGTCGATCGGTCCGGCGCTGGAGCCGGCGGCCCCGAAGCCCGGCTCGCCGATCCGGGCCCCGGACAGGATCCGCACCCGGTCGCCGATCAGGGCGAAGCCGATGGAGGCATTGGAGCCGATCTGGCAATTGCGACCGATCTGGACGCCCGGACCGATAACCGTATTGGCCCCGATCCGGCTGCCGCGACCGATGCTGACCCCCTGGCCCAGCACGACGCCGGGCTCGAGGGTCACGTCGTCGTCTTCGAGCTGGGCCCGCGGCCCCGCGCCGATGCCGATCGGACGGTGCAGGATCAGCGAGGCGCGCGCCCAGGCCGCCTGCGGCTCGGGCGAAACGATCACGGCGGTCCCCGCGGGAACATGATCCACCGCGGCGGCCGGCACGATCACGCAGCCGGCGGCCGTGGCCTTCAGGGCTTCCGTGAATTTGCGGTCAGCCAGAAAGGCAACCGCGGCGGCGTTGGCCACGGCCAGTGGAGCGACGGCGGCGATGGATCGCTCGCCGCCTCGCAGGACTGTGCCGCCGATCCGGTCGCCCAGCTGGGCGACCGTCACGGCGGGCAGGCTATCGAAGAACCGCGCGTCGGGCATCAGGCTTCGCCCGATCCCGGACCTATTGGCCCGGTTGCTGGACCGGCACCGCCATGCGGTTGAAGCTCAGCGACGGCAGGGCTGTGTTCAGACGCTGGATGGCCAGATCGGTGACGTCCATGGCCGGGTTCATCATGAAGACGCTTTCGCGGCTCAGCAGGATGCCGCAACCGCGTTCCTGGTAGATGGCGACCAGGATGGGCTCGACCGCGACCGAGATCAGGCGACGCTGCTCCCCGAGGGTGTAGCGCAGCTCGTTGTCGCGGGTCTGCTCCAGCTGCTGGGCTTCCTGGATACGCTGCTGGAGGGCCTGGCTGCGCGAGTTGCGCTCGGCTTCCGACAGGCTGGCACCGCTGGTCTGCAGCGTCTGGATCTCGGACTGGATCGAGGTGGCGTAGGGGGTCAGTTCACCCTGAACGTCCCGCGACAGCTGTTCCATACGGGCCTGGACAGCCTGACCGGCGGTCGACTGGGCCAGCAGGCGCTGGTTGAAATAGACGCAAACGCCGGGGATGACCGGGCCAGGGTTGGCCGGACCGGCGGTCTGGGCCACGGCGGTGGAAGCGACGAGCGAAGCGAGCGCGAAAGCGCCGATAGCGAACAGTTTCATCTTGGGCCTTTGAACGAACGGACGGTGCCGCGGTTAGAACTGGGTGGAGGTCGAGAAGCGGAAAGTCTCTGTCTTGTCGTAGTCTTCCTTGCCGAGAATATGGCTGAGGTCGAAACGGATCGGTCCCATCGGCGACTTCCAGTGGATGCTGAGGCCGGCGGAGGCCCGGAAGGCCAGCTCGTCGACGATCGTCGACGACGGCGTGCCGTCGGCATTGGTCGTGTAGCGGCTGTCGAGCATGCCCAGGGTTCCGACGTCGGCGAACAGGGATGTCTTGATCCCGTACTGCTCGGGCAGATAGTTCGGCACCGTCAGCTCGATGGTGCCGATCATGTAGAAATTGCCGCCCAGGGCGTCGCGCGTGCTCAGGTCACGCGGACCCATGCCGGCGGTCTCGAACCCGCGGAAGCTGTTGCCGCCCTTGAAGAAGCGGTCGTTGATACGGATCGCATCCCCGGCCCAGCCCGCCACATAGCCGGTCGAGGCCGAGGTCGAGACGACCCATTCGGGGCTGATGCCGTAGTAGGCCGAGACGTCCGCCTCGGTCTTTACATAGTTCACGTCGCCGCCGATGCCGGCGAAGTCCTGCCGCAGCGAGCCGGACCAGCCACGGGTCGGCCGGATCGGATCATTGGTCCGGTTGACCTGCAGCGTGTAGCCGGCCGAGGAGTTGATGAACGACCCGACCTGGTCGCACAGGGCCGAGGACCCGGTACCGGAGCAATAGCCGGTCGGAACGATGATCTCGTCGGCCTTGAGGAAATAGCGGGCGCTGAACAGGGTGAAGGCGTTCAGCGGATAGGACAGACGCACGCCGGCCCCGGTCGAACGATAATCATACGACGAATATTTGCTGAGGTCGTAGCGGGAGTGGAAGGCATCCAGGCCCGCGCGCAGGTCCCGACCCATGAAACGCGGCTCGGTAAAGCGGAAATCGACCTGCTGACGCAACGAGCCCCACTCGACCCGGGCCACGACATTCTGGCCGCGACCACGGAAATTCCGCTCGGTGATGCCCAGGTTGACGACGAAGGAGTCGACCGAACTGAAGCCCGCACCGACCGAAAGCTCGCCGGTCGGCTGCTCCTCGACCGTGACGTTCACCACGGAGCGGTCGGGGGCGGCCCCGCGCACCTCCTCGACCTTGACGTCCTTGAAGAAGCCGAGCCCCCGCAGATTGTTGCGCGAACGCTCCAGCAGGGTGCGATTGAAGGCGTCGCCTTCGGTCAGCGCCAGTTCACGACGAATTACGGGGTCGATCGTGCGGGTATTGCCGACGATATTGATCCGCTCGACATAGACGCGCTGCCCCTCGGTGACGTTGAAGATCACGTCGACCAGCCCGGTCTCCGGGTTGGCGGTATAGGTCGGGTTGATCTCGACGAAGGCATAGCCCGCCGAACCCGCCGCGAAGGTCAGGGCGTCAACGGCCCGCTCGATCTTGTCGCTCTCGTACAGATCGCCGGAGCTGATCGGCAGCAGCAGCTTCAGGAAGTCGCCGTTCAACCGGTCGCTTTCGGTGACGACCGTGATCTCGCCGAAATTGTATTTGCGGCCTTCATCAAGGGTGATCGTCACCCCGAAGGCGCTGTCGTCCGGAGTCAGCTCGGCGACCGAGGACACCACGCGGAAATCGTAATAGCCGCGGTTGGTGTAGAATTTCCGCAGCTGCTCGCGATCATAGTCCAGCCGGTTCGGGTCGTAGTTGTCGTTGGACGTGAAGAAATTCCACCACACCGACTGCTTGGTCACCATGACCTCACGCAGGTCGTTGTCGGAAAAAGCCGTGTTGCCGAGGAAGGTGATGGCGCGGATGCCGGTCTGCGGACCTTCGTCGATCTCGAACACGACGTCGACGCGGTTCTGCTCCAGCTGGACCAGCTTGGGCGTGACCGTCGCCGAAATCCGGCCCGACAGGCGGTACAGCTCGACGAGCTTGCCGACATCCTCCTGGATGCGGGCACGGGTATAGATGCCGCGCGGCCGGATCGTGACCTCCTCGCGCAGCTTGCTTTCGACGATCGCGCTGTTTCCCTCGAACACCACCTGGTTGATGATCGGGTTCTCGACGATATCGACGATCAGGTCGCCGTTCAGCGCCACGCCCAGCTGCACATCGGCGAACAGGCCGGTGCGGTTCAGGGTGCGGACGGCGACGTCCAGAACGACCGGATTGACGGTGTCGCCCGGCTGGATCGGCAGATAGGACAGGATCGTGGCCTGGTCGATGCGCTGATTGCCGCGCACGACGATGCGGTTGATGACGACGGCCTCTTCCTGACGCGGGGCCGGAGACGCCTCGGCCGGGGCCGCCGCCGGAGCAGCGGCGGCAGGATCCGTCTGGGCCATCGCGGGCGCACCCAGGCCGGCCGCGACCGCCAGGGCCAGCAGGCTGGGAACCAGTGAAGCCGGCCTCAGGGCACGGGCACCGGAACGAAGAACAGCGGACGCATCATTTTCGATCATACGGGAAACCATCGGGGGCTGGCGTCGGCTCATGAGGCGAGCCCGCCGAGGAATTTGAACAGGCTCAGCTTTTGCAGGTCGTTCCAAGTCGCGAACAACATCAAACCTACGAGCAAAGCAAGGCCGACGCGATAGCCGACCTCCTGAACCTGGGCGGGGACTGGCCTGCGGGCAACAGCTTCGTAGCCGTAAAACAGCAGGTGTCCTCCATCGAGAACGGGAATCGGCAAGAGATTTAGAAAGCCAATTCCAATCGAAACTATGGCGGCGAACTGAACCAGCATCAGGGCGACGTTTGCGGCCTGCAATCCGACGTCGGTTGTGGCGGCAGCAGCCTGTTTCGTCACGCCGCCGGCGGCCTTGGCAATACCGAGCGGCCCGCTGAGCAGGTCCCCGGACTCCTTGCCGGTGACGATCCGCCCCAGATAGGTCAGGGTCGTGCCGAGAATCTCCCCGGTCTGTTTGACCGCCTGGCCCAGGGCCTCATGGGGTGGATAGCGGATATAGGTGACCTCGCCCGGACGCGGGTCCCAGCCGACCCCCAGATACCCGACCCGGACCGGGCCCGAAATGGGATCCTCGCGCAGCTGACGTACCGGTGTCGCCGTCAGCCTGACCCGCTGACCATCGCGCAGCACCACGAAATCGACCGGCGTGCCGGCCCTGAGGGCCACGACCTGCCCGACATCGCGGAAGTCGGCGATGGTCCTGCCATTGACCTCGATCACCCGGTCCTGGACCTGGAATCCGGCCGCGGCGGCGGCCGTGCCCGGCTGGACCTCGGCGATCCGCGCCGGCACGACGCTGACCCCGAGTCCGGCGAACAGCAGGGTGAAAATGGTGATCGCCAGCGCGAAATTCGCCACAGGCCCGGCCACGACGATCAACGCCCGCTGCCAGATCGGCTTGAAATAGAAATAGTCCCGCTCGGCTCCGGGTCCGTGTTCGGCGATGATTTCCTGCCGCAGGGCCTCGATTCCGGCCTGGTCGGGCACAGAGGAGCTGTCGAGGTCGCCGGAGAATTTCACATAGCCACCCAGCGGCAGCCAGGCCAGCCGCCACTCGATCCCGTTCCGGTCGGTCCGACTGACGAGCGTGCGCCCGAAGCCGATCGAGAACCGGTCGACCTTCACCTTGAAGGCGCGCGCCACGAGGAAGTGACCCAGCTCATGAATGGTGACGACAACCGTCAGCACCAGCAGGAACGGGACCACAAAGACGAAGACCTGTCCGAGCAGGTTCAGCATTACGATCGTCTCTCCCGTTGCCGATGCGGCGCCCCGATGGTCAGGCCGCCCTGGCGAGTTTGCCGATGATGGACTCCGCCATCCGCCGCGCCTCCGCGTCCACGGCCAGGGCCGCGTCGCAGGCGTCGTCGGAACCGGAACTCACCCCCGAGTTCGTCACGCGCCCCAAGGTGTCGGCGATGACTGCGGCAATATTGAGAAAGGCCAGACGACGGTCAAGGAAAGCCATCGCCGCGACCTCGTTGGCCGCGTTGAAAATCGTCGGGGCCCCACCCCCCGCCTGCAACGCCTGCCGCGCCAGGGCCAGGGCCGGAAAACGGGCTTCGTCGGGCGCTTCAAAGGTCAGGCGGCCGAGCGCCGGCAGGTCGAGACGCGGGGCCGGCCAGGCCAGCCGGTCAGGCCAGGCCAGCGCACAGGCGATCGGCGTCTTCATCTCCGGCGGCCCCAACTGGGCCAGGGTCGATCCGTCGATGAACTCGACCAGACTGTGAATGATCGATTCCGGATGGACCACGACGTCGATCCGCTCGGCCGGCATGGCGAAGAGATAGGCGGCCTCGATGGTCTCCAGCCCCTTGTTGGCCATGGTGGCGCTGTCGACCGAGATCTTGGCGCCCATGCTCCAGTTCGGATGGGCCACGGCCCGTTCCGGCGTGATTCCGGCCATCTCGGTCCGGGACAGGGTCCGGAACGGCCCGCCCGACGCTGTCAGCACCAGCCGCGCCACCCGCTCGGGAGCCTCGGCCGGGAACACCTGGAAGATGGCGGAATGCTCCGAATCCACGGGAATCAGCCGCCCACCCGAGCGCTGGACCCGCTCGATCAGGGCCGGACCGCAGCAGACCAGGCTTTCCTTGTTGGCCAGGGCCAGGGTCGCCCCGGTGCCCGCCGCAGCCCAGGCCGAGCGCAGGCCGGCGGCCCCGACGATGGCAGCCATGACCCAGTCGACCGGGCGGCTGGCGGCCTCGACAATCGCAGCCTCGCCGGCCGCGGTGGCGATACCGGTGCCGGCCAGGGCCGCGTTCAGGGCCTCCAGCTGGGCCGGATAGGCGGTGACGACGAGGGCCGGCCGCCAGCGCCGGGCCTGTTCGGCCAGGCGGGCGATGTTGGTCCCGCCGGTCAGAACCTCGACCGTGAAGGCCCCGGTGCCTGCCGTCTCGGCCGCGTCCATCAGGTCCAGGGTCGAACACCCGACCGAACCGGTCGAGCCGAGAATGCTGACGCGCCGCCGGATCATGCGCCCCGCTCCAGCAGGATGACGATTAGACGCCCGCACGCCACCACCACGACCGCGAACATCAGGCCGTCGACCCGGTCCAGCAATCCGCCATGACCGGGGATCAGCGTGCCCGCATCCTTGACGCCGAACCGCCGCTTCAGCGCCGATTCCCACAAATCGCCGGCCATGGTCGCCAGGGCCGCGGCCAGACCCAGCACCCCGCCCCACAGCTCCGTCAGGGCCCCCATGTCCAGCCAGGCCGCCATGATGGCACCGGCCATCGCCCCCGCCGTCAGGCCGCCGAAGAAGCCCGACCAGGTCTTGTTCGGTGAAAAGCGCGGCCACAGCTTGGGACCGCCGACCAGACTGCCGACGAAATAGGCCATGATATCGGACGACCAGGCCACGGCGAACACGAGCACCGTCCAGTACAGACCCGCCGTCGAATCCAGATCCCGCAGCCAGATCAGCAGGACGATCGGCCAGCCCATGTACAGAACGCCGTAGGCGGCATCCAGCGCCTCCTCGCCGCGGCTGCGCGCGAACAGGGCGGCCGCGAACGAACCGAACACGAGCATCAGCAGGGCGAGGGACAGTTGACCGGCATGGGCCGTCACCGCGGCGGCCACGAGGCCGAAGGCCACCGCCCCGGCCATGACCCGCCAGGTCCGGGCCGCGCTCATCGCCGCCCACTCCACCGCCAGCAGTCCGGACGCCAGCAGCATCAGCCCCAGGAACCAGATGCCCCCGGCCCAGGTCGCCAGGACGGCGGCCGGGCCCAGCACGAAGGCCGAGGCGGCGCGAACGCCGATATCGCCGACCTTGACCGCCATCAGCCGACCGCGCGCGTCGCGACGCCCTCGATCCCGCCGAAGCGCCGGTCGCGATTGCGATATTGTTCGACCACATCGGCCAGGGCCTCGGGCCCGTAGTCCGGCCACAGAACCTGCTGATAGACCAGCTCGGCATAGGCGGCTTCCCACAGCAGGAAGTTCGACAGGCGCTGCTCGCCCGAGGTGCGGACGATGACATCGACCGGCGGGGCCCCCGCGGTCGACAGGCCGGACGAAAGGATGTCCTCCGTCAACGGACCGGCAGCCTCGCCGGCCAGCACGCGATCCAGGTGCCGCTGGGCGGCGTCGACCACATCGGCCCGCCCCCCGTAGTTGAAGGCCACCTGCAGCAGGAACCGGCTGTTGTGCGCCGTGGTCTGCTCGGCCCGTTCCACGATCGCGGCGATGTCGTCCGGCAGGCCCGTGCGCCGGCCCAGCACCCGCAACCGGACCCCGGCCCGGGCCAGTCGCTTCAGGTCGCTGCTCACATAGGTGCGGACCAGGCCCATCAGGTCCGAGACCTCCTCGGCCGGACGGTTCCAGTTCTCGGTCGAGAAGCCGAACACCGTCAGACACCCGATTCCGAGGTCGGGGGCCGCCTCGATGGTCCGCTTCAGGGCCTTGACCCCTTCACGATGGCCCATGGCCCGCGGCAGGCCGCGTGCCTTGGCCCAGCGACCGTTGCCGTCCATGATCAGGGCGACATGCTTCGGCCCGTCCGGGATCGACCCGTCGGCTGCACGCGGCATGGTCGTCGCTTCGACCGTCATGGCGGATGATTGTTCCAAGCTGATGTGCGCCGTCAGACCTGCATGATCTCAACTTCCTTGGCCTTCAAGGTCTCATCGATGCGCTTGATGGCGGCATCGGTGTCCTTCTGGACCTCGGTCTCCATCCGCTTCTGGTCGTCCTGGCTGATCTCGCCGGCCTTCTCGGCCTTCTTCAGGTCATCGTTGGCGTCGCGGCGGACGTTGCGCACGGAGATCTTCTGCTGCTCGGCATATTTGCCGGCCAGCTTGGCCAGCTCCTTGCGGCGCTCCTCGGTCAGCGGCGGCACCGGAATGCGCAGGGTCTGGCCGTCGACGATCGGGTTCAGCCCAAGACCGGCGGCGCGGATGGCCTTCTCGACCGCCGCGACCATGGTCTTGTCCCAGACATTGACCGAAATCATCCGCGGCTCGGGCACGCTGATGGCGGCGACCGAATTCAGCGGCGAGGTCGAGCCGTAGGCCTGGACCTGAACCGGATCCAGCAGGCCGACGTTGGCCCGGCCCGTGCGCAGGCCGGCGAACTCTTCCTTCAGGGCCACGACAGCCTTGTCCATGCGGTCGCGATAGGTCTTCAGATCGGGTTGGGCCATCAGGATTTCCCTAGGAGGTCAGACAGATGTCAGGCGGATTTTTCACCTGACGTGATAACAGTGAACGTTCCCTGACCGGTCAGGGTCTTGCGCAGCGAACCGGGCTCGCGGATCGAGAAGACCACGATCGGAATGCCGGAGTCTCGCATCAGGGCGATGGCCGAGGCGTCCATCACCTTCAGGTCGCGCGACAGCACGTCATGATAGCTCAGGGTATCATAGCGGGTGGCGGCCGGATCCTTCTTCGGATCGGCGGTATAGACACCGTCGACGCTGGTGCCCTTCAGCAGGGCGTCACAGCCCATTTCCGCGGCGCGCAGGGCAGCCCCCGAGTCGGTGGTGAAGAACGGGGCACCGACACCGGCCGCGAAGATCACGACCCGGCCCTTTTCCAGATGCCGCAGGGCCCGGCGCCGCACATAGGGCTCGGCCACGGCATTCATCACCAGGGCGCTCTGCACCCGGGTCTCCACGCCGATCTTCTCCAGCGCCGCCTGCATGGCCAGGGCATTCATCACCGTCGCCAGCATGCCCATATAGTCGGCCGTCGCCCGTTCCATGTCGCCGGCAGCCTTGGACAGGCCGCGGAAGATGTTGCCGCCGCCGATGACCAGACAGATCTGGATGCCCTCGCGGGCGACCTGGGCGACCGCCTGGGCCACCCGGTCCACCGTCTTCATATCGATGCCATAGGCCTGATCGCCCATCAGCACCTCACCCGATACCTTCACCAGCACGCGCTTGTAGCGAAACTCGGGCGGGACGTCGGGCATGGGCGGGTTCCGTATGCAGGCGGGAATCGGGCAGGTCATCATAGACGAAGGGCGCGCCGGGCTTCAAAGCCCAACGCGCGCCGTTAGGCAACCGCTACCGTTAGGGGGTCGAGGGCGAACGGGCCTGATCGAGCGACGTTATCGGTCCCATGGGCACCGGCCTGGCGATCCGGATGATCGCCCGGCCGGACTGACTTCGGGTCAATCGCCGCCCGGCCAGGCGAACGGATCACTGGCCGTCGGGCGGGTCGGCAGCGGCATGCGCGGCAGGGGCTCGTCGGCGTTGGCGGCATTCAGCAGGAAGCTGGCCAGGATCACCGCCGCCTGACGCAGATCGTCGGGCCGCAGATGGTCATAGCTGTCGATCGAGGTGTGGTGCAGGCGGCTGCCGTAGTCGAGCGGGTCCTGGATGAACTGGTAGCCGGGTACGCCGACGCTCTGCATATAGACGTGGTCGGTACCGCCCGAATTGCGCAGGGACACGGTCGAGGCCCCCATGCTGGCGAAGGGCGCGAGCCACTGCTCGAACACCGGCACGGCGGCGACATTGCCCTCGGCGTTGATGCCGCGGATCCTGCCCGAACCGTTGTCGAGATTGAAATAGGCGACCAGGTTGCGATAGCCGGGACGCGGCTGGATCGGCCAGCGGGCGCGCCAGGTCTGTCCGTTCGGCAGGCTGGCCATGGCGGGATCCTCCATCGGCGCGCGCGTGGCCAGATGGCGGTCGACATAGGCCAGGGAGCCGAGGATGCCCTGCTCTTCCCCGCTCCACAGTGCGAAGCGGATGGTGCGTTTGGGCCGGACGCCGAGGGCCTTGAGAATGCGCGCGGCCTCCATCACGACGGCACTGCCGGCGGCGTTGTCGACGGCCCCGTCTGACGCGACCCAGCTGTCGAGATGGGCCCCGGCCATCACATACTCCCCGGAGCGGCTGGTCCCCGGGATATCGGCGAGGATGTTGTAGGCGTTGACGTCGTCGTCGTGGAACCGGACCTCGCTCATCAGCTCCAGGGTCGGCGGTGTATCGGTCCGGGCCAGACGGGCGAGACGGCGATAGTCCTCGGCCGCGAGCTCCATGCCCGGAACGGTGGGCGTGGCCCCGGACCGGTAGGTGTAGCCTGTGCCGTGCAGCAGGCCGCCGTCGCGGGGCGACATCCGCACCCAGGCCAGCGCACCCTCTTCGGCGAGGAAGGCGTCGAGCCGCAGGGCGAAGTCGGCCCGGCCCGTGCGGGCGGCACGCTCGGCGGCGTCCGGATCGTTGCGCGGCTGGACGAAGGTGTTGGGGTTGGCGAGTTCCGCATCGGTCCAGCGCCGGAACGCCGGCTCGGTCGGCTCCGACCCGGTGTCGGGGCGGCTCAGCATGACGATCTTGCCCTGCAGCTTGCCGCGCCACGGCTCGAACTGGCCGGCACTGGTGATCGGGGCGACGACCACCTCTCCGCGGATGACGCCATCGGTCGACGGGGTCCAGGCGATCGGGATCACGCGCAGGTCGAGAACGCGCGGTGCGGTCATGCGGGCGCTGGAACGCACGATCGACCAGCCGCGGCCGAACTCGAAGCCCTCGGCGCGGACGTTGGACAGGCCCCAGTCGCGGAACCGCTGCTGGGTCCAGGCCTCGGCCTCGCGCATCTGCGGCGAATTGGTCATCCGTCCGCCGATCCGGTCGGTCAGATAGGCGGCGGTCTGCATGACCTCGCTGTGGTTCAGCCCCTGGTCGATGATGCCGTTGATCGCGAGCCGGTCCACCGGCTGGGCGGCCACCGGGCCGGCGACGAGGACGGCGATGGCGGAAACGGCGACGAGCAGACGCGTCATGAACAGACCCCTTTGAATCAAGCGGGTCCATTTGAGCCGAGACTCGGGTCCCCGCAAAGCCGAAACGAAAAAGGGGCCGGCGATCGCTCGCCGGCCCCTCATTCCCGGTCTCCCGGATCGTCGGCTTATTGGCCGCCGGTCATCGACGCCACTTCAGCAGCGAAGTCGGGGCCCTCGACCTTCTCGACGCCCTCACCCAGGGCCAGACGGACGAATCCGGCCAGGTGCAGACCGGGGAAGCCCAGCTCCTTGCCGGCATCGGTGACCAGCTGCTCGATGGTCACGTCCGGGTTCATCACGAACGGCTGCTTGGTCAGCACCACGTCCTTCTGGAACTTGTTGATCTGGCCCTCGACGATCTTGGCGATCATCGCTTCCGGCTTGCCTTCTTCCTTGGCCTTTTCGGTCAGGACAGCGCGTTCCTTCTCGATGGCGGCCGGATCGAGGTCGTCGGTGTTCAGCGACAGCGGTGCCGTTGCGGCGACGTGCATGGCGATCTTGCGGCCCAGTTCACGCAGCTTGTCCTGGTCGCCGCCGCCGTGCAGGGCGACGAGCACGCCGATGCGGCCCAGGCCCGGAGCCACGGCATTGTGGACGTAGGAGGCGACAACGCCCTCGTCGACCGACAGGCGGGCGGCGCGGCGCAGCTGCATGTTCTCGCCGACGGTGGCGATCAGGCTGGTGACTTCATCCTGGACCGTCTTGCCGGCTTCCAGCTCGGCTCCGTGCAGGCCTTCGACCGAGGCGTGCTCCAGACCCAGCTGGGCGAAGGATTTGGCGGCATTCTGGAACAGCTCGTTACGGGCGACGAAGTCGGTTTCCGAGTTGAACTCGATCGCGGCACCGACTTCACCGGCACCGACGGCCTTCGAGGCCACGGCCACGAGGCCCTCGGCGGCGACGCGGTCGGCCTTCTTGGCGGCCTTGGACAGGCCCTTGGCGCGCAGCCAGTCGATCGAGGCGGCGATGTCGCCGTCGTTCTCGAGCAGGGCTTTCTTGCAATCCATCATGCCGACGCCGGACTTGGCGCGAAGTTCCATGACGAGGGCGGCGGTGATCTCGGCCATTGTGGGGCTCCTGAGTATTTGTATGCGGGAACGGCCGGACCCGTTGAGGTCCGGCCGTATAGTCTGGTGCCGGCGGTGGAATGCGACGGCGGCTTAGGCCGTTGCGTCCTCGGCCTTGGCGGGCTCTTCGGTCGCTTCGACAGCGGCCGGCGCTTCGGTCGCTTCCGGCGCTTCAGCAGCAGCCGGGGCTTCCGCAGCGGCGATCATTTCCTCGGCGACGGCCTCGGTACCGGCCGGGGCCTTGTCGGCGGCGACCGGGGCGGCAGCCTCGGCCAGCATCGGCTCGACCGGCGCTTCCGAAGCGCCCAGATCCACGCCCGACTGCGAGGCACCGGCGGCCAGGCCGTCGAGGACGGCGTCGGCGATCAGGTCGCAATAGGTCTGGATGGCGCGGGCGGCGTCGTCGTTACCCGGGATCGGATAGGTGATGCCGTCCGGATCCGAGTTGGTGTCGAGGATGGCGATGATCGGGATGTTCAGCTTGCGGGCCTCAAGGATGGCGATCGCCTCCTTGTTGGTGTCGATCACGAACATGATGTCCGGCACGGAGCCCATGTCCTTGATGCCACCGAGGCTCAGCTCGAGCTTGTCGCGTTCGCGCTCGAGGTTCAGCAGTTCCTTCTTGACGCGACCCTCGCCGCCCGACTCCAGCAGGCTGTCCAGCTCGCGCAGGCGGGCGATCGAGCCCGACACGGTGCGCCAGTTGGTCAGGGTGCCGCCGAGCCAGCGGTTGTTCATGTAGTACTGGGCGCAGCGGGTGGCGGCCTCGGCGACCGGACCGGCGGCCTGGCGCTTGGTGCCGACGAACAGGACGCGACCGCCCTTGGCCGCGACTTCACGCACGGCGACCAACGCCTGGTGCATCAGCGGCATCGACTGCGACAGATCGATGATGTGGATGTTCGAGCGCGATCCGAAGATGTAGCGCTCCATCTTCGGGTTCCACCGGTGCGTCTGGTGGCCGAAGTGCGCGCCGGCTTCGAGCAGGGTACGCATGGAGAATTCAGGCAGAGCCATGATCTGGTAAGTCCTTTTTCCGATCAACCTTGCGCAGGCGGTGAAAGAGCCGCCCCGTTATTGGGCCAGCTCCTCGGAACGGCAGGGATCGGGATGTCTCCCCGAACCTCGCCACGCCTGCGTGAGAAGTGCCGCGGCTTCTAGGCGCAAACCGACGCGATGGCAAGGACCCGCGATCACCGCTCCGCCCCACATCCCTAGCGGGAATGATATATCGGCGGTATATTGCGGGTCCCTGAACGGAGGGCGACATGAACCGGCGCAGAATGGCGGCTGTTGCTGCGGGCGGAGTCCTGGCTCTGGTCCTTGCGGCCGTAGCCTGGACGCAGATCCGGCAGGACCCCGGTCCGATCCCGTCCGAGATCACCGTGACGCCGTCGCGGACCGACCTCGCGGCCCTCGCCGTGGCCCGGCAGGATCCCCTGGCCGCCCGCCTGCGCGAGGGTCTGGACAAGGATCCCGCCACCCGCGCCCTGATGGCCCGGGCCGCGGCCTCGCCCGTGCCGGTGCTGGCCCCCGCGGATCCGGCCCTGCTGCAGACCGCCCGCCTCTTCACCGGCGACCGCCACTATATGATGGTGGTCCTGCGCGAGGACCAGATCATCGAGATCTACGGGACGACCAAGGCCTTCCAGTCGCCGGTCGCCCGGTCCCGGGATCCCGGTGCCGCCCCTGCCCCCAATCTCACCACCGCCCGCGTCGCGCCCGGCGTGGCCGGCAGGGTTCGCGCGCAGGCCCAGGGCCTGACCAACATCCGCACGGAACGAACCGAATACGGCATCGATGTCACCTTCAACCGGTTCGGCGCGGCCTATAACGTCAGCTTCATCTGCGAGCGCCAGGGCGTGGCGGGATGCACCGAGGCCGAGGCCATCGCCTTCGCCGCCGACCTGCGCCTGATCGGCGGAGGCCCGCAATGAGGCGGCTGATCCCCATGGGGCTGCTGCTGCTTCTGACGGCCTGTTCACCGGCCGGCTGCGGCGGCCCCGACACCCCGCCCGGGACCGTCGGGACCGCGGTCGGCGACACGGTTGCCCCGGATCCGGACGCGCCCCCGGTCCCCGCCCCGGACCCGCCGCTGCCCGAGCCGGTCACCTGGCCGCATGAGCCGGGCGGTGCCCTCGTTCCGGGATCCGGAACCGGTGCCACCGATCCGACCCTGTGGGCCGCGGGCATCCGCTTTCCGCTCGAGGCGGCCCCGGCCTATGCCAACTCCCAGGTCTATGGCTACGGCGGCTTCGCCGCGCCCGGCCCCGGCGGCCAGTGCGACTCTCGCAACTACAGCTATCCCTGGCGCGACAATTTCTGCGAGAACCGATCCTGGACCAACGGCTTCTGCCCGACGGGCAAGGGCCACCAGGGCCAGGACATCCGCCCGGCGACCTGTGAAAAGAAGGTCCACTGGGCCGTCGCCGCGGAGGCGGGCCAGATCACCTCGATCGGCAGCTATACGGTGACGGTGCTGGGCGAGTCCGGCCGCATCTACCGCTATCTGCATCTGGACATGCCGGGGGTCCACGCCCTGTTCCCCACGCTCGCCTCACGCACGGTGACCCGGGGCCAGCACCTCGGCAAGGTCTCCAATGATTTCGGCGGCGCAGCCACGACCATCCATATGCATTTCGAGATCAAGGCCCCGGTCACCGAAGGCGGGCCGGCGACGGTGACCTTCGTTCCCACCTATACCAGCTTGGTCGAGAGCTATGGCCGTCTGCTCAACGACGCGGCCTGACGGAGCCCTCAGGCGTCTTCGAGCATCAGCACGCCCGGGGCCGTCTTCAGCGCGCCGCGCAGGGCCCCGTCCAGCCGGTAGCGGCCGGGCAATTTGACCTCGACCTCGCGGCGGCCGTCCAGCGAGGCGACCAGCGAGATCTCGCCCCCCTTGCCCGGCGAACTGGCCCGGTCCAGCCGCGCCTTCAGCGCCGCCGGGTCGGTGCCGCGCGACGAGACATGGATGCGCAGGCCGATGCTGGTGTCGTCCAGCAGGGTGTCCAGCCGCGACGCGTCATCGCCGAAGAACCGCACCTCGCCGTCGGCACATTTGGCCCGCACCCGGACCAGCACCGAAGCCCCGACCTCCAGCACCTCACGGCATTTGCGCAGCTGTTCCGGCGGGAACAGACATTCAAACTCGCCGGTCGGGTCGGAGAAGGTGACGAAGGCGAATTTCTCGCCGGACCTCTGGCTGGCCCGCTCCTGGCGACGGCGCACCACCCCGGCCATCATGAAGGCCTCGTGCCCGCTCTCGGCCAGCTGGGCCGCCTCGGCCACAAAGGTGACCCGCTTGCGTTTCAGCGCCGGGGTCATGTCCTCCAGCGGGTGACCGGACAGATAGAAGCCGACCGCCGCCAGTTCCTGGTCCAGCTTCTCGGGTCCGACCCAGGGCTCGCGGATCTTCAGGCGCGGCCGCCCGGCCCCGACCTGGTCACCGCCGAACAGGTTGACCTGGGCCGAGGCCCGCTCGGCCGCCACGCTCTGGCAATAGGCCATCAGCACATCGGCCTGGTCGAACAGCTGGCCGCGGTTGGGGTGGATGCTGTCGAAGGCCCCGGCCTTGGCCAGACCCTCCAGCGCCCGCTTGTTGACCGCCCGCGGGTCGACCCGCTCGAGGAAGTCGAAGATGTCGGTGAAGCGGCCGCCGGTCTCGCGCACCTCGACCACGTGTTTCATGGCCTCGAGCCCGACGTTGCGGATCGCCCCCAGCGCATAGAGGACCGCCCCGGTCTCATCCTCGTAGGCCACGTCGAAATCAGCCGAGGAGCGGTTCACGTCGGGGGCCAGCACCGGCACCTCGAATTTGCGCGCGTCCTGGTAGAAGACCGCCAGCTTGTCGGTGTTCGACAGGTCCAGGCTCATCGAGGCGGCGAAGAACTCGACCGGGTGGTTCGCCTTCAGCCAGCCGGTTTGGTAGCTGATCATCGCATAGGCGGCGGCGTGAGACTTGTTGAAGCCGTAGCCGGCGAATTTGGCCACCAGTTCGAAGATGAAGTCGGCCTGGGCCTCGGGCACATCCTTCTCGGCCGCCCCCTTGAGGAAGCGGGCCTTCTGGAAGTCCATCTCCTCCTTCTTCTTCTTGCCCATCGCCCGACGCAGCAGGTCGGCCTCGCCGAGGCTGTAGCCGGCCAGGATCTGGGCGATCTGCATCACCTGTTCCTGGTAGATGATGACGCCGTAGGTCTCCTGCAGGATGCCGGCCAGCGACGGATGCAGGGTGTCGACCTCGGCCCGGCCGAATTTGCGGTCGATATAGACGTCGATGTTCTCCATCGGCCCGGGCCGGTAGAGCGAGATCAGGGCGGTGATCTCCTCGATCGCGCCGCAGCGCATCTTGCGCAGTGTGTCGCGCATGCCCTGGGATTCCAGCTGGAACACCCCGACGGTCTGGCCCGAGGCCATCAGCTCATAGGTGCGCGTGTCGTCCAGCGGCAGCAGGTTGAAGTCGCGGTCGGCCCCGCGCCGCTTCAGATAGCCCGAGGCCCGGTCCAGCACTGTCAGGGTCTTCAGCCCGAGGAAGTCGAATTTCACCAGCCCGGCCGGCTCGACCCATTTCATGTTGAACTGGGTCGCCGGAATGTCCGAGCGCGGGTCCTGGTACAGCGGCGTCAGCTCGACCAGCGGCCGGTCGCCGATGACGATGCCGGCGGCGTGGGTCGAGGCGTTGCGGTACAGCCCCTCCAGCTCCAGCGCCGTCTCCAGCAATGTGGCCACGGCCTTGTCGTCGTCGCGCGCCTCGCGCAGGCGCGGCTCCAGCGCGATGGCCTGGGCCAGGGTCACCGGATTGGCCGGATTGGCCGGAATCATCTTGGCCAGACGATCGACCTGGCCCAGCGGCATCTGCAGCACCCGGCCCACGTCGCGCAGCACGGCCCGCGCCTGCAGGGTGCCGAAGGTGATGATCTGGGCCACCCGGTCGCGGCCATAGCGCTGCTGCACATATTCGATCACCTCTTCCCGCCGCTCCTGGCAGAAGTCGATGTCGAAGTCGGGCATGGAGACCCGCTCGGGATTGAGGAAGCGCTCGAACAGCAGGCCGAAGCGCAACGGGTCGAGGTCGGTGATGGTCAGCACCCAGGCGACCAGCGACCCGGCCCCGGAGCCCCGCCCCGGCCCGACCGGGATGCCGTGCGACTTGGCCCATTTGATGAAGTCCGACACGATCAGGAAATAGCCGGGGAAGCCCATCTGCTGGATGATGGACACTTCCCACTCCAGCCGGGTCCAGTAGTCCTCTTCCGGGAAGGCCGGGATCACGGTCTTCAGTCGCGCCTTCAGCCCCTCGCGCGCCTGATAGGCCAGTTCGTCGGCCTCGGTCCGGCCGTCACCGGTGTCGAAACTGGGCAGGATCGGCGGGCGGGTCTGCACCATGAAGGCGCAGCGGCGGGCGATGTCGATGGTGTTGTCGCAGGCCTCGGGCAGGTCGGCGAAAAGGGTGCGCATGGCGGCCGCGCCCTTGAACCAGTGCTGGCCGGTGACGCGCCGCCGATCCTCCTGACCGGTGAAGGCCCCGTCGGCGATACACATCAGGGCGTCGTGCGACTTGGCCTGTTCAGCCCTGGCATAGTGAACGTCGTTGGTGGCGACCAGCGGCACCTCGGCCGTGTAGGCCCAGTCGACCAGCCCCCGTTCGGCCGCGCCCTCGCTGGGCAGGCCGTGGCGTTGCAGTTCGACATAGAAGCGGTCGCCGAACGCCGCCTGCATCTCGGCCAGGGCCGCCCCGGCCTCGGCCCCCTTGCCCTGGACGAACAGCGGATCGACCGGCCCGTCGGGTCCGCCCGACAGCAGGATCAGCCCTTCCGCCTTGTCCGCCACCATCGCCCACGGCACCCCCGGTTCGGGCAGGTCGGCCGACTCGAGAAAGGCCGCCGACGACAGGGCGCACAGGTTCAGCCAGCCCTGTTCGTTCTGGCAGATCAGCACGACGGTCGGGGTCTTGGCCCAGCGGTCGCTGATCCTGCCGCCGATGCCCAGCACCGGCAGGGCGCAGGCGATCAGCGGCTGCACCCCGGCGTCGCGCGCCGCCTGGCTGAATTCGAGGGCCCCGAACAGATTGGCCCGGTCGGCCACGGCCACGGCGGGCATGCCGTGATCGGCGGCCATCGGCCCGACCTTGTTGGCCTTGATCGCGCCCTCCAGCAGCGAATAGGCCGACCGCACCCGCAGATGCACGAAGCCGTCTGCGCTCAGGGAGGCGTCGGGAACTACCGGGTCGACCAAATCACACTCCCCTCATCCCCGTGACGCCGGAGACATCTTGCCGTGGTCGCCGATGCGACCGCCGCGACTATGCAGGGATTCTGGCCGTCGCCCGCGCCCTCGGCACGATTTCCGGCCCCCGCCTGGGCAGGAACCGGCGATCCCGGGCTCAGGCGACCAGCAGGGCCGCGTGCCAGACCATCCAGACAAAGCCGCCGCATGATGCAAGCGACAGCGTATCCCGAACCCAACGTGCCATGACCTTATCCCCTTATCTGGTGCGTTCCCTGTATGTTCTAGGTTGCCGTTTTGTTCCCGTCAAGCCCGGCGGATTGTCCGCCCCCGGGCGCGCGAATGCTGTATCCTGATGACTGACGCCACGCCCCGCCCTTCCGGCGGTCGGCGTCCGGAGAGCGGTCATGGCCAAGGGTCAAGTGCGCAGCAACAAGGAAACCCGCAAACCCAAGGCGGAGAAGCCCAAGCCGGCGGTCGCCGCCGGGGCCTCGCCCTTCACCACCCCGCCCGGAAAAAAATAGGGGCCTGAAGCGCGGCGGGACCGACGGCTAGCCCGCGGTCCGGCCGTCGCAGTCGGCCGCAGCCTCGGTGTCTCCGGCTGCCTGATACAGGTCGCGGGCTGCATTCCAGCGGTCGGCGGCCTCGGGGCTGCGGCGCAGTTCGTCCAGCGCCAACGCGGCCAGTTTCAAAACGACGGCCAGCTCCAGCGGGTCACTCCCGCCATGGGCCCGGTACAGGGCTGCGGCCTGGTCGGCATGGGCCAGGGCGGCCTCGGGTCGGCGCGCACCCAGGTCGATCTCGGCCAGATGACGCAGGCCCAGGGCCTGGAGTGAATGCGCCCTCGCCTCGCGGCTCAGGGCCGTGGCGCGGGCATAGGCGTTGCGGGCGTCGACCATGCGGCCGTCGGCCCGGGCCAGTCGCCCCGCCTCCAGCTGACTCCGGATCGCCTCGGTCATGATCAGTCCCGGCTCCGGCTCGCCCCGGCCGGTGACGGCCTAATAGGCGTGACTCTCGGCCGGGCGCTCTTCCAGATGGCCGTCCTTCAGGGCGAAGACCCGGTCCATATGCCCGGCCAGCTCCATATTGTGGGTGGCGATCAGGGCCGCGACCCCGGTCTCGCGCACCATCACCCGCAGGGCCTCGAACACCGCCTGGCTGGTGGCCGGATCCAGATTGCCGGTCGGCTCGTCGGCCAGCAGCAGCCGCGGCCGGTTGGCCAGGGCCCGGGCCAGGGCCACCCGCTGGCGCTCGCCACCCGACAGCTGGCCCGGCTGATGGGTGGTCCGCTCGGCCAGACCCAGGGCCGCCAAGGCGGCCTCGGCCCGGTTGCGCGCCTCGGTTCTTGAATGGCCGGCGATGCGCATCGGCAGGGCGACGTTATCGCGCGCGTCAAACTCGGCCAGCAGATGGTGGAATTGATAGACGAAACCAATGCGCGACAGGCGCAGCCGGGTGCGGGCCCCCTCGTCCAGATCGCCGACGTCCGCGCCGTCGATCCGGATGTGACCGGCGGTCGGCCGCTCCAGCAGGCCGGCGGCGTGCAGCAGCGACGACTTGCCCGAGCCCGACGGCCCGATCAGACCGACGATCTCGCCCGGCATGACGTCGAGATTGACCCCCTTGAGCACCGTCAGCCCCCCGGTGGCCGTGTCATAGGTACGGGTCACCTCGCGGATCGACAGGACGGGCGTCGCGTCCGTCTGGGGATGGTTCTGGGGAACGATCTGTGGACTATTCAAAACGCAGGGCCTCCACCGGATCAAGCTTGGCCGCCTGCCACGACGGCAGCAGCGAGGCGACGCAGGACATGAACAGCGACCAGATCGCGACCCAGAACACGTCGACCGGATCGACCAGGGCCGGGATGGCGTCCAGCATATAGACCTCCTGGTTGAACAGCTGCACGCCCAGCAGGGCCTCGAGGAAATGCTGGATCGCGCCGATGTTCAGGCAGAACACCAGACCCAGCACCAGGCCGCTGACGGTGCCGGCCACGCCGATCGCGGCCCCGGCCACGAAGAAGACCCGCATCATCGCGGCCTGGCTGGCCCCGACCGTGCGCAGGATGGCGATGTCACGGGTCTTGTTCTTCACCAGCATGACGATGCCGGAGATGATGTTCAGGGCGGCGATGGCCACGACCAGACCGAGGATGATGCTCATGGCCACCCGCTCGACCTTCAGCGCGCCCCAGAAGGCCGCCAGCCGGTCACGCCAGTCGCTGACGACCGCGCCCGGCCCGGCGGCCTGCCGCACGGGTTCCAGATAGGCGGCGACATTGTCGGGATCGGCGACCTTCATCTCGATCACATCCCAGAGACCTTCCTTGCCGAAGAACAGCTGGGCCTGTTCCAGCGGCATGAACACGAACAGTCGGTCGAAATCGGCCGTGCCCGAGCTGAACACGCCGCCGACGGTATAGGTCTTCTCCAGTCCGCCCAGATTGCCGAAGGCCGAACCGGCTCCGTCCGGCGAATACAGGGTGACCGGATCGCCGACATTGATGCCGAGGGAATCCGCCAGCGCCTTGCCGATCAGCACCCGGTCGCCGCCCCAGTCGCCCTGACCGAAGCCGGCACGGGCTTCCGGCGTCAGGCTCTTGAAGACATAGGCCATGGAATCGAGATCCTCGGCCCGCAGGCCGCGCACCATGGCACCGGTGGTCTGGCCCGCCGCGCGCAGCAGGCTCTGGGACTCGGTCAGGGGCGTCACACTGACCACGCCCGGCAGGGCCTTGAGCCGGGTCAGGGCGGCGTCGCGCTCGGGCGAGACCAACACCTGGCCCTGGACATACATATGGCCGTTGAACGACAGCATGCGGCTGAGCAGCTCGCTGCGGAACCCGGCCATGATGCTCATCACCGTGATCAGGGCCAGCACCGCCAGGGTGATGGCGACGTAGCTGATGATGGCGATCAGGGCGATCCCGCCGTCCTTGCGCCGCGCGCGCAGATAGCGAAGGGCCAGACCGATTTCCCACGAGGAGAACGGCCCGGCGGGCTTGGGTGTGGGAAGCTGAGCATCGGTCATGTGGCGCTCCTCCTTCCCCCATTTGGGGGGAAGGGAATTGTCGGTGCCGCTCATCCGCAAACCCTCGACAGCGCCTCGTCCAACGGGATCGAGATCTTCTCGCCGGTGGCCCGACGCTTCAGCTCGACCGTGCCCTCGGCCACGCCCTTGGGCCCGATGGTCAGCTGCCACGGTATCCCGATCAGGTCGGCGGTGGCGAACTTGCCGCCCGGCCGCTCGTCGGTGTCATCATAGAGGACGTCCTTGCCGAGGGCTTCCAGCGCGGCGACGGCCGCCTCGCAGGCGGCCGAGACCGCCGCGTCACTGGCGCGCAGGTTGATCACCATCACGTCGAACGGGGCCACGGCGTCGGGCCAGATGATGCCACCGGCGTCGTGGCTGGCCTCGATGATGGCCCCCATCAGGCGCGAGACCCCGACCCCGTAGCTGCCCATGTGGACCGGACGGTCGACGCCGTCGGGTCCCTGGACCGAGGCCTTCATCGGGGCGGAGTATTTGGTACCGAAATAGAAGATGTGGCCGACCTCGATGCCGCGCGCGGTCAGCCGGTCCGCCTCGGGCGTCTCGCCCTCGAACCGGGCGGCGTCGTGCATTTCCTCGGTCGCCGCATACAGGGCGGTACGCTGGTCGACCGTGGCCTGCAGGTCATTCCAGTCGACGTCGGGGCCGGGCACCGGCATCTCGACCAGTCTGCGGTCACAGAAGACCTGGCTTTCGCCGGTCTCGGCCAGGACGATGAACTCGTGGCTCAGGTCGCCGCCGATCGGTCCGGTGTCGGCGCGCATCGGCACGGCCTTCAGGCCCAGCCGGGCGAAGGTGTTCAGATAGGCCACAAACATGCGGTTGTAGGCCTTGCGCGCGGACTCCTCGTCGATGTCGAAGCTGTAGGCGTCCTTCATCAGGAATTCGCGACCGCGCATCACCCCGAACCGGGGCCGGCGCTCGTCGCGAAACTTCCACTGGATGTGAAACAGGTTCAGCGGCAGCGCCTTGTAGGATTTGACGTAGGCCCGGAAGATGTCGGTGACCATCTCCTCATTGGTGGGGCCGTACAGCAGCTCGCGCTCGTGGCGATCGGTGATGCGCAGCATCTCCGGGCCGTAGGCGTCATAGCGCCCGCTCTCGCGCCACAGGTCGGCCAGTTGCAGGGTCGGCATCAGCAGCTCGACCGCCCCGGCCCGCTCCTGTTCCTCGCGCACGATCTGTTCGATCTTCTTCAGCACCCGCAGGCCCAGCGGCAGCCAGGCATAGATGCCGGCCGCCTCCTGCCGCACCAGACCCGCGCGCAGCATCAGCTGGTGCGAGATAATCTGCGCCTCGGACGGCGTGTCTTTGAGCGTGGGCAGGAAGTAGCGCGACAGGCGCATGGGCTCTAATCCGGCAAAGTCAGTCTGACCTGTGCTTTAGCCGGGTCAGCGGGGCAAAAGCTAGGCGTGGTTCAGACTGACGGCGGTGCCAGGTCGGGCAAGGGCATCCAGCCGATCCAGACCAGCAGCATCACCCCGGCCCAGACGATTAGCGCAACCCAGGTCGTGGTCAGGAATTTCCGCTTCAGATTGGGCGTGTCCGGCGCGCCCCACTGGGCCCCGTCGGTCGGCGGGGCGTGAGTCTCCCGGGACGTGCCCAGCGGCAGGATAGCGAACAGCACCACCCACCAGACCACCACATAGATGGCGAACATCGTCACCGGGCCAATCGGCATGATCAGTGCGCCCCCTTCGGCGTTTCCATCAGTTCGACCAGCATACCACCCATGTCACGCGGGTGAACAAAGATGATCGGTGTCCCGTGCGCCCCGATCCGCGGCTCGCCGGTCCCGAGGATGGTCGCCCCCCTGGCGCGCAGGGTGTCCCGGGCGGCGAGGATATCCTCGACCTCAAAACAGATGTGATGCTGGCCGCCGCGCGGGTTCCTGGCCAGAAAGCCGTGGATCGGTGAGTCCTCGCCCAGCGGTTCGATCAGTTCGATCTGGGCGTTGGGCAGGTCGACGAAACAGACCCGCACCCCCTGGGACGGCAGGTCGAAGGGCGTGCCGATGGCTGTGACGCCCAGCATGTCGCGGTACAGGGCGATACTGTCGGGAATGGAGGGGGTCGCGACCCCGACGTGGTTCAGCTTGCCGATCATGACCGGTCCTCAGGGGTGGGGCAGGCCCACGCCGTAGCGGGCCGCCAGATAGGGCAGGATGGCCTCATCCTGCAGAAAGCGCTGACCGGTGGCGGCGCTGGTCTCCGCCTCCGGCCAGTCGAATTCACCGTCCAGCACCAGCAGCGGGCAGCTCTGGTGGGCCTCGCCGACCAGGGCGATGACCGGCGGGCGCGGACGCGGATGGTCCAGATAGGTGATGTCGAGCTGGTCGCGCAGGGCCGGATAGAAGCCCAGCACTCCTTCGACGACCGAGCCGGCCGGGCAGTACCAGGGTCCGCCCTGGTCGTCGTGCCAGCCCGGATTGATCAGGAACAGCCGCTCGGTCATCCGCCCTCTCCTACAGGCGCAGCACGATGGTCTCGACGATCGGTCGACGATCCCAGATCTGCTGGCTGGCCTTCTTCAGCACGCGGGCCACGGCCTGTTCGACCGCATCGTCGTCGTCTCTCGCCTGCGGCTTGAGGCCGTTGACCACCTGTTCGACCCGTTCGGCCAGGCCGTCGAGGGCATCGCCCAGCGGGCGTTCGTCGCCACTGGGCAGGCCGATGGCCCGCATGTCGATGTCGCTGACGATCTTGCCGCGGCCGTCGAGAGCGAAGGACACCACCAGAATGCCGTTGGTCGAGGCGTGGCGGCGCTCGCGCAGGGCCTCGCCCTGTTCGGTCACCAACATGCCGCCGTCGACATAGAGGCGGCCGGACGGCACTTCATCGATGATCGCCGCCGGCCCCGGGGCCAGACGCACCATGTCGCCGTTGCGCGGCGTCACCTGCTCCTTGACCCCGATGTCGCGGGCCAGGTTGGCGTGTTCCATCAGGTGGCGGCGCATGCCGTGGGTCGGCACCGAAATCTGCGGCCGCGCCCAGGCGTACATCTGCCTGAGCTCGTCACGGCACGGATGGCCCGAGACGTGGATGCCGGGGTGGTCCTTCTCGGTGTAGAGCCGGACGCCCTTGTCGGCGAGCTTGTCCTGCAGGCGACCGATCGACAGTTCATTGCCGGGGATGACGCGCGACGAGAAGATGCAGTGATCGCCGCGACCCAGCCGGATCACCGGATGGGTGCCTTCGGCGACGCGCGACAGGGCCGCCCGGCTTTCACCCTGGCTGCCGGTGCACAGATACAGGATTTCGTCCTCGGGCCAGACGCGGGCCTCCTCGTCGGTCAGGAACGGCTTGATGTCGCTGAGCATGCCGACATGTTTGGCGGCGGCGGTGATGCGGTGCATCGACCGGCCCGCCAGCGAGACGCGACGCCCCGAGGCCTCGGCCGCGCGGATGACGCTGTCCATGCGGGCGACGTTGGAGGCGAAACAGCCCACGGCGATCCGGCCCTTGAGGCCGCTGATCAGCTTGGTCATGGCCCGGGCGACACCGCCCTCGGAGCCGGCCACGCCGTCGACGAAGACATTGGTCGAGTCACAGACCATGGCCAGCACGCCCTCGTCGCCGAGCGCCGAGATGGCCCCGCCGTCGGTCAGCTCGCCGACGACCGGTTCGTCATCGATCTTCCAGTCCCCGGTGTGGAACACCGTGCCCAGTGGCGTCTTGATGGCCAGGCCGTTCGGCTCGGCGATCGAATGGGTCATGGTGACCATGGTCACCTGGAACGGGCCCAGGTCGACGGTGCCGCCCAGCGGCACCTCGATCAGCTTGACCTGGTCCAGGATGCCGGCCTCGCGCAGCTTGTCGCGGATCAGATAGGCGGTGAAGGGCGTCGCATACAGCGGGGCCTTCATCCGGGCCCACAGCCAGCCGAGGGCCCCGATATGGTCCTCGTGGGCATGGGTCAGCACGATGCCGAGGATCTTCTCGCCCTCGAGGAAGGCCGGATCCGGCACGATGACATCGACGCCGGGCGTCGACAGGTCGCCGAAGGTCACGCCCACGTCGACCACCATCCACTGGCGGTTGGACTCCGGCCCGTAGCCGTACAGATTGAGATTCATACCGATCTCGTTCGAGCCGCCGAGCGGCAGGAATACGAGTTCGTCGTTGGTTTGTTTTTTCATGTGTCCGTCAAATGGGTATTGCGGCGCCAGATTTCGAGTAGGCCGCGTATGGTCAGGTCCGGATCGAACCGGTCGATGCTGTCTGTGGCCCCCTCGAACAGCGAGGCGACGCCGCCCGTGCCGATGACGGTCATGGGTTTTTCCCACTCCGCCTTGATGCGCGTGACCAGGCCTTCGATCAGGGCGACATAGCCCCAGAAGACGCCGGACTGCATGTTGGAGACCGTATCCTTGCCGATAACACGTTCCGGCCGCTGGATGGCGATCCGCGGCAACATGGCCGCGGCCTCATGCAGCGCCTGGAGCGAGAGGTTGATTCCGGGGGCGATCAGACCACCCTCGAAGGCCCCGTCGGCGGCGACCACATCGAAGGTGGTGGCCGTGCCGCTGTCGATGACGATCAGGTCACCGGGATAGACCAGATGGGCCCCGAGCGCATTGACCAGCCGGTCGGCCCCGGCCTCGCTGGGCTTGGTGATCCGCACCGGAATGCCGAGGTCGACATTCTCGCCGATGACCAGCGGTTCGACCGACAGATAGCGCCGCGACAGATTGCGCAGGTTGAAGATCGACTGCGGCACCACACTAGAGATGATGCAGCCGTCCAGAGCGGCCAGCTTCAGCCCGCGCATGGCCAGCAGCTGGGTCAGCCAGACGGCGTATTCATCGGCCGTGCGGCTGGCGGCCGTGGCGGTGCGCCACTGGGCGATCCAGTCCCTGCCGTCATGGACGGCGAAAAGGGTGTTGGTATTGCCCTGTTCGATCGCAAGCAGCATCAGGCGGCCTCCCCGAAGAACACATCGCCTGCCGAAATAAGGCGCAGGCCACCGTCGGCAAGGCGCAGACGCAGGGACCCGTCGGGATCGACGCCCTCGGCCCGGCCGCTGACGGTCTCATGGCCCAGTCGCGCGACGGCCGGTCCGTCCAGCCCCGCGGCCCGGGCGGTCCAGGCATCCAGCACCGGCTGGAAGCCCAGGGTCTCCCAACGGTCCAGCCAGACGGCGAAGGTCCCGGCCAGGGTGGCGGCGGCGGTCTCGACCATCGGCACGGCGGTCACGTCGCCGCGCAGATGATCGGCCAGTGCGGTGGCGGGCCGGTCGGTGCCGGACGGGGCCCTCGCCAGATTGACGCCGATCCCGACCGCCAGCCACAGGCCGCCGTCGGCATGGGCCCCGGACTCGATCAGAATGCCGGCGACCTTGTCCCCGGCCAGCAGGATGTCATTGGGCCATTTGATCGTGACCAGCGACGGCGGCACGAAGGCGTCGACCAGATCGGCCACGGCCAGGGCCGCGACAAAGGTCAGCTGGGCCGCCTCGGCCGGCGGCCGGCGCATCGTGGTCAGCAGGGTGGCCGACAGGTTGCCGGTCCGGTCGATCCATTCCCGCCCGCGACGGCCGCGCCCGGCGGTCTGGCGGCGGGCCACGACCCACAGCGGTCCACTCTCGCCGGCCTCGGCCAGGCGGCGGGCCTCGGCATTGGTGGAGTCGGTTTCCTCGAGCAGGCGGACGGGCGCGGGCGTCACCGCCCTACCCGGCTCCGAAGCCCGAGGCGGCGGCGCGGGTCAACGGCTCCAGCCAGACCAGGCCGACGATCACCAGCGGGAAGGCGAAGGCCGCGCAGGCCCAGCCGATCCACTGGGGTGCGAGCGGGGCCTTGTCGGTCGGGACATCGTCCAGCGGCGCGTCGAACCACATAAGCTTGATGATGCGCAGATAGTAGAAGGCGGCCACGACCGAGGCGACCAGACCGATCGCGGCGGCGATCCAGTAACCGGCCCCGGCGGCCGCGCCGAACACATAGTATTTGGCCCAGAAGCCCGAGAACGGCGGCATGCCCAGCACCGACAGCGACAGGATCGTCAGGGCGATGGCGGTCACGGGACGGTCGCGCTTGAGCCCGGCCAGGTCGGCGATGCGCCGGATCGGCTTGCCGCCCTTCGACAGGCTCATCAGGATGGCGAAGAAACCCAGCTGATCGACCACATACAGGGTCATGAACATCAGCATCGCCTGCAGACCGGCCTCAGTGCCGGCGGCGATCGCCAGCAGGGCGTAGCCGATGTTGGCGATCGAGGAATAGGCCAGAAGTCGCTGGAAATCCTTCTGGGCCAGGCCGCCGAAGGCGCCGACCGCGAAGCTGATCAGCGAGATCAGGATAATGACCTGGGCCCACTGGTCGTGCGCGCCGCCGAAGCCTTCCGACAGGGCCCGGGCGATCAGCACCATGGCGGCCATCTTGGGGGCGGTGGCGAACAGGGCCACGACCGGGGTCGGCGCGCCCTCATAGACGTCGGGCGTCCACATGTGGAACGGCGCGGCCGAGACCTTGAAGGCCAGGCCGCAGATCAGGAAGACCAGGCCGAAGATCAGGCCGGTGCCGGCCTCGCCCGAGGCGGCGACCACGGCGATATCCTCGAACCGCATCGAGCCGGTGAAACCGTAGATCAGGCTGGCCCCATACAGCAGCAGGCCCGAGGACAGGGCCCCGAGGACGAAATATTTCAGGCCCGCCTCGGACGCCTTCAGGTCGTCGCGGTGGAAGGCGGCCAGGACATAGAGGGCCAGGGAGTGCAGCTCGATCCCGACGTACAGGGAGATCAGGTCGCCCGAGGACGCCATCATGCTCATGCCGACCGCGGCCAGCACGATCAGGACCGGATATTCGAAGCGGGTGATGCGCGTCCGCTCCATCCAGCCGGTGCCGAGGACGATGGCCACGGCGCTGGACAGATAGATGACGATCTTGCCGTAGACCGCCAGCGGATCGGCGACATAGGCCCCGTTGAAGGCGGACCCCAGCGGACCCGTCGCGGCCACGGCCGAGGCCGCCACCAGCAGGGCCACGGCCAGCATGGAGACCAGCCGGGTCGATTTTTCGCCGGCGAAGGCCCCCAGCAACAGCAGCACGAGGCCGCCGAGGGCGAGCGTCAGCTCCGGAGCGGACAGATGGAGTGCAGGGATCAGATCAGGCATCAGGGTCTCACCCGCCGATCGCGGCGTGATAGGTGGTCGTCAGGGCCTCGACCGAGGCGGCGGTGTAGTCGAGCACGATGCCGGGATGGACGCCCAGCCAGATCGTGCCGACGATCAGCGGCACGAAGATCAGCAGCTCGCGCCGATCGATGTCGGTGATCGCCTTGAGCGCCGGGTTGGTGATCTCGCCGAACATGACGTTGCGGTACAGGGTCAGGGCATAGACCGCCGACAGGATCACGCCCGAGGCGGCGATGAAGGCGGTCCAGGTCGAGGCCTGGTAGACGCCGGTCAGGGTCAGGATCTCGCCGATGAAACCCGAGGTGCCCGGCAGGCCGACATTGGCCATGGTGAACATCAGGAAGATGGCGGCGAACCACGGCATCTTGCTGGTCAGGCCGCCGTAGAAGGCGATCTCGCGGGTGTGCATCCGGTCATAGACGACGCCGACGCACAGGAAGAGCGCGCCCGAGATCAGGCCGTGGCTCAGCATCTGGAACACCGCGCCCTGCATGCCGATTTCGTTGCCGGCGAAGATGCCCATGGTGACGAAACCCATGTGGGCCACCGACGAATAGGCGATCAGCTTCTTCATGTCGGTCTGCCGGAAGGCGACCAGCGAGGTGTAGACGATGGCGATGGCCGACAGGGCGAACACCAGCGGCGCGAACATCTGCGACGCCAGCGGGAACATCGGCACATTGAACAGGATGAAGCCGTAGCCGCCCAGCTTCAGCAAGATGCCGGCCAGGATGACCGAGCCCGCCGTCGGGGCCTGCACGTGGGCGTCCGGCAGCCAGGTGTGCACCGGCCACATCGGCATCTTGACCGCGAAGCTGGCGAAGAAGGCCAGCCACAATATCGGCTGGGCCGCCGGGCTGAAGGCGAAGCTCTTGAGCTCGGGGATGCTGGTGGTGCCGGCCGTATAGGCCATCCACAGCATGGCCAGCAGCATCAGGACGGATCCCAGCAGGGTGTAGAGGAAGAATTTGTAGGCCGCATAGATGCGGTTGGTCCCGCCCCACACGCCGATGATGATGAACATCGGCACCAGGGTGCCTTCGAAGAAGATGTAGAACAGGAACAGGTCCAGCGCCGTGAACACGCCGGTGACCAGGGTCTGCAACACCAGGAAGGCGACCATATAGTCGACCACCCGGTCGGTGATGGTCTTCCAGCTGGCCAGGATGCAGATCGGCATCAGGAAGGCCGTCAGCAGCACAAACAGGATCGAGATGCCGTCGACACCCAGATGATACTGGGCCCCGGCGAACCAGACGTAGCGTTCGATGAACTGATAACCGGCACTGGCCGGGTCAAAGACCAGCACCAGCACGACCGCGACGGCCAGGGTGGCCAGGGTCGTGCCCAGGGCGATCCAGCGCGCCGCGGAGTCCGCAGCGCCCTTGATGACGAAACGGGCCAGCAGGATCAGTCCCGCCCCGATCAGGGGCAGGAAGGTGACGAGGCTCAGGATGTGAGGAATTTCAGCGGGCACTTGGGCTCAGGCTCCCCACGTATAGATGGCGAAGGCGAGGAAGCCGGCGAGGCCGAGCAGCATCACGAACGCATAGAAATAGACGTAGCCGCTCTGGAACCGCGACAGGCCGCCGGCGAATTTGCGGGACAGCCAGGCCATGCCGTTCGGTCCGCCGCCGTCGATGATCGTCACGTCGCCGACCTTCCAGAACAGGTCACCCAGCGCGCGCGCGCCCTTGACGAAGATGAAGTCGTACAGCTCGTCGAAATACCATTTGTTGTACAGGAAGGCGTGGACCACCCCGCCCCGGTCGGCCATGCGCCGGCCCATGCCCTCGTTGACGACATAGATCCACCAGGCGGCGAAGGTCCCGGTCAGGGTCAGCACCAGCGGGGACCATTTCACCCAGGTCGGCACGCCGTGGCTGTCGTGCAGAACGTGGTTGGCCGGGCCGGTGAAGACCGCGCCGTTCCAGAAGGTGGCCGCGTGATCGCCGATGAAATAGGGGGCGAAGACAAAGCCGGCGGCGATCGCACCGACCGACAGCAGCAGCAGCGGCACCAGCATCACCCACGGGCTCTCGTGCGGTTGCAGCGGTCCGTGATGGCCATGGTCGTCATGGGCGTGGCCGTCGTCGTCCAGCGGCTCGGAATGGGTTTCCAGCTGGGCGTGCGAGGCATGGTCGTCATGACCATGATCCGCGTGCGCCTCGTCCTTCCAGGCGGGCTTGTTGTGGAAGGTCATGAACACCAGACGCCACGAGTAATAGGCCGTCAGACCGGCGGCGAGGATGCCGACGAAGAAGGCGAACAGCCCCATGGCCGAATGACCGGTCGTGAACGCCGCGAAGGCGCTCTCGATGATCGAATCCTTGGAATAGAAGCCGGCGAAGCCGCCGATGCCGGGGATGCCCAGTCCGGTGATGGCCACGGTGCCGATCATCATCACGGCATAGGTGACCGGCAGCAGCTTCCACAGCCCGCCCATCTTCCGCATGTCCTGCTCGTGGTGCATGCCGTTGATGACCGAGCCGGCCCCGAGGAACAGCAGGGCCTTGAAGAAGGCGTGGGTGAACAGGTGGAACATGGCGGCCTGGTAGGCCCCGACGCCGGCGGCGAAGAACATGTAGCCCAGCTGCGAACAGGTCGAATAGGCGATGACCCGCTTGATGTCGTTCTGGGCCAGACCGACCGTGGCGGCGAACAGGGCCGTGATCGCGCCGGTGATGGCGATGACCCCGGCCGCGACCGGCGCATATTCGTAGATCGGCGACAGCAGGCAGACCATGTAGACGCCGGCGGTGACCATGGTCGCCGCGTGGATCAGGGCCGAGACCGGGGTCGGGCCCTCCATCGCGTCCGGCAGCCAGGTGTGCAGGAAGAACTGGGCCGACTTGCCCATCGCGCCGATGAACAGCAGCAGGCCGGCCAGGTCGAGCGCCGACCAGGTGTAGCCCAGGAATTCCCAGCCGGTGCCGGCCTTGCCGGCGATCATCGGGAACAGTTCGGCGAACTCGATCGTGCCGAACATCCAGAACACGGTGACGATGCCCAGCGCGAAGCCGAAGTCACCGACACGGTTGACCACGAAGGCCTTGATGGCGGCGGCGCTGGCGGTGGCCTTCTTGTACCAGAATCCGATCAGCAGATAGGAGGCCAGACCCACCCCTTCCCAGCCGAAGAACAGCTGCATGAAGTCGGCGGCGGTCACCAGCGCCAGCATGGCGAAGGTGAACAGCGACAGATAGGCGAAGAAGCGCGGCTTGTCCGGATCCGCGGCCATATAGCCCCACGAATACAGGTGCACGAGTGACGACACCGTGGTCACCACCACCAGCATCACCGCCGACAGGGCGTCGATGCGGATCGACCAGGCCGACTGGAAGTCCCCGACGTTGATGAAGGGGAACAGCTTGAGGGTGAAGGCCTCCAGCCCGCCCCAGGTGTGGGCCGAGAACACGGTCCAGGCCACGGCGCAGGAGAAGAACAGCAGGCCGGTGGTCACGGTCTGGGACAAGACGTCGCCGAGACGGCGGCCGAAGAAGCCGACGATGGCCGCGCCCAGCAGGGGGGCGAATACGCCGAGGGTGACGAGGAGCTGAAGGGTCACGGTCGGCTCAACCCTTCATCACGGAGGCGTCGTCCACGGCGATGTCGCCGCGGTTGCGGAAGAAGGTCACCAGGATGGCCAGGCCGATGGCGGCCTCGGCCGCGGCGACGGTCAGCACGAACATGGCCATGATCTGCCCGGAGATGTCATGCAGATAGGCCGAGAAGGCGACGAAATTGATGTTCACGGCCAGCAGGATCAGCTCGATCGACATCAGGATGATGATCACGTTCTTGCGGTTCACGAAGATGCCGAACACACCGATGGTGAACAGCATGGCCCCGACGGCCAGATAGTGCTGCAGGGTCACGTCCATCAGAGAAGCTCCTCGGGGGTCACGCCCGCGCCGGTCTCGACGCTCTTGACCTCCATGGCGGTCTTGCGATCCCGCCCGACCTGGGTGTGGATGTCCTGGCGACGCACGCCCGGCTTGTGGCGCAGGGTCAGGACGATGGCCCCGACCATGGCGATCAGCAGCACGATGCCGGCGGCCTGGAAGATGTAGACATAGTCGGTGTAGAGCACGCGGCCGATGGCCTCGACATTGGACATCCCGGCCGTGGCCACGGCCGGACCGGTCGCGTCCGCGGCGGCCCCGCCGTTGACCGTCACCAGGGCGATCATCACCATCTCGGCCAGCAGCACCCCGGCCACGATCGCGGCCAGCGGCAGATAGCGGGCATAACCCTCGCGCAGGCGGACGAAGTCGACGTCCAGCATCATCACGACGAACAGGAACAGCACCGCCACCGCGCCGACGTAGACGACGACCAGCAGCATCGCCAGGAACTCGGCCCCCAGCAGCACGAACAGGCCCGCCGACGAGAAGAAGGCGAGGATCAGCCACAGCACGGAATGCACCGGATTGCGGGCGGTCACGACCAGCAGGGCCGAAACCACGGCCACGGTCGCCAGGATATAGAACGCTATGCCTTGCAGCATGGGTGGGACCGAGCCCCCTTCACAGTCTTGAGCCGCGATCCCGTCCGGAATCGCGCGCTCCGTTTATCGGTATGGTGCGTCGAGTTCCAGATTCTTCGCGATCTGCCGTTCCCAGCGGTCGCCGTTCGCGAGCAGACGCTCCTTGTCGTAGAGCAACTCCTCGCGCGTCTCGGTGGTGAATTCGGAGTTCGGCCCCTCGACGATGGCGTCAACCGGGCAGGCTTCCTGGCACAGGCCGCAATAGATGCATTTGACCATGTCGATGTCGTAGCGGGTCGTGCGGCGGCTGCCGTCCGCGCGCGGCTCGGACTCGATGGTGATGGCCTGGGCCGGGCAGATCGCCTCGCACAGCTTGCAGGCGATGCAGCGTTCCTCGCCGTTGGCGTAGCGGCGCAGCACGTGCTCGCCCCGGAAGCGCGGCGACTGCGGATTGCGCTCGAACGGATAGTTCACCGTGGCCTTGGGCCGCGCCATGTATTTCAGCGACAGGCCGACCGCGCCGACGAGGTCAAGCAGCAGCGCCCCCTTGGTGGCCTGGACAATGCGTTTGAACATCAGGGTCTGTCCCGGGGGGTGCTGTAGCAAAACTGGTCGCGACGGGGATCGTCCGCCTTGGTGAGGGCGCACAGCCGGTCGCGTTCGGCCTGCTGGCGGGCAATGCGGTCCTGGCGCTCCTGCCACTGCTGCGGCGTGACCGGCTCGGGCTCATAGGCCGGCAGGGTGCAGGCGGCGCTGCCGAGCACGAGCGATACAAGCAAAACGGCGCGGATCATGAGCCGACTCCGAATACCCGCCACGCGGCGACCACGACCACGGCGACCACCGCCGTCGGCAGGAACACCTTCCAGCCCAGGCGCATCAGCTGATCATAGCGGTAGCGGGGCACAAACGCCTTCACCAGGGCGATCATGAAGAACCAGAAGACGATCTTGGCGAAGAACACCAGGAACAGCAGGAAGTTGACGAGGAAGGGCGGCCAGCCGGCGGTGAAGTCGATCGGGAAGCCCGGGTTCCAGCCGCCGAAGAACAGCAGGCTGATCATCGCGCACATGAAGACGATGTTGGCGTATTCGCCGATCATGAACAGCAGATAGGGGGTCGAGGAATATTCGACCTGGTAGCCGGCCACCAGTTCGGACTCGGCCTCGGGCAGATCGAACGGCGGGCGGTTGGTCTCGGCCAGGGCCGAGACGAAGAAGATGATGGCCATCGGGAACATGGCGAAGATCGTCGGCCAGGTGGCCAGACCGCCACCGAAGGCGAACCAGTTCCAGAACCAGCCCTCCTGCTGGATGACGATGTCGGACAGGTTCATCGTTCCGGCCAGCAGGATGACGTTGATGATCACCAGGCCGATCGAGACCTCGTACGACACCATCTGCGCCGCCGACCGCATCGCGCCGAGGAACGGATATTTCGAATTGGAGGCCCAGCCCCCCATGATGATGCCGTACACACCCAGCGAACTGATCGCCAGGATGTAGAGGATGCCGACATTCAGGTCCGAGATGACCCAGCCCGGGGCGAACGGAATGGCCGCCCAGGCGATGAAGGCCAGCACGAAGCTGATCAGCGGGGCCAGCAAGAACACCACCTTGTCGGACCCGGCCGGGACGACGATTTCCTTCAGCACGAATTTGAAGAAGTCGGCGAACGACTGCAGCAGGCCGAACGGCCCGACCACATTCGGTCCCTTGCGCATCTGCACGGCCGCCCAGATCTTGCGGTCGGCCAGCAGCAGGAAGGCGAGGCTGATCAGGATACCGACGGTGACCAGCAGGATGCCGCCCGCGGTGATCAGGGTCCAGCCGAGCGGTGTGGTCCAGAAACTTTCGGTCATACTTGGGCCTCGGCCATTTTAACTCCGCTCATCCCGGCGAAAGCCGGGACCCAGTGCTTTGGGCGAACGGTGGCGGTCAGCGCGCACCCACGGTCGTCCCACACACCGGTGCCCTGCGAAAGAACTGGGTCCCGGCTTTCGCCGGGATGAGCGGAAAGAGAAACGCGCATCATTCAGCCGCCATCGCGACCGGGGCGATCCGCAGGGCGGACAGCTCGGCCATGGTCGCGCTGGCCCGCGCGATCGGATTGTTGAGATAGGGGTCGGTGACGATCGAGCCGAAGGCCACGTCGCCCATGTCGCCCTTGGTGCCCAGACCCGCGACATCGAACGACGCCGACGGTGCCAGATAGTCGATGCGGCCGAAGGTCGGATGGTCACGCATCAGCACGGTGCGCAGCTGGTCCAGGGTGTCGTACGGCAGGGTGTGGCCGACCCGCTCCGACAGGGCGCGCAGCACGGCCCAGTCTTCCTTGGCCTGGCCCTTGGGGAAGACAACCCGTTCGGCCATCTGCACCCGGCCCTCGGTATTGACGTACAGGCCACCCTTTTCCGTATAGGCCGCGCCCGGCAGGATCACGTCGGCGTTGTGCGCCCCCGCGTCGCCGTGGCTGCCCAGATAGACCTTGAAGGCCCTGGACCTGGAGGTATCGATCTCGTCGGCCCCCAGCAGGAACAGCAGGTCCAGCCCGCCCTTGTCCGCCATCTGCGTCGCGGTCAGGCCGCCCTCGCCGGGCACGAAGCCCAGGTCGAGGCCGCCGACCCGCGCCGCCGCGTGATGCAGGACGTTGAAGCCGTTCCAGCCGTCGGTGACGACGCCGGTCTTTTTGGCCAGCGCGCCGAGGGCATGGAGCACGGCCGCCCCGCCCTCACCCGCCAGGGCACCGCCGCCGACGATGATCGCCGGCCGCTCGGCCTTGTTGAGCCGGTCCAGCGCCGCCTTGGGCAGTTTCGACAGGGTCTTCGACCCCGCGCCCAGCCAGTCGTAGTCATAGGTCAGGTCGGCCTGTTCGCCGATCAGCATGATCTCGGTCTTGCCGGCCAGCCAGCTCTTGCGCAGCCGGGTGTTCAGCAGCGGGGCCTCGGTGCGGGGATTGACCCCGACCAGCAGCACGGCGTCGGCCGTCTCGATCCCGGCCAGGCCGGAGTTGAACAGCCAGCCCTCGCGTGGGCCGGTACCCAGGGTCGAACCGTCCTGGCGGCAGTCGGTGTTGGCCGAGCCGAGGGCGCGGAACAGGTCCAGCGCCGCCTTCATCGATTCCGCATCCTGCAAGTCACCGGCGATGACGCCGATCTTGCCGGGTTTGGCGGCCTTCAGCCGGGTCGCGACGACCCCGAGGGCCTCCTCCCACGACGCGGCCCGCAGTCGGCCGTTGTCGCGCACGAACGGCTTGTCCAGACGCCGGGCGATCAGGCCGTCGAC
This sequence comes from uncultured Brevundimonas sp., assembly GCF_963975535.1. Classification (GTDB taxonomy): domain Bacteria; phylum Pseudomonadota; class Alphaproteobacteria; order Caulobacterales; family Caulobacteraceae; genus Brevundimonas. Next base: position 102,406 of record NZ_CAXBHE010000006.1, on the reverse strand, counting down.
GACATAGCGGCTCTTGTCCGACAGCCATTCCTCATTGATGCCCTCATGCACGCGCGGCAGCACGCGCATGACCTCGGCCCCGCGCGAGTCGGCGCGGATGTTCGAGCCGAGGGCGTCCATCACGTCGATGGTCTCGGTCTTCTTCAGCTCCCACGGGCGGTAGTGATACTGCCACGGGCGGTGGGTCAGGGCCCCGACCGGGCACAGGTCATTGACGTTGCCCGACAGTTCGCTGTCGACCGACTTCTCGAGATAGGTGGTGATCTCGGCGTCCTCGCCGCGGCTGATCATGCCGATGTCCGGCACGCCGGCGACCTCGGTGATGAAGCGGACGCAGCGGGTGCACTGGATGCAGCGGGTCATGAAGGTCTTGATGGTCGGACCCATCGCCTTCTCTTCGACGGCGCGCTTGTTCTCGGCATAGCGCGAACCGTCGCGGCCATAGCCCATGGCCTGGTCCTGCAGGTCGCACTCGCCGCCCTGGTCGCAGATCGGGCAGTCCAGCGGGTGGTTGATGAGCAGGAACTCCATCACCCCTTCGCGCGCCTTCCTGACCATCGGCGTGTCGGTGAAGATCTCCTGGCCCTCGGCGGCCGGCAGGGCGCACGAGGCCTGCGGCTTCGGCGGTCCGGGCTTCACCTCGACCAGGCACATGCGGCAGTTGCCGGCGATCGACAGCCGCTCGTGATAACAGAAGCGCGGAATCTCCTCGCCCGCGCGCTCGGCGACCTGAAGCACGGTCATGCCGGCCTCGAACTCGACCTCTACGCCGTTGACCTTGGCTACGGGCATTATTCGCGGACTCCGCCAAAGGGATGATCGACCAGATCGAGACGCTTCTCGATCCGTTCGACACGTTCATCAATTCTGTCGAGCCGGCGGTTTACCCCCGCCAGCCCTTCTTCGACATGGGTCGTGCGAACTTTCAGGCCGTGAAGGTCCTCGCCGATGCGGTCGACCTTGGTCTCGACCGCGTTGACGCGCGTCTCGATGCGACGAAGGATCTGCAGCATCAGGTTGTCGGGTTCCTCAGCCATGGCGCCCTACTCCGCCGCGATCGCATGGCCGGCGAAATTGGCGCGGCGGCTGCGGTACGTCGAGATGCGATCCTCGATCTCGTGACGGAAATGGCGGATCAGACCCTGGACCGGCCAGGCGGCCGCGTCGCCCAGGGCGCAGATGGTGTGACCCTCGACCTGTTTGCTGACGTCGAGCAGCAGGTCGATCTCGGACGGATCGGCCTCGCCCACCGACATCCGCTCCAGCACCCGCCACATCCAGCCGGTACCCTCGCGGCACGGGGTGCACTGGCCGCAGCTCTCATGCTTGTAGAAATAGCTGATGCGGGCGATCGCCTTCACCAGATCGGTGGACTCGTCCATGACGATGACCGCCGCCGTGCCCAGACCCGACTGCATCTCGCGCAGGCTGTCGAAATCCATCAGCGCCGTCTCGGCCATGTCGCGGGTGATCAGCGGCACCGACGATCCGCCCGGGATCACGGCCTTCAGATTGCCCCAGCCGCCACGAATGCCGCCGCAATGCTCTTCCAGCAGCTGCCGCAGCGGGATCGACATCGCCTCCTCGACATTGCACGGCCGGTTCACATGGCCGCTGATCGACATGATCTTGGTGCCGGTGTTGTTGGCGCGGCCGAAGCCGGCGAACCACTCGGCCCCGCGACGCAGGATGGTGCCGACCACCGCGATCGACTCGACATTGTTGACCGTGGTCGGGCAGCCGTACAGGCCGGCCCCGGCCGGGAACGGCGGCTTCAGCCGCGGCTGGCCCTTCTTGCCCTCCAGGCTCTCCAGCAGGGCGGTTTCCTCACCGCAGATGTAGGCCCCGGCCCCGTGGTGGATATAGACGTCGAAATCCCAGCCGTGGACGTTGTTCTTGCCGATCAGCTTCGCGTCATAGGCCTGCTTGACCGCAGCCTCCATGCGCTCGCGTTCCAGCACATATTCGCCGCGCAGATAGATGTAGCAGGCGTGTGCCTGCATCGCGAAGCTGGCGATCAGACAGCCCTCGATCAGCAGGTGGGGATCATGGCGCATGATCTCCCGGTCCTTGCAGGTGCCGGGTTCGGACTCATCGGCGTTGACCACCAGATAGTGCGGCCGGTCCTTCAGCTCCTTGGGCATGAAGGACCATTTCAGACCCGTCGGGAAGCCGGCCCCGCCGCGTCCGCGCAGGCCTGAGTTCTTCACGTTGGTGATGACCCAGTCGCGCCCGAGATCGAGCATGTCCTTCGTGGCGTTCCAGCAGCCGCGGGTCTTCGCCCCGTCCAGCGTCCAGTCATGGAAGCCGTACAGATTGGTGAAGATGCGGTCCTTGTCTTCGAGGATTCCGACCATGGTTCAGTCCAGTTCCGCCATGCGGCGGCGATGATAACGGGTACGCATGAAGATGGCCGCGAGCATCAGCACCCAGCCGACCGCCAGCAGGGCATAGCCCACCCAGAGAACGACGGGACCGGCCGCGCCGGCCGAACCGACCGACCAGACCAGGATGGCCCCCAGCACGACGCAGATCAGGCCGGCGAAGCGCTGCTTGCGACCCACGGCGCGCATCTCGGCCTTGTAGGCGGCGATCGCCGGATCGGAGCTGAGGTCGGGGCGGCTCATGCCGGCACCGGCTTGCTGTTGGGCAGGGACTTGATCGGCTTGGCGGCCGAGCCGTCATAGAGCTTCTTGTCGGTCAGGGTCAGGGCCGGGCCCTCGGGCTCGGAGCTCCGGCGACCGACGCGCGAGCCGGGCTCGGGTGTCTTGCCGGCGGCGAAATCGTCGATGATCTGGGCCATGGTCTCGGGCGTCAGGTCCTCGAAATAATAGTCGTTGATCATGGCCATCGGCGCATTGGCGCAGGCCCCGAGGCATTCGACCTCTTCCCAGGTGAAGCGGCCGTCGGCGCTGAGCACCTGTTTCGGCCCGATCTTGTCCTTGCAGACCTTCATCAGGTCATTGGCCCCGCGCAGGGCGCACGGCGTGGTGCCGCACACCTGGATCAGGGCCGCCGAACCGACCGGCTCCAGCATGAACATGGTGTAGAAGGTCACGACCTCCAGCACCCGGATATAGGGCATCTCCAGCAGCTCGGCGATGGCGCGCAGCGCCGGCTCGGGGCACCAGCCCTCCTGCTTCTGCACCAGCCACAGGATCGGGATCACCGCCGACTGTTTGCGGTCGGCCGGATATTTGGCGATCCACCAGTCGGCCTTGGCCTTGGTCGCCCTGGAGAAGGCGAAGCTGGCCGGCTGGTTCTTGGCGAGGCGACGAACGCTCATCGGTCCACTTCTCCGAAAACGATATCGAGCGAGCCCAGGATGGCGGAGACGTCGGCCAGCATGTGGCCGCGGTTCATCCAGTCCATGGCCTGCAGGTGGCGGAAGCCCGGGGCCGAGATCTTGACCCGGTACGGCTTGTTGCTGCCGTCGCTGACCAGATAGATGCCGAACTCGCCCTTGGGGGCCTCGACCGAGGCATAGACCTCGCCCTCGGGCGTGTGGAAGCCCTCGGTATAGAGTTTGAAGTGGTGGATCAGCGCCTCCATCGAGCGCTTCATCTCACCGCGCTTGGGCGGGACGATCTTGTTGTCCTCGACCATCACCGGCTCGCCGGGACGGTTGCGCAGCTCGTGGATGCACTGCTCCATGATCCGCACCGACTGCTTCATCTCCTCGATGCGGCACAGGTAGCGGTCCCAGCAGTCGCCGTTCTTGCCGACGACGATGTCGAACTCCAGATCGGCATAGCATTCGTAGGGCTGCGACTTGCGCAGGTCCCAGGCGATGTCCGAGCCGCGCAGCATCACGCCGGTGAAGCCCCAGTCCAGCGCCTGCTGCTTCGACACCACGCCGATGTCGACGTTGCGCTGTTTGAAGATGCGGTTCTCGGTGACGAGGGACTCGATGTCCTTCAGCGCCGCCGGGAATTCATGGCACCAGCGGCCGATGTCGTCGATCAGGGCCATCGGCAGGTCCTGATGGACGCCCCCGGGCCGGAAATAGTTGGCGTGCAGGCGCGCGCCCGAGGCGCGCTCGTAGAACACCATCAGCTTCTCGCGTTCCTCGAAGCCCCACAGCGGCGGGGTCAGGGCCCCGACGTCCATGGCCTGGGTGGTCACGTTCAGCAGGTGCGACAGGATGCGGCCGATTTCCGAGTACAGCACGCGGATCAGCTGGGCCCGGTACGGCACCTCGATGCCCAGCAGCCGCTCGATGGCCAGACAGAAGGCGTGCTCCTGGTTCATCGGCGCGACATAGTCGAGCCGGTCCAGATACGGCACGTTCTGCAGATAGGTGCGCGCCTCCATCAGCTTCTCGGTGCCGCGATGCAGCAGGCCGATGTGCGGATCGACGCGTTGGACCACCTCGCCGTCCAGCTCCAGCACCAGACGCAGCACGCCGTGCGCGGCCGGGTGTTGCGGGCCGAAATTGATCGTGAATTTGCGATCGTCCAGCGCCTTCGCCTCGGCCGTGCGGCCGTCATGCGGCGCGTCGAACACGTCGGTCGCCAGTTCGGCGCCGAGCGGCGGAGCCTTGGGGGTGGGGTGGCCGTCAGCCATCAGACAGTTCCTCGTCCAGACCCTTGGCACCACGGGCCAGGGCCACGACCCAGCCCAGCACCAGCGTCAGCAGACCCATGCTTGATACAGCCGCCGTCGACAGCTGCCAGTCGCCGGTCAGCACGGCGATGGCCAGCGGCGTCGACAGCAGGATGGCAGAGGCCCCCAGCAGCGCGCTCTGCAGCTCGCCGGCCGACAGTCGCCGGATACCGGCCCCGACCGCCAGACAGACGACGGCGATCATGATGGCGATCCCCAGCGACTGGGTCTGCTCGGCCGGAATCACCGGCGCGCGCGTGAACCAGCCGGTCATCCGCGCCCCCAGGGTGAACAGGAAGGCGGTCGAGAAGGTCACCAGAAAGAAGGAAGAGGCCGAGCGTATGGCTGCCGTGTTCATGATCGATCATCCCGCCTTCTCGTCACCGGGCAGGACGGGCAGCGGATAGTCGGCTCCCTCCCATGGCGACAGGAAATCAAAGTTCCGGAACTCTTGAGTCAGTTTGACGGGCTCGTACACAACCCGCTTCTGCTCCTCGTCGTAACGCACTTCGACATAGCCGGTCATCGGGAAGTCCTTGCGGAGCGGATACCCTTGGAAGCCATAGTCGGTCAGCAGCCGGCGCATGTCCGGATGGCCCGAGAACAGCACGCCATACATGTCGAACGCCTCGCGCTCGAACCAGCCCGCCGACGGATAGACGGTGATGACACTGGGCACGGGGGCCTGTTCGTCGGTCGCCACCTTGACCCGGACCCGCACGTTCCGGGTCATCGACAGCAGGTGATAGACGATCTCGAACCGCTCGACCCGGTCGGGATAGTCGGCCCCGCACACGTCCAGCAGCTGCTGGAAGCCGAAGCGGTCACGCAGGGCGGTCAGCACCGCGACGATACGGTCGCGGTGCGCGACCAGGTTCAGCTCGCCGAACGCCACCTGGGCGTCGACGCCCAGTTCCCCGACCATCTCGGCCCCCAGCGGGGTCAGCACGGCCTCACGGACCGCGATATGGGCTTCGGTGGTCATCGGTCGATGGTCCCCGTGCGGCGGATCTTCTTCTGCAGCTGCAGCAGGCCGTACAGCAAGGCTTCCGCCGTCGGCGGGCACCCGGGCACATAGACATCCACCGGAACGACCCGGTCGCAGCCGCGCACAACGCTGTAGCTGTAGTGGTAGTACCCGCCGCCGTTGGCGCACGACCCCATCGACAGCACATAGCGCGGGTCCGGCATCTGGTCGTAGACCTTGCGCAGGGCCGGGGCCATCTTGTTGGTCAGGGTGCCGGCCACGATCATCAGGTCGGACTGGCGCGGGCTGGCGCGCGGGGCCATGCCGAACCGCTCCATGTCGAAGCGCGGCATCGAGGCCTGCATCATCTCCACGGCGCAGCAGGCCAGGCCGAACGTCATCCACATCAGGCTGCCGGTCCGGGCCCAGGTGATGACGTCGTCCAGCGAGGTGGTCAGGAAACCCTGCTCGCCGAGCTGGGTGTTCACCTGCTCGAAGAATTTGTCGTGCAGCTTCGGGTCATAGCCCTCGACCGTGGCGCGCGCGCCCTGGCCGAAGCCGACCGGCGACGCGCCCTGGTTGCCGACCCCGATCAGCGGCGTGGTGTTGGTCACTATTCCCATTCCAGCGCCCCCTTCTTCCATTCGTAGATGAAGCCGACCGTCAGCACGCCGAGGAAGACCATCATCGACCAGAAGGCGAACACCATGCCGCCCTTGGACAGGTCGAACATCGACACGGCCCAGGGGAACAGGAAGGCGATCTCCAGATCGAAGATGATGAAGAGGATCGACACCAGGTAGAAGCGGACGTCGAATTTCATGCGCGCGTCATCGAAGGCGTTGAAGCCGCACTCATAGGCCGACAGCTTTTCGGAGTCGGGATTCCGGGGCGCGAGCACCCAGGCCGCCAGCATGAAGCCGAGGCCCAGCGCCGTCGCTATCCCGAGAAAGATAACGATCGGCAGATATTCCAGAAGAAATGCGTTCATTCGAGAAGACCTCGGCCGCCAGGGAGGCGGCGGATTCGGCGCTTTCTAGCCCCAACCCCGCCGGGGTTCAAACCCATGGCGACAAAGGATTTTGTTGAGAATGGTTCGCAGGCCCGCCACCCCCCGATGTTTGGCCCGGACAGCCTCGAGAAATCGCCGACAGCGCGCTTGACAGCGTCAGTCCCACCCGCCTAAACGACGCCCCTCGCCGCGACGCAACCAGCGCCGCGTCGGGAATACGCGGGTGTAGCTCAGTTGGTTAGAGTGCCGGCCTGTCACGCCGGAGGTCGCGGGTTCGAGTCCCGTCACTCGCGCCATTCCCTCTCGATTGTTCGAGGGAATGGCGCGCCCCGCCCCTGACTCGGTCGATACCCCCCTCCCTTCCATCAAACCTGTCGGCGATTTCATCAACCCGCCCCAATCGCGCCTTATTCTGCTACATATGTAACAGGCTACAAATGTAGCGGAGGCCCCGATGATCGAATCCCTGCCCAGACGCGAACGCGAGGTGTTCGAGATTCTGTGTCGGCTCGAGGAGGCCACCGCCGGGGCCGTCCGCAATGCCATGACCGGTGCCCCCAGCGATTCGGCGGTCCGCACCCTGCTGTCGCGGCTGAAGGCCAAGGGACTGATCGCCCACCGCACCGAGAACCAGGCCTATGTCTATGCGCCGGTGCCGCGGCCCGAGGCCGTCGCCGACGGAGCCCTGCGCCGACTGGTCAACACCTTCTTCAACGGCTCCCCCGCCAGCGCCGCCACCGCCCTGCTGGGTCTGGCCTCGCCGCTGGACCCGGAAGAACTGGCGGCCCTGCGCCGGGCCATCGACGACGCCGGGGCGCGGCGGTCATGATCGCCCTGCTGATCGGCCTCGCCCTCAAGTCCGGCCTCGTCGCCGCCGGCGGCCTGTTGCTGGCCGAACTGTTCGCGAAACGCCCCGCGGCCGAGCGCGCGGACCTGCTGCGCGCCACTGTGGGCCTGATGCTGGCCCTGCCGGTCATCGCCCTGACCGGACCCGACCTGGCGCTCGCCGTCCTGCCTGCCGTCGCGGCCGCGCCCGTCCCGATCGTCCCGGACAGCCTGGCCTGGGCCGGTGAGGTCGGGCCGGTCGCCGGGGTCTCGGTCAGCGGCTCGGTCGCCCCCCCGCCGGCCTGGGCCCTGCTGGCCGTGGCCTGGACCGTGGGGGCTGCCCTGGTGCTGGGCCGCTTTCTGTTCGGGGTCTGGACCCTGTCGCGCTGGAGCCGCAGCGGCCGCCCGGTCCATGACCCGGCCTGGACCGCGGCGCTCGACCGTCAGTGCGACGGCCGCAGCCGCCGCCCGCGCCTGCTGGCCGCGTCCCGCGTCGACGGACCGCTCAGCTGGGGCCTGCCCCCGGGCACGGTGCTGATCCATCCCGACAGCCTGGCCCGTCCGGCCGACGCCGACGCCGTGCTGGCCCATGAGATCGCCCATATCCGCCGCCTCGACTGGCCCTTCCTGGCCCTGTCACGCCTGGCCCTGGCCCTGTTCTGGTTCAATCCGCTGATGTGGCGTCTGCACCGCGCCCTAATCGACCGGTCCGAGGAGGCCGCCGACGCCCTGGCCATCGCCCGCGTCGACCCCCGCCACTACGCCCACACCCTGGTCAGTCTGGCCGCCCGCACCACCCCCGTGGCCGCGACCGGCATGGCCGGTCCCGCCCGCACCCTCAGCCAAAGGATCGACGCCATCATGAACGCTCCGCGCAAACCCCATGCCCGTTCCATCGCCCTGACCGTGGCGGTCGGGGCCCTGGTCGCCGTCGCGACGCCCCTCGCCGCCGTGGAATTGTCGTCCCGCACCGCCGACGATACCCCGGCCCAGGCTCCGGCGGTGGCCGGCGTCGCCGCGACGGCGGCCGTGGCCCCGACCGCGGCCGTTGCGCCGGTCGCCCCGGTCGGATCGGTCGCGCCGGTCGCAGACCGTTCGGGTCCCTACAGCGTGAGTTATGCCAGCACTGAGCCGTCTGCACCGGCGGCCCCCCAGGCCGACAGCCGCGCATCCCGCCAGACCTACACCTACAGCTATTCCGGCGACGGTCCGGCACCGCTGGCCCCGTTGCCGCCCCCGCCGCCCGCGCCCCCGGCACCGCCGGCTCCGCCCGCGCCGCCGAGCCCTTCGGCTTACCCGGCCCCGCCTGCACCTCCCGCCCCGCCGGCCCCGCCGAGGCGGGTGATCCACCGGGCCCCGGTCGACGGCGTGACGGCGGTCAGACTCGCGCACGGTCACGCTCAGGCCGATTCCGATCGTGCCCGGGCCGAGGCCGACCGGGCTGCCGCGCGCCACGACCGGGACCAGGCCCGCGCCGACGCCCGCGCCGCCGCCGCGGATGCCCACGCTGCCCGGGCAGACGCCCTTCGCGCCAGTGCCGACGGACTGGAGAGCGGAGTTCGGGCCATGCGTGAAATGTCGATAAATCTGCAGAATCCGGCCTACCGCGCCCAGCTCATTGCGGAGGCCAGGACCGAGGGTCGAACGGTAACCGACAGCGAGCTCCAAGCCGGCATCGCCCGCTTCGCGACCGTCGCCGAAACCACTGCCGCCAAGGCCCGACAGCTGCGCCAGCGCAGTGAGTCCGGGTCAGACCGCTAGACCGACGTCCGACGCCGCTGACGGTCGCCTTCCTCCGGATGACCCCGGGGGGAGGTGTCACGTCGACCGCTGCGGCCTGTTCTCAGCAGGGACTGACCGCCCCGTAGCGTCCGGTCACCGCATGGGCCCCGCCCGGGGTCAGGGTCAGCACCGTCAGCCGGTCGTATTCGCAGTCATCCATCGCCGCCGCCCCGGTCGCGCCGAGGCCCCGGGCGATGTCGGGCACCGTATTGCTGTGGCCGACCACCAGCACCACCGCCTCGGGCGACAGCTGCCGCACCGCGCCCACCAGTCGCGCCACATGGGCGGCCGCCCCGCCGTCCAGCGATACCGCGACCGGTTCGGAGCCGGCCGCCACGGCACTGGGACCGGCGGTCAGGCCGGTGCGCTGCAGCGGGGTCACGAACACATGGGTCACACCCGCCCCCGCCAGCGTCGCCGCCAGGGCGGCCGCGCGGGCCTCGCCCGGGCCGGACAGCACCGGGTCGGCACTCGGTTCGGCCTTCTCGGCATGGCGCACGACGATCACGGTCTGGGCGGCTGCCGGGGCCGCCAGGGTCACGGTCAGGGCCGCGGCCAGAAGCAGTCTCTTCATCAGGGTATCCTCTCGCTGCCCCGACCCTGACCCGCCGACAGGGGGGCTGTCCAGCGCCTGTTCTAGGGCAGGATCCGGATCCCGGCCGGGGCGGCGAAGGCCGCCTTGCCGCTGACGTCGGCATAGACGGTGCACAGGTCCTCGAACACGCGGTTCCAGGCGAAGCGGTCGACGGTCCGGGCCCGGGCCGCCTGGCCGATGGCCTCGATGTCGCGCCGGAACAGGGCCTCGACCGCCTCGGCATAGTCACCGGGATCGGCGCTGCGCGCCAGCTGGCCCACGGTCTCGTCGACCGTCTCGGCCACGCCGCCGGCATTGACCCCGACCACCGGCCGGCCACAGGCCATCGCCTCCAGCACGATCAGGCCGAACGGCTCCTTGTCATTGGCGTGCACGAAGGCGTCACAGCTGGCGATGATCTTCGCCACCACCCTGGGATTGGCCTCATACGGCAGGGAGATGACCCGCTCCTCGGCCGGCATGCCGGCCCCGGCCCCGACCAGCACCAGATGGTAGGGCGCGCCCAGCCTCTGCACCGCCTCGATCAGCACGCCGATGTTCTTCTCGCGCGCCGGTCGACCGGCGAAACACAGCAACCGCGCCGAATCGGGCAGGTCCAGCTTCTTCAGTAGCCAGGCACGATCGCGGCGATCGGGGTGGAAGGTGTCGATCTCGACCCCCAGCGGCCGGATGACGATGTCACGCACCCCGGCCTCCTCCAGACGCCGGGCGATAAACCGGCTGGGCGAGACCACCCGGTCAAACTGCGAGAACAGCTGGGCCCAGCGCTTCTCGACCGGCTTCTTGGCCCATTCGCCGAAATGCAGGGCCGCCAGGCCGGCCGGGTCGGAATGGCAGAAACCGACCACCGGGCAACCGGCCCTCTGGCCCGCCTCCAGCGCGCCCTGCCCCGGTGTATAGGGATCGCCGGCCTCGATCACCGAGGGTTCGAGCGCCGCCAGCCAGGCCCCCCAGCGCCGTACCGACGACGGCCAACGGTAGCCGTCCCCGAACGGCAGCTTGGTCGCGTGCAATTTGATCACGCCGTCGTCGCCGGCCTCGTGGCGGGGCCCCGGCACGACCAGACTGTGGGCCACGCCCGGCCGGTGGCTCTCGAGCCAGGCCTTTTTCGACAGCAGATAGCGCTTCACCCCGCCCGAGCGGGGCGCATACAGCATGGTGGTGTCGACCAGCCGGGGACGGGCATCCACCGTCGACGCCCGCAGCCGCCGCAGGGTTTCCGAAACCTCCTCGTCCAGTCCGGGAATCAGGCGGAGTTCGCTCTCCTCGACCTGGACCCCGACCATGCTCAGCAGCTCGCTCTCGGTCGGCGGCCGGCTTCCCGTGCGAATGGAGCGCTTCTGGATGCGACGAACGCGGCGGACGGTAGCCAGTCTGGACTTCACCATATCGCCGCCGTAGCCCCGGAACCGGCCGAGCTCAAGTGTCCTCGGTCGGCGGCGGACTATCCGTCACCCGGATCCCCCGTCGGGACAGGGCTTCGCGCAGCAGGGTCTCGACCTGGGCATTGACCGAACGCAGCTCGGCGGCGGCCAATCGCTCGACCGCCGCCATCACGCCCGGCGTGGCCCGCATCAGAAAAGGCTTACGGGTCCGCGTCATGTCAGCTGTACAGCGTGCCTGTATTGACGATCGGCTGGGCGTCGCGATCCGCACACAGCACGACCAGCAGATTCGAGACCATCGCCGCCTTGCGGTCCTCGTCCAGCTCGACCACGCCGCGTTGGCCCAGATCCGCCAGGGCGGTCTCGACCATGCCCACCGCGCCGCGAACGATCAGGCGCCGGGCGGCCAGCACCGCCTCGGCCTGCTGGCGGCGCAACATGGCCCCGGCGATCTCCGGCGCATAGGCCAGATGGGCCAGGCGGGCCTCGTCGATGGCCACGCCCGCGACGCGGACCCGGCCGACCAGCTCGTCGCGCAGGCGCCGGGCCACATCCTCGGCGTCGGCGCGCAGGGTCATCTCCGGCTCCGCGTCCTCCTCCCCATGGTCATAGGCATAGTGGGACGCGATATCGCGCAGCGCCGTATCGACCTGGATGTTGACGAAGGTCTGGTAGTCATCGACGTCGAACAGGGCCTGGGCCGAGTCCTCCACCCGCCACACCACATTGGCGGCGATCTCGATCGGATTGCCCCGCCTGTCGTTCACCTTCAGCTTGTCACTGGTCAGGTTGCGGACCCGCACCGACACCTTCTTGCGACTGTACCAGGGCAGGACCCAGCGCAGGCCGGGGGTCCGGTCGGTGCCGCGATAGGCCCCGAACAGCATGATCGCCATCGCCTCATTGGGTTGCAGCGAATAGAGGCCGGTCAGGAACAGCAATCCCGCCACCGAGGTCGCCACCCCGCCGAGCACGGCGACCTTGTCGTCGAGGTTCATGCCGATGATCACGGGACCGGCGACGATAATCGCCAGACCGGCCAGCAACATGCCGATCCCGCCCATGACCCGTGCCGGACGCTCGCCCGATTTGAAATGTTCGTTGCCCATTGCACCCTCCTGTTTCGGCAAAAATGATATCACTTTGATAGCAACTTTGACAGGGGCGGCGGCCAGGGTTTCGCCATCGAAACGTCCTTAGGCCTTGCATTCGCCTCAAATTCGCGAAACTTGAGGCATGCACGCGCAGTCCCTGTTAGAGGTGACCTGCGTCCTTGCGCGTCTGTCCACCAGGGGTTTTTTTCGAATGCGTAAACTGCTCGCGACCGCAGTGGCGATCGCCCCCCTGATGATCGCCTCGGGTGCTCACGCCGAGATCGTGATCTCGACGACCCGGACGACACCGATCCAGACGTCGAACGCCACCGGGACCGGGGCCGATTCCATCCGGATCGCCAGCGGCGGCGCACTCAATGTGCTGACCGGCAATCTCGTGACGCTGGACTCCAGCCACAACATCACGGTCGACACCGGCGGCTCGATCGGCGGGACGAAAACGGCCGACGGCACGACGGGTATCCTCGTCAACGGCGGCAATACCGGCTCGATCACGATCAGCGGCGGCATCACTGTCGGCGACGATATCGACGCCTATCCGGACGACGACAAGGACGGCGACACCGACGGCCCCTGGGCCACCGGTAGCGGTCGCTACGGCATCCGCCTCGTCGGCGCGACGCCCCTCACCGGCAACATCCTGCTGAACAATGCCAGCGCCCTGCTGGTCGACGGCAACAACGCCGTCGGCATCTCGATTGAATCCGGCCTGACCGGCAATCTGACCACCCTCGGCGGCATTCGCGTCGTCGGGGACAATGCCACCGGCGTGCGCTCGACCGGGACCATCACCGGCAACCTGATGCTCAGCGGCACCATGGCCACCTTCGGGGCCAATACCTCGGCCGTGGTGCTCGAGGGTGATGTGGCCGGCCGTGTCGTTATCCAGGGCGACCTGATGTCGACCGGCTATCGCTACACCACCCGCCCGCCCGCGACCTTCATCTCCCATCTCGACCCGGACGACCTGCTGCAGAACCGCTCGGCGGTCATCATCGCCGGCAATGTCAGCGGCGGCGTGGTGCTGGACCTGCCCCCGGTCGACGCCGACGCGGCCAACGCGGATGAAGACGGCGACGGCGTGCCGGATGCCACCGAAACGACCGCCTTTGTCACCAGCTTCGGCGCGGCTCCAGCCGTCACCGTCGGCTCGGCCACCCGGTCCGTCACCCTCGGCGTCGCCGGTACCGGCGATTCGGCCTACGGCTTCATCAACCGCGGCACCATTTCCGGCCAGGGTGTGTACGACGGCATTCAGGGCAACGGCGTCGTCTTCGGCGTCGCCGGCGGCCAGACCGTCACCGTGGACGGCGGCATCCGCAACGAGGGTACGATCTCCGGCCTGTCCGCCCAGGCCAATGCGACCGGCCTTCGCCTGGCGGCGGGGGCCACCACGCCCCGGATCGTCAACGCCGGCAATATTTCGGTCGGGGGCACGTCCGATGCGGCAACCCAGTCCACCGCCCTGCAGATCGACGCCGGGGCCTCGGTTCCCGTCCTGACCAACAACGGGGTGATCCTGGCCACGGCCGTCGGGTCGACGGTGAGCACCACGGCGATCCGCGACTCCAGCGGCACCCTGGGCACGATCAACAACACCCGGATGATCCAGGCGAACCTGACGGCCAACGCCGCGGGGGACCCGATCACCGGAACGGCCACGGCGATCGACGTCCGCGCCAACACCACCGGCGTGACCATCCTGCAGACAGGCGTTGTCACCACGGGCACGGGCCTCATTCTGGATACCGACAACGACGGCGTGCCCGATCTTCTCGAGCCCGTGATCACCGGCAATATCCTCCTCGGCAACGGCAACAACGTCGTCGACATCCGCAATGGTGACGTCCGGGGCAACATCGCGTTTGGAAGCGGCGTCGACCAGTTGCTCGTGTCCGGCGGGGCCGTCGTACGCGGTGCCATCTCCGACTCGGGCGGGAACCTCGACATCAACGTCAGCAACGGCACGCTCGACGCCCGCCAGCTGACCCCGACGAATATCAGCAGCCTCAACATCGGCACCGATGGCAATCTGTTCGTGACGCTGGACCCGGCCAACGGGACCCACTCCGGGTTCGTCGTCTCGGGCACCGCCACCCTGGCCGACGGCGCGGGTCTGGGCATCCAGTTCAACTCGCTGATCGGTGCCCCGCAACGCTTCACCATCATCCAGGCGGCGACGCTGAACTACGGGGCCATCGACCTGTCGTCGGTGACCGACAACTCGCCCTATCTGTTCATCATCGACGCCGGGGCCGACCTTGCGGCCCGTGAAGTCTACGTCGACGCCCGCCGACGGACCGCGGCCGAGGCCGGTCTTGTCACGGTCGAAGCGTCGATGTTCGACGCCTTCTACGGAGCGCTGGGCACCGCCGACCCGTCCCTGCGCGAGACCTTCCTGTCGCAGACGGCCCGTCCGGGCTTCATCGACATGTACGAGCAGATCCTGCCCGACCACTCGGGCGGGCCGCTGCTGTCGCTGGCCAGCGGCGTTGACGCCGTCACACGGGCCCTGACCGGACGTAATGCCTCGGCTGCGCCCGGCGAGGTCAGCGCCTGGGTGCAGGAGATCAATTTCTATGCCGACAAGGACCGGACCGACACCTACGGCTTCCGCTCCGAAGGCTTCGGCGTCGCCGGCGGCGTCGAGCGCGGTGGCGAGCTGGGGGCGATCGGCGTCACGGTGGCCTTCACCTCGTCGGACCTTGAGGACCCCGAGGCCGAAGCCGAGGAAATCCTGTCGGCCAGCCTGCTGGAGTTGGGCCTCTACTGGCGCGCCCAGGGCCAGCACTGGACCACCTGGGCCCGCGCGGCGGCTGGCTATGCCACCTTCGACGCCAAGCGCCAGTTCGTGGGCGGCGGTCTCAACCTCAGCAACGAATCCAGCTGGAACGGCTACACCCTGGCCGCGGCCGGCGGAGCCTCCTACGAGCGCAGCTTCGGCCGCTTCAGCATCCGCCCCGAACTCTATGCCGAATATTTCTCGCTCAGCGAGGACGCCCGCAGCGAGACCGGCGGCGGGGCCGGCTTCGACCTCGACATCGATGCGCGCGACGGCCACATGTTCTCCACCGTGGCCGCCGTCAACATCGGCATGGGCATGGGCGAAAACAGCTGGCTGCGCCCCGAGATCCGGGTCGGCTGGCGCCAGAATCTCTCGGTCGATCCGGGCGAGACCATCGGCCGCTTCACCAGCGGCGGCCCCGACTTCCGCCTGACGCCGGACACCATCAAGGGCGGCGGTCCGATCGTCGGCTTCCGCTTCAACGTCGGCAACGAGCTGGGCATGCTCTCGATCACCGCCGACGCGGAGCTGATCGAGGACTATGTGCGCTACATGCTGCTGCTGCGGGCCAGCTTCCGCTTCTAGGCCGGACACGGACCGGAACACAAAAGGCCGCCGGATCGCTCCGGCGGCCTTTTTCGTGGAACGTTCTGGTAGGCGGCGACGGGTTCGAACCGCCGACCCTCTCGGTGTAAACGAGATGCTCTGACCAGCTGAGCTAGCCGCCCGTCCAGAGACGCCCGCCTGTCATGCCCGTCCGCAGCCGGCCGTTCAAGACGCTTTCGGCCGCCGCCCCGTTCCGGTGATCAAACGAAAACGCGGCCCGGGCTGTCCCGGACCGCGTCCTTGTCGTTCGCCGGCCGCCGGATCAGTGGCTGACGGACACCGAGCCACTGGACAGGGGCGCGGTCGGCATCGGCAGCGGATCGGCCACCTCGTCCCACTCCGTCGGCGTCAGGGTGCCGGTCAGGGCCCATTTCAGGGCCTCGTCCGCGGTCGAGATCGGAATGATCTCCAGCCCCGACTTCACATTGTCGGGCACCTCGGCCAGGTCCTTCTCGTTCTCCTGCGGGATCAGCACCGTCTTGACCCCGGACCGCAGGGCCGCGAGCAGCTTCTCCTTCAGGCCACCGATGGCCGTGACCCGGCCCCGCAGGGTGATCTCGCCGGTCATGGCGATATCCTTGCGGATCGGGATGCCGGTCAGGACCGAAACCATGGCCACCGTCATGGCCACACCGGCCGAGGGGCCGTCCTTGGGCGTCGCGCCGTCGGGCACGTGCACGTGGATGTCGGTCTTCTCGAACACCGGCGGCTTGACCCCGAAGGTCAGGGCCCGGGCCCGCACATAGGAGGCGGCGGCCGAGATCGACTCCTTCATCACGTCCTTGAGGTTGCCGGTCACGGTCATGCGCCCGCGGCCCGGCATCTTGATCGCCTCGATGGTCAGGATGTCGCCGCCGAACTCGGTCCAGGCCAGGCCGGTGACGATGCCGACCTGGTCCTCCTCGTCCATCTCGCCATAGCGGTATTTCTTGACCCCGGCGTATTCGGCCAGCTTGGCCTCGTCGACCGTGATGCTGGTCGCCCCGGTCTTGGCCATCTCGCGCACGGCCTTGCGGGCGACGCTGCCCAGGGCCCGCTCCAGCGACCGCACACCGGCTTCGCGGGTGTAGTAGCGGATCAGGGTGCGGATGGCGTCGTCCGGCACGATCAGTTCGTCGGCCGTCAGGCCGTGATCGGTCAGCAGCTTGGGCAGGACGTGACGCTTGGCGATCTCGACCTTCTCGTCCTCGGTGTAGCCGCTGACCCGGATGATCTCCATCCGGTCCATCAGGGGCTGGGGCATGTTCAGGCTGTTGGCCGTGGTCACGAACATGACGTTGGACAGGTCGTAGTCGACCTCCAGATAGTGGTCGCCGAAATTGGCGTTCTGGGCCGGGTCCAGCACCTCGAGCAGGGCCGAGGACGGATCCCCGCGCCAGTCCGAGCCCAGCTTGTCGATCTCGTCCAGCAGGATGAAGGCGTTGGTGGTCTTGGCCTTCTTCATCGACTGGATGATCTTGCCGGGCATCGAGCCGATATAGGTGCGGCGGTGCCCGCGGATCTCGGCCTCGTCGCGCATGCCGCCCAGCGACATCCGCACATATTCCCGGCCCGTCGCCTTGGCGATCGACCTTGCCAGCGAGGTCTTGCCGACGCCCGGAGGGCCGACCAGGCACAGGATCGGGCCCTTCAGCGCACCGGTGCGCGCCTGGACGGCCAGATACTCGATGATCCGTTCCTTGACCTTCTCGAGGCCGTAGTGGTCCTCTTCGAGGATGTCCTCGGCCTTCTGCAGGTCGATCGGCTTCGACTTGGCCTTGCCCCACGGGATCGACAGCAGCCAGTCGAGGTAGTTGCGCACCACCGTCGATTCCGCCGACATCGGGCTCATGTTGCGCAGCTTCTTGACCTCGGCGTCGGCCTTGACGCGCGCCTCCTTGGACAGCCGGGTGCGGCGAATGCGCTTCTCCAGCTCCATGATCTCGTCGCGCTGATCGTCGGTCTCGCCCAGCTCGCGCTGGATCGCCTTCATCTGCTCGTTGAGATAATATTCGCGCTGGGTCTTCTCCATCTGGCGCTTCACGCGCGAACGGATCTTCTTCTCGACCTGCAGCACCGAAATCTCGCCTTCCATCAGGCCATAGACCCGCTCCAGACGCTTGGGCACGTCCGTGGTCTCCAGCAGCGCCTGCTTGTCGGCGATCTTGATCGACAGATGGGCGGCGACAGAATCGGCCAGCTTGGACGGCTCGACGATCTGCGGAATCGAACTCAGGGCCTCGGGCGGCACCTTCTTGTTCAGCTTCACATAGTTCTCGAACTGCTCGACCACGGCGCGCAGCAGGGCCTCCGACTGCGACGGGTCACCGGCCTCCTCGGGGATCTCGACCGCCTCGGCCTCGAAGAATTCGGTCCGTTCGGTGAATTTCACCAGCCGCGCACGGCTCTTGCCCTCGACCAGCACCTTGACGGTGCCGTCCGGCAGCTTGAGCAGCTGCAGCACGGTGGCCAGCACGCCGACCGGATAGATGGCGTCGGAGGCCGGATCGTCATCGACGGAGTTCTTCTGGGTCGCCAGCAGGATCTGCTTGTCGCCCTGCATGATCTCGTCCAGCGCCCGCACGGACTTCTCGCGCCCGACGAACAGCGGCACGACCATGTGCGGGAACACGACAATGTCGCGCAGTGGCAGGACGGGCAGGGTTTTGGTCTCGGTCATGATGCACACTTTCCCGGGCCATTGGTGATCTCCGGCCCGTCACCCCGCGGCCCCCGGCGCGATGCCGGACCCCGTCAGGGCGACCCGTCGATTCCGACGGTGTTCACAGGAGTATGTGGGTCGCGGGCCGCCCGGTTCAAGCGTAACGACAAATCGCCGCGCCATCGGGCCGGTATTGACGGCCCGGCACGATCTGGTGCCGGACGCCACTGATCCGGAACGGTTCATGCGCAGCGGGACTTCAGGAGCGGATTCCGCGGACGATCCGGGGCCCGGAACGACCGCATCGTCCACCGTGCCCGGCGGCAATACCGGGCTTCATCCCCAGGCAACCACCCCGACCGGCGTCGGTGCCCGGGCCTTGGACACGAAAAAGGCCCCGGACGCGGTGCCCGGGGCCTGGTCTCGGTATCAGGATGTCGACGGCGGTCAGGCCGCCCCGTCGGCCTTCTTCTTCTCGGCATAGATCAGCAGGGGCTGGGCATTGCCCTCGATCACCTCGGCATTGACCACGACCTCCTCGACCCCTTCGAACGTCGGCAGCTCGAACATGGTCTCCAGCAGGATGCCTTCCAGGATCGAACGCAGGCCGCGGGCCCCGGTCTTGCGGGTGATGGCCTTCTTGGCGACGGCATTGAGCGCGTCGTCGGTAAAGGACAGTTCGACATTCTCCATCTCGAACAGCCGCTTGTACTGCTTGACCAGGGCGTTCTTCGGCTCGGTCAGGATCATCACCAGGGCCTCCTCGTCGAGGTCCTCCAGAGTCGCCAGCACCGGCAGGCGGCCGATAAATTCCGGAATCAGGCCGAAGCGCATCAAATCGTCAGGCTCGACCCCCTTGAGGATGTCGCCGGTGCGACGCTCGTCGACCTCCTTGACCTTGGCCCCGAAGCCGATCGAGGCCCCGGCACCGCGCGCCGCGATCACCTTCTCGAGGCCGGCGAAGGCCCCGCCGACGATGAACAGGATGTTGGCGGTGTCGACCTGCAGGAACTCCTGCTGCGGGTGCTTGCGGCCGCCCTGCGGGGGCACGGAGGCGACGGTGCCCTCCATGATCTTCAGCAGGGCCTGCTGCACGCCCTCACCCGACACGTCCCGGGTGATCGAGGGATTGTCCGACTTGCGCGAAATCTTGTCGATCTCGTCGATGTAGACGATGCCGCGCTGGGCCCGCTCGACGTTGTAGTCGCTGGACTGCAGCAGCTTCAGGATAATGTTCTCGACGTCCTCGCCCACATAACCGGCCTCGGTCAGGGTGGTGGCGTCGGCCATGGTGAAGGGCACGTCGATGATGCGGGCCAGGGTCTGGGCCAGCAGCGTCTTGCCCGAACCGGTCGGCCCGATCAGCATGATGTTGGACTTGGCCAGCTCGACGTCATTGTTCTTGGCCGCGTGATTCAGGCGCTTGTAGTGGTTGTGCACCGCTACGCTCAGCACCTTCTTGGCGTGCTTCTGCCCGATCACATAGTCGTCAAGGACGTCCCGGATCTCCTTCGGCGTGGGCACGCCGTCCTTGGTCGTCTTGAAGGCAATCTTGTGCTCTTCGCGGATGATATCCATGCACAGTTCGACGCATTCATCGCAGATGAATACGGTCGGACCGGCGATGAGCTTGCGCACTTCGTGCTGGCTCTTCCCGCAGAACGAGCAGTACAGAGTGCTCTTAGCGTCGCCGCTGGCTGCTTTGGTCATAGACCCTTCTCACTCCGACGAACGGCCCCGGTATGCGGCCGAGCGCGTATCCAACGCGTTGATTCCTGAACTCTAGGCGCGAAGGTCTTCAAAAATTGACAATCACCCATCATGGCCGCGGCTACAAGCCCACCGGGGACCGGCAAGCCAGGAAGAACGGACCATGTTCACAGTCGATGGGGATCACGGCGAATGCGTGACATGGGCACCGAACCGGTGATTCGCCAGACCCTTGACCCCGCCCCCGCGCCGGGCGTGCCGATTGTCGCCTTCGATTTCGACGGCACCCTGACGATTCGCGACAGCTTCACTGCCTTCCTGCGCTGGCGCGCCGGCCCCGTACGCTGGGCCCTCGGCCTGGCGCGCCTGGCCCCGGCCGTGGTCCACTATGCCCGCGACCGCGACCGCGGGCGCATCAAGGCGGCTTCGGTGCGCGAATTCCTCGGTGGCGTGGATCGCGCGACGCTGGAGGCCGAGGCCGAACGGTTCGCGGAATACATCTGGCCGCGCTTCATCCGGCCCGACGCCCTCGCCTGCTGGCAGGACTGGGGCCGCAAGGGGGCCCATCGCGTGATCGTGACCGCCTCGCCCGAGATCACCGTGGCCCCGTTCGCGCGCCGCCTCGGGGCCGAGGCCCTGCTGGGCACCCATATGACGTTCGACGGCGACGGTCGCGTCACCGGGGCCTTCACCGGCCCCAACTGCCGGGGCGAGGAGAAGGTCCGCCGCCTGCGCGCCGCCTATGGTGCCGATGTGAAACTGGCCGCCGCCTATGGCGACACCAGCGGCGACACCGAAATGCTGGCCTTCGCCGCCGAGGCGGGTTTCCGGGTCTTCACGGCCCGGCCCTGAGGGGGGCCGGCTCCGGTGCCGGGCGGGCTCGATCAGACGTCGACCGACCCTAGAGGCCGTTCGCATCCACGTCGAAGACCACCGGCTTGCCGCGTGAGGTGGGATTCCAGCCGGCCTCGATGGCGGCCGTGACGGAATTGCGCACGGCGTCGATATTGACGCGCTGCTTCTCCAGGTCCGGACGTCCATTGGGACGCGTCGGCATCGGGAACTGGACGATCGCCTCGCGCTTGAAATCCTTCAGCCGCAGGGCGATGGCCATGCCGTCCCAGGTGCCGTCAGCCTGCGGCTGGGGCTGCCGGCGCACCTCCCAGTCATAGAGGTCGCCGTCGATCTCGACCACGCCGCGGGTGTCACGTCCGTACTGCATGCGCTGCTCATAGCACGATCCCGCCCCGGACGACCGCATCCTGAACGCACAAAAAGGGCGGGCGCGCCGTCACCGGCCCGCCCGCCCTTGGAATCCGGTGATTCCGGCCGGATCAGACGGTCTTGATGCCGTCGCTGTCGGCCTCTTCGCGCTTCTCGTAGACGTGGTCGATGATGCCCCAGTCCTTGGCCTGTTTGGCATCCATGAAATGGTCGCGGTCGAGCGTCTTCTCGACCTCCTCATAGGTCCGGCCGGTGTGATGGACGTAGATCTCGTTGAGTCGCTTCTTGGTTTCGACGATGTCCTCGGCGTGGCGCACGATGTCCGAGGCCTGGCCACGGAAGCCGCCCGAAGGCTGGTGAACCATGACGCGGGCGTTCGGCAGGGCGATGCGCTGGCCCGGCTCCCCGGCTGTCAGGATCAGCGAACCGGCCGAGGCCGCCATGCCCATGCACACGGTCGAAACCGGGCTCTTGATGTATTGCATGGTGTCGTAGATCGCGAGCGCCGAGGTCACCTGACCACCGGGGCTGTTGATGTACATGCTGATTTCCTTCTTCGGGTTTTCCGACTCGAGGAACAGCAGCTGGGCGCAGATCAGCGAGGCCATCGTGTCCTCGAACGGCCCCGTCAGGAAGATGATCCGCTCGCGCAGCAGGCGGGAGAAGATGTCGAACGAGCGTTCGCCGCGGCTGGATTGCTCCACCACCATCGGCACGAGGTTGCTCTGGATGAAATCGATCGGATCGCGCATTCGATGGCCTTCTCGGAGATGCTGCCCGTGGACGGGCGTCTGGCGCGACTCACCGGCCGCTGCCCTGTTGAACAGGATATCGCGTTGCCAAGTCGTTGACGCAAGGCATCAGCGGAAAAAGCAAATCCCCGCTCCGGGGACCGGAACGGGGATCACTGTCGTCAAAAAGCGGTCGGGACGGCCTATTCCTCGTCGTCTTCCTTCAGAAGCTCTTCCTTGGTGATCGGCGTGTCCTTGACCTTGGCCTTGTCGAAGATCAGGTCGCAGACCTTCTCCTCATAGATCGGCGCGCGCATCGAGGCGGCGGCGTTCTGGTTCTGGCGATAGAATTCCAGCACCTGCTGCTCCTGGCCCGGATAGTTGCGGGCCTCGGCCATGATCGCGTTGTTCAGTTCCTGGTCGGTGACGCCGACGTCATTGGCGCGGCCGATCTCGGCGAGGACCAGACCCAGGCGCACGCGACGCTCGGCGATCTTGAGGTACTCTTCCTTGAGCTTCTTCTCGGACTTCTTGGCGTCCTCGGCCGGCAGGTTGCCGGCTTCCTTGTCGGCCTGCACCTGTTGCCAGATGCCCTCGAACTCGGCATCGACCATCTTGGGCGGCAGGGCGAAGGTGTGGGCCTTGTCCAGGGCGTCCAGCAGAGCGCGCTTCAGCTTGAAGCGGGCGGCCCCCTTGTACTGCTGGTTCAGGTTGTCGCGCATCAGCTCCTTGAGCTTGTCCAGCGACTCCAGACCGATGCGCTTGGCGAATTCCTCGTCGACCTTGGCTTCGGCCTCGGCCTTGATGGCCTTGACGGTGACGTCGAAGGTCACGGCCTTACCGGCCAGGTGCTTGGCCTGGTAGTCCTCGGGGAAGGTCACGTTCAGGACCTTCTCCTCGCCAACCTTGGCCCCCTTGAGCTGCTCCTCGAAGCCCGGGATGAAGCGGTTGGAGCCGATCACCAGCTGGGCGTCCTCGGCGGCACCGCCCTCGAAGGGTTCGCCGTCCAGCTTGCCCAGGAAGTCGATGGTGACCTCGTCGCCGTCGGCGGCCTTCACGGTCTTGCCCTTCTTGTCCTCGTAGGACTTGGCCTGGCCGGCCAGTTCCTTGAGCGCCTCGTCGAGATCGGCGTCCGTGGCCTCATAGACCGGGCGCGACAGCTTCAGCGTCGTCGGATCGACCGGCGTGAACTCGGGCATGACTTCCAGGGCCATCTCGAAGACGAGATCTTCCTGGCCGGCCATGACCTTGTCCATGTCCGAGGTCAGCTTCATGTCGGCCGGGGCGGCCGGACGCACCTTGGCGTCCTCGAGGGCCTTCTGGCTCGACTCGTTCAGGGCGGTGTTGATGATCTCACCCATCATCTCGCGACCGAAGGTCTTGCGCACGTGCGCCGCCGGCACCTTGCCGGGACGGAAGCCCTTCAGCTTCATCTGCGGGGCGACCTCCTTCAGCTTGGCGTCGAGCTTGGCGTTCAGCTCGGTCACGGGGATGGTCACCGCGATGACGCGGCTGAGGCCTTCGTTCGACTTTTCGACGACTTGCATGGACAGAATCTGACGCTCTGGGGCAGCGCCGGAATGTCTGGCGCGCGCGGGGATTGAATAAAGCAGAAAGGCCGCCCCGGGGGGAGCGGCGCTCGAAGCCCGCCCTTATGTCGAGAAGGGCCGAAAAGGTCAACGCAGGCGACGGTTTCGCCGGCCGTCGGTCTCGCCTATGTGATGGACATGAACCAGTCCGTGTCCCCCATCGGCGTCTTCGTCACCCCGGTGACCCCGCTGCAGCAGAACTGCACCACCGTCTGGTGCGTGAAGACCGGCAAGGCCGCGGTCATCGACCCCGGGGCCGAGATCGACCGGATTCTGGCGGAAATCACCCGGCGCGGCCTGACCCTCGACGCCATCTGGATCACCCACGGCCACCTCGACCATGCCGGCGGTGCCGCCGAGATGCAGGAAAAATCGGGCGTCAGCATCATCGGCCCCCATCCCGACGATCAATTCTGGATCGACGGCATTCCCGAACAGGGCCGCACCTACGGCCTGCCGACCGCCCGCAGCTTCTCGCCCGACCGCTGGCTGGCCCACGGCGACACCCTGACCCTCGGCGAGACCGAGTGGGAGGTGCTGCACTGCCCCGGCCACACGCCCGGCCATGTCGTGTTCTTCAATCGCGCGGCCAGGTTCGCCCAGGTCGGCGACGTGCTGTTCCGCGGCTCGATCGGCCGGACCGACTTTCCGCGCGGCAACCACACCGATCTGCTCACGGCCATCACCACCCGTCTGTGGCCGCTGGGCGACGATGTGACCTTCGTGCCCGGGCACGGCAGCCATTCCACCTTCGGGGCCGAGCGGCGCGACAACCCCTACGTCTCCGATGCCGCCATGCAGCGCGCGCCGATCGCCCGTCCGGCAAGCGGTCCATCCTGACGCCGCAGCCCGACCGGGACAGCGACTGAACATCCGGGCGGGCGTGGCGTTACAGGAGGGAAAGGACACCGCATGACCGATCCCGCCCCCGCATGGCCCGACGCGCCCCCGCCCGAGATCCTGCCGCCCGACACGCCCGGGCCCGACATTGACCCCGGCGGCTCACCCGACGACCTGCCGGACTTCGATCCCGGCCCCCAACCCGATCCGGGCGTCGAGATCCCGCCCCCGCCGTCCGGGGGGCGCTGACCGCACCCGCATCGCCGCCGCCGTCAGCCCGATTGGTCGCACCCCGGAACCTCCGGCCAGCCCCCGGGTTCAGATGACAACCGTTATCGTCTTCTGGAAAGGACCGCACCATGGCCGAAGGTCAACCCACCCGGACATCCGGTGTTTCGAGACGAGGTTTCGCCTCGATGGACCCCGAGCGTCAGCGTGAGATTGCCCGCAAGGGCGGGGCCAGCGTGCCCAGCGAAAAGCGCAGCTTTTCCCAGGATCGCAGCCTGGCCGCCCAGGCCGGCCGCAAGGGCGGCGAGGCCTCGCACGGGGCCCGCAAGGAGCCGCAAACCGACTAGCGACCCGATCGACCCGGCGGCCCCACCGCCGGGTCTCAGCCCTGCAGCAGGGCCAGGGCGACCGAGGGTGCGGGGCCGGCCCGGAAGCGCGCCATCGTCCAGCCCGCCGCCTCGACCATGCGCTTCAGCGACGCCTCGGTGAATTTCCGCGAACTTTCCGTATGCACCGTCTCGCCCTCGGCAAAGGCGATGCGCCGGTCGCCCAGGTCGACGGCCATGTCGCGCGTCGCCGCCAGATGCATCTCCATGCGCGAGTCGGCTTCGTTCCACACCGCCTGATGCCGGAAGGCGTCCAGGTCGAAATCAGCGTCCAGTTCGCGGTTGGCGCGATCCAGCAGGTTCAGGTTGAAGGCCGCCGTCACGCCCTGACTGTCGTCATAGGCCGCGATCAGGGTGGCGGGGTCCTTGACCAGATCGACGCCGAGAATGAACAGGGCGTCGTCGCCCAGCAGCGCCCGCGCCGCCTTGAGAAAGGCCACGGCCTCGGCGGGTTCCAGATTACCGATGGTCGAGCCGGGGAAGAAGCCGATCCGCCGCCCCGTTCCCGCGGCGACCGGCAGGGCCTCGAGGTGCAGGAAGTCGCTGACCAGCGGCGCGACGGTCAGATGCGGATAGGCCGCGTCGATCCGCGCGGCGGCCTCCGCCAGCGCCTCCGGGCTGATGTCGATCGGCACATAGGCGGCCAGGTCCCGTCCGGCATCCAGCAGGATGCGCGTCTTCTCGCTGGCCCCCGACCCGAACTCGACCAGAACCGAGCCGGGACCGAATTCGGCGGCCCAGTCCGGCGCGACCTCGCGCAGCAGGGCTGCCTCCTGTCGCGTCGGATAGTATTCCGGCAACCGGGTGATGTCCTCGAACAGGCGCGACCCCTCGGCGTCATAGAACCATTTCGGCGAAACGGCCTTCTGCGGCTGGCTCAGGCCTGCGACCAGCGCCGCGCGGAAACCGGCGTCCTCCGCCGCCGGGGTTTCCGTGCTGCCTGTCGCCGGTTCGATGTCCCGTGCCAGTCGAAGTCCCATGAAGGCCCACCTTTGCTGCGGATAGTAGAAATTGCGGTAGCTGACCCGGGCATGTCCCGGCGGCGTGGCGAACGCCCCGCCCCGCAGCACCATCTGGTTGGCCATGAATTTGCCGTTGTACTCGGACGCGGTGCCTTCGGTCGGCCTGAACCCCGGATATGGGGCGTAGGCGCTCGATGTCCACTGCCAGACCTCGTTCGACAGATTGGCGAAGGCCGGACCGGCCGTGGTCGCCGCATGCTCCCACTCGGCCTCGGTCGGCAGGCGCGCCCCGGCCCAGCGGGCATAGGCGTCGGCCTCGTAGAAGCTGACGTGACGCACCGGGGCGCCCGGATCGACCGGATGTCGCCCGGCCAGGCCCAGCACCGTCCAGTCGCCGCCGTCCCGCCGCCAGTACAGGGGCGCGTCCCAACCCTCGGCCTGCACCACGGCCCAGCCGTCGGCCAGCCAGAGGTCGGCGCGACCGTAGCCGTCGTCAGCGATGAAGCGGAGCCAGTCACCGTTGCTGACCAGGTCATGGTCCAGGGCAAACGGCTGCAACCAGACCGGATGGGCCGGGCTCTCGTTGTCGAAGGCGAAGCCCCCTGCCCAGGCCCCGGCCGCGGTCCCGATCTCGACGCGTCCGCCGGCGAACCGCGTCTGCCCGCCGCGCGGCGGCTGCGGCGGGGCGGTGCGCGGCTCGGTCGCATAGGCCGCCGGATCCAGCGGCGATCGCGACATCAGGTGCAGCAGGTCCATCAGGAACAGCTCCTGGTGCTGCTGCTCGTGATGCAGGCCCAGGGTCAGCAGATAGCGCTGCGACGCGTCCAGCCCGCCGGCGTTCAGCCGGGCCACCATCCGCCGGTCGATCTCGTTGCGGTAGTCCAGCACCGTCGCCAGCGACGGCCGGGTCATCAGGCCGCGTTCGGCCCGCGCCACCCGCGACCCCAGCGCCTCGTAATAGGAGTTGAACAGCGTCTGGAACCGGGCGTCGACGGGCACATAGTCCGGCTGCGCCGCCAGGATCATCGCCTCGAAGAACCAGCTGCTGTGGGCCAGATGCCATTTGCCCGGGCTGCAGTCGGGCATCGACTGGGCCTGCAGGTCCTCGGGCGACAGCCCCGCGGCGAGCGCCGGCATCACCGCCCGCACGCGCCGGTAGGCGGCGATGTCGCGCGCTCCGATCGTCTCGATCCCGGCCGGTGCATTCATCCGCAATGACGTCCGCTGTTGCCTGTCGTCACCGTCGACGCTCCCGTTCCACCCAATGCCCCTGTGGGGCCCGGGTTCCTCGTCAGGCCGGCAAGCCTAGCCGTAGATCGGCGCGGGATCACCCCGTTTCGACCCATCGGCCCCCGAAGCGTCAGCCGAGACCGGCGATGGCCTCCAGGATTTCGTCGACCGCCTCGACCCGGGTGGCCCAGGAACAGACGAAGCGCACCGAGCCGTCATCGAACCGGTAGCAGGCCCAGCCGAGGGCGTTCAGACGCGCATGGGCGGCCTCCGGCATGCGCACGAACACGGCATTGGCCTCGACCGGATGGGCCAGGGTGAAGGGCGAACGGGTGGCGATGCCCGCCGCCAGCCGCTGGGCCATCAGATTGGCGTGGGCGGCCCCGTCCTCCCAGGCCCCCGACTCCAGCAGCCCCAGGAAGGGGGCCGCCAGGAAGCGCGCCTTGGACGCCGTCTGCCCCGCCTGTTTCAGCCGGTTGTCGATCCGCCGCGCCAGCGACTTGTCGAAGATGACCAGGGCTTCGGCGCAATTGGCCCCGGCCTTGGCCCCGCCGAACACCAGCACATCCACACCCAGCCGCGGGATCAGGGTCAGGTCGAAGCCCGCCGCCGCCGCATTGGCCAGCCGCGCTCCGTCCATGTGCACGCCGTAGCCCTTCAGCTTCACCGGCTCGATCAGGTGGCGCAGTTCCTCTTCGCTATAGATCGTGCCGTATTCGGTGGACTGGGTCAGCGACAGGGCGGCTGCCGGCTGACGGTGACCGACCTCGGGTTCGGCCAGGGCCGCATTGAGGGCGGCCGGCTCGATCTTGCCCGAAAAGCCCGGCAGGCCGATCAGGCCGACGCCCTGGCCGAAGAAACCGGGGGCCCCGGTCTCGTCGGTGCAGATGTGGGCGGCGTGGTGCGCCAGTACCGCCTCGTGTGGAAAGGCCAGCATCGACAGGGCGATGGCATTGGCCGCCGTGCCGCTGAACACGAAGCGGATCTCGGCATCGGCGTCCAGCCGGCCGCGGATCTGGTCGGCGGCGCGGGCGGTGACGTCGTCCGCTCCGTAGGCGCGGGCAAAACCGTCATTGGCCGCGACGATCGCCGCCAGCGCCGCCGGGGCCATGCCGGCCGTGTTGTCGGACCCGAAGTCGTAACGCACCGGTCAGTCTCCCCTTGGTTCGTCAGCCGGCTCGGCGAGGATACGGGCGAAGGACGCGCCCTTGGCCGGGACCTCGACCTGGTGCGGGAACGGGATTTCGATACCGGCGGCGTCCAGCGCCTCCTTGCCGGCCTGCATCAGGTCCGCCTGACTCTGCCAGAAGTCACCCGACTTGACCCAGGCGTGCAGGGTCACCTGCACGGCGCTGTCCAGCAGACCGGTCACGCCGGTCCACGGGGCCGGATCCTTCAGGACCTTGGCATGGGCCCCGGCCATGGTCGCCAGCACCGCCCGGGTCTGGGCCAGATCCTCGCCATAGCCGACGGTGAAATCGATCTCGATGCGCCGGGTCTTCTGGCCCGACAGGTTCATGATCACCTCGCCCAGCACCTTGCCGTTCGGGACGACGATCTTGTGGTTGCTGGCATTGGCCATCTGGGTGGTGAACAGGTCGAGCCGCTGCACCGTGCCGCTCGCGCCGGCGATATCGATCAGGTCCCCGACCTTGTAGGGACGCAGGACCAGCAGCACCACGCCCGCGGCCACGTTGGCCAGGGTCCCCTGCAGGGCCAGACCGACCGCCAGGGAGGCGGCACCGAGGACCGCGATGATCGAGGTCGTCTGCACGCCCAGCCGCTGCAGCACCGCAATCAGACCGATCACATAGACCACCACCCGCACCACCTGGGCCGCGAAGGTCAGCACCGTCTGGTCGTCCTGGAAGCCGCGAACCCGCGACAGGGCCCGTCGCGTGACCTTCGAGGCCCAGCGCGACACGAACACCGTGGCGGTCAGGATCAGCAGGGCGATGGTCAGGTTGATGGCCAGATTGCCGGCCATGTCGGTCAGCTTGACCAGGACGGCGGCATCGATCGTGATCGCCTTCTGGCCGGCGGCCACCGCATCAATCAGGGGAGCTTCGAGGTTGGTCATGGTCCGGGTCTAACGTCCTGTGCCCGGATGTGAACCCCGGGGCCCGCAATTCATTACAGGCGGGGGAAAGGATGTCCCCCGCAGATGGCCGACCGGAGCACACCGTGCAGAAATCCTCGCTCAGGGTCGGCATCGATGTCCCCTGGGTTACCCGCTGGACCGCGGAGCCGGTTCTCGGCGTCCGTCCCTGCCCCACCGTCGGCGGGGCCCTGGCCATCGTCCAGCAGGACAGCCCCGGCGTCGGCAGGCCGCTGTATTCACAGAACCACGCGGTCCGCCAGCGCCTGACAATCGGTCGCATGCTGTGCCCGATGTGCGGCCGGCCGACCCCGGCCGATGATCGCTGGACCCAGGTCGCCCACCCGGTCAGTGCCGGAAGCCTGAGAAACGGCCGTCTGATCGAGGGGCTGCCCGCCGCCGTCGCCGACGATCAGGTCCGGATCGATGCGGGCGCGATCGCCCCGCTGCATCGGGCCTGTGTCGACCGGTCGCTGAAATACTGCCCCCATCTGAAGACCGACCCGAACATCGATGTCCGTCGCTTCAGTGAACGCTGGCTGGTCTTGCCGCTGCTGGTTCGGGCCGAGGCCCCGCCACAGATGTTCCTGGCCCGGGCCGAACCGGCACGGGCCATCGCCGTCGTCGGCTTTCTGCAGCTGGTCGGCCTGACCGGGGACCGTGACCCCGCCTGGCAGGTCGGCCGGGTGTCAGGCCAGACAACCGTCTGAACCGCTCAGCCCCCGCGCGGCGACCGTCCGGCTTCAGGTCAGGCGGCGGCGACCTGGCCGCCTTCGGCCGTCAGCGCCCGCAGGGCGTCACGCCCGGACCCGACCTGGTTCATCACCCGGGCCAGGGCCGTAAAGTCGATCGGCTTGTTCAGATAGGCGTCGGCCCCGGCGGCAAGACCCGCCTCGTGGTCCTCATTCCGCGCCGAGGCGGACAGGACCACGATCGGGGTTTCGGCGTTCGGCCCGGCGCTGTCTCGGATCGCCCGCGTCGCCGTGAGCCCGTCCATAACGGGCATGTTGACGTCCATGATGATCAGATCGAACGCCTGGCTCTGGGCCATGTCCACGGCGATCTGGCCGTTCTCCGCTGTCGCCGAGACGTGGCCGGCGGATCCCATCCAGGCCTCGAGGATCATGCGATTGACCGGATGGTCCTCGACCACCAGCACCGTCAGATGCCGTCCGTCGCCGACCTCGGCCTCGATCGCCTCGGCCGGGGCGATCCGGGCCCATTCGACAACTTCGGCCTCGACGCTGAAGGTGAAGGTCGAGCCCTCGCCATAGGTGGAGGTCACCGAGATGTCGCCGCCCATGATATTGGCCATGCGCCGGGAAATCGTCAGGCCCAGCCCGGTGCCCCCGAACCGGCGGGTCGAGGAGCCGTCGACCTGGGTGAACGGCTGGAACAGGCGTTCCAGATCCGCGGTCGCGATACCGGCTCCGGTATCCCGCACCTCATAGTCGAACCGCACGACCTTGTCCGACAGACGCTCGCCACGGACCGTATAGGTGACGGCCCCGGTGTCGGTGAATTTCACCGCATTCGCCAGCAGGTTCTGGATCACCTGACAGACCCGCAGCGGATCGCTCCGGACCACCGCCGGGCTTTCGCCCTCGAACACCATCCGGAAGTCCAGACCCTTGGCCTCGGCCTGGGCCTGGAACGGCCCCACCACCCGCTTGTGCAGGTCCTCGACCACGACATCGACGACATCAAAGGTCATCTTGCCGGCCTCGATCTTGGTCATGTCGAGAATGTCGTTCAGCAGTGACAGAAGGTTGTCGCCCGAGTTGCGGATGATCGACAGGTATTCACGCTGGGTCTCTTCCAGTCGCGTGGCGCTCAGCAGCTGGGCCGCGCCCAGGACGCCGTTCATCGGCGTGCGCAGCTCGTGGGAGATGACTCCCAGGAAGTTGGATTTCGCGTCGCTGGCGGCGTTGGCGCGGTCCCGCGCTGTCTCCAGCTCCTCGATCAGATGGGCCTGATGCTCCTGAAAGGCGCGAATCCGCTCTTCCCGCAGCATCGTCATCATCACCAGGACGAACAGGCCGGCGGCCGTGAACGGCACCACCCCGAGGAAGGACCAGAACATCGGCGTGCCCCACAGGCTCCCGAGAATGATCAGGGCGGCCAGGCCGTAGGGCGACGAAATCACCAGGGCCTGACGCGGAGAGCTTCGAAGCTGCGAGAAGACGAGCACATAACCGCAGACCAGCAGGGTCATGGCCAGGGCGCGGCCGAACGGCGCGTCGGAGAACCAGGCCAGCAGCGGCGCGGTCGCCCAGACGGCGGTCGTGATGGTCGCCACGGCCGGGAAGACCAGGCCCCATCCGGTGCCGACCCGGTCGCTGATGCGCTTTTCGACGGCTCCGCGAATCGTGCCGGCGGCCAGGGTGCTGACCAGCCAGATGGCCGCCAGACCGACGCCGATGGTGCCCAGCAGGCCGAGGGCCCAGCTGAAGATAATCAGATAGCGGAGATATTGGGTCTGCAGAATCGCCCGCAGGGCCTGCGCGGCCTCTCCGGGACGCTGATCACCGGCCAGACCCTTGTCTATCGCATCGGATTCAACCATTTGCCGCCCCACGGATAACAACCCGGCGTGACGCTAAGACCCAACCCGCTAAGATGAGGTGAACGTGATTCTACCTAGGGATTGGACGTAGACGGCCTGTCGTCGCCGGCTTCGGCCGGGGTCAGGGTCCGGATTGACAGGGCGTGAACCGGTCCGGCCAATTCCGTGCGCAGGGCTGCCGTTACGCTACGCTGACGCGCCAGCCGCCCCAGGCCCTCGAACGCGCTGGCCACCACCGTCAGATTGAAATGGCTTTCGCCGCCCGCTGTACCGTCCATGCCGCCGTCATGATGGTGTCCGGCGTGCCGCCCGCTGTCATCCTCGATGTCCAGCCGTTCCGGATTCAGCGCAGATGTCAGTTTTTCGCGGATAATTGTCGCGATCGGGCCTTCCGGCATCGGTAGTTCCTTGATGATGACCAATTCCCCCCTACACTTGCGGCCATGACCGCCTCTTTTCAATACACGCCCCGATTCAAGGATATGCGGATCAAGCCGCAACGCGCCGAGGAAGAGGCGGCGGAGAAGGACGTCCTGCACCTCAAGCCGGGCGAGAAGGCGTGCGACTGGCCGGACTGCAGCAAGGCCGCCACCGCCCGCGCCCCCAAGTCGCGCGAGCGGCTGAACGACTTCTATGACTTCTGTCAGTCCCACGCCGGGGCCTACAACAAGAACTGGAATTTCTACGCCGGCATGAGCGAGGGCCAGGTCCGCGCCGCCCAGGAGAACGAGGCCATGACCGGTGGCCGCCCGACCTGGGACATGAAGGCCAGCAAGAATTCGCGCGAGGCGGCGGGCAATGCCGCCAAGCTGGGCAAGGCCCACACCGGGGCCGCCGGCTCGTGGAACGACAGTTTCGGCCTGTTCGAGCGCCGCACCCGGGAACAGGTCAATCCGGCCGATGACCATCGCGTCGGCAAGCTGGAACGCGCGGCCATGTCCGATCTCGGCCTCGAGCCGGGGGCCGAAAAGTCGGACATCAAGGCCCGCTACCACGAGATGCTGAAGCGGTTTCACCCCGACACCAACGGCGGCGACCGCGGGGCCGAGGCCAAGCTGCAGAGCGTGATCCGCGCCTGGAAAATCCTGAAGAAGGCCGGCCTGGCCTGATCCGTCCCTGCCCCTGAACCGGGCGGCCGTGCCGCTCAGTCCAGGGTCGTGCGATAGCGAATCATCGCCAGGGTCCCGACCGCCAGCAGGAAGGCGGCCAACGCCGCCAGGCTGGGCCAGGAGTCCATCACCCCGCTGCCCTTCAGCAGCGAGCCGCGGGCCACGCGCAGCACATGGGTCACCGGAATGATCGAGCCGATCACCTGGGCCCACTCCGGCATGCCGCGGAACGGGAACATGAAGCCCGACAGCAGGATCGACGGCATCATGTAGAAGAACGACATCTGCATCGCCTGCAGCTGGGTCCGCGACACGGTCGAGATCAAAAAGCCCAGCGCCAGCGACCCGACGATGAACAGCAGCAACCCGAGGCTCAGCGCCAGCCAGCCGCCGCTCATCGGCACCGCGAACAGCAGCCGCGCCAGCACCAGGATCAGCGCCGCCTGGATCACCCCGACGAGGACATAGGGCGTCAGCTTGCCGATCATCACCTCCATCGGCCGCACCGGCGTGGCCAGCAGCGCCTCCATCGTGCCGCGCTCGCGTTCGCGCGCCATGCCCAGGGCCGTCATCATCACCAGCGTCATCGACAGGATGATGCCCAGCAGCCCGGGCACCACATTGAAGGCGGTGATGTTCTCGGGATTGTAGCGACGGTGGACCACCACCTCGAACGGCGGGGCACCGCCGGAGCGGGCCAGCGGTCCGGTCAGCTCGCGGGCCAGCGCCTGGGCAGGCAGGCCCGCCAGCGCCGACACGGCCCCGCCGACGGCCGAGGGATCCGCCGCGTCGGCCTCGACCAGGATCGACGCCTTCTGCCCGCGCACCACCTTGCGACTGAAATCGGCCGGGATCACCACGGCGAACTGTACGTCACCGCGCGCCAGCGCCCGGTCCAGCTCGGCCTGGCTGTTGGCGGCGACGGTGATGCGGAAATAGCCGGTGTTGGTCAGGGCGTTCAGCACCGGCCGCGCCATCACCCCCCGGTCCTGCACCAGCACCGCCGTCGGCAGCTGCCTCGGATCGTTGTTGATGGCATAGCCGAACAGCAGCAGCTGCACGATCGGCATGATCAGGATCATCGCATAGGTCAGCCGGTCGCGGGTCAGCTGGATGAACTCCTTGGACATCACGGCCCAGGTGCGGCTGAGCGACACCATCAGGCCGCCTCCTCCTGCCTCAGACCGGCGATCAGATGGATGAACACGTCCTCCAGCGTCGGCCGCGTCTCGGTCCAGGTCAGCGGCGGCTGGCGCAGCGGGGCGATGGCCTGTTCCAGCGCCGCCCGGTCCTGGCCGGACACATGCAGGGTGGTACCGAAGGCCGTGGCCATCTCGACCCCGGGCTGCCCGCGCAGCTGCGGGGCCAGCCGGTCGGCCCCCGGCCCCTCGGCCAGGAAGGTCACCAGCCCCGCCCCGTCGATGATCGCGTCGGCCGTGCCCCGCGCCAGGATCCGGCCGGCGGCGATATAGACGATCTCGTGACAGCGCTCGGCCTCGTCCATGTAGTGGGTCGAGACCAGCACCGTCATCCCGTCCGCCGACAGGGCGTGGATCTCGTCCCAGAAGGTGCGCCGCGCCTCGGGGTCGACCCCCGCCGTCGGCTCGTCCAGCAGCAGCAGGTCCGGTTCGTGCAACGTCGCCGCCGCCAGTGCCAGCCGCTGCTTCCAGCCGCCGGACAGGGTCCCGGCCAGCTGCGCCCGCCGGTCGATCAGGCCCAGTTTCACCAGCGCCGCCTCGACCCGTTGCTGACGCCGGTCCAGCTCATGGACCCGGGCCATGAACACCAGGTTCTGCTCGATCGACAGGTCCTCGTAGAGCGAGAATTTCTGCGTCATATAGCCGACCCGCCGCTTGATCGCCCGCGCCTGGGCCAGCACATCAAGCCCCAGCACCGTGCCTTCGCCGCTGTCGGGCTTCAGCAGGCCGCACAGCATGCGCAGGGTCGTGGTCTTGCCCGCGCCATTGGGGCCCAGAAAGCCGCAGATCCGGCCCTTTTCCACGGTGATGCCGAAGTCGCGCACCGCCTGCAGGGCCCCGAACGCCTTGTTCAGCCCGCGCACGTCGATGGCGGGGCCCTCTCCGGGGACTGGCGGGGTTTCATTCACCGCGCGTCGTCCAGCGGCACGACATCGACCGGCAGGCCGGGGTTCAGCGAGGTCGGGTCCTCGGGCGTGGCCGCGACCATGAACACCAGCCGGTCGCGGCTGCCGCGGCTGTACAGCACCGGCGGCGTGAACTCGGCGGTGGCGCTGACCCACGAAATCCGTGCCGTGCGCAGGCCGGAACAGCCGTCACAGCCGAACCGTACCGTGCCGCCCGGCCGGTACAGGTTGACCGTCCGCTCCGGTACGAAGAAGCGCAGCTTGATGCGGCTGTCGGGCAGCAGGGCCAGCACCGGCTGGTTGGCCTGGGCCCATTCGCCCTGGCGGAAGAAGACCTGCTGCACCCGCGCCCCGGTCGGTGCCCGCGGCGACAGGGTCCGCAGCACCGCCTCGGCCCCGCTCAGTCCGCCCCGCGCCTGGGCCGCCTGCTGGTCGGCGGCCCGGATGGCGTCGGCGCGGGCGCTCAGCGCCCCGACCGCGCGCTGGCGGCGCACCGTCTCGACCTGGGCCCGGGCCGTGTCGCGCGCCGCCCGCTCCTGATCCAGCCGCGCCGGGGCGTAAATGCCGCGCGCCACCAGCGGGGCGATACGGTTGTAGCTGGCCTCCGCCTGTCGCAGCTGTGCCTCGGCCGCCGCCAGCTGGGCGTCATAGACCGCCTGTTCCTGGGCCCTCTGGCCCTTGCGCAGGTCCTCGGCACGGGCCTCGGCCGCCGCCAGGGCCGCCGCCGCCGACTCGGCCTGGGCCTGCGACACCTGCGGATCGATCAGGAAGGTGCGGCCGCCCGCCGCGACCCGCTCGCCCTCGCGCACATACAGGGCCTCGACCGCGCCCGGGACCGGGGCCGCCAGATAGATCAGATCGCCCTCGACATAGCCCGACAGGGTGCGTGGCTCGCCGCCGCGCAGGACCAGGCCCCAGACCAGCAGCGCCGCCAGCGCCAGCACCGCGACGATCCCCGCAACCGGTCGAATCCGCCTCATGGCCGCATGCCTCCCAGCACCGTGTCCAGATGTTGCGCCGCCAGCGCCTCGATATCCACCGGCTCGGCCCCGATCGGCTCGAAGGTCTCGCGCCACAGCACGCCCAGCAGCATCGGCCCCATGAGGCCCATGGCGAACAGACGCGGATCGCCGCAACGGACCTCGCCCCGGGCCTGGCCCGCGCGGATCAGGCCGGTGATCACGCCCAGGGCCGGCACGACCACCGTCTCGTGCCAGATGGTCGCCAGTTCCGGCAGGTTGCGCCCCTCGACGATGACCAGCCGCACCACGCCCGACACCCGCCGGTCGCTCGCCACGGTCTGCGCCAGCAGACCCACCCCGGCCCGCACCGCCGTCTCGAACGCCACCCCGGTTCCGGCCAGGTCCTTCAGGTGCGCCAGATTGCCGCCGACGGCGGTTTCGACCACGGCCCGGAACAGGTCTTCCTTGGTCTCGAAATACAGATACAGCGCGCCCTTGGACACGCCGGCCCGCCGCGCCACGTCCTCGAGCCGGGTCGCCGCATAGCCCCGCGCCGCGAACACCTCCAGCGCCGCCGCCAGGATCTCGGCCGGCCGCTCGGCGGGACGACGGCGGAATTTCGGTTCGCCGGGCGGCAGCATGGGCGTCCTTTTAATAACTGACCAGTCAGTTATTAATCCTGCGGCCGCGTTTCGTAAAGGGTCCCGGCGAATTCCGCGCCCGCGACGCTGGACCCCGCCCCTGCGGTTTCATAAGTGTCTGTCCATGACCTCTCCCCTCGACGCCACGCCCGATCCCCTGCTGACGCTGGAACCGCACCGCAGGGTGACGGTCCGCGAGGCCTTCGGGGTCGATTCCGACATGATCGTGCCGATGTTCGAGACGCGCGACAGCCATGTGCCCGACGTCGACGACGCCTATCGCTTCGACCCGCAGACCACCCTGGCCATCTGCGCCGGCTTCGCCTTCGACCGTCGGGTGATGGTCCAGGGCTATCACGGCACCGGCAAGTCGACCCATATCGAGCAGGTCGCGGCCCGGCTGAACTGGCCGATGGTCCGCGTCAATCTGGACGCCCACGTCAGCCGCATCGACCTGGTCGGCAAGGACGCCATCGTCCTCAAGGACGGCAAGCAGATCACCGAATTCCGCGAGGGCATGCTGCCCTGGGCCATCCAGCGCCCGGTCGCCCTGGTGTTCGACGAATATGACGCCGGCCGCCCCGATGTGATGTTCGTGATCCAGCGCGTGCTCGAGGCCCAGGGCCGTCTGACCCTGCTGGACCAGAACCGCGTCATCCGCCCGAACAAATGGTTCCGCCTGTTCAGCACCACCAACACCATCGGCCTGGGCGACACCTCGGGCCTGTACCACGGCACCCAGCAGATCAATCAGGGCCAGATGGACCGCTGGAGTATCGTCACTACGCTCAACTACCTCGACCATGACGTCGAGGGCGAGATCGTCGCCGCCAAGGTGCCCGAGTGGAATGACGCCGAGGGCCGACGCCGCATCGCCGCCATGGTCCGCGTCGCCGACATGACCCGCAACGCCTTCATGAACGGCGACATCTCCACCGTCATGAGCCCCCGCACCGTCATCACCTGGGCCCAGAACGCCATCATCTTCGAAGGCGACGTCGGCCTCGCCTTCCGCCTGACCTTCCTGAACAAGTGCGATGAGCTGGAACGGCCGACGATCGCCGAATTCTACCAGCGCGCGTTCGGGGAGGACCTGCCGGAGGCGGCAACAAGGGTGAAGGTGGGTTAGGTTTCGATCGCTATTCCGCAGGCAAGGTATCGCGAGCGGCGATCGTCATCGAGTGCATCCAGCGGCAAACTCGCGTTCAGTCCCGCGCTGGCCAACAATTTGCTTTCGCTCTTGAGAACAATGACTGGCTGAACGTATCGCTTCAGCAGATCGAGCATAGCGGCTCCATCTCCGGCCGCACTACGTAGGCGCGGCATGATCGTGGCAAGCGGGATGGAATGCTCGTAGGTCAATTCGTCCTTCGCGCCGGACTCGCGATAAGCGCGCGCCAGCAGTGAATGTGGACGACTTTGCGAAAATTTCGCTTCTGCGCGAATCTCCCAAAGAAAGTGGATGACCTCCCGCCGCACCTTGTTTGCGCGTGCTCCCGGCAGGCCTTTCTCGTGGAGGCTTTCCAGCGCGGCGAAGATTTGAGCGATCTCGTGCGCGATATCGACGTCTGACGGCACTAAGCCGCCCTCGGCGTGATCATCTCCAACGCCGCCCCCATCTTCCGCCGCTGCTCCAGCAGGTCGTGGTCGATCTGTAGTCCGAGGAAGAACCCCGCACTCAGCCCCCAGTAGCGGGTCAGGCGCAGGTCCGTGTCGGCGGTCGCCGCGCGCTTGCCCAGCACGATCTCGTTGATCCGGCGCGGCGGCACGCCGATGGCCTTGGCCAGGGCGGTCTGGCTCATACCCAGGGGTTTGAGAAAGTCCTCCAGCAGGACATCGCCCGGGGTCGGGTTCTTCAGCCAGTCGTCGGGATGGCCGATGCTGGCGAAACGGTCAGTGGTAATCGCAGATTTCGACATCCTCGCATCCTCCTTCACGCCAGCGGAAGCAGATCCAGGGGCTCAACATAACACCACTGGCCCCACCGCGCCCTTCTCCCCTTGCGGGAGAAGGTGGCCGAGCGGAGCGAGGTCGGATGAGGGGTCGCGCCGGCCTCTCGACAGCCGCCCTCTGACTGGCCAGAATGCAATCTATGGACGCGTGGCTGAAACAACGTGCGAAAGAAATGCGGCATGATCCGGTGCTGTACGAACGCCGGTTATGGAAGCTGCTGCGAGATCGGAAACTAGCCGGGCTGAAATTCCGTCGCCAAGTGGTTATCGGGCGATACATCGTCGATTTTCTCTGCTTCAGACACCGGCTGATCGTTGAGGCTGACGGGCCGCAGCATGAAGATCGTGCCGAGGACGTCGCGCGGGATGAATGGCTGACCGGGCAAGGTTTCCGGGTGCTGAGATTTCCCAACGCGCAAATTGAGAACCGGGGGCATGAGGTCATCGGGGCGATCCTCGCGGCGTCGGAGGCGAGGCTGATCCGGGATTGATCGGTGCCGCTGATGCGACCCCTCATCCGACCTCGCTCCGCTCGGCCACCTTCTCCCGCAAGGGGAGAAGGGTAGTCCGCCCCTACACCCCCGCCACAAACCCCGCCGCATAGTCCCGCACCGCCTCCGGCCAGCCCGCCGTCGCCGCCGCGAACCCGTCCGCATCCCCCGCGAACACCGCCCGCGTCGCATCCTCATAGCCCGGCAGATCCCCGGCCACGGCGGTCATGAAACGATAGGCGGCCTCGCGCCCCTTGCGCACCCGGTCCGGCCCCTCAGACGCCCGCGCCGCCGCCTCGACCAGTTTGCGCAGGGCGACCGAGGCCCCGCCCGGCTGGGTCGCCAACCAGTCCCAGTGGCGCGGCAACAGGGTGATCTCGCGCGCCGTCACCCCCAGTTTCGGCCGCCCCGGTCCGCGCTTCTCGGGCACAGCCGCCGCCGGGGCCAGCCGCGCCCGCACCACCGCCAGGTCGCCACGCAGGTCGAACTCCAGCGGCCGGGCGTCGGCGTCATCGAACACCAGCACTGCCGCCTCGCCCGCCTCAGCCGCCGCCATGACCGCCGCCACAACGTCTTGCGGCGTCCCCCGTCCGATCAGGCGATGGCCGGCGAAGGCGGTACAGGTAAGGTCAGGGGCCTGGGTCATGACGCGGATTTACCCGGGTAAATCCGGCGCGTCAATATTACCCGGGTGAAACAACTTCATTCACCCCCAATGCTTTCGTCATCCCGGGGCAAGCGGCGCAGCCGCGCAGACCCCGGGACCCAGCGGCGCGCGGAGCGCGACCTGTTCAGGCACGGTCGGCACGGGGCCCTTCGCCTTCGCTGCGCTGCGGCGCCGCTGGGTCCCCCGGTCTCGGCTACGCCTCGCCGGAGGATGACGACAGCGGGGATGCGAGGTGTTTGCCAAAAATCCTCCTATCGGCGCTGCCCAAACCCCAGCCCGATCAATCCCCTGGCCTTTTCCTCCGCCAATCTTCCCGCCTCATCTCCAGCCGCGCCGATAATACCCCGGTCCCGTCGCCCGGGGGGCTCGCTCGGCCGGCGATCCGCAGCGGCGGCGGGAGCGGATGGAGCGGGCGCAACCCGGAGCCGGATCCCCTGTCGGGGTCGCTGGCCGCGGGGATGCGAGGTCGAGCCGGGTGAAAAGCCGGACGGCCGAGGGGGCGGGGCGGAGACCCGCACCGGTCCAGGAGATGGTCGCTGCCATCCCTGCCCGCCGTGTGCAGAAGGACCCCTCGTCAACAGCGAGGCCCACGGTCCGGGCATGTGGAAACCCGTCCGCGCGGAGCGTCTGACGTTCGCCGAAACACTAACCCCTACGGTCTCCGGGCGGACGCCCGGCGCTCCGCCCATGCCCCCTCACCGTCGCCGAACCGGCGTGCGGGGTTTCAGCCTGCCCTCAGTCGCGCCGGCCATAGCTCCGGTCATCGCCGATCATCGAACCGGCGATCCAGCTGACCAGACCGGTGACCACGGCGGTGCCGATGCCCGGCCACAGCCCCGCCACGGTGAAGCCGCCCAGCAGCCAGGCGACGATGCCGATCGTCGCCGCATTCACCACCAGCAGGAACAGGCCGAAGGTCACCAGGGTGATGGGCAAGGTCAGGAACACCAGGACCGGCCGCACCACGGCATTGACGATGCCCAGCAGCAGGGCCGCGGCGATCAGCGACCCGGTCGAGGCGAAATCGACCCCCGGGATCAGACGCGCCGCCAGCCACAGCCCCAGGGCGGTGACCACGGCCTGTACGAGGAATCTCAGCATGTCGTCTCCTGTCGATGGCCGCGCCACGATAACGCAGGGTGCGCCTTCGGGCTCCCCCTGTCCGCTCCGCTTTGATAGCCTGTCCCCGACGAGGAGATCCCATGAGTCTGACCGGCCCCTACAATCCCGACAACATCTTCGCCAGAATCCTGCGCGGCGAGGTTCCCGCCGTGACCGTCTGGGAAG
The DNA here is from genome assembly GCF_963975535.1 of uncultured Brevundimonas sp. Lineage (GTDB taxonomy): Bacteria > Pseudomonadota > Alphaproteobacteria > Caulobacterales > Caulobacteraceae > Brevundimonas. Next base: position 61,311 of record NZ_CAXBHE010000006.1, on the reverse strand, counting down.
ACGATCACGTCCTCGTCTTCATGGACGTGTTTCCCCAGTCCGAGGGCCATGTGCTGGTGATCTCCAAGACCTCGCAGGCCCGCAACCTGCTCGAGGTCGAGCCCGAGGTGCTGGCCCGGTTGACGGCGGCCGTGCAGCGCACCGCCCGCGCCGTGGACCGTGCGCTGTCGCCCGACGGGATCAGCATCAAGCAGTTCAACGGCGAGGCCGGGGGCCAGACCATCTTCCATCTGCATTTCCACATCATCCCGCGCTGGACCGACCGGGCCCTGAAGGGTCACGGCGACGGCCCGATGGCCGGCCCCGCCGCCCTGCGCCCGCTGGCCGACCGCATCGCCGCCGCCCTCGATCCCGACTGACGGGCATCTTGCATCGCGGTCCGTGCTTCAGCATAAGGACCGCCGTCCGGGCGCATCGGGCCGGTTTAGCTCAGTTGGTAGAGCGCCAGTTTTGTAAACTGGATGTCGCGGGTTCGAATCCTGCAACCGGCACCATGTCCCGGCCCCGGACGGGACCGGTGTTCAGGTCAGCCCGCGCCCAGGGCCACCGCCACCTGATAGGTCACCAGCGACGCCAGATAGGCCAGGGCCGTCATATAGGCGACCATGATCCACATCCATTTCCAGCTGTTGGTCTCGCGCTTGACCACGCCCAGGGTGGCCACGCACTGCGGCGCGAACACATACCAGGCCAGGAAGGACAGGCCCGTGGCCAGCGACCAGTGGGCGGCCAGCACCGTGGACAGGGCCCCGGTGTTGCTCTCGGCGTCGGCGATGGCATAGACGGTGCCCAGGGCGGCCACCGCCACCTCGCGCGCCGCCATGCCGGGCACCAGGGCGATGACCATCTCCCAGTTGAAGCCGATCGGCCGGAAGATCGGCTCCAGCCAGTGACCGAGGATCCCCGCGAAACTGTAGTCGATGGCCGGTCCGGTCGCGCCCTCGGGCGGGTAGGGGAAGGTCGACAGCACCCAGATCACCACCATCAGCGGCAGGATGATCCGCCCGGCCCGCTCCAGGAAGATCCGGGCCCGGATCCACAGGTTCATCAGCACCGACTTGAGGTCCGGCAGCTTGTAGGACGGCAGCTCCATCATGAAGGGTTCGACCGCGCCGCGCCAGAAGACGCGCCGGATCACGAACGACACGGCCAGGGCGCTGATGATGCCCGCGGCATAGAGGCCGAACATCACCAGCCCCTGCAGATTGGCGAAGCCCCAGACCAGCTGCTGCGGAATGAAGGCGGCGATGATCAGGGTGTAGACCGGGATCCGCGCCGAACAGGTCATCAGCGGCGCGACCAGGATGGTCGTCAGCCGGTCGCGACGGCTGTCGATGGTCCGGGTCGCCATGATGCCGGGAATCGCACAGGCGAAGCTGGACAGCAGGGGGATGAAGGCCCGCCCGTGCAGCCCGGCCCCACCCATGATCCGGTCCATCAGGAAGGCGGCCCGGGCCATGTAGCCGAAGTCCTCCAGCATGATGATGAAGGCGAACAGGATCACGATCTGCGGCAGGAAGACCAGCACGCTGCCGACGCCCGAGATGATGCCGTCGATCAGCAGGCTCTGCATCAGGCCGTCCGGAATGACCGTGGCGACGCCGGCCCCCAGCAGGCCGAACCCGGCCTCGATCGCGTCCATGGCCGGGGTGGCCCAGCTGAACACGGCCTGGAACATGACGAACAACAGGGCGAACAGGATGATCAGACCGCCGACCGGATGCAGCAGCACCGTGTCGATCCGGCCGGTCAGGGTGTCGGGCCGCAGCGGCGGCTTCACACAGGCCTTCATGATCCGCTCGGCCTCGCGCGCCGCGGTCCGCAGGCCGGCCGCGTCCGGGGCCAGCCAGGCATTGTCGCCGAGGGGCAGGCCTTCCTCGATCCGCGCCTCGACGGCCGCGACCAGATCGTCGATGCCGCGCTTGCGCGTGGCCACCGTGGTCACGATCGGCAGGCCCAGCTCGGCGCTGAGCGCGTCGAGGTCGATGCGCAGGCCCTGGCGCTGGGCGATGTCGTACATGTTCAGCGCCAGCAGCATCGGCCGGCCGACCTGTTTCAGCTCCAGCACCAGCCGCAGCACCAGCCGCAGATTGGTCGCGTCGGCGACGCAGACGATCACATCCGGCGGCGTCTCGCCCGCCAGTCTTCCCAGTACCGCGTCGCGGGTGACTTCCTCGTCCGGGCTGCGCGCCCGCAGCGAATAGGTGCCCGGCAGGTCCAGCACCGACAGACTCCGGCCGGTCGCGGTGCGGACATGGCCCTCCTTGCGCTCGACGGTGACGCCGGCGTAGTTGGCCACCTTCTGGTGGGCACCGGTCAGGGCATTGAACAGGGCGGTCTTGCCGCTGTTGGGATTGCCGACCAGGGCGACCCGGGTCAGACGCGTGGCCATGTCCATCAGGCGGCGATCACGCTCTCGAGACGCAGACTGAGGCTGGCCGCCTCGTGGCGGCGCAGGGCCACCCGCATGTCGTCGACCTTCAGGGCGATCGGGTCGCGACCGAACAGGCCCTCATGCAGCATCTCGACCCGCGCGCCCTCGACGAACCCCAGTTCCAGCAGCCGGCGCTCCAGCTCGATCGCGTGCTCATCGTGGTGACAATGGTCGCCGACCTGGATGATCACGCCCCGGTCGCCGCGCCGGGCGAGGTTCAGTTGAATGGTATCGGTCATGGGGCTCACCGGCGGTTCAATTCCGCACCTTTGCATCTGACACTGATTATCAGGTGCGACCGTATGCCGTCCAGCCTTCCATCGTCGCACCCGTTGCCGCATCCCGCGTATGCGGTATCACAGGGCCCCGGAAACAGGAGTAAGCCATGACCCGCCCCCTCATCCTCGTCACCCTGCTGGGACTGGGGCTCGCAGGCTGCGGCCAATCCGGATCCAGCGAAGCGGCCCCCGCTGCCCCGGCCCGACCAGAGGCCACGGCCGCCGAAAAGGCCATCCTGCTCGCCGCCCTGCCCTCGCCCTACAATACCGCAGACCTCGACAATGGCCGCCGCGCCTTCGCCCGATGCCGGTCGTGCCACACGATTGCCGAAGGCGGCCCCAATATGACCGGCCCCAACCTCTGGGGCATTTTCGGCCGCACCGCCGGCAGCCATGCCGACTACAACTATACGACCGCCCTGAAGACCGCCGGCTTCACTTGGGACGCTGACCGCCTCGACCACTGGCTGCAGAACCCGCGCAGCTTCCTGCCGGGCAACAAGATGACCTTCCCCGGACTCGCGGACGCCACCGACCGCCGGGACGTGATCGCCTGGCTCAAGGTCGAGACCGGCTATGTGCCGGCCGCCCCGGCTACGCCGGTGCCCTGACCGGGTCGTCCGCCGCGGGGTCGGTTCCGCTGCGGGCCTCCTGGGCCTCCCATGCCTCGATCTTGCGGGCGGTGTATTCCGGCGACCGGGTGAACCGGGCCAGCGCGCCATAGATGACCGGCACCACGAACAGGGTCAGCAGGGTCGCGAACATGGCCCCGGAGAAGATCACCACCCCGATGGTCTGGCGGCTGCCGGCCCCCGCCCCCTGCCACAGCACCAGCGGCAGGGCCCCGAAGGCGGTGGCGATCGAGGTCATGATGATCGGCCGCAGCCGCAGGGTCGCGGATTCGACGATGGCTTCGTGAATGGTCCGCCCCTGATCGCGCAGCTGATTGGCGAATTCCACGATCAGAATGCCGTTCTTGGCCGCCACCCCGATCAGGATGATCAGGCCGATCTGGCTGTAGATGTTGAGGCTGGACCCGGCCATGACCAGACCGAACAGCCCCCCGGCGGCCGCCAGCGGCACGGTCAGCATGATCACCGCCGGGGTGATCCAGCTCTCGAACTGGGCGGCCAGAACCAGGAACACGAGCAACAGCGCCAGGCCGAAGGCCGCCGCCACCGCACCACCGGCCTCCTGCTGGTCCCGCGCGGCCCCGCCCCACTGAACGGTGGCCACGCCCTGGGGCTGCTCGGCCGCGACATCATCGAGGAAGGTGATCGCATCGGCGATGGTCATGCCCGGATTCAGGTCAGCGCTCAGCGTAATGGCACGCTGGCGATCCAGCCGCCGCCGGTCCGGCGTGTCGCCCGAGGTTCGCGTCGTCACCACCGAGGCCAGCGGAACCAGCTGTCCGCCACCCGTGGCCACATAGAGGGCCTCGAGGTCCCCGACCGAGCGGCGGTTGTCGCGTTCCGTCTGCAGGATCACGTCATATTCCTGACCCCCGCGGATATAGGTGGTGGCCCGGCGCGAGCCGAACATCGTCTCCAGTGTCCGCCCGATCTGCTGGGACGACACGCCCAGGGCGGCCGCCTTCTGCGGATCGACATTGACCAGCAGGCGCGGGGCATTGGGCTCATAGTTCATGCGCGGCCGCGAGAAACCCGGATTGGCCTGGGCCCGGGCCAGAACCGGCTGCAGCCAGCGGTACAGCTCATCGTATTCGGAGCCGGTCACCACCATCTCGATCGAATTGGAATTGCTGCTGCCACGCTGGAAGGCCCCCGGGACACTGGCATTGACCTGGGCGTCGGTCTGGGCCCGCAATTTGCCGTTCAGTTCCTGGGCGATTTCATCGGCCGAACGCGTGCGAGCCGACCAGTCCCGGAGGATCATCACCGCGTTGCCGGAGTTGAAGCTGCCGCCGCCGAATCCCGGAGCCGAAATCAGGTAGCTGTCGACCTCACCGGCCGCCTTGTACTCGGCCAGGATCGGTTCCAGCCCCAGCATGATGCGGCGGGTATAGTCGAAACCGGCCCCCTCGGGCCCGTTGACGCGGATCGACACGCGCCCCCGGTCTTCGGGCGGCACCAACTCATTCGGCAGGGTCAGGAACATGCCGACCGCTCCCAGGGCCACCAGCAGGATCAGGCCACTGACGCCCGCTACGGCAAGCCGTCGACCCAGCATGGCCTCCAGCGAATTGCGATAGGAGCGCTTCAATCCGTCCATGGCCCGGTCGACGTTGCGGGCCAGCCAGCCCGAATTCCTGGCGGGTTTCAGGATTTTCGAGGCCAGCATCGGTGACAGGCTCAGCGCCAGGAAGGCCGAGAAGGCCACGGCTCCGGCGATGGCCGCCGCCAGTTCGACGAACAACCGACCGACATAGCCGGGCAGGAACAGCAGGGGCGCGAAAACGGACAGCAGGACGATGGTCGTGGCGACCACGGCAAAGAAGACCTGACGGGTCCCGCGTTCCGCCGCCACCAGCGGCGGCTCGCCGAGATCGAGACGGCGCTGAATATTCTCGGTCACAACGATGGCGTCATCGACGACCAGGCCGATCGACAGGACCAGGGCCAGCAGCGTCAGCAGGTTCAGGGAGAAGCCCAGCGGAGCCAGGATGATGAAGGTCGACAGCAGGCAGATCGGGGCCACGATCGACGGGATGAACGCCGCGCGGATACTGCCGAGGAAGACGAAATTGACCAGGGCCACCAGCACCAGAGAGATGCCGATGGTGATCCAAACCTCGTCGATCGCGTGCGACGTGAAGACCGAATTGTCGGAACCGACCACCAGCTCCGTGCCCTCAGGCAGGGAGGTCTGAACCTGGTCCAGCAAGGTGCGGACACCGTCCGAAATGGCCAGGTCATTCGACTGGGCCTGACGGGTTACGGCGAGACCGATCTGATCCAGGCCGTTGCCGCGGAACAGGCGACGGTCCTCTTCCGCCCCCTCCTCGACCCGGGCGATATCGCCCAGCCGCGTGACATAGCCCGTCTGGACCTGGAGCGCGCCTGTGGCGCCGCTCGAAACCCCGGTCGTGGCCGATCCGGTGCTCGAACCGGCGACCGCCGACCCGCGCGTGCCGATCGGCAGCTCGCGGAAATCCTCGGCCCGGGCATAGGTGCGGGCGACGCGGACGGTGTAGTTTTTCTGCCCGGACTCGAGCGCCCCGGCCGGCAGTTCGACATTCTGGCTGGTCAGGGCCGCCTCGACATCGGTCACCGTCAGACCGCGGGCGCTCAGCGCCGCCGCGTCCAGCCAGATTCGCATCGCATAGCGCTGCTCGCCGTAGATCTGCACCAGGGCGACGCCGGGCACCGTGGCCAGACGGTCGATCAGATAGCGATCCGCATAGTCGGTCAGCTCCAGCCGGTTCATGGCGCTGGAGCGCAGGAACAGGATCATGATCGGCTGACTGTCAGTGTCAGCCTTGGCCACCTCGGGCGGGTTGGCCTGATCGGGCAGCCGGCCGACCACGCGCGATATCCGGTCGCGCACATCGTTGGCGGCGCTATCGATGTCCCGGTCCAGCGAGAACTCGATGCTGACGTTGGAACGACCGTCGCGACTGGTCGAGTTGATCCGCTCGACACCCTGTATCCCGGCGATCTGTTGCTCGATCGGCTCGGTGATCCGGTTCTCGATCACCTCGGCCGACGCCCCGGCATAGGTGGTGCTGACCGAGACGATCGGCGGATCGACATCAGGCAGTTCGCGAACGGGCAGGAAGAAGAAGGCGGCAATGCCGATCACGCACAGGACGATGGCCGCGACGGCCGCGAAGACCGGGCGTCGCACCGCGACGTCGGAGAGCATCATCGCGTGGAGCCCTTGCGGGCGGCTGCCGGCGCATCACCCTCCACGGTGACGGGGGCACCGGGTTGAATGCGGTTCAGGCCCGAGCCCACGATCCGGTCGCCGGGGTTCAGACCTGACAGGATTTCGACGAAGCCACCCTCGACCGCCCCGGTACCGACCTCGACACGCTGGGCGCTCAGGCCCCGGTCACCACGCGCGATGCGATAGACGAAGGCACCATCGCCCTCGTACTGGACCGCGGCTTCCGGCACCGCCGGCCCCTGGCGCTGGCCATGGCTGACCATCACCCGCATCAGCATGCCTGGCCGGATCCGGCCACCCGGATTGGGAATCTCGGCCCGCACGGTGACGGCACGGGTTTGCTCATTGATGCGCGTATCGACCAGGGCGATGCGCCCGATGAACGACTCCTGCGGCAGGGAATCGGCGGATGCCGCAATGCTGGTGCCCGTGCGCAGCACTCCGACGTAGCGCTCAGGCACCGGAAAATCGATACGGATCACGCTGGTGTCGTCGAGCGTGGTGATCACCGCCCCCGGATTGATCAAGGTTCCGGGCGTCACACTGGACAGACCCAGCACCCCGGCGAACGGGGCGCGGATGACCCGGTCGCCCCGACGGGCCTCGGCCGCCGAAAGATTTGCCCGGGCTGTCTCCAGTACCGTCTGCGCTTGCTCGGCCGTCACGCGCGGCGCGATGCCGCGCTCCGCCAGGGCCTGAAAGCGATCAAATTCCCGTTGGGCCTGGACCACCTGGGCGCGGGCCTGGATGATCCCGGCGTCCTCCTCCCGCGCCTGCAACTCCACCAGCGGGGTACCGGCCGCGACTCTCTGGCCGTCAGTGAACAGGACCCGGGTAATCAGCTCTGTGGTCGAAGAGGTGACATTCACGGAGCGGCGGCCGCGCGCGGCACCCAGAACGCGGATTTCGTCGGAGAAGGTGCGCTGGCTGACGACAGCCTGGGAAACGACCTGGCCACCACCGCGCCCCCCACGCCCCTCGGGACCACCGCCACTCCCATCATCGGCCAGCACGAATTTCAGCACGACGGCAAGAACCATCAGGCCCAGCAGCACAGCCGCGGCAACGATGAAGAAATGGCGTTTGATCACGCGGACACGGACTCCTGACAGCGGTCGCTGGCTTAACCGCTTACGCGATCGACGCAACTGGCGTTCCTGTAACGGACGCAGTTCCTGATTCCGTCGTCTCAATTCGTCGCGGCAGTGGAAAAAGCGTCAAAAGCGCCGCCACAGCGCCAGAATCACGCCGCCGGCCGCCGGGGTCTCGCGACCGGCCACCGTCTGACGCCACCCCGCCTGCACACTCAAAGAGCCGAGCCGACGGACGACCGAGGTCTCGACATTCAGCCAGCGCGGTCCCGAGTCATCGGCCACACCGCCGAACATTTGACCCAGAACCATCCAGTCCTTGTTCAGATGAACACCGACGGTCGCATCGGCACGCGCCTCGTCCGGCAAGCCGTCGCGAATCCGTCGGGCGGCCTGCAGGTCGACAAAGCCGCGCCCGTTGGCCATGGATCGTCCGACCGACAGCCGCGCCTCCCAGTCATGATCACCGACACCCGGCGCAGCATAGCCGGCGTTGCGGCCTTCCCCGGCATCGGCATAGCCCCCGTAGAGGCTGATCGCAGACTTCGCGTCGCGCCAGACCTGCCAGGTCACGCCGATCTCCAGCGGCCCGCGACCGTCGTAGTCGACGAAGGCGTCTTCGCCTTGCTGCCAATCCCCCTTGATCTGCAAGGTCAGCCGATCGGACAGTCCGTATTCGGCGAACACGCCGAGGGAACCCTCCCGGCGCTCGGCAGGCAGGTCGGCAAGCCTGCCGTCTGCGTCAAAGCCACGACGGGCGACCATGTCCTCATATTTGAAGATGACCTGGCCCTGGCCCTGAGGCTGGGCCCAGGGGCCGGCCCGCGCGGCACCGGCCGCAAGTGCTGCGGTGAGACAGGCCAGCCCCGCCGCAGCGACTCTCAAATGTCGTAGCCCGGAGATTTCCGGTCCAGCTGCCGGAGCGCCCCCGGCCAGGCGAGGGCGGAAACCATCCCGATGCCGCCGCCCTGCTCCCGCGTTTCAGCCTGGGCCGCGTCCGGAGCGATCAGAACATTGTCGCGACCACCGGACAGGGCCGCGACCTGCTGCGCACAGGCCCGCTCCAGAAAGAACATGCCGACCCAGGCCGCCGCCGCCGTCGGGCCGACAGCAAGCGTACCGTGGTTACGCAACAGCATCAGCGACTTGTCCCCCAGGTCCGCGACAATCCTCTGTCGCTCGTCATGGTTCAGCGCCACCCCCTCATAGCCATGGTAGGCAACCTGGTGCTGCAGCAGACAGGCGTTCTGGCTGATCGGCAGCATGCCGTGGCTCTGGGCCGCGACGCCGACGCCGGCCACCGTGTGCAGGTGAATAACGAAGCGGGCGTCCTCACGGGCCGCATGGATCGCCGAATGAATGGTGAAGCCGGCCGGATTGATGAAATTCGTCGTCTCCTGGACAACGTTGCCCTCAAGGTCGACCTTCACCAGGGCCGAGGCCGTCATCTCCTCGAAATAGTAGCCGTACGGATTGATCAGGAAATGATGCTCCGGGCCGGGCACACGGGCCGATATATGGGTGAAGATCATGTCGTCCCACCCGTGCAGAGCCACCAGTCGATAGAGGGCGGCCAGGTCGACCCGCACCTGCCATTCCTCGGCTGACACCCGGGATTTCAGGGACTGCGTCGTTCCGTCCGCCATGATCAATACTCCCGCTTTGGCGCGCGCGCGCCGACCCCATTACGCTCGTCCTGACCGGACCTCAGGTCAAGACCGGAGCAGCCTGCCCGTCGCCCATCTTAACCAAGTCTTCACCGTCAAACGACACAGTTAACTCACTGTCTCATGCCAGCTGGGCCTGAAATCGGAGCCAGTCGTGACCGTTCTCGTCCAGCTCACCCCGCCGTGGACCCCTGAAGCCGAGACTGCGCATCTGGGCGACCTTCTCGCCCTGGCGCGCAGCCGGACGGGCGACGATCGGCAGAGACTGCTCCTCGCCATCACCACCCTGTGCGAAGCCAACCCGCCGGCCGAGGAACTCTCCGAGGTCCTGGGCGAAGTCCTTCTCATGCTCGCTCACCAGGTCGAACGGGATGTGCGTCGGATTCTGGCAGAACGGTTGGCCAAGGCCGACTGGGCCCCGCACGCGCTCGTCAACATGCTGGCGCTGGATGAGATCGAGATCGCACGACCGATCCTGGCGTCCAGCCCGATGCTTCAGGACGACGACCTGATTGTGGTCCTCGTCCAGGCCACCATCGAACACCAGATCGAGGTTGCCCGACGTCCCTCGCTCAGTGGCCGGGTCGCCGACACCATTATCGATCGCGCCGAACCGGCGACCCTGACAGCCCTCGCTTCCAACCGGACAGCCGAAATCAGTCCGGACGGTGTCCGGCGACTGGTCGAGCATTCGCGGCGGATCGCGGCCCTGCGCGCGCCGCTGACCCGCCATCCCAGGCTGACCGACGCTCTCGCGGAACAGCTATACCAGTGGGTCGGCACGGCCCTGCGTCAGGCAATCGGAGCGCGCTTCCAGATTGACGACAGCCACCTCGACACCTCCGTGCAACAGGCTGTCGACAAGGCCTTCGGTGACAGTCCGCTCGCCCTCGCATCCGTCGAAAGCACCGAATTCGAGGAATCGGAGCGCCGGCTGATTGCCAAGCTGCACGCGGCCGACCAGCTCCGGCCCAGCTATCTCGTCCGGGCGGTTCGCGAAAAGCGGTTGAACCTGTTTGTCCATGGACTGGCCGCCCTCGGGGGATTTTCCGTCGCTGAGGTTCGCGGGGCTCTGAACGCCGGCTCGCCGGAAGCGATCTACTATGCCTGCTCCGCCGTCGGCATCGACCGGGCCGTCTTCGTTGCCATGATCAACGAGATTCGCCTGCTCAACGACGGGGCTCCGGGCACCTACGGGGCCCAGGTCTGGCTCCGCGGTTCGATTTCCGCCGCCTCCGCAGCGCGCGCATTCCGCGCGTTGGCGCACGACAACGCCGTCGCTAAAGTTTGACTTCAAGCCCGCGCTCCGCTTGCGTGCCTGGGTGAGCCCCCTACCCCCCCGCCCCCCACTGAAAATCGCCTTCGTCGCGAGTGAACGCCCCGAGGCCGAACAGGCCCGGGGCCGTCTTGCAGCCCGGTACGGCTCGGTTTCCCCCGCCGCTGCCGATGTCATCGTGGCGCTCGGCGGGGACGGGTTCATGCTGGAGACCCTGCACGACAACCTGGAACGACGAACCCCGGTTTTCGGAATGAACCGCGGGTCAGTCGGATTCCTGATGAATGATTTCGAGGAAGATCATCTGCTGGAACGGCTCGCGGTTGCGGGGCACACGGTGATTCATCCCCTGCAGATGGATGCCTGGGATGCGGACGGCGCGGTCCACAGCGGCCTGGCGATCAACGAGGTCTCCCTGCTTCGCCAGACCTGTCAGAGCGCCAAATTGCGCATCTGGATCGACGATACGGTCCGGCTCGAGGAACTGATCTGCGACGGCTGCATGGTGGCGACCGCTGCGGGGTCGACGGCGTACAATCTCTCGGCGCACGGCCCGATCATCCCGCTGGATGCGCGCATCCTGGCGTTGACCCCGATCAGCGCCTTCCGTCCCCGACAGTGGCGGGGTGCCCTGTTGTCACATGAGGCCCGCGTACGCTTTGACGTTCTCGAGCCCGAAAAGCGTCCCGTCAGTGCAACGGCGGACAGTTTCGAGGTTCGTCGGGTCACCCGTGTCGACGTTCGGGAACGCCGCGACCTCGCCCTGACCATGCTGTTCGACGCCAGTCGCTCCTTTGAGGAACGGGTGCTGGCGGAGCAATTCAATAGCTGAGCAGTCACAGGTTCTTAACAGCGCCTCCGCCATGATGGGTCGTCCAACCACGGGAGTTCAGACGTGAGCAACTCGGCCCAGGTCATCCGACCACCCAATACCCTCCGCATGAAGGTCGGCGGCGGATTCGGCGGCATCGACGCCAATGCCATCGCCAAGGCCGAAGAAGCCCTCAAGGCCATGTCGTCCCAATTCGGTCAGTGGCTGCAGGACGAGATCGTAAAGCTGGAACAGGCTCAACAGGGCATTCGTGACGGCGGCTACACACCGGAAACGGCGGAAGCCCTCTATTTTCGCGCGCACGATCTCAAAGGCCTGGGCAGTACATACCAGTATCCGATTGTCACCCGGCTGGCCGGATCTCTATGCAAGCTGCTGGACGATTCGGAGAAGCGCATGGCCGCCCCTCCGATACTGCTGGATGCCCATATCGATGCGATCCGCGCCGTCGTGCGCGACCAGATCCAGACCGACGAACATCCGACCGGCCGCATCCTTGCCGAAACGCTCGAGGCCCGCGTCACCGCCCACCTGGCCTGACCGGCCGATTGAGACCTGTCAGACGCCCGCCCGACCCGGCGGGCGTTTTGCGTTGAGGCCCGGGTTCAGGCCGCCGATCGGGACGAGACCGGGAGCGGGACCGGAGCATGGTCCAGTCTCTCCATCAGATAGGCCAGATCGTCACGCGGGGCGTTGGGTCGCTGGGTCAGGAACCGTTCCAGCATCTTCTGACGGAACACATCGCCCGAAGTGTCGATTCCCTCCGCCTGGAGCGCACGCCAGGTATCGACGCCGGCACGGATTGCGTGGAACAGCCGAGGCGGCAGGCCGGCGCGATCATAGATCGCTTTCAGACCCAGCGGCCCGGCGTCATGAATCATCAGCCAGGCCCGGTGATGCGGCGTCTGCGCCAGTTCAGCCAGCCCGTGCTCGAACAGGGTCATCTGGCCGCGCGCCAGCGCCCGCAGCATCAATGACGGACTCAGGACCTTGCGCGCATTCAACTGGGCGACGAAAGCCGGGAGATCAGCGTTTGACGCGGCTTCATCGACCAGATCGACGGTCGCCCGCTCGCGGGCAAACTGCGCCAGCCGGATCGCCGTCTCGGGCGCCACGGCATGGCGGGTGACCAGATGCTCGCGGACGGCCTCGCTGGCCAGTTCCACCAGCCGTTCTGTCACGGACAGGGGCAGCACCTGCCGGTAGGCGAGCGCCGCGACCACTTCGGCCGAGTCGCCGAACCGGTCGACCGCCACACCCATGGCGGTTTCCGACAGATCGGCATTGTCGTTGGAGGCCAGGGTCCGCACCGCGGCCTCGCAGCCATCGGAGGCGAGCGCCGAAGCGAGATCCCGCGACACTCTGGGACGGGCCGCGATCGCCACCTGCCGCACGGCCGAGCCGGCGCGGACGATCTCGATCAGATCGTCGTCGGTGAACACGGGCGAGAAGCCGATGACCGGCAGGGCGACACTGTCGACGTCGGCAGCCAGACGCCGGGCCACATCGTGCGGAATTAGGTCCGAGGCCTTCAACGTTACGGCCATCGCCCGGCGCACCATTTCGGCGGCATCGGCGGCCATGACCCGCAGGATCTTCTGTGCGGCCTCGCGGTCTTCGGCCGTCAGTTCGGCCCGATCCATGCTTCGGCACAGCTTGTGCGCCGCCGCCGCGCGATCATCCGCATCAGTCGCCTTGATAAGGCGACGGATATCGAACTCTGTCAGGCTCGCACGGAAGGCGGTCATCGGGGACGCTCGGGGTTTCAAACGCTGCGGGGAATCGGACTCTAGATGAAGATGCAGGGTGAACCCGGATCGTTAACGCCCGGTTTACCAACAGCTGTGGATCAGCCTGCCCCCCGGGCCGGCTCCGGCCCGAAGGCCCCGCCGAATCCGCCCGCCTTGCCGTCGCCGTTCTGACCCAGCAGCAGGGTCAACAGGCCCTGATCCTGCTTCAGCCGATCCAGTCGTGCCGCGAGCAGGCGCTCGCGCTCTCCCAGATCGGGCGTGCCTGGCGTTCCGACGCCCGCCGCCGGAGCGCCGTCACCGGCGGACCGGTTCAGATTGGCATGCACCTCCGCCACTGTGGCCGGGCGACCGTCACGATAGAAGATCGATCGATTGGCCGACGCCGCCTGCGGAAACAGGGCGGCGGCACTGGCACCCGGACGGGCCACCATGGCCTCCATCAACTGGGCGGCACCGTTCGGGCCGAGGAAATGGGCAGCGTAGAGGTCACCCGCCCCGGGTTCCCGGCCGGTCCGCCCGCGCAGATAGGCGGCATTCGAGGCCGTCAGTTCCGCCGCCATGGTCGAGGCCGCCTGGGGGTCGAACCTCAGATCCAGAACCACATTGCGCGCAGAGCCCTCGACGCGCCATTTGCCGTCGCCGCCACGGTGGATCAGATCGGCATACTGGCCGTAACCGTGTTCTGCCCCGTGCTGTTTGACGGTCGCCAGCCAGGTCTGTTCGATGAACTGGAACAGACCGGCGGCCGACGAGGTCGGAGCCCGGGCCGACGGGTTCATCGCGCTTTCCCGCCGCGCAGTCTTCATCAGGAAGTCAAAGTCCACGCCGGTGGCACTCGACGCGCGCCGAATAGCCGCCTCCACGCCGCCCGAAGATGGAATCGCTCCGATGGTCATAGTCCCGGACGCTGCGCGATCGTGGTTAACGAAACCCTAACGGGGTTCGCCGGGGTGCTGCCAGGGCCGTGGAACGCCCCTGCGAGCCGGCACGCCGTGCGACGGCTACGCCAGACGGCGCGGATCGAGGACCGCGGCGAACGGCCCGGCCGCCCGGCCCTCGAGTTCATCGACCACCGTGCGCGCCACCAGCGGTCCCAGCAGCCAGCCGTTGCGCCGCGGGGCCAGGGCCAGATGCAGGCCGGGCGGTCCGGCGGTACCGGCCATGGGCAGGCCGTCCCGGGTCGCGCCCCGCACCCCGACCCGCCAGGTCACCGGCAGACTCTCCGTGATGCCGATCTGGGCCAAACAGGCGCGCACCAGGGCGTCGCCGCGCTCAAGGTCCGGGTCCAGGTCAGTGCGGTCCGGGTCCATTGTCGCCCCGATTACCGTGCCGTCCGGACAGGGCGCGACATAGCCCGCCGGGCCACGCACGGCCCGTTCGACAAGATGACGGTCCGTGACCGCGATCTGCCCGCGGATCGGGTGAACCCGGGTGACCAGACGGGCGGCCGACTCCGGCAGCTCCAGACTGCCCGCAGCCCCCGTGGCGAGGACCACCGCGCGGGCCGCCAGGCCGGAGCCGTCCGCCAGCGTCGCCGTCCAACGGAATCCGTCCGTCGTCAGCCGGCGAACCTGACCCCGGATCACCGTCAACCCCGGCAAGGTGCGCAGGCGCGTCAGGACGGCCTCCGGCTCGGTGCGCCAATCGGCCGGGGTGACCACGGCATCGGCGGTGCGCTCGGCGGGGAAACCCAACCAGCGCAGTTGGGAGGCGACGTTGTCCAGATCCCCCCCCCGCCATTCTGCCCCTTCCCGGTGCAGCGGCAGGTCGAAGGCGGCGGCGAAGGCGCTCCACTGGGCCCGCGCACTGCGAAACAGGTCGCCGCGATCCAGTCGGCCGTCTGAACTGCGCCAGTCGGCGAGGGCCTCGAAGGCGGGCGCGATCATTCCGGCGGCCACCGCCGAGGCGTTGACCGTGCCGGGATCGACCACGGTTACCCCATGGCCGCGGCGGAGCAGCTCGGCGGCCGTGGACAGGCCCAGGACGCCGGCCCCAATGACCAGGACTTCGGTTGAGGAGGACACCGGTTGTCCTTCGACCGCCCGCGTCCCGATTTCAAGCCGTCCCGACTATTCGGCGGCAATCGAGGCTGCGCGACCGGCGGCGAGGCGTTGCGTCAAGGCTGCGTGCTGGGCCCAGAGCGCCTTCGGCAGCCGGTCGCCGAACTTCTCGTAGAAGGCCGGAATCAGGGCCGCCTCCTCGGTCCAGACCTCGGCATCGACGTCGAGCAGGGTCGACAGATCCCCGTCGGACAAGTCCAGACCCGACAGGTCGAGCGAGGCCCGGTCCGGGGTACGACCGACCGGCGTGTCGACGGCGTCCGCCTTGCCGTCCAGACGTTCGGCGATCCATTTCAGCACGCGCGCATTGTCGCCGAAGCCGGGCCAGACGAACTTGCCGTCCGCGCCCTTGCGGAACCAGTTGACGAAATAGATGCGCGGCAGTTTGGCGGCGTCGGTCTTGCCGGCCATCGACAGCCAGTGGGCGAAATAGTCGCCCATGTTGTAGCCGCAGAAGGGCAGCATGGCGAAGGGATCGCGGCGCAGCTCGCCGATGGCCGTCTCGGCGGCGGCGGTGCCCTCCGAGGCCACGGTCGACCCCATGAACACCCCGTGCTCCCAGTCGAAGGCCTCCGTCACCAGCGGCACGGCCGAGGCGCGGCGGCCGCCGAACAGGATGGCGTCGATCGGCACGCCCCTGGGGTCTTCCCATTCCGGGGCAATGGCCGGGCACTGACCGGCCGGGGTGGCGAAACGGGCGTTCGGATGGGCGGCAGGCTCGCCGGAAGCCGGATCGTGCGGCTGGCCCTTCCAGTTGGTCAGCCCTTCCGGTGCCGTCTTGGTCAGGCCCTCCCACCAGACGTCGCCGTCGGCGGTCAGGGCGGTGTTGGTGAAGACGGTGTTGGTGGCCAGGGTGGCCAGGGCATTGCCGTTGGTATTGCGGCTGGTGCCGGGCGCGACGCCGAAGAAACCGGCTTCGGGGTTGACCGCATACAGGCGGCCGTCGTCACCGAAGCGCATCCAGGCGATGTCGTCGCCGATGGTCTCGGCCTTCCAGCCGGGCAGGCTGGGCTGGAGCATGGCCAGATTGGTCTTGCCACAGGCCGAGGGGAAGGCGGCGGCGATGTATTTGGCACGGCCCTCGGGGCTGGTCAGCTTGAGGATCAGCATATGCTCGGCCAGCCAGCCTTCGTCGCGGGCCATGACCGAGGCGATGCGCAGGGCGTAGCATTTCTTGCCCAGCAGGGCGTTGCCGCCATAGCCCGAGCCGTAGGACCAGATCTCGCGTGTCTCGGGGAAGTGGACGATCCATTTGTCGGCGTTGCAGGGCCACGGCACATCGGCCTGGCCGGCGGCCAGGGGCGCGCCCAGGGTATGGACGGCGGGCACGAACGGGCCGTCCTCGCCCATCAGATCCAGCGCGGGCTGGCCCATACGGGTCATGATGCCCATGGAGACGGCGACATAGCCACTGTCGGTGATCTCGACGCCGAGGGCGCTGAGTTCGGAGCCGAGCGGCCCCATCGAGAACGGTACGACATACATGGTGCGGCCGGCCATGCAGCCGTCGAACAGGCCGTCGAGGCGGTCGCGCATTTCGGCGGGGTCGGACCAGTTGTTGGTCGGACCGGCGTCTTCCGCGTCCTGGGAACAGATGAAGGTGCGGCTTTCGACCCGGGC
Source organism: uncultured Brevundimonas sp. (assembly GCF_963975535.1). GTDB lineage: Bacteria > Pseudomonadota > Alphaproteobacteria > Caulobacterales > Caulobacteraceae > Brevundimonas. Next base: position 44,453 of record NZ_CAXBHE010000006.1, on the reverse strand, counting down.
GACATCCTTGGGGTCCGAGGCGGCGTAGTAGCTGCCCGGACGTTTGTCCGGATTCAGGGCCCGCAGCGTGCCCTTGTCGATCAGGTCAGCGACGATGGCGGCCTTTTCGACTTCCGAACCGTCGCACCAGTGGACCCGGTCGGGCCGGGTCAGGGCGGCAATCTGCTCGACCCAGGCGATCAGCCGGGCATGGCGGGTCGGGGCGGGATGGAGTCCGGGGATGGCTTGAACCTGGGTCACGCGAAACGCTCCTGAGCCTGTCCGCCTGACGATGTTCGCCGCCGAGGCGCTCGAGCGTGGCGATCACGCTCTGTTACGGGGGGCAGGAACACCGCCGGGAACCCGGCGTCAACCGTGGCAATTTTCCACCCCCGGTCACGCTGCGCCCGCGGTCGCCCCGCATTTTCCGGTCGCCTCCACCGGGCGACGGCGGTATCGATCGCCCGTGCAAAGCCCTGATCCCGTCAAAACCGCCCCGAGCGGCGGCCTCACCTCCCCCGCCGTGGCGCGCAATACGGCACCGATCCTGGAGGTGCTGAAGGCGCATCTGCCGGCCCGCGGTCGCGTGCTGGAGATCGCGTCCGGATCAGGCGAACACGCGGTCGCCTTCGCCCGCAACCTGCCCGATCTGCAATGGACCCCCAGCGACCCCAGCCCCGAGGCCCGGGCCAGTATCACGGCCTGGCGCGACGCGGCCGCCCTGCCCAATCTGACCGCGCCGCTGGCGCTGGATGCCGCCGACCCGCTGAGCTGGCCGCCGGACGGAGCCAGCAACGGCCCGCCGTTCGAGGCGGTCGTCTGCATCAACATGATCCACATCAGCCCGTGGGCCGCGACCGAGGGCCTGATGGCCGGCGCGGCGCGGATGCTGCGTCATCCGGGCGGCCTGCTGTGTCTGTACGGCCCCTATCGTGAGGCCGATCAGCCCCTGGACCCGTCGAACGCCGCCTTCGACGAATCGCTGAGGGCGCGCGACCCGGACTGGGGTCTGCGCGCCCTCGAGGACGTCGTTGCTGTGGCCCGGTCCGCCGGACTGGTGCTGACACTGCGGACGGCGATGCCGGCCAACAATCTGTGCCTGCTGTTCCGGCGGATCTAGGCGTCTGCCTCGCTAGCCGATCTTTCCGGCCGCCGTGGCCACCGCGTCGCGGTCAGCCAGGGAGGTCACTTCCGTCCCGTGAATCAGCACGGCCGGGGCCTCGCTGAAGTCAGCGGGATTGCCGCCGGCCGCGACCACGGCCTGCGCCACCCCGTCACCGAAGGCGAGAATCGGCACGCCCTTGGCCTGGGCCGCGTCGAGCAACAGCTTCACAGCGGCCATCGAGGCGTCGTCGGTCATGCCGCCCGGCACGACCAACCCCTTGAGCGCACCACTGGCGATATCCGCGCCGCGCGCCGTGGCCAGGACGGTGACGCCCGCGACGGACAGGCTGGCGTCGCCGGTCGACATCGGGGCGAGCGACAGGCCCTGGTTCTGGATCAGCGGCTCGACGTCACCCAGCGGCCCGAAATCCATCGACCGGCGCATGGCCAGACCGACGCGGGCGCGGGTCGGGGCACGACGAAAGTCGTTGCGGGGACGGGCAGAATAGGAACCGGCGCGTTGTGCGGACAAAGAGCTCTCCTTCAGAGATGGGGTCGACTATTCAGGCTGCGAAATACAGCCCTCAGTCGATACGATCAGTATATTGAAATGGGTCTTCACAGGATCGGCGCAAGGCCGGACCCCGGAGACACATCGTGATCTTGGAATACGTCAAACTTATAGTGAATGCCCCGTTTCGTCAACATTTTCCGGCATTTTTGCTGCAAGTGCACATCTGTGGCGATGCTGAAGGCCGACCGGGCGTTGCCGCCGCGTCGTGGATCGTCGCGCCTTCCCCCGTGCCGCAACCGGCTCTACACAGGCACATCCCCTGACCCCCGGAGCCCCATGGCCTTCATCCGCACCTATGACGGCGACGCACCGCAGCGCCTGAACAAATGGCTGGGCCAGAGCGGCGTCTGCTCGCGGCGCGAGGCCGAGGGGCTGATCGTCGCCGGCATGGTCTCGATCGACGGCGAGACCGTCACCGACCCGGGCCGCAAGATCGAACCGGGCCAGACCCTGACCCTGTCCGACCGCGCCGAGGCAGAGCTGGCGTCGGGCGTCACCATCATGCTGCACAAGCCGCTCGACTTCGTCTCGGGCCAGCCCGAGCCGGACAAGGTGCCGGCCATCCAGCTGGTGATCGAGCCCAACCGGGTCGGCCCCTGGCCGTTCGAAGGCGAGGAACCGGCCGAGGACGCCTCGTTTCCGCCGATCGGCCGGCTGGACGAGGACTCGCGCGGCCTGCTGCTGTTGTCGAACGACGGGGTGGTGGCCAAGGCGGTGATCGGGCCGCAGTCGAACCTCGACAAGGAATATCTGGTCCGCGTCGCCGGCGACGTGACCGAGAAGAAGCTGACGATGCTGCGCTACGGCCTGATGCTGGACGGCCGCCAGCTGAAGCGGGCCCACGTCAGCCGGATGGAATCCTTCCGGCTGAAATTCATCCTGCGCGAGGGCCGCAACCGGCAGATCCGGCGCATGTGCGAGATGGTCGATCTGGAGGTCATCGATCTGATCCGCGTGCGCATCGGCCCGATCCGGCTCGACAACCTGCCCGAGGGCCACTGGCGCGTGCTGACCGCCGAGGAACGGGCGGCCCTGGTCGGCCAGGGCTGACGGCCTGAACCCAAAGCCGTTTCCGCTCATCCCCGCGGAGCCCCTCTCCTCGCTTCGCGCCCCCGGGATGACCACAGCTATAGTGGCGGGCAACCGCGACGCGTGCCGGCCGTTACCCCGACGAAGGAGATTCCCATGACCTATTATCACGCCAAGACCACCCCCCTGCCCTTCGACCAGGCCGTGGCGCGGACGCGCGAGACGCTGCAGGCCGAGGGCTTCGGCATCATCACCGAGGTCGATATCGCCGCCACCCTCAAGAAGAAGATCGACGTCGATTTCCGCCCCTACATCATCCTCGGGGCCTGCAACCCGAAGGCGGCGCATGAAGCCCTGGGGTTCGAGGACAAGGTCGGGCTGATGCTGCCGTGCAATGTCATCGTCCAGGCCCTGGCATCCGGCGGCACGGAGGTCGCCGCCATCGATCCCGTCGCCTCGATGGCGGCGATCGACAACCCCGACCTGAAGGCCAAGGCCGGGGAGATCGGTGAGAGCCTGAGGCGGGCGGTGGCGGCGGTTTGAGGGGTCCCTCTCCCGGCGGGAGAGGGCTTGAGCGCACGGCGGCATCGCCGGCGTTCTGGCGCGAAAGGGTGAGGGGTTACGGTGAGACGGTCGGCGAACACCTTACCTCCTCTCCTCAACCCCTCTCCCCATGGGAGAGGGGTTATCCCCTACAGCGGAATATTATCGTGCTTTTTCCACGGGTTCGTCTGTTGCTTGTTCTTCAGCGTCCGTAGCGCCCGGATCAGCCTTCTGCGCGTCCCGTGGGGCATGATCACGTCGTCGATATAGCCGCGTGACGCCGCCACGAACGGGTTGGCGAACCGCTCCTTGTATTCGGCTTCGCGGGCGGCGAGGGCCTCGGGGTCGCCGGCCTCCTTGCGGAAGATGATCTCGACCGCGCCCTTGGCCCCCATGACCGCGATCTCGGCGCTGGGCCAGGCGTAGTTGACGTCGCCGCGCAGGTGTTTGGAGCTCATCACGTCATAGGCACCGCCATAGGCCTTGCGGGTGATCACGGTCAGCTTGGGCACCGTGGCTTCGGCATAGGCGAACAGCAGTTTGGCGCCGTGCTTGATCAGGCCGCCGTATTCCTGGCGGGTGCCGGGCATGAAGCCGGGCACATCGACGAAGGTGACCAGGGCGATGTCGAAGGCGTCGCAGAAGCGCACGAACCGGGCGGCCTTGCGGCTGGAGTCGATGTCGAGCACCCCGGCCAGCACCTGGGGCTGGTTGGCGACGATGCCGACGGTCTGGCCGTCGAGGCGGCCGAAACCGGTGATGATGTTTTTGGCGAAGTCCGGGCCGATCTCGAAGAACTCGGCCTCATCCACGACCTTGAGGATCAGCTCGTGCATGTCATAGGGCTGGTTCGGATTGGCCGGGGTCAGGGTGTCGAGACTGGCCTCGTCACGGTCGGGGTCGTCATAGGACTCACGCACCGGCGGCTTTTCGCGGTTCGACAGCGGCAGGAAGCCGATCAGGCGGCGCACTTCCGACAGGGCCTCCAGATCGTTCTCGAAGGCCCCGTCGGCGACGCCGGACTTCTGCGAATGGACGCGCGCGCCGCCCAGGTCCTCATGCGTCACGACCTCATTGGTGACGGTGCGGACCACATCGGGGCCGGTCACATACATGTAGGAGGTGTCCTTCACCATGAAGATGAAGTCGGTGATGGCGGGGCTGTAGACGTCGCCGCCGGCGCACGGGCCCATGATCACGCTGATCTGGGGGATGACGCCGCTGGCCAGGGTGTTCTGCAGGAAGATGTCGGCATAGCCGGCGAGGGATTCCACGCCTTCCTGGATGCGCGCGCCGCCGGCGTCGAACAGGCCGATGATCGGCGCGCCATTGGTCAGGGCCATGGTCTGCAGCTTGACGATCTTGGACGCGTGCGCCCCCGACAGCGAACCGCCGAAGACGGTGAAGTCCTTGGAGAAGACATAGACCAGACGGCCACCGATGGTGCCGCGTCCGGTGACCACGCCGTCGCCGGGGATGCGCTGCTTCTCCATGCCGAAGTCGTGCGAGCGATGCTCGACGAACATGTCGGTCTCTTCGAAACTGCCCTCGTCCAGCAGGACCTCGATCCGCTCGCGCGCCGTCAGCTTGCCCTTGGCGTGCTGGGCGGCGATGCGCTTTTCGCCACCGCCGAGTTTGGCCCCGGCGCGGCGGGCTTCGAGCTGGTCGAGGATGTCTTGCATGGTCAGTCCCTTGATCGAGCCCCCGGATTAGGGGGCCGGGACCCGACTGGCAAGAACAGCGGGCGGACGCAGCCGCCCCTAGGGCGCGACGCCGCCGGCGACAAGCCGGGTCAGGCTCTCGCGCAGGCCGGCGCGGTCGATGATATGACCGCCGCCGTGGGCGTGGTGGCGGACCGGATAGCCGAAGCCCTGCAGCTGAATGACCATATTGCGCTGGTTGGCGTAGGAGGTGCCCATGTCACGGCGGCCCGACGACACATAGAAGCGCGGCCGCCCCTGCGACGTCGGGGCGACGAAGCGGACCGGGGCGAAGGCGATGACGTCGGTGAACAGGTCGCCGTTGACCATGCCGGTCGACAGCGCATAGGAGGCGCCGTCTGACATGCCGAGGACGGCGAGCCGCCCTGGATCGATCGCGACCTGGTCAAAGACGGTCTGCAGGGCCTGGTCGATGAAGGCCGCATCGGCCCCCACGGGCCCCCGGGACAGGTCCCAGGTCGAGCCACGCGAACTGACGGACACGACCACGACGCCGGCCCGGGCGGCCTCGCGATCGATCTCGCCCAGCAGGTCGGCGGCCGCCTGCCCGGCCCCGTGCAGGGCCAGCACCAGCGGCACAGGCCGTGACAGGTCCAGCGAGGCCGGAATGAACAGATAGGCGTCGCGGTCATCCAGCCCGAGGGGGCGGGTCAGGCGTGCGGGTTCAGGCGGATGAAACCCGGCAATGATACGCGCCCGCAGTCGGCCACCGGCATAGGCTTCCGGGTTCCCGATCATTGCGGACTGTGCGCCGGCCGGCAGGGCGATGGCGGCAAGGCCGCCGGCCAGCAGGGTGCGGCGGGAAAGACGGGGCAGGTCGGCGATCCGGATCATGGCGGCGCTCCTCGGCTCAGGCACACAGACTAGCACTCCCGACCGGGGTCACCTCAACCCAGGGCGCGGAACCAGCGCTCCAGCAGTTCGGCCTCGGCCCGGCGGGCGGCGGTGCGTTCGGCAGCCTCGGCATCGACGCCCCACTGCCGCTCCTGGAAAGCCTCGTCGATGCGCGACAGTTCGAAGGCCGCCTCGCCGCCCAGCGCGCCCTGCTGCAGGGCCAGGGCCAGCACCGCCGAGCCCAGCAGCGGCGTGGCGGTGGCCAGGCCGGTCAGGGCGAAATCGTCCAGCGCCAGGGCCAGGGCGCGGGTGCGGGCGATGGCCTCGGGCTCCTGGGCGCGGTGGATAATGCCCTCGGCGACCTGCAGGCGGATGCCGTGGGTGCGGGCGGCCCAGTCGCGCCACGGTTCCCAGGCCCGGGCCTGTTCGGCCACGAGCGAGGCCGGGGCCTCGGCCAGGTAGCACAGACAGTCGGAGCCGGCGAAGGCGGCGATCTCGTCGGCCACGGCCTCCCGCACCTGCGACACCCGGTCGATGGCGGTCGAGGCCAGACGGGTGGCGGGCATGGTGACGGGGTCGAGGAACTCGCCCTGCCCGGCCCATTCGCCGGCGACCAGTCCGGCGGCGGCCTCGGTCGGCAGGATCAAACGGGCATGGGCCGGGGTCTTGGGCACGCGCCCGTCCAGCCGCACGGCCCAGCCCTCGCCCTCGGCCGCGACGTCAACGGCCGTCCAGAACCGCCTCAGCCGTTCCTCGGACTCACGAAAACCCTTGCGGGCGGCGACATTGGGATCGAGGGGCGGAATATGGCTCATGCGGCGCTGTATAGACCGGTCCGACGGGCTTCACAGCCCCGGGGCGGCGGAACGATCCGCGCGCGCGGCCGGTTAGGTCCGTATGGACGACGACAGACCTGACCGCACCGACCTGGCCGAGGACCGGACCGATCTGGCCGAAGATCGCACGGCGCTGGCCAATGAGCGGACGTTTGCCGGCTGGGCGCGCACGGCGATGGCGGCGATCGGTATCGGCCTGGCCTTCAACGCCCTGTTCAAGGCGATGGAGCCGACCTGGGCGGCCAAGGCCATCGCCACGGTGTTCATCGGGCTGGGCATCTTCCTGGTGATCATGGCCGAGCGCCGGGCCTGCGCCATGGCCGAGCGGCTGGACACCCACGCGATCAATCCCCTGCCGCAGATGAACATCCGGGTCATCGCCATCGGTATCGGTATCGGCGGGGCGGCCCTGCTGGCCGGGCTGTGGCTGCTGGTCTGAGCCGGTCAGGCGGCCACGGTGGTGCTGGCGAACCGCTCAAGCGCCGCTTCCAGATCGGTGAAGTCGTCAGCCACGTGACGGGCCCCGGCGGCCAGTTGTTCGTCGCGGGTATGGAAGCCCCAGGCCACGCCCAGCGGATGGGCCCCGGCCCCCAGCGCCATGCTGATGTCGTGGCTGGTGTCACCGATCATCGTGGTCGAGGCGGCGTCGGCCCCGCTGGCAGCCATGGCGGCGAACAGCATGGCGGGGTCGGGCTTGCCCGGACCGTCCTCGGCACAGTGGCTGGAGATGAACAGATCGGCCCAGCCCTCGCGGGCCAGGTTGCGGGTCACGCCGCGCCGGTTCTGGCCGGTGGCGAGAGCCAGCCGCCAGCCGTCGCGCTTCAGCCGGCGCAATGTGTCCATGGCCCCGGCATAGACTGGCTCGACCACCTGTTCGGCATGCATCCGCTGGAAGCTGCGCTGGAAGGCGGCGACGAAATCGGCCAGTTCGGCGTCGGTCAGGGCCGGCTCCAGCACGTGCAGGGCCTTCGGCAGCGACAGGCCGACGATCTGGCGCACCCGGTCGTAGTCCGGCTCGGCCAGGCCCAGGTCGCGGGCCGCCTCGGTCGCGGCGCGGAAGATCGAGGCGCGACTGTCGACCAGGGTACCGTCGATGTCGAACACGGCCAGCGGGCGGGTCACGCGGGCACCACATCGAAGGCGATGGTCATGCGCGACTCGTCGGAGGTGAAGGGCACGGTGCCGTGCCACATATAGGAGGGGAACAGCACCAGGGTCCCCGGCTCGGGCCGGACATGCCGCCCGGCGTCCAGCGCCGGGGTGGTGCGGTGGCGCGGCTGGCCGAAACGAATCCAGCCCTCGCGTTCGGGCGTGTCGAGGGCGGCGGTCGGGGTCTCGACATAGAAGGCCGACGACAGCCAGCCCTGCGGATGGATGTGGTCGACGTGCCAGCCACCGGGTTTGAGCCGCACCGACCAGGCCCCGCGGATGTCGTAGGCCCCGGTGTTGCGCGCCCGCAGCGGATCGGAGCCGGGACCGAGCGCGGCCATATAGGCGCGGATCGGGGCCTCGATGGCCTGGAAGAAGCCCTTGATGGCGGGGTCGTCGGACTGGCGCAGGCTCTGGGCCGTCTGGCTGCCGTGACGCAGGGAGTTCTCCAGCGGGTGGCTTTCCAGCTTGTGCAGCCGGTGCAGGGAGGCCGACAGGTCGGCCAGCCAGGCTTCGCGGCTGGGCCAGCCGTTCGGGGCCTCGACCACCGCCGGGCGCACGAAGGTCTCATAGTCGTACAGCCGCTCATAGTCGGGATGGCCCAGCATCCGGGCGGCGGTGGCGCGGAAGGCCAGGGCGATCTGGTCGTGCGGGGCGACGTCCAGCCGCGCGCCCATCGCTTCGAAGGCCGCACGCGGACGGCCGGCCGCCAGCCAGGCGGTGCAGACGGTTTCCAGCAGGGCCGGATGCCCCGGGGCCTGGGCCCAGGCGGCCTCGGCCAGACGCACGGCCTCGGCGGTCTCGCCCAGGTCGGCGGCGGCGTCGGCGGCGGCCACCTGCAGCCGGGCGTCGCCGGGCCAGCGGGTGAGCGCGCCGGTCAGGACGGCCCAGGCGTCCCGGGGACGGCCGACCCGTTCCAGCACCATGGCCTGCATGGCCGCCAGCGCCGGGGACGGATGGGCGGCCACGGCGGTCTCCAGCCCGGCCAGGGCCAGGTCGGGATCGGCGGTGCGCATCCAGATCAGCTGGGCCAGGTCGCGATGGGCGTCGACATAGTCGGGGCGACGCTTCAGCGCATCGCGGAAGGCCCGTTCGGCCCCGTCGAACATGGCCAGTCCCTGCAGGGCCCGGCCGAATACCAGGAAGGTCTCGGGGACATCGAGGCCGAGGCGAAAGGCGCGCTCGGCCGCCTTGCGGGCCCCGGCATAGTCGGACAGGTCACACAGGGTGGCCGCCAGATTGTGCCAGCCGATCCGGTCCTTCGGATCCTGCTGCACGGCGCGGCGATTGAACACCGCCGCCTCGGCGTGCCGGTCCAGCGCCTTGAGCACCGCCGCGTGGGCATTGAGCGCGCTGGTCGCCACTGTATCCCCGGCCACGGCCGCTTCGGTCAGGCGCAGGGCCTCGGCGGCCCGGCCCTGGCCGATCAGCTGGTTGGCGGTCCGGCTCAGCTCGATGCTCATCTCTGGCGACGCACCCCTTCGAACGGATCGTCATCGCCCTCGTGCGGGTCGAAGCCGAAATGGGCGAAGCCGGCCTTGACCTCGGGGCTCAGCGGGGCGGTGACGTCGAGGATGCCGCCGGACGGATGGTCCAGCTCGATGCGGCGCGCATGCAGCTGCAGCTTCAGGATGCCGCTCAGCTCGCGCGACTTGTCGTCCCCGTATTTGCGGTCGCCGAGGATCGGATGCCCGATCCCCGCCATATGGGCGCGCAGCTGATGGGTACGACCGGTGAAGGGCCGCAGCGCCATCCAGCTGGCCCGGTGGGCGGCGCGGCTGATGGTGGCGAAGGCGGTCTCGGCCGACTCGGCGCGCGGGTCCTTGCGGTCGGCCGGGCGCATCATCTCGAAGTCGTTGATGCCGGTCTTCTTCAGCGGCATGTCGATCTGGCCGGCCGAGGGTTTGGGATTACCGATGACGATGGCCCAGTAGGTCTTTTTCGCCTGACGCCGGGCGAAGGCCCCGGCCAGACGTTTGGCGGCCTCGGGCCCCTTGCCCAGCAGCAGGACGCCTGAGGTGTCGCGGTCGAGCCGGTGGACCAGACGCGGCCGGTCCATGCCCTCGCCCCAGGCTGACAGCAGCCGGTCGACGTGGCGGCTGGTCTTGGTGCCGCCCTGAACGGCGAGACCGTGCGGCTTGTTGATGGCGATGACCATGTCGTCCTCGTAGATGACGAGGGACTTGGCGAAATCGATGTCGCGCTGGGTCAGGGTGTGGACGTCGCCGGCCTGGCGCGAGGTGTCGTCGGGGATCGGCGGCACGCGCACCGCGGCCCCGGCGGTCAGCCGGCCCTCGGGCTTGATGCGGGCCCCGTCGACGCGGATCTGGCCGCTGCGGGCCATCTTCTGCACCTGGATGTTGGACAGATGCGGCCAGCGCCGCCGGAACCAGCGATCCAGCCGGATGCCGTCCTCGGCCTCGGCGACATAGATGGTCAGGACCTCGCGCTTGGCGGCGGGTTCGGACTCTTGAATGGGCTCGTCGGTTTCAGGGGGGGTCAAAGGGCGGCTCCGAAGGCGCGGCGGGCGACCGTCAGGCCGATAAACAGGGCGGTGATCGACAGGACCACCGAGAGGGCGACATAGCCCCCGGCCATGGCGAATTGACGGCGCTCGATCATCAGCACCGCCTCCAGCGAAAAGGCCGAAAAGGTGGTGAAGCCGCCGAGCAGGCCGACGGCGGCGAACAGGCGCAGGCTTTCCTGCCCGGCCCCGGCGCGCAGGGCCAGCCAGCCGACCAGCAGCCCCATCAGCAGGCCGCCGGCGACATTGACCGTCAGGGTGGCCCACGGCCAGGTCGACCCCGGTCCCACCAGCCGCTGGCTGGCGATGCCGACGCCGTAGCGGGCCATGGCCCCCAGGGCACCCCCCGCCGCGACAATGAGAAAGCGTGTCATCCGGCGCTTATAGCGCGCAACGCGGTCTTGCGAAGGCGGCACGGTCCCTGAGCCGGCCGCATCTGACCGAAACTTCACTTGCCCCGCGGCCCGGTAAACGGCGATAGCTGAAGTCGGCGTTCGCGTCCTGAGGGAAGATCATCGGTCTGCGGACCGGCCTGCCCTAGGATCGCGGCGCAGTTCCAGGAGCGTTGCGACAGCCATGTCCGATCACGAACCCCACCCGGAGACACCCCCCATTCCGGTGGCACCGGCCCCGATGGCCCCGCCGCCGGGGGCCGCCGACCTGGCCGACCGGGTCGCGCCGTCGGCCACGCCGCAGCCGACCCTCGGCAAGCGTTCACCGGACGGTATTCTCCAGCCGATCCAGGACAGCGAATATTTCTCGCATGACCCGGCCGCCCTCGAGCAGGTCTCGGCCCACATCGACGAGTATTTCAACCAGCCGCTGGACATCTTTCCGTTCTGGGAGTCGGACAGCAAGCCGGACCGCTTCCACGTCCTGTATGCGCGCCAGATCGAGGAGCGCTTTCCCAATGACGCCGATCTGCGCAGCGACATCTACGTCTACGGGCGCGGCATCTTCGACGCCCTGCGCGTCCATGTGATCGTCAAACGGCTGAGCCAGGTGCTGGCCCTGACCGCCTTCGCGGTTCTGGCCCTGATCGGCCCGACCTGGTTCAGCCAGTGGACCGGATCCGATACGGCGGGGCCCGCCCTGGCCGCCGCGGCCATGGTCGCCACCTTTGGCCTGTACTGGGGCGCGCAGGCGATCCTGTTCATCCAGTACCGGTTCAAGCTGGAGAATGACTCCTACCAGCTGTCTCGCAGCATCGTGCAGCGCACCCGCGAGCTGCAGAACCTGTTCACCAGCGGCCGGGCCATGGCCGACCAGGCCGAGACCCAGTACCAGCAGGACGGCAAGGCCTGGGGCCAGCGCGCCATGTATCTGACCCGGCTGACCATGTGGCTGGGCGCGCGCATGGAATACCTCGAGAAATACGTGCAGATGGAGCTGTGGCGCGTGCGCCGCGAACGCTACTGGATGCGCTGGTTCAACCGTTTCCTGACGCCGATCCTGCTGATGATCTGGCTGGCCGTATTCCTGGTTCAGGCCCCGCCGCCGGGACAGGAGACGGTGTTCCGCGGCCTTGAGGCCCTGGCCGTGGTGCTGGGCGTGGCCGTGAGCTTCCTGTCCTATTTCCGCTGGCAGACCCCGACCTCGGCCATCCAGGACAAGCTGGGCATCGAGAACTGGGTCCGTTACGCCTCGCTTGACGTCGACAACGCCGTCGCCGACCAGGTGCGGCGCGACAAGGAACGTCTGGTCGAATACCGGGCCCTGACGCGCGGCGGGCGTTAAACCCTAGCGCCGCCCGCGCAGCGTCATCTGCACATCGCGCGCGTCATAGGCCTCGGGGCGGTCCGGGCGCGGGCCGTTGCCCATCACCACCTCGAGGGCGGTCGAGGTCGGTTGCGGGCCGCTGAGGTTCAGGCCGACGCCGACGCCGACACCGGATGAGGAATAGCGGCCGTAGCGGCTGCTGCCCGCGCCGATCGAGACGCTGGGGCGGACGCCGCCGGCGCTGTCGCGGCGACCGTCGGTCCAGCGCTGGGTCACCTCGAACCAGTCGAAGCCGGTTTGGACCGTCAGGTCGGCGGCGCGCAGCAGGGCCATGTCGGCGACCGGGCCGGGCGCGCCGACACCGCGATAGGTGACGCGGAACCGGTTGGATTCAATGCGCTGCTCGGCATAGCCCTGCCCGTTCGGCCCAGCCTGGGGGCCATAGGGGGCCAGGCTGGCACAGGCGGTCAGGGCCAGGGCCGAGGCGGCGAGGCTCATCAGGGTCAGGCGCTTCATCGGGTCTCTCCGGGTTCCCATGGGAAGCGTCGGACGCTGGCTTGGGTTCCGCCCTTGGCCCCTCCACCGCTACAGGCTTCGCGCTGCCCTTCGGGTCGCGGTCCCCCTCCCCATGGAATGGGGAGGAGACGGTGGGGCTTCGTCTCCTCCCTGTCGCGAAGCGATGGGGAGGGGGACCCCGAAGGGGTGGAGGGGAATGGCCACAAGCGCCGGCGTCCGGGCCTGCCCCCTCCACCACCCTACGGGTGGTCCCCCTCCCCCTTTGGGGGAGGATTAAAGACCCGCCGCCTGCTTCAACGCCGCGAAATCGGCCGGCAGCGGGGCCTCGACCGTGACGCGGCCGCCGTCGGGATGGGGGAAGGTCAGGGTGGCGGCGTGCAGCATCAGGCGCGGGGCGGCGCGGCCGGCCAGGGTCAGGGCCCCGCCATAGCGCTGGTCCCCGGCCAGGGGGCGGCCGATATGGGCCATGTGCACGCGCAGCTGGTGCATCCGGCCGGTCAGGGGCGACAGCTCGACCAAGGCCCCCGCCTCCGTCGCGGCCAGGGTGCGATAGCGGCTCTGCGACAGCTGGGCCCCCGGTGCGTCGGGGGCGACGACGCGCATATAGCTCTCGCGGCCGATCTCCTGGCGCAGCAGGGGCGCGTCGATCAGGCCCTCGCGCGGTTCGGGGGCGCTGGCGACCAGGGCCAGATAGGTCTTGCTCAGTTTCTTCGCCTGCAGCGCCTTGCCGAGGAAACCGGCGGCCGGCTTGGTCTTGGCGGCGAGGATCACGCCCGAGGTGTCGCGGTCCAGCCGGTGGATCAGGTCGGGGCGCTTGCCGTTCGAGCGGGCGAAGGCCCACAGCAGGTCATCCAGCGTATGCGCCTTGATCCGCCCGCCCTGGCTGGACAGGCCCGAGGGCTTGTTGAAGGCGATGACGGACGCGTCCTCGTGGATCACCCACGCGCGGACGGCGGCGATGTCTTGGTCGGACAGGGAAACGGGGATGCGGTCGGTCACCGCGCGTGCTTACGCGGGAACCGACCGCCCGTCAGCCCGTCAGCGCAGAATGCCCCGCTTCGACATCATCCAGGCGTACCAGATGAAGAACAGGCAGGCGGCCCCGATGACGATCTGCATCGGCCACATATTGCCCATGACTTCCATGCCGTTGGTCAGGCCAAAGCTGTAGATGACCCCCGCCAGCCAGCCGAGGAACGACACGACGAAGACCGGCAGCGCCCATTTGCGGCGCAGCAGCAGCAGGATCCCGCCCAGGAGACCGCCCCAGACACCGATGGCCCAGGCCGCGAAGGTCCACGCCGGCATGGTGTGGAAATAGGCGATCTGAACGTCGGTCATGCCAAAGTTGGCCAGCCAGACGTCGCCCTGGAGCTGCGTCATGGTGTAGTCGACACAGCCGAAGGCGTTCCACAGCAGCGCCACCACGCCGACGACCCACAGATGCCAGGGGGTTCGGGCGGCGGTCATCGCAGCACGCCCTTCTTGCCCATCGTCCAGGCATACCAGGCCAGGAAGGCCGCGATCAGCACGATGATGTACGGCATGGAAGCCATGATCGCCATTTCCGGCGGCGGCGGCGGGGCCTTGTCGATGAACTGGCCGTACAGAAGACTGACGACCGCCCCGAGCAGCGACAGGGCGAAGGCATGCACGGCGAAGCGGCTGCGCAGCAGCAGCAGGATCGAGCCCGCCACCGCGCCCCAGACGCCCAGCACCCACGGCCCGTACATCCACGTCGGCATGGCGTTGTAGTAGGCGATCATCGCGTCGCTCATGCCCGACGCGCGCATATAGGCCTCGCCCTTCGTCAGGCTCATCACGAAGTCATAGCCGCCGTAGCTGTTCCACAGCAGGCTGACGACCCCGACCACCCACAGGTGCCACGGCACGTTTTTCGTATCGGTCATTGTCCCCCTCCCAAGGTTTATGACCGCGAGATTACGCCCGGATTGACGTTACGGCAACGCTGGGATTCGGCCCCGTCACAGGGGATCAGGCGGGGGCCGGGGTGCCGGCGGCCGCGTCCGACAATTTGTTGAGCGCGGCCGTCATGGCGGTGATCGACGGGTGGCTGGGCGCGATCCCGTAGCGCGCGGCCAGGGCCGGCGCGGGCAGGTAGCCGATCCGGGTGGTCTCTCCGTCCCGCCAGACCAGAATCTCCAGCGGCAGGTCCAGCGCCGCCCGGCGGTTGGCCAGCATCAGCGGGGTGCCCACCGCCGGGTTGCCGAAGATCACCACGGTCGTTTCGGGCAGTTCCAGGTCCGCGCGGGCGGCATTGGCGCGGTGATCGACGACCGCGACCACCGAGGCCCCGCTCGCCGCGATGGCGTCAGTCAGGCGGGCGACCGTGGCAGCCACCGGATCCGGGCTGGTTTTCTCGACCCATTCATCGGCCGACGGGATGACGGACGGGGCGATCTCGGCGGCGGCGGGGGCGGCAGGGGGCGCTTCCGGGGCCGCGGCCGGGGTGCAGGCGGCGAGCAGCGCGGCGAGGGTCAGGGTCAGGGGGCGACGGGGCATGGCAGAACTCCTGTTCCTGACCGGAACCCCTGAACGGTCCGATCGATCCCCGACGACACCCGGCAGGCTCAGGCCGCGCCAGCCGCCCGCGCCACCCGCCACGGCGGATCGGTCCGGTTGTCGCCGGCGAAATACAGGCACAGGCGGTTGCCGTCAGGATCGCGCAGCCAGGCCTCGCGCCACCGCCAGCGCTGGTCGACCGGATCGCTGTCGAACACGACGCCGGCCGCCTTCAGGGCCGCAACCCGGGCGTCCAGATCGTCACACTCGAAATACAGGCCCGTGCCACCCGGCCGCGGCGGATCCGCGCGGTGGATCGAGAGGGTCGCGCCGCCGGGACACAGGAAACGGGCGTAGGGATCGCTGGAGACGATCAGTTCGAGCCCCAGACGCTGATAGAAGGCGCGCGCCCGGGGGATGTCGGCGACCTCCACGGTGACCTGGTTGAGGTTCACGTCTCCTGCCCCGCCTTCGCCGCCCGCAGCGCGGCCCAGCGTTCCAGCCGGGCCCTGACCTTCTCTTCGTGACCTTCGCCCTTCGGCGCATAGAAGGTGCGGCGCTCCATCCCGTCGGGGAAGAAGTTGGCACCGGAAAAGCCCTCGGGCGTGTCCGGGTCGTAGGCATAGCCCTTGCCGTAGCCGAGCGACTTCATCAGCTGGGTCGGGGCGTTGCGGATATGGGCCGGTGGCATCAGGGAACCGGTCTCGGCCGCCGCCTTCCGGGCCGCCTTGAAGGCTTCGTAGACGCCGACCGACTTGGGCGCGGTGGCCAGGTGGACCACGGCCTGGGCCAGGGCCAGCTCACCCTCGGGGCTGCCGAGAAAGTCGTAGGTGTCCTTGGCCGCATTGGCGACCAGCAGCGACAGGGGGTCGGCCTCGCCGATATCCTCGACCGCCATCCGCACGATGCGACGCGCCAGATACAGCGGATCCTCGCCGCCGTTCAGCATCCGCGCCAGCCAGTAGAGGGCCGCATCCGGGTCCGAACCACGCACGGATTTATGTAGGGCGGATATGAGGTTGTAGTGTTCTTCTCGACTCTTGTCGTAAGCAGGGGCCCGCTTCTGCAGGATGCCGGCCAGGGCCTGGACGTCGAGCGGTTCGGGACGGGTCTCGGCCAGGTCGAACAACACCTCGGACATGGTCAACAGATAGCGGCCGTCGCCGTCGGCCAGCGCCGTCAGGGCGTGGCGCGCCTCGGGCGTCAGCGGCAGGGTCTTGCCCTCCTGCGCCTCGGCCCGGGTCAATAGTTGATCCAGCGCCGCGTCATCGAGGCGTTTCAGCACATAGACCTGGGACCGCGACAGCAGGGCCCCGTTCAGCTCGAAGCTGGGGTTCTCGGTCGTGGCCCCGACCAGGGTGATGACCCCCTCCTCCACGAACGGCAGGAAGCCGTCCTGCTGGGCCCGGTTGAAGCGGTGGATCTCGTCGACGAACAGCAGGGTCGACTGACCCGCGGCACGGCGCATGCGGGCGGCCTCGAACGCCTTCTTCAGATCGGCCACGCCGGAGAAGACGGCGCTGATCTGCTGGAACTGGTAGCCGGCGGCATTGGCCAGCAACCGGGCGATCGTGGTCTTGCCGGTGCCCGGCGGCCCCCACAGGATCATCGAGCCCAGACGCCCCGCCTCGACCATGCGCCGGATCGGCCCGCCCGCACCCAGCAGATGGTCCTGGCCCACCACCGCGTCGAGCGTGGCCGGCCGCAACCGGTCGGCCAGGGGGGCGTCGGGAGGATGGATGCCGGAGGCTTCGAACAGATCGGTCATGCCCGCACACAGATAGGCGTTCGCTCGGCCCTTTTCACGCGTTAGTATCCAGACAAATGGAGGAACCCCATGTCAGACGATCAAGCGACCCAGGGCCCGGCCTCGGGTGTAACCCCGCACCTGACCATTCCCGGACGCGGCGGCCAGGCGGCCATCGCCTTCTACACCCGTGCCTTCGGCGCGAAGGAGTTGCATCGCCATCTGGCCGAGGACGGCGAACGGCTGATGCACGCCCATCTGCTGATCAACGGGGCCAGCGTCATGCTCAATGACGAATTTCCCGAATACAACGGCGAACAGAATATCATGCCCAAGGGCGTCACCCTGCACCTGCAGGTCGACGATCCGGACGAATGGTGGGCCCGCGCCCTGCTGGCCGACGCCGTGCCGGTCGTGCCGCTGGCCGACCAGTTCTGGGGCGACCGCTACGGCCAGGTACGCGATCCGTTCGGCCACACCTGGTCGATCGGCGGACCGGTCAAGGGCTGATAGCCGGTCGGGCGTCCCGCGAACAGCGAGACGCGATCAGTTGATCCGGCCGCTGAGGCTCCGGCCACCCCGGCTGATGGTCAGTTCCGCGCCGCGACCGATGCCGTCGAGCTGCCGCATCGAGGTCACCGCGCGACCGTTCACCGACACGATCACATCCCCGCCCCGCAGGCCGACACGCTGGGCGTAGGAGCCTCGCTGGACCCGGCCGACGATGACGCCGGTCGCAAACGGATCGCCCCCCAGGCTGTCGGCCAGGGCCGGGTTCAGGACCAGCACCTGGGCCCCGGCCAGGGCCCCGGACTCGATCAAAGTGGCCGCGCTGACGTCGGCGTTGCCGGGCAGTTTCTGGACCCGGGCGTTGAGGGTGCGGGCGCGGCCGTCGCGCAGCACGGACACCTGCACCGTGGCATCAGGCGCGTGGGTGCCGACGCGGAAATTCAGTCCGCCCTGGTCGTTGATCTCGGTGCCGTCGACAGCGGTGATGATGTCGCCCGCACGCAGACCCGCCCGGGCCCCCGGACCTTCGGGATAGACGGTGGTGACGACCAGACCCTGCGGGCGGTCGAGGCCGAGGCTGCGCGCGACCTCGGCGGTGACGGGATCGCCCTTGACCCCGAGCCACGGCCGGACCACGGCGCTGGCCCCGCCGACGGCGCTGTCGACCACCTGACGCACCATGGCGGCGGGCACGGCGAAGCCGACCCCGGTGGACGAACCGGTGCGCGAGAAGATGGCGGTGTTGATGCCGATCAGGTCGCCGTCCATGTCGACCAGGGCTCCGCCGGAATTGCCCGGATTGATGGCGGCGTCGGTCTGGATGAAGGAGCCGCTGTCGGAGATGCCGGTGTCGGTGCGGTTCAGGGCCGAGATGATGCCGTTGGTCACGGTCTGGCCGACGCCGAACGGATTGCCGATGGCCAGCACCAGGTCGCCGATCTGCTGTTCCTCGCGGTCATCGATGCGCAGCACCGGCAGGCGGTCGTTGACCCCCTCCAGCTGCAGGACAGCGATGTCGGAGCGCTCATCCGCCAGCACCACCCGGGCGGCGAACTCGCGCCGGTCGGCCAGGGTGACGCGAATCTGCTGCATGTTCTGGATCACGTGACGGTTGGTCACCACCACCCCGTCCTCGCGGACGATCACGCCCGAACCGATCGAGCCGGTCACGCGCTGCTGCGGGCCACCGCCGAACATCTCGAAGAAGGGATCACGCACGGTCTGCACGCCGCGGGCCGAGATGTTGACCACGGCCGGGGCCGCCTCGCGCACGACGGGGGCGAAACTGGCCTTCATCGACAGGGCGTCGCCGGGCAGCTGGCGCGGGGCCTCGGCGAAGACGCCGTCCTGGGCCTTCGAGTCATCGGGGGATCCGCAGGCGGCGAGCAGAAGGGCGGCGGTGAGGGCGAGGCTGAAGGTCTTCATCATGTCCCGGTCTTTGCGGATAGGGTGGTCCATTCGGCGTTGGATTTCAGGCCATTCAATGGCGGCAGGTCAACGACGGCATTGCCGATTCTTAATGAGCGACAACTTGCCGGAACCCCGAACACAGGTCACGGTCCGGGCATGAACGCTGTGATTGAAACCCGCGCCCTGACCAAGACCTATGGTACGGTCCGCGCGCTGGACGGGTTGACCCTGACCATCCCGCGCGGCGGCGTGTACGGGATTCTGGGACCCAACGGAGCCGGCAAGTCGACCCTGTTCCGGATCCTGCTGGGCCTGGTCCGCCCCGGTGACGGCACGGCGACGGTCATGGGCGGGGCCATCGGCGACATCGCCGCCATGCGCCGCATGGGCTCGATGATCGAGACACCGCGCTACCCCCCCTATATGAGCGCCCGCCAGGTGCTGGAATGGCTGGCCCTGTCGCACGGCGTGGGCAGTACCGCCGAGATTCCGGCCTGGCTGGACCGGGTCGGCCTGACCGAGGCGGCCGACCGCCGGGTGCGCGGCTTTTCGGTCGGCATGCTGCAGCGGCTGGGCGTCGCCGCCGCCCTGATGAGCCGACCCGACCTGATCATCCTTGATGAACCGACCAGCGGCATGGACCCCCCCGGCATCCAGGAGATGCGTGCCCTGATCCGCAGCCTGGCCGATGACGATGACGTCACGGTTGTCCTGGCCAGCCATCAACTGCTGGAAGTGCAGAAGGTTTGCGACCGGGTCGCCATCCTCAACCGCGGCAAGCTGATCCTCGAGGGGGCCGTCTCTGAACTGACCGCCGCCGGCGGCGAGCGTCTGCGTCTGAGCCTGAGCCCGGTCGAGGCGGCGCTGGCCGTGCTGGGCGAGCGGGGATCGCGCGACGACGACGGGGTGATGGCCGCCATCACCCGGGACGAGGCTCCGGCCCTGATCCGCGCCCTGGTCGAACAGGGCGTCGCCATCACCGAGGCGCGCTGGATCGGTGCCGATCTGGAAAGCATCTTCATGACCGAGACCGGGGCCGCCGAAGCCAGCCGGGGGGAGCTGACCCATGCTGGTTGATGCCATTCGCGCCGAGGGCTTCCGCCTGTCGAAGAACCGCACCGCCCTGTTCTGGAGCGCCCTGTTCGTGCCGGTCCTGAGTGTCGCGATCGCCGCCCTGACCAGTTTCGTGCTGAAGGGCACCGAGACCCGGCTCCTGGGAGATGACAAGACTCCGCCCGAACTCACCGCCATGCTGGCCCGCGGCACCCTCGACATGGGCGAGGCCCTGGTCTCCGCCGCCGGCAGCCTGGCCAATCCGCTGGTGTTGCTGTTCGTGCTGGTCGGGGCGGCGACGGTCTATGCCGGCGACTATCGCTGGGAGACCTGGCGGCTGATCAGTGCCCGCAACAGCCGGGCGAACCTGATCCTGGCCAAGCTCGGCGTCGTGGCCGGCCTGGCGCTGGCGGCCATGGCCCTGATGCTGGTCAGCAGCGTGATCGAAAGCCTGATCAAGGCCGTTGTCTTCGAACGCACCCTGGCCTTCACCCTGACCGGCGACCAGACGGGCCAGTTTGTCGCCCTGACCGGCCTGTCGTGGCTGCGGATCGTGCAGTTCACCATGCTCAGCCTGCTGGCGGCGGTGTTCACCCGCTCCCTGCTGGCGGCCCTGTTCATTCCGCTGGTGCTCGGCGTCGCCCAGTTTTTCGTCCCGCAGATGCTGATGCCGATGGGGGTCATGCCCGACGCTTGGCTGGCCATGCTGCTGAACCCGGCCGGGGCCACCGATGCCGTCCAGGCCGTGATCGCCGGGGGCGCGGCCGCGGCTGCCCTGCCCGCGGGTTTGGCGCTCAAGGCCTGGGTCAGCCTGGGTCTGTGGACCGTCGTCCCCCTGGCGGGCGCTCTGGTCTGGTTCCAGCGCCAGGACCTGTCGAAGGAATAGGGCTCAGAGCCGGGTTCCCCGCCAGATTTGGCACCGGGCCTGGAATGCCGTGTACGACGAGCCTCGAACGCTTCAGCGGCTGCCCATCTGCACGACCCGGCGGATCGGGAAGGTATGGCGCGCGGGCTCACATCAGAAGGTCCGTGCGGTCAGCCGCCCCCGGCGAGGGACAGAATGTCGACGCCGGCCCGATTCAAGATGACGACAACCGCGATCAGCAGCAGGGTGTAGATCGCGTTCGCGGTGATGGCCTGCCAGATCGCCCGCCAGACTGTGCCCCTGAGCGCATGCTCGACGATCATGGGTCTGGCCCCGCTTACGGCCCCATCGGCGAACTCCGCCAGCACACCCGCCGCCTGCGCGTCGAACACGTTTCGCATCTGCGGCGTATAGGCTTCGACATAGCCCCTGATCTCGGGAGCCTTGGGCGGACGGCCGCGTTCAGCCTCGAACTGCCGAACCCACTCCCGCTTGGCACTCTTGTACAAGCCGTAGGCGATGTACCCCTGAACGGGATTGGCGCTGCCATCGACGAGGCGCTCGTACATCGTGTTGTAGGCTATCTACGTCTTCTTGACCGGCATGGCCGGCGGGCTGCGAAGCGCTTTCTGAAGGGCTGTATTGGCCAGGGCCGACGCGCGAGCATAGGCAGCCCCCGACATTACAGTCGCGGAGAATTGCCCACTTGAGACGTTACGAAATGGACGGGCGGACCGGTCATCGGGCTTGTCCGAGACCAGGAAAACCGGCTTCGACATCACATCACTCCTGAATGGAACATAACAGGAACCCATGCGCCCGCCAAGTCCAGCCAGACCGCGCCAAACAAAAAGGGCGGCCGGATCGCTCCGGCCGCCCCTTCAGATGGTGTGTGATGATCGCGAAACCTAGGCTTCGTCGTCGTTCTCGACGGCGTAGACCGGACCCGAGTCCAGGCCCTTGGCGTCGACGTCGCGGTCGACGAACTCGATCACGGCCATGGGGGCATTGTCCCCGTGACGGTAACCGGCCTTCATGATCCGGATATAGCCACCGCTACGCTCGGCGTAGCGCGGGCCGATCGTTTCGAACAGCTTGCCGACCTGCGGCACGTCGCGCACGGCACTGATGGCCTGGCGACGGGCGTGCAGGTCGCCCTTCTTGGCGAGCGTGACCAGCTTTTCGACGAAGGGACGAAGTTCCTTGGCCTTGGGCAGGGTCGTGGTGATCTGCTCGTGCTTGATCAGCGATGCCGCCATATTGGCGAACAAAGCGGTCCTGTGGCTGGCCGTGCGGCCGAGCTTGCGATAGGCGGCGCCGTGGCGCATCGGGGTCTCTCCTACTCAACCCCGGTATCCTCTTCAGGACCTAGGGCCGTATAATTCTAACCGCCCCGCATCCCCGAGTGGGAAATGGGCGGAGGGTTGAAACTAGATCTGTTCGTCGAACTTCTTGGCCAGATCTTCGATGTTCTCGGGCGGCCAGTTCGGCACATCCATGCCGAGCGAGAGGCCCATCGTCGCGAGCACTTCCTTGATCTCGTTCAGCGACTTGCGTCCAAAGTTCGGGGTGCGAAGCATTTCGCCCTCGGTCTTCTGGATCAGGTCGCCGATGTAGACGATGTTGTCGTTCTTCAGGCAGTTGGCCGAACGGACCGAAAGTTCCAGTTCGTCGACCTTCTTCAGAAGGGCCGGGTTGAAGGGCAGGTCGGGCTTGCCGTCGGCAACCTCGACCACCTTCTTGGGCTCATCGAAGGTGATGAAGATCTGCAGCTGGTCCTGAAGGATGCGCGAGGCATAGGCCACCGCGTCAACCGGCGAGACCGCGCCGTTGGTTTCGACTTCCAGCACCAGCTTGTCATAGTCGAGCGACTGACCCTGGCGGGTCGGCTCGACGCGATAGGCGACGCGCTTGACCGGCGAATACAGGGCGTCGACCGAGATCAGGCCGATCGGGGCGTCTTCCGGACGGTTCAGTTCGGCGGCGACGTAGCCCTTGCCGTTCTGGACCGTCAGTTCCATGCGCACCGAAGCCCCGTCGTCGAGGGTGCAGATCACATGGTTCGGGTTCAGCACCTCGATGTCGGCCGGCAGGTCGATCTGACCCGCGGTCACGGCACCGGGACCGGTGGCCTTCAGCGTCATGCGCTTGGGGCCCTCGGCGTGCATGCGCAGCGCCAGTTGCTTGATGTTCAGAACGATGTCGACCACGTCCTCGCGAACGCCTTCCAGCGACGAGAACTCATGGACCACGCCGTCGATCTGGATGGCGGTGACGGCGGCGCCCTGCAGCGACGACAGCAGCACGCGGCGCAGGGCATTGCCGAGCGTCACACCGAAGCCACGCTCGAGCGGTTCAGCGACCAGCCGCGCCTTGCGCTGCGGATCCGAACCGATTTCGACCTGCGGCTTCTCGGGACGGATCAGCTCTTGCCAGTTTCTTTCGATCATTGGTGTCCCTCGAACGGGTTTCGCCGGTTCCGCGCCCCAGCGATGTGGGTCAGCGGAACCGGCGTTGAATAGGGGGTAGGCGGCAGCTTAGACGCGACGACGCTTGGGCGGACGGCAGCCGTTGTGCGGCATCGGCGTGACGTCACGGATGGTGGTGATGGTCAGGCCGACGGACTGCAGGGCGCGAAGCGCCGACTCACGGCCCGAACCGGGACCCGAGACGTTGACTTCGAGAGTCTTGACGCCGTGCTCCTGCGCCTTCTTGCCCGCGTCTTCGGCGGCCATCTGCGCAGCGTACGGGGTCGACTTGCGCGAACCCTTGAAACCCATGTGACCGGCCGAGGACCAGGAAATGGCGTTCCCCTGGGCGTCGGTGATCGTGATCATGGTGTTGTTGAAAGACGCATTCACATGGGCGACGCCCGACGTGATGTTCTTGCGTTCGCGCTTCTTTACGCGACCCGGTTCCTTGGCCATCGGTTCGGCTCTCTCTTATTTCTTCTTGCCGGCGATCGGCTTGGCCGGGCCCTTGCGGGTCCGTGCATTGGTATGGGTGCGCTGACCGCGGACCGGCAGGCCCTTGCGGTGACGCAGGCCGCGGTAGCAGGCCAGGTCCATCAGACGCTTGATGTTCATCGAGGTCTCGCGGCGCAGGTCGCCCTCGACCGTATGGTCGCGGTCGATCGTCTCGCGGATCTGCAGAACTTCAGCATCGGTCAGCTGGTTCACGCGGCGCGAGGCCTCGATACCCACCTTCTCGGTGATGTCCTTGGCAGCGTGCGCGCCGATGCCATGAATATACTGCAGCGCGATTTCAACGCGCTTGTTGGTCGGGATGTTGACGCCAGCAATACGGGCCACGTAGTTCTCCAGGTACGCGTGGACAGACGCAGGAAACGCTCCGGTCAACAGACCAGGAGCGTGTGCGCCCTTCGCGGAAGTCGGTCCTTATATAGCCGATTCACTTTCCGTCAATGGCCCGTCCGACATTCGCTGCCGCCAATCAGCAGTGCCAGCAGCTTTCCGCCCCGATCGGACTGCCGGGCGGCAGCGGTGTTTCGTGCCGCTCCGCCGCCAGCAACTGGTCCAGGCGCTCGCGATCGGACAGCAGGGCCCCGAGCCAGCGATCATGGGCCCGCTGCACCGGATCGCTGGCACGCGACGCCGTCAGGCGCGTCGACAGGCCGGACAGCCGGTCGTCGAGCACCGCGGCCGAGGGGGCCGACAGGCCGTCATCGCGCAGCAGCCCGGCCAGGGTCAGGACCGTGCGGGCCTGGACCCGCCGGGCCGGACCGGCCAGCCGTCCCGCCGCCGGGGCGAAGGCCGCGGCGACGATGCGGTCCACCACCTCCCCGGTGCCCAGCGCGTCGGGGTCGCGGCGGACGGCGTCGCTCAGGCGGTTGACGCGGTCCGGATGGAACAGGGCCGCCAGCGTCACATCGGCGGCGGTGTCGACGGCCGCGCCGGGATCGAAGGCCCGGCCCGCGCCCCCCCGGAACACCTCGATGTCGTTCTGGGGGTCGTCCTCGCCCGACTGCTGGGCCTCCAGCAGGGCCAGCAGGGGCTCAGGCAGGTCCAGCTCGGCCGGGGCCAGGGTCGCCGCCAGGGCCGCCAGGGCGGCCCGCTGCGTCGCGGCCGGCACGGCCTGGGCCGCCTCCCGGCCGTCGCCGACGACGGGATAGCCATAGTCGATGCCGCCGACCAGCTTGGCCACGGCGTCGACCTGGTAGCGGTGGTACAGATAGACGGGCACCAGCCGGCGGCGCAGGTCATTGACCGCCGACCCCGCCGGCAGATTGCCCAGACCGAACCGGTCCAGGGCAATGCGGCGGACCCGCATGAGGTGCGCCAGCTCGGCCACCGGATCGGAGCCGTTGTCCCACAGACTGCCCCACGGCTGGGCGTCGCCGCCGACCCGGGCGTCGGAATCCGAGACGAACCGCAGCCGCGCTGCACCGGCCTCGGCCTTGCGCTGCAGGGTGGCGGAGTCGGCGTCGCCATAGCTCCAGTCGATGGCGAACCGGTCCCAGTCGCCCAGACCGATTCCGTAGGCCTGGCTGAAGTCGAGGCCCTCGTCGGTGATGCCGATCACCGGCACCGGATAGTCCATCACCGAACTGCGATCCTGGGTACTGGCGGCGAAATTGTGCAGCAGGCCGATGGCATGACCGACCTCATGCGCGGACAGCTGGCGCACCCGGTCGAGGGCGATGCGTTGCGGGTCGTCCTGGGCCCCGGTGCCGGTCCGGTCGGCCCCGACCAGCCCCTCGAAGATCAGCATGTCCTGGCGCACCCGCAGCGAGCCCAGCAGCACCGACCCCTTGACGATCTCGCCGGTGCGCGGATCGACCACGCTCTGGCCGTAGGACCAGCTGCGCGTGGCCCGGTTGACCCAGTTGATGACGTTGTAGCGGGCGTCCAGCGGATCGACGCCCTCGGGCAGGACCTCGACGCGGAAGGCGTCGATGAAGCCGGCCCGGTCGAAGGCCTCGGCCCACCAGCCCGCGCCCTCGACCAGGGCCGAGCGGAGCGGTTCCGGGGCCGCCCGGTCGACGTAGAAGACGATGGGATCGACGACCGTCGACCGTGCCGCCGTCGGGTCGGTCTTGACCAGCCGGAAGCGGTTTACCAGCCGGCGCACGACCGGCGCGTCCAGCGGGACCGAAAAGTCGGTGACGACGGTGCTGATCGCCCCGGTGCGGGGATCGAACGGCCGCGGCACGAAGCCGGCATCCGGCAGGCGGATGAAGCTGTGGTGCACGGTCAGGGTCACCAGGCGCGCGTCGGGGGCGATGCGCGCGACCTCGCGACCCGGTCCATCGACGGCAAAGGTCAGGCGGGCCTCCAACTCGACATTCTCGGGAAAGGCCCGGGCGGCGGCGGGATCGACGAGGCTGAGATCGGCGACCGGACGCAGGCTCCCCTGCCCTGTCGCCTTCAGCGTCTCGACAATGCCGTGCGCGTCGCGCGTCAGGAAGCCGGCCAGGTCGACCAGCACCGCGCCGTCCGCGGCCGTCGCCACCGCGGCCCCCGACCAGACGGTCGAGCCGAGAAAGGCGTCGCGCGCGGCGGCCTGCTCCTCGACCGACCCGGCGTCGGCGCGATAACCGGGGTTCTCGAACTCGGCCAGCACGCGATTGCCGATACGGCGGAACACCAGGATGCGCGTGGCCCCGGTCTGGGCCCGGTCCAGACCCGTCCGGGCCGAGCCGACGCCCGTGCGCAGGGCGGTATGGTGGATGACCCGGGCCATGACCCCGTCCGGGCCGGCGGCCGGCAGCTGCACCAGCACCCGACCGCCCGCCCGGTCGACGAACAGCGGCAGCAGACCGTCGTGACGCTCCAGCGCGGCGACCGTTGCCGCCCAGGAGGCCGGCGGCGGATCGGCGGCGGCGGCGGCGGCGGCGGCGAGTGGCGGGGCCGACAGGGCCAGGATCAGGGCGATCGCCGTCGCCGTCTTCAACACCATCGTCGCCATGCCGTCCCCCGTGCGTGATCGCGATAAGGGCGCGATGGGACCGGGGGAGTCAACGCGTCGCCTGCCGCCTCAGGGCGTGAATTCGATACCGATCGGCATTTCAAACCCTTCGCGCGGCCGCCCGTCCACTGTCGGCGGGCGGAAGCGGAAATAGGTCGACGCCCTGAGAGCCGCGGCTCCGAACCCGGCACCGGCCGGCGTCTCCTCGACCACCCGGCAGCCTTCCAGCCGGTTGTCGGCCGCGATCCGGCACCGCAGCAGAACGCGCCCCGCCTGTCGCGCCGCCAGGGCGGCGCGGGGATAGGCGCGGACCAGTTCCTGACGCGTCGGTCCGCGCACGAACCGGGGCGGCGTGCCCCCGGAGCCGGGCCCCGCGCCCGAACCCGAGCCGGTGCCGGTGCCGGTGCCGGCCTCGCCCCGGCCGGTGCCGGGGTCGGGGGTGACGACCGGGGCCAGGCCGACGGTCAGGGCGGGTTCGGGGGCCGGCACCGGCGGAGCGACCAGCTCGACCGGCCGCGCGACCGGAACCGGCGGTGTGTGGACGCGTGAGGGGGCGGACGGCGCGCCACCGCCGGCGACCGGAGTCGGGGCGGCGGGTGGCGGTGGTGGTGGTGGCGGTTCGGGGCGGAACAGGACCACATCGATACCCCGGACCGGCGCGTGGGGCGGCACCGACCGGGACGGACTCATGGCCGCGAACAGGGCCAGATGCACGCCGGCCACGGCGACGAGGACCATCAGCCGGCGTCTGCGGGCGGAATCCAGAAGGGGAGATCGGTGGGGAGCCCCGGTCACGTCTTTGGTCCTGCTGTGACCGCCCGTCGGGCGGCGACCGCGCGACCTCTGTCCGCGATCAGGTGTCGGTGCCGTCCAGCGCCGCGTCGATGGCCGAGGCGACCACCTCGACGCTACCCATGCCATCAACCTCGGTCAGCAGGCCCTTGTCGGCATAGTAGGGCAGCAGCGGAGCGGTGTTGCGGTTGTAGGCCTCGAGACGAACCTTGAAGCTGTCCGGATTGTCGTCCGGCCGTCCCTGTTCAGCGAACCGCCGGGAAACTCGTTCCAGCAGGGCCGTATCATTGACCTTCAGGCGAACCACCCGGTCGATCTTCTGACCCAGTTTGGCCAGCATGGCGTCCAGCGCCTCGGCCTGGGCCACGGTGCGCGGGAAACCGTCGAAAATGGCCCCGCCGGCGTCCTCGGCCTCTTTCAGCCGGGCCTCGATCAGGGCGATGACGATCGCGTCCGAGACCAGGTCGCCGCGCGACATGATGGCCTGGCACTCACGTCCCAGATCGGACCCGGAGGCGATCGCCTCACGCAGCATGTCGCCGGTCGAAAGCTGCACCATGCCGCGATGGGCGACCAGGCGCTTGGCCTGGGTGCCCTTGCCCGCGGCCGGTGGTCCGAACAGGATCAGATTCAAGACGCGCCCTCCCCCGGCGGCTGTTAGCGGCGCACGGGTGCCGGAGCACCCCGGCCACCCGAGCTCTTGCCACCGCGTCCGCGCAGCTTGGCCTTCTTGATCAGGCCTTCGTACTGGTGGGCGAGCAGCTGCGACTGGATCTGGGCGACGGTATCCATCGTCACCGACACGACGATCAGGATCGAGGTGCCGCCGAAGATGATGCCGTTGCCGAACTGGGCCCCGATGAACTCGGGGATCAGGCAGACCGCGGTGATGTAGGCCGCCCCGATCGTGGTCAGGCGGGTCAGCACATAGTCCAGGTATTCAGCCGTGCGCTTGCCCGGACGGATGCCCGGCAGGAAGCCACCGTATTTCCGCAGGTTCTCGGCCGTGTCCTCCGGATTGAAGGTGATCGAGGTGTAGAAGAAGGTGAAGAAGATGATCAGCAGGCCGTACATGACGGTGAACAGGACCTGACCGTGCTGCATCTGGGCCGTGACCAGCGGCAACCAGCTCATCCACGGCGGCAGGTTGGCCTGGGCGGTCAGCTGGGCCACCGTGGTCGGCAGCATCAGCAGGGACGAGGCGAAGATCGGCGGGATCACGCCGGCCGTATTGACCTTCAGTGGCAGGAACGAGCGCTCGCCCCCGGCCATGCGGTTGCCTTCCTGCCGCTTCGGATACTGGATCAGCAGACGCCGCTGGGCCCGCTCCATGAAGACGATGAAGACCACCACGCCCACGGCCATGATGGCGATGAACAGCAGGGCAAAGGCGGACATCTGGCCCTGCTGGGCCAGGCCCAGCATCCGGGCGATCGAGCCCGGCAGGACGGCGACGATGCCGGCGAAGATGATCAGCGAGATGCCGTTGCCGACGCCCCGCGCCGTGACCTGCTCGCCGAGCCACATCAGGAACATGGTGCCGCCGGTCAGGGTGGTGATGGTGGAGACGATGAAGAACAGTCCGGGCGTGTCGATCAGTCCGGCCTGGGCGTTCAGGCCCAGGGCGATGCCGGACGACTGCAGCAGGGCCAGGACGACCGTCAGATAGCGGGTGTACTGGTTCAGCTGCTTGCGGCCGCTCTCGCCGCCTTCCTTCTTCAGCTTCTCCCACGGCGGATACACAGCGCCCATCAGCTGGACGATGATCGACGCCGAAATGTAGGGCATGACGTTCAGGGCGAAGACGGCCATCCGCTCGACCGCGCCGCCCGAGAACATGTTGAACATGTCCAGGATGCCGCGCTGCCCGTCCGGGTTCTGGAAGAACTGCAGGAAGGCTTCGGAATTGATCCCCGGGATCGGCACATAGGTCCCGATCCGGTAGACCAGCAACGCTCCGATCGTGAACAGGAGACGCTTATGGAGCTCGGTCGCCTTGGCGAACGAGCCCATGTTCATATTGGCTGCGAGTTGTTCGGCGGCCGAAGCCATAGTGTCACTACCCCGACTGGTCAGAATGAGGCCGACCGGAATCGTGTCCCGGGGCCTTCACCCAGATAGGCGATGGGCGGCCCCATAGCGAGGGCCGCCCGTAAAGCTTATTTCGCGGCGGTGCGCGTCGTGCGGGCCGAGATCTTGTTGGCATCGCCACGCGGGGCCTTGGGAGCCGGAGCCTTGCCCTTGGCGGCGTTGCGCTTCTCGACCCGGGCCGCGGCCTTGGCTTCAGCCGCGATACGCTCTTGGACCACAGTGCCGCCGGCCGCCTCGATGGCCTTGACCGCACCGGCCGAGGCCGACCAGACGACCATGTTCAGCTTGGCCTTGATCTCGCCGTTGCCGAGCAGGCGGACGCCGTCCTTGACGCGACGGATCACGCCGGCGGCGACCAAGGCATCGCCCTTGATCTCGCCCTTGATGTCCAGCTTCTTGTCGTCGATGGCGTCCTGCAGACGCCACAGGTTCACTTCGGCCAGCTTCAGGGCGTTGGGATTGTTGAAGCCGCGCTTGGGCATGCGCATGTACAGCGGCATCTGCCCGCCCTCGAAGCCGCCGATGGCGACGCCCGAACGGGACTTCTGACCCTTGACGCCGCGACCGGCGGTCTTGCCCTTGCCCGAGCCCGGGCCACGGCCGACACGCATGCGCTTCTTGTGGGCGCCCTCGTTGTCGCGGATTTCATTGAGTTTCATGGGGCCTGATCCTTTCGGGTACTAGCGCCAGACCCGGGGTCTGACTCGGCGGATAAAAACGAAGGGCCGCTTCTAGGCGGCCCCGTGCAGTATCGCAAGACGCGAAACGCCCTCCCCCGGGGACGGGAGAGGGCGGAACGGCTTACTTTTCGACGATCTCGAGCATGTGGGCGACCTTGGCGATCATCCCGCGAACCGAGGGCGTGTCTTCCAGGGTCGACTCACGACCGACCCGGTTCAGGCCGAGGCCCGAAAGGGTGGCGCGCTGATCGGCCTTGCGGCGGATCGGGCTACCGGTCTGGCGGACCGTAACGGTGGGGTTCTCTTTCTTGGCCATGATCAGCTCTCCATGGCTTCGGGCGAGGACGCGCCGTCGTTGCGACGACCCATCAGATCCGCGACCTTCTTGCCGCGCTTGGACGCGATCTGGCGGGGCGAGGACTGAACCTTGAGGGCTTCGAACGTCGCCCGGATCATGTTGTAGGGGTTCGAGGAACCGGTCGACTTGCCGACGACGTCCTGGACGCCGAGGGTTTCGAGCACGGCACGCATCGGGCCACCCGCGATCACGCCGGTCCCGGGAGGGGCCGCGCGCATCATGATCTTGCCGGCGCCCCAACGGCCGTTGCCGTCGTGGTGCAGGGTGCGGTTTTCGCGAAGCGGAACACGGATCATCGTCTTCTTGGCTTCTTCCGTCGCCTTGCGGATGGCTTCCGGCACTTCACGCGCCTTGCCATGGCCGAAGCCGACCCGGCCCTTGCCGTCTCCGACAACCATCAGGGCGGCGAACGAGAAACGACGTCCACCCTTAACAGTCGCGGCCACACGGTTGATGTGGACCAGTTTTTCGACGATGTCGCTGTCCGGACCTTCGGGAGCGTTACGGTCACGACGGTTGCGGTCATTACCGCCGCCGCCACGTTGGGGTTGAGGAGCCATACGTCCCGTTCCTTAGAAGTTCAGGCCGGCTTCACGCGCGGCCTCAGCCAGCGCCTTCACCCGTCCGTGATAGATGTAGCCGCCACGATCGAAGACGACGTCGGTGACGCCCTTCTCGAGCGCACGTTCCGCGACCAGCTTGCCGATCCGCGTTGCGGCATCGACGTCGGATCCCTTGGCCTTCTTGCCCTTTTCGCCTTCCAGCGAAGAGGCCGAAGCGATCGTGACGCCGTTGGCGTCGTCGATGATCTGGGCCGAGATGTTCTTGTCCGAACGATGAACCGACAGACGCAGACGCCCGTTGGCGACGGCCTTGAGGCGGCGGCGGGTGCGCTCCGAGCGGCGCTTGGCTTGTTGCTGAAGAGAAAGAGCCATGACTTACTTCTTCTTGCCTTCCTTGCGCCGGACCTTTTCGCCCGTGTAGCGGACACCCTTGCCCTTGTAGGGCTCCGGCGGACGCAACTTGCGGATGACGGCGGCGATCTGACCCACGGCCTGCTTGTCAGCACCGGAGATCTTGATTTCGGTCTGCTTGGGCACCGTGAAGGTGACACCGGCCGGCGGCACGATGTCGACTTCGTGGGAGAACCCGAGCTGCAGCGAGAGGTTCGGGCCTTTGAGCGCGGCGCGATAACCCACGCCGACCAGGTCCAGAGACTTCTCGAAGCCTTCGGTGACACCGACGACCATGTTGTCGACCAGGGTGCGGGACAGACCCCACATGGCCCGGGCGCGCTGGGTGTCGGCCTTGAGGGCCAGGGTCAGACCGTCGTCACCCTGGGTGACTGCGATCTCGTCGGCCACGGTCCAGGAGCGTTCGCCCTTGGGACCTTTGACCGAGACGGTCTGGCCGTCGAGGGTGACGGTGACGCCTTTTGGCACGGCGACAATGCGTTTTCCGATACGGGACATCTTAGTAGACCCTGCAGAGGACTTCGCCGCCGACGTTGTTGTCGCGGGCGCTGGCGTCGGACATGACGCCCTTCGAAGTCGAAAGGATCGAGATGCCCAGGCCGTTCTTGATCGGCTTCAGGTCGGAGATCGCGGAGTAGACGCGGCGGCCCGGCTTGGACACGCGAGCGATCTCGGCGATGACCGGCTGGCCGTCGAAATACTTGAGCTCGATCTCGAACTGCGGGAACTCACCGGGGTTCTGAACCAGGGAATAGCCGCGGATGTAGCCTTCGTCCTGCAGCACGTCGAGGACGCGCTGGCGCAGACGGGAAGCCGGGGTCAGCACCTTCGAACGCTTCCGCATGGCGGCGTTCCGGATGCGAGCGATCATGTCGCTCAGGGGATCGTTGATCATCATATCTGTTCGCTCCCCTTACCAGCTCGACTTGGTCAGGCCGGGGATTTGCCCCTTGTTACCGAGATCGCGAAGCGCGATCCGGCTCATCTTGAGCTTCCGGTAGAAAGCCCGCGGACGACCCGTCACCTCGCAGCGATTGCGAATGCGGTTCGGCGCGGAGTTCCGCGGCAGCTCCGCCAGCTTGAGGCGCGCCTCGAAGCGCTCCTCCAGCGGCAGGGATTCGTCGGTAGCGATCGCCTTGAGGGCGGCCCGCTTGTCGGCGTACTTCGCAACCAGGGCTTTCACCATGTTGTTGCGGTTTACGGCGCTCTTCTTAGCCATTGTCTGTTTCCCTTCCCGCTCAGTTCACGAACGGGAACTTGAACTCGGCGAGGAGGGCTTTGGCCTCCGCGTCGGTTTTGGCCGTGGTGCAGACGATGATGTCCATGCCCCACATCTGATCGATCTGGTCGTAGTTGATCTCGGGGAACACGATGTGTTCCTTGAGGCCCATGGCATAGTTGCCGCGACCGTCGAAGCTCGTGCCCTTGAGGCCGCGGAAATCCTTCACGCGCGGCAGCGCGATCGTGATCAGGCGGTCAAGGAATTCGTACATCTGGTCGCCGCGGAGGGTGACCTTGCCGCCGATGACCATGCCTTCGCGCAGCTTGAAGCCGGCGATGGAGTTACGGGCCTTGGTGGCAACCGGCTTCTGACCGGCGATGGCGGCCAGATCCTTGAGGGCCGCATTGGCCTTCTTGGAGTCGGCGACCGCTTCGCCGATGCCCATGTTCAGCACGATCTTGTCGAGCCGGGGCATCTGCATCGGGTTGGTGTAACCGAATTTCTCGGTCAGCACCGCGCGGATGCGGGCCTGATAGTCGTCCTTGAGACGCGGTGTGTATTTGGTGTCAGCCATCAGATGACGTCTCCCGTCGTCTTGGCGAAGCGCACCTTCTTGTCGCCCTCGACGCGGAACCCGACCCGGGTTGCCTTGCCGTTGGCGTCGGCGATCGCGACGTTGGACAGGTGAAGCGACGCTTCCTTGTTCTTGATACCGCCCTGGGGGTCGGCCTGGGTGGGACGGGTATGGCGCTGGACCATATTCACGCCCTGGACGAGGACGCGGTTGTCGGTCGGCAGGACCTTGGTGACCTTGCCGGTCCGGCCCTTGTCCTTGCCGGCGAGCACCACAACGGTGTCGCCCGATTTGATCTTGGCGGCCATGACTACAGGACCTCCGGTGCCAGCGAGATGATCTTCATGTGGTTCTTGGCGCGCAGTTCACGGGGAACCGGGCCGAAGATCCGCGTACCGACCGGCTCGTTCTGCTTGTTGACGATGACAGCGGCCGACTTGTCGAAGCGAATGACAGAGCCGTCCTTGCGTTGGATGTCCTTGGCGGTGCGAACGACGATGGCGCGCACGACGTCGCCCTTTTTCACACGTCCGCGAGGAATGGCTTCCTTCACGGAGGCGACGATTGTGTCACCCACCGAGGCGTAGCGGCGCTTGGAGCCGCCCAACACCTTGATGCACATGACCCGGCGAGCACCCGAATTATCGGCTACCTCCAGGTTAGTTTGCATCTGGATCATTGGATCCGATCCTTCCTGATTACGAAGCCGAGGCCGGAGCGTCCTTGGACAGGACCTCCCAGCGCTTCAGCTTGGACTTGGGGGCACACTCACGGATGCGAGCGATGTCGCCTTCCTTGAAGGCGTTGCCTTCATCGTGGGCGTGATATTTCTTGGACAGGCGCACGATCTTCTTCATGACCGGGTGCAGCAGGGTGCGCTGGACGACGACGACGACGGTCTTGTCGCCCTTGTCGGAGACGACCACGCCTTCGAGAATACGTTTCGGCATCGGTGTTTCCTTACGAAGCCGTCCGCTTCTCACGCAGAAGCGTTGAGATGCGGGCGATGTCTTTGCGCACTTCACCCACGCGGTGGGTCTTTTCCATCTGGCCGGTGGCCGCCTGGAAACGCAGGTTGAACTGTTCCTTTTTCAGGGACAGCAGCTGGTCACCCAGCTGATCGGGGGTCTGGGACCGGAGGTCGGCGATCTTGGTCATGCAGCAACGTGCTCCACATGGGCGACGCCGGCGTCGAGGCGGGTAACCACCTTGGTACGGATCGGCAGCTTGGCGGCACCCAGACGCAGCGCTTCACGCGCGACATCGTCGGCGACACCGTCGATTTCAAACAGGATCCGGCCCGGGTGGCAGCGCGCCGCCCAGTGATCGACGGCACCCTTGCCTTTACCCATGCGCACTTCAGCGGGCTTGCCGGAAACCGGCACGTCCGGGAAGACACGGATCCAGACACG
This sequence comes from uncultured Brevundimonas sp., assembly GCF_963975535.1. GTDB lineage: Bacteria > Pseudomonadota > Alphaproteobacteria > Caulobacterales > Caulobacteraceae > Brevundimonas. Next base: position 9,786 of record NZ_CAXBHE010000006.1, on the reverse strand, counting down.
GCCCTGACGCTTCATCTGGCGGGTGATCGCGCGGCGGGCCGCCTCGATCTGACGCGCCGTGATGCGTTCCGGCTCAAGCGTCTTCAGGCCATACGAACCGAAGTTCAGCGAGAAGCCACCCTTGGCGGCACCGTGGATGCGGCCCTTGAAGGCCTTGCGGTATTTGGTTTTTTTCGGTTGCAGCATGACCTATTCACGCCCTCTGCGTTGGCCGCGATCATTGCGACCGCCGCGATCGCCGCCACGGCCTTCGTTCGACGAAGGACCGGCAGCTTCCAGAGCCCAGCGCTTGTCCTGGGCCATCGGATCGTGCTCGAGGACTTCGCCCTTGAAGACCCACACCTTCACACCGATGATGCCGTAGGTCGTCTTGGCTTCGATGAAGCCATGGTCGATGTCAGCACGCAGGGTATGCAGCGGCACGCGACCTTCGCGATACCATTCCATACGCGCGATTTCCGCGCCGCCGAGGCGACCCGAAACGTTGATCCGGACACCCTTGGCTCCCAGACGCATGGCCGACTGCATCGCGCGCTTCATGGCGCGACGGAAGGCGATACGGCGCTCGAGCTGCTGCGCGATGTTCTCGGCGATCAGCTGGGCGTCGGTCTCGGGCTTGCGGACCTCGACGATGTTCAGGTGAACCTCGCCTTCGGTACGGGCCGCGATGTCCTTGCGCAGCTTCTCGATGTCAGCGCCCTTCTTGCCGATCACGACACCCGGACGGGCGGCATAGATCGTCACGCGGCATTTCTTGTGCGGACGCTCGATGATGATGCGCGACACGCCGGCGGCGTTCAGGCGTTCCTTGAGCCACGTGCGCAGCTTCAGGTCCTGATGCAGCAGACGCGCATATTCCGGACCGCGGGCAAACCAGCGGCTGTCCCAGGTGCGGTTGATGCCGAGCCGGAGCCCGATCGGATTGACTTTATGACCCATCAGGCGGCCTCGCCGGCTTCACGGACCACGATAGTGATCTCGCTGAACGGTTTCAGGATGCGCGACGAACGACCACGAGCACGGCTCGCGAAACGCTTCATCACCAGGTTCTTGCCCACGAAGGCCTCGGCGACGACGAGGTTGTCGATGTCGAGGTTGTGGTTGTTCTCGGCGTTCGAGACGGCCGAATACAGCACCTTGCGGACGTCAGTCGCGATACGCTTGCGGCTGAATTCCAGCTCGTTCAGCGCACGCTGCACCGGCAGGCCGCGGATCGACGCGGCCACCAGGTTCAGCTTCTGAGGGCTGATGCGGACATTGACCAGCTTGGCGCGGGCTTCGGTCGCGGCGACGCGACGGGGGTTGTTGGTCTTGGCCATCGGTTACTTCCTTTTGGCCTTCTTGTCGGCCGCGTGGCCAGGGAAGCTGCGCGTGGGCGAGAACTCGCCGAACTTCATCCCGACCATTTCTTCGGAGACCGACACCGGCACGTGCTTGTGACCGTTGTGAACGCCGAAGGTCAGGCCGACGAACTGCGGCAGGATGGTCGAACGACGCGACCAGGTCTTGATCACATCCTTGCGACCCGAACCCTGAGCGGTCTCGGCCTTTTTCAGCAGATACCCGTCGACAAACGGGCCTTTCCAGGAGGAGCGGGCCATTCTTAGCGAGCCTTCTTCACGTGGCGGCTACGGATAATGTACTTGTCCGTCGCCTTGTTCTTGCGGGTACGAGTGCCCTTGGTGTCCTTGCCCCACGGCGTAACCGGGGTCCGGCCACCAGAGGTCCGGCCTTCACCACCACCATGCGGGTGGTCGATCGGGTTCATGGCGACGCCGCGAACGTGCGGACGCCAGCCCATGTGACGAACCCGGCCAGCCTTGCCGAGGTTCTGGTTCATGTGATCGGCGTTGGAAACAGCACCGACCGTGGCCATGCAACCGTCCAGCACCATGCGCAGCTCACCCGAGCCGAGACGGATCTGGGCGTAGCCGGCGTCGCGGCCGACCAGCTGGGCGTAGGCACCGGCCGAACGGGCCAGCTGGGCACCCTTGCCCGGCTTCATCTCGACGCAGTGGATGATCGTACCCACCGGGATCGAGCGCAGCGGCATGGCATTGCCCGGCTTCACGTCAACCTTTTCGCCGGCCACGATCGTGTCGCCCGCCTTCAGGCGTTGCGGCGCGATGACGTAGTTCTTCTCGCCGTCCTCATAGATGACGAGGGCGATGAACGCGGTCCGGTTCGGATCGTATTCCAGACGCTCGACGGTCGCGGTCGCGAACTTGCGGCGCTTGAAGTCGATCTTCCGATACAGGGTCTTGGCCCCGCCGCCGCGGAAGCGGACGGCGATACGGCCACCGGCACCACGACCGCCCGACTTGGTCAGGCCTTCGGTCAGCGACTTTTCCGGACGGCCCTTGTGGAGCTCGGAGCGATCGATCAGCACCAGGGCGCGACGGCCCGGCGATGTCGGATTGTAATGTTTAAGAGCCATCGGTTCAGAGCCCCGTGGTGACGTCGATGGACTGGCCTTCGGCCAGCGTCACGATCGCTTTCTTGATGTCCACCCGACGGCCCATAATGCCGCGGAAACGCTTGGTCTTGCCCTTTTGAACCAGGGTGTTGACCTTCAGGACGTTGACCTTGAACAGGCTTTCGACCGCAGCGGCGATCTCATCCTTGGTCGAGGTTCCGGCAACCCGGAAGACGACCTTGTTCTGCTCGGACAGGATCGTGGCCTTCTCGGTGATGATCGGGGCCAGGATCGTGTCGTAGTGCTTGGCGGTAGGTTGAGCGCCGGCCATTATGCGGCTTCCTTCTCAGCTTGCCGGGCCAGCTCGCTGCGCGAGGGCTTGTAGTCGGCATAGGTGGCTTCGATGGCTTCCAGCGCCGCCTTGGTCAGCACCAGCTTGTCGGCCCGCAGGATGTCATAGACATTCAGACCGGCGTTCGGCAGCACATTGACGTTCGGGATGTTGCGGGCGGCGAGACCGAAGTTGGTGTCGACCTCCGGGCCGGCGATGATCAGGGTGCGGTTCCAGCCCAGCTTGGCGAAGGTTTCGCGCAGCTTGGCGGTCTTGGCGTCCTTGATCGCGACGTTGTCGACCAGAACCAGTTCACCGGCCTTGAGCTTGGAGCTCAGGGCGTGACGCAGGGCCAGGGCACGAACCTTCTTGGGCAGGGAGAAGCCGTGGTCGCGAACGACCGGGCCGAAGGCGCGCGAACCACCGACGAACTGCGGGGCGCGACGCGAACCGTGACGGGCGCCGCCGGTTCCCTTCTGCTTGTACATCTTCTTGCCGGTACGGGAGTTCTCGTTCCGGGTCTGGACCTTGTGGGTGCCGGCACGGCGCTTGGCCAGCTGCCAGTTGACGTAGCGGGCCAGGATGTCGCCGCGGATGTCGGCGATGCCGAAAACGGCCTCCGACAGCTCGACGTCACCGGCGGCCTTGCCGTCGAGTTTGATGACAGAAACTTTCATCAGGCTTCACCACCCTCAGCGGTTTCGGCGGCCGGAGCCTCGGCTGCCGGAGTCTCGGCAGGCGCAGCGGCGGCGACCTGACCGGCCTTGCGGAACGAACCCGGGAACGGGGTCTCCGCAGGGGCGGTCTTCTTGATCGCGTCGCTGACCTTGAGCCAGGTGCCGTCGTGACCCGGGACAGCGCCCTTGATCATGATGAGGCCGCGATCGATGTCGACACGGAACACGGTGAGGTTCTGCTGGGTGACGGTTTCCTGACCATAATGGCCGGCCATCTTCTTGCCCTTGAAGGTCTTGCCCGGATCCTGGCGCTGACCGGTCGAACCGTGCGAACGGTGCGAGACCGATACACCGTGCGACGCCCGCAGGCCGCCGAAGTTCCAGCGCTTCATGGCACCGGCAAAGCCCTTGCCGATGGTCAGACCCTGAACGTCCACCTTCTGGCCGGGGACGAAATGGTCGGCGATCAGCTCGGCGCCGACGTCGATCATCGCATCTTCCGTAACCCGGAATTCAGTGACGTAGCGCTTGGGCTCGACTTCCGCTTTCGCGAAGGTCGTCCGTTGAGCCTTGTTGGTGTTTTTTGCCTTTTTGGTGCCGGCACCGAGTTGCAGGGCGACGTAGCCGTCCCGCTCCTGAGTGCGCTGACCCACCACCTGGCAGCCGTCAAGCTGCAGGATGGTGACCGGAACATGAGCGCCATCTTCAGCGAAGATGCGCGTCATTCCCAGTTTCTTGGCGATCACGCCCGTACGCATGTCGGATCCCGCCTCTTCTTTCTTAAATCTTGATTTCGACGTCCACACCGGCGGACAGGTCGAGCTTCATGAGCGCGTCCACGGTCTGCGGGGTGGGGTCGATGATATCGAGAACACGCTTGTGCGTGCGGATTTCAAACTGCTCGCGCGACTTCTTGTCGACGTGCGGCGAGCGGTTCACGGTGAATTTTTCGATCAGGGTCGGCAGCGGAATCGGACCGCGAACGGTCGCGCCGGTGCGCTTGGCGGTATTGACGATTTCGCGCGTCGAAAAATCGAGGACGCGGTGATCGAAGGCCTTGAGCCTGATGCGGATGCTTTGATCCATATCGGTCGTTATTCCCAAGCAGGCGAACCTGCGTCCCTGTGAACCATTTCAAAGACCGGAGGTCTTCAGGCTTTCGCCCTCAGAGTACGCACGTCCGCAAAAACGATCGGCCCACGCAGCGAACCGCGAAGGCCGTTAAAGTCCTGGATCGCTGCAAAGAACAGGGTCTCAGGTCGTTCCCGCGAGCCGCGTCTGCATCTCGCGATGCACAGCCGGTCCAGCAAGAGGGGGGCTTATGCCGTTCGATTCCGTCTGCGTCAAGCGGCGAAACTGTGTCGGGGCGGGCTTTTCGCTCCGGGGGCCGGTGGTGCCCGCCGCATCGGGTGACCGGACGCGATCGGGGCGCTGTCCCCTGCCCGTCCGGCGTCATGGGACGGGTCCGGACATGACAGGGCCCCGACGGTGTGAACCATCGGGGCCCGGCCAACGCCTGTCAACGGAAGCCTCGGCTCCCGGGGGGGCGACTCAGCGTTCGTAGGTGCGCTCACCGACGGTGACACTGCCGGACCCCATGATCGAGCGCTCGACCGTGCCGGTCACACCGGCGATGTGGACGTCGCCCGAGCCCATGATGCTGGCATCGACCGAGGCGGCGGTGGCGCGGATGTCGACGTCACCCGAACCGGCGATGCTGACGTCCACGGCACCGACCTGGCCGCCGGCGACGGTGACATCACCCGATCCGGCGATGCTGACGTCGACCGGACCGTTGACCTCGGCCACCCAGACGTCGCCCGATCCGGCGACGCTGACATCCAGGTTGCGGGTCGCCCCGGCCCGGACCTCGCCGGATCCGGCGACCGAGACGTCGAGGCGCGCGGAGGTGCCGGCGCGGACACTGCCGGACCCGGCCATCGAGATGCTGAGGTCCTCGGTATTGGCGACAGTCCAGTCGCCGCAGCCCGAGTTGCCAAGCTCGATCGCGGTCGCACCGCGTCCGACCGCACCATAGACGGCCCCACCGACACTCAGGTCGACGCTGCGGGGCGTGCGAATGACGATCAGCGGCGCATCGGCGACATTGATCCGGCCCAGGCTACCGACCTCGACCGAGGCCCCCTCGCCCGGCTGGCGGGCGTCGGCCGGTCCCGAGCGGCAGCTGCCGATGCGGTTGCCGCCGACGCGGAGGCCGAGGACGCGGCCACGCGCGAGGCCGCCGTCGATTCGGATCTGGTCGCCGCGGCGGCGCAGTTCCAGGGGCGGCAGGGTCGAACGACCCTGCTCGATCTCGACGCCGACGTCGGTGCGGTCCTCGACGATGACCACGACCCGGGCGACCGCGTGGCGGACCTCGATCTCGGGGGACCGGGCCAGGGCCGGCCCGGCCAGGGCGGCGGCAGCGACGGCGGCGGCAGCGGTGGCGCTGGTTACGATGGCGAATGTCATGACGGATGCTCCCTCTCTGTCTCTGCAGAAAGGGTGCGCGCCGGCACCGCCGATGTCATTTTAAATCGAGGTCATGACTCGGTTGTAACCCTCGGGCCTCAGGCGTGCAGCGGCCGGGCACCGTCCGGCGCGCCGACGACCGGCTCGAAATCCCGCTTGAAGTCACCGAGCCGGCTCTTCAGCGCCCCGGCCCGGCGCAGGGCCAGGGAGGCCGCCCAGCGGGCCGCCAGTTCGGGCAGGTCCATGGCCTCGGTGCTGCGCGGCGCGCCACCGCGGCTGCGCAGCACGGCATTGGTGTACAGGGCTCCGGTCCGCAGACGGGACGGCCAGGTCTGGTACTCCATCGACAGGGAGACACAGAAGGCGTCGAGGTTCTCGACCCGGTGCGGCGCATAGACCGGCCAGGTCAGCGCCTGACCGGGGGTCAGGTCCAGGGCCCGGGCATCGGCCTCGAAGGTCCGGTCATAGGGCAGTTCCTCGGTCGTCTGGCGGGCGACCACCTGCTCCATGCACCGCTCCGGCAGGTGGGCCTCGTCGCCCGGATAGACGAACACCCGCTTGCGTCCGCGCAGATGGAACAGCACCACCCCGGCCGCGTCGAAATGATAGGGCACCCGGGCCTTGGGCGAGGACAGGATCAGCTGACCCGCATTGCTGACGGCCCGCATCCCGGGATAGGCCGCCTGAATGCGGCGGAAATCGACCAGGGCCGCCTCCCACAGCTCGGGCCAGCCGGTCTCGATACCGCGCAGATTGACCCACAGCCGCCCCTGGTGGATCGCCGCCAGCAACTCGGCCCCCGACAGGCTGCCCCGCGTGCCGGTGCGCAGTGACGCCTGTCCGGCGTCGTCGAAGTCATACAGATTGATGTCGAACAGGTCGGCCGGATAGCGATCCAGCACCGCAGCGAGGGCCGCGTCGCTGCCGAAACCCCGGCTGACCAGATCATGGTGGTGGATGCCGGCCTCGGCGACCGGCCCGGGATAGCGGGTGGCTCGGGTCATTGCTCGCTCCTCAGGTTTCGCCCAGGGCCCGGCCTGCCTTGCCGGCGGCGGCCCGCGCGGCCGAGACGGCCCCCAGCAGCCGGTCGACGGGTCGGGTCTCGCAGGCCTCGATCGCATTCCAGCGACGGCGGACACTGGTACGCAGGCGTTCGCCGCGATCCCCGCCCCCGGCGTTGATCACCGTCACGGCCGCCTGGCTCAGGCTGGCGCCGAATCCGGGCTTCAGCACCACGGCCTCGCGCACGGTGCGCCGGGCATTGCAGAAATATTTCTTGTAGCCCTCGCCGCCGAAGCCGAAATCGAAGGTGCGCAGGCCGACGGCCGCGCCCTGCTTCATCGTGTCGAGCGTCAGCAGGATCCCCGGCGAGCAGCGCGCCAGACCGGGTTCATAGGCCGGGAACCAGAAATGGCACTGGTCACCGCCGGTCAGGGAATATTCGATCGCGCACAGCCGGTCACCGGCCCACAGGGCGGCCATGTTGCCGCCGAAGCTGTCGCTGCCAAGGCGCATCAGGGCGTGCAGCAGGTCGGCGGTCCAGCCGCAGGCGAAGATGTCGTGCCGGACGGTGCGACGGTACTGGTCGCGTTTCAGCGCGATCAGATGGTCCAGCAGCGCCGGATCGCGCAGGCCGCGTTCGACGCGGATGGGACCCAGTTCGGTCTCCATGCTGCGCCGCGCCCGTTCCTTGTCCTTGAAATATTTGCCGAAGGCGCTGCGGCGCTCGGTATACCAGGCGTCATAGCCCTCGGCCGGCAGCACCGTCATCATCGTGTCCCGCGCCAGACCCGTTGTGGCCGGACCGACCCAGGCGTTGACGCTCAGACGCGACCGGCCCAGCAGACCGGCGATCGTTTCCAGCTCCGGCATCGCCTCGGGGCGGGCGATGACGCCATGATAGTCGTTCATCGGTGCGGCCAGCGGCTGGATGGCACGACCGCGACGCTGGTGCGGGAAGAAGCCGACGATCTCGCCCCGGCGATGGAGCACCGCGACCGCCGCGCCGGGGCAGACCGCCGCGGCGATCCGGGTGAAGTCCGGGTCGAAATAGGGACTGGCCAGCTCCGGATTGGCGGCGATCATCGCCCGCCACAGGTCCACGTCCCCCATCGACAGGGAGTCGGCCTTGACGATCTCGAGCTTCAATCCGGGCATTCTTCATCCTGGCCGGGGCCGCACGCCGACCCGTTCGCGTTCGACCCTAGTCCCTGCCCGTTGCAGGACGGTGTAGCGGCATGGTGAACGAAGTCTTGCGGGAGCCGATCGGGGTGCCGGCGCGTTCCACAAGGGAACAGGAGCCCGACCATGACCAATCCAGCCCGCCCGCCGCGCCAGAGCGAGACCGAGGACCAGCGCCGCCCGGCACACGACGGCGAAGCCCCGCGCCCGGCCACCGAGCCGCGCGGATCGGAAGGCAGCAGCAACTCCGGCGAAACCGCCACCGATCCGGCGACCGGCAAGCCCAACCCCTGACGCGCGCGTTCCTCCCGGTGCCGCTGCCGGCGTGGGTGGGCCGACCGACAGCGCGCGGGAACGGGTCGTGCCGTCCCGTGTTGAAGTCGTCCCGACCGCCGGAGCCCGCCCATGATCGTTCGCCGTCCTGTCCGTCTCGCCCTGCTCGCTACCCTGCCTCTGCTGGCCGCGACCGCCTGTGGCGACAACACCCCGGAGCCCCGCACCGTCAGGGTCGCCAATCCAGGTGCGAACGCGGCCGCGGATCTGCGCCGGTCGATCGAGACGGCGACCTTCAGTCCCCCCGTCGTGACAACCGACACCCCCGGCCAGGTGCCCGGCCACGGAGCCGGCACCACGACGGGTCCGGACAACGCTGCGCTGCCCGGTGCCGCCCGACCCGACCCGGCCACGGTGCGGGCGCAGATCCTGCTGGACCGGACCCGCTTTTCGCCCGGGATCATCGATGGTCTGGGCGGTCAGAACTCCCGCCAGGCCATCGCCGCCTTCGAGGCGGCCAATGACCTGCCCGTCGACGGCGAACTGGACGCGACCGTGTTGCAGAAACTGGCCGCCGCCGACAGCCGCACGGTGCTGACCGACTACACGATCACCGCAGCCGACGCCGCCGGGCCGTTCATCGGCACGGTCCCGGACAGCATCGCGGCCATGGCCCGGCTGGAGACGGTCGGCTACGCCAGCGCCCGGGAGGCCCTGGCCGAGAAATTCCATATGACCGAGGCGCTGCTGGAGGCCCTGAACCCGGGGGCCGATTTCGCCCGCGCGGGCCAGACCATCGTCGTGGCCCAGACCGGACCGGACGCGCTACAGGGCGCGGTGTCCCGGATCGTCGTCAGCAAGGGGGAGCAGTCGGTGCGCGCCTACGCAGCGGACGGAACCCTGCTGGCCTTCTACCCGGCGACCGTCGGCAGCAGCGGGACGCCCTCGCCCACGGGGTCGCACACGGTGCGGGCGATCGCCCCGCGGCCCAACTACACCTACGATCCCGCGCGGGTCAGCTACGGTGACGGCGGCCGCAAGGTGATCGTTCCGCCGGGACCGAACAACCCGGTCGGCTCGGTCTGGATCGACCTGTCGCGCGACACCTATGGCATCCACGGCACCGCGGATCCGGCGAAGATCGGCAAGACAGCGTCCAGTGGCTGCGTGCGCCTGACCAACTGGGATGTCGAACAGCTGGCCGCAGCGGTGAAGGCGGGGGTGGCGGTCCGCTTCACCTGAGGACGTCCACCGCGCGCGCGGCATCGCGCAACAGCAAAACGGCCCCCGGATCGCTCCGGGGGCCGTTTCTGTCTTGTAGCCCGGACCCGGAGGTCCGGCGCTCATCGACTACTCGATGATCTTGGCGACGACGCCGGCGCCGACGGTGCGGCCGCCTTCACGGATGGCGAAGCGCAGGCCCTGGTCCATGGCGA
>NZ_CAXBHE010000005.1:0-305582 GCF_963975535.1 uncultured Brevundimonas sp. | reverse complement strand
TCATCCACATCGCCGCATCCATGCTCTGGATGCGCTGAATGTCGATTCGTCCTAGTCGGCCGTCGGACTGACCTGGTCCACATCGCCGTAGGTCAGGGCCAGGAAGACGTCCTCCAGGTCCGGATCCTCGGTTGTGATGTCGGCGATGGTGATCCCGGCCGCGCGGACCGCGGCGAGCACCTGTTCGACCGATGACCTGCCCTTGCGATAGGTGACGGCAAAGGCCCCGTTCGGGCGGGCCACGACGTCGAACCCCTTCAGCTCCGGCGGCGGCGTCTGGGCGATCTCCGGCGTAACGATGACATTGCGGGTATCGAGGCGGCGCAGCAGCTGCGGCGTCGGTTCACAGGCGACGACCTGGCCCCGGTTCATGATGGCGATGGTGTCGCAAAGTTCCTGCGCCTCCTCCAGGTAGTGGGTGGTCAGCAGGATGGTCACCCCCTCGGCGTTGATGCGCCGGACATACTCCCACAGCTGGCGACGCAGCTCGACATCGACCCCGGCGGTCGGCTCATCGAGGATCAGTACCGGCGGATTGTGCACGAGGGCCTTGGCCACCATCAGGCGCCGCTTCATGCCGCCGGACAGGGCGCGGACATAGGCGTGGGCCTTGTCCGACAGCCCCAGGGCGGCCAGCAGTTCATCCGAGCGTCGCTCGTTCGCCGGCACGCCGTAGAAGCCGGCCTGCACCTCCAGCGCCTCGCGCGGGGTGAAGAACACGTCGGCGACGATCTCCTGCGGCACGACGCCCAGGGCGGCGCGGGCGTAACGCGGGTCGCGGTCAATGTCGCGCCCCCAGATGGCGGCAGTGCCGCCGGTCTTGTTGACCACCCCGGCGAGGATGTTGATCAGGGTCGACTTTCCGGCCCCGTTGGGGCCGAGCAGCCCGAACATGGAGCCGCGCGGAATGACCAGATCGACGCCACGCAGGGCCGTCTTGGGCGGCGACTTGCGGGATCCGGCATAGGTCTTCTCAAGACCGTGAACCTCGATGGCATTGACGGGCAGAGCTTCGGTTTCAGTCATCAACGGTCCATGCCTCGCGGCCCTGATCAGCGCGACGCGCGGCCAGCCACCAATAAATTGACGCCTGTCGGCGTGGCGCATAGGTATGCGCGGCGATCCTTTCCGCCAAGGTCACGAGCCGAAAATGCCCCCGCGCCATCTCACTGCGATCATCCCGCCCCCCGAACAGATCGTGGTCGCCACCAGGCGTGTCGCCTGTGACGGCGGCGGCGGGGCCCTGGGCCACCCGCTCGTCTACATGGACATGGGCGACGAGGATTTCGTCGAATGTGCCTATTGCGACCGTCGCTTCGTGTTGTCGGCGCATCCGCTGCCCGAGAATGAATATCTCGATCCGGCCGCCCGCCCGCCCGAAGCCCACTGAGTCGGCGCAGGCCGGATGCGCTATCTGCACACCATGGTCCGGGTCGCCGACCTCGATGCCGCCCTGCATTTCTACTGTGACCTGCTGGGCCTGATCGAGGTCAACCGGGCGGCGCATGAGGCCGGGCGCTTCACCCTGGTGTTCCTGGCGGCCCCCGGTGACGCCGAACGCTCGGCCGCCGACCGTGCACCCGAGCTGGAACTGACCTGGAACTGGGATCCCGAAACCTATGACGGTGGCCGTAATTTCGGTCACCTCGCCTACAAGGTGGCGGACATCCACGCCGCCTGCCAGCGGCTGATGGACGGCGGCGTGACCATCAACCGACCGCCGCGGGACGGCCGCATGGCCTTCGTCCGCTCGCCGGACGGCATTTCCATCGAACTGCTGCAGGAGGGGCCGGCCCTGACCCCGGTCGAGCCGTGGCTGTCCATGCCCAATACCGGAAGCTGGTGAACCGCGGTTTCGACCGCCGGCAAATCGGCCTGTGAGAACGATGACGCCGCCGCGCGTGACGCCTATGGTCGCCGCATGAGCGCCACCGAATCCGACTCCCCGACCCCCGCCCCTGTACGCCTGTGGCTGATCGACGCCTCGGCCTACATCTTCCGCGCCTACCACGCCCTGCCGCCGCTGACGCGCAAGTCGGACGGGCTGCCGGTGGGGGCGGTGCAGGGGTACTGCAACATGCTTTGGAAGCTCCTCAAGGACATGAAGGGGCATGACGGGCCGACGCATCTGGTGGCGGTGTTCGATCATTCGGAGCGGACGTTCAGGAACGAGATGTACCCGCAGTACAAGGCGCAGCGGCCGCCGGCGCCGGAGGATCTGGTGCCGCAGTTCGCGCTGGTCAGGGAGGCGACGGCGGCGTTCGGGGTGCCTTGCGTCGAGCTGGCGGGCTATGAGGCCGACGATCTGATTGCGACCTATGCCTGTCGCGCCAGGGAGGCGGGGGGTGAGGCGGTCATCGTCTCCAGCGACAAGGACCTGATGCAGCTGATCGGCGGCGGGGTGGTGATGTACGACCCGATGAAGGACCGGCGGCTGGAGGAGGCCGCGGTGTTCGACAAATTCGGGGTCACGCCCGACCGGGTCGTCGACGTCCAGGCCCTGATCGGCGACACCTCGGACAATATTCCCGGCGCGCCCGGCATCGGGGTCAAGACCGCGGCCCAGCTGATCCTCGAATATGGCGACCTCGAAACCCTGCTGGCCCGCGCCGCCGAAGTGAAACAGAACAAGCGGCGCGAGACCCTGATCGAATTCGCCGACCAGATCCGCATGAGCCGCGACCTGGTCACCCTGGTGTGCGACTTGCCCCTGCCCGCCCCGGTCGCGGAATTCGCCGTGCGCGACCCCGACCCGGCCACCCTGTCGGCGTTTCTGGAGCTGATGGAGTTCCGCAGCCTGTCGCGCCGCGTCGGCGACGGCAAGGCGGCGGCCCATGACGGTTCGGCCTTCCAGCCCAAGTCGTCGCTGCCGGGCGCCTCTGGCCCCCTCTCCGCCCCGGTCGCCAGCCCGCGCCACGGCCCGCAGCCGGTCAGCGCCGACGTGGCGACCCAGCCCTTCGACCCCGCCGCCTATGACTGTGTGCAGACGCTGGAACAGCTGGACGCCTGGATCGCCAGGGCCTCGGACGCCGGCATCATCGGTTTCGACACCGAGACCGACGCCCTGTCGGCCACCCATGCCGGGCTGTGCGGCCTGTCGCTGGCGGTCGGGCCGAACCAGGCCTGCTACATCCCGCTGAGCCACGCCCATCCCGCGATGGCCGGGGCCGGGGGGCTGGATTTCGGCGACACCCCCGACGCCCGCGCGCCGCTGCAACAGATCGACGCCGCCGCCGCCCTGGACCGGCTGAAACCGCTGCTGGAAGACCCGGCGGTGCTGAAGGTCGGCCAGAACATCAAATACGACCTGGCGGTGATGGCGCGCCACGGCGTGCGCGTCGGGCCGATCGCCGACACCATGCTGATCTCCTATGTGCTGGAGGGCGGGCTGCACGGCCACGGCATGGACGAGCTGTCGCGCCTGCACCTGGGGCATGAGCCGATCCCGTTCAAATCGGTGTGCGGCACGGGCAAGGCCCAGATCTCGTTCAGACATGTGCCGCTGGAACCGGCCACCTGTTACGCGGCCGAGGACGCGGATGTGACCCTGCGGCTGTTCAACATCCTGTATCCGCGCCTGGCCCCGGCCGGGCTGATGACCGTCTACCAGACGCTGGAGCGCGGCATGCCGGCGGTGCTGGCGCAGATGGAGCTGCACGGCATCCGCGTCGACCCGGCGCGGCTGAAACGGCTGAGCCATGAGTTCGGGCTGAAGATGGTCGAGCTGGAGGCCCGGGCCCACGCCCTGGCCGGGCGGCCGTTCAATGTCGCCAGCCCCAAACAGCTGGGCGAGATCCTGTTCGGGGAGATGGCCCTGCCCGGCGGCAAGAAGACGGCCGGGGGCCAGTGGGCCACCGACGCCGCCGTTCTGGACGAGCTGGCGCTGAGCCACGAACTGCCGCGCGTGCTGCTGGACTGGCGCCAGCTGGCCAAGCTGAAGGGCACCTATACCGATGCGCTGAGCGCGGCGCTGGACCCCGGCACCGACCGGGTCCACACCAGCTATCAGCTGGCCGCGGCCAGCACCGGGCGGCTGGCCAGTTCCGACCCCAACCTGCAGAATATTCCGATCCGCACCAGCATCGGCCGCCAGATCCGCCAGGCCTTCATCGCCGCGCCGGGCCATGTGCTGATCAGCGCCGACTATAGCCAGATCGAGCTGCGGCTGCTGGCCCATATCGGCGACATTCCCGAGCTGAAACGCGCCTTCAAGGCCGGGCAGGACATTCACGCCGCCACCGCCAGCGAGATGTTCGGCGTGCCGGTCGAGGATATGCCGGCCGAGACGCGCCGCCGCGCCAAGGCGATCAATTTCGGCATCGTCTATGGCATCAGCGCCTTCGGCCTGGCGGCGCAGCTGAACATTCCGAGGGAAGAGGCCGGGGCCTATATCAAGACCTATTTCGAGCGCTTCCCCGGCATCCGCGACTATATGGAGGCGATCAAGGCCGAGGTGCGCGAGGCCGGATACGTCTCGACCGTGTTCGGCCGCCGCATCCACATACCCGCCATCCATTCGAAGTCCGGGGCCGAGCGCCAGTTCGGCGAACGCGCCGCCATCAACGCCCCGATCCAGGGGGCGGCCGCCGACATCATCCGCCGCGCCATGATGCGGATGCCGGGGGCGCTGGTCGAGGCGGGGTTCGGGCCGGGGTCAGGCCCGGATTCGGGCGGCGGCGAGGTGAAGATGTTGCTGCAGGTGCACGACGAACTGATCTTCGAGGCGCCGGAGGGGGTGGCGGACGCCGCCATCGCCGTGATCAAGACGGTTATGGAGGGGGCGGGGGACCCGGCCGTGGCGTTGTCGGTGCCGCTGGTGGTGGATGCGCGGGCGGCGGGGAATTGGGATGAGGCGCACTGAGGGGGGGATTGTATCGCAGGCAGAATGGACATCGCGGTACGCTCACCGGCGAAACTCCACGTCAGTATCTCGACGCTCTATCTACAATCGCTAGCGCCAGAGAATACATAATCTCACTGACGACTTGCTCGTACTCTTTGTAGTATGTGAGATCTTTAATGAATACTTTTTGTCCATGCGCAATGTCATTGCGTCGCGACACCAACGTCTTAACCATAACCGGACTTTGAACGACACCATAAGATTGTAGATCGAGATCTATCAAAATCTTATCTAGCAAGTTGGGCCATAGGTTACTTTTAGTATCTACAGAACCGACCGGCGGCGGTCCCGCCCGAAGAGCTTCGACGGTGACACGGAAGAATTCGTAGGCTTCAGATGTAGGCAAACCCTTTGCTTGCCGCATCTTCTTATCGTGAACGAATAGGAAAGTGCTGTGCGGTAACGCTGCGCAATCGGGCAGGCCCTGCAGAAACTCCGCCAGTAGCTGAAGGGAATACTTACAGAACCCTTCGTAGTGGGCGTATAAAATAGCCCAAGCCCCTCGAAACAATACGTTTCGGCGGATGCTGTTTCCAGCGTCCAATATCAATAGCTCCCGAAATACGGCCAACTCGGCGTGTCGCCAGTCGAGGTCCGCCTCGATCTGGGTAGACAACTGAGCGACAGTCAAAGCCACGGCGGGCTACGCGAGCGCGGCGGCTACGAGATCGATACGGCCATTCAGCTTAGGAATGGTGTTGGCACCAGGACCTGTCACGTCCTTGAAAGCCTCTGAAGCGTAGACGTCGTAAAGGCGACGTTTGAGCTCGTCTGCTCCATGCGCAGCGGCACCCGGGAGAACCCGCAGAGCACCACCGACAGCTGCTTCGAAATAGGCAGGGGCCAATCTGCCCGTGCCTTCACCGTTCTTCGTGCGAGCAAATGCGTCTTTTCCGAAGTTTTGCGAGATAAAATCGAACACCGCTTCAAAAGAGGCTACCTCAGCAACAGCATCGAAATGTAACTTCCCGAAAATGACGCCTTCCATGTAGGCATCAAGCCACTCTTCCACATTACCTTTATAACCGTCCTTGAAATTCTTGACGGCGAAGAACCTCAACACGAGCTCCTCATCTCCCTTTTGAGCTACATAGTTCTCGGGGAGACGGTCGATGGCGGTCTTGAAGTTAGTGTTGGCAGCGAGATTTTGGATCGTCCGATAGAAATCCTCCCCCCCGGCAATCATGCGGGACGAGCAGTTGCGAATTTCTTGCGCCGAGAGCAGCGCGCCGCCAGTGTTTAGACGTTTAAAAAGTTCATACTTGACGAGTTCTTCGCCTGATTTACGAATAATGACCGCTCTGATGGCAGTTCGCTTGATCCGAAGCCGATCGGTAAGCGACAAATCGTCAAATGTCTTGCCGTTTAGCTGAGTTATAAGATCGCAACCTGTAAGTACGAGCGGATCCTTCTGAATGTCGGCAGGACTAAGAAACTGAATGACCGAGCTAACGCGCTGAAGGCCATCTATGAGTTCCAGTACCCCATCCTCGCTTTCAATTAGAAAAATTGGCGGGATCGGAAGTTCTAGAAGAATTGATTCAATCAACCGGGATTTTTGCTCTTCGCTCCAACGAAATAGCCGCTGGTATTCAGGCGAAATGATAATTTCTTTGTCTTTGTGCAGATTAACAATCTCACCGAAGGAGAAGTCTACTGCATCTGTCCTCAACTGGCGACTTAGAACTTCTTGATTGACCACCGTTCAGACCCTCAAAAATATTCAGCCATCGGCGCAAATCCTGAAGCGCCCCCACCAGAGCGTGCGTACCACGCCATCACCACGATAGACCAATACTGTCTTCATCGGACAGTTCAAAGGTGGAACATCGGCACGGCAGTGTCGGTTGGAGTCCCGGACCTAGCCCCTTACGTCATCACCACATTCCGCCCCCATGCGATCGTACCCAGAAGGATGACGGCCCCGAAAGGACGAAGCTGGTCCCGCGTTATGGGATCGCTCACTTTCGGCCAGTGCTCCGACCAGCGCCCCTCAACCGCTTCGCGGTCCCCCTCCCCATGAAATGGGGAGGAGATGGGGCGGCGATCATATCGGTGACTCCACCGAAATGATGGATGTTGCCTCCCGTCAGGTCCTGCGGATCGCCGGTGAAAAGCAGGCTCGATTGTTGAAATTTTCACCGATCCAGCGCATATAGGCGGGGCAAAGTCCTTCCCGTGTCCCGAACTGTCGCCGTATGGCGCGCGTGCCCCGGTTCCGCCGGGGATAGGGGCCGGGAAGGCACCTCTTCTTTCACTGAAACCGCCAGACGTCGTCCAGACGCGGGCGAAGCATGTCGCGCCAGCGATGGGCGTCGCGGCGGTCGGTTCGAAATGACCGCGCGATGGCACCGGCGCACATATCAGCCAGCTGGATCAGCGGATCGGTCCTTGAATCCGAGAAGCGACAATCCCGAACCGCGCCATCGCGAACCTTGCGACGAATGGCCACCGACAGCTTCTGACGGAACGCCCGGTCGCCGGAGCCGTCGATGATGACCCTGGCATTGGTCAGGCGGCCGTTGTCGTGGCGCAGCATCTGTTTGACGAAGAATTCGTAGAAGCTCTCCTTTTCCGATCGCAGCACGGCAGAGTGAATCCGCGCCTTTTCGACCACGATGGCGCGGACGCGGAAGGGGCCCGCGGCGACCGCGCGAAAAAAGCGGTCCCGGACCTCATCCCGGCTCTTGCTGAATTTGAACTCGCCCTTGTGCAGCAGGCGCGCGGCCGACCCCTTGATCAGGTCGCGGGTCAGGGCCGCATCGTCGGCGTCCTGAAAAATGACCATGGCGGCGACAAACACCGGCGAACTGCCGCGTTCGACCCTGAAACCTGCATCGCCGCTCTCGTCGATATAGACAAGCATAGCGCGATCTTCACCCCGTTCAGGCGGACGTGAAAGGGGGTGAGGCGGAATCGTCCCCACGCGGTTCTACTTATGGGGGTGTTGGGTCGCGGGGCGGGGCCGTCGGTGTCAGAGGCATTCTTGCTGGGCCGCGGTCAGAAGGCTCTGCCTTCTCGACCCGACGCGGCCTGGCGCTCGCGACGCGGTCGCTCGCTGCTTCAGCGCGCGCCCATTTTTGTTTGGCGCTACATTCGCCGCGCGGCGGCTCACGGCTTGAGCGCGTAGCCCATCCGCCTCAGATCGATGCCCGCCGCCTTTTGCAGGATGGCGTCGGGGGCGGCGCGTTCGATCTCGGCCAGCAATGTGCCCAGGCCGGCGCGGCCGTCGGCGCTGGTCAGGTCCAGGCCACGCAGGGCCTCGAGCAGGCGGGTGGCGGGGTCGGGGTCTGACATCTGAAAACTCCGGAACTGTGGGACCGACCCCGGGGACAGGATGCGCATTGTGTGCGGCGGGGGGCAAGGGGGTGTTCGCGGTTTGTTCCGGGTGTCCACAGGGATGGGGCACCCTTTTAAAGCCGCTCATCCCGGCGAAAGCCGGGACCCAGTGCTTTGGATGATCCGATGTTTGCGGGGACGCGCTGACCCTCATCCCACGCACCCTGCCTCACGAAAGGACTGGGTCCCGGCTTTCGCCGGGATGAGCGGAATATTGGGTGAAACGGGCTGGGTCCGTGCCGGGTGTTTTCGATGCGACATAAAAAGCAAAAACCCGCGCTGTTTTTCACGCCACGACTGGGTTTGCGGGATTCGACCTGGCGAGGTTGGGGGCTGGGTTAGGCTCTCTCGATGCGCACAGGGGGCGCTTCGGGTTGGCAGGATGGCAGGGTTGGCACCCCGAATTCCCAAAACCCTGCCAACGGGTGGGACTCCGGGCTGACGGCCGAATGACCGCGGTGCCCATCCACCGCCTGACCGCGTCGCGAGCGGTCGCGCCGGGCGGGCCCCCCGCAGGCTCGCTGCCTGCGCGCCGCCCTGCTAGACGACGGCCATGAGCAAAGAGACCTATGACACCCTGATCGTCGGGGCCGGGGCGGCCGGGATGATGTGCGCGATCGAGGCGGGGCGGCGCGGGCGGCGGGTGCTGGTGGTCGACCATGCGCGGGCCCCGGGCGAGAAGATCCGCATCTCGGGCGGGGGGCGCTGCAATTTCACCAACCTGGGCACGGGGCCGGCGAACTTTCTGGGCGAGAACCCGCGCTTCGCCACCTCGGCGCTGAAGCGGTTCTCGCAGCAGGATTTCATCAAGCGCGTCGACCAGGCCGGCATCGCCTGGCACGAGAAGACCCTGGGCCAGCTGTTCTGCGACGACTCGGCCAAACTGATCATCCGCATGCTGACGGACGCGATGCGTGAGGCCGGGGTGGTGCTGCGCACCGGGACCGGGGTGGCCTCGGTCGACCGGGCCGGGACGGGATTCGCGGCGGTGCTGTCGGACGGCACGGCGGTGACGGCCTCGTCGCTGGTGCTGGCCAGCGGCGGGCGCTCGATCCCCAAGATGGGGGCCACCGGCTGGGCCTATGACACCGCGCGCCAATTCGGCCTGCGCGTCACCGAGACCCGCCCGGCCCTGGTGCCCCTGACCTTCGAGACCGGCCTGCTGGAGACCCTGCTGCCGCTGGCCGGGGTGGCGGTGGATGTGGTGGTCAGAAACAATCCCGAACCGATCACCACCAGCGCGTCCGACCCGGCCAGTCCGGCCTCAAGTAGCCCGCAGGGCGGTAGGCCCAACAAAGAGATCGGCTTCGCCGAAGCCATGCTGTTCACCCATCGGGGGCTGTCGGGGCCGGCGATCCTGCAGATCAGCTCCTACTGGCGCGAGGGCGAGGCGATCACGGTCAGCATGGCCCCGGGCGTCGATGTGCTGGCGCGGCTGAAGGCGGCGCGCGAGGCGAACGGCGGCAAGGCGGCGGTGCACACGGCGCTGGGGCATATCGTGCCGCGCCGGCTGGCCGAGAGCCTGTGCGAACGGGAACAGGTGTCGGGCAAGCTGGCCGAGGTCGGGGGCAAGGCGCTGATGCGGCTGGATGCGGCGGTCAACGCCTGGACGGTCAAGCCGGTCGGGTCCGAGGGCTATCGCACGGCCGAGGTCACCCTGGGCGGGGTGGCCACCGACCAGCTGGACCAGCAGACCATGGCCGTGAAGACCGTGCCCGGCCTGTATGTGATCGGCGAGGCGGTCGACGTCACCGGCTGGCTGGGCGGCTATAATTTCCAGTGGGCCTGGTCGTCGGGCTGGGCCGCCGGCCAGGTCTGCTAGGCCCGCCCGACCGCCTCAGGCCGCGGCCTGGCCGGCCAGGCCCGCCGCCTGCATCAGGGTGCGCAGCGGGGCCAGGGCCGCGGGGTCGGCGGCCAGGGTGGCGCGCGACTCCGGGGCCCGCAGCAGGCGCAGGGCCTCGACCCTGGCCCGGTCGGCGGCGGGGCCCAGCGGCGCGGTCTCGCCGGTGGCCAGCCGCAGCAGCAGGGTCAGCTTCTGCTGCACCGGGGCCGTGGCCCTGGCCAGCTGGGCCGCCAGTCGCCCCTCGGCCTCGACCACGCCCCCGACGGTGCCGATGGCACCGGTGATGACCTCGGTGTCGCGCTCGTTGAGCAGGGCCCCGCGCACCGAGCGCTGCAGCCGCGCCAGGATCGCCAGCTTCTGGGCCGCCGTCGGACCCGGGGCGCGCATCTCGGACTCGAAGCGCAGCGAACTGACGCAGGCCGCCAGCCAGCGCGCGGCGGCGCGCTTGTTGGCCGAGCCGGTGACGTTCTCGCACAGCCGGACCAGATGTTCGGCCTCGCACAGGATGGTCTCGCAGTGCTGGACATAGGCCCCGACGAAATCGGCGATGACCAGGCTCTTGGAGCGTTCGACGAAGGCGGTCTGCACCTCTTCCAGCGTCAGCAGACGCCCGGCGGCGGCGGTCAGGGACATGGCCAGGGTGCGCAGGATCTCGATCTCGCCGGGCGCGTCATTGGGGCGCAGCCGGCGGGGCGATTCCAGTTCACGCACCACCATCCGCGACAGGGCCGCCGCCAGCAGCGGGAACTCCCCGGCCTCGAGCCGCGCGCCGAGCCGGGCCGCGGGACCGGACACCGGCGGCACGTGCAGGGCCATGCGCGCGTCGTGGGCGATCAGGGCGGCGACCTCGCGCGGCGCGACCATATGGACCACGGCCGCGAGGCTGGCTCCCTGGTCCAGCGCCGGACCGAGGATGTCGGCCAGGTTGCTGCGCACGGCGACGGTCTCGCACAGCACCTGTTCGATGGCGACCATGACCAGGGCCCGGGGCGCGCCCTCCATCGGGGCCCGTTCGGCCAGGTCCATCAGCTTGTCGAGACGCAGCCGCCCGCCGCGGAGGTCGGTCAGGGCCCGGGCGATGACCCCGCCCATGATCAGCCCGCGCTCGGGGGAGGCCGAGACCCGGTGGGCGATATCGGCCAGGGAATGGGAGTCGAGATCGGGGAACAGGCCGCGACGGCCGGCGGACACCAGGCGTTCAATGGCCTTGTCGGCGAGGCGCTGATAGTGGCGCAGCAGATCATGCAGCGGCTGGCCCACGGCCTGGCTCTCGGGAACCGCGACCTTCTGGATGGCGTGCTGCAGCTCGGTGCCCCCGGTTTCCAGCCGCTCGGCCAGGTCCGGCCGGTGCAGCAGTTCGAAGGCGGTCACCCCCTGGCGGCCCAGCCAGTCCTCGAGCACCCGTCCGATGATCTCGCGGGCATAGGGGCTGTAGAGGTCTTCCGGGCCGTTGCAGCGCGGGCCCGCATCGGCGTCGGCCACGACCCGCTTCTGCTTCACCTCGGGGGCCCCCTTGGTCAGCACCGTCACGCTGGAGAACTCCATCGTGTCGGAGTCGAGCATCTCCTTGGTCACCCGCACGGCCGCGGCCCGATGGTCCGAAAGCAGGTCCTCGGCCGTCTCGATCGCCCTGGCCCGATCCTCGGTTGCCATCAACAGCGACCACGGAGCCGGGGCGGTCTTGCGAATATAGATTTCGTAGTGAACGGGGCCGGACATCGGGTACTCACACTGGAAACAGCCCGCACCGTCTCACAAAGGCTTTAAGGGGGCGTTTCGATGAGACGACTGGCGGCGCAGGGCCTGTGGCCGTATTGTCACCGCGATTGCGGAGAACGGTTACGCTTGTCGTGCGTTCCCCAGATCAGGCCGCGACCGTCGCGACCCGCAGGCCGCGCATTGAGGAGAGCCCATTGGCGAACATCACCCTGGTCGACGACGACGAGAACATCGTCGCCTCCGTGTCCCTGGCGCTGGAAAGCCATGGCCACAAGATCACGGCCTACCACGACGGGGCCGCCGGTCTCGAGGGGCTGGAGTCCGATCCGCCGGACCTGGTCATCCTCGACGTGAAAATGCCGCGCATGGACGGCATGGAGGTGCTGCGTCGCCTGCGCCAGACCTCGCAGATTCCCGTCATCATGCTGACCTCCAAGGATGAGGAGATCGACGAGATCCTGGGCTTCAACCTCGGGGCCGACGACTATATTCACAAGCCGTTCAGCCAGCGCCTGCTGCTGGAGCGGGTCAAGGCGCTGCTGCGCCGCACCGGGGCCGACGGCCAGGAGGCCGAGCCGTCGCTGGAGAATTCGTCCAAGGCCATCCGGCGCGGCAAGCTGACCATGGACCCGGCGCGCCACGAGAGCACCTGGGAAGGCAAGCCGGTCAAGCTGACCGTGACCGAATTCCTGCTGCTGCAGGCCCTGGCCCAGCGGCCCGGTTTCGTGAAGAGCCGCGACAATCTGATGGACGCCGCCTACGACGACCAAGTCTATGTCGACGACCGCACCATCGACAGCCACGTCAAACGGATGCGCAAGAAATTCCGGGTCGTCGACCCCGAGTTCGACGCGATCGAGACCCTGTATGGCGTCGGTTACCGCTATCGCGAAAGCTGACCGGAACGACCCGCCCGGCGACGGTGTCGCCGGGGAGGCCGCCCCCGGAAAGACCGCCGGGCTGCGGCACCGCCTGATCCGGTTCGGCGGCTCGCGACTCGGCGCGCTGATTCTGGCCCTCAACCTGCTCAGCCTGCTGATCCTGTTCGGCGGGGCCCTGGCCCTGAACGAGTGGAAGCGCGGGCTGGTCGAGGCCAAGCAGGAATCCCTGCTGGCCCAGGCCGAAATCCTGTCCAGCGTGCTGGGCCGGCTGGGAATCACCGAAGGCGAACCCCTGCCCTCGCTCAACGAAATCGAGCTGTCGTTCTGGCTTCGCGACAATTTCATTCCCCCGGGCCAGCGGGTGCGGGTCTTCGACATCGACGGCCTGGCGGTGGCCGACAGCCTGCCCGGCCTGGCCCTGCGGCCCGTCGCCGACAGCTATGTCGTGACCGAGGCGATTCCGGGCGAACCCCTGCCGCCCGCGCGGCCCGCCGGAACGGCGCAACCCGACCTGACCCGCACCAAGGCCCGGGACGCCCGCAACCTGGCGCGCGCCAACGCCGAATTGGCGGCCGAGGTGACCCGGGCCCTGGACGGCGGGGCCCAGACGGGTCTGCGCTGGGCCGAGGACGGACACCGGGTCATCTCGGTCTCGATCCCCGTGCGCCACGTGCGTCAGGTGCTGGGCGTGCTGACCCTGGAGGCGGGCGACGTCGACCAGATCCTGGCGGCGCAGCGCCGGGCGCTGATGCCGTTCGCCCTGGTGGCGCTGGCCGTGAACCTGCTGGGCTCGCTGCTGCTGCACCTGTTCGTGGCCCGGCCGGTGATGCGGCTGTCCGCGGCGGCGGACGAGGTGCGACTGCAACGGGCGCGGGCCATTTCCCTGCCGGATCTGGAGGGTCGCAAGGACGAGATCGGCGATCTGGCCCGGTCACTGGAAAGCATGACCGAGACCCTGTCCGACCGGATGGACGCGATCGAGCGGTTCGCCGCCGACGTCTCGCACGAGATCAAGAATCCGCTGACCTCGATCCGCTCGGCGCTGGAGACCCTGCCGCTGGTCAGGACCGAGGCCCAACGCGACCGGCTGACCAGTCTGCTGCAGCAGGACGTGCGACGTCTGGACCGGCTGATCACCGACATTTCCAACGCCTCGCGCCTCGACGCCGAACTGTCGCGCGACCGGCCGCGCCCGGTCGACGTCGCGACCCTGCTGGCGGATATCATCAGCGTCTATGCGGGCAGCCTGAAGCCCGGCGAGGTCCCGGTGCGGCTGACCGAAGAGGTCGAGTCCGCCATGGTCAGCGGTCGCGACGGTCCGCTGGGCCAGGTCTTCCGCAATCTGATCGACAATGCCCGCTCGTTCAGCCCGTCCGGGGGCGAGGTCCGCGTCACCCTGGCGCGCGACGGTGCCGATCCGCTCAGGCCGCTGGTGGTCCGGGTCGAGGACGACGGCCCGGGAATCCCGCCCGACAATCTGGAGACGGTGTTCGAGCGGTTCTACACGTCGCGGCCCAAGGGCACCGCCTTCGGCGCCAACTCCGGCCTCGGTCTGTCGATCGTGCGCCAGATCGTCGAGGCCCACGGCGGCACGGTCCGGGCCGAGAACCGGACCGATCCGGACGGCACGGTCCGGGGGGCCCGGTTCGAGGTCGCCCTGCCGGTCGCGGGGCGTCAGACGTGACCCCGACCCATGCCACCACGGTGGCGCAGTGGATCCCGGCGGCCGGCTGGAGGGGGGTGCTGATCAGTGGACCGTCGGGGGCCGGCAAGAGTGATCTGGCCCTGCGCCTGATCGGTCGCGGCTGGCGGCTGGTGGCCGACGACTACAGCCATGTGTTCGCCTCGGCCGGCGCGCTGTACGCGACGGCCCCGGCCCGGATCGCCGGACGGATCGAGGCGCGCGGCCTCGGCATCGTCGCGGTGCCGCACCTCGGCCTGGCGCGGCTGGTGCTGGCGGTCGACTGTGTGGCCCAGGCCCCGGAGCGGCTGCCGGAAGGGGAACGGGTCCCGATTGCGGGCCTCGATCTGCCGCGTTTGAAGGTGATCGCCCGACACGCCTCGGCGGTTGAATTTATCGCCGCGGCGACGGCTGCGCTTTGATCCGCGGCGGGATTGGGCTATCTCGCGCGGCTTGCGGTCCGCTCGGGCATGTCCCGACGCGGCGGATGACGCGGGGGCGATGACTTGGTGAAGCCTTCATGATCGGGCTGGTGATTGTCACCCACGGCGGGCTGGCGTCTGAATTTCTCTCCGCCATGGAGCATGTGGTCGGCCCGCAACGCGGCGTCGCGGCCATCTGCATCGGGCCGGAGGACGACATGGAGCGGCGGCGCCGCGACATCGTCGATGCCTGCCGGGCGGTCGACGCCGGCGACGGCGTGATCCTGCTGACCGACATGTTCGGCGGCACGCCCTCGAACCTGGCCATATCGGTAATGGCCGAGACCCATGCCGAGGTCATCGCCGGGCTGAACCTGCCGATGCTGATCAAGCTGGCGAGTGTCCGGGGCCGCGAGCCGCTGGACGCCTGCGTCGCCCACGCCCAGGACGCCGGGCGCAAATATATCTCGGTCGCCTCCTGGGTGCTGTCGGGCGAGAAATGAGCGCATCCGACCCGACCCGGGCCCAGGCCATCGTCGACATCTGCAACGCCCGCGGCCTGCACGCCCGGGCCTCGGCCAAATTCGTCAAGCTGGCCTCGACCTTCGAGGCCGATATCCGGGTCACGCGCGAGGGGGTGACGGTCAACGCCCTGTCGATCATGGGGCTGCTGATGCTGGGCGCGGGCATCGGCTCGGCCATCGAGATCGCGGCCAGCGGACCCGACGCCGCCGCGGCGGTGACCGCCCTGGGCGAGCTGGTGTCGGCGCGCTTCGAGGAAGACCAGTAGGCCGAATTGACATCGCCCCGGAGCGCGCTCCGGGGCGATGGCCGGCTACGGACCGGTCAGGCCGGAGTCAGGGCGTCTCGGTGATCAGCAGCGTCGCCGGGGCCGTGCCGCCGCCGTAGGTGCCGACCCAGATGTCATAGGTCCCGCTCTGCGGCCGGTTGAAGCGCACCTCGGCATCGCCGTCGCCGAAGCTGTCGTCATCGCACGACCAGCTGCCGTCGGGGCCGTTGATGATCAGGGTGGTGTCGCGCGAGGACACGGTGCGGAACACCAGCGGCAGGCTGCCGGCCGTATAGGTGACCTCGAAGTCCGGCGCATTGGTGATGTTGCCGACACAGGCCGCCGGCAGCGGCGTTTCGGCATAGGCGTCGATCCCGCCCCCGGCCGCGATGGAGACGCGATAGGGATCGGGGGTGAAGCCCGACCGCAGGGATATCTCGCCGTAGTTGGCCTTCAGGCCCGCGTTCTGGGCCAGGGCCGCGCCCGGTACGGCCAGTGTGGCTACCAGAGCCAGTGCGCAGATCATCGTTTTCATGGTTCGTCCCTTCGTTCGCCAGAGATCGGCGACGCCGCCCCGATAACGGGGTTTTCCCACCCCGGCGGGGGGCGGTCAAGCTTGTACCCGTTCCGGTGCGGGACGGCGTGGCGTCGGTTCGGGGGATCGCCGCGATCGTTTCCGGGGCGGTGCCTGGTGGAGCCGAGGGGAGTCGAACCCCTGACCTCGTCATTGCGAACGACGCGCTCTACCAACTGAGCTACGGCCCCGATCCGGGACAGGCGAGCGCGGGACATAGGCGGCGGGTCCGGTCAGTGTCAACCGGCCCCCCGGTGGTGCCGGGAAACATTGGCGTTCTGCGCCCGCCGGGCTAGAAGCAGGCCGGAACATCTTAGGGAGATAGGGTTCATGGGCACCGCCATTGTCTGGCTGGTCGGTACGATCGTCACACTGCTGATCTGGATGATCATCGCCTCCGCCATCCTGAGCTGGCTGTTCGCCTTCGACGTGATCAACCACCGCAACCGGTTCGTGAACCAGCTGGCCTCCTTCCTCGACGCCGTGACCTCGCCGTTGCTGGCCCCGTTCCGCCGCATCATCCCGCCGCTGGGCGGCATGGACATCACGCCGATCGTGGTGCTGCTGCTGCTGAATTTCGGCCGCATCCTGTTCTACCAGACTTTGGCCGGCCCCCTGATCGCCACGCTCGGCTAGGCCGCAACGCCTGCGGACTTGCGCCGGGGGCACAGGCTCCTAAGCTGCCGCCCTCCTTCCCTCCCGCTTGCCAACAGACCCCCTCATTCATGACCACAATCCGCACAGTCGCCATTATCGGGGCCGGACAGATGGGGGCCGGCATCGCCCAGGCCGTCGCCGCGGGCGGCTATGCGGTGCGGCTGTACGACGCCGCCGCCGACCGCCCGCCCCGGGCCCTGGCCGCGATCGCCGCCAGCCTGGCGCGACTGGTCGAGCGGGCGCTGACCTCCCAGGCCGAGGCCGACGCCGTCATGGGCCGGATCAGCACCGCCAGCAGCCTGGCCGAGGCGGGGGCCGCCGACCTGGTGATCGAGGCAGCGGTCGAGGACGAGGCGGTCAAGAAGGCCCTGTTCGCCGAGCTGACGCCGCATCTGGCCGCCCATACCCTGCTGGCCTCCAACACCTCGTCGATCTCGATCACCCGGCTGGCCGCGGCCACCGACCGGCCCGACCGCTTCATCGGCCTGCATTTCATGAAGCCGGCCCCGGTGATGAAGCTGGTGGAGATCATCCGTGGCATCGCCACCTCGGCCGACACCTATGCCGCCGCCGTGACCTTCGCCGAGAGCCTGGGCAAGACCACCACCAATGCCGAGGACTTTCCGGCCTTTATCGTCAACCGCATCCTGGTACCGATGATCAATGAGGCGATCTACACCCTGTACGAGGGTGTCGGGAACGTGGACTCGATCGACACCGCGCTGAAGCTGGGGGCCAACCATCCGATGGGGCCGCTGGAGCTGGCCGACTTCATGGGGCTGGACGTGGTGCTGGCCATCATGAACGTGCTGTACGAGGGCCTGGCCGACAGCAAATACCGGCCCTGCCCGCTGCTGGTGAAATATGTCGAGGCCGGCTGGCTGGGCCGCAAGAGCGGCCGCGGCTTCTATGATTATGCCGGCGACGTTCCGGTGCCGACGCGGTGATGCGTCGCTTTGAAACCCCGGCCGACCTGCCCGGGCAGGAACCGGTCGTCTGGCACAAGTCGCCCGGCCGGATCGTCGGGGCCGTGGCCCTGGCCGCCGCCTGGCCGCCGCTGATCCTGACCCTGCTGGTCTGGCCGCCGCAGAACTGGCCGCCGGCCGGCGACGTCGACTGGCGCCTGATCGTGCTGGTCATCGGCCTGCTGGCCGTGCCCGGCGGCCTGTGGCTGCTGGCGCGTGAGCGGCGGGCCAGCGGCCGGCCCGGTACCCGGCTCGGGGTGGTCTGGCGCTTCCTCTTCTACGGCGGCCTGCTGGCGGCGGCGCTGCAGGGCCTGCTGGCGCTGGGCGTGTCGGTTTACGGCTGGTTCGAGGCCGGGGGCGTCAGCCAGGCGGCCGGGGCGACCGAGACCAGCCTGCTGATCTATGGCGTGCTGGGCCTGCCCGTCGCGGTTCTGGTCGGCATCAGCTATGCGCTGTGGGCCGGGCTGTGCGTGGCCTTTGTCGCCTTCGAGCACCGGCCGCACGTGCGTGACCGGCTGGGGGTGATGGACACCCGCGACGACGACACGCTCTGAGCCTGCCCGCGACATGCCTTGCCCCCGGGGGCGCGGTTCGCCATGCTGACCGCTGAACCGGGGGGATCAGACATGACCACGAGCGACGCCGACACCACAGCCACGGACCGGCACGATTCGGTGCTGGCCCCGGTCGCGCCGGGCGACCGGATCTTCAATCTCGACATGCTGCGCGGCTGGGCCATCCTCGGCATCCTGGCGGTCAATGCGATGTTCTTCGCCTGGCCGTTCGCGGTCGCCTTCTCTGAGGAGACCCGGCCATACGCGATGAGCATGGCCAATGTGACCGGAGACTGGGTCACCGCCGTCTTCTTCCAGGACAAGTTCCGGACCCTGTTCACCATGCTGTTCGGGGTGTCGATCTTCCTCGTCGGCGGGGAACGCGACAATGCGGCGCGCGGACAGCTGCTGCGCCGCCGACTGTTCTGGCTGGGCCTGTTCGGCCTGATCCACGGCCTCGCCTTCTGGTACGGCGATATCCTGCTGCACTACGCCTATTGCGGCCTGCTGATGATGCTGATGCGCTCGTGGTCGGCGCGGCGTCTGCTGTGGATCGGCGGCGGGGTCACCGCCGTCTGGACCGTCCTGGCGGTCGGCGGGGCCCTGTTGGCCCCGATGGTGATGAACGCCATGGGTCCGGAATTCGCCGCCAAGGCCGCCGCCGGGGGCCCGATGGCCAGCCCGGCCGAGGTGATGGCGATCGTCGAGCAGGTGCGCAGCGGCTATGGCCCGGCCCTGCTGCAGAACCTCCAGGCCTGGGTCCTGGCCCAGGGCTTCAGCCTGTTTCTGATCCCGGCCTCGGTGCCGCTGATGATGATCGGCCTGGGCCTGTTCAAGTCCGGCTATCTGAGCGGGCGGGCCCCGGCCTGGCTGTATGTGCTGATGACGCTGATCGGCGCGGCCAACCTGGCCCTGCTCGGCTATGCCGAGGGGATCAAGGTGACCGGCGGCACCCTGCCCGTCGCGGGTCTGGCCGGGGCCGCCGCCGGAGCCGCGACCCTGATCACCCTGGGCTATGCCAGCCTGCTGATCCTGATGAGCCGGTTCGGCCTCAAGGTCCTGACCGGCGTGCTGGTGCCGGTGGGACAGATGGCCTTCACCAACTATCTGACCCAGACCCTGATCATGACCAGCCTGTTCTACATGCCCTGGGGGCCGCTGTGGTACGGGACCATGGGCCCCGGCGCCCTGTGGGGCGTGGTCGGGGCCGTGTGGCTGGCCCAGCTGGTCTGGTCGCCGCTGTGGCTGGCGCGCTTCCGGATGGGACCGCTGGAGTGGCTGTGGCGCTGCCTCAGCTATGGCCGGTGGATACCGATCCTGCGGTCCGCGACCTGAGACCGGATCGGCGGCGTTGCCCCGCCGGGGCCGATGGCGTAAGCGCGCGCCATGACCGACGCCACCACGCCCCCCCGCCCCGAAGCCCGCAACCCGCGGGGATTCGCCGACCGCCGCGGTCCCGATCTGGTGGCCGAGCGTCGCCTCGTGGCCCGGGTGTCCGCGGTCTATGAACGGTGGGGCTTCGAGCCGCTGGAGACCGGGGCGTTCGAATACGCCGACGCGCTGGGCAAATTCCTGCCCGACGCCGACCGTCCGAACGAAGGCGTCTTCGCCGTGCAGGACGACGACGAGCAGTGGATGGCGCTGCGCTATGACCTGACCGCCCCGCTGGCCCGGTTCGCGGCCCAGTCGTGGGAGACCCTGCCCAAGCCGTTCCGCCGCTATGCCTTCGGACCGGTGTGGCGCAACGAGAAGCCGGGTCCGGGCCGGTTCCGCGAGTTCGTGCAGTGCGACGCCGACACCGTGGGCTCGGACCGGCCCGAGGCCGACGCCGAGATCATCGCCATGGCGGTCGAGGGCCTGCAGGCGGCCGGGCTGAAGCCGGACCAGGCGGTGATCCGCGTCTCCAACCGCAAGCTGTTCGACGGCCTGTTCGCCGCCGGAGGCATCGAGGACGCCGGGCAGAAGCTGACGGCCCTGCGCGCCATCGACAAATTCGACCGTCTGGGCTGGGAGGGCGTCGCCGCCCTGTTGGGCGAGGGCCGTCTGGACGAGTCCGGCGACTATACCAAGGGGGCCCACCTGCCGACGCCGGTCATCGCCACGCTCGAGGGCTTCCTCGGCGCGGTCACGGACGACAGCCTCGGCCGGGCCGCGACCCTGGACGCCCTGTCGCGCCTGGGGGGGCTGGGCGAGATCGGCGAGACCGCGCTGGGTGAGCTGGCGGCGATCGACCGCGCCCTGGCGGCGATGAAGGTCGCCGAGGCCGCGGTGCGGTTCGATCCGACCATCGTGCGCGGGCTGGAATACTACACCGGGGCCGTGTTCGAGGCCGATCTGCTGCTCGAGACCCTCGACGACAAGGGCCGCACCGTGCGCTTCGGCGCGATCGGCGGCGGCGGGCGCTATGACGATCTGGTCGCCCGTTTCACCGGCCAGTCCCTGCCGGCCACCGGCTTCTCGTTCGGGGTGTCCCGCCTGGCCGCGGCCCTGCGCGCCGCCGGACACGCGGCTGACGAGGCCGTGCGCGGCCCGGTCGTGGTCATCGTCTTCGCCGAGGCCGACATGGCCCACTATCTCGAGGCCGTCGCCGAACTGCGCAATGCCGGCATCGCCGCCGAACTGTATCTCGGCCGGGCCGGGATGAAGGCGCAGATGAAATACGCCGACCGGCGCGGGTCGCCGGCCGCCATCATGCTGGGCGGCGACGAGATCGCGGCCGGCCAGGTGACGATCAAGGACCTCGACGCCGGGCGGGCCCTGGCCGCCGGCGTGGCCGACAATGAGGAATGGAAGACGGCACGTCCGGGCCAGTCGGTGGTGGCGCGCAGCGACCTGGTGGCGACCGTCCGGGGCATCCTCGCCGCCGGCCGCTGAGCGGCCTGCACAAGGCCGTGAGTTATCATTGATAAGTCAGGGTTTTCCGCCCCTGTGGCGCGTGGCTGATTGACTTTGCGGCCGGGCTGCCGTCATTCTGCCGTACTCGAGAGGCGCAGCGTTTCGACGCAGCAGCCACTTGGAGGCGTTTCGGGGAGGAAACGTCCGCTCGTCAAAGAGCGAGGAAAAGCCCGCTGCGATGTATCCCCCGCGGCGGGCTTTTTCATGCCCGGGATCCGGCCGGTGCCGCGGCCATCGCCAGCCGGAAAAAAAGGGCCGCAGCGGATGCTGCGGCCCCTTTCGTTGCGATCCTGAGCGGACCTACCAGATGCGGACCCGGTCGGCCGGGGCCAGGTAGTATTTGGCGTCCGGGCCGACGTCGAAGGCGTCGTACCAGGCGTCGAGGTTGCGCAGCGGGCCGATGACGCGGAACTCGGCCGGGCTGTGCGGGTCGGTGGCGACCTGCTGCTTGAGGGCCTCGTCACGGATCTTCTGCTGCCAGACCTGGGCCCAGCCGTAGAAGAAGCGCTGGTCGCCGGTGGTGCCGTCCAGCACCGGGGCCGGCTGGCCGTTCAGCGACAGGTGATAGGCCTCGAGACCGACGGCCACGCCGGCGGCGTCGCCGATGTTCTCGCCCATCGTGAGCCCGCCCTGCACATGATAGCCGGGCAGCGGCTCATAGGTGTCGTACTGGGCCCCGAGGCGGGTGGTCAGGGCCTGGAAATTGGCCTTGTCCTCGTCGGTCCACCAGTTGCGCAGCACGCCGTCACCGTCGGACTTGGAGCCCTGGTCGTCGAAGCCGTGGCCGATCTCGTGGCCGATGACCCCGCCGATGCCGCCGTAGTTGACGGCCGGATCGGCATCGGGATCGAAGAAGGGCGGCTGCAGGATGGCGGCCGGGAAGACGATCTCGTTGTTGGCCGAGTTGTAATAGGCGTTCACGGTCTGCGGGGTCATGCCCCACTCCTCCTTGTCGACCGGGCCGTTCATCCGGTTCAGCTGGTACTGCCAGTAGAAGGTGCCAGCGCGCTCGGTATTGCCGAACAGGTCATCGGCCCGGACCTCCAGGGCCGAATAGTCACGCCACTTGTCCGGATAGCCGATCTTGACCGTGAATTTGGCCAGTTTCTCCTGAGCCGCAGCGCGGGTTTCCGGACCCATCCAGCTCAGGTTGTCGATGCGATGGCTGAGGGCGACGCGCAGGTTGGCAACCAGCTCCTCCATCTGGGCCTTGGACGCGGCGGGGAAATAGTCGGCCACATATTGGCGGCCGACGGCCTCGCCCAGGGTGCGTTCAGCGAAGCTGATGCCGCGCTTGTCGCGGCTGCGCTGCTCGGGCTGGCCCGACAGGTCGCGCGAGCGGAACTCCCATTCGGCGTCGGCGAACCGGCGCGACAGGCGACCGGCGGAATCATCGGTCGTGTGGAAGGCCTGCCAGGCCTGCAGGGTCTCGACCGGGGCCGCGGCGAAGAGGGCGGCGATCTTCGGCAGGGCCGTGTCCTGACGCACGATCATGCGATCGATGCCACCCAGGCCGGCGGCGCTGAAATAGCCGGCCCAGTCGAAGCCGGGCGCGTCGGCGATCAGCGAGGCGGGGGTGTATTCATTGTAGGTCCGGTCGCGATTGCGGTTCTCGATCGGGGTCCAGTGCGCC
This sequence comes from uncultured Brevundimonas sp., assembly GCF_963975535.1. Classification (GTDB taxonomy): domain Bacteria; phylum Pseudomonadota; class Alphaproteobacteria; order Caulobacterales; family Caulobacteraceae; genus Brevundimonas. The sequence goes on along the minus strand of NZ_CAXBHE010000005.1, from coordinate 282,726 downwards.
TCGGCAATCTGCGTCTCCAGGGCGACGATGGCGTCGGCACTGGCGGCCGGACTGTCCCAGCCGATCATCGTCAGCATGCGTTCGACATAGGCCCGGTACAGGACCAGTTTGTCGGCGTAGCGCGCGTCCAGATAGTAGTCGCGATTGGGCAGGCCCAGGCCCGACTGGCCGACCGCGGTGACGTACCGATCGGGGTGTTTCTGGTCGATGGTGATGCCGGTCCCGAACATGGAGCCGCCCGGAAGCCCCTGGGTGGCACCCATATAGACGGCGATCTTGTCATGGGTGTCGGCGGCGCGAATGGCCGCGAGGTAGGGCTGCAGCGGCTGGGCGTCCAGCGCCTCGATCCGGGCCTCGTCCATATAGCTGCGGTACAGGTCGGCGATCTTGGCCTCGTCCGAGCCGGGGACCAGGTCGGTGCGCGACACCAGGCCGGCGATCATCGCCTTCATGCGGTTGTCCGACAGTTCGCGCAGCAGGTCGAACGAGCCGTAGCGGGTGCGGTCGGACGGAATCTCGAGCGCATCGAGGGCCGTGCCGTTGGCGTAGCGGAAGAAGCTCTCGCCCGGGGCGACCGAGGTGTCGCGTCCGTCGAGGCCGAAGCCCCAGGTGCCGTAGCTGGGCGCTTCCGTGCCCTGGTAGCCCGTGGCCCCTTCGGCCTCGCCGAACAGGGCCAGGACCGTGCAGGCCTCATCGACGCAGGCGTGGCCGTGATCGTCGGAGGCCAGGGCGGCGGAGGCGGGCAGGAGCAGGGCACCGACAGCGGCACCGATCAGCAATTTCTTCATGGAACGTCCTTGTCTTGGGGTCGCAATGGAACAGGTCGTCGACGACCCTACGCCGCGCGCGGCATGCGCAGTCTAAAAAATTTGTCATGAAAGGGCCGGTCGCGCTCGCCACGGACCGGTGTTCCGGGCGACAATAGCGTTCGAGCCCGAAACACGCACGACGGAACAAACACATGACGCCAGGCCACGGCGGCGGCGAATACAAGGATCTGGTGGTCTTCCTGGCGGCGGCCGGCGTGGTCGTGCCCCTGTTCAACCGGTTCAAGATCAGCCCCGTGCTGGGCTTTCTCGCGGCCGGGGTGCTGCTGGGCCCCGACGGTCTGGGGCGTCTGGCCGTCGATGCGCGCTGGCTGACCTGGCTGACCATCAGCGATCCGACCCAGATCCGTCAGCTCGCCGAGCTGGGCGTCTCCTTCCTGCTGTTCATGATCGGTCTGGAGCTGTCATGGGAACGGCTGAAGGCGATGCGGCGGCTGGTGTTCGGCTTCGGCCTGTCGCAGGTCGTGGCCTGCACGGTGGCCCTGTCGGCCGTGTTCATGGTGATGGGACAGACCCTGGTGTCGGCGGCCGTGCTGGGCATGGGCCTGGCCCTGTCCTCGACCGCCGTGGTCATGCCGGTGATGGCCGAGCGCGGCCGGCTCAAGGCCCTGGCGGGTCGGGCCACCTTCTCGGTGTTGCTGGCCCAGGACCTGGCGGTGGCCCCGATCCTGATCACGATCACCGTGCTGGCCGCCCTGGGCCAGAGCGGCGGCGACCTCAGTCCGGCCCTGCTGGGCTCGGCCCTGTTCACCCTGATTCCAGCGGCCGTCGGCCTGGCCATGCTGGTGCTGCTGGGACGGCTGGTGCTGCGGCCGATGTTCCGTTCGGTGGCGCGCGCCCGCGGTCGCGGCCAGGGCCAGGAGATGTTCATCGCCACCTGCCTGCTGGTCGTGGTCGGGGCCGGGGTCGCGGCCCAGGCCGCGGGCCTGTCGATGAGCCTGGGCGCGCTGATCGCCGGCCTGCTGCTGGCCGAGACCGAGTTCCGGCGCGAGATCGAGGTCTCGATCGAACCGTTCAAGGGGCTGCTGCTGGGCGTGTTCTTCGTCGGCGTCGGCATTTCGCTGGACCTGGACGCGATCGCCGCCAATCCGGTCGGTGTCTTCGCCCTGGCCGCCGGCCTGATCGTCCTGAAGGCCGGCATCATCTTCGGCCTGGCGCGGAAATGGGGTCTGGGCGCGCGCACGGCGATCGAGACCGCCCTGGTGCTGGGACCGGCGGGCGAGTTCGCCTTCGTCATCCTCGGCACCGGCATGGCCGAGGGGGTGGTCGACCCGGCCTTCGCCCAGACCCTGATGCTGGCGGCGACGATCAGCATCTTCACCGTGCCGCTGATGGCCATGCTGAGCCAGAAATTCCTGCGGGAGGCGATCCGGATGGCCCCGGCCATGCTGCCGCCCGAGGCGCTGGAGGCCCCGCCGGCCCAGGGACAGGTGCTGATCGTCGGCTTCGGCCGGGTCGGGCGACTGGTCGGCGAAATGCTGGCCGAGCACGGCCAGGCCTTCGTCGCCGTGGATGCCGATCCGGCCACGGTGGCGACCGGCCGGCGCGACGGCTTCAACGTCTACTACGGCGACGCCGGCCGCCAGGACCTGCTGGCCCGCTGCGGCATCGACGAGATGCGGGCCCTGGTGGTGACCATGGACGCGCCGGGCAAGGTCGACGAGGTGGTGATCGCGGCCCGCGCCCTGCGCAAGGACCTGGTGCTGGTCGCCCGCGCCCGCGACGACCGCCACGCCGTGCGCCTGTACCGGCTGGGCGTCACCGACGCGGTGCCGGAGACGACCGAGGCCAGTCTGCAGCTGGCCGAGAACACCCTGGTCGACCTCGGGGTGCCCATGGGACTGGTGCTGGCCTCGATCCACGAACGGCGGGCCAAATTCCGGTCCCTGTTCCAGGAGGCCATTCCCGAGGGCGCAGCACGACGACCGGTCCGGGGCTTGCGCACGCCGGCCCGCACCGGCTCCCTGCGTCCGGGCGGCTGAACCGGGGCAAAACGCCGCAGGATGGGGAGGGGGCGTTAATCTCCAGACCCCAATTTGGTCATCGTTCCGTGATGAAAGCCCCGCCTCCGCTCGTCGCAGAGTCGGGATTTCCCGCGTCCGCGCCCGACCGTCCGTTTCAGTTGCCGACCCGCCCCTCCCTCCCCGGAGTACGGCCCCCCTCTTCAGTCGAGTCATCCATTTCATGCGTAACCCCGATCAGACCTCCACCGCCGCCACCGACCCGACCCAGCCGCGCCTGAACCGGCGCCAGGCGGCCAAGGTGCGCACGCGGCAGAAGGTCCTTGACGCCGCCCGGAGCCTGTTCGCCGAGCGCGGCTATGACGCGGCCACCATCCGCGACATCGCCAAGGGGGCCGGCATGTCGACCGGGGCCGTCTTCGCCAATTTCCAGGACAAGGCCGAACTGTTCGAGGCCGTGCTCGGTCAGGACATGGCCCGGATGACCGAGATCCTGAAAGGCGGCGTCGTCGCCGACGCCCCGCTGCGCGAGCGGCTGCTGGGCGCGATGAGCGCCGGCTACCATGCGTCGCTGGACCAGCTGCCGCTGGTGCAGGCGGTCGTGGCCCGCTCGTGGTTCCAGCCCCAGGCGGCCGAGCTGCGCACCCGCGTCGCCATCAAGGACCTGGTCATGGTCATCAGCGACGTGCTGCAGTCCGGCATCGGCGGCGGCGAGTTGAAGCAGGACACCGATGTCCGCCTCGTCAGCGAACTGGTCTGGGACGCCTTCCTGTCGAATTTCCGCCGCGCCGCCTATGACGGCTGGACCCTGGAACAGCTGACGACCCAGGCCGGCAAACAGCTGGACCTGATCCTCGCCGGCGCGCTGATCCGCCAGTAGGCCGACCCCGGCCGGTCAGCTCTTCCAGCGCAGGACGGCCGGTTTGACCGGATTGACGAACGGGCGGCCCTCGGCCCGGCTCCGGGTCCATTCCCGTTTCAGCTGCTGGTACCATTTGGCCTGTTTGTCGGCGTCGTCGATCCAGATCAGGGCCGGGTCGTAGCGCAGGCCCGCGTTCTGCAGGTTCACCATGCCGCCGTCCTGTTGCAGGAAGGCGCGCACGCCCAGCCGCAGGAAGGGCCGGGCCAGGGCGAAGACCCAGTGGTCGGACCAGAACATCTGGGTGATGCGGGTGCGGCTGTCGTCCAGCGGCGTCAGACAGGTCAGGGCCAGCACCTGTTTCGCGCCCACCTGGATATGTTCCCAGCGATAGCCGGGCAGGCGGAAGGTGATCTCGGTCGCCGGGGCCCCGCCGAGAATACGATAGGCGCGGCTGTTCGACGACGGCGCGTGGCGCACCATGGCGAAGCCCTGGTCGCGCGGCGCGAAGGCCTTGGCCTTCTCGTGCATCGACCGGGTCGAACGCCACCACCACTGCTGATGCACATAGGGGCCGTGCGCCGGGTCCATCAGGCCGACGACGGCATGGTCGATATGGGCGTCGAAATCCATCGACTCGACCAGCTTCGCCCCGCCGCCGACGACGCCGGGGAAGAGCGGCGGGTCGTGGTCGGGTTCGGCCCCGGCGCGCGGATCGGCGGCCATCCAGACGAACACCATCCCCTGGCTCTCGCGCACCGGATAGGCTCGCACGCGGATGCGGTCGGTCTCATAGGGCTGATCCTCGACCAGCGAGGGGATGGCGGCGCAAACCCCGTCCGGGCGGAAGCGCCAGCCGTGGTAGCAGCACTCGATCGTCTCGCCCTCGCCCGGATGCTCGACCAGCGTCCCGGCCGACAGCGGCGCGGCGCGATGCGGGCAGATGTCGCGCAGGGCATAGACCTGGCCGGCACGGGTCCGGCCGACCAGCACCGGCTCGCCCAGCAGCAGGTGGCGCGCCAGGGCGGCGGGGGCCACGTCCCGCGACAGGGCGACAAAATACCAGGCGTCGCGCACATAGCCGGTGCCGAAGGCGGGCGGCGGGGCCTTGGCGGCGTCACGGGGCTGGACCGGATCGGCGGCTGGTGTCTTCATACCCCCTGTGTATCAAGCTGCACCGCTGTCGCCGAGAGCGGGATAGATCAGATTTCAACAAAGCACTTTACGCACCAAAGCATATGGGGCACCATCAGGCCTCAATCAGGGAAACCGTAATGATCCGCACCGTCCTTCTCGCCTCCGCCTGCCTCGTGCTGGCAGCGCCCGCCGCCCTGGCCCAAACTCACGGAGGGGGCCACGGCACCGGCCACACCGCCGCCGTGCCGGCCGGACACGGCCATCACCATGCCGATTTCGAGTCGGGTCGATTCCATGTGCGCGTCGACGGGGCGGGCCCGGATGTGATCCTGATCCCGGGCCTGAGCTCCTCGCCCGAGGTCTGGGACGGTACGGTCGAGGCCCTCGGCGGTCGCTACCGGGTCCACCGCCTGCATATCCAGGGCTTCGCCGGGGCCCCGGCCGAGGACAATGCCGCGGGACCGGTCTCGGCCCCCGTCGCCGAGGACCTGGCCCGCTATATCCGCGAGCAGGGGCTGGAGCGGCCCGCGGTGATCGGCCACTCGATGGGCGGGACCATCGCCATGATGCTGGCCGCGCGCCATCCGGACCTGGTCGGCAAATTGATGGTCGTCGACATGGTGCCCTTCATGGGGGCGATGTTCGCCGGACCCGGGGGCACGCCGGAGTCCGTGGCCCCGGTCGCGGACCAGATCCAGGCCGCCATGGCCAACGGCCCGGAGGACGCCTACCGCGCCCAGCTCGAGTCAACCATCAGCAGCATGATCCTGACCGAGAGCCGGCGTGCCGGGCCGCTGGCCGACGGGCTCGCCTCCGACCGCAAGGTTTCCGCCGCCGCCTATCGCGAACTGATCGTCACCGACCTGGGCCCGGAACTGGAGCGCATCACCGCCCCGACCGAGGTGCTGTACGTCAAGTTCAACGACCCGCGCATGACGACGGCGATCACCGACAGCATCTATGCGGGGGGCTTCTCCCGCCTGCCCGGCGCGACCCTGAAGCGGATCGATGACAGCGGCCATTTCATCATGCTGGACCAGCCCGAGCGGTTCGCCGCCGAGGTCGAGGCCTTCCTGCAATAGGCGACCGGCAGGACCCGGGCCCTTGCGGCCAGGCGAACCGGGCGGCAACGCGGCCCCCGGTTCGCCTGGCAAGTGAACGCAATTTTAGAATGATCGCCGACAAGGTCATGGTTTCGGCGGATTGCCGCGTCACCGTCCGTTGACGGACGCGGGGGCGTTTGCGTGTTGCGTCGAATGGTCTAGGACCGAACGACGGTTGGCGAGAGGGTGTTCATGGCGGGTCCAGGGTCTGGGCGGTGGTTCGGGCTCGGTCCCGGCAAGGGTGGCGGCGCGGCGCGTACGCCGCTGCAACGCCTGTTGTACTGGGGCATGGTGCTGGCCATCTGGGGTGCCATCTTCCTGCTGGTCTTCTTCGCGGTGTTCGCGCGCGACCTGCCCGACACCTCGACCCTGTATGAAATCGACCGCCAGCCCTCGATCACCTATCTGGATCGCAACGGGGCCCTGATCGCGGTGCGCGGCACCCAGCAGGCTCCGCCGGCCGACCTCGAGGCCCTGCCGGACTATGTCCCGGCCGCCTTCATCGCCATCGAGGATCGTCGCTTCTACATGCATCCGGGCTTCGACCCGATCGGCATGTCGCGGGCCATGGCCGCCAACATGCGGGCCGGGCGGGTGGTCCAGGGGGGCTCGACCCTGACCCAGCAGCTGGCCAAGAACCTGTTCCTGACGCCGGACCAGAACCTGAAGCGCAAGGTCCAGGAACTGATGCTGGCCGTCTGGCTGGAGCTGAAATTCAGCAAGAAGGAAATTCTCGCCCTCTATCTGAACCGGGTCTATTTCGGCGCCGGGGCCTATGGCATCGAGGCCGCCTCGCAGCGCTATTTCGACAAGGGCTCCAAGGACCTGACCGTGGGCGAGGCCGCCCTGCTGGCCGGCCTGCTGAAGGCCCCGTCACGCTATTCGCCGGTGTCGGAGCACGAACGCGCCGCCGCCCGCGCCACCGTGGTGCTCAACGAGATGGAGAACGCCGGGGTCATCACGCCCGAACAGCGCGCCGCCGCGGTGCTGGAACCGGTCCGGGTGTCGCGCACCCTGGCGACCCAGCATGCCCAGTATTTCATCGACTGGCTCGACAAGCAGATCCGCGGCCTGGTCGGCGAGCCGACCGAGGACATGATCGTCGAGACCACCCTCGACCTGACCCTGCAGACCGCGGCCGAACGCAGCGTGCGGCGGATCCTCGACCGCGACGCGTCACGCGGCGTCGAACAGGCCGCCCTCGTCGCCCTCGACGGCGACGGCCGGGTCCGGGCCATGATCGGTGGCGGCTCCTATGCCGACAGCCAGTTCAACCGCGCCGTCGATGCCCGCCGCCAGGCCGGTTCGGCGTTCAAGCCGTTCGTCTATCTGGCGGCGCTTGAGGCCGGCTATACGCCCGAGTCCCGCGTCGTCGACGAACCCGTCCGCATCGGCAACTGGTCACCGCGCAACTATTCCGGAAACTTCATCGGCGAGACGACCCTGGCCACGGCCGTGGCCCAGTCGACCAACACCGTCGCCGCGGCCCTGGCCGACCGGGTCGGCCGCGACAACGTCGCGCGCGTCGCCCATCGTCTGGGCATCACCAGCCGCATCGGCCTGGAGCCGGCCATGGCGCTCGGTGCCGTCGAGGTGTCGCCGATCGAAATGGCCCAGGCCTTCGACGCCTTCGCCAACGGCGGCCAGCGCGCCACCGCCTATGGCATCAGCCGCATCCGTACACCGCGCGGCCGGGTCATCTATCAGCGCGCCGCCCGCGAGGGCCGGGCCCTGCAGGTGATCAACAATCCGCCCCTCTACTATATGAACCAGATGCTGCGCGGCGTGGTGACGTCCGGGACCGGCCGTTCAGCGGCCATCGCCGGGCGCGACATCGCCGGCAAGACCGGCACGACCTCCGACTACAAGGACGCCTGGTTCGTTGGTTATACCGGCGGCTTCGTCACCGCTGTCTGGGTCGGCAAGGACGACAACTCCGCCATGCGCGGCGTCACCGGCGGCGCGGCCCCGGCCGCCATCTGGAAGAGCTTCATGGAGGCGGCCCTGCCGCGCCTGAACGTGATGGCGATTCCCAACGGTCCGCCGATGCCCGAGGGCTGGCAGGCGACCAATCCCGTGCAGGACCTGATCAGTTCCGTCGGCGACCTGTTCGCCGACGAACCACCGGTCAGCGATGAGCCCGCGCCGCCGGTCGAGACACCGGCGCGCCCGGCTCCGGCCCAGCCGGTGGTGCGACCGACCGCCCCCCAGCCGACGCAGCGTCGCGAGGAGCCCCCGGCGCAACGGCCCGAACCGACCCCGCCGCCCGAAAAGAAGGCCGAGCCCCTGTTCTTCTAGGGTTGACCACGCGCGGTCGGGTCAGAAGCCTTCCAGCACCAGCTTGCCGCGCGCCCGGCCGGTCTCGAGCGCGGCATGGGCCCGTTTCAGATTGGCGGCGTTGATCGTCCCCAGGGTCTCGGTGACCGTCGAACGGATCTTGCCGGCATCGACCAGGTCGGCGACGGCATTCAGAATCTCGCCCTGACGACCGATGTCGACGGTGTTGAACAGCGAGCGGGTGAACATCAGTTCCCAGTGGACAGACAGCGACTTGGCCTTGAATGGCATGATGTCGAAGCTCTCGGGATCGTCGATCAGGCCGAACCGGCCCTGCGGCGCGATCAGCTCGGTCAGCTGTTCGATGTAGAGATCGGTGCGGTTGGTCGAGAAGACGAAGCCCGGCTGACCGATGCCCAGGGCCTCGATCTGCGGCGGCAGGGGCTGGCTGTGGTCGATCACATGATGGGCCCCCAGCTCACGCACCCAGGCCTGGGTTTCGGGCCGCGAGGCGGTGGCGATCACGGTCAGGTCGGTCAGGGCCCGCAGCAGCTGGATGGCGATCGAACCGACGCCACCGGAGCCGCCGATAATCAGGATCGCGGGGGCCGCGCCGGGGACGGGCTCGCTCACACGCAGGCGATCGAACAGCATCTCGTGGGCGGTCAGACTGGTCAGCGGCAGGGCGGCGGCCTCGGCGGCCGATACCGACGCCGGCTTGCGCCCGACGATCCGTTCGTCGACCAGATGGAACTCGGCATTGGTGCCGGGGCGGTTGATCGCACCCGCGTACCAGACCACGTCGCCCGGCCTGAAGGCCGACGCCCGGTCACCGATCGCGACGACCTCGCCGACGGCGTCCCAGCCCAGCACCGCCGGGGTGTCGCCCTCGGCCGGGCGGCCCATGCGGATCTTGTAGTCGACAGGATTGACCGAGACGGCCTGGACCCGGACCAGAAGGTCGTGGCCGGTCGGGACCGGGGTCGCCATCTCGAAATCGATCAGGGCGTCGTGGCGGTCGAGCGGACCGGGGGATCTGTAACCGACGGCTTTCATGGGCATGTCCTTGTCTGAATCGGGGTCGGCGTTGTCGCCGCGGGATCAGGAATTCGGCCGGGGGACCGCGAGACAGGTCTCGATCGCGCCCACGACGGCCGCGACCTTGAGCGGGTCCCGCGCGTCGCGATGCGGGTCGGCGAAGCGGCCGGAGTCATTGTCGAAATACCGGCCCGAGGCGGTGGCGAATTCGTCGGCCAGGGCCGCGCGCACCAGGATGTCGGCCCCGATGCCGATATCCTTGCCGGGGATACCATAGCCCTCGCGCACCATCTTGCTGGCCAGCAGCGAGCCGGGGTTGACGGCGACCACGACCGGGCCATCCGCGCCCAGGGTCCCGGCCAGATGTTGCGACCACATGGTCAGGGCCAGTTTGCTCTGAGCATAGGCTGCCCCGGGATCCAGCGTCGCCCCGCTGGTCAGCGCCGCAATGTCGACCGGGGCCTGGGCCGCCGAGGACAGGTTGACGATCCGCCCGCCCGGACCGAACCGCGGCAGCAGCCGTTGCGTCAGCGAATACGGGGCGAGGGTGTTGACCACGAACCGCACATCCATGCCGTCCGCCGACACCGGATCGGGCGTCATGAACACACCGGCATTGTTGATCAGCACATCCAGTCGCGGGTGTCCTGCGGTCACCGCGTCGGCCAGGGCCTCGACCTCGTCCAGGCGCGACAGGTCGGCGAGGAAGGTCTGGACCGGCCCCGCACCCGGCAGGGCGGCAAGCGTCGCCTGTATGGCGGCCAGTTTGGCCGCGCTGCGACCGTGCAACAGGACAGTGTGACCGGCCACGACCAGTCGCTTCGCCGTCTGCAGGCCGATGCCGTCGGTCGCGCCGGTGATCAGGATTGTCTTGGCCATGGAAGGACTCCTTCGTTCAGGGACCGCCGCGCTTTTGACAGCCCGTGTCAGCACAGGCATATGTCCGGGCAGGGTGATTGGTGCAAGTACGCACCTTTTCTGCCTATAGGTACATAATGGATACCACTAGTCCCGGCCCCGACACGAGCATCGCCCGCTTCGACCGCTATGACTGCAGCGACGGCTGCCCGGTCGAGGCGGCGCTGGAGCAAATCTCCGGCAAGTGGAAGGGGTTGATCCTGTTTCACCTGCTGGACGGGACCCTGCGCTTCAACGGACTGGCGCGGCGTCTGGGCGGGGTGACCCAGCGCAGCCTGACAAAACAGCTGCGCGAGCTGGAAACCGACGGCATCGTGCACCGCGAGGTCTTCGCCGTGGTGCCGCCGCGGGTGGAATACAGCCTGACCGACAAGGGTCGGCGTCTGCGCACGGTGATGGAGGCCCTGCGCGACTGGGGCTCGCAGTATCCGAAACGGCCCGGAAGCTAGCGCCCCACGGCGTGCAGGCTGGCCCCGTGATCGCGCAGCCAGCGCCGGTGTGGTGACGGGTCGCCAATTAGTTCGTGCACCACGGCCCAGTAGGCCGGGCTGTGGTTGGCGTGGACCAGGTGGGCCACCTCATGGGCGGCCAGATAGTCGAGCACCGCCGGCGGGGCCATGACCACCCGCCAGGAATAGCGGATCGTGCGTCGGTGCGGACTGCACGAGCCCCAGCGCGAGCGACCGTCGGCGATCGAGACCTGGACCGGCTTCTGGCCCAGCGCCCGCAGATGGATGTCGGTGCGGGCGACCAGGGCGCGGCGCGCCTCGCGCTTCAGCAGGTTCTGGACGCGGCGCGAGAAGGCCTCCCCCTCGCCGCCGGAGATGATGACCGGACCGGCGGCGTCGCTCGACAGGCGCGCGGCCCCGGCCCCGCCGCCGGCCACCAGCCGCATCGACTGCCCCGACAGGGAAACCGTGCTGCCCGGCTCCAGCGGCAGGCCCGCCGGACGGGCCGTCAGCCGCTCGAGGATCCAGTCGGTCCGTGTGCGGGCGAAGGCCACCGCGTCGGCGAGGCGGCGTTCGCTGGGGGCCACGGCCACGGCCTCGCCGGCCCGCGCGTCGATGCGGATCGAGATGCGCCGGGCGCGGGGATTGACCGACAGGCGGAGGGCCAGGCCCTCGCCGTCAAGCGGCAGTCTTTGCCCGTTCCGGTACAGCACAGAGGCTCTCGTTGGCGGTGATGAAGTCGCGCACCCGGGGGTAGATCTCGTCCCGGAAGCGGCGACCGTTGAACACACCATAGTGGCCGACGTCCGGTTGAACATAGAGGACGCGACGATCCTCGGCGATGTTCGGGGTCAGGCCGTGCGCCGCCTGGGTCTGGCCGACGCCGGAGATGTCGTCCTTCTCGCCCTCGACCGTCATCAGGCCGATGTCGGTGATCTTGGTCAGGTCGACGGTGCGGCCGCGGTGCTCCAGCAAGCCACGCGGCAGCAGGTGCTGCTGGAAGACGATGTCGATGGTCTGGAGATAGAACTCCTCGGTCAGGTCCAGCACCGACAGGTATTCATTGTAGAAATCCTCGTGCCGGGTGGTCTCGTCGCCGTCACCGTTGACCAGGTTCTCGAAATACTGGCGGTGGGCGTCGATGTGGCGTTCCTCGTTCATCGACATGAAGCTGAACAGCTGGACGAAGCCCGGATAGACGCGCCGGCCGAAGCCGGGATAGGGCCAGGGCACGGTGTGGATCATGTTCGACTTGAACCAGGCGAAGGGCCTGGCCTCGGCCAGCTGGTTGGTTTCGGTCGGCGACAGGCGGGCGTCGATCGGCGAGCCCATGAAGGTCATGGAGGCGGGCCGGTTGGGGTCATTGTCCTCGGCCATCAGGGCACAGGCGGCCAGCACCGGCGGGCCCGGCTGGCAGACACCGACGACATGGGCGCGCGGGCCGATCACCGCCAGCATGTCGCGCACGTGGTCGATATAGTCGGAAAAGTCGAACCGGCCTTCCAGCATCGGCACCTGCCGGGCATTGACCCAGTCGGCGACATAGACGTCGTGGTCCTGCAGGAAGCCCTCGAGCGTGCCGCGCAGCAGGGTGGCATAGTGGCCGGACAGCGGGGCGACGATCAGCACCGCCGGGGCGGCGGCGGGCTTGCCGGCCCGTTTCAGGTCACCGATGTGGCGGGCGAAGCGGACCAGCCGCACCCAGGGCGAGGACCAGACCACCTGTTCGGTGGTGCGCACCGTGTGGTCGTTGATCGTGACCGTCTCCAGGCCCCAGGCCGGCTTGCCGTAGCGTCGCGTCAGCCCCTCGAACAGCTCGGCCGAGGCGAAGGCGGTGCGGCCGACCGCCGTGTCGGCCGCCGGGTTGAACGGCGAATTCCAGAACTGCCGGGCCATCTGGGCCCCGATCCGGAACGGCGAGGCCGAGTGATAGGCGAGCTCGTGGAGGGAATAGAGCATGAAATCCTGGGGTCGACACCGCACTGATGCGGCAGTGCAGCATACAACGCATGGAGCTGCAAAAGGGTTATCAATTTTCACGTGATCTCCGGGGGCACCGCGTCGGCGGCGCGACGCCATTGAACCGGCCGACCGGATCGGCGCACCTCTAGGGCAACGGAGGAACACCGGGACGATGATCCGGACCAGGACACAGCTGTTCGACGACTATCTGGTGGCGGCGGCGCGCACCGGGGACCGCAAGGCCTTCGCCCTGCTGGCCCGGCGCTGGCAGGGGCGGCTGCTGGCCCACGCCTGGCGGCTGACCGGCGAGGTCGAGCTGGCGCGCGAGGCGGCCCAGGACGGCTGGATCGAGATCGTGCGCAGCCTGGGCCGGTTGCGCGACGACCAGGCCTTTGCCGCCTGGGCCTATCAGATCGTGTCGCGCCGCTGTGCCCGGCGCATCGGCCAGCGGCAGCGCGGGCGGGCCCTGGTCTCGGCCGTGACGGTCGAACACGCGCCGGACAGCGGCACGGTCGAGGACGGTGACGCCGTCATCACCCCGGCCGTGGCCCGGGCCCTGGCGGCCCTGCCCCCGGACCAGCGGGCGGCCATCGCCCTGTTCCACCTTGAGGATCTGAGCATCGCCGAGACGGCGATCGCCCTGAACGTGCCGGCGGGCACGGTGAAGACCCGCCTGATGCATGCCCGGCGCAAATTGCGCGCGGCGCTGGAAGGAGACCTGTGATGCAGGATATCGACCGGATGATCGACGAGGCCCTCGAGGGCGAGAACCAGACCCTGTTCCGCGAGACCGCGCGCGAGCCGGGCTATTTCAACCAGGCGTTCGGTATCTTCAGCGGCGGCATGGGCTGGGCCAATGCCGTGCTGATGGTGACCCAGGGGGTGATCTTCATCGCCGGGGTCTGGGCCGGCTGGCGCTTCTTCCAGGCGACCGACACCCTGTCGGCCCTGCACTGGGGCCTGCCCGCCGCCGTGCTGGTGCTGATGGCCACCATTCTGAAGACGGCGCTGATGCCGGTTCTGCAGGCCAACCGGGTGATGCGCGAGTTGAAGCGGCTCGAGCTGCAGATCGCCGTGAGCCGCGGGGTGCCCTAACCCCGCGCCATGGCCCGCCGGATGACCTCGGCCGAGCGTTCCGGGCCGAGGTCACCGGCCAGGGCGCTGCGGAACCGGCCGTCGGGCCCCATCAGATAGACGGTCAGGGAGTGGTCCATCGTATAGCCCTCGCCCTCGCCGACCTTCTGGTAATAGGCGCGATAGGCGTCGGCCGCGGCCCGGACCTGGTCCGGGGTACCGGTCAGGCCGATGACGCCCGCGGGGAAGCCGTCGCTGGACAGGTAGTCCTTCAGCACCCCCGGGGTGTCGCGCTCCGGGTCGACGCTGATGAAGACGATCTGCAGAGGGTCGGCCCGGTCGCCCAGCCGGTCCTGGGTCGCCTTCAGCGTGGCCAGGGTGGTGGGGCAGTAGTCCGGGCACCAGGTGAAGCCGAAGAAAACCAGGGTCCATTTGCCGTCCAGCATCGTCTGGTCGACGGGATGGCCGTCCTGATCGACGAGACTGAACGGACCACCGACGCTGGGCTGGCCGGTCGAGGACACCGGCTGGCTGCCTGTGGCGGCATTGTCGCGGCCGTTGACCACGACCAGGGTGGTGACGGCCAGAGCAACCGCGGCGGCGAGGCAGAGACCGGCGAACAACAGGACAGAACGACGCGGCATCCAGGACTCCCGGGGAATTCACCCACTTCGGGTGCGAGCCGTCTATAGAAGAGGGGTGAGCCCGACCCAAGACCCCGCATCGTCGCATGCGACCGGCCGTTTCGCCGGCTGGCGCAACCTGTCCCGGCGCAGCCGCGGCCTGTCGTTGCGGACGCTGGTCATCCTGCGCTGGCTGGCCATCGCCGGCCAGAGCGCCACCATCCTCGTCGCCACCGCCTTCCTGCATTTCGACCTGCCGCTGTGGCCCTGCCTCGCGGTGATCGGGGCCAGCGTGGCCATGAACCTGTGGGCCACGACCCGGCTGAAGCCGACCGACGGCCGCTTCAGCGACGGCAGCGCCACCGCCGCCCACCTGGGCTTCGACATCCTGCAGCTGACCGCCCTGCTGGCCCTGACCGGCGGGCTGGAGAACCCGTTCTGTCTGCTGCTGGTCGCCCCGGTGACGGTCTCGGCCGCCTCCCTGCCGGCGCGTCAGGCCATCCTGCTGGGGCTGATGGTGCTGCTGGCGACCATCGCCCTGTTCTTCTGGGCCATGCCCCTGCCGTGGGAGGCCGGCACCGAATTGAGCCTGCCGCCCCTGTATCGCTTCGGCACCGCCCTGGCCCTGATCACCGGCGTGGTCTTCACCGCCACCTATGCCTGGCGCGTCGCCACCGAGGCCGAGAAGCTGGAACTGGCCCTGGCCACGACCCAGGACGTGTTGCAGCGCGAACAGCGACTGGCGGCGCTGGGCGGGCTGGCGGCCGCGGCGGCGCATGAGCTGGGCACGCCCCTGGCCACCATCCAGGTGGTGGCGCGCGAACTGTTGCGGGCCTCGCCGCCCGACGGCGGGGCGGCCGAGGACGCGGCCCTGATCGTGCAGCAGGCCGAGCGCTGCCGCGGCATTCTCAAGAAGCTGTCGCAACAGCCCGAGGCGGGCGACGCCCTCTATGCCGACGTCGGGCTGGAAGCCCTGCTGGAGGAGGTGGTCGAGCCCCATCGCGGCTTCGATCTGGAATTCACAGTCGCGGTGCGCACCCCGCCGGGCGAAACCGCACCGCGGGTCCAGCGCATGCCCGAGGTGATCCACGGCCTGTCGGCCCTGGTCGAGAACGCCGCCGATTTCGCCAACCACCGGGTGCGGGTCCAGGCCCGGGTCGAGGCGGACACGATCACGATCGAGGTGGTCGACGACGGCCCCGGCTTCGCCGGCGAGATCCTGCCGCGCCTGGGCGAGCCCTATGTGACCAGCCGTCCCCAGGGCAAGGCCCGTCAGGCCCTGGCGGCCCAGATCGCCGCGGCCCGGCCGACCCTGCCCGGCCGCAAGGGCAGGAAGGGCAGGAAGGCCCTGCCGGCGGCGACCAACGCGCCGACCATCACGCCCAGCCAGGGCGGCATGGGGCTGGGCTTCTTCATCGCCCGGACCCTGCTGGAACGGACCGGCGGTACCGTCACCGTCGGCACCGGCGACGGCGAGAAGGGCCAGCCGAGGGGGGCCCGGGTCGCCATCCGCTGGCCACGCCCGGCCCTGGAAATGCCCGCCGACGAACGTGACACCTTGACCGCAGGCGCGGCGCGCCCAAGTTGAACGCAGGAGAACATTGATGCCCGACCTCGAAGCCCGGATCGCCGCCGCCCCGGACAAGACCCTGCTGTTGCTGGACGACGATCAGGCCCTGCGGACCCGGATGGGCCGGGCGCTGGAGAATCGCGGCTTCATCGTCACCACCGCGGCCTCGGTGGCCGAGGCCCGCGAGGCCCTGCGCACCTCGGTTCCGGCCTTCGCCGTGCTGGACATGCGGCTGGACGACGGCAACGGGCTGAAGATCGTCGAGGCCATCCGCGAGCAGCGCGAGGACGCCCGTATCGTCATGCTGACCGGCTACGGGGCCATCGCCACGGCCGTGGCCGCGGTCAAGGCCGGGGCCGTCGACTATCTGCAGAAGCCGGCCGACGCCGACGATGTGGTCAAGGCCCTGATGGCCGCCGGCGAGACGGCCGAACCGCCGGACAACCCGATGAGCGCCGACCGGGTGCGCTGGGAACACATCCAGCGGGTCTATGAGCTGTGCGAGCACAATGTCTCGGAGACCGCCCGCCGCCTCGGCATGCACCGGCGGACGCTGCAGCGGATCCTGGCGAAGCGCGCACCGCGGTAGGGAGGGCTTGGGGAGGTAGGGCTTAGGGCTGCGGCAACGCCGTCTGCCAGACCCAAGGGCCGCGCTGCCCCCTTCATCCTCCCGCCCCTATTCCTGAGCCCCAAGCCCTACCTCCCTAAGACCTACCGCCCTACCCCCTCGCCTCGTCCCGCAACGTCCGCATCGCCCCCAGCCGGGCGAAGGCGAGGGTCAGGGCCTTGCGGCGGGCCGGGGCCAGGGGGCTGGACGGGGCCTCGCGCACCACCGCCCCGCCGAAGCCGTCGGCGACGATCAGGCCCGGCTCACCGGGCAGGACGCCCTCGGGGAATTCGGGGGCCACGGCGAAGAAGAAGGCGTCGCAGAACGGCGCATACTCCCCCCATTTGCGGTCGACGCGATAGTCGTCGAGGCCCGACTTGACCTCGCAGATGACGATGTCGCCGCGCCGGCCCAGGGCCATGACGTCGGCGCGGCGGCCGTTGGGCAGGCCCACCTCCAGCAGCGGCGCATAGCCCATGTGGCGCAGCAGCCGCCCGGCCCCGCGCGTCACCGCCAGGGTGGTCTGCGGGCGGCTGAAGACGAGATCGATTTCAAGCAGGGCGGCGGCCATCGACCCACTATGTTCGCCTTGCGTTCACGGGGCAAGGCCGCGGCGTATCCGTATTTGACAAACCCACGGAAAATGGTAGGATGAAGGGGTAAGGAGAATCCCCCGTGTCCGTTCTGTCGAAGCCCTATTTTCACGATGAAGCCGCCGCCTTTGCTTTCGTTGAAGGCATCATCTGGGGAAGCGAGCCGGTGTGCCCGCATTGCGGCGTCGTGGGCCGGTCCTACGCCCTCAAGAACGTGCGCTCCAAGCCCTCGAAGAAGAACCCGGAAGGCGTGGTTCGCCACGGCCTGAAAAAGTGCGGCGACTGCCGTAAGCAGTTCACCGTTCGCAAGGGCACCATCTTCGAGGAAAGCCACCTGCCTCTGAACAAGTGGCTACAGGCGATCTACCTCATGTGCTCCAGCAAGAAGGGTATCAGCGCCCTCCAACTGGAGCGCACCCTTGAGGTCCAATACAACACCGCGTGGTTCCTGGCCCATCGCATCCGTGAGGCTATGCGTTCGGGCGAGCTTGCCCCGTTCGGTCAAGGCGGCGGCGCTGTGGAGGTGGACGAAACCTACATCGGCTTCGATCCCGACCACCCCGTCAAGCAGGGCCAAAAGGTCCGCACACCCCACAAGAACAAGGTCATCAGCCTAGTCGATCGCTCGACCGGTCGCGCCAAGTCCTATGTCGTGGACCGCGTGGACGTCGGCACCGTCGCTGAAATCCTGTCCGCCAACGTCAGCCGCGAGGCTCACCTGATGAGCGATCAGGCCCGCGTCTATCAGACCATCGGCTGGAACTTCGCCGGTCATGGCGTCGTCGATCACTCGCGTGAGGAATACGTCTCGCGAGACAACCCGATGGTTCACACCCAGAGCATCGAGGGCTATTTCAGCATCTTCAAGCGCGGCATGAGGGGCGTCTATCAGCACTGCTCCAAGAAGCATCTGCACCGCTATATGGCCGAGTTTGACTTCCGCTACTCCAACCGGTCCGCGACCGGCTGCGAAGATCAGGAGCGCGCCCTTCGTGCGGTGCTCGGCGTCGTGGGCAAGCGGCTCACATACCGAGGGGGAGCTAACCGCCGGCCCCAAACCGCCTAAGCGAATCAAGCCGAGACGTCGCAGTCGCTGGCGCACTAAATGTTGAGTGCGAATCGGCCCTCAACACAACCTGTTGCGCAAAAACATCTTGCGTTCAAGGCGCCGAATCGCCATCTTGTCAAGTGACCCTGAGGGAACCGAAGCCCCACGCTTGCGTCGGACCCTAATGTAGGTTTTCTCGGGGTCGCCGCTTCCCCAACCTCCGGTCAATTACATGCCCTCGCGGCATGAACAGCCAATGGCGGTATGGGTGCGTCCAGCGGTCCGACGGGCCGTAGTGGCAAGCTGTCCCGACCCCCACATTGAAGTTCGGATAAATCTTCCGGATTTCCTCGTTGATCGCCCTATACAGCCGCTCTTTCGCCACGGTCCGTTTGCCCCGTCGGTACTTACCAGCTGGGATGGTTCTCAGCTTGTCGTTCAGCTTGGACGACATGGAGCCGAGGATGATGTCGAGGCCTTGAAGGATCGCGTGCTTTTTGGAATCGACGTCGTTGATCGTGGCTTTCGGGATGTAGAGATTACAGCCTCGCATCCACGACGATCCTGGAATGCGACACAGATAATCTCGAAAGCGGTCCACGCGCTCCTTCGTGTCCGGGATCTTATCCGGAAGGACCGTCACAAACACCGCCTGATACGGGTTGTGGTCGGCGAACTTCAGGCCAAACGCGTGCTTTATGAACTGATAGTAGAGCAGGAAATATTGGTCATCGTGGTGGCGTTTCTGGAGGTTTGTGGGCACCCGCATATTCTGGGTGAACATGATCCTCACCTTTAGGCGAGAGGTCGCGACGTATGAGAAATAGACCTTGATAAACGCTATGTAGCGATCAACGCAGGACTGATCGACATTCTGCCACTTAAGTTCGTGGGTGAGGCCGAGTTCTTCTTTCTTGGCGTCCAGTTCACGGTTGATCGCTTGCTGTTCTGTTGCTGACAGCAAAACACCGCCGAAAAAATTCGAGAAGAACCTGCCGCGCTTGTCGGATTCGTCCGCGTAAATTACATAATGTTTGTCAGCCATGAGGTGTTGAATTGGCCGCCGACCCTGAATCGAGTCAACCAGACAAGTTCCGCGACCTAGCCCGTGAGCTAGAGTGCGACGAGGACGAAGCCGCGTTCAAGGACAAGGTGCGGAAGGTGGCTACTGGGCCTAAGCCGGAGACTGAGCCGGAGACGAAATGAACCCGCTCCTCGTCATCTTTGGAGCGCTGGTCGTCCTAATCGCTATTGGCCACTACATCCTGAAGCGGTTGGATCGCATCATCGCCCTGCTGGAGCAGCGTCGCGACACCTAAGCGACGCGCGCCAAGATCAGCAGGCCCACGACCACTAGCGCCCAGACGCCGCGCGAGACGTTCACGGTCTGGCGGTGGCAGTCCACGAGCATCGAATAGATCAGAACAAGGTCCTGCCGAGCGTGGACCGTGGCGATAGCTACGGCGTGCTCGTCGGCTACCGTGTCGCTGTCAAAAGCCTCGCTGAACGAGCCCCGCTGAAGGGTGCCCGCGCGGGCCATCGCGTCTCTCGTCGGAAAGAACATCCCACCCCTCCACCATATCGGAGCCGCCCAATGACGACCGCTATTCGGCCTTCTGCGCCGCCCGTTCCGCTTCAAAGGCAGCGACCTCTGCCTCAATCCGTTCAGCAACGGCTCGAAGCATTGGAGCGAGCTGTTGAGCACCTTCAGCTTCAATGCTTGCGTACTGATCATCTCGGTTCGCGCCGCTAAGGGCTACGGTCCAATGGAAGGTGTTCCTGACTTCTGCGCCGCCCATCTTGAAGTCGCATGAGATCATGTAGGTGACCTCATAACGAGAGGACGCGCCCGGCTGACCCATGTTGTTGATGGTGATATTGTCGCGCGTCTCTGACGTTGCGGGCGTCGGCTCTACCTCGCCGAAAAACCGGACGGACCCGTTGCCGTAGCGGACTTCTGTCAGATCAACCATCGCGCCCTCCAATAGTGCAGGCTCCCGCATAACACGATTCGTTTTCCGGTTGTGTCAACTACGGATACGCCAAGGCCGCGTCTCAGCGTCCGGTATGCACCGGATTGGCGGTGTTGAACCCGAGCGCGGCGGCGCGCGCCAGGATCCGGCCGCGGGTCGCCTCGGACGGGCTCTGGCTGCGGTTCCAGATCCACCAGCCCGACTTGTCGGGCAGGCCCATGATGACCCAGCTGTAGTCCGGGGCATGGTCCCAGACCCAGTAGTTCTGCCCGGCCAGGCCGCCGAAACTGAGCAGGCCGGTCAGGGTGAAGCGGAATTTGGCATTGGTCGTGGTGTCGGTCACCCGGGCATTGGCGCGCAGGGTCTCGACCCCGCCGTCGGCGCGACGGGTACAGGTGACCAGCAGGCCGTAGCGATCGGCGCGCGCCTGGGGCGTGAAGTCGATCTGGGCCCGGCGGCAGTCCTTCTGCACGTCATTGGGATTGCGGGCGATCTCGAACCAGCGGCCCTCGAACCGGTCCAGATCGACATGCCGTGACTGGGCCGCGGCCGGACCGGCGGACAGCGCCACGGCGGCCGCCAGGGCGGACATCAGGACGGTGAGGGGGCGGGGACGGATCGCGGACATTCGGGAACTCCTGGGTCTCGGGTCCCGACAGATACGGCCGGGACCGGCCTTCGGTTGCCTCAGCCCGTGCCGAGGCTGCGCCGGCGGTTGTCGCGCCATTCGTCCCGGGTCTGGCCCCACAGGTCGATGGTGGCCGCCTCGAACGGGGCCGGAAGCTGTCCCGGACCGCGGTTGCGGGACCCCAGCCGCTCGGCCAGCCGGATCGAGGCCGCATTGTCCGGGGCGATGCAATGGATCACCTCGCTCCAGCCCAGATGGTCGAAGGCATGGTCGATGGCGGCCGTGGCGGCCTCCAGCGCATAGCCCTTGCCGGCGGCGTCGCGGTGCAGGCTCCAGCCGACCTCGGTACCGGGCCAGCCATGCGGCTGCCACGGACCGATGCGGCCGATCCATTGACCGCTGGACTTCTC
This sequence comes from uncultured Brevundimonas sp., assembly GCF_963975535.1. GTDB lineage: Bacteria > Pseudomonadota > Alphaproteobacteria > Caulobacterales > Caulobacteraceae > Brevundimonas. The sequence goes on along the minus strand of NZ_CAXBHE010000005.1, from coordinate 261,669 downwards.
GATCACCGAGAACATCGCCACCCCGGTCAGGGTCCAGGCCCCGGCCATGGCCATCATCGACCGCCACACCTGGGACGGGGCCTGGACACCGCCGATGAAGCGCGCCGTCTCCTCATCCGCCATGAAGTCGCACCAGCGCGCGAAATCGGCCTCGGCCGTGGGGCGCAGGATCAGCCGGGCGGTTTCGAGGGTCGGACCGGGGGCGGGACGGGTCACAGCGGAAACTCCTGTTCGAGCGTGTAATGGCTGCCGCTGTCCGACAGGACGCTGGACCACAGGCCGAAACGGTCGATGCGGATCGGCGGCGAGTGCAGCAGGTTGTGGCCCGCCATCCAGGCCGCGATCCGGGCCGGGTCGGTCTGCGGCTTCAGATAGGCCAGGGTGACGTGCGGTCGGTAGGCGCGGTGCTCCATCCGGATGCCGGCCCGCTCGGCCGCCGCGCGGCAGCGACCGGCCAGGGCCGTCAGTGGGCCGGACGGTTCGACCCCGGCCCACAGGGTCTGGCGGCGATGCACCTCGCCGAAGGCCCCGACCCCGTTCAGGGTGATCGCGAACGGTCCGCCGCTGGCGGCCCGGCCCAGCTCGGCGACCAGATCGTCGGCCCGACGTTCGTCGACGTCGCCATAGAAGGCCAGGGTCACATGCAGGGCCTCGACCGGTCGCCAGCGCGCGCCGGGCAGGCCGCTCTGCCGCCGCGCCAGGGTCTCGGCGACGTCGAACGGAATCGGCAGGGCGGCGAACAGACGGATCATGCGCTGTAGGTAGCGATCATCGGTCGCGGCCGGAAGCCCGGAATCCCTTGCATCCGGGGGTCACGATGACGATATTCATGGCAACGCCGGGGGTTTGACCCGGCCCCGATTTGGAGACGGTTCGCGATGAGCGATTTCAGAGGCGGTTTTTCGAGACCCGCGCCCGCAACGGCCGACATGGCCGTGGATACCGGCCTGCGCGCCTTCATGCTGGGCGTCTATAACAAGCTGGCGCTCGGCCTGGTGGTGGCCGGGGTGCTGGCCTATGTCACCGGCAATGTGCCGGAGGTTCAGGCCCTGCTGTTCCAGCGGGGCGCGGACGGCCGCATCGGCCTGACCATGCTGGGCATGATCGTGCAGTTCTCGCCGCTGGTGATGCTGTTCGGCTCGATGTTCTTCATGAAGAACCCCACAGCCGGTGGCGTGAACCTGCTGTACTGGGCCGTGGTCTCGACCATCGGCGCGGGCATGGGCGTGCTGTTCCTGATCTATACCGGCACCTCGATCGCCACGACCTTCTTCGTCACGGCGGCGGCGTTCGGCGGGCTCAGCCTGTTCGGCTACACGACCAAGAAGGACATGTCCGGCATGGGCACCTTCCTGATCATGGGCGTGATCGGCCTGGTCATCGCCATGGTGGTCAACATGTTCCTGCAGTCCGGCATGATGGCCCTGGTCATCTCGGGCCTGGGCGTGCTGATCTTCTCGGGCCTGATCGCCTATGACACCCAGCGGCTGAAGATGACCTACTACCAGCTGGGCGGCAACGAGGCGGCGATGGGCGTGGCCACCGGCTTCGGAGCCCTCAGCCTGTTCATCAATTTCGTCAACCTGTTCCAGTTCCTGCTGATGTTCATGGGCGGCAGCCGCGACTAGGCCTGCCGATACCGACGACCGAAACGGGGCTCCGGCGGAAACGCCGGGGCCCTTTTTCTATTTGACGACGGCGAAGCGGCGGCTGTCGAAGACCCGCAGCACCTGGGCCAGGTCACGGCCGCGCTTCAGCACCAGACCGCCCTCGCCGATCACCGCCCACTGACCCTGTTTCAGGCGCAGGGCCGGGCGCTTTTCGATACGGCAGGCCGGGGCGTCGCCCGAGCGGCGGAAGGCGGCGAATTCGGCCACGTCGCCATGGCCGACCATCGCATAGTCGCGCCACTCGCCCGCCGCGACCATCCGGCCATAGACCCGCAGGATCAGATCCAGCTCGGGCCGGTCGAAGAAGACGGGGGCGGTGCCGCAGGCCGGGCTGCCACCACTGGCGGACTCATCGGTCATCGCCGGCCAGATTAGGTCGGCAGGCCGGAAATACCAGCCCGCGCAACCGCAACGGCACCGGCTTCGGTGACAAATTCGCACGCGACACGAAATCGCCCCCTTTCGGTCCAGCGCCCGCCTGTTTGGGCGTCGAAACAGGAGTCATCGGCCTGTTGGAGTTCGGAGCGGTCCCGGATCCTGAACAGCCCCCCCAGCCCCCCTGGATTTCTCCACCAAGGGCTTCGACGGGCCGATGCTTCCTCCAAAGCGAGACGCCCGCTCAGCCATCCTCCCCCCCTCCGGCAGAGCGGGCGTTTTGCTGTCCGGGACCCCGGCGGGCGGTCAGCCGGCCAGGGCGATCGTCACCGTCCGTCCGTCACGCAGCACGGTCAGGTTCAGGCCGCCGGTCGCCGCCGTCATGGCCGCGGCCAGGGCCCCGATGTCGCCCACCGCCACAGCCCCCACGGCCGTGACCACATCCCCGGCCCGAAGTTGCTGCATGGCCGCGATCGACCCGCCCTCGACCGCCGTGACCAGCACACCGTCCCGGGTCACGCCGTCGGCCGGTCGCAGATTGCGGAAGCCGGCCCCGTAGGCCAGGACCTCGGTCGCGCCGAGGACGACCCGATCGGGACCGGCCACCGCGACCTGCAGGCTCGTCGTGTATTCGCGTCCGGCGCGCAGATAGGCCAGCGGCAGCCGCGCCCCGGGCGCGGCGATGCCGATCGTGGCCCGGACCGAGCCGGCGTTGGCGACCGGCCGGTTCTGGATCCGGGTGATGATGTCGTTGCGCTGCAGGCCCGCCGCTTCGGCCGGCGAGCCGGGGGCGACGTCGTCGACGACGGCACCGCGCACGACGCTCAGCCCCAGGGCCCGGGCCCGTTCGGCATTGAGCGAGCCGAAAATGGCCCCGGTGCTGCCGCGACGGACCTCGCCGAACTCGCGCAGCTGGCCGACCACATGCAGCATGATGCGGCTGGGCACGGCGAAGGCGATGCCGTCATTGCCGCCGCCGCCGCCCGACAGGATCGAGGTGTTGATGCCGATCAGCCGGCCCAGGCTGTCCAGCAGCGGGCCGCCGGAATTGCCGGAGTTCACCGCCGCGTCGGTCTGGATATAGTCCTCGACCGCATCGCCCATGCCCGAGCGCCCGAGCCCGGAGATCACCCCCATGGTCAGGGTCTGGTCCAGACCCAGCGGATAGCCGACGGCAAAGGCCAGGTCGCCGCTGCGCAGGGCGTCGGAATCGGCCACCGCCACCTGGGTCAGGCCGTCGAGCGCGATGCGCAGCACGGCGAGGTCGGTCGCCTTGTCGGTCCCGATCAGGGTGGCGTCGACCAGGCGGCCGTCCAGCAGGTCGACGGTGAACTTGCTGCCGCCCTCGACCACATGGTTGTTGGTGACGATGATGCCGGTGGCGGCGTCGAGGATGACGCCCGACCCCGTCGCCATGGGCTGGGGTTCATTGTCGTCCGAGCGCGGCCCTTCGGACCGCCCCTGGGTGGTGACCTGGACCACGGCCGGCAGGGATTTCTCCAGCTCCGAGGCGAAGCTGAAGACGCCGCGGCGCGTGTCGAAGGGGATCGGGGTGACCGTCGCCGCCCGGGCCTGGGGGGGCGCGGGCCGGTCGGCGGACTGGGCCTGGGCCGGCAGGCTGGCCAGCAGCCCCACGATCGCCGCCAGCACCACGGCCCGGGCGGTGCACACCGTCAGACGCTCATCCCGGAAATTGACACGCTGCATCATCGCCCCCCTGTGATCGCCCGACCCTAGCGCGGGACGCGCGCCGTGACGATGCCCCTGATGGCGGCCGCCCTAGAAGGCGCTTTCGCCGGTGATGGCGCGACCCAGGATCAGGGCGTGCACGTCGTGGGCCCCCTCATAGGTGTTGACCGTCTCGAGATTCATGGCGTGGCGCATCACATGCATCTCGCCGGTGATGCCGGCCCCGCCGTGCATGTCGCGGGCGACGCGGGCGATATCCAGCGCCTTGCCGCAGTTGTTGCGCTTCATCATCGAGATGGCCTCGGGCACCCAGGCCCCCTGGTCGAGCAGCCGGCCCAGCGCCAGCGCCCCCTCGAAGCCGAGGAAGATGTCGGTCTGCATGTCGGCCAGCTTCTTCTGCACCAGCTGGCGCGACGACAGCGGCCGGCCGAACAGCATGCGCTCGCCGACATAGTCGCGGGTCAGGTGGAAGCAGGCCTCGGCAGCCCCCATCGCCCCCCAGGCGATGCCGTAGCGGGCCTTGTTCAGGCAGGAGAACGGCCCGCGCAGGCCCTTCACGCCCGGCAGCAGGTTCTCTTCCGGCACCAGCACGTCATTGAGGCCGATGTCGCCGGTGATCGAGGCGCGCAGGGACAGCTTGTCGCCGATCTTGTCGGTGGTGAAACCATCCATGCCGCGCTCGACGATGAAGCCGCGGATCACGTCGTCCAGCTTGGCCCAGACGATGGCCAGGTCGGAGATCGGCGAGTTGGTGATCCAGTATTTGGCCCCGTTGAGCTTGTAGCCGCCGTCGACCTTGACCGCCCTGGTCTTCATCGCGGCGGGGTCGGAGCCGCCGTCGGCCTCGGTCAGGCCGAAACAGCCGATCAACTCACCGGCCGCCATCTTCGGCAGGAAGCGCATCTTCTGCTCTTCCGAGCCGAAGGCGTAGATCGGATACATGGCCAGCGACGACTGCACGCTCATGGCCGAGCGATAGCCGCTGTCGACGGCCTCGATCTCGCGCGCGATCAGGCCGTAGGCGACGTGGCTGACCGAGGAACCACCGTACTGCTCAGGCAGCATGGCCCCGAGGAAGCCCATCTGGCCCATCTCGGTCATGATCGCCCGGTCGAAGGTCTCGTCGCGGAAGGCCTCGACCACGCGGGGCAGCAGGGAGTCGCGGGCATAGGACCGCGCCGCGTCCTGGATCATCCGCTCGTCGTCGGTCAGCCGGCCGGACAGGTCCAGCGGATCGTCCCAGCGGAAGGTCTTGTGCGGAGCGGTGGGGCCATCAGCCATATCGGGGGTCTTCCTCAGCAAAACGGGGCCCGGACGGTCCGCCACGCCCGGGTGACGGCGCCCCTCCGGGGACAGGGCGGCGGTTTAGGCCAAAACGGCGCATTCGGGTAGGGGCGGTACCGGCCGACGCGTCCGGAGCGAACGGTGAAACGGCGCGACGCCGGGCCGGAGGTCGGAGCGGCACCGATCGCCCAGCATAACCCAGGGTCGTGCCCCGCACACCGATCCCGGCACCGGCGGGGCACAAATCACTGCGAAATCAACGCGGGTCCCGCCCGGTACCGGGTCGGACCCGGAGACCCGCGTCATGTCAGCCGCAAACGGGCATTCTCACCCCAAGTAGTTGTCCACGACGCGCCCGGCACGAAGACTTGAGGCCGGGATGTTTCACGTGAACACTTTTCTGTTTCACGGAACAGACTGGCACATGATGAGGCCCGCAGTGGCGAAAATGCTGCACAAACATGTCAAAATCGCGCTTGAGGCCCAACTGCTCTGCAAGATTGTTGCGAACCGGCCGGGACTACTTATTAGCCGTTAATCGCACTGTAATTCGCGATAGGACGCATTGGGCGTCGCCGAGGGGAAGATGAGAAATACAAAATCATTGTTGCTGAGCAGCTCGTTGCTCGCAGGTTTGTCCGCTGCCGCCGTCATCGGCGCCGCACCGACAATGGTCATGGCCCAGAGCGCGGGACCGGACAGCATAGATGACGTTGTCATCACCGGCTCGCGTATCCGTCGGGACCCGACCAATTCGCCCACGCCGCTGATCCAGATCGGCCAGGAGGAAGTCCTCCAGTCGGGTGAAGCCAACGTCATCGACTTCCTGGCGGACATTCCGGCCCTGTCGACCTCGATCGTTCCGGAAGACACCACCGGGTCGAACCTGAACGACGGCGGCCTGTCGCTGCTCAGCCTGCGCGCCCTCGGTTCGGTCCGCACCCTGACCCTGGTCGACGGACGTCGCCACGTCGGGTCCAGCCCCGGCACCCTGTCGGTGGACGTCGACACCATCCCGCGCCTGCTGGTCGCCAGCACCGAGATCATCACCGGTGGTGCCGCCGCCGTTTACGGTGCCGACGCCGTCTCGGGCGTCGTCAACTTCATCCTGAAGACCGATTTCGACGGTCTGGAAATCGACGCCTCGGTGGCCGAGATCAACCAGGACGGTCAACTCGGCCAGCGCCTGTCGGTCCTGTGGGGCCAGAACCTGCTCGACGGTCGCCTGAACTACTATGTGTCGGGTGAATTCCAGCGCAACGACGAAGTGCTGGACAGCGACGTCGACTGGCGTCGCGCCTCCTGGAACCTGGTCAGCAACGACGTCGACCCGGCCAGCGCACCCAATGACGGCGTGCCGGACCTGATCCTGCTGCGTGACGTCCGCACCTATATCCGCGGTACCAATTTCGGTGGCGTGACCATCCTGGCCACCGGCGTCCGGCCGAGCCCGGCCAGCGACCCGGACGTCCCGTTCGGCACCTGCCCGACGACCAGCTTCTCGGCGAACTGCTTCTCGCTCGCCCCGTCCAACCGTCTGGACAACGGCTTCCTGTACACCGACACCGGGGCGTCGCAGCCCGTCGTGTTCGGCCCGATCCGTCAGGGTGCCGGCTTCACGCGCAACGCCAGCAACGGCGGCCTCGGCCAGGTGCAGAACACCGAGCAGGGCCAGTCCAGCCGTCTGCCGGAATCGACCAACTGGCGCTTCCAGTCGGGCTTCAACTTCGACCTGACCGACGCCGTCAACATCTTCGGTGAAGTCAAATACGTCGAGGAAGAGACCTACGACGCCGGCCAGCGCGTGTTCCACGACATGAACATCCGCGCCTTCGCGCCCAACACCGTCGGGGCCATCACCGGCACCACCGCGTTCGAGATCGGTCTGGACAACGCCTATCTGCCGGCCGACGTCCGTCTGGCCATCCAGAACAACCGTCGGGACGTCTTCAACTCGGCCGGTGTGATCACCAGCACCGTCGCCGACCCCCGCGCCCAGCACAAGCTGTACGGCCCGGTCCGCAACCAGCTGAACAACCGTGACCTGCAGCGCTATGTCATCGGTGCCCGTGGCGATGCCGGCGACATCGGCTTCTTCCGCGATGTGAACTGGGAAGCGGCCTACACCTACGGCGAGATGAACAACGCCAACCGCGAACAGGCGGTCGACGTTGTTCGTTACCAGGCCGCGGCCGACGCCGTCGTCGACACCTTCGGTGCGGTCAATGGCCGCGCCGGTGAAATCGTCTGCCGGGTCCAGCTGCTGCAAGCCCAGGGCCGGACCGTGCCGGACGCCGTCGTCGGCGGCGTGACCTATTCGCGCCAGGGCGACGTCATCAACAAATGCGTCCCGATCCGCGTCTTCGGTGCCGGCGGCTTCAGCGCCGAAGCCCTGGACTATCTGACGGCGGCCATCACGGTCACCGACCAGAACAAGCAGCATGACTTCCTGACCTTCGCCTCCGGCGACCTGTGGGACTTCTGGGGTGCCGGCCCGATCGGTGCCTCGATCGGTTATGAGTACCGCAAGGAAATCACCAGCGGGATCGGCCGCGACGCCGACACCGCAGGCCGCTTCCTGTTCCTGAACGGCGGGGCCGACTTCACCGAGGCCAGCTACGACACCAACGACGTCTTCGCCGAACTGCGTATCCCGCTGTTCGTCGACAGCTGGCTCGGTCGTTCGGCGGAAATCAGCGGGGCCTATCGCCACTCTGACTACTCGCACGTCGGCAAACAGGACACCTACAGCGTCCTGGCCCAGTGGCGTCCGGTGGATCAACTGATGTTCCGCGCCACCACCGCCACCGCCATCCGCGTGCCGAACCTCGGTGAGACCAACGATCCGCTGTCGCAGACCTTCGCCAACGGCTTCAGCGATCCCTGCAGCGCCACGGTGATCAACAACCTGGCCAACCCGCAGATCCGCACCAACCGTATCGCCAACTGCGGAACCCTGGCTACCCAGGCCGGCCTGCCGGGTCTGGTGTTCAGCGACCCGTCGTCGCCCAATGCCTATCTGCCCAACTACGGCAGCGGCTCGGTGTCCGGCCTGTCCGGGGGCAACCCCTTCCTGAAGCCGGAAACCTCGGAAAGCTTCACCTTCGGAGCGGTCTGGACGCCCGACTATCTGCTGCCGAACCTGTCGATCGTCCTCGACTACTATGACATCGAGATCAACGATGCGATCGCCGCGGTTTCGGCCCAGAACGCCGCCAACCAGTGCGTCAGCGGCGATCAGGTCAACACGGCGGTCTGCCTCACCCAGACGCGGAACCCGTCCACCTTCCTGGTCACCAGCTTTATCCAGGGCTCGCTCAACTATGCGTCCCTGACCGCCAAGGGCCTCGACTTCACCGCCCGATACAGCTTCGACCTGCCGGAATGGTTCGGCACCAACTGGGGCACGTTCAGCCACTCCCTCCGGGGCAACTGGCTGATCGAGCAGAACGACTACGTCAACATCGTCGACCCGACCGATCCGAGCATCTTTGCGGACACCGTCGGCATGCCGCGCGTCCGCTTCCTGTCGACGGTCAACTGGGCTCCGACGCCTGACCTGGCCTTCTCATGGGACTGGGACTGGCAGGCCAGCCAGGAGATCGACGATCTCAACAACCTGACCGCCAACCTCGATCGCTATGAGGACCTCCGTTACAGCCAGACGGGCGACTTCTCGCAGCATGACTTCTCGGTCCGCTGGCAGGCCCGGGACAATGTCACCATCCGCGCCGGCGTCGTGAATGCGTTCGACGCCGAACCGGCTCGCTGGATGGGTGGCACCTCGGCCGACAACTTCGAGCTGTTCGGTCGCCGCTTCTTCCTGAGCGTCAACTACCGTCCGTTCTGATCCATCCGGAACGACCCACGGAAGGGGGCGGCGGACTTCGGTCCGCCGCCCTTTTTCTTGCCCGGTGGGCCGGGCGGCCGCCGCGTCGCCGGTCCGCCGGGATTGGCGCGCCGGTCCGGCCGCGTTAAGCGAGGGACCCGGGCACGCCCTCGCCCGGACAACGGGACCGACCCTTGCCATGACCCAGACCCCAGGCCCCCTGTCCGGCGTGCGCGTGCTCGATCTCAGCCGGGTCCTCGCCGGGCCGTGGGCGACCCAGACCCTGGCCGACCTCGGGGCCGAGGTGATCAAGATCGAACGCCCCGGCGTCGGTGACGACACCCGCCAGTGGGGGCCGCCGTTCACGACCCGGGCCGACGGTACCCCCGGCGACGCCGCCTATTTCCTGTGCGCCAACCGCGGCAAGAAGTCGGTGGCCCTCGACATCGCCACCCCCGAAGGGGCCGCCGCCGTGCGCGAACTGGCGAAGACCTGCGACGTGGTGGTCGAGAATTTCAAGACCGGGGGCCTGCGCAAATACGGGCTCGATCACGCCAGCCTCACCGCGCTCAATCCGAAGCTGGTCTATTGCTCGATCACCGGCTTCGGCCAGGACGGGCCCGACGCCCACCGCGCCGGCTATGACTATATGATCCAGGCCATGGGCGGGCTGATGAGCGTCACCGGCCAGGCCGACGGCACCCCGGGGGCCGAGCCGATGAAGGTCGGGGTGGCGGTCGCCGACCTGTTCACCGGCCTGTACGCCTCCAACGCCATCCTCGCCGCCCTGCTGCACGCCCGGGCCACCGGCGAGGGCCAGCACATCGACATCGCCCTGTTCGACGTCCAGGCGGCGATGCTGGCCAACCAGGCGACCAATTTCTTCGTCTCCGGCCGGGCCCCGACGCGGATGGGCAATGCCCACCCCAACCTGGCCCCCTACCAGCCCTTTCCCTGCACCGACGGCATGGTGGTGATCGCCGTCGGCAATGACGGCCAGTTCCGCGCCCTCGGCACCGCCCTGGGCGCGCCCGGACTGGGAGCCGATCCGCGCTTCCTGACCAACGCCCTGCGCATCGAACACCGCGCCGCCCTGTCGGCCGAGGTCTCGGCCCTGACCGCCGGGCGGAGCATGGCGGCCCTGATGACGGCGCTTGAGACGGCCGGCGTGCCCTGCGGCCCGGTCAATACGGTCGATCAGGTGTTCACCGAGCCCCAGGCGATCCATCGCGGCCTGGTGGTCGAACAGGGCCGCGCCGACCTCGCCGGCCCGGTCCGCACCGTGGCCTCGCCGATCCGCATGTCGCGGACCCCGGTCGCCTATGACCGCCCGCCGCCGGCCCTGGGTCAGGACACCGACGAAGTTCTCAGCGGCCTCAGGCCCTAGCGACCCGCCAGAAACGCCAGCAGGATGGCCCCGAGCGTGAGTTTGGCCGGAAGCGTGCGGTCCGGCACCCGGCCGGACCCCGGCTCGGCCTCGACCGCGATAGCCTCGGCTCCGCCACGCAGGGCGGCCAGCCGAGCCCGCGCCGTAATCTCTTCCCCGTCTGGTACCGACAGCCGGATCCAGCCCAGGGCCTGGAGAATGAACGGGTCTGCCTTGGCGTGCTCCGCCCCGCCCAGCGTCGGCGAGAAGCCGTCTGCCCGCAACCGCGACGCGACGATCTCGGCCTCATAGACATCGGCGAAACGGGCGATCTCGATCATGGCCGTATCAATCCGCCATGCTGACACGCGCCGCAATGGTTTGTGCTGACAGGAGCCCCGGCCCGGTCGCCCAGTCGACCAGCGGCAAGCCCTCGACGCGCCCGAAATGACGGACGTTGCGCGTCACCACCGTCCACCCCCGCGCCAGCGCCTGCCCGGCGATCAGGGTGTCGATATCGCCGATCGAGCGACCGCGCGCCCGAAGATCACTCGCGACACGGCCCGTGGTTTCCACGTCCCCGGCTGTGAGATCGATGACGGGCAGCCCGACCAGGGTCTCATCCATCCGCTTCCGCTCGATAGCCGGGTTTCGACTGGCCATCATGCCGGAAAACAGTTCGTGCATGACGACGGCAGGCACCACGAACTCAAGGCCGGATTGAACCGCGACGCGGTAGTTTTCGCGTACGTCCGGCGATCGGCCCCGGATCAGATCAACCAGGGTGGCGCTGTCGAGACAGAGGATCAATCGTCCCACGACCTGATCGGCGTGACCGTCTGGGGCGGCGGATCCGGAAAGGGTTCTGCGGGATCACCCAGCGCATCAATCCGGGCCCAGAACGCCTGCCACTCCGCGTCGGTACGCGGTCGGCGGCGCTGGGCGGGCTTGGGCTCGAGGATCACGGCATCGCCCTCCTTGCGGATACGTACCTCCTTGCCTTCGAACCGGTAGGCCTTGGGCAGCCGGACAGCCTGGCTGCCGCCATGGGTGAAGACCTTGGCTGTCTCCCCCACACCCGGTTTGGAATCGGCCACACCGACCTCCGTATCTACGCGAGTAGATATTAGGTCAGGTCGCGGAGGCCGGCAATCACAGGTCCAGCAGGGCCCGGGCCGGGTCTTCCAGCAGTTCCTTGACGCGGACGAGGAAGGTCACCGCCTCCTTGCCGTCGACGATGCGGTGATCGTAGCTGAGGGCCAGGTACATCATCGGCCGGATCTTGACCTCGCCGTTGATGGCCATCGGCCGCTGGATGATGTTGTGCATGCCCAGGATGCCCGACTGCGGCGCATTCAGGATCGGCGTCGACATCAGCGAACCATAGGTACCGCCGTTGGTGATGGTGAAGGTGCCACCCTGGAGCTGGTCCAGGGTCAGGTCGCCGTCGCGGGCGGCCCTGCCCAGGGCGGCGATGCCCTTTTCGATGCCGGCCAGCGACAGGGTGTCGGCGTCGCGCAGGACCGGAACCACCAGACCCTTTTCGGTGCCGACGGCGACGCCGATGTCATAATGGTTCTTGTAGATGATGTCGGTGCCGTCGATCTCGGCGTTCACGGCCGGGATCTCCTGCAGGGCGGCGACGACGGCGCGGGTGAAGAAGCTCATGAAGCCCAGCTTCACCCCGTGACGCTTCTCGAACGCCTCCTTGTACTGGCTGCGCAGGGCCATGACCGTGGTCATGTCCACCTCGTTGAAGGTGGTCAGCTGGGCGGCGGTGTTCTGCGATTCCTTCAGGCGACGGGCGATGGTCTGGCGCAGCCGGGTCATCTTGACCCGGGTCTCGCGCGGCGCGGCGTCGCGCGGGGCCGGGGCGGCGGCCGGGGCCGCAGCGGCGGGGGTCGCAGCCGGGGCGGCGGCGGCCTCCAGCGCGTCGCCCTTGAGGATGCGACCGTCCTTGCCGGATCCCTGGATGGCCTTCGGATCCAGATTGTTCTCGGCGACGATGCGCTGCACCGACGGCGACAGCGGAATATCGCCGGCGGCCTTGGCCGGGCTCTGGGCGGGCGTGGTGGCGGCCGGGGCAGCAGCCGGGGCAGCGGCGGTCCCGGTGCCCGAGACCCGGCCGATGGCCTGACCCGGAGTGACGGTGGCCCCTTCGGCCTCGACGATCTCCAGCACGCCGTCGGCGGGCGACACGATCTCGACGGCGACCTTGTCGGTCTCGATCTCGACCAGCAGGTCGTCCTTTTTGACCGCGTCACCGGACTTGCGGTGCCAGGTGCCGATCGAGCCCTCGGCGACGCTTTCGCCCATGGTCGGGACGGCGATGGTCACGCCCCCGGCGGCCGCCGGGGTGGCGGGCGCGGGCGCAGGCGCAGCGGCAGAGGCTGCGGGGGCGGCGGCCTTGGGGGCCGCGGCGGCCGGGGCGGCGGCGGACGCGCCTTCGGTCACCACGCCCAGCACGGTCCCGGGAATGACGGTGTCCCCCTCGGCGGCCTTGATCTCGGCCAGCACGCCGTCGGCGGGCGACACGACTTCCAGCGAGACCTTGTCGGTCTCCAGCTCGACCAGCATCTCGTCCTTCTTCACGGCATCGCCGGCCTTCTTGGTCCATTTGGCGATGGTGGCCTCGGCAACGGATTCACCGAGGGCGGGGGTCAGGATGTCGGCCATGAGGTATCCAGGTTTCTTGTCTTGGTCCGTCGCGGTCAGGCGGCGAAGGCGTCATTCAGGAAGGATTCGAGTTCTTTCAGGTGGCGGCTCATCAGGCCCGCCGCCGTGGAGGCGGAGGCCGGACGACCGACGTAGCGGGCGCGCGTCGAGGCAAGGTCGAGCTTCTCGAGCGTCAGTTCAAGCCACGGGTCGACGAAGGTCCAGCCGCCCATGTTCTTCGGCTCTTCCTGGCACCAGACCAGCTCGGCCTTGGGGAAGCGCACCAGTTCGGTCATCAGCGACTTCAGCGGCCACGGATAGAACTGCTCCAGCCGCATCAGATAGACGTCGTCGACCGTCTCGCCGGCCTTGAAGCGTGCCTCGCGCGACTCCAGCAGGTCATAATAGACCTTGCCCGAACACAGCACGACGCGACGGATGTCGGCATCGGGCTTGAGCGTGATCCCGGCGACCTCGGGACGGCGCTCGGCGTCGTCGTGCAGGACGCGGTGGAACGAGCTGCCCTCGGCCATCTCGGCCAGGGTCGAGACCGCCTTCTTGTGGCGCAGCAGGCTCTTGGGCGTCATCAGGATCAGCGGCTTGCGGAAATGCCGCTGCATCTGCCGCCGCAGGATGTGGAAATAGTTGGCCGGGGTGGTGCAGTTGGCGACCTGCATATTGTCCTCGGCGCACTGCTGCAGGAAGCGCTCCAGACGGGCCGAGGAATGCTCCGGCCCCTGGCCCTCATAGCCGTGCGGCAGCAGCATGGTCAGGCCGCACATGCGCAGCCATTTGCGTTCGCCCGACGAGATGAACTGGTCGATCACCACCTGGGCCCCGTTGACGAAGTCGCCGAACTGGGCCTCCCACATCACCAGGGTATTGGGGTCGGTGACGGCATAGCCGTACTCGAAGCCCAGTACCGCCTCTTCCGACAGGGCCGAGTCGATCACCTCGAACTCGGCCTGGCCCTCGCGCAGGTTGTTGAGCGGGATGTAGCGTTCCTCGGTGGTCTGGTCGATGACCCCGGAGTGGCGCTGGCTGAAGGTGCCGCGCACGGAGTCCTGGCCCGACAGGCGGACCGGGAAACCCTCGTCCAGCAGGGTGGCGAAGGCCAGGCTCTCGGCCGTGGCCCAGTCGATGTTCTCGCCGGTGGTGATGGTCTCGCGGCGACCGTCCATGACCCGCTTCAGGGTGCGGTGGATGTCGATCTGGTTCGGGACCGTGGTCAGCCGGTGACCGAGGTCGGTCAATTTGGCGGCCGGCACATCGGTCTTGCCGCGGCGCTCGTCGCCCTCGGGCAGGCCGATGCCCTGCCACTGCCCGTCCATCCAGTCGGCCTTGTCGGCCTCGAAGGTCTTGCCGGCCTCGAACTGGGCGTCGAGGAAGGCGTCGAAATCGGCGATCGCGGCCTCGACCCCGGCCGCATCGATCACGCCCTCGTCGACCAGGCGCTGGGAATAGATCTCCCGCGTCGACGGCTGGGCCTTGATCCTGGCGTACATCAGCGGCTGGGTGAAGGTCGGGTCGTCGCCCTCATTGTGGCCGAAGCGGCGGTAGCAGAACATGTCCACCACCACGTCCTTGTGGAATTTCTGGCGGAATTCGGTGGCCACCTTGGCGGCGAAGACCACGGCTTCCGGGTCGTCGCCGTTGACGTGGAAGATCGGGGCCTGGACCATCAGGGCCACGTCCGACGGATAGGGCGAACTGCGGCTGTTGCGCGGGCTGGTGGTGAAACCGATCTGGTTGTTGACCACGAAATGCATGGTCCCGCCGGTGCGGTAGCCCTTCAGCCCCATCAGGGCGAAGCATTCGGCCACCACCCCCTGGCCGGCGAAGGCGGCGTCGCCGTGGATCAGCACCGGCATGACCTTGGAGCGGTCCAGCGCCCATTCGGCCTCGGGCTTGCCGGCGTTGGCGGCCCGGATGTCGAACGCCTGTTTGGCGCGGGCCTTGCCCAGCACCACCGGATTGACGATCTCGAGGTGGGACGGATTGGCGGTCAGCGACAGGTGGACCTTGTTGCCGTCGAACGCGCGGTCCGAGCTGGCCCCCATGTGGTATTTGACGTCGCCCGAGCCCTCGATGTCGCTGGGCACGCTGGAGCCGCCCTGGAACTCGTGGAAGATGGCCTTGTACGGCTTGGCCATCACGGCCGCGAGCATGTTCAGGCGGCCACGGTGGGCCATGCCGAACACCATCTCGTCGACGCCCAGGGCCCCGCCGCGCTTGATGATCTGCTCCATGGCCGGAACCATGGCCTCGCCGCCGTCGAGGCCGAACCGCTTGGTCCCGGGGAAGCGTTTGTGCAGGAAGCGTTCGAAGCCCTCGGCCTCGATCAGCTTGTTCAGGATCGCCAGCTTGCCCTCGCGGGTGAAGGCGTTCTGCTCGAACTTGTCCGGCCCCTCGATGCGCGCCTGCAGCCAGGACTTCTCCTCCGGCTCGGCGATATGCATGTACTGGATGCCGATGGTGCCGCAGTAGGTGCGCTCCAGCAGGGCCATGACCTCCCGCACCGTGCCGGTCTGCAGGCCCAGAACGCCGTCCAGATAGATCGGACGGTCCAGGTCGGCCTCGGAGAAGCCGTAGAATTCCGGGGTCAGTTCGGGATTGTCGATCGGCTGTTCGATGCCCAGCGGATCCAGCTTGGCGTGCAGGTGGCCACGCACCCGATAGCTGCGGATCAGCATCAGGGCGCGGATCGAATCATGGGCGGCGGCACGCACCTCGTCGGTCGTGGCCCCGGAGGCGGCGGCGGCCGGAGCAGCCGGCGCGCCCCCCTTGCCGGGCACCGGGCGCGGCGTCGGCCAGCGGCCGTCGAACACGCCGGTTTCCTCGGTCGCCTCGGTCGCCCGGTCACGGCCCCAGGCCCCGGCCCCGGCCGAGGCCTTCACCGTGGCGGCGCTGTCGCGCAACTGGTTGAAGAAGTCGCGCCATTCGCCCGAGACGGACGCGGGATCATCGGCCCACTGCGCGTGCAGGTCCTCAATGAAGGCGGCGTTCGACCCGTACAGAAAGCTGGTCTCGGCAAAGACCTGATTCAGCCGACCGGCATCGTCCGCCATTTTTTCCGTCGTCCCTTTCGCCCCCACGCACACGTCTGCGTGAAGGAGCCGCCTGTCATATAGGCGGTGTTTCCTTATGGGTCATGACCGAAGCAGGGCGAAAAGGCGAATTTTGCCCCGGATGACGGAAAAAAGCGCCCGCCCGGCGAGCGCGGCCCACCCGGACCTAGCCCTTGAGGACCTCGACCAGGGTGGTGCCGAGGCGCGCCGGCGACGGTGAAACCGTGACGCCCGCCCGCTGCATGGCGGCGATCTTGGACTCGGCGTCGCCCTTGCCGCCCGAGACGACCGCGCCGGCGTGGCCCATGGTGCGGCCCTTGGGCGCGGTGACGCCGGCGATGAAGCCGACCATCGGCTTCTTGCGGCCCTTCCTGGCCTCGTCGATCAGGAACTGCGCCGCCTCTTCCTCGGCCCCGCCGCCGATCTCGCCGATCATCACGATCGAGGTGGTCTCGGGGTCGGCCAGGAACAGCTCCAGCACGTCGATGAATTCCGTGCCCTTGACCGGGTCGCCGCCGATGCCGACGGCCGTGGTCTGGCCCAGGCCCTCGTTGGTGGTCTGGAACACGGCCTCATAGGTCAGGGTGCCGGAACGCGAGACGATGCCGACATTGCCCTTCTTGAAGATGGAGCCGGGCATGATGCCGATCTTGCACTCGTCCGGCGTCATGATGCCGGGGCAGTTCGGGCCCAGCAGGCGCGATTTCGAACCCTCCAGGCGGCGCTTGACCTTGACCATGTCCAGCACCGGAATGCCCTCGGTGATGCAGGTGATGAAGGGGATCCCGGCGTCGATCGCCTCGATGATGGCGGCGGCGGCCCCCGACGGCGGCACATAGATGACCGAGGCGTCGGCCCCGGTGGCGTCTTTCGCCTCGGCGACCGTGGCGTAGATCGGCAGGGTCTCGCCGTGCGAACCGGTCCAGGTCTGGCCACCCTTGGTCGGGTGGACGCCACCCAGCATCTGGGTGCCGTGATAGGCCAGCGCCTGCTCGGTGTGGAAGCCGCCGGTCTTGCCGGTCAGGCCCTGGACGATGATCTTGGTGTTGCGGTCGACGAGGATGGACATGGGAACTCGCTGGTTGAATCAGGCGGGGAGGAAGGGGTTTTCGACGCGGACCGACCCGTAGGTCTGACCGTGGTTGAGATCTTCGGAATAGAGCACCTTGGCCCCCAGCCGCTCGGCGGCGGCGATGATGGCTCCGTCCCAGTAGGACAGCTGGTAGCGTTGCGACAGCGCGATGCCGGCAAGGACGACGGCGGGATCGATGGACTGGCATGGCTTCTTCGCCAGAGTCCGCACCCAGCGCCCGGCCGTCTCCGGCGTGAGAGGCCGCAGCCCCTTGCGGGTCACCACATTGTAGAACTCGGCCAGCACCTGGCCCGAGGTTCCGTACCGTCCCTGAAGAATGATGCGGCGAGCGATATCGCGCTTCTCCGGCGCGACCCGGCCACCTTGTGCCGCATAGATCAGGATGTTGGTGTCGAGAAAGACGTCAGCCCCAGCGATCAAAGCGAGGCTCCCCGCTGTAGGCGTCCTCACGGCGGAAGCGCCAGTCGCCCATGTCGCCCTCGGACTCGTCGATCAGTTTGAGCAGCGCCTGGGTCGCCTCGTCATGCTCGACCTCCTGCTCGACCAGCCGGGTCAGGAAGCCGCGCACCATCTCGTTGACACTGGTCCGCTTCATGGCCGCCAGCACCCGCACCTTGTCGAGCAGGTCGTCGTCGATGGCGAGGGTCAGGTTGCGGGTCACGGGGCCAATTTACACGGGTTATGTGGAGCACACAATCCGTGTGTTCGCGAGTCGATGGTCAGTGGCCGCCAACCGGCGGTCTCGCAAACCGGACAATGACCGCCTGGCGATAGACTTCGAAATGAAGCGTCAAGGGCCGCGTTCCGCCCGCGGACCAGGATTGGGCTTCGAGAGCGCCGGGAATTTCTTCGGATGCTACCGGTGCCATACGAAGATCCTGCGCCAGACGCTCAACAGCCGTTCGCCACCCTTCCGCCGGCCGGGGATCCAGGACGCCGCAATCTGTCGCATCCACGGATGCCGGCCGGCCCTCCATAACGATTTGCACGCCCTGATCCTCAAAGCCGCTCATCCAGTCTGACGGACCGGGCTGGCCGGACCTGACGACACGGATCAGCGGCTCGAAACCGCTATCGGCAAAGGCGCGCTCAAAGGCCTCGCGATTCATGTCCGTAGCGATGCAGGCGTCCCGCAGCCGCTGGACCTGCGCCTGGGCGACAGCGGTGTCGACGGAAATTGCCGCAGCCCCGCAACCGGCGAGGGTGAGCAGCAGGCCCCGCATCACCCCACCGCCGCGACGATCTTCTGGGCGGCGTCGTCGAGGTCGTCGGCCGCGGTGATGGCCAGGCCGGACTCGTTGAGGATCTTCTTGCCGAGGGCGACATTGGTGCCCTCGAGGCGCACGACCAGCGGCACCTTCAGGCCCACTTCCTTGACCGCCGCGACCACACCCTCGGCGATGACGTCACACTTCATGATGCCGCCGAAGATGTTGACGAGGATGCCCTTCACATTCGGGTCGGCGGTGATGATCTTGAAGGCCGCGGTGACCTTCTCCTTGTTGGCGCCGCCGCCGACGTCGAGGAAGTTGGCGGGCTCCTTGCCGTACAGCTTGATGATGTCCATCGTCGCCATGGCCAGGCCGGCCCCGTTGACCATGCAGCCGATGTCACCGTCCAGCGCCACATAGGCGAGATCGTGCTTGGAGGCCTCGATCTCCTTGGCGTCTTCCTCGCTCTCGTCGCGCAGGGCGACGATGTCGGGGTGGCGGAACAGGGCGTTGCCGTCGAAGCTGACCTTGGCGTCCAGCACGCGCAGGCGGCCGTCCTTCATCACGATCAGCGGGTTGATCTCCAGCATGGCCATGTCGGTGTCGACGAAGGCCTTGTAGAGGATCGGGAACAGGGTCTTGCCGTCGGCGGCCGCGTCGCCGCTCAGGGCCAGGGCGGTGTTCAGCTTGGCGATATCCGCGTCGGTGACGCCGGTGGCCGGGTCGATGACGATGGTCTGGATCTTGTCGGGCGTGTCATGGGCCACGGCCTCGATGTCCATGCCGCCCTCGGTCGAGACGACGAAGGCGATGCGGCCGTACTGGCGATCGACCAGCAGCGAGCAATACAGTTCGCGGTCGATGTCGGCCCCGTCCTCGATATAGAGGCGGTTGACCTGTTTGCCGGCGTCGCCGGTCTGGGCGGTGACCAGGGTGTTGCCCAGCATCTCTTTCGCATGAGCCACGGCCTCCTCGACCGAGAAGGCCAGGCGCACGCCGCCCTTGGCGTCGGGGCCCAGTTCCACGAACTTGCCCTTGCCGCGCCCGCCGGCGTGGATCTGCGACTTCACCACATACAGCGGTCCCGGCAGCGACCGCGCGGCGGCCTCGACCTGGTCGACGGAGGTGACGGCCACGCCTGCGGCGACCGGGGCACCGAAGCCCTTCAGGACCTGTTTGGCCTGGTATTCGTGGATATTCATGGGAGGCACCGCCGAAACGCTGGGGAGGAAGTGCTGCGCTTATAGGGGCTGCGGCTTCGCAGGCGCAACCGTTCCGCGCCCGATCAGTCGACCCAGTCCCGCTTCAGCGTCCGCGAGGCTCCGATCAGCAGGAAAGAGGCCAGAACATAGAACCCCATGCCGGTGTAGATGGCCCAGCGCAGGCTCTCGTCACCGAAGGCCGGGCGCAGCAGATCACTCATCCAGCCGAAATAGTAGAAGCCCACGGCCAGGCCGAACAGGTTGTTGATCAGCAGGAACAGGGCCGAGGCCGTCGAGCGCATCGGGGCCGCCACCAGGTGCTGCACCGCCGCGGTGATCGGACCCAGCCAGGCCAGGTTGAGGCCGGTCGGGATCAGGAAGATCAGGAAGGCGACGGTCAGGGCCTGGGCGTCGGTGCCGCCGGACGGGATGAACTGCTGGATCAGCCACGGCGAGTTCATCGCCAGGATGAAGGTCGGGGCCGAGATCAGGAAGGCGATCGCGGGCACCAGCGGATAGGCCCCCTTGCCGCGCCGGGCCAGCCGGTCGGCGATCGCCCCGCCCAGCCAGATACCCAGGACCCCGCCGATCAGGGCGATGCCGGCATAGTAGTAGGAGGTCTGCCGCAGCGTCAGGTCGAAGCTGCGCATGAAGAACAGCGGCAGCCAGCCGGCGACGCCGTAGCCGCAGACCGATGAGGAGGCCGCGCCCAGCGCCAGCAGCCAGAAGCTCGGCTTGACCACGACCACCGAGGCGGTCGCGCGGGCGATGAACAGCGAAATCGCGATCACCAGTGCCAGACCGCCGCCGAAGGCGAAGGTCAGGGCCATCGTCCCGCCGCTCAGATAGCTGACCGCGGCGGCCACCAGGGCGGCGACCCCGAGCGCCAGCATGATCAGCGAGGCCTTCAGCCCCGCGCGTTTCGAGGCCGGGGGCGCGATCGCCGCCGCGGCGACCTGGGCCTCGGTCGGGGCGGCGTCGGTGCCGCCGCGCTTCGGATTGCGGACGGTCAGCAGCAGAAGCGGTGCGACCACGATCCCGATCAGTCCGACCACGATGAAGGCCGTGCGCCAGCCGTACTGGGCCGCCAGCAGGCCACCGACCAGGGTCCCGGCCGCGGTGCCGAGCGGGATGCCGAAGGCGAAGCCGGCCAGCGCGCGGGCCCGCTGGTGCGGCGGAAAATAGTCGGCGATCAGCGAATAGGCCGGGGCCACGCCGCCCGCCTCGCCCACACCGACGCCCATGCGGAACAGGAACAGCTGGCCGAACGAACCCGCCAGGCCGCACAGGGCGGTGAATCCGCTCCAGACGACCAGGGCCCCGGACATGATCCAGACCCGGCTGAACCGGTCGGCCAGCCAGGCCAGGGGGATGGCGAGGGTCGAATAGACCGAGGCGAAGGCGATGCCGCCCAGCAGGCCGAACTGGCTGTCCGACAGGCCAAACTCGGCCTTCAGCGGCGCGGCCAGGATGCCGATGATCTGGCGATCCAGAAAATTCAGCATGTAGACGAGGATCAGTATCGCCAGGACATAGAAGCGATATCCGGGCTGAACGGCGGGCGCGGCGGCGTCCGTGGCGGTCATGGCGTTTCCCTCGACTTGGTCTTCTTGTTGGGCGGACGGTAGCGGTGCTTTCGGACAGCACCTAAGAAAAAGGGCGGCGGCCCCGGAGAACCGCCGCCCCTTCGATCCCGGGGGATCAGGCTTTCAGGTGATCGATCGTGATCAGAACTTGACCTGCAGCATGGCCGAGACGGTCCGCGGCGGGCCGTAGTAGCCGATCACCGAGTTGTTGAACGCCGCGCCCGGGAAGTTGTAGCCCCCGATGCGGTATTCCTCGTCCGTCAGGTTCTTGCCGTACACGCCGAGCGTCAACTTGTCGTTCGGGGCCGTCCACACCACCGACAGGTCGACCAGCGAATAGGCCTCCTGGTCGAGGACGGCGTTCGGGAACTCGAACTGGCTGTAGTCATCGCGGTAGCTGATGGACGGCGTGACGGCGAGCGCGCCACCGGCCATCTGGCCGCGCCAGGTCAGGCCGAAATAGCCCGTGTATTTCGGCGCGTTCTGCAGCACCACCAGGTTGGCGATGTTCTCGTACCGGCCGGTGCCCAGGTTGAAGCGCTGGAACTCGTCGAACTCGGCGTTCAGGTAGCCGACGGCGAAGTTGGCCGTCAGCGAGTCCGCGATCCGCAGCGAGCCTTCGAACTCGGCCCCCGAGATGGTCGAGGAGCCGACGTTGTCGACGAAGCTGGCGATGCCGCCGACGGCCGGGACCTGGGTGGTGACCTGCTGGTCCTGGTACTCGTTGTAGAACATGGCCGTGCTGAACGACAGGCGGCGGTTGAAGGCGGACCCCTTCAGGCCGATTTCGTAGGCGTCGACGTTTTCAGGCTCGTAACCCCCGACGGTGCCCGGGGTCAGGATCGCGTCGCCGCGCATGTCGAAGCCGCCCGACTTGAAGCCGGTCGAGAACGAGGCGTAGCCGGTGATCCGGTCGCTGAAATCATACGACAGGGCGAAGCGCGGCGAGATGTCGGTGAAGTCCCGGCTGTTGGTGTAGTCGGTGCGCACCAGGGTCGGGGCCCGGGCCGTGCCACCCAGCAGCGGGCTGCGGGTCGCGGTGGCGTAGTTGGCGCGGAAGACATCGCCGGTCTTGCTGTCCTGGGTGTAGCGCAGGCCGATCGACAGGTGCAGGCGGTCGGTCAGGTCGGCGTTGACGTCGGAGAACAGCGAGAAGCTCTCGGTCTCGACGAAGCCGCCGGTGCCGATCACGAAGCCGAAGTTTCCGAGGATGGTGTCGAACGCGCCCGAGGCCTTGGCGTTCAGGTAGTAGGCACCGATGACGCCCTGGACCCGGTCGCTCTCGAACTGGAGCTGGAACTCCTGGGTGAACTGATGGTCACCGTAGACGGCCGGGATATCCAGCGTCGGGGCCGGGGTGTTGTCGAAGTCGATGACCGTGTCGGTCTCGCCGCTGCGATAGGCGCTGATCGATTTGAAGGTCAGGCTGTCGCTGAGGTAGAATTCACCGGTCAGGGACACGCCCTCGGTGATGACCGAGTTCTTGTCGCCGACGCCGGCATAGGTGTCATAGACGTTGGGCGTGACGCCCGCGCCGACACCGGTACCGGCCAGTTCACGGTGACCGTGACGCGGGTTGGAATTGTCCTCGGTCCGGTCATAGGCCAGGCGGAACAGGCTGTTGTCGTTCGGCTGGAACTCGACGCTCAGGCGACCGGCCAGGACGTCCTTGTTGTAGGACTCGGCGCCGGTGTTCAGGTTCTCGCCGTAGCCGTCACGGTTGTAGCTGGCGATCGCGCCGCCGATGCGAAGGGTGTCACCGAGCGGCAGGCTGCCGCTGGCCAGAAGATCCATCTGGTTGTAGCTGCCGTAGGTCCCGCGCAGGGTCATTTCCGGCGTGTCCGACAGGCGCGCGGTCACATATTTGATCGCGCCGCCGATGGTGTTGCGGCCGTACAGCGAGCCCTGGGGTCCACGCAGGACCTCGATGCGCTGGATGTCGAAGATGTCGAGAACCGCACCCTGGGGGCGGGCCACGTAGACGTCGTCGATATAGAGGCCGACGCCGGGCTCGAAGCCCCAGAGCGGGTCCTGCTGGCCGACGCCGCGGACGAAGGAGATCAGGGTCGAGTTGGAACCGCGCGCGGCCTGGACCGTGGCGTTCGGGGTCTGCTGCTGCAGGGCCGTGATGTCCGAGGCACCGGTTTCCTCGAGGCGCTCGGCCCCCAGGGCGGTGACGGCGACCGGAACGTCCTTCAGCTGCTCGTCGCGACGACGGGCGGTGACGATGACGTCATCGAGCGAGGAGGCCTGCGGTCCGGTCGCCATGGCGCCCGTATCCTGGGCCATGGCCGCGGTGGACAGCGCGCCGAGGGCGGCACCCGCCAGCAAGGCGGTCTTTACATATCTGTTCATTTGGTACCCCAATTGTTGTGTTCCAGCCCGTTGACGCTTTTATTCAGCGTTCAATGATTTTCACGGAACCTATCCGCTTTCCCCGCCCTGTCAAACGACGTGACGTTCCCGGCGCGCCAAATCCGCCGCCTGTGGCGCCGTTGCACAGGAGCGGTCAGGCGGCCTAGCCTAGGGCCATGACCAGGCCAGACGCCCCAGACCCCGCTTCCGACGCCGCGCCCAAGGCCCCGGCCGCGCCGGCCGCCGGTGCCCCCGCCCGTCGCGGGCGCCCGTCCAAGGCCCGGTCCGCCGGTGCCGGGGTGGCGCGCGAGTCGATCCTCGACGCGGCCGAAGACCTGTTCTCCAAACACGGCTTCTATGGCGTCACCATCCGTGAGGTGGCGCGCGAGGCCGGTGTCGACACCGCCCTGGTCCATTATTATTTCGGGGCCAAGCGGGCCCTGTTCGACGCCGTCTTCCTGCGCCGCGCCGAGATCTGGAACAGTGAACGGGTCGACGCCATCAACCGCTATGCCCAGGAGGTCGGACCGGACGGCATGACCTTCGAGGGGTTGCTCGAGGCCTTCCTGCGCCCGCCGTTCGCCTGGTCACTGAAGGGCGGCCCCGGCTGGAAACACTATTCCGCCCTGGTGGCCCAGACCAATGCCAACCCGGCCTTCGGCGGCGAGATCATGACCCGCTATTTCGATCCGGCGGCGCGGCGGCTGATCGAACTGATCAAACAGATCGTTCCGGATGCGCCCGAGGTCGACCTCTACTGGGCCTATCACAACCTGTCGGGCGCGCTGACGCTGACACTGGGCGAGACCGGCCGCCTCGACCGCCTGTCCGGCGGCCAGTGCCGGTCCGGCGATCTGGAAAGTGCCTGCGACTATATGGTGCGCTTCGCCGCGGCGGGCTTCCGGGCCGTCTGCGGCCCGGGCCCGACCCCGCGGGCCGGCTAGACCGGATCAACGCTCGCTTCAGGGACGGGCCGATTCATGGTTTCAAGGCATGGACGCGCCCCGGGGATACCGAATGAGTCAGACTGACAGCCCGCCCGAACGCCCGCCCGGCCTCAGGATGCTGGTTGTGGCCGTGGCGGCCGGGGCCTTTCTCGCCATCAGCGGGGCCTTCAGCCTCGGCCACTATCCGATCCTCAACCGCCTCGCCTACTGGATCCCGCTGATGATCGCCGGCGGAGCCTGGGGTCACCTGTGCTCGATCGTGATCGCCCGCCGGCTCGACCCCGAACGACAGCCCTGGCTCACGGCCGCCGTGGTGACTGTTGCCATCTCCGGCCCGCTGACCGTGCTGGTCTGGGCCCTGACCGGTCCAGCCTTCGGCCAAGGCCTCTACAGCCTCGGCATATTGCCGCATTTTCTGCTGCCGGTGACGGTGGTGACCGCGACCATGACGGTGCTCAACATCTTCCTCGACCGGGCCCGGCCGGTCGCCACCCACGCCGCCGCGCCGGGCGGGCCGCCCGCCCGCTTTCCCGACCGGCTGCCGCCCCGGCTGCGCGGGGCCACCCTGATCGCGGTCCAGGCCGAGGACCACTATCTGCGCGTCCATACCGACCGCGGTTCCGACCTGATCCTGATGCGGCTGTCGGACGCCCTGGCGGAGCTGGAGGGCCTCGAGGGGGCCCGCACCCACCGCAGCTGGTGGGTGGCGCGCGGGGCGGTGCGCGACGTCAGCCGTGGCGACGGCCGGGCCCTGCTGACGCTGGACGGCGGCCTGACCGCGCCGGTCAGCCGCCGCTACGCCCCCGGCCTGCGAAAGGCCGGCTGGTACTGACCGGCCGGCGTCAGCCGTGCCAGAGGCCGTGAAAGCCGGCGGGCACGACGGTGTCGCTGCGCCACGAGACCACCGGACCGTCCTCGATCCGCGCCACGTCCAGCACATGCAGTTCACTGGTCCGGGCCGCCAGATTGATCGACGGACCGATCAGCCAGGCGTCGCGCTCGTCCGTCGCCCCCGGTTTCGGCACGAAGACCATTTCGTCCAGCACATGATCGGACCCGAAATCGAAGGATCGCGCCTGCTGGGCGTCCCGGTCATACAGGCCGACGGCGCGGGCGAACGGCCGGCCGGGCGTTTCGCCGGTCGTATACAGGCTGAGCCGTCGTGCCTGACCGGCGCGGCGCGGGTCGCTGCGCGGAAACTCGGCGACGATGCCGGTGCGCTCGAGGCTGCCGCGTCCGTCGAGCGCCAGGGTCACGAACGCCAGCCGCGCCGGCTGACCGCCCAGCGGGACACCGTTCAGCACCTCGCCGCCGCCTAGGGTGGCGAACCGCATGTCCTCATGGGCGCAGACGTCGAATTGGATGGCCCCGTCCGCCGTCTCCCAGGCGTCGCCCAGATGGAAGAAGCCGAAGCTCGGCAGGGTATACAGCCGCCGCACCGTCAGATCGGCCTTGTCCAGCACCAGCACCTGGGTGCCCGCCTCCGGCCGCCAGTCGAACCCCGCACTGTAGGGCATCACCGAGCGCGCCCGGATCCACGGCTGCAGCACGATGACCAGATGGCGCGCGGTGGCGGTGAAGTCGTGGACATAGCTGGCCCGGGGCAGGGCGATCACCCGGGCGTCCTCCAGCGTGCCGTCGGCGGCCAGCCGCCAGACCACGGCCTGGTCGCCGTTCATGCCCAGGTTCCAGATCCGTCCGCCGGGCTCGACCCGCGGATGGGCGAGGAAGGGCATGCCCTTCAGGTCGGGCCGCAGGCTGACGAAGTCGTGGGTGGCCAGGGTCTCCGGGTCCAGCGCCAGCGGGGAGCCCGCCTCCCACAGGGCCCACAGTGAGTCCCCGACCATCAGCAGGGCGGTGTTGGCGGCATTGGCGTCATCGACCGACCCGATCTCGGCCCGCGGGTCGGCCGCGGTGCCGAAGCCCGGCATGACCATGGCGTCGAGCCGCGTCTCCTGCCGCCGCTTGGGCGTATCGGCGAACCGCGCCGCCAGCTCCGCCTGGCCGTCGCGGATGCGGAAACGCCGGATCAGCCCGTCGCCGTCGAACCAGTGCCCCGCCGCCCCGCCCGGCCGCCGGAATTTGGCGGGACCGTTGCGATACAGCGCCCCCTCCAGTCCGGCCGGGGCCTGGCCGTGCAGCCGCCGCATCGCGTGCGGGGCGATGTCGGCCTCGACATCGGCGGTCACCAGGGCCCAGTCCCGGGTCGCGGCTCCGGTCTGGGCGGCCAGGGCCGCGTCGGGGGTGAGGACCGCGGCCGATACGGCGGCCGCGCCCATCAGGAAGGCTCTGCGTGAGGGGGTCATGTCAGCTCCTGTCCGGTTCAGATCAGCGAATGACGATGGTCTGGGCGGTCGTGCCGGGGACAGCGAACCGGGCCCGGTCCCAGCGCGCCGGTCCCATATTGCCGACCGCATTGTTGGAGAAGGCATAGGGCTCGGTCGGCATGCCGAACGGGTTGGTGTTCATCGTGCCGTCGCCGTTGACGTCGTGATAGGCCTTCATGCCGTAATCGCCGGCGGGCAGGTCATCGAAGGTGGCGGTCCGCTGGCCGGCGGCGACGTCGAGGCGGGCGCTGCGCACCGGGGCCCCGTCCGACCAGGCCGCCTCACTGTCATACAGGGCGACCATCACCGCCCCGGTCGGCGCACCGGTCTCGAACGTCAGGGTCAGGCGGGACGGCTCGACGGCCAGGGCCGGGGCGGCGGTGGCCAGGGTCAGGGCGGCGAGGGCGGCGGTTACGGTCTTCATGGCGGACATCCTGTTCAGGGCGAGACCCGGTCGCCGGGTCCCGATGTCCGGACCCTCGCCCCGCCCCGCCGCCGGGACCACCCCGCTTGCGGCGGCGGACAGGCCGGGTTCGTGAACGGGCAGCCGGTGTCCACTGGCGACGCGTGAACGCCCGCCCCGCTCAGTCGGCGGAGTCCTCGATATGATGGATCTGGTCATCGTCGAGGCCGAAATGGTGGCCGATCTCGTGCACCAGCACATGGCTGATGATCTCGTACAGGCCCACGTTGCCGCGCTCGCACCACTCATCGAGGATCGGCCGGCGATAGAGGAAGACACGCGACGGCTCCGGCGCGGGCCCGAAGCCCTCCTGACGACCGATGTCGACGCCGTGATACAGGCCGGTCAGCTCGAACGGGTCGTCGATCCCCAGCCCCGCCAGCGTCTCGTCGTCGGCGAAATCATCGATACGCAGCACCACATCCCCGGCCAGCGCGCGGAACGGTTCGGGCAGGGCCGCGAGGGCGGCGCGGGCCAGCCGGGCGAAGTCGTCGAGGGCGGGGGCGGTCTGATCGGTCCAGGGCGAGGTCATGCCTTCCATATCGGCACAATGGGTCTCTGCGGCAATCGCGTTCAGTGGGCGTGGCTTTTTCCCAGCTTGCGCTATGGTAGCCGGGCGAGTCAGCACGAACCGGCGGATAGATCTGCGAATGGCCGAGGCCGATATTGCCTATGTAGCGACCGCGGGAGCGGCAGGCCTGGCCCTGGCGGTCAGCGCCTGGGCGTGGCGAATGCGGGCCCGCCTGTCCTCGCGCGACCGTCATGGCAGCGCCGAACTGGTCGCCACCCGCACCGCCCTGGCCGATTGCGAAGGGACCCTGGCCGCCTTCGACGACACCCGGTTGTCGCTCGACGCCACCGGCGTGACCGGGGTGATCGGCGCGCCGGAGGTCTGGAGCGACATGGCGCGCGACCTGCCCGGGGCCGACACCCGGCCGATCGACGCCGTGCTCGACGCCGTGCGCGCCGGTGCCGGTCCCCGGCTCGATGCCCTGATCGCCACCGGCGAACCGTTCGACCAGGTGCTGGACCTGCCGTCCGGGACCTGGCGCATCGACGGCCGTCCGGCGGCGGGCACCGCCTGGCTGCGTCTGGCGCGTCTGGGGGCCGTGACCCAGGTGGCCGAGAGCGGCCTGGGTCTGCTGGCCGATTCCTCGCCGGCCCCGACCTGGATCGTCGATCCAGCCGGGCGTCTGGCCTGGGCCAACCGGGCCTGGCTGGCCGAAATGAAGGCCGACAGCCTCGAGGACGCGATCGCACGTACGCTGAGTTTCGACCGCGGGGCCGACGCCATCGTGGCCGAGGCCGGGCGCATGCACGCCCGTCAGGAAGGCTTCCGCTGGACCACCGGGGGCGGCCGTCGTCGCGCCTGGCGAATCATCGCCGAGCCGGCCCCCGGCGGCGGCGTGGTCGCCTTCGCCATCGACATGACCGAGGCCGAGGAGACGCGCGACACCCTGCGTCGCCACGTCGAGGCCCATGACGAGACCCTGAACCATCTCGCCGACGCGGTGGCCATCTTCGGCCCGTCCAAACGGCTGGCCTTCCACAACACCGCCTTCCAGGCCCTGTTCAACATCGACCCGGCCTGGCTGGACGAGCGCCCGACCCATGCCGAACTGCTGGACCGGCTGCGCCAGCGTCGCCTGCTGCCCGAGGTCATCGACTATGCCGGCTGGAAGGCGCGCGAGCTGGAATTCTACGGCGCCTCCGAGGTCACACCCGACGACAGCTGGTCCCTGCCGGACGGCCGCACCCTGCGCGTCGTGCGCCAGCCGCATCCGCTGGGCGGCATCCTGCTGCTGTTCTCGGACATCACCGACGAACTGCAGCTGCGCAGCCGCTTCAACGCCCAGATCCAGGTCCAGACCGCGACCCTCGACAAGCTCAATGACGCCGTCGCCGTGTTCGGCTCGGACGGCCGCATCCGTCTGCACAACGAGGCCTTCGAGGGCTTCTGGAAGCTGACCGCCGAGCAGCTGACCGAGGCCTCGGACTTCGACGCCATCGCCGAGCTGTGCAAGGCCGCCCTGCCCGACCCGGCCCTGTGGCTGGGGCTGAAGGCGCGGGTCGCCGATCCCGATCCCGAGAGCCGCGTCGCCATCTCCGGCGAGGGCCGCACCGCCGACGGCCGTATCGCCGCGTGGCAGACCCGCCCCCTGCCCGACGGTGCCACCCTGGTCGCCTTCTCCGACGTCACCGCCCAGCGCGAACTGGAACAGGCCCTGGCCGCCAAGGCCGCGGCCCTCGAGGAAAGCCAGGCCCTGAAGCGCGAGTTCGTCGGCAGCGTCTCCTATGAGCTGCGCACGCCGCTGACCACCATCGTCGGCTATTCGGAACTGCTCGAGACCCTCGGCGGCCTGCCCGAGCGCAGCCGCCAGCAGGCCGGGGCCATCCGCGTCGCCGCCAGCCAGCTGGCCCGCTCGATCGACGACGTGCTGGACATGGCCCAGATCGACGCGGGCGAGATGGAGCTGAGCCTCGGCGACCTGCACGTGCGCGACATGTTCGCCGGGATCGTGTCGCGCTACCGGCCGCGGGTCGAGGGCCGCGGAGCCACGCTGAAGGCCAAATGCCCGGCCCGGCTGCCGACCGTGCGCGCCGACGAGCGCCGCATCACCCAGGCCCTGGACCACCTGCTGGAAAACGCCGTCCGGGCGGTGTCCGAGGGCGGCGAGGTCACCCTGACGGCCGAGGCCAACAGTTCCGAACTGCGCATCCGGGTCGAGGATACCGGGCGCGGCATCCCCTATCATCTGCAACCGCATGTGTTCGACCGCTTCGTGCGCCGTGACCGCGGCGGCCCGGGCGTCGGCCTGGCCCTGGTCAAGGCGATGGTCGAGATGCACGGCGGCTGGGCCGAGGTCGAAAGCGAGCCCGGCAAGGGCGCGGCCTTCATCCTGCACCTGCCGCTGCGGGCCTCGTCCGCCGCCGCCGCGCCGGAACTGCGACTCGGCGGTCTGGCCGGCGTCGAGTGACGCGCTTTGACCGCCTGCGCGTCAGGCCCTAACTAGCGGCCGCCACCCCTTCCCGACCTGGACATCCGATGGCCCTCAAGCCCCTCAAGACCGCCCTGATCTACGATTTCGACGGCACCCTGGCCCGTGGCAACATGCAGGAGGTCAGCTTCATTCCGTCGATCGGGATGACGCCGACCCAGTTCTGGAACGAGACGGTCCAGCCCCAGACCATCGCCTGCGATGGCGACGGCATCCTGATGTATATGCAGATGATGCTGCAGGTGGCCCGCGAGCAGGGCCAGCCGGTGACCCGCAAGGCGCTGCGCGACCACGGCCAGGACGTGGCCCTGTTCGAGGGGCTGCGCGACCTCAGCTGGTTCGAGCGGATGAACGCGATCGGCGCGCAGTACGGACTGGAGATCGAGCACTACATCATCTCCGCCGGTCTGACCGAGATGATCGAGGGCTGCCCGATCAATCCCGCCTTCAAACACGTGTTCGCGTCAAAATATGCCTATGACGCCGACGACGTCGCCGTCTGGCCGGCGGTCGGGGTCAACTACACGACCAAGACCCAGTACCTGTTCCGCATCAACAAGGGCGTCCACAACCACTGGGACGACGAACGCATCAACCGCTTCATCCCCGACGACGAGCGGCCGGTGCCGTTCGAACGGATGATCTTCCTCGGCGACGGCGACACCGATGTGCCGACCATGAAGATGATGCACACCAAGGGCGGCTTCTCGATCGCCGTCTATGATCCCGACAGCACGCCGCGCGACCGCGACAAGGTGCACCGGCTGATCAGCGAGGACCGGGTCAATTTCGTCGCCGCCGCCGACTATCGCGAGGGCTCGGCCGTCGACCTGATCGTCAAGGGCCTGATCGGCCGCATCGCCGTCAACGCCGGGCGCATGCCGGCCGACTGACCCGCCCGGCCCTTGCTCCGGCAGCCCTCGGCACCCGCCGACCCGAAGCGCCGGGCGGACAGTGATCCGCCGCGCCGCCTCCATCTCCCGAAACACCAGCACAAGACTGACCGCATGACCGTTCTCACCGCCCTGTCGCCCGCCGAGCTCAATGCACGCCTGGAGGCCGGCACCGTCCTGCTGATCGACATTCGCGAACCCGACGAATTCGCCCGTGAACACATCCCCGGCGCGACCACGACGCCCCTGTCCCTGTTCGAGAAGGCCGACCTGCAGATCCTGCCCGGCCGCGACGTGGTCTTCATGTGCCGCTCGGGCAACCGCACCCGGTCCGCCTGCGACCGACTGGCGGCCCGGGTATCGGGTCACGCCCATGTTCTCGCCGGCGGCATCGACGGCTGGAAGGCCGCCGGTCTGGCCACGGCGAAGAACCGCCGTGCCCCGCTGGAGATGATGCGCCAGGTCCAGATGACCGCCGGCGGGCTGATCCTGATCGGGGCGGGCCTCGGCCTGCTGGTCCATCCGGCCTTCTGGGGTCTCGCCGCCTTCGTCGGTGCCGGCCTGTTCTACGCCGGGGCCACGGGGTTCTGTGGCATGGCCCGGCTGCTGGCGGTGCTGCCCTGGAATCGCAACGCCTTTCCGGCGACCTAGGGCGTATTCCGCGACCGGGGCATCCCGGCTGTCCGGCCGCCTCACCGGCAGCGCCGGACGCCCGCCGGCCGACTGACCTGAGTCAAGGACGCGCGCCTGCGGACGCGACATCCTGCGTTCAATCCCGATGGAGGACGCACCATGACCGCAGACGACAGCCCCGACACCGTGCGCGAGGCCGTGGGCGTCTTCGCCTCGGCGGACACCCTGCAGGCGGCGATCGACGACCTGCTGACCTCCGGCTTTGACCGCGCGGAACTCAGCCTGCTGGCCGGCGAGGACACCGTCGTCGCGAAGCTCGGCCACCACTATCGCAAGGTCGCCGAACTGGAAGATGACCCGACCGCCGCCCGGGTCTGCTATGTCTCGCCGGAATCGATCGGCGGGGCCGAGGGGGCGCTGATCGGCGGCCTGCTCTACGCCGGCGCGGTCGCCGCGACCGGGGCCATCCTCGTTTCCGGGGGCAGCCTCGCCGCCGCCGTCATCGGGGCCGCCGCCGCGGGCGGCGCCGGCGGTCTTGCCGGTACCGTCCTCGCCCGCCTGGTCGGGGACCACCAGGCCGGCCGCCTCCAGGAACAACTCGATCACGGCGGCCTGCTGCTCTGGGTGCGGACCTGGAACGCCGCCGACGAAGCGCGGGCGGTCGGGATTCTGAAACGCCACTCCGGGCGTGACGTCCATCTGCACGGGACCCCGACGGTGAACTAGCCGGCGACGACCCGACGCGCCCGGCTCAGGCCCAGAACGACGTCGGCCGCAACGCCGCCGTCGATCATCGACCGCGTGATCCGTTCAAAATATTCGATAAAACCGGCCACGCGCGCGCGCCTCGCCGCCGGCAGCCCGGCCGGGGCCAGCCCCATCAGTCCGGCCTCCTGCTCGCAACGCCAGTCCAGCACCACGTCAAGGCCCGGAGCCTGCAGGAACAGCAGGGCGTCGAACCGGGCGAACAGCGCCCGATAGGGCCCGGCCAGCCGGTCATTGACGGCCCGCCGCCAGCGGCCGTCCGCGTCCCGGTTTCGCTCCAGCGCATTGACCGGCGCGGCCAGGGCCGCCGCGTCCTGCGGGCTCGCCCCCAGACACCAGCCGTCCAGCAGGATGGCCACCGGCCGCCCGGTGAACACCGGCCAGGCCTCCGGCGGTAAACGATCGTCGGCCAATTTGTCGAAGACGGGCAGGGGCGTGCGGTCGTCGGGTCCGGCCGCCGACAGGGCCGCGATCACCCGGTGCAACAGGGCCAGATCATGGGTCCCTGGCGGCCCCCGGGTCGCGAACAGCGGATGGACGGTGCGGGCCAGGACCTGACGCTCGGCGTGGGTCAGATAGACGTCATCCAGCGACAGATGCGCCGCCCCGGTGCGGGCGGCCACGGCGCGGGCCAGGGTGGTCTTGCCCGAGCCCTGCGACCCGGCGATGGCGATCAGCGGCACGTGGCCGGGACGGGCGTGCGCCGCGATCAGGGTCTCCACGGCCGCGATCAGCCGTGGATCGATCATCTCAGTGCTGGTTTTCCGGCAGCCGCACGATCAGGCCGTCCAGCGCGTCCGAGACCCGGATCTGGCACGACAGGCGCGAGTTGGGCTCGACCGCCTCGGCGAAGTCGAGCATCGACTCCTCCATGGCGCTGGGCTTGCCGGTCGCCTCGCGCCAAGCCTCGTCGATATAGACATGGCAGGTGGCACAGGCACAGGCCCCGCCGCAGTCCGCGTCGATGCCGGGGACATTGTTGCGGATCGCCCCTTCCATCACGGTCAGGCCGGTCTTGACCTCGACCGCGTGCTCCCGGCCGTCATTCTCAATGTAGGTAATTTTCGCCATGGGACGGTCTTGGCAAAGCCAGGCGGGCGAGGCAAGGCCATAGATTGATGCTGGCATTCATTTATGGCATGTTCCACCCATGACCGCCCTGCGAAAAATAACCGTGCATCTGCCCAGTGAGCTGATCGACGGGGCCCAGGCGGCGACCGGAGCCGGCATTACAGAGACCGTGCGCCAGGGCCTCGAGAAATTGCGCCGGGAGCAGTTTTATCGTCGAATGGAGGCCTTGCGGGGGAAGGTGGATTTCGGTGATCTGTCGCTGGATGAGTTGAGGGAAGACAAGGACTACGGCTGGGAACAACCGTGACGATGACGCTGGTATCCGCCGATACGAGCAGCCTTGTCCGCTATCTGGAGGGGCGGGACGGTCCCGACGTCGAACGCATACAGTCCGCGTTCGACCGCGACAATTTCAGGCTGACGCCGCCGGCAATGGCAGAACTTCTGTCCTATCCCAAACCCCGCGCACTGCTGGAGCAGATGCTGGCCCAGATGCCCGTCCTGCCGCTCAATGACGGCTTCTGGATGCGCGTTGGACAGAACCGGCAGACCATACTGGCGCTCGGGCTGAAGGCTCGACTGGCCGACGCCCTGATCGCCCAGTGCTGTATCGACGCCGGCGTGCCGCTGATCGCCCACGACCCCGACTTCCGCCATTTCGCCACCCACTGCGGATTGACGCTGGCGGTCTGACGGCTAGCGGTCGCCGCGAAGGTTCCCCATCAGACCGTCGCCGTCGCCTTCCTGCGGTCCGGGGCCACCATCAGCTTCTTGGTCTCGGCGATGGCCTTGGCCGGGTTCAGCCCCTTGGGACAGACCTGGGCGCAGTTCATGATCGTGTGGCAGCGATACAGTTTGAACGGATCCTCGAGGTCGTCGAGCCGGCTCTGGGTGGCGTCGTCGCGGCTGTCGGCGATCCAGCGATAGGATTGCAGCAGGGCCGCCGGGCCGAGGTATTCGGTCTGGTTCCACCAGTAGCTGGGGCAGGAGGTCGAGCAGCAGGCGCACAGGATGCACTCGTACAGCCCGTCCAGCTTCTCGCGCTCGGCCGGGGTCTGCAGCCGCTCGGTCGTCGGGTCCGGTTCGTCCGACTGCAGCCACGGCTGGATCGAGTCGTACTGGGCGTAGAACAGGGTCAGGTCCGTCACCAGATCCTTGACCACCGGCTGGTGCGGCAGGGGCGCGATCGAGATCGTGTCCGACGAGCACTCGTCCCAGCCCTTGGTGCAGGCCAGGGTGTTGCGCCCGTCGATGTTCATCGAGCACGAGCCGCAGATGCCCTCGCGGCACGAGCGCCGGAACGACAGGGTCGGGTCGATCTCGTTCTTGATGTGGATCAGGGCGTCCAGCAGCATCGGGCCGTGGTCGGCCACCGGCACCTCATAGACGTCCCAGCGCGGGTCCGCGTCGACCTCGGGGTCGTAGCGATAGACCTTGTAGGTCTTGACGTTGGTCGATCCGGGCGCGGCCTTGTGGACCTTGCCGGGGGTCGGCTTGGAGCCGCGCGGGAGGGTAAGCTGGACCATCTTCAGTACACCCGTGCCTTGGGCTCGATATAGGCGATGTCGTCGGACATCGTGTAGTTGTGGACCGGCCGGTAGTCGATCTTCACGGCCTCGGTCGGCGTCTTCCAGGCCAGGGTGTGCTTCATCCACTCGGCGTCATTGCGGTCGGGGAAGTCCTCGCGGGCATGGGCCCCGCGGCTCTCGGTGCGGTTCAGCGCGCCCTCGATCGTCACCAGCGCCTGGTCGACCAGGTTGTCGTATTCCAGCGTCTCGACCAGATCGGTGTTCCAGATCAGGCCGCGGTCGGTGGTCTTGATGTCGGCACCGCGGGCGTGGATGTCGCGCAGCTTGGCGACGCCCTCCTCCAGCGTCTTGCCGGTACGGAACACGGCGGCGTCCGACTGCATGGCCCGCTGCATCTCGATGCGCAGTTTGGCCGTCGGGGTCGACCCCGAGGCGTTGCGGAAGCGATCGAAACGGGCCAGGTGGCCGTCGGTGGTTGCGGCCGGGGCGTCCGGCACCTTCGACGCCTTGTCGACCACCTCGCCGGCGCGCAGGCCGGCGGCGCGGCCGAACACCACCAGGTCGGTCAGGCTGTTCGAGCCGAGACGGTTGGCCCCGTGCACCGAGACGCAGGCGGCCTCGCCCACGGCCATCAGGCCGGGCACCACGGTGTCGGCATTGTCGCCGACCTTGGTCAGGACCTCGCCGTGATAGTTGGTCGGGATGCCGCCCATATTGTAGTGGACCGTCGGCAGCACCGGAATCGGCTGTTTGGTCACGTCGACGCCGGCGAAGATCTTGGCGCTCTCGGAAATGCCCGGCAGTCGCTTGTGCAGCACCTTCGGGTCCAGATGGTCGAGGTGCAGGAAGATGTGGTCCTTGTTCGGACCGACGCCGCGTCCTTCGCGGATCTCGATGGTCATCGAGCGGCTGACCATGTCGCGCGGGGCCAGGTCCTTCACCGACGGGGCATAGCGCTCCATGAAGCGCTCGCCCTCGGAATTGGTCAGATAGCCGCCCTCGCCGCGCGCGCCCTCGGTGATCAGGCAGCCCGCGCCATAGATGCCGGTCGGGTGGAACTGCACGAACTCCATGTCCTGCAGCGGCAGGCCGGCGCGCAGCACCATGGCATTGCCGTCCCCGGTGCAGGTGTGGGCGCTGGTGGCGCTGAAATAGGCGCGGCCGTAACCCCCGGTCGCCAGGATCACCAGCTTGGCCCGGAAGCGGTGCATGGTGCCGTCGTCCAGCTTCCAGGCCGTCACCCCGGTGCAGGCGCCGTCCTGCATGATCAGGTCGAGGCCGAAATATTCGACGAAGAACTCGACCTCGCGGCGCACCGACTGGCCGTACAAGGTGTGCAGGATGGCGTGGCCGGTGCGG
The DNA here is from genome assembly GCF_963975535.1 of uncultured Brevundimonas sp. Lineage (GTDB taxonomy): Bacteria > Pseudomonadota > Alphaproteobacteria > Caulobacterales > Caulobacteraceae > Brevundimonas. The sequence goes on along the minus strand of NZ_CAXBHE010000005.1, from coordinate 225,300 downwards.
TCGGCGGCGGCGCAGGTGCGCTGCACCGGACCATTGCCGAAGTCGCGCGTCATGCCGCCGAAGGCCCGCTGGTAGATCTTGCCTTCCTCGGTGCGGCTGAACGGCACGCCCCAGTGTTCCAGCTCATAGACGGCCTTGGGGGCCTCGCGCACCAGATATTCGATGGCATCCTGGTCGCCCAGCCAGTCCGACCCCTTGACGGTGTCGTACATATGCCAGCGCCAGTCATCCTCGCCCATATTGCCGAGCGAGGCCGAGATGCCGCCCTGGGCCGCGACCGTGTGCGACCGGGTCGGGAACACCTTGGTGACGCAGGCGACCTTCAGCCCCTGCTGGGCGGCCCCGAGCGCCGCGCGCAGGCCCGAGCCGCCGGCACCGACGACGACCACGTCATATTCGTGATCGATGAAATCATAGGTCGCCATAAGCGATCAGGCTCCGAAACCGGCCGGCAGCGGCGCTGAACCCAGCGCCAGCCGCACGATGAGGAAGACACTGGCGAAGGCCAGCACCAGACAAAGGGCGGCGATCAGGGTCAGCAGGATCCCGCGCGTCGAGGGCTTGTGAATATAGTCATCGACGATGACCTTCAGACCCAGGTTCATGTGCCACAGGCTGGCCAGCAGGGTGACGGCCAGCAGCCCGGCATTGACCGGACTCTGGAACCAGAGCAGGGCCCCGTCATAGCCGCCACCGGCCAGCTGGGCCGCGCTCCACAGACCCCAGAGGGTCAGCGGCACCAGGATCAGCGAGGACAGGCGCTCGGCCTTCCACTCGCCGGCCCCGTGGCGCTCGGACACCTTGACGCCCTTGACGAAGGTCTTGGTCGAACCGCTCACAGCGACACACTCCCGGACACGAACAGCCAGACCCAGAAGGCCACCCCGACCAGCAGGCCCAGCCATATCGACAGGCTGCTCAACAGGCTCGCCGTCTTCGGATCGAGACCCTTGCCGGCGTCCCAGACCAGGTGACGGATCCCCGAGGCCAGGTGATAGGTCAGGGCCAGGGTCAGGCCGAACCAGACCAGCAGGCCCAGCGGCGAGGCCGACAGGCCGGTGAAGGTCGCATAGGCCTCGGGGCCGAAGGCCAGGGCCAGCAGCCAGATCCCGACCAGGACCGCGCCGGCCGACAGGGCGCTGCCGCTGATCCGGTGCAGGATCGAGGCCGCCATGGTCACATGCCAGCGCCAGACCTGGAGATGGGGAGACAGGGGGCGGGGCCGGCCGTTGGGCTGGAGGACCGGGCGGTCGCTCCGGGCATCGCCCGAGGCCGTGGGAGGGCTCGTCATGCGAATGGTTCTCAAAACCGAAGGAATTCAATCGCCCGAGGGCGCATACAGGCTTTAGTGACCCCGGCGGCGCGGTGTCAACGAAGGCCTCCCCCCGACCCCGACCCCAAGGCGGTTTTCGGGGGCGGTTTTGCCCTCCCTGTCGCGGTCGGGTGGAATTTTCGGTCCGGGTGCGGCAGTCTGGGGCAATGCTTCTTACCGTTATCGCCGCCACCGCCGTCCTTCTGCTTCAGGATCCCGGCGCGCGCCCCTATACGCCCGCCGCCGACGCGACCCGCCAGATCTATCGCCCCCCGGCCATCCGCCCGTTCGAGACCGCGCCCGGTCCCGGGGTCCGCGATGTCGAGACCTTCTTCGACCAGGGGGTGACCGCCGCCGAGGCCAGCGCCGACGCCCGGGCCGGACCGCTGGACGGGCGCTGGCGGGCCCTGGGACCCGACGGTCGTCCGCTGCTCAGCCTGGTGTTGCGCGATGCCGGCGACGGCACCGTCGAGGGCGCCTGGCGTCAGGGCGACGACGGGCGCGCCCGCCTGGTCTCGGCCATCGCCGTGGACGGCAGCCGCGCCACCCTGACCCTGGACCGGCGCGGCACCCTGCGGCTGCGGCGCAGCGACGGCGGCTGGCGGGGCGAGTTCGTGCACAACGGCCAGGCCCGCCCGGTGACCCTGCATCGCCCCTGATCAGGCGGTCAGGCGCGCCAGCAGCGCGGCCCGCGCCGCCGCGTCATAGGGGCGCGCGCCGGCCCGACCCCAGACCGGATCGGGCCACAGGCCATCGTCGCGCCGCCGTCCGACGACATGGACATGCAGCTGGGCCGTGACATTGCCGAGGGCGGCGACATTCAGCTTGTCGACCGGCCGCCCGGCCGCCGCGCCCAGATCCCGCACCCGGTCCCCGGCCCGGACGATCTCCTCCATCAGCCGTGTCCGGTCCGCCGGCGACAGGTCGGCCAGCTCGACCGCCCCGGCCACACGCGGGATCAGGACCAGCCACGGAAAGCGCGCGTCGTCCTGCAGCCGCAGCTGGCACAGCGGCCAGTCGGCGACAAAGACGGAGCCGGGCCCGAAGGCGGAGTCGAGGGTGAATTCACGGGCCATCCCCACCGGTCGCCCGCGGACGCCCCGGGGTCAAGGCGTCAGGTCCCCGCGCCGGCTTCCATCAGGAAGGCGTTCAGCTTGTTGCCGTCCAGGTCGCGGAAATAGGCGGCGTAGAACGGCCCGCCGCGCGGTCCGGGCGGGCCCTCGCAGGTGCCGCCATTGGCCAGGGCGATGTCGTACAGCCGCCGGACCTGGTCGCGCGACGCCGCCTGCAGCGCCACCATCACGCCATTGCCGACCGTGGCGGCCTTGCCGTCATGGGGTTTGGTCAGGCCGATCCCGGCCCCGCCGTCCGGCGTGCCCCAGGCGATGAAGGTCGGTTCCTCCATCATCCGCGGCGTGCCCAGTTCGGCGGCGAGGGCGTCATAGAATTTCGCCCCGCGCTCAAGGTCATTGGTGCCCAGTGTTACATAGCCGATCATGTCGAAATCCTCCCGTTAGTCTGTTATCTGCGCACGAACAAAACAGGAACTCAAGCCCCCGCCAGCCACCGCATCCGGCAGGCCATCATCGCCGTCTCGCCCAGTCGCTCGACCAGCCGCCAGTTGACCACCGCCCCGATCGGCGCGCCGACCACCGGGATCAGCTGGGCCAGCTTGGCCAGGTCGATATGGTCGCGATATTCGATCTGGAAGCTGCGCCAGTCATAGGCGTCGAGGGCGTCCGGCTGGTCGCGGTTGGCGATCCACGCCTCCAGCGCCGCCAGGGCCTCGGGTCGCCGCGCGGCGCTGGCAAAGGCCAGATGAAAGATGTGCAGCACGAACAGCCGCTCCCGCAGCGTGCCCCCGCCCCAGCCGTAGCAGCCGACGACCTCGCCCAGCATCCGCACCTTGATCGCCATCAGGGCCGGAAAGTCGGCCGCCGCCAGCAGGAAGCCGCCGGCCCCGGTCACCCCGCCCTCGACCCCGGCGGTGTTGCGATAGCGCTGGATCCGCTGCCGGGCCCGCAGCTCCCGCGCCGCCAGCGAGCCCTCCGCCAGTGGCCGCACCCTCAGCAGGTCGGAGCCGGTCATGATGCCCCCGGTCATGGCCTCGACCCCGGCGGTGACCACGGCATGCACCCGGTCGGGGATGGCGCGATTGATCCGGCCCTGGACCCCGCGCGTGGTCCGGTCCCACAGGCCGGGGCCCTTCAGCAGCCGCGCCCGCCAGGCCGCGACCGCGGCACGCACGGCCGCCTCGTCGGTCACGGTGACCAGACTGTCCGGCGTGTCGGCGGCGGCGATGAATTCGGGGGATCGGGTCACAACGGCTCCGGCTGACGCCGCGTCACAGTTGCAGGCGAAAGCGCGCAGGGCTAGACCGCCGCGCAACGGTCGCTGTTGCGCCGCCCCCTTCCCCTTGGAGACGACCCCTATGGCACGCGCGAAAATCGCCCTCATCGGCGCCGGCATGATCGGTGGCACCCTGGCCCATGTGGCCGCGCGCGAAGCGCTGGGCGACGTGGTTCTGTTCGACATCGCCGAGGGTACGCCCCAGGGCAAGGCGCTCGACATCGCCGAGGCCACCGCCGTGATCGGCACCGATGTGGTGCTCAAGGGGGCCACCGACTATGCCGACATCGCCGGGGCCGACGTCTGCATCGTCACCGCCGGCGTGCCGCGCAAGCCGGGCATGAGCCGCGACGACCTGATCGGCATCAATCTGAAGGTCATGAAGGCCGTCGGCGAGGGCATCAAGGCCCATGCGCCCAACGCCTTCGTCATCTGCATCACCAACCCGCTGGACGCCATGGTCTGGGCCCTGCAGCAGTTCTCGGGCCTGCCGAAGGCCAAGGTCGTCGGCATGGCCGGCGTGCTCGACTCGGCCCGCTTCGCCTATTTCCTGTCCGAGAAGACCGGCGTCTCGGTCCAGGACATCAACGCCTGGACCCTGGGCGGTCACGGCGACGACATGGTGCCGATGGTGCGCCACTCGACCGTTGGCGGCCTGCCCCTGCCCGACGCCGTCGCCGCCGGCTTCATGAGCCAGGCCGAGCTGGACGCCATCGTCGAACGCACCCGCAAGGGCGGCGGCGAGATCGTGGCCCTGCTCAAGACCGGATCGGCCTTCTACGCCCCGGCCGAGAGCGCCATCGCCATGGCCCGCTCCTATCTGCTGGACCAGAAGCGCGTCCTGCCCTGCGCCGTCTGGCTGTCGGGCGAGTACGGCCTCAAGGACCTCTATGTCGGCGTGCCCGCCCTGATCGGGGCCGGCGGCGTCGAAAAGGTCATCGAGTTCACGACCAATGCCGAAGAGAAGGCCATGTTCGAAAAGTCCGTCGCCTCGGTCCAGGGCCTGCTCCAGGCCTGCAAGGACATCGACAGCTCGCTTTCCTAGGGCGCTACAAACCCCGCTCATCCCCGCGAAGGCGGGGACCCAGTTCTTTTGTGGCGCAGGGGTGCCAGGGACGGCGGGCACCGGGTCGTCGGAATGGCCTGGTCATCCAAAACACTGGGTCCCCGCCTTCGCGGGGATGAGCGGAAATCTGGTGCGGAGCCTTGTGACCGCGGCCAAACAAAAAGAGGGCCGCGGATCGCTCCGCGGCCCTTTTGCGTGGTCCGGTAACCGCCCTACTGGGCCGGAGTCTGCGCCGGAACGAAGAAGCCGACGTGGGTGGCGAAGGTCGGCAGCAGCCCGACCCAGACCGAGGTCGGGTCGATCAGCTGCCGGGTGCCGGCCCCGTCGACCAGCAGGACGTCATACTGGACGATGGCCGTCCCGGCCGCCGTACCGGGCGTGAAATAGGCCTTCAGGAAGCGGTGCTCGAGATTCCACTGGTTGACCCGTTCGGGGGTGATGGTCTCGTTGCTGAACGCCGCCATATACTGGATGTCGCCGCAGACATCGGCCTCGCAGCCGTTGAAGAAGACCAGCCAGGTCATCGGGCCGTCGGTGACCGTCACCGAAATCCGGCCGTCGGCGCGCGTGACCTCGCCGACCGTGGCCCCGACACTGATCAGCCAGTCGCGCACGGCGGTGATCGCCAGCCCGCCGGAGGCGGGGGCCTGGGCCGCCGCGGCCGGCGCGGCCTGGTAGGCGGTCTGGGTCACCGTCCCGGGCGTGGCGGCCAGCGCGGCCCCGGGGGCGGCCAGCAGGGCGGCGGTGGCGAGGGCGGCGGCGAAACGACGGTGGATCATGGTGTGTGGACTCCGGTTTGGCCCACCCTAACCCTCAGTCGCGCGATTGCGCCAGCCAGTCGGCACTGGTCATCTCATGCAGGCGCGAGGCGGTGCGCGCGAATTCGAACGCCCCGTCACCGGCGGGATACAGGGCGTCCGGACCGGCGGCGGCCCGCACCACCAGCCGCGCCCGCGCCTCATACAGGGCGTCGACCAGGGTGACGAAGCGTTTGGCCTCGTCGCGACGGGCCGGGTCCAGCACCGGTACGGCGTCGAGAAACAGGGTATGGAAACGTTCGGCGATGGCCAGATAGTCCTGCGGCCCCAGGGCCCGGCCGCACAGTTCGGCGAACCCGGCCCAGGCCATGCCGCCGGCCGTGCGCGCGATCATCAGGTCGCGCCCCAGCACCGTCAGCTGCGCCGGCTCCTCGGGCTCGTCGCCCAGAAGGTCGGCCCACAGGGTCTCGAACTCCGTATCCCCCGTCGCGAACCACAGCCGCCCGGCCGCCATCCGGTCCAGTCGCCAGTCGCGCGCCCCGGCCACCTGCAGCACCTCGCAGCGCTGCGTGAGGCGGTCGACGAAGGGCAGGAACAGCTGGCGGTTGATGCCGTGCAGATACAGCTGTTCCGGGGCCCGGTTCGAGGTCACCGCCAGCACCACGCCGCGTTCGAACAGGGCGTCGAACAGCCGGCCCAGCAACATGGCGTCGGCGATGTCGGTGACCTGCAGCTCGTCGAAACACAGCAGCCGCGATTCCGACGCGATCAGCTCGGCCACCGGCTCGATCGGGTCGTCGCCCCGATGGGTGCCGAACACCGCCTTGCGCCGGGTCTTGTCGCCCTCGCGCCACTGGCGGATCAGCCCGTGCACCCGGGCCATGAAGGCGTGGAAATGCGCCCGGTGCTTTCGCGGCTCGGGCGCACAGGCGAAGAACAGGTCCATCAGCATGGACTTGCCGCGCCCGGGCGGCCCCCACAGATAGACGCCGGTCACCGTCGGCACCTTGCCGAACCGGCCGCGCCGCTTCAGGTCGTGGCTCAGTCGCGACAGCGCCGCGATGGCCTCGTGCTGGGCCGGATCGGGGCTGAGTTGCCCGGTCTGGATACGCTTGTCATAGGCGGCGCGAAGGCGTGTGGGCATGGTCACGGGGCTTAGCGGTCCGGCGCGCGTCTGAAAAGCCGTTGCTTCGCGCCTGCGAAAGCCCATATGCAGCGCCTACGGCCCGTTCCCCCGCATCTCCAGGGGACGAGCGGCCGCGTATTGAAGGAATTCCCCATGGGCTATCGCGTCGCCGTCATCGGTGCCACCGGCAATGTCGGCCGGGAAATGCTGAACATCCTCGAGGAGCTGAACTTCCCCGTCGACAAGATGCACGCCCTGGCCTCGCGCAAGTCGCGCGGCATCGAGGTGGCCTGGGGCGACCGCACGATCAAATGCGAGGACATCGATACCTTCGATTTTAAGACCGTCGACCTGGTGCTGATGAGCGCCGGCGGCGACGTGTCGCGCGCCTGGTCCGAGAAGATCGGCAAGCTGGGCCCGATCGTGATCGACAACTCCTCGGCCTTCCGCAAGGACCCCGACGTGCCGCTGATCGTGCCGGAGGTGAACCCCGACGCCATCAAGCTGGCGACGAAGAAGAACATCGTCGCCAACCCCAACTGCTCGACCGCCCAGCTGGTCGTGGCGCTCAAGCCCCTGCACGACGCGGCGACGATCAAACGCGCCGTGGTCTCGACCTACCAGTCGGTGTCGGGGGCCGGGAAGGAGGGCATGGACGAGCTGTGGAACCAGACCAAGGCCATCTACGGCCTCGGCGACGCCACCCCGAAGAAATTCCCCAAACAGATCGCCTTCAACGTCATCCCCTTCATCGGCAGCTTCCGCGACGACGGCTATACCGACGAGGAGGTCAAGATGTGGGACGAGACCCACAAGATCCTCGACCCCGACATCAAGCTGACCGTGACCTGCGTGCGGGTGCCGGTCTTCGTCGGCCACTCCGAGTCCGTCACCCTCGAGTTCGACCGGCCGATCAGCCCCGAGGAGGCCCGCGCCATCCTGCGCGACGCCCCCGGCGTCCAGGTCATCGATAAGCAGGAACACGACGGCTACATCACCCCGGTCGACGCCGCCGGTGAACACGCCGTCTATGTCTCGCGCATCCGCAAGGATCATACGGTCGAGAACGGACTGAACCTCTGGGTCGTGTCCGACAACCTGCGCAAGGGGGCCGCCCTCAACGCCGTGCAGATCGCCCAGCTGCTGGACGAGACCGGCATGATCAAGCCCGCCGGCGGCTATCGCACCCTGACGGTCTAGTGACCGACACCGCGCCCGACGTGCGCCCGGCCCTGCTGGCCGGGGTCGCCTGCTATGTGATCTGGGGCCTGTCGCCGCTGATCTATCAGCCGATGGGCGCGGCCGGGGCCGACGCCTGGGAGATCATGGGCCACCGCGCGGTCTGGGGTCTGGTCTGGGCCGCCGGGCTGGTGCTGCTGGCCCGACAGTGGTCACAGGTGCAACGGGTACTGACCGACTGGCGCACCCTGCGCTGGCTGATGCTGTCGACCGTGATGATCGCCATCAACTGGGTCCTGTTCATCTGGGCGGTCAACAACGGCCACACGCTGGAGACCAGCCTCGGCTACTATCTGAATCCGCTGCTCAACATGGCCTTCGGGGCCTGGCTGTTCCGCGAACGCATCAGCCGCGCCGGCCTGTTCGCCATCGCACTGGCCGCCATCGGCGTGGCCCTGCAGGCCGTGGCGCTGGGCCGGCTGCCCCTGATCTCCCTGACCCTGGCCGTGTCCTTCGCCATCTATGGGGTGATCCGCAAACAGGTGAAGGCCGAGGCCCAGACCGGCCTGTTCGTCGAATGTCTGCTGATGGCCCCGCTGGGCCTGGCCTGGCTGGTCTGGCTGCATGTCCACGGGGCCGGCCATTTCGGGGCCAGCCCGGACGCCACCTTCTGGCTGCTGATGGCCGGACCGATCACCGTCGGTCCGCTGGTGCTGTTCGCCTGGGCGGCGCGGCGACTGCCGCTGTCGATGGTCGGCTTCCTGCAGTTCATCGCCCCGACGCTCAGCTTCGTCATCGGCGTGGTCCAGGGCGAGCCCTTCACCTGGCTGCGCGGCGTCTCGTTCGGCTTCATCTGGCTGGGGGCCGCCGTCTTCCTGTGGGCCGCCCTGACCCGGGCCCGGGCCGCCCGCGCGGCGCTGAAGTCCCAGGCCGGACCGGTCTAGACCGCCGAATACAGCGCCGCGATCAGCCGCAGCGCCCGCGGATCGCCCAGCAGGTGCGGCGACTGGCGCGTCATCACATAGGCGGCCGAGATCCCGGTGGCCGGATCGGCGAAGGCACAGCTGCCGCCCCAGCCACAATGACCGACCGCCGCCGGGTTGGGCCCGAAGATGTCGAGCCCGGCATTGCGGGTAAAGCCCGCGCCCCAGCTGATGTCGAAGGGCAGTACCCTGTCCGGCCCGTGGATGCGTTCGCGCGTGGCCTGGGCCAGCACCGCCTCCGACAGGAGGGTCTGTCCGTCCAGCGTCCCGCCGGTCGCCAGCGGCGTCAGCATCCGCGCCAGACCCGCCGCCGTGGCGTGCATATTGGCCGACGGAATCTCCAGCTGCCGCCATTCGCTGGAGCCGCGCCCGCCGGGGGCCGAGCCGCGGTCGAGGAAGGCCGCCGTCTTGATCGCATCGATCGTTCCCAGGTCCGGGGCCGCGGTCGGCTTGCGCATCTGCGCCACCCGGTCGTGCTCGCTCTCGGGCAGGCCGATCCACAGGTCGAGGTCGAACGGATCGGCAAAATCCCCGGCCAGGGCCGTGCCCATGCTGCGCCCGTCGACGAGGCGGAACAGCTCGCCCGCCAGATAGCCGATGGTGATCGGATGATAGCCCGAAGCCGTGCCCGGTTCCCACATCGGGGCCTGGGCGCACAGCCGGTCCAGCACCGCCTCGCGGTCGAACCAGATCGTCGGCTCGGCCGGTTCGGAAAAGCCCGACAGCCCGGCCTGGTGACTCATCAGCTGGCCGACGGTGATGCCCGCCTTGCCCGCCTGTCCGAACAGCGGCCAGTAGGCGGCGACCGGGGCCTCGTACGACAGCAGGCCGCGCTCGACACAGGTGGCGATCAGCAGGGCCATCACCGCCTTGCCGGTCGAAAACACCGGGGCCAGGGTCGCGTCGGTGAAGGGTGTGGTCCGGGCCGTATCGGCATGGCCGGCCCACAGGTCGATCACCGGCTCGCCGCCGATACAGACGCTGAACCGCGCGCCCAGCTCGTTCAGCCCTTCGGGGGCGTCGCTGAAGTTGGCGGCGAAGGCGGCCTTCACCGCGGCGAAACGGGCCGGGCAGCTACCGTGGATGTCGGGGAGATCGGTCATGGGTCGGGTCTAGCCATCTGCCCGCCGCTCGTCGACCATCGATCCCTTCTCCCGTTCGGAGAAGGTGGCCCGAAGGGCCGGATGAGGGTCGACCGTGTCGGGCGTTACGGGGCGACGGCGTCGCCCGCGCCCGCGCACAGGGCGGCTTCCGCTTCCGCCCGGTCGGTGAAGTAGAGGGTTTCAGGTCCGGCCATTTCATAGCTCTTGCTGTGCACCTGGCCGTTGTCCCCGACGATCCGGGTTTCGATCAGCAGTCGGTCGCCCATCCGCGCCAGCTCGTGCTTGATGACCATCACCCACCCCCCTTGGTTTCATCGGACCCTGCGCGCAGGGCCGCCGTGATCCCCGATCCGTTGTCACGGTCGTTCGCACCGCCGGACGCATGGCGACACGAACCCCGGCCGGAATGCCCGGACGCCCCTTCGGACGCCCCACAACCGGCGGCAGGACTGGGTCAAAGTATCGCCGTTGTGTCAACTCCATTCTCCAGACACAGTTAACGCCGTCGGTGCTGGATTCGTGACCGGCAACGCCCGTGTTTTTCCCGGTATCGACATCACCGGAGGTAGTATCGACACCGATGACACCTGATGTCCGGGCCGCCGCCGCTGGACCGGGGGACCGGCGACGACCGGGGGATATTCTCTATTTGGTGATTTTTGACGCCTAGGGCTGGGCGCGGATGCCCGAGCCGGACCGCGATGAAGACGCCTGTTCTCAAGAAATATCCTGAAAGCGACGTGGTCCGGTTCGTCGCGGCGCATGAGCGTTTCGTGAAACGCGCCGCTGACGGCGTGAGGCTGCAGCTGCGCTTCGCCGACATGCGCGGACTCATCCTGCAGCGGCGCGACCTGTCCGAAGCGGATTTCGCCGGCAGCGACTGGAGCCGCAGCCGGCTGGCCATGTCGAAATTCATCCGGGCCTCCTTCTATTGCGCGACCCTCGTCCGCGCCGACCTGCGGGGGGCCGACCTCAGCCAGGCGGATCTGCGGGGGGCCAGCTTGCGGGGAGCCAATCTGTATGGCGCCATGCTGGACGACGCCGACTTCCGCGACGCGGAGCTGGCGGTCGCCAACGCCCTCGACGGCTATCATCTGGCGCGGATCGACGACGGCGGCCCCACGCCGGAGACCGGGTCAGACCCGGCAAGGCGCGGCGTCGACCTGCGCAACTGCTCCTTGAAACGCGCCCGGCTCAGCGGGGCCCGGCTCCAGGGAGCGGATTTCAGCGGTGCCAACCTGCACGGGGCCCAGTTCAGGGGGGCCAGGCTGGACAGGGTCGTTTTCCACGACGCGATCCTCACCGGGGTCGACCTGACGGGCACGCATTTCCCGGCCGGGGCCCTGGCCCGGTGCGTGATGGATCCGGACAAGCCGGCCCTGGATCGCGTCCCGGCCCTGCTCGAGATCCTGTCCGCCGCGGAACACTGGCTGTCGATCCAGGGCGCGGACGGGGCCGCCGCCCAGCTGGGCGGTGAGGATCTGCGCCCCCTCGGCACGGGTCTGGTCAAACGCCGCCTGCCCGGCCTGGTGGCCCCGGACGTCTGCGCCGTCGACGTGGACTTCTCCGAAAGCCTGCTGACCGGGGCCAATTTCAGCGGCGCCGACCTGCGCGGCGCGATATTCGACGGTGCCGATCTTCGCGGTACCAGTTTCCGGAACTGCCGGCTGGCCCATGCTCGGTTCGTCGGCAGCGACCTGAGGCCGCTGCCACGCAGCGACGGCGGGGAACACCCGGTCGACTTTTCCGGTGCCTCCGTCGACGGCGTGATCCTCACCGGGGCCCTGCGCGGCTAGGCCGTGCCTCCCTCACCCCCCGCCAGCCAGCGCTCCACGCCCTGCGCCGCCACCACCCCCGAGGCCATGGACGCCTGCAGCAGATAGCCGCCGGTCGGGGCCTCCCAGTCCAGCATCTCGCCGGCCACGAACACCCCGGGCCGGGCGCTCAGCATCAGGCCGGCATCGACCGCGTCCAGGGCCACGCCCCCGGCGGTCGAGATGGCGCGCTCCAGCCCCTGGATCCCGGTCAGTTTCAGCCGCAGCGCCTTGATCCGCCGCGCCAGCTTGTCGGCCCCCTGCGGCAGCTCGCCCGGCACCTCGCGCAGCAGGGCCGCGGCCACCGGTGACAGCCCCCCGGCCTTGCGCAGCCAGTTGGCGGTGCTGTCCTTGCCGCGCCCGGCCTCCAGCCGCGCCGCCAGGGCCGCGATCGACAGGTCGGGCCGCAGGTCGATCGTCAGCAGGGCCGACCCTTCCGCCGCGATCGCCTCGCGCAGGGCCGCCGACAGCGTATAGACGGCCCCGCCTTCCAGCCCGTAGGCCGTGACCACGGCCTCGCCGCGCACGGTCCGGTCGCCGAACGTCAGCGCCACCCCCTTCAGCGGCTGGCCGGCGAAACGGCTGCGCACCACCTCGGACCAGGCGACGTCAAAGCCCATGTTCGACGGCCGCAGCGGCACCACCGCCACCCCGGCCGCCTCCAGCGGATCGACCCAGCCGCCGTCCGAGCCCAGCTTGGGCCAGCTGGCCCCGCCCAGCGCCAGCACCACCGCATCGGGTCGTTCCCGCCGCTCGCCGTCCGCCGTCTCGAAGCGCAGCGCCCCGTCCTCGCTCCAGCCGGTCCAGCGCGAACGGGTGCGCAGCTCGACCCCCAGCCCGTTCAGCCGGGCCAGCCAGGCCCGCAGCAGGGGCGAGGCCTTCATCGCCCGCGGAAACACCCGGCCGCTGGAGCCGGTGAAGGTGGCCTGGCCCAGCCCCTCGGCCCAGGCGGCCAGGTCGTCCGGCGAAAAGGCGTCCAGCCACGGCGACACGGCCCCGGCGGCCTCCCCGTAACGCCCCTCGAACGCCGCCTGGTCTTCCGAATGGGTCAGGTTCAGCCCGCCGCGCCCGGCCATCAGCAGCTTGCGCCCCGGCGACGGCATCCGCTCGTGCACGGTCACCTTTGCCCCCGCCTGCGCCAGCCGCTCGGCCGCCATCAGCCCGGCCGGCCCGGCCCCGACGATGTGGATGGTCTTCGCTGCAATGCTCATGGCGCGGGTCCTACCCTGTTCCGCGCAGCGCGTCATCGCGAAGCCCCACAACCGCTGTCGTCATCCCGGCGAAAGCCGGGACCCAGCGGCGCGCGCGAGCGCGACCCTGTCGCGAACACATCGGCTCACCGCATCGTGCGTGAACAGATCGCCCTCGCCTTCGCGAGCGCGCCGCTGGGTCCCGGGGTCGCTGCGCGCCCCGGGATGACGACAGCTGGGGGACGGACAAGAAAACAGTGCCGGAACCGGCGCGCACCCGATACGCTGACTCCCCATGAGTGTCGCCTTTACCCGTGAGGAGGATCTGGAGGCCACGGCCGCCGATCTGCCCGACCGTCCGATCTCGCCGCATGCCAATCTGGTCACGCCGCAAGGGCTGGCGGCGATCGAGTCGGCCCTGGCCGCGGCCCGCGCGGCCTACAATGCCGCCCAGGCCCATGGCGCGATCGAGACCGACCGCACGGCCATGGCCCGGGCGACGCGGGATTTGCGCTACTGGTCAGCGCGCCGCGCCTCGGCCCAGCCGGTCGAGATCGCGCCCGCCGACGGCCGCGTCCGCTTCGGCGGCTCGGTCACCCTCGAACGCGACGACGGCCGCACCCAGACCTGGCGTATCGTCGGCGAGGACGAGGCCGACCCGGCCCACGGCAGTGTCAGCCATATCTCGCCCCTGGCCGTGGCCCTGAGCGGCAAACGCGTCGGCGACAGCGCCGTGATCGCCGGGCGCGAGGTCGAAATCACCGCCGTCGACTGAGGCATCTTCACCCGGAAGGTTGTCCCCGGCGGCCCGATGGCTCAAACAGGAGGGGACGGGCGGGCAGCCGCCCCGGAACCGCGCGCCGCGCGCCGGTTCCACACGACCTCCCGGCGCTCCCGCAGCGCGAAGCGCGACAGCGCCACGAAAGAGAGACCTCCATGGCCCGCAAGCCCAACTACAGTTTCGAACGGATGGAGCGCGACCGCGCCGACGCCAAGAAGGCCGCCGAAAAGGCCGCCAAGAAGGCCGAAAAGAAAGCCCAGGCCGCCTGGGAAGCCGGCGAGGGCCCCAACCCCAACGACACGCCCGCCGAAGACTAGTACCGGCCATCCCGGGGCCTCGACCGTCATCCCCCCGGGGGTGGCAGGGCGAGGCTCGGGGTCACGCCCGCCTGCGCCTGACCGATTGCCTGTCACCCCGCCGCCGGAGCGGATCCGCGATGACCGACACCCTGACCGTCACCCGCCTGCTGACCGACATGGCCGATCCGGGCCGCACCGCGCTGCGCACCACGCCCGAGCCCGCCGCCGCCGCGCCCGGCGAGGTCATCCTCAGCCCCGACGTCTTCTCCCTGACCACCAACAACATCACCTATGCCGCCTTCGGTGCGGCGATGAACTACTGGGACTTCTTCCCGACCGGCGAGGCCGGCTTTGGCCAGATGCCGGTCTGGGGTTTTGCCGATGTGGTCGCCTCGGCCGTCGAGGGCGTGGCCGTGGGCGAGCGCTTCTACGGCTACTGGCCGATCGCCAGCCACCTGCGGATGCGCCCCGACCGCGTCAGCGACCGCGGCTTCCATGACGCCTCGGAGCATCGCCTGCCGCTGACCTCGGCCTATAACCACTACAGCCGCTGCAGCGTCGACCCGTCATACCGCGCCGCCGACGAGGCCTGGCTGGCGCTCTACCGCCCCCTGTTCGTCACCGCCTTCATGCTGGCCGACTATCTGTCGGACAACCTGGCCTTCGGCGCGCGCCGGCTGCTGATCTCCAGCGCCTCGTCCAAGACCGCCTATGCCACGGCCTTCTGCCTGGGGCAGGCGGGCCCCGGCGGCGACGGGCTGGAGCGCATCGCCCTGACCTCGCCGCGCAACCGCGACTTCGTCGCGGGCCTGGGGGCCTACGATCGCACCCTGACCTATGCCGAGATCGAGACCCTCGATGCCGACAAACCGACCCTCTATGTCGACTTCTCCGGCGACAACGCCCTGCGCGCCCGCATCCACCACCATTTCGGCACCGCCCTGACCCACGACTGTTTCGCCGGCAGCGCCGCCAACACCGACTTCCTCAGCCCCGCCGACCTGCCCGGCCCGGCCCCGCAATTCTATTTCGCCCCGCACCAGATCAGGAAGCGCAACGCCGACTGGGGCCCGGCCGAGGTCAACCGCCGCCTCCACACCGCCCAGTCCCGCTTCATCGCCCACGTCACCGCCGCCAAACCCCCGTGGATGCGCCTGGTCGAGTCCACCGGCTTCGCCGCCGCCGCTGCCGTGATCCGCACGCTGGCCGACAGCGGCGGTGACCCGGCGGAAGGGCATATCATTACGCTGGGGCGCTAACGCGCGCTACGCGGTCGCGCGCTGCTTGAGCGCCCGGGTCCCTGTGAGCCCGCGGCGAAGCCGCCAGGCCGCGTCGGGTCGGGAGGTCCCGAAGGGCCGACGACCGCGGCCCAAAAAGAGTGCCTCCACCCCCATCCCCGGCCCTTCCCCCCTCGAGGGGGAAGGGAGGCGTAGCGTCACTCACCCCAGACACGACCCCCCGCGCGCACCCCAGTCCAGCACCCTGACCGACGGTCCCGCCCGCCGCTCCAGCAGCAGGTCCGTCACCGCCCAGACCAGGGCATCGGCCCGGTCGGGACTGGCGCGGCCGCTGTCCTCGGCCCCCAGACCGCACAGTTCCTCCTCCAGCGCCTCCAGCCCGGCCGCGTGGGCGACCCGGCCCTGTTCGTACAGCGCCGCCACCGGCTCGGCCCGCGCCGCCTTGCCCAGCACCGCATGCACGCGCCGGATCGGCACCGCCAGCCCCGCCGCCCGCAGTACCGCCCCGGCCATGGCCCCGCCCTGGTTGGTCTCGACCACCACCCGCTGCGCGCCGAACGCCTCGACCGCCGCCCGTACCCGCCCGGCCCAGCCCTCGGGCGACAGCCCCCGCACCGTCCGGTCGGCCAGCACCAGAACCCGCTCCCCCGCCCGCCCCGCCACCACGATCCCGCACGCATCCCGCGCCCGCCCGGACAAGGGCCCGGCGGGGGGATCCACCGCCACCACCACTTCTTGCATTGGGCTATCGCCCTTCGGGCTAGTTGAGCCCACATCCTGAGGGCTATCGCGCTTCGCGCTACTTGAGCCCCGGACGGTCCCGGACGGTTGATCGTGCCCCACCCCGCTCATCCCCGCGCAGGCGGGGACCCAGTCCCGCCCCGCCGTCCTCGCCTTCTCGATCTCCGCATAGGTGAACAGCGCCCCTTCCACCTCCAGCACCCGTCCGTCCAGCTCCTGCGCCGCCCGTCGTGTGCCGCCGTAAAGATCCAGCATCGCCGCCAGAAACCCGGGGGCCAGGTGCGCGGCGTTCGTGACCGTCGCCGCGTCCGTCCGCACCAGCCCCGGCTCATCCAGCACCCCGCGCAGCAACCGCCCCGGCTTGGGCGTCGACGTGAGCATCAGCCTTGGTGAGTGAGACCCGCGCGAAGCGCCAGGCCGCGTCGGGTCGGGAGGTCCCGAAGGGCCGACGACCGCGGCCCCACAAGAATGCGGCACCCCCAACCTCAGCCCCAGCCGCAACATCGCCAGCGTTTCCCGTCCGTAGTCCCACGCGCAGAACTCATCCCCCCAGGCGGCGTGAAACTGTGGCCCCCTCAGCCGCTGCGGCTCCCGCGCCGAGAAGATCAGCCCCAGCACCCCGCCCGGAAACACCACCCGCCGCAGCGACGGTTCGAACCGCGCGCCCGAGCGGAACGGCAGGTTCAGCACCCCCGACGGCCCCTCGACCATCACGGCCCGCGCGTCGTGCAGCGTCGGGGCCACCAGGGCGATCCGCCCGGCCGCCCCCACGGTCCGCGCCAGCCGCGCCGCCTCGCCCCAGACCCATTCCGCCCCCGCCCGCGTCTTGCCCGCCCCGCGCCCGCCCAGAAACAGCCAGGTCGTCCAGTCCCCGCCCGGCGCCCTCTGCCCGTCATGCGCTACCCGATCCCAGGCCTCCGCCCCGGCCCGCTCGGCATCGAGCTCAAAAGCCCTCACGTCTCCTCCCTGTCGCGCAGCGATGGGGAGGGGGACCGCGCAGCGGTGGAGGGGTAAGCCGCCGCACCCCCCTCCCGCCGCAGAAAGTCCAGCGCCGCCCGCCGCCCCCGCTCGGTCCCGTCGGGATCGTCGCCGTCGCCCCCGGCCCCGCCGCGCGCCAGCCGTTCCAGCGTCCCGGCCAGCCGCGCATAGGTGTAGGCCCGCGCCGGTTCCAGATCGCGCAACATGCGGATCGCGCTCTGCGCCGCCGCCCGCGCCGCCTCGCCCAGAGAGGCATCGACCGCCAGCGCCCGGCACGGCGCATCGGCCCCCGCCACACCCTCGTCCGCTCCCAAAGCCCGCACCACCGCATCCGCCGCCCCCGGCGACAGCCCCGTCAGCGGCGGCCGGTCGTCCTTGCGCCGCCAGCCGTCGCGGCGCGCCCGCGCATACAGGGTCCGCTCGGTCCCGCCATACTGTTCAACCAGCGCCCTGGCCGTGGCCCCGGCCTGATACAGCCGGCGCATCTCGTCCCATTCGGCGTCGCTGCGGCGGCAATAGGGTCGGCGGTGGATCGGTGTCGATCGGGTCATGCCCGCATTATCCGCCAGGCCGGACCCGGGGCGGGAAATTGGCGCTCAGAAACCGTCAGGTCGTTGAGCGGGCGCAGGTTTTTCGCGTAAATTAGGCGGAAACATCACCCAATCCTCCCAATCCTCCCCCACAGGGGGAGGGGGACCGCCGGAACGGCGGTGGAGGGGGCCAAAACCGCACCGCTCGTCCCGTCTCCTCCCTGTCGCGCAGCGATGGGGAGGGGGACCGCGAAGCGGTGGAGGGGTGAAGCCTGAAGCGGTGGAAGGGTCAGCGACAAGTCAGAAATCGCGTCATGTGACTTTCAAGAAGTGTCCTCTCGACCAATCTCGAATGTATCGCGCCGCGAGAGGAGTCGACCTGAACACATGCATTAGAACCGAAAGTATGAGCCCGTGATCACCGTATCGTTCGGCGGTGACGCGACGCAGCAGAATGCCCGTCGCGCCTTCCCGTAGGTCAATGAACTCCGTGCCGCGCCATAACCCATAGATGATCTGCGCGGTAACCCGGACGTGCGATTCGATGTCCGCTTTTGCGCCCCCAATGCACGTCGTCAAGGTCTCAAAGACGACGCTCGGCTTCTTCAAGCCATCTCGCATGTCCGTTCGTAGTGCCTCGAAAAACACCGTTGTTGAGAGACCAAGGTAGCTTTGACCACGCGCTAATAGCTTCGCGCTCCAGACGACATAGTCCGATATTTCGGCCAACTTCTCATCGACCACGTAACCG
Organism: uncultured Brevundimonas sp.; assembly: GCF_963975535.1. GTDB lineage: Bacteria > Pseudomonadota > Alphaproteobacteria > Caulobacterales > Caulobacteraceae > Brevundimonas. The sequence goes on along the minus strand of NZ_CAXBHE010000005.1, from coordinate 207,102 downwards.
AGCGCCCAGTGAAGCCAACAGGACCGCGTTACACCTAGCCCACCACCCCATTGACGAAGTCGAAGGTCATCAACGAGCAGCAGCAGGTCGTTTTCATTAGCGATGAAAACCTCGTCGAACAGAGGGGTTCCCATATCTAAAATAACCGCGCGCATCTCGTCAGGCAGGCTGTCAGGGACAGTCACGGGTGAAAGAACGGCGCTGGCCTCAAGCCAATTTATGCCGGATCTCAGATTTTCTGCGGCGGCACGGACATCCTCGGCATCAACGCTGTTCATCGAGATCTGTCCGCCTTGGTAGGACATCGACTGCAAGCCGTCCTCGTCACCATCACTCAGTCGTTCGAGACGAGATTGAAGGTCTAGTAGGGTGTTGGCTGAATAATGCACTTTACCCAAAGCCGCTTCGATCAGTTCTGTGACCTCAAGTGACCACATCGTCCAAAAGGTTTGAGCGTCGACAACAACACCTCGGCGAGCGTTTGCGACTAAGCTCTTCGTCGCCTGCGCACGCTCCCCTTCCTCACCGATTGCAACTTGGAATTTTCGCCCAACTTGTGAGAGCCCTTCGGCCGCGTCGATCGTGCTCGTCCCGACACGATAGGCGAAGACCGCAAGTGGCATCCCTCCCGTTTCATAGGAATTCGCTTCCTCATCGAGGAAGTCGGAACGCGCCTTGAGCATTGCCTTAACAGCATCCAAGCCACCTTCCGCCTCCACATCAACCTGGATGCTCTTAAAGCCATTGACGGTAGGAAAGCGATCCTCAAACTGCTGAAGTACGGCTTGCATACGGGCAACGAATTTGTGGCGTAGTTCGCCGACCCTACCCCTGCGGCCGTCCGGCAAGGTGAACTCGTCTCCAGTCTTCATGCCCATGACCGCAGCCACGTCAGGATGACTGGGTTCGCGCGCATCAGGGTCGAGCTTTCTCAACTCTGGATTGGGCTCGACGATAAATTCTAAGCGTTGTCCACCATCCAAGGTTAGGACCACGGAGATATCATCGGCGATGGCCGGTGCATCGAGTCGCCCACCTTTCTTTCGTCCTGCATCGAGCACGAGCGCTCCGAAGCTGGTCCATAGCTGAGGGTCGTCGCGATTTTCCAGTAGGAGGCGATAGAGTAGTGCTAGCCCGCGTTGAGGAGAGCCAAATCCAATAAGCAGCCTAGCCAACCTCATTTGATCGGAGACGCTGTCGGATTTGAAATCTTCTACAGAGGCCGCCAGTACACGCTTAATGGCGACGTCCCTGCGACGCCGGACCAAGCTTTCGAGCAGCAAGAGAGTCGGCTTTAAAATATCCGGCTTTAGTGAGGTTAAGTGCCGGGCGTGCTTCTCCGCTTGGTCAAGATCGCCGCGATTGAAAGCTTGAACGGTTCGGAGCCAGACGATGTCAGGGTCATCGAGCGCGGCCTTAGGCAACATCGCAATGGCGCTGTTGAAATCTCTGGCTCTTCCGCTACTCGCTAGCAGCCCAATGTAAAGTCGCGTTGCTTCCGTATCCCGCGTCAGATCAACGTGACCATCAAGAACCCGAGACGCCTTAATTGTCGCGTCATGACTTTTCAGGGCCTGGGCGACTGTGACCCTCTGCGCGAATGATGCGTCAGCAGGCAGAGCTTCGGCAAGGGCCGCTAGTTCGCCTGCCAACACCTCGTCGGCTTCGCCTTCTTCTGCTCGCCAACGAATGGAGAGGATGTCAGCATAAACCGAACGGGATGAATCAATCCGGATATGCTCGATCGCGGCGTCCAATGCCGGCCGGTCGCGCGCAACTATCGCGAGGTTGGCGGCCACGATCCATCTGCTTATACGATGATGCTCTGGAATGGTCGCATCATCCAATTCGATGACGAACCTCAGAGCCGCCTTCGGATCGGTTCGGCCAATGATCTCGGCCTTCAGAAGCTGGGCCTCTCCATCGTCCGGAATGGATTCCAGCGCCGCGAGCGCACCCGCTTCATTTCCGTTCAACGCTTCGAGAAGCGCCAGCATTCGCGCGGCATTCGGTTGGTGGCCCGTCTCCGATTGAACTCGGCGTAGAAGATCGATTCCCGACTGATAATCATCGACAACGCGGAACGCGATGGCCGCGTTGGTCGCCTCATTTGCCAACTCTGCTTTATCGACGTAGCCGCCGGCGATCTTCTTCTCGACCTCTGCGCGAAGGACAACCGCAGCTTCACTTACCTCAGCAACTGATACCTTAGACTGCCCCCCTGGCACGAACTGACGATCCGTCGTCGCGGCCTCTAGAATGGCGTAGGCCCAAAGGCGCTTAAATGCTGGATCGTCTGGATTTTCAGGATAGGCTCCGATCGCCTTTTCGATCCAGTCCGGCGCTTCCGTCACCCGCAGGAATTCAAGGACGGCAAACCGCGCGTCTGAGCCGCCCCGAACTGCCTCCGGGATAAGGCTCTCTGGTTCGCCTATCCCTTCGAGCCTCGCTGCCGCACTAAGCAAGACCGTTATCGCATGCGACGGGCATGGGCTGCCGTTTAGGGCCTGTTTAGCTAAGTCAAATGCGTCTTGGTATTGTTGCTTGAGCAGCTTTGCGAGGCCTAGATTGGCAATCGCAAGTGGGTTCTTTGTCTCAAACTCATAGGCTTCTTCAAAGCCTTCGATAGCCTCCGCGCTAAGACCTATATCCAAAGCGCATGCCGCGAGATTGGTGCGAGCGCGAAAGTAGCCATACGGCACTCGCGTGCGGTCGATCTTCGGAAGTAGTTCCAGTAACATACGATACGCAACGCCAGGGTTGCCCGCGTTCTTAATGTCGCGAAGCTGATCAATCTGGGCGTGGAGCGCTGCGTCTTCGGTAACCCGTCGAGGGTCAGTCGAGGTCCCTGACGACGCCTCCATGACCGATGGCTGTAAAGGTCGAAGCTTCTCATCGAGCAGCTTTGAAAGTTGGTCTATGGCGGTCGGTGAGAGGCTGCCATCGCCCACCTCTGCCCTTAGCCTTGGAGGAACTGGCTGACTGTTAGACGGTACTGAAACAATAGCCTCATTGGGCCGCACAGCCCCCTGCTTATTGGTGCTCGCAGTCTCCGCAACATCTTCCCCCAGCCGTGAGACTGTGGCCGGGTCCAAAAGGCGCCCTTGTGAAACAACCTTTGCGAACTGATCCTTTACGGACACATCGAGAATTTGAGTTCTCGGCACCGTCAGCCGCCATCGTTTTCCCTTCCGCACGGCTTGGTCAGCCCACTGCCAGAGCGTCTCCTCAGTGTCGGTGTTGTGGAAGACGACGACGACAGGCAGCGAATGGCCTACCCAGTAGTCAATATGGTCTTTGTCCGCATAAAACTGGACCTCCCGTTTATTGCCCGTGAAGTAGGAGGGGCCCGCCTTAACTTGCAAAGCGAGAAGGCGCCCACTGGCTGTACCGTCCGGGCGGGGCATCTCAGCTTGGAGATCGACGCCATAGTCTCCAGCACGTTGATCGCGGGGCTGCCAACCCATCCTTAGCAGGATGGCTTCAACGGCATTCAGGCCGAGCCCCTCGGTTACGTTGAGCTGACGCTTCTTATTGGAGCTCATGAGACGTCACAGACCATGCGCCCCCTGACATAGCCGCATGGCATATAGCAGCGCTGTTCAAGAGCTTTCCGCATCTGACTCCACTGTGGCGCGGTATTGCCCGTCGATATTAGTATCGATGGCGATCACATATCTCATACCGTTACGCTCGCCTCCCTTGTAAGCACCTATCTCCACACGTCCACAGATGGAAATTGGCTGACTCAACGCCCGAGCTCGCCGTTTGAAGCAAATCGGAGCGTTGCTGATTTCGAATTTCTGAACCCCAACCCAACCAAAAAGGGCGGCCCCATCGCTGGGACCGCCCTCTTCTGTTCGTTCAGCCTGCGTGGCTCCCCGGCCCGGTCTCGCGGGTCGCTGACGCGACCCGCTCCTCCACCGGGGAAGGGAACTAGAAGTCCATGCCACCCATGCCGCCGCCCATGCCGCCCATGTCGCCGCCGCCGCCGCCGGCCGAGGCCTTCTTGGGCGCGTCGGCCACGGCGGCTTCGGTGGTGATCATGATGCCGGCGACCGAGGCCGCGTCCTGCAGGGCGGTGCGAACCACCTTGGCCGGATCGATCACGCCCATCTGCACCAGGTCACCGTACTCCTCGGTCTGGGCATTGAAGCCGTAGGTGGCGGACTTGTTGTCCAGCACCTTGCCGACCACGATCGAGCCTTCGACGCCGGCGTTTTCGACGATCTGGCGGATCGGGGCCTGGATGGCGCGACGGATGATGGCGATACCGGCCGTCTGGTCGGCATTGTCACCCTTGAGGCCCTCGAGGGCGCGGGTCGCCTTGAGCAAGGCGATACCGCCGCCGGGGACGATGCCTTCCTCAACCGCTGCACGCGTGGCGTTCAGGGCGTCGTCGACGCGGTCCTTCTTCTCCTTCACTTCCACTTCGGTCGAGCCGCCGACGCGGATCACGGCCACACCGCCGGCCAGCTTGGCCAGACGTTCCTGCAGCTTCTCCTTGTCGTAGTCCGAGGTGGTGTCCTCGATCTGGCGCTTGATCTGGCCGATGCGGGCCTCGATCTCGTCCTTGCCACCGATACCGTCGACGATGGTGGTGTCGTCCTTGGTGATGGTGACCTTCTTGGCCTTGCCCAGCATGTCGAGGGTGACGTTCTCGAGCTTGATGCCGAGGTCTTCCGAGATCACCTGGCCGCCGGTCAGGACGGCGATGTCCTCCAGCATGGCCTTGCGGCGGTCACCGAAGCCCGGGGCCTTGACGGCGGCGACGCGCAGGCCACCGCGCAGCTTGTTGACGACCAGGGTGGCCAGGGCCTCGCCCTCGATGTCCTCGGCGATGATCAGCAGCGGGCGGCCCGACTGGACCACGGCTTCCAGGATCGGCAGCATCGACTGCAGCGACGAGAGCTTCTTCTCGTGCAGCATGATCAGAGGCTCCTCGAGCTGGACCTCCATCTTGTCGGCGTTGGTGATGAAATAGGGGCTCAGATAGCCGCGGTCGAACTGCATGCCTTCGACGACGTCCAGCTCGGTCTCGGCGGTCTTGGCCTCCTCGACCGTGATGACGCCTTCGTTGCCGACCTTTTCCATGGCCTTGGCGATCATTTCGCCGACCTCGACGTCGCCGTTGGCCGAGATGGTGCCGACCTGGGCGATTTCCGAGTTGGCGCTGACCTTCTTGGCCGAGGCCTTGATGTCGGCGATGACGGCGGCGACGGCCTTGTCGATGCCGCGCTTCAGATCCATCGGGTTCATGCCGGCGGCGACGGACTTGAGGCCTTCCTGCACGATCGACTGGGCCAGGACGGTGGCGGTGGTGGTGCCGTCGCCGGCCTTGTCATTGGTCTTGGAGGCGACTTCGCGGATCAGCTGGGCGCCCATGTTCTCGAAGGCGTCTTCGAGCTCGATTTCCTTGGCCACCGAGACGCCGTCCTTGGTCGAGCGCGGCGCGCCGAACGACTTCTGGATGATGACGTTGCGGCCCTTGGGCCCCAGGGTCACCTTGACGGCATTGGCGAGGACGTTGACGCCGCGCAGCATCTTCTCGCGGGCTTCGGTGGAGAACTGAACTTGTTTGGCTGCCATGTGAGGCGGCTCCTGTGTCTAGAGTATGTAGGGAAAAGTCGTTGAAACGCCGGTGCTTACGAAAGCACGCCCAGCACGTCCGACTCTTTCATGATGATCAGGTCGTCACCGTCGATCTTGACCTCGGTGCCCGACCATTTGCCGAACAGGATGCGGTCGCCGGCCTTCAGGTCCATGGCGACATGCTTGCCGTCCTCGTCACGACCACCGGGGCCGACCGAGACGACTTCGCCTTCCTGGGGCTTTTCCTTGGCCGAGTCGGGGATGATGATCCCGCCCTTGGTCTTGGATTCTTCTTCAACGCGCTTGACCAGCACGCGATCGCCGAGAGGACGAAACGCCATCTGTGTATTCTCCGATTGCAGACTTCCAGAATGAGTCGCCAGCGCCTCGGGACCGGTTTTGGCAGCCGATACCTGCGAGTGCTAACGTGAGGGGCAAGTAGGGAGACGCCGTCGCATCGTCAAGCGGGGCGGGCCGATATTCGCCGATCCGGTGCCACGGCAGGGCCCCGCCGTCGCCACCGCGGATGAACGCAGGATGAACGAGCCCCCCCGATCCGGTTCAGGCGGGTGTGGCTACACTGTGGTCAAGATTTCGGCACCCCCGCCGACCACAGACCGAAGGGACGGATCATGACCATTTTCTCCAGACTCACCCTCGCCTCCCCGGCCCTGGTCGGCGCGCTGGCGCTCAGCGTCGCCGCCGCCAGTCCGGCCGACGCCCAGAGCCGCTACCGCACCCACGACAATGACCGTGACCAGACCGGTGACGTGCTGATCGGCGCCGCCATCGGGGCCCTGGCCGGGGCGCTGATCGGCAATGGCGACGGCACCTATGTCGCCGGTGGCGCGCTCGCCGGGGCGGCCATCGGGGCCACCGCCAACAGCAACGATTGCAGCTATTACCGCGGCGGCGTCTGCTACCGGAACCAGGGCCACTGGGAGCGTGAGCACGGCATCAACCGCAATCGGGACTACGGCAACCGCTATGGCGGTTACGGCAGTTACGGCAGCAACTACGGCTATGGCGACAACCGCGGCTACAGCCAGGCCCGGAGCCGGCGCGCTGACTGCAACTACTATCGCGGCGGCGTCTGCTACCGGAACCAGGGCCACTGGGAACGCGAACACGGCATCAACAGCCGCGACCGCAACCAGCGCTACGACCGTCGCGATTACCGCTACGACCGCCGCTACTAGGCAAAACCCATACGTCCGGTCGCGTAGCCTTTGACCGGACGGGCGAGAAGGCGGCCCCCGGAAACGGGGGCCGCCTTTTTCGGTGCGGCATCCGGCCCGGCGGGAAATCTTCCATCCCGTCATCCTCGGGCTTGTGTCCCGAGGACCCCATGGGTCAGCGGTTTCGACCGGCTGATCAGGGAACGCCGGCTGAAGACCAAGGCCACACCTCCACCGCTCGCACGGCCCCGCAATGGATCCTCGGGCCAAGCCCGAGGATGACGGGTGGGAGGTGAGCGAAGATCCCGCTGGACCTCGGCCAGATCCGTTGATGGCGGCACGTTAGAATGCCTGCAGCCCAACGCGAAGTGAGTGGCCGCTATCGAACCATTGCGGACATCGTCGCCGGATGCGCAATCTCCGGCATGAACTCACGATTGATTTACTGGCCCTCTCTGTTCGTGGCGGCGCTAGGCGGAACTGTTGTCGGAATTGGTTGGGCGTACGAACCGGCGCGCACCTTGCTCGCCCGCCCTCTGGCCCTGCTGGCGGCGGCGGTCACAACTGTGTTGTTCCTGCGGATGCTCCTTGATCCGCGTTGCCACAGAGGGATCGGGGCCGCCAATCGGGAGATGATGGGTGGATCGGGTTTTAAGTTTCGCCTCACCCCGATCTTCGACCCTGATTGGGGCATATTTGGAAGTCGCGCAGGTTCGCCACTTCTCCTGACGATCCGGGCTATTCTCTTCGTAGAGTTCGGCGCCGCCGTAGTGCTGTCGGGCGGCGTGCCAGACCTTCTCCACCTCGCCGCCGCGTCCTTCGCCGTGGCGATGATGCTGTCTCTTTTGAACGTCAGCCTTGGCCGGACTGCCTCCAGCGCATCCGGTGCTTCGCCCCGTCCCCAGTGAGGCCCGCACCTCCCTCACCCCAGCAGCCGCTTCAGCAACCCCGCCGTCGACGGGTCCAGCCCGGCTGACGGCTTGCCCGCTTTCACATCCTTCACGATCGCCTGCGCCAGCACCTTGCCCAGTTCGACGCCCCACTGGTCGAAGCTGTTGATGTCCCAGATCACCCCCTCGACGAAGGTCTTGTGCTCATACAGGGCCAGCAGGGCCCCCAAAGTCTCCGGCGTCAGCCGTTCCATCACGATCGTGGTCGAGGGCCGGTTACCGGGGAAGGCCCTATGCGGGGCCAGGCGGTCGGCTTCGGCGGCGTCGGCCCCGGCGGCCAGCAGTTCGGCCCGGGCCGCGGCCGCGCTCTTGCCGAGCATCAGGGCCTGGGCCTGGGCCAGGGCGTTCGACCACAGGGGGGCGTCACCGACCCCGGCGTCGTCCTCGCCGGTGTGGCGCACGATGAGGAATTCGGCCGGCACCACCTCGGGCCCCTGGTGGATCTGCTGGAAGAAGGCGTGCTGGCCATTGGTGCCGGGCTCGCCGAACACCACCGGCCCGGTCGGCGTATCGACCGGTGAGCCGTCGCGCTTCACCCCCTTGCCGTTCGACTCCATCTCCAGCTGCTGCAGGAAGGCGGGCAACCGCCGCAGGGCGTGGGCATAGGGGGCCACGGTGCGGGCCGGCCGCTGCATCCCGGCGACATTGAACACCTGGGCCAGGGCCAGCATCACCGGGGCGTTGCGCGCCAGCGGGGCGGACAGGAAATGGGCGTCCATCTCGGCGGCTCCGGCCAGCAGCCGTTCGAACACCTCGGGCCCGGCGGCCACCGCCACCGACAGACTGACCGCCGACCATAGCGAATAGCGCCCGCCGACCCAGTCGCGGAAACCGAAGGTGTGGCCACAGCCGAAGGTCGCCGCCTTGTCCGGGGCCGCGGTGACCCCGACCAGATGGCGCTCACGCCCGGCCTCGGGCAGGGCCGCGGCCAGCCAGGCGCGGGCCCGTTCGGCGTTGGCCAGGGTCTCCTGGGTGGTGAAGGTCTTGGACACCACCACCACCAGGGTGGTTTCCGGATCCAGCCCGGTCAGGGCCTCGGCCATGTCGCGCGGATCGATATTGGCGACGAAACGCAGGTCGATGTCCGGGTCCAGCGGCCGCAGGGCGTCCCACAGCAGGCGCGGCCCCAGATCGGACCCGCCGATGCCGATATGGACGATGGCGCGGAACGGCTTGCCGGTCGCCCCGGTCTCGGTGCCAGTCCGCACCGCCGTGGCATAGGCGGCGATGGCCTGACGCACGGTGGCGACCTCTGCCGACACCGGTTCGCCCAGCGCATGAAAGTCGGCGCCGGGCCCGGCCCGCAGCGCCGGATGCAGCACGGCCCGGCCCTCGGTGCCGTTGACGGCCGTGCCCGCGAACAGGGCGGCGCGGCGCGCCTCCAGGTCACAGGCCCGGGCCAGGGCCAGACAGGCCTCGAACCCCTCGCGGCTCCAGCTCTGTTTGGATACGTCCAGCCACAGACCGACCGCCTCGAGGCCCATGCGCGCCGCGCGCCAGGGGTCGGCGTCGAACTGATCGAGGATCGCCGTGTCCGCGTCCATGCGCGCGATGTTTTCCAGCGCCGTCAGGGCCTGGGTGCGCGGGGATGTCACGGGCATGTCAGCAAACTCCGGGCGGCGATCAAGCTCTCGTTTACGGGTCAGGCGTAAGCCGGTTCAACCGCTGATTCGCGAATTCTGCCCCGAGAGGTCTGCCATGTCCTGTGGTCTCGCCATTGCTTCGATGCTGCTGCTCACCAATCCCGACGTCGCCTTGGCCGCGGCCCGGCCGGCCGCCGCGGCCGACGCGCCGGTTTCGGTCGCGGCTGAACCCCTGTTCGCGGACATCGTGGTCCGCTCCGGAACGCTGAAGGCCATGGTCGACGGCTGGGCCGCCGACGGTGTCGCCGACCAGGCTGGCTTCACCACCGGTGACGTCTTCGCCGGCTTCAAGGCCCGCGCCGCCGAACTGGCCGATCTCGACATGCAGGGTCATATAATTCTGCGCGAACGCGGCACCGACGGCGATCTGAAATGCATCCTGCGCGGCATCGCCGAGGACATGCCGAAAAAGGTCGCGGCCCTCGAGGCCGCCACCCCCGGCCCGGCGCGGGCCGAGGCCCTGTCCGACCTGGCCTATCTGCTGAACGACAATGTCGAGGTCATCCTCGCCCCGCCGCAGCCGGAAGTCTGATCCGATACCTTCTCCCATTGGGAGAAGGTGGCCCGAAGGGCCGGATGAGGGTCGACTGTATCCGTCGGCGTAAGCCGCCGCTCCGGTCGTGCCGCGGCTTCGCCGGCCGCCAGCACCCGACCCACACCCTTTCGCCTTCCCGATCGCTGCGCTCCCGGAGGCTCAAGCCCTCTCCCAACGGGAGAGGGTCAACGAACCCACTTCAGCGCCTCCTCCCTCGCCCCTCGGGAGAGGGTTCAGCGACTGTCCTTCAACGCCTCCACCACCACCCCCTCGGTCAGCAGTTGCGGCAGGATGCGCGGCTCGGCCGACCCGGGCGTGTACAGCAGATACAGGGGCACGCCCGACCGCCCGTGGCGCTGCAGCTCGGCGGCGATGGCGTCGTCGCGCCGGGTCCAGTCGCCGACCAGATAGACGGCCTCGGTCCGCTCCAGGGCCGCCGTAACGCGTGGTGAGCCCAGCGCGGTCCGCTCGTTGATCTTGCAGGTCACGCACCAGTCCGCGGTGAAATTGACCAGCACCGGCCGCCCTTCGGCCAGCGCCGCGGCCACGGCCGGGGCCGACCAGGGCGCGGAGACCGGCCCGGACCGTGCGGCCACGGGCTCCGTCACCGCGACCTCCGCCGGGATTACCGCCGCCAGCAGGGCCGTGGCCCCGGACAGGGCCAGCACGACCACGCCGACGGCCAGAAACAGCCGGCGGGTGACCCCGGGCGTCCGCTCGCCCTGGCCGGTGCCGACCAGCCAGAGGCCCAGCGCCAGCAGCACGCCCGCCGCGAACAACAGTCCCAGCGCCTCGGCCCCGGTCTGGCGGCTGAACACCCAGGCCAGCCACAGGGCGGTCGCATACATGGGAAAGGCCAGCAGCCCCTTGAGCCGGTCCATCCACGGCCCGGGGCGCGGCAGTTTCGCCAGCAGGCGGGGCGACAGGCTGACCACGACGAAGGGCAGGGCCAGGCCGAGGCCGAGGCCGAGGAAGACCATCAGCGCCATCGGCCAGGGCATGACCAGGGCCGCGCCCAGGGCGAAGGCCATGAAGGGGGCGGTGCAGGGCGCGGCCACGACCACGGCCAGGGTCCCGGTGAAGAAGGCACCCAGCCCGCCGGGCAGGCGGGCCAGGGGGCCGCTCCCAACCCCTTGCAGGCCCGCGCCGACGTGGAACACGCCCGACAGGTTCAGCGCCACGCCCAGTATCAGCAGGGCCAGCCCGGCGATCACCGGCGGCGACTGCAGCTGGAAGCCCCAGCCCACGGCCTCGCCCGCCGCCCGCAGGGCCAGCAGCCCCCCGGCCAGCAGCAGGAAGGTGGTCAGCACCCCGGCGAGGAAGGCCAGGCCGTCGCGCCGGGCGTGGCCGGGATCATGGGCCGCGGTCGCCAGCGACGCCGCCTTCATCGCCAGGATCGGGAAGACGCACGGCATCAGGTTCAGGATCAGCCCGCCGAGGACGGCGAACAGCAGGGCCTGGACGAAGAGCACCAGACCCGTTCCGGTCGTCGTCGTCGTCGCGCCGCCGGGCACCGCGTCCGCGACCGCGTCCAGGGTGCCGGAGCCGGTCACACCGGCCGGCAAGGGCCCGGGCTCCGCCGCGATCTCATAGGCGCCGTGGGCGGTGACCAGCACCCCACCGACCGGTCCGGACAGACCCGTCGCCCGGGTCTCGTCGCCGGGCTGCAGCGACAGCGTCAGGCCCTGCGGGCCCCAGGTCCCGGTCTGGGCCTGCGGATGGTCGATGACCCCGCCCGCGAACGGAAAGAAATAGCTCGGGCCCGGGTCGCGCCCGGTCAGGGGACCTCCGGCTGCCCCCAGCGTCAGCCGGCCGTTCTCAAGCGCGATCCGGGCGGCGATGCCCGCCGGTCGCGGCGCGCTCGCCAGCACCGCCGTGATCGCGGGGCCGTGACGGGCGTTCAGGGGGGCCGCGCCGTCGCGGACGGGCAGACTCAGGCCCAGGGTCAGTTCGTCCGGCACGCACATCTCGGCGCTGCACACCAGGAACAGCGCCTTGACCGTCAGCGCCAGTGTCGTGCCCGGCCGGGCCGTGGCCGGAATCTCGACCGGGACCGGCAGATAAACCGTGCCGGAGTAGCCGTAGTTCATCAGGCCCAGCAGCCGCTGCCGTTCCGGAATCGGCCAGACGATGTCGCCGGCCCGCACGCCGGACGGCACGCGCCAGGCCAGGGTCGTGGCCCCGCCGGAATCGCCGGGATTGCGCCAGTAGGTATGCCAGCCGGGTTCGATGCTCTGGCGGACCGCGACCACGGCGGTCGACCCGGGCGCGGCCCACTGCGACATGGCTACCAGCTCGGCCTCGATGCGCGGCGTCGCCTGCGGCCCGCGCACGGCCTGGGCCGCGACCGGCAGGGCGATCAGGGCCAGCAGCAGGCCGGTCAGGAACAGGGTCAGTCTGCGCAAGGCGATCATCATCCGGCGGCCGAAACAGCGGCGACCCTAGCCAAACCCGGGGCGCGGAGCCACCGGCCTCAGCGTCGCGGCGCGGCCTCGACCAGCACCTCGGTGCGGCGGCGCATCGGTTCGCGCGCGCCGGTGTCCGTCACCGCCCCCGTGTCGCCCACCCCGGCCACGGCGAACACCGGCACCGGCCAGCCGGCCGCCTTCAGCGCATCGGCCACCGCCAGCGCCCGGCGCTCCGACAGACTCTGGTTGGCGGCCCCGCCGCCGCGGGCGTCGGACAGGCCGGTCACCTGCACGCGCTGGATGTCGCAGTCGCGCAGCTGGGCGGCCGTGGCCCCGATCGCCTGGCGCGCCGCCTCGGTCAGCCGGGCCTCGCTGTCGGCGAAATAGATCTCGAACCGTTGCGGCACACAGGTCTCGGGCTCCGCCACCAGGACATCCCGGCTGCCGAACAGGCCATTGCTCAGCCCGCACCCCGCCAGCGCCAGCCCCGCCGTCATCACAATCAATGCTGTCCGTGTCATAGCAACCCTCCAGGGCCCCCGCCTCCCCGGCGGGTCCCGCACGCAAAAAGGGCGGCCCGCCGAACGACGGACCGCCCCGGGTCCGGATCAGGTCAGACCCGATCCGGCCTGGCCCCGCCTAGTAGCGGCGCTGACCGTTTTCCCAATAGCATTCGGTCTGACGGTTATCGTAGCAATAGTAATACCGGCCCTGGGCGTCCTGATAACGCTGCTGGTTGGCACGGTCCTGCTGCGAGCCGCGAATAGCCCCGGCTGCGCCGCCGACAACGGCACCGATCGCCGCGCCACGTCCGGCGTTACCATCGCCAACGTTGTTACCGATGATGGCACCGGCGACAGCACCGATGCCTGCACCGATAGCACCCTGGCGAACAGTTTCGTTGCTGCCGTTCGGGCCGGTGGCGCAGGCCGTGGCCATCAGGCCAGCGGCTGCAATCGCGATAATTGCCTTGGTCATATTGAAGTCCTTCATCCCTCGAGGGTTCGCCCCGTGGGAGAGAACGCTGGATTATCGTACAGGTTCCCGCGCTATGATCCATTGCAAGGCTGTATTAGGCTTTGCATCCGGTGTTTTGTGAGGCCGCGCAGGGGGTGCGGCCCGAAACCACCGGACAATTTGGGGGCTTCCATGCGATTTTCTCAACCCGTCAGAATGGCGGACGGCGGCGACGCCAGTCCGGTCTGGGCCCGTTCGCGCAAGCGTTCCGGCGTGCCGATTGTCGGTCTTTTGGTCACGCTACTGGCTCTGTTCGGGGCCCTGACCGCCGTTCTCGGCATCAAGGAACAGTCGCTCGCGGCGGGCGGCGCTGTCGTCGACGGCTGGATCGGCAGCGGCTGGGATGCGGCCATGGGCCTGGTCGGCAAGGCTCCGGCGGCCGCTGACGAAGCGGCGGCCGAAGCCGGTGCGGCGGCGACGCGGGCCGGCGACGCTCTGCAGGCCGGGGCTGAAACCACTGCCAATGAGATGAAGAAGTAGATTTTGACACTGGACCCGCCCGGCCGGAACATCGTCCCGGCCGGGACGTTCGGCTCTGATGAGCGAAATCCTGATTGATCCGCCGGCCGGTCGGGCTGCCGATATCCGCGCCCGGCCCGGACCCGCGTCCGATCTGCCGGTGCTGACGGCCCATGTTGCGCTGAAACGGGTGATCATGCTGGTGAACCCGATGTCCGGCGGCGTCGACTCCCAGGCCCTTGCGGACGCGACCGCCATTCTCACCGACTATGACTGCGACTCCTCGGTCGTCGAACTGACCCATGACGATTTCGACGTCCGTGTCGACGCCGCCCTGGCCGCCGGACCCGACGTCCTGATCGTGCTGGCCGGTGACGGTACCGCCGGCACCATCGCCTCGCGCGCCGGGCCCGGCGGCCCGCTGATCGCCCCGCTGCCGGGCGGGACCATGAACATGTTGCCCCGCGCCCTCTATGATACCGCCGACTGGAAGGTCGCTCTGCGGCTGGCGCTCGAACAGGGCACGATCCGGAGCATCGCGGGCGGCGAGATACGGGATGCGGACAGTCTTCACACCTTCTACTGCGCCGCCATCCTCGGCTCCGCGGCCCTGTGGGCTCCGGCCCGCGAGGCGATCCGGACCGGGCAGATGAGACTGGCCTGGGTCTACGCCCGGCGGGCCCTGCGGCGCGCCTTCGGCGGGCGACTGCGGTATACGCTGGACGGAGTGGCCGGACGCCAGACCGAAGCCCTCGTCCTGATCAGCCCGACCATTTCCCGCACTGTCGGCGAGGACGCCGGGCTCGAGGCGGCGGCGATGAACCCGGCCGATGCCGGGCAGGCCGTTCGGCTGGCGGCCCGCGCGCTGTTCAATGGCTGGCGACAGGATCCGTCCGTGCGCACCACGGCGACGCGGAGTGCCGACGTGCGGGCCCGGTCGCGCATCCCGGCGGTGATCGACGGCGAACCGACCCTGCTGCGGCATGAGGCCACAATACGCTTCGTTCCCCGCGCCTTCCGCGCCCTGGCCCCGCCACCGACCACTGCGGCCGGAGCCGTCACCTAGTGGGGCGTATTCTTCAGTTCTCCGACATTCATTTCGGGTGCGAGCACCGGCAGGCGACGGCCGCCGCGCTCGACTATGCCCACGCCACCCCTGCCGACCTGACCCTGATCACCGGTGACGTGACGCAGCGCGGCCACCCGGACGAATTCCAGGCGGCGGGAACCTGGATCCGGGCCATGCCCGAACCGACCTTTGTCGTCGTCGGCAACCACGACGTACCC
The DNA here is from genome assembly GCF_963975535.1 of uncultured Brevundimonas sp. Lineage (GTDB taxonomy): Bacteria > Pseudomonadota > Alphaproteobacteria > Caulobacterales > Caulobacteraceae > Brevundimonas. The sequence continues at coordinate 192,033 of NZ_CAXBHE010000005.1, read as the reverse complement.
TACTGGAACGCGATGGCGCGGCTGTTCTGGCCGTGGCGCGCCTTCGAAGCCACGATCGGCCATCCGGCCCATGACCACCAGTTCCTCGGTGCCGCCCTGATGGTGCGGGGCGTCACCACCGCCCGCGGTTGGCAGGCCCGCCTCAACTGGTCCAAGGGTGTCATCGACCTCGACCAGACCCGGCGCGCCGCTGAGGCCCTGCGCCAGGCTCCGATCGGGGCGTTGCGGGTCCTGGCCTGCCACCACCCGTTGATCGAAATGCTCGGCGCACCGATGACCGGCGACGTCCGGCGCGGCGAGGTCGCCGCCCACATCTTCGCCGAGGCCGGGGTCGATCTGATCATGACCGGCCACGTCCACGTGCCCTTCGCCCTGCCGATCGAGATGTCGGACCGCTACTCCTATGCGGTCGGCTGCGGGACCCTGTCGTTGCGTGAACGGGGTGCCGCACCCGGATTCAACCAGATCGACTGGGACAGCCAGGCCATCACCGTCACCGCCATGGGCTGGACCGGTGACCGGTTTGAACCGCAACAGGTCTGGAGGCTGCCGCGCCGGCAGGATACCCGCACCGCTGCCACCGCCCCCGACCCGGCCGTCGCCGGAGCGATGGAACAGGCCGCAACCTGATCCGGCCGCCCGGACAGCAAAAAGGCCGCGATCCTGATGATCGCGGCCTCTTCAAACGGGTCGGCTGACCCGGCGCTACAGCCCAGATCCACGCCCCCGGCCGGTGAAGAAATGCACCACCAGCAGGATCAGGAAAACGACGAACAGCACATAGGCGATATTGATCGAGACGGCGGCGACTCCGCCCATATTCAGAGCCCCGGCGATCAGAGCCAGAACGAGAAAGATGATGGCATAGCGAAGCATCGGAGTTCTCCAGAAGCGATTGATGGAGACGCGTCCATCAAGGCCACGCCTGCAGCATCAACGCCCCCGGCGAACCGACGTTCCGCCACCTAGTGCCGTCGACCGCGGCCCTTTTCCGTAAAGGCCGCTGCGACCATCGTGGCGAGGGCCGGATTGCGCAGAAAGATGAACCCGCCGGCCAGGGCCGCCGCAGCGCCCATCAACGGACGGTCGCGGAACAGGGCAAACGCCCGTGCCGCCAGGCCTTCCGGCTCGTCTTCCTCCTCGAACTCCGCCCGGGCGAGAAACGCCACCGCCACCACGATCGCGACCAGGGCGAACACAAGGGCGGTGATCGCGGCTGCGGCCACGGGCAGAACCACAAGGGTCAGCGCATGAAAAAGGGTCGCCCCCAAGGCGATCACGGCCACAAAGGCCGCGCCCGCCGCAACCGCGGTGGCGACGGCCTTGCGAACCAGACTGCGTCCGACCATCAGCGGCGACGACCGGCCAGCAGCAGACCCAGCACCACGCCGACGCCGAGGGCGATCGCGGTCGACTGAACCGGCCGCTCCTGCACGCGCTCGGTGATATAGCGCTGCGCCTCGTCGATCCGCTCGGAAGCGTCATCGTAATATTCGCGGCTGCGATTGCGCGCCTGATCGTAATAGACCCGGGCACGGTCGCGGACTTCCTCGCCCTTCTCGCGCAGCAGGGTCTCGGCCTCGCCGGCCTTTTCACGGATGCGGGCCTCGGCCGCCTCGGCCTTTTCGCGCAGGCGCTGCGCTTCCTCGCGCGCACCGACGGTCAGATCGGCCTTCAGGGTCTTGAGGTCAGCCTTGATATCTTCTCGTGCCTTGGTCGTGGCCATGATGCGCTCCGGGATAGAAAATGAATGTGATACCTGAACAGATAGGGTCGCCGAGCGTGAAACGCCAGTCACCATCGACAGTTCCTGCTGTCGCGCCAGCCTGCTGCGCGGGCCCGGAGGCCCACCCTCTGGCGAAGCGCGGCGGTCCGACCTAGTAAATGCAGATGACCTCCTGGCTGTTCCCGCCCGCCCCCACCCCGTCCCTGCCGCTCTTCGGTGCCGCGGAGCGATTTCCGGTCCGGCGCATCCTCTGCGTCGGCCAGAATTACGCGGCCCACGCCCGGGAAATGGGCGGCGACCCGTCGCGTCCGGCCCCCTTCTTCTTTTCCAAGCCGGCGGACGCCCTCGTCACCGACGGAGCCGATCCGACCTATCCCCTGGCCACCGCCGACCTGCACCATGAGATCGAACTGGTCTGCGCGGTCGGCGAGGGCGGGGCGATCGTTGGCTGGGCCGTCGGCTGCGACCTGACCCGGCGCGACCTGCAGGCCGCGGCCAAGGCGGCCGGCCGGCCGTGGGACGCGGCCAAGGGCTTCGACCAGTCCGCCCCCTGCGGGGCCCTGACCCTCGGGACCCTGCCCGATCCGGCGGCGGCGATCCGCCTTGAAGTCAATGGCGTGGCCCGTCAGACCGGCAATCTCGACGACATGATCTGGACGCCCTCCGAGATTCTGGTCAAGGCCGGCGAGCTGTGGGCCCTGCAGGCCGGCGACCTGATCTTCACCGGCACGCCCGAGGGCGTCGGGCCGCTGCAGGCGGGCGATCAGGTGCTGGCGACCATCGACGGGCTCAGCCCGCTGGAATTCACGGTGCGGCCGCGATGATCCTGCACGGCTACTGGCGCTCGGGTACCGCCTACCGCACCCGCATCGCCCTCAACCTCAAGGGCCTGGCCTATCGTCAGGCCGGCGTCGACCTGCGCCAGGGCGACCAGAAGTCCAACGCCTATCTGACACTCAACCCCCAGGGACTGGTCCCGGCGCTCGAGGTCGACGGCCTGGTGCTGACCCAGAGCCCGGCCATCCTCGAATGGCTCGAGGAAACCACCCCCGAACCGCCCTTGCTGCCCGCCGACGCCGTCGGGCGCGCCCGGGTCCGGGCCATGGCCGCCCTCGTCGGCTGCGACATCCATCCGCTCAACAATCTGCGGGTGCTGAAGGCCCTGCGTGACTCGTTCGACGCCGCCCCCGCCCAGACCGACGCCTGGGCCGCCCGCTGGATCACCGCCGGATTCGGAGCCCTCGAGACACTGGTCGCCGACCACGGCGACGGCTGGACCTACGGTTCGACCCCGAGCCTGGCCGATTGCTATCTGATTCCGCAGATTTATTCAGCGCGTCGCTTCCATGTGGCGCTGGACGCCTGGCCGCGCCTGCTGGCCATCGAGGCCGCCGCAAATGCCCACCCCGCCTTCATTGCCGCCCATCCGGACCGCCAGCCGGACGCCGACTGATCACCGACCGGCGCTCTGCGGGTAAGACTCTGTAAAAGTCTCGGTGAGGTGACCTTAAACTTTGCCGTTCAGGGTCGCCGGGTGAAGCCGTCCTCCCCCCAGTCCCCGGTCACCAAACTCGCCCTGTCGGTGGTGCATGAGCCCGAGCGCGCCCTGCCGGCCCCGACCGGCGCGCGCGAGGAGGCGTTGCGTTTCCTGCTGCAGACCGCCGCCGACGCCGGCATCGGGCTGATCGCGACCCGCCCGGAGGGCGACGGCGAGCGCCAGCTGGGCCAGGCCTGGCCCTTTCCCTCGCCTTTCCAGGTGACGGTGCGCACCGTGCCTCTGAGCGAGGGTCTCGACCGGGTCGAGGCCCGGGCACGCCGCTCACTCGAACGACTCGGCCTGCCGCGCGGCGACACCCTGTTGGTCGCCGAAGCGACCGACCTGGCCGGCGTCGACGGTCGGGCCCTGTGGGACCGCCTCAACACCCTCAAGGATCGCGGCCTGTTCCGGCGCATCGGCTTTTGCGCCGCCGTCGAGGACGGTCCGGCCCTGCTGGCCCGTCGCTACAAGCCGGATGTGGTGCAGATGCCCGGCAATCTGCTGGACCAGCGCGCCCATCGCACCGGCATCCTGTCCGAACTGGCCGAGATGGACGTGGCCGTCCATCTGTCTTCGGTTTTCGCCCGGGGCCTGCTGTTCATGAGCGGCGAGACCCTGCCCGACCATCTGGCCGCCTACGCCCCGATCCTGTCACGCACCCGTCGTCGGCTGGCCGAGGCCCGGATCGACCCGATGCAGGCGACCCTGGCCTATACGCTGGGGCTGCCCGAGGTCGCCGCCGTCGTCGCCAGCGTGGCCTCGGCCGCCGAGATGCGCGCCATTCTCGCCGCGGCCCACGCCCCCCGGCCGGATCTCGACTGGGCGGCGCTGGCCTTCGAGCAGCCGGCGGCCCTGTCGCAAAGCCCCGGGACCGCCGCCCGTTGCGCGATCAGTAACGCAGCCTGATCCCGACATAGCCGGAGCGTCCCGGCTCGCCATAGCCGAACACCTGCTGGAAATGCGTATCCGTCAGATTGTCGATCCGCGCCGTCAGGCTGACCGCGGACGTCACGGCCCAGGACCCGGACAGACCCGCGGTGACGAACGCCTCGCGCACACCACCGGCGTCCGGCTGGTCCCCTTCGGCCCGGACCGTCACTGCACCTGACAGGCGCGCGCCACTCCAGGCCAGGCTCGCCGATCCGGCGTGTTCGGGCACCCGCAGCAGCCGCGCGCCGGTCGCGCGATCGGTCGCATCCGTCCATGCATAGGCCAGACTCAGGTCCAGCCCCTCGCCGAGCCGCACGCGACCTTCCAGCTCGACCCCGTCGCTCCGGGTCCGGGCGACGTTGACGTAGGCGCTGTCGAAGGTCACCGGATCGAACAGATAGGTGATCTGGTCCGCGACACTCAGCCGGTAGGCGGTGGCCCGGCCCTGGATTCCGCCGTCGGACGAACTCCAGCCCAGCGCCAGTTCGACACTGTCGGCCGTCTCTGGCCTCAGCACCGGGAAGGGCGCGCTGGAAAAGCAGTAGTCACACACCGCCTGGCTGATCGACGGGGCCTTGAACCCGGTGCCCCAGGCCCCCGACAGGATGAAGCCCCCATCCATTTCCCAGGCGGCAGACAAGCGCCCGGTGGTCGCCCCGCCGAAATCGTCGGTCTCGTCGCGACGCAGGGCACCGGTCGCACTCAGCCGGGACGTGACCTGCAGGCGCGACACCCCGAACGCCGAGGTAACCCCCGCGTCTGCGGTCGCCCCGGTCGACAGCGCTCCGCGGTCGTCCTCCCGCTCGGCCCCCAGGGTGTAGTCAATCCGGCCGGCTGCGGTCGCCCCGGTCGCCTGCCAGCGAAAGACCTGGCGGTCGGCGGTGAAGGTCGAGGCGAAATTGCCCTGGTTGGCGCGGGTCAGGTCGATCGCCGAAACGCTGACCTGATGGGCGAGACCGGCCGCCGCGAACCGCAGCCGGCCGCTGGCCGACCATTGCTCGCTCTCGGTGGTGTCGGCGGTGTCACCGGGGATGTAGACAGGCGGCGGATTGCCGTCCAGGTCGCCGGCGCTTCGGGTCCAGCGCAGCGTGCCCTCGAGCTGCGTCGCGGGGGCGAATGAATAACGACCCCGCAATCCGGCAGTGGTGCTGCCGAAGCCGTCGCGCTCGGGGTTTCCGTCAGCGGCGTCGGCGGCTGAAATGCCGTCCGTATCGAAACGCGATACCCAGGCCCCCAGTGCCCAGGCCTCGTCGGCCCGACCCAGGGCCAGACGCCCGCGCACCGTATTGAACGACCCGGCTTCCGCCTCGGCCCGCAGTCCGTCGACCTCGCGGGTGGTGAAGGCGATCACCCCGCCGATAGCGGCCGACCCCCACAAGGACGACTGGGGTCCGCTCAGCACCTCGATGCGGTCGATGTCGCCGAGGTCGAAGCCGGAAAAATCGAAGGCCCCGTTGATCTCGGACGGATCGTTGACCGGCACCCCGTCGACCAGGACCAGGGTCTTGCCCGGGGCGGCCCCGCGCATCCGCACCTGGGCGACACCGGCATAGGCCCCCGACCGGGTCACCGACAGACCCGGAATATCGGTCAGGATGTCGGTGGCGAAGATGGCACCGCGCTGCTCGATGGTGGCTCCGTCAATGACCCGCGCGCCCGGCGTGTCGGCGACGATGGCCGGCAGCCGGGTGGCGGTGACAATCACCTCGGGCAGGACGGTGGCCCGGTCGTTATCGGAATTCCGGGCGGTGGCGGGCAGGGCGAAAAGGGTCGCGAGGGCAACCGTGGACAGCAGGATGGACCGCTTCATCAGCGTATCTCCGTCAAACCGCCGCGGATGCGTGCGCAGCGGTGTTGAAAGCGACCGATCCGCCAGACCGGACGGCCTGGTGACGCATGGATCGGGTCGCTTCGACGGACGGATGCCTGCGCAGGAAGGCAGGACGGACCCCGCGCCTCTGTCTGGTCCCGGACAGCGGACGAACGACGTCGGCGGCCAGGTCTCCTGGCTTGCGGGTCAACAACTTCCGCCCTCGCCTTCCCGGTCCGTCCGAAGACGGCCCAGTGACGCCGGATCATCGCTGACCCGGACCGGACGACAGCCTCGCCGCCTACAGTTGCGGGCACAGCCACGGTGTCGCACCGTGTTCCCTTAACCGCCTGATCCGCTTGTCGCAGGCCCGGTCGCCGCCGACAAGTCGATTACGCGCCATTCCGCTTGAGGGCAGGGACGCAATCCTTCACCCTGTGCCGACGCCATGAACGCCCCCCTGAAGCCACCAGCAAAAGCCGAATCCGTCGACACCGGGACCACGCCGGTGATGGCGCAATTTCTCGCGGCCAAGGCGGGGGCACCCGACGCCATCCTGTTCTTCCGCATGGGCGATTTCTACGAGCTGTTCTTCAGGGACGCCGAGATCGCCTCGGCCGCGCTCGGCATCACCCTGACCAAGCGGGGCAAGCACCAGGGCGAGGACATCCCGATGGCCGGGGTCCCGGTTCATGCGCTGGAGGGCTATCTGGCCCGACTGATCCGCCAGGGTTTCAAGGCCGCCATCTGCGAACAGGTCGAGGCCCCCGCCGAGGCAAGAAAACGCGGCTCGAAGGCCGTGGTCAAACGCGAGGTGGTGCGGGTCGTCACCCCCGGCACCCTGACCGAGGACACCCTGCTGGACGCGCGCGGGGCCAACCGGCTGGCCGCCGTGTCGGTGCGCAGGGGCCGCGCGGCGGTGGCCGTGGTCGAACTGTCGGCCGGGACCGTCGACGCCGTGGCCTGCGACCTGGCCGATCTGGGCGCGACCCTGGCCGCCTTCCGCCCCAGCGAGGTGCTGGTCCCCGACCGGCTGTTCTCCGACCCCACGGCCCAGGCCGCGCTCGACGGCTGCGGCGGCGTGGTCCAGGCCCTGGCCCAGGCCCTGGCGGAGCCGGTCGGGGCCCGGGTCCGGGTCGAGCGGCTCTACGGCGTCGCCTCGCTGGACGGGTTCGGGGCCTTCGAGGAGGCCGAGGTCTCGGCCCTGGGCCTGGTGGCCGCCTATCTGGAGACGACCCAGGCCGGAAAGATCCCGGCCCTGGCCCCGCCGCGCCGATCCGGCGAGGCCGGTTTCCTGGCCATCGACCCGGCGACCCGCCTCAGCCTCGAGATCGACCGCACCCAGCGCGGTGAACGCGACGGCTCGCTGCTGGCCTGTATCGACCGCACCGTGACCTCGGGCGGGGCCCGGGCCCTGGCCGAGCGCATCGCCCGGCCGTTGCGCGATGTGTCCACCATCAACCACGGCCTCGACGCCGTGGAGTGGCTGCTGGAGCGTCGCGACCTGCGTCGTGACCTGCGCGATGCGCTCAAGGCTTCGGCCGACGTGGCCCGGGCCACCTCGCGCCTCGCCCTCGGCCGGGGTGGACCGCGCGATCTGGCGGCGATCCGCTCGGGTCTGACCACGGGCCAGGGCCTGGCCAGCCTGTTCGCCGGCACCCCTGACCCGCTGACCGGGCCGTCCGCCCGCATCACCGCCTGCCTCGACCGCCTGACCCTGACCCCGGCGGTCGACCATCTGCTGGCCAGCCTGGTCGACGGTCTGGTCGACGAACCGTCGCATCTGGCCCGCGACGGCGGCTTTGTCCGCCCTGACCACCGCCCCGAGCTGGACGAGGCGCGCCGCCTGCGTGACGACAGTCGCCGGGTCGTCGCCGATCTCGAGGCCCGGGCCCAGCGCGAGGCCGGTGTGCCGTTCAAGGTGCGTCACAACGCGGTGCTCGGCTATTTCCTCGAGACCACCGCCAAACACGCCGAACCGCTGATGCGGGGCGGACCCGACAGCCCCTTCATCCATCGCCAGACCCTCGCCAACCAGGTGCGGTTCACCACTGTCGAACTGTCGGAACTCGACGCGAAGATCAGCCAGGCCGGACATCGTGCCCTGGCCATCGAGGGCGAGACCTTCGAGACCTGGCGGCGCACGGTGCAGGATCTCGCCCAGCCGCTACAGGCGGTGGCCGAGGCCCTGGCCGAACTGGACGCCCACGCCGCCCTGGCCGAATGGGCGGCCGAGATCGGGGCCGTGCGCCCGGTGCTCGACGACAGCACCGGCTTCGTGGTCGAAGGCGGCCGGCATCCGGTGGTCGAGGCCGCGGTCAAGGCCGCCGGCGATCCCTATACGCCCAATGACTGTGCGCTGGACGGGTCCGACACCGCCAACGGCGACCGCGCCGGGGCCCGGCTGTCGATCGTCACCGGCCCCAACATGGCCGGCAAGTCGACCTTCCTGCGTCAGAACGCCCTGCTCGTGGTGCTGGCCCAGGCCGGGGCCTTCGTGCCCGCCCGGTCGATGCGGCTGGGCGTGGTCGACCGGCTGTTCAGTCGCGTCGGGGCCGGCGACGACCTGGCCCGGGGCCGTTCGACCTTCATGATGGAGATGGTCGAGACCGCGGCCATCCTGACCCAGGCCACCGACCGGTCCTTTGTGGTGCTGGACGAGATCGGCCGCGGCACCGCCACCTATGACGGCCTGGCCATCGCCTGGGCCACGGCCGAGGCCCTGCACGATCACAACCGAGCCCGCACCCTGTTCGCCACCCATTATCACGAGCTGGCGCGGCTGGAGGATCGACTCGACCACGTCTGCAACCTGTCGATGCGGGCCCGGGAATGGAACGGCGAGCTCGTCTTCCTGCATGAGGCCGCGCCCGGGGCCGCCGATCGCTCGTACGGGGTCCAGGTCGCCAAGCTGGCCGGCGTGCCCGCCGCGGTCGTAGCCCGCGCCCGCGAGGTTCTGGACCGGCTCGAGACCGACAAGGCCGCCCATGTCCGGCTCGACGACCTGCCCCTGTTCGCGATGGCCGAACCCGCCGCACCGCCTCTGCGCGCCTCCGCCGTGGACGAGGCCCTGACCGGCATCGATCCCGACTCCCTGACCCCGCGCGAGGCGCTGGAGGCCCTGTACCGGCTCAAGGGTCTGGCCGGCCGGTGACCCACCCTCTCGCCGGTTCACTCGCCGCCGCCGTCGACACGCCCGACGTTCGCGCCGCCGTCGCCGGCATTCTGGGCCAACACTACCGGACCGCCCGGGCCAGGGTTGGCGCACGCCTGAACGCCGGCCTGCCCGGGGTCGAGGTCGCCCGCCTGTACTGCGCCGCCGCCGACGACCTGCTGCTGGCGCTGTGGGAATTCACTACCGAAATCCTGTATCCGGCCCCCAATCCGACCGAGGCCGAACGCCTGGCCCTGATCGCGGTCGGCGGCTACGGGCGCGGCGTCCTCGGCCCCTTTTCCGACCTCGACCTGCTGTTCCTGCGCCCGTGGAAGACCACCCCCCGGACCGAATCCGTGGTCGAATTCGTCCTCTATGTCCTGTGGGACATGGGCCTGAAGGTCGGCCAGTCGGTCCGGTCGGTCGACGACTGCCTTGCCCTGTCCCAGAGCGACATGACCGTGCGCACGGCCCTGCTGGAGGCCCGCCCCCTGGCCGGAGACCGGGCCCTGGCGGACACCTTCATCGACACCTTCCGGGCCCAGGTGTCGCGCGCCGACCCGCGGCCCTTTATTGCCGCCAAGCTGGACGAGCGTGACACCCGGCACCAGAAGTCGGGCGCGGTGCGCTACCGGGTCGAACCCAACGTCAAGGACGGCAAGGGCGGCCTGCGCGACCTCAACACCCTGTTCTGGATCGCCCGCTCCCTGGCCCCGGACAGCCCGCTGGGGGCACGGGTTCTCGACGACCTGCTGACCAGCCGCGAGCGCCGGACCTTCGAGGAGGCCTTCGACTTCTTGTGGCGGGTCCGGGCCCACCTGCACCTGATCGTGGGCCGCGCCGAGGAAAAGCTGACCTTCGACCATCAGGCCGAGGTGGCCCGGCGCATGGGCTGGCGCGGCCGTGGCGATGAGCCGGCCGTCGAGCGCTTCATGCGCCGCTATTTTCTCGTCGCCCGCGACGTCGGGGCCCTGACCCGCGCCATCTCGGCCAAGCTGGAGGCGCGCCAGCAGAAGTCGGCGCTCAGCCTGTCGCGCCTGATCCCCGGACGGCGGCGCAAGCTCGGGGTCGAGGGTTTCATCGACGACCGGGGGCGTCTGTCGGTGACCGGAAACGGAATCTTTGCCGCCGATCCGCTCAAGCTGCTGACGCTGTTCCGCGTCGCCGACACCCATGATCTGGACCTGCATCCGGACGCCTTTTCGGCCGTGACCCGGTCGCTGTCGCTGGTGACGCCGTCGCTGCGCCGCGACCCGGAGGCGACGCGCACCTTTCTCGACATCCTGGCCCACGGCCAGCGCCCGTACCGGGTCCTGACCCTGATGAACGAGACCGGCCTGCTGGGCCGGTTCCTGCCCGAATGGGGCCGGATCGTCGGCCAGACCCAGTTCAACATGTACCATGCCTATACGGTCGACGAGCACACCCTCCAGGCCATCGGCATCATCAACGACATCGCCCGCGGCAAGCTGCAGGCCGACCATCCGCTGTCCACCGAGATCGTTCACCGGATCGGGGATTTCGAGGCCCTGATGCTGGCCATGATGTTGCACGACGTCGGCAAGGGCGGTGACCGCGGTCAGCTGGAGGACGGGGCCATCGCCGCCCGCCGCGCCTGTGAGCGTCTGGGCGTCGACCGCCGTCGTATCGACCTGGTGGTCTGGCTGGTGCGCAACCATCTGGCCCTGTCCGACTATGCCCAGAAGCGCGACGTCTCCGATCCCGACACCATCCGCGCCTTCGCCGATCTGGTCGGCGACCCCGAACATCTGCGCACCCTGCTGGTCCTGACCGTCGCCGATATCCGCGCCGTCGGCCCGGGCGTGTGGAACAGCTGGAAGGGCCAGCTGATGCGCGACCTCTACGACCGCACCGAAGCCCTGTTCCGCGGAGAGGATGTGCGTCGCGACGATCCGCTGGCCGAATTCCCCGATCTGGTCGAACGGGCCCGCTCCGCCGGAGTAGCGGTCGAGGCCTTGCCGCCCGGGCCCGGCGACGCCGCCGCCACCACCCGGATCGCCATCGCGGCCCGGGACCGGCCCGGCCTGTTCGCCGCCCTCGCCGCCGCCCTGTCTGCCGCCGGGGCCGATGTGGTCGGGGCCCGGGTCGCCACCGCCGAAGACGGCACCGCCCTCGATGTGTTCGCGGTCCAGGACGGGGCCGGCCTGCCCTATGGCCGGTCCGAACCTCGACGGCTGAAGCGACTGCTGGCACGACTGGACTCCGCCGCCCGCCGCGACACGGCCCCGGAACCTGTCGCCTCGGTCGAGATCAGCCGCCGCCGCGCCGCCTTCGACGTCCGGCCGGTAGTACTGATCGACGCCCGCGCCAGCGACACCGCCGTGGTCATTGAGGTCTCGGGGGCAGACCGCCCCGGCCTGCTGGCCGATCTGGCCCGGGTCCTGTCGGCCCACAAACTGTCGATCCGCTCGGCCCATGTCGCCAGCTTCGGGGAACGGGCCGTGGACAGCTTCTATGTCGTCGATGCCCGCGGCCGGAAGCCAGCCGTCGGCAGCCGCACCGACACCCTGCGCGCCGCCCTCGAGGCCGTGCTGGACCAGCGCCTGGTCGCCCCGGCCGGGCGCGCCGTCACCCCCGCCCGCGCCAGCGTTCGCGATGTATCCGACCTGAGCCGCAGCCGGACCGTATCGCCCGCCGCTGAACCACGCTAAGCGGGTCGTCCGCCCCTTCATCCGGATCGTTCGCCCGTGAGCCAGCCCCCCCGACCGACCGACGACACACCGATCGATCCCGCCCTGCCGATCCTGGCCTCGTCCATCGACAACGATCGTCCGGCCACCGGTCCCAAGCCCGGCAAGGGTGGCGGTATGATGCGCAATTCGGCCATCTTCAGCGGCCTGACCCTGGTCAGCCGGCTGGCTGGATTCGCCCGGGACGTGGTGATCTCGGCGGCCCTGGGGGCGTCCGCCGGACCGGCGGCCGACGCCTACAATACCGCCCTGAACTTCCCCAATCTGTTCCGCCGCATCTTCGCCGAAGGGGCCTTCGCCGCCGCCTTCGTTCCGGCCTACGCCAAGACGCTCGAGACCGAGGGGGCGGAAGTGGCCGACAAGATCGCCACCGACGCCCTGGCCACCGTGGCCGCGGCCACCGTCATCCTGACCCTCATCGCCCAGTTGACGATGCCGTGGCTGATGACGGTCATCAACATCGGCTTCCTCGACGACCCGGCCCGCTTCAAGCTGGCGGTGATCCTGACCCAGATCACCATGCCCTATCTGCCCTGTATGGCCGTGGCGGCCCTGCTCAGCGGCGTGCTCAACGCCCGCGGCCGCTTCATCGTCTCCGGGGCCTATCCGATCCTGCTCAACCTGATCATGCTGGCCGCCGTCATCCCGGCCCAGGGCGACCAGATCGGGGCCGCCTATGCCGCCTCCTGGGCGGTGCTGGTCGCCGGCGTGGCCCAGGCCGGCCTGTGCTGGTGGGCCGCGCGCAGGGCCGGGGCCAATATTCGCCTCGCCTGGCCGCGGCTGAGCCCGGCGGTCAAGGCCATCATCATCACCGCCATCCCCGCCGCGATCGGCAACTCGGCGACCCAGATCAACGTCTTCATCTCCGGCAACCTGTCCAGCTTTGTCGCCGGTGGCCGCACCTGGCTGGCCACCGCCGACCGCCTGTACCAGCTGCCGCTCGGCCTCGTCGGTGTCGCGATCGGCATCGCCCTGTTGCCGCGCCTGTCGCGCGCGGTGGCCTCCGGGGACCACGGCCAGCAGCAGGCCTCGATGGATGAGGCCGTGACCCTGTCGATGGCGCTGACCCTGCCCGCCGCCGCGGCCCTGATGGCCATGCCCTATTTCCTGATCGACGCCCTGTTCACCCGCGGGGCCTTCCTGCAGATCGACGCCGTCAACACCGCCCGCGCCCTGTTCCAGTTCGGCTGGGGCGTGCCGGCCTTCGTGCTGATCCGCATCCTCGCGCCCGCCTATTTCGCCCGTCGCGACACCCGAACGCCGATGCTGTTCGCCCTCGTCTCCGTGGCCGTCAACGCCGGCCTGGCCATCGCCCTGTTCAACCTCGGCATGGGCGTCTCCGGCATCGCCGCCGCTGTCAGCGCCGCCGCCTGGACCAATGCCGGCCTGCTGGGCTTCACCCTGTGGCGACGCAACCACTACCGTCCCGCCACGGCAGCTCTGTCGCGTCTGGTCCGAATCGGCCTGTCCAGCGCCGGCCTCGCCGTGGTCGTCAGTCTGGCCGCCTCGGCCCGGCCCCTGCTCGAGGCCCCGATCGCCGGAACCCTGGCCCTGGCCGGTCTGGATCACGGGGCCAAGGAAATGGGTCTGGTGCTGGTGACCCTGGCCGGAGGCCTGACCTATGTCGCCCTGGCCTTCGCCACCCGGGCGCTGACTGTGGCCGAGGTCAAGACCCTGCTGGGCCGCAGCCGCCGCTAGACCCTTGCCCTGAGCCCGGGGGTAAGGCATCTGCGCGGGCATGTACGACCCGACCGCGCCCGCCGCCCCGCCGCCCGCCTATACCGGCCCCCGCCGCATTCTCAGCGGTATCCAGGCCTCGGGTGCCCTGCATCTGGGCAATTACCTGGGCGCGTTGAAGCGGTTCACCGAGCTGCAGGACCAGGGCGCGCCCTGTTTCCTGTTCGTGGCGGATCTGCACGCCATCACCGTGTGGCAGGATCCGGCCCTGCTGGCCGCCCAGACGCGCGAGATCGCCGCCGCCTATCTGGCCTCGGGCCTCGATCCGGCCCGGTCGGTGATCTTCCCGCAGTCGGCGGTGCGGGCCCATTCTGAACTGGCCTGGATCCTCAACTGCGTTGCCCGCCTCGGCTGGCTGGACCGGATGACCCAGTTCAAGGAGAAGTCGGGCAAGCACAAGGAGCGCTCCAGCGTCGGCCTCTACACCTATCCGGTGCTGCAGGCCGCCGACATCCTGCTCTACAAGGCCACGGAGGTGCCGACCGGCGAGGACCAGAAACAGCATCTGGAACTGACCCGTGACATCGCCCAGAAATTCAACACCGACTTCAATGTACCCGGCTTCTTCCCCCTGCCAGAGCCCCTGACCCAGGGCCCGGCCCCGCGGGTCATGAGCCTGCGCGACGGCGCGGCCAAGATGAGCAAGTCCGACCCCTCGGACCAGTCGCGCATCAATCTGACCGACGATTCCGACACCATCGCCGCCAAGATCCGCAAGGCCCGCACCGACGCCGAACCCCTGCCCGAGACCCTCGAGGGTCTCGCCGACCGGGCCGAGGCCAGGAACCTGGTGACCATCTACGCCGCCCTCGCCGGCATGAGCCGCGAGGCGGTTCTGGCCGAATTCGGCGGCCAGGGCTTCGGCGTGTTCAAGCCGAAACTGGCCGAACTGGCCGTGGCCTCGATGGCCCCGGTCAGCGGTGAGATGCGCCGGTTGATGGCCGACACGACCGAGATCGACCGGGTGCTGAAGGACGGGGCCGAACGCGCCGCCGCCATCGCCGACCCCGTCGTGGCCGAGGTCAGGAAGATCGTCGGCTTCTGGCGCGGCTGACGGCTCCGGCGGTTTCCGGACGTCGCGCTGTGTCAGGCGGTTCCACCCGGGACCGTTCGGCTCTAGAGCGTCGGTCATGAGCCACCCCCTCGACCGCGCCGTCTGGAACGCCCTGACCACAAGGCTGTCGCCATTCACGACGGCGGACTCCGACGGTCGCGCCGTGCGCATCGACCCCGAGGTCGGCGTCTTCCTCGCCGCCGCCGATACGTCGGCCGCCAGCCTTGCCCGACTCAGCGAGCTGGCGCGCCGGCATCCGGGAGCCGGTCTCGTCGAGGCGACGGGGGGCCCGATGGTCGACGTCCTGCCCCAGGGCACCGCCGTCGATCGCCGCATCGCCCTGGTGCAGATGATGGCGACCGCCCTGACGCCCGGGGGGCGGGATCTGCCGTTCGAGACCCTGACCGAGGCCGACGCCCCGGCCATGCTGGCCCTGGCGACCCTGACGCAGCCCGGTCCGTTCCGGTCGAAGACCCGCAATCTGGGCCCCTTCATCGGCGTCAAGCGTGACGGCGACCTGATCGCCATGGCCGGGCGGCGGCTGCGGGTCGAGGGTTTCACCGAACTGAGCGGCGTCTGCACCCACCCCGACCACCGCGGCCAGGGCCTGGCCGCGGCCCTGTCGCGGGCGGTGATATCCGGGATTCTCGCCACGGGCGAAGGGGTTTTCCTGCACGCCTTCGACGGTCACGACGCGACCATCGCCTTCTACCGTTCGCTGGGCTTCAACGTTCGCGCACGGATGACCTATACGGTTCTGGCGGGCTGACGGCGGAGACGGGCATGAGCAGGCACGAGGCGATCGTCGAATGGAGTCGGGGCGACCAGCTCTTTGCCGACAATCTCTATTCGCGCGGTCACGACTGGCGCTTCGACGGCGGGGCGATGGTGCGCGGCTCCTCGGCCCCGACCAGCGTTCCGGCCCCGATGTCGGACCTCGCCGCCGTCGATCCCGAGGAGGCGCTGGTGGCGGCCCTGTCCAGCTGCCACATGCTGTTCTTCCTGGCCTTCGCCCGCAAGGAGGGCTTCGTCGTCGACCGCTACCGCGACGCGGCGGTCGGCCTTCTGGACCGAGACGGGCGCGGCAAGATGGCCATGACCCTGATCACCCTACGCCCGGCGGTGGTGTTCTCGGGCGAGTTCCGACCCGACGAACCCGGGATCAAGGCCCTGCATCACCGGGCACATGAGGCCTGCTACATCGCCAGCTCGATCCATGCCGAGGTCCGGATAGAGCCGGCCTAAGGCGGCGGGGCGACCGCCACGTCCTCCAGCAGGGCGCGAAAGCGGCGCACCGCCTCGGCGGTCAGGTCCGGATCGTGACGCATCGGCGGGGCGCTGGTCGGCTCATCGAAGGAATGGGTACCCTCGGCGATCCAGGTCTCGACCTCGGCCCCGCAGTTGCGCACCATGTCGTGCACCCGCTCGGCATTGCGCACGCTGGTCAGGTGGTCGGTGCGGGCGATCACCGCCAGGGTCCGGGGACAGTGCCGCCACGGCCGCATCCGGTTGCGGGCCAGGAAGCCGACATAGGGATAGGCCAGATAGGCGGCGATGACCGGGTCGAGGCGCACATCGCCGGGATTGGACAGGGTCAGGCCGGGCCCCGAGCGGTCGGCGCTCATCGCCTCCATGATGCCCCAGCCGCCATGGCTCCAGCCGGCCAGGGCGATACGATCGGAATCGACTTCAGCCATCCGCGACACGCCGTACAGGGTGGCCAGCACATCCCCGGCCCGCTCGCTGCCCCGCAGCACCAGGCCGGTACAGACGGCCCCCAGGGCGAAGGTCCGGCTGAAGCCGCGCCCGGCATAGGAATCGACCGTACAGGCACGCCAGCCCGCGGCCCTGGCCGCCGCAGCGTAAAGCGGCAGATGGTCCCTCAGCCCGCCGCAGCCGTGAAACAGCAACACCGCCGGTCGCGGCCGGTCGTCGTCGGGCCCCGTGACCGTGGTATGGGGCGCGAGCTTCGCCCAGCGGGAGGCCAGTGTGTCCATGGCCGGAGCCTAGCCGTCCCCGTCGCGGTCAAATAGCCGAAATCGCAGACCCGGCGCTCAAGCGGAGAGCCGCCGCGCGGCGAACGTAGCGCCCCCAGAAAGCGCTCCTGCAGCGAACGACCGCGTCGTGAGCGATAGCGCCAATGACGAGCCCTAGTGCCGGAACACCCGCACCCCGGTGAAGGCCATGGCCAGGCCGGCCTCGTCGGCGGCGGCGATGACCTCGGCGTCGCGCATCGAGCCGCCCGGCTGGATCACGGCGGTGGCCCCGGCGGCGGCGGCCTCGATCAGGCCGTCGGCGAACGGAAAGAAGGCTTCCGAGGCACAGGCCGACCCCTGGGCCAGCGACCGGGCCAGCCCCTTGACCTCCCCGGCCTCGGCGGCGCGGATCGCGGCGATGCGGGCGCTGTCGCGACGGTTCATCTGACCGGCCCCGATGCCCGCCGTCTGGCCGTCGCGGGCATAGACGATGGCATTGGACTTGACGTGTTTTGCCACGGTGAAGGCGAACAGCATGTCGCGCACCTCGCTCGGGGTCGGCTGGCGTCGCGTGACGATCTTCAGGTCCTGGGCGGCGATCCGGGTGCGGTCGCGCGACTGGACCAGGAAGCCCCCGGCCACCGACCGGAACACCTCCCCCGCGGCCAGGGCTTCGGGCAGGCCGTCGGTCAGCAGCAGACGCAGGTTCTTCTTGGCGGCGAAAATGGCCCGGGCCTCGTCGTCGGCCCCGGGGGCGATGACCACCTCGGTGAAGATTTCGGTGATGGCCCGGGCGTCGGCCCCGGTCAGGGGCCGGTTGACCGCGATCACCCCGCCGAAGGCCGAGACGGAATCGCATTCCAGCGCCCGCACATAGGCCTGGTGCAGGTCGTGACCGATGGCCACGCCGCAGGGATTGGCGTGTTTGACGATGACGCAGGCCGGCGCGTCGAACTCGGCCACCAGCTCATAGGCGGCGTCGGCGTCGGCGATATTGTTGTAACCCAGCTCCTTGCCCTGGATCTGTTCGGCATGGGCCACGCCCGGCCGGATCAGGCCGGTGCGGTAGAAGGCCCCCGTCTGGTGCGGGTTCTCGCCGTAGCGCAGGGTCTGGGCCAGGCTGCCGGCGATGGTCTTGCGCGCCGGAGCCGTGTCCTCAACCTGACCCGCGAACCAGCCGGAGACCGCGGCGTCGTAGGCGGCGGTGCGGGCGAAGGCCCGGGCGGCAAGCCGTTTGCGCAGGGTCAGGGAGGTGCTCCCGTCAGCGGCAAGCGCCGCCGTCACCTCGGCCACGCCCTCGGCATCGACGCAGACGGCGACATAGCCGTGGTTCTTGGCCCCGGAGCGGATCATCGCCGGACCGCCGATGTCGATGTTCTCGACCGCCGCCTCGAAGCCGCCGCCTGCGGCCACCGTGGCCTCGAACGGGTACAGGTCGATCCAGACGATATCGATCGGGCCGATGCCGTGGGTCGTCATGGCCTCGGCGTGGGCGGCAGCGTCGCGCACGCCCAGCAGGCCGCCATGCACCACCGGGTGCAGGGTCTTGACCCGGCCGTCCATCATCTCGGGGAAGCCGGTCAGATCGGCGACGTCCCTGATCGGCAGGCCGAAGCCGGCGATCGCCGCCCGCGTGCCCCCGGTCGAGACCAGCTCTACGCCCAGGTCGTGCAGGGTCTGCGCCGCCTCTTTCAGCCCCGTCTTGTCCGACAGGGATATCAGGGCGCGCACGGGCTTGACCCGGTCGGGTGCGGGCGGAAAGTCGGGAGCGGCGGGCATGACGGCGTCCGTTCATTGGGGGCGGGGGAGGGCGCGGGCCGTCTAGCATCCCGGGCCGCCAGCGTCACCCTCTAGACCGGATCGCCCGCCGCTCCGGCCGGGCTCAGCTTCCAGCGGATCTTGGTTTCGGAGTCGGTCCGGGCCGAGCCACGCACCACGATCTGCAGCGACCGCCGGGTCAGGCCGTCCTCGACATGGACCGAGGGCTCGATGGCGACGTCGGGACCATCGGTGCGGAACCACCAGCCCCGGCCGGAATGACCGCGCAGCAGAATGGAGCGACGGTCGCGCGCCAGCGAGGCTTGGACCCCAGGCTCCAGCTGGAAACGGGCGGCATAGGGGGCGGCGATAATGCGCACCACCTCGGCCTGGCCCGAAGCCGGATACAGCCGTTCCTCGGCCCGCAATTCGTCGAGCCGCTGGTCCAGATACAGCCGGCGCTGATGCAGCAGGCCATAACGCGGCACCCAGCCGTCGTGCTGTACCTCCAGCCAGACCGCGCCCTCGCCGTCGCGCTGTTCGACCTCGACGTGCAATGGCCGCCCGACCAGTCGCGGACCCAGCATGTCGGCCTTCCAGCCGCCCAGCGGTTCGGCGATCGAGGTCTCGCCCAGGGTCAGGGTCGAATGCCCCGGTGTCAGCCGCAACCCCTGGCGATCCGCCGCGCGCGGGGTCCAGCCGCACCCGGAGATCAGCCGGTCGCGGCCACAGACGATTTCCAGCGCCAGCGGCTGGGCACAGGCGGCCGTCGACCAGGCCCCGCGCGCGGGCGCGGCGGCGTCGGCGACGATCGTCAGCAGCGGACTCTGGATACGCGTGATCCCGGCCACGGCGACGCCGGAGGTCGGGGCGACGGCGTCCTCGTCGGCCCGGGCTGCCGCGACCCGCGCCACGGTGGACGGACCGCCGCCCTGCATCGCCACCAGCCGGCCGTCCGGCAGGGTCAGGACATTCAGCCCCGCCGTCAGCCGGCCGATTGTGTCGCGTACCACCTCGGGGGCCGGTTCGGACAACTGGGCCAGGGCGTCATCGAGAGTTAGCAGGTCCAGCAGCAGTTCCAGCCCGGCCTCGGGGCTGCGCGTGGCGTGGCCGCCGTCGACCCCGACCGTCTCTCTCAGGGCCCGGGGCAGCCGTTTCAGGGCGGTTCTGCGAATGGCGATGCCCGCCGGACCGGCCAGCACACAGCCGGCCACGGCCGCCGCGGTCAGACGTTCGGCCTTGCCGGCCAGGCCGCCGGGCGGACGCAACAGCTGGCGGGCCTGGCGGGCCAGGACCGCGGCCAGTCGCAGCCGATCAGCCTCGGTCGCCACCCCGCCCATGCGGCGGGCGGCGCAGGCCAGGGCATAGACGCGCCGGGCCAGGATGTCCGGCTGCCACGCGAACGGCGACCAGCGGCTGAACAGGTCATCCCAGGCCAGGGTCAGGCGCAGGGCCTCGCGCGCGCCGCGTTCGCCGCCCAGCATCAGGGCGGACAGCCAGTTGAAGGCATGCAGCTCGGCGGCGAAGGCCCGGGTCGGACTGGGCCGGTTCCACGGATCGGCCGGCGCGGGCGCATCGAGATTGAACCCGGCGAGGGCAAATCGCCCACCGAGGACGCTCTTGCCCAGGGCCGGATCGGCGGGGCGGAAATCACGCGGCGTGGCGGCAAAGGACGTCACCCTGGCCCCGCCGAGGGTCAAACCGTAGCCCGGCAGGCCGTACAGCTCGATCCACAGCTGGCGGGTCAGCAGCCGGCCGACGATGGCCGGCCACAGACCGGGTCCGGTCACCGCCCCGGTCGCCCGCACCGGCGTTCGCATCGGCGCACCGCGCAGACCGGGGATTTCTCCGGCCGGCGGCGCGTCGGCCTCCTTGCGGGCGAACGGACCGACGGGGCTCACGCGGCTCCCTTCAGGGCCCGGATGTTGGCGGCATAGGCCGAAGGACCACCCCGGAACACGGCGGTTCCGGCGACCAGGGCGTCAGCCCCGGCGGCGACACAGGCCCCGGCGTTAACCGCCGTGACCCCGCCGTCGACCTGCAGGCGGGCTGCCGAACCGGCCGCGTCCAGCAGGGCCCGCGCCCGCTCGATCTTGCGCAGGGAGGCGTCGATGAACGACTGGCCGCCGAAGCCGGGATTGACCGACATGATCAGCACCAGGTCGACGAGGTCGATGACATCCTCGAGCACCAACAGCGGCGTGCCCGGGTTCAGCACCACCCCGGCCTTCGCGCCCATCTGGCGGATCCGGCCCAGGGTGCGGTGCAGATGCGGCCCGCTCTCGGGATGGACGGTCAGGATGTCGGCTCCGGCCTCGCGATAGGCCTCCAGCCACGGATCGACCGGGGCGACCATCAGATGCACATCGAACGGCAGGGTCGTGTGTGGACGCAGCGCCTTCACCACGTCCGGGCCGAGGGTGATATTGGGCACGAAATGCCCGTCCATCACATCGACATGGACCCAGTCCGCCCCGGCGGCCTCGATCGCGGCTACCTCCTCGCCGAGACGGGCGAAATCACTGGCGAGGATCGACGGGCAGATCAGGGGCGTGGACATGGTCCCGGGATAAGACGGCTGGCCGCGAGGGGCAAGCGTGACCTCGCCGCACCGCCGCCCTGAGCGCCGGGGGCCGGGGTCAGGCCCGCGCCAGCTTGGCCACGAAGAAGCCATCGACGCCGCCGCGCTCGGCCCACATCGACGGCAGGATGCGCAGCCAGCCCTCGGGCGTCAGCGCCTCGTCCGGAGCTCCGACGGCCGCCGGATCCGCCGGCACGGTGCGGAAGGCCGGGTTACGGCGCAGGAAGGCGATGATCTGGGTCTCGCCCTCCTCGCGTTCCAGCGAGCAGACGCAATAGACCAGCCGCCCGCCCGGACCGACGCGCTCGGCGGCGGCGTCCAGCAGCCGGTGCTGCACATCGGCCAGCTTGGCCACCTCGGCCGGCTTGGTCGCGCGCAGCACTTCGGGATTGCGCCGGAAGGTGCCGGTGGCGGTACAGGGCGCGTCCAGCAGCACCGCGTCATAGGTACGGCTGTCCAGCCAGTCCTCGGCCGGGCGGGCCACGACCTCGGCCTCCAGCCCGACCCGGGCCAGGTTGCGATGCAGGCGTTTCAGCCGCGCCTCCGACCGGTCCAGGGCCGTGACCACGGCGCCGGCCGCGGCCAGTTGCATGGTCTTGCCCCCGGGTGCCGCGCACATGTCCAGCGCCGTCTCACCCGTCTGTGGGGCCAGCAGCCGCACCGGCACGGCGGCCGCCGCGTCCTGCACCCACCAGATGCCGTCCTCAAAGCCGGGCCAGCCGGCCACGTCACCGTGGCGACCGGTACGCACCGAGCCGCCGGGCAGGACGACGCCCTCGACCAGCTCCGCCAGGGCCTCGGCGTTCGCGCCGGGCTTGAGGGTCAGGTCGGTCGGCGGCTCCTCGCGTGCGGCGAGGGCCAGGCCGGCCAGGGCCGCGTCGCCATAGGTCTGGCGCCAGCGCGCGACGAGCCAGTCGGGCAGGTTGGATTCGGCCGTGGTCAGGCCGGGGCCCTCGCGACCGATGCCGCGCAGCACCGCATTGACCAGATTCTTGTACGGCCGGGTCTTGGGGTCGCGTTCGGCCAGCTTGACCGCCGTCGACACGGCGGCGAAGGCCGGGGTTTCCAGCACCAGGGTCTGGGCCAGGGCGATACGCAGGATGGTGCGCACGGCCTCGGGCGGGGACTTCTGCAGGCGGTGATTGAGAATCTGGTCGATCTCGCCCAGCCGGCGCAAGGCCGCCATGGCCACGGCGCGGGCGAAGGCCCGGTCCGGGCCCGGCAGGTTGCTGACGGCGGGCAGGGCCAGGGCCTCGTCCAGACCCCCGCGGCGGATCAGCGCCCCGTTCAGCAGCAGGCCGGCAGCGATGCGCGCCTCGACCCCGATATCGGCGGAATCGTCCGGTTCCAGCCGCTCCGGCCGGGGCCGTTCGGGCCGCGGGCCGCGGGCCTTGTCGGCCATGCGCCGGCCACGTGCGGCGGAGTCTCCGCCCTTGCTGCGCCCTTTCGGGGTTCCACCACTCATACGGACACCTGGGTTCCGAGTTCGACCACGCGGCCCGGAGGAATGTGGAAGAAGTCGGTCGGGTTGGCGGCGTTTCTCATCAGGAAGATATACAGCCGATCCTGCCAGATCGGCATGCCCTTGTGCGCCGACGGAATCACGGAGCGGCGACCGAGGAAGAAGCTCGTCGACATGATGTCGAACTTCAGCCCCTGTTTGCGACACAGCCCGAGCGCCTTGGGCACGTTGGGCTGTTCCATGAAGCCGTAACTGATGGTCAGTTTCTTGAAGTCGTCGCTGATCGGTTCCAGCGCGATACGGTCGGATTCCCGCACGCGCGGCCGGTCGGTCGTGCGGACGGTCAGGATGACGTTCTTCTCGTGCAGAACCTTGTTATGCTTGAGGTTGTGCATCAGGGCGACCGGGGCGATGTCCGGATCCGAGGTCAGGAAGATGGCGGTGCCGGGCGCGCGGTGCGGCGGCCGGGCGCGCAACATCTCGATCAGATCGGCCAGCGGCAGACTGTCCTTGCGGGTCTTGGCCGTCAGGATCTGGGTGCCACGCACCCAGGTCCACATCAGCAGGACGATGCCGCCGCCCATGGCCAGCGGCGCCCACGCCCCCTGCGGAATCTTCAGCAGGTTGGAGCCGAAGAAGGCCAGATCGATGATCAGGAACGGTGTGATCGCCAGCACACTCACCGGCAGGCTCCACTTCCACAGACGCCGGACGATGAACCACGCCAGCAGGCTGTCGACCAGCATGGCACCGGTCACCGCCACGCCATAGGCCCCGGCCAGCTGGGACGAGGTCGGGAACATCATCAGCAGCAGCATCACCCCGACCAGCATCGCCAGATTGACCGACGGCACGAAGATCTGGCCCGCCTGGCTCTCGCTGGTCTGCAGGATCTTGATCCGCGGCAGAAGCCCGAGCTGGACCGCCTGTTGCGTCAGCGAGAAGGCCCCGGTGATCACCGCCTGGCTGGCGATGACGGTGGCCATGGTCGCGAGGATCAACACCGGCCAGTAGACGCCGTGGGGAATCATCTCCCAGAACGGGTTGATGCGGGCTGAAGGGTCGCTCAGCACCAGGGCCCCCTGGCCGAAATAGTTGAGCATCAGACAGGGCAGGACGAACCAGAGCCAGCCGGCCCGGATCGGGGCCTTTCCGAAATGACCCATGTCCGTATAGAGCGCCTCGGCCCCGGTGACGGCCAGGAACACACTGCCCAGCAGGATGAAGCCGAGGAAGCCGTTGTCGATCAGGAACAGGGCGCCGTAGTGCGGCGACACGGCCCTGAGGATGCTGGGGTCATCGAAGATATGAAAGAGGCCGAGCGACGCGAGCACCAGGAACCAGACCGTGGTGATCGGGCCGAAGGCCCGGGCCATGCTGGCGGTGCCGCGCGCCTGGACCATGAACAGGGTGATCAGGATGCCGACGGTGATCGGCAGGATGAACGGCGTCATCCGGCCGGCGACGCCGGGCGCGTCGCCCAGGCCCTCGACCGCCGACAGAACCGACACCGCCGGTGTCAGAACGCCGTCGGCGTAGAACATGGCCGCGCCGCAGACGCCGAGAAAGAAGACCAGGGTCGATCGCTTGCCGATGGCCCGCTGGGCCAGGGCCATCAGGGCCAGGGTACCGCCCTCGCCCTTGTTGTCGGCCCGCATAAGGAAGAAGACGTATTTGACCGTGACCACCAGGATCAGGGCCCAGAACACCAGCGAAACCGTGCCCAGCACCGCCAGTTCCGCCGCGCCGCCGCTGCGGGAATGGGCCAGCGCCTCGCGCATGGCGTAGAGCGGGCTGGTGCCGATGTCGCCGAACACCACGCCGATGGCCCCGATGGCCAGGCCCAGCTTGCCGGCCTTGACGTGGCCGCCCTCACCGGCCGCCGCGGGGTGCGGATGGGCCGGTGCGACGGACTTGTCGCCGGGTGCCTGGGAGTTTGAGGTGGGGGCGGCGCTGCCGTCTTCACCTGGGGGAGGGGCCCCGACCATGAACAGCCTCCGGGTGCCGCAGAAGGCGGTCCCATCAAGAGCGGCGAGCCTTTAGTCTCTTTCCAGTTCGGGTTCAATCGTACCGGCGAGGCCGCAGGGACGCTGATTGTGTAACCGGCGGCGACGCCCTACCTTCACGGTCACACCATGTCAGACAGTCAACGCTTTCCCGTCGCCGCCCATGTGCTGGCCTATCTGGCCCACAAGGACGCCTTTGCGCCCGGTCAGGCCATCGCCAGCGCCGTTCTGGCCTGTTCGGTACCGACCAATCCCGTCGTTGTCCGTCGCGTCACCGCCCTGCTGGCCCGCGCCGGGCTGATCGCCACCCGGCCGGGGGCCAGCGGCGGGGCCTGGCTGCTGCACCGGCCGGAAGACATCGCCCTCGATACCGTGCTGCACGCGGTCCACGGCTGCGCCCACCTCGGCTCGCCGCCCGCGGGGGCGAGAGGCTGCCCCGTCGGTGAACACATCCCCCGCCAGGTCGGCAAGGCCCTGATCGCCGCCAACACCGCCGCGGCCGAGGCCCTGTCCCGCATCACCATCGCCGATCTGCTGGCCACCGATCCGGCGGCCCTCGCCGGCATCGTCCTGCCGGACCGGGCCACGGTCCCGGCGTGAGCGACCCGCGGCGGACCGTCCTCATCACCGGTGCCTCGGCCGGCATCGGGGCCGCCCTGGCCCGGGTCTATGCCGCGGAGGGCTGGGATCTGGTCCTGACGGCCCGCCGTCGCGCCCCGCTCGAGACCCTGGCCGCCGCTCTGACCGCGGCCCACGGCTGCAACGTCACCGTCCTGACCGCCGACCTCGCCGATCCCGACGCCCCCGACCGTCTCGTCGCCGACCTGTCGGCCCGCGGCCTGACCGTCGACGGCTTGGTCAACAATGCCGGATTCAGCTGCACCGACGGCTTCCTCAACACCGATCCGGCCCGGCATGCGGCGATGATCCGGGTCATGCTGACCGCTCCGGTCGCCCTGTGCCGGCGACTGGCCCCCGATATGGTCGCCCGCGGCTTCGGCCGGATTCTCAATGTGTCCTCGCTGGCCGGCCAGATGCCGGCCACCGGGGGCGACACCCTGTATGGTCCGATCAAGAGTTTCCTGACCAAGGCCACGGCCGGCCTGCATCTGGAGCTGCGCGGCACCGGCGTCCACGTCACCGCCCTGTGCCCGGGCTACACCCTGACCGAATTCCATGACGTCAACGGCACCCGGGACCAGGTCTCGGCCGCCTATCCGGCGTGGATGTGGCAGAGCGCCGGCCATGTGGCCCGGGTCGGCTACCGCGCCTGCGAGGCCAACCGCCCGAAGGTCGCGCCGGGGATCATGAACAATCTTCTGGCCCTGTTGCCCAAACTGCTGCCGGACGCGGTGGCCCTGGGGATGGTCGGCGGACACGCGAAACGGCTGAAGCGGCTCTAGGCCTTGCCTGAGGGCCCTAGTGACCGCCGGCCGGATAGGGGGCGGTGACATCACCGCTGAACATGCCGGGCAGGGCCTCGCCGAGGCCGGCCAGCATGAACTGGATGGCCAGGGCACACAGGATCAGGCCCAGCACCCGCACGACGATGGTCATGCCGACATCGCCCAGCAGCCGGCTGATCGGGCCGGTCAGGGCGAAACAGATGAAGGTGGCGACCCCGGCCGCACCGATGGCGACCAGTCCGGCCACGGTCCCGGCTGTGCCGATCTTCTCGGCCTCACCGGCCTGGATGATGATGGTCGAGATCGCGCCCGGGCCGATCAGCAGCGGCATGGCGAACGGCACCACCAGCCGCTGGAAACGACGTTTGGCATAGCCGCGCACATCGGCGGCGTCGGCGACCGCATCGGCGTCGGCGAACATCTTGAGGAAGTCGCCGCGGGTCATGTCGAGCCCCAGCAGCAGCAACAGGATGCCGCCGGCGATGCGGAAGGCCGCCAGCGAGATGCCGAAGAACTGCAGTAACACCAGTCCGCTGAAGAAGAAGACGACGAGGAAGCCGACGATGAACAGGCACAGCAGGAAGGTGACCTGCATCCGCTGGCGCGCGCTGGCCCCGGCGGTGGCGGCGGCGAAAATGGGAATATTGCCGATCGGATCGACAAGGGCGAACAGCGCCACGAACAGGTTGACCCCCAGATCGACCGCGTCCATTGCCTGCGTCTCCCACTTCTCGAGTCACCACCCGGTGGGGTGCGACATATTGAACGTCCACCCATAGCCGGTCATCCGGAGCCCGTCGATGACCTCTCCGCTGCTCAGCGATCCGCGCCTGATCGTCGGCCTCGACCTGCCGTCGATCGAGGCGGCCCGGGCCATGGTCACCGCCATCGGCGACGTCGTCACCCACTACAAGGTCGGCCTCAGCCTGCTGGCCCGACCCGGCGGCGTGGCCTTTGCCCATGAGCTGCGCGCGATGGGCAAGTCGGTGTTCCAGGACTGGAAGCTGCACGACATCGGGGCCCAGGTCGAAGGGGCGGCCCGCGCCGTGGCCGAGGGCGGCTGCGACCTGCTCACCGTCCATGCCGAGCCCCAGGTGATGCGGGGGGCGGTGCGCGGGCGTGGCGACCTTGAGACAAGAATTCTCGCCGTCACCGTCCTGACCAGCCTGTCCCAGGCTGACCTGACCGACATCGGTTACGGTTTCAGCCCCGCCGATCTGGTCGAGCGCCGGGTGCGCCAGGCGCTCGACTGCGGCGTCGACGGCGTTGTCTCCAGTCCGCTGGAGGCCGCTCGGGCCCGGGCCCTGGCCCGCGCGGCCGGCCGGCCCGACTTCCTCGTGGTCACCCCGGGCGTACGGCCCGCCGGGGCCGACCGCGGCGACCAGCAGCGCGTCGCCACCCCGGCCGAGGCCCTGCGCGCCGGCGCCAGCCATCTGGTCGTGGCCCGTCCGGTCATCGCCGCGCCCAATCCGCTGATGGCCGCGGCCCGGATTGCCGGCGAGATGGACGGAGTCGGGGCCGCCTAGGGCCTAGCCCCGCTCGCCGGGCTCCTGGCGATAATTGTGGTGCGGCGGCGGAGCCGCATAGGCGGGCGGCGACGGGTCACCGTAGTAGCCGGGTCCGGACACCGGCGCATGGGCGTGGGGCGGCGGCCCCGCATGGTCGCAGCCGCCGTCATGCGGCCGCTCGTCGCGACGATGGTCATGCCCGCCACAGGACAGTGCCGACCCGTAGCTGGCCTCGTAGGAGGACTCCTCATGATAGGAGTCCCGATAGGTCGAGCGTTCGTAACGCGCGCCGTAGCGGCTGTCCTCGACGGCGCGGCCGCCATGAACCGACCCTGACGACACCGTGCGATAGTCCCGGCCAAACCCCCGGACCCCATAGCCGAACGGCCGGCTGGGCCCGGCCTGGCCACTGACGTCAACGCCGATCCCGCCGTAGAAGACGCCGCCGCCATAGCCGTAACCGTAGGTCTCGCCGCCCCAGTAGCCGCCGCCGCCGGTATAGATGACGCCGCCGCCGGTACCGCCGCGCACCGCGCCGCCGCTCCAGGTGCGGGCCGAGCCATAGGCCGACCCGTAGGCCGCGGCCGAGGCCGAGGCCTGGGCGCTGACATTGACATTGACGTTGCCATGGCCGCCGCCGGGGTGGGCGCAACAGGGGGTGGGCGGCGGGTTGTGACCACCGCCACGGCCGCCACCATGGCCGCCCGGGCGCTCGCCGGCCTGGGCCTGTCCTGCAATCAGAAGGGCGGCAGCCGCCGCCGTCAAAAGGCTACGCATCAGGCCGATCCTCAATAACGATCGTCCCTTCTAGGCCGACCGCGGCCGGATCGGACCCGGTTGCACCGGGCAGGGGAAAGCCGGCCGACCGATTTCCCCATACAGGGTTGAAGCCGGGGCACGGACGCCGTCCGGATTCAGAAATCGACGGCCAGGCCCTTCTTCTCCCAGTCGCCGTAGCGGGTCGGCTCGGGACCGGTCGGTCCGCCGTGTTCGACGGCAGCCTCGGCGGCGACGGCCCGGTCCCGGCGCTCGGCCGCCTCCAGCAGGGCCCGGCGCGCGGCCGGGCTCAGCGGGCGTTCCGGCGTGGCCCCGGGCACGTCGGTGTTGAAGGCGGGCGCGGGCGGGTCGATGGGATCGGTCACGGGTTCGGTCATGAGGCAGCACTCCCGGCAGGGGTCGAGGCCCGACACATAGGGCGCCGTGGCCACGACGCCAGCGGGCACGGCCGAAACCGGTCACAATCCCGCCCTTGCATCCCCGGCCGTCTCGCCGTTTAAGCCGCTCGATACGCCGCCCCGCGTTCGCCAAGGATCCGCGCCATGACCGCCACCGCCAAGACCGCCCCCCGCAAGGTTGTCCTCGCCTATTCCGGCGGTCTCGACACCTCGATCATCCTGAAATGGCTGCAGACCGAGTACAACGCCGAGGTCATCACCTTCACCGCCGACCTCGGCCAGGGCGAGGAGCTGGCCCCGGCGCGCGAGAAGGCGCTGAAGATGGGCATCAAGCCCGAGAACATCTTCGTAGACGATCTGCGCGAGGAGTTCGTGCGCGACTTCGTCTTTCCGATGTTCCGCGCCAACGCCGTCTATGAGGGCCAATATCTGCTCGGCACCTCGATCGCCCGGCCGCTGATCGCCAAGCGCCAGATCGAGATCGCCCGCATGCTCGGCGCCGATTCCGTCTGTCACGGGGCCACCGGCAAGGGCAATGACCAGGTCCGGTTCGAGCTCGGCTACTATGCGCTGGAGCCCGACATCCACGTCATCGCCCCGTGGCGCGAGTGGGAGTTCAAGTCGCGCGAGGCCCTGCTGGCCTTCGCCGAGGCGCACCAGATCCCGATCTCCAAGGACAAGCGCGGCGAGGCCCCGTTCAGCGTCGACGCCAATCTTCTGCACTCCTCCTCCGAGGGCAAGGTGCTGGAGGACCCGGCGGTCGAGGCCCCGGAGTTCGTGCACCAGCGCACCATCAGCCCCGAGGATGCGCCGGACAGGGCGACCGTCATCACCATCGCCTTCGAAAAGGGTGATCCGGTCGCCATTGACGGCGTGGCCATGTCGCCCGCGACCCTGCTGACCAAACTCAATGAGTATGGCCACGATAACGGCGTCGGCCGCCTCGACCTGGTCGAGAACCGTTTCGTCGGTATGAAGTCGCGCGGCGTCTACGAGACCCCGGGCGGCACCATCCTGCTGGCGGCCCACCGCGGCATTGAATCGATCACGCTGGACGGCGGAGCCATGCACCTGAAGGACGAGCTGGCCGTCAAATACGCCCACCTGGTCTACAACGGCTTCTGGTTCGCGCCGGAGCGCGAGATGCTGCAGGCGGCCATCGACCACAGCCAGACCCGCGTCAACGGCACGGTCCGGGTCAAGCTCTACAAGGGCAATGTCACCGTCATCGGCCGCGAGAGCCCCGACAGCCTCTACGATCAGGACCTGGTCACCTTCGAAGAGGGTGTCCAGGCCTATGACCACCGTGACGCGGCCGGCTTCATCAAGCTGAACGCCCTGCGCCTGCGGGTTCTGGGTCGCCGCGACGCCCGCTCGCGGGGCTGAGCCTGCCGGTCGGCGGGCCGCGACTTAACGCGATTTCACTTGAGTCGGACCGGTCGTGGCTTGATCCTCCGGCCCGAACCCAAGGAACCGCACGATGATCAAGGCCCTCTCGCTCGCCGCCGCCCTCGCCTTCGCCACGCCGGCCCTGGCCGGTATGGTGCCGCAGGCGACCCCGGCCTCCGCGGACGCGCGATCGCCCGAAGCGGTGGCCTTCGAGGCCCGCGCCGAGGTCTTCAAGGCCCGGATGGCGCAGATGAATATCGAGTTCAAGGCGGCCGTCGACGGGGCCGCGGGCGACCAGGACCGCGGCATGGCTGCCGTCAACGCCGTCCTCGCCAGCTACCAGCCGGACATCGCCGCCTTCCTCGCCGATTTCGACCGCTTCATCGACAGCGAGGCCGCCGGCGCGCCGGACGACGCGGCACGGCAGGGTATGGACGCCGCCAGGACCGCGGTGCGCCAGTCCCTCGAAGGCCTGCCCGATCAGATGCGCGCCGGGGCCCGGACGTTGATCGCGAACCAGGCCGCCGCCAACTAGGCATCGCACGGAACGAAAGGGCGGGCCCGCCGACCACCACCTTACCGCGATTTCACTTGAGCCGGACCGGTGTTCGGCGGACCTTCCCGCTCAGACCAGAAGGAATCGCGCCATGATCAAGGCCCTGTCACTCGTCGCCGGCCTCGCCCTCCTGCCGCTGTCCAGCGCCCTGGCCCAGGACGCCGTGAGTCCGTCCGAGGCCGCCATTGAACATGCCGCCGAAGCGTTCGAGGCGCGGATGGAGGGCTTCGGCGAGCGGGCCGCGGCCCTGTCCCTGGACCAGGCCCTGCCCGAGGCAGAACGCGAAACCCGCATGGCCGCCCTGTGGGCCGAGTATCAACCGGACGTCGCCGCCTTCGCCGCCACGGCGGCGATGCATGCCACCGCCCTCGCCGCCGAGGCCCTCGCGGGCGTCGATCTCGAGTCGGTCGCGGCCGAGGCGCTCGCCGGGATCGACATGCAGGGGGCCCTGGCCATGGCCGGCGGTGTCGCCCGCAACGGGGCCTGGGCCTCGAACGATCCCGAACACATGGTCACCTACGGCCTGATGGCCGACTATGTGCTGGGACAGGCGATCGATGCCGTCGACGAGGTGGAGGCGACCGTCGACAACATGGACGACATCGGTCCGGCCCCGGGCCCCACCGATCACTGAGTCCCCTTGACCTGAGCGCCGTCACCCCCGACAGGGCAATATGGTTCTGCCCGTCGATCCGCACCTGTACGCCGCCTTTCTGGGCGTAATGGCCGTGATGGCCGCCACGCCGGGCCCGGCCAATCTGTTCTCGGTCGCCAATGGCGTAAAACGGGGGCCGGCCGGGGCCCTGGCCGGGGTGCTGGGGATGAACGCCGCCACCCTGGTCTGGTTCGCGGCCGCCGCCCTCGGCCTCGGGGCCCTGGTGACCGCCTTTCCCGCCGCCTTCCGTATCGTCTCGATCGGCGGGGCCCTCTATGTCGCCTGGCTGGGTGTCCGCGCCCTGCGCGGGGTCTTCGCCACCGCCGCCGACCCGGAATCCGCGACCATTCGTCTCGGCCGCAGCGCCATTCTCGACGGTTTCATGGTCCAGATCGCCAACCCCAAGGCCGTGCTGTTCTTTACCGCCGTGCTACCGCCCTTTCTCGACGTGAATCGCCCCGCCGCGCCGCAGCTGGCCCTGTTTGCCCTGGCCACCATCGGCATGGACGTGATCACCATGTCCGCCTACGGTCTGGGCGGAGCGGCGCTGGCCCGACGGATGGCCGAGCCCCGCTTCCGGCGCGGCTTCGGGCTCCTGACCGGGATCCTCCTGCTCCTCGCCGCCCTGTTGATTGTGTCGCGCCTGTAGCGGCGCTGGCGGCGGAACCGGACGGTGCAGCTTCCGTTTTCCTCCCAGCGACCCCTGCGGGCCCATGAGGAGACCTTGCATGAGACATCTGCTCACCAGACCGGCGATCCTGGCGGCTGCGGCGGCCCTCGCCCTGTCTGCCTGTGCCACCGCCACCCCGTATCAGCCTGCCGGTTTCCAGGGCCAGCGTGGCGGCTATGCCGAACAGCGACTCGAGTCCAACCGCTACCGGGTATCCTTCGCCGGCAATTCGGTGACCACGCGCGAACAGGTCGAGATGGGCCTGCTGCTGCGGTCCGCCGAGCTGACGGTGCAGGACGGCTATGACTGGTTCTCGACCGTCAATCGCGCCACCGACCGCGACGTGCGCTACAATGCCACCCCTGATCCCTTCTTTTATGAGCGCTACCGCTACTGGAGCCCGTACTGGCAGGTCTATCATCGTGGTCTGTGGAGCCCGTGGAGCGATCCGTTCGGCCGCGATTTCGACGTTCGGCAGATCGACCGTTACGAGGCCTCGGCCGAGATCGTCATGGGTCGTGGCGCCAAGCCGGCCGACGATCCCAATGCCTTCGATGCCCGCGAGGTGATCCAGAACGTCGGGCCGCGTCTGTCGCGCCCGAACTAGACGGAAGCGCCCCCGGCCTCAGGCCGGGGGCGATGGCCTATCCGACGCGCGGCGTCTTCAGCCGGCGCTTGTTGACGTGGCTGTCCGGCGCATCGCCGAGCGCCTCGGGAATCTCGCCCTTGAAGTAGTAGCGCTGCCACGCTTCCTTGGCGGCGTCCGGGTCACCCGAGGCGAGTCGCTTGTTGAAGTCGGTCCGGGCCCGGTTCCAGGCCTCGAACTGGCCGGACATGACCGGGTTGGACTCCAGCGACCGGATCACCGGCTGGAATTGTTCGACCTTGCGATGCTCGATCAGGTTGATGAAGCAGAAGGGCTCGCCGCGCTCGAATTTGATCCGCCCCGGCCGGGTAAAGATCCAGTTCATCGTGAAGGGGAAGGGCAGCCAGTCGGTTTCGATCAACCCGGTCAGGGGCTGGATTCCGTCCTTCACATGGTTGGGTGACCCCGAGCAGATCATGCCCCAGCCCGGCGGGGTCCGGAACAGATATTGCGGATGCATGGTCAGGACCCCGCGCGAGAAATGCGAGGTGACGAAATGCTCCAGCTCGCGCGTCGGCCGTTCGGGCGTGATGGTGATGTCGGCCTGGCTGGGTCCGCCGGTCCATTCGGCGGTGAAACCGAACGGGCACAGGATTTCCCAGCCGGTGGTGTTGGCCATGGTCAGCGGCAGGCAGCGGTAGGGATGGCGGCTGGCGAAGGCGTCCATCCAGTTGCGCGACTGGCGTCCGGGCACCAGGTCGGGCGGCCGGGCCGTCATCGGATAGCATTCCAGTTCCACAGTCAGGCTCCGGCGGGTATCGAGGATGATGCCTTTTCCTAGACAGCGCCGATGACCGAAGACAAGCCACCCCTGTTTGATCGCCAAGGTCTGCTGGACTGGATGGCCGCCGCCGGCCTGCCCCAGACCACGCTCGATCATCCGCCGGTGTTCCGCGTCGGGGAGGGGCCGGAGATCAGGGCCGCCCTGCCCGGAGCCCACACCAAGAACCTGTTCCTCAAGGACAAAAAGGGTCGGCTGTGGTTGATTTCGGCCCATCAGGACACGGCCATCGACCTGAAGCGCACCCCCGTCGCCATTGGCTCGGACCGGCTGTCTTTCGGCCATGAGGCCCTGATGTGGGCCACCCTCGGTGTGCGACCCGGTGCGGTCACCGCCCTCGGCCTGATCAACGATGTCGCGCGCCAGGTCACCTTCGTGCTGGACCGGCGGCTGTGGGAGGCGGACATCGTCAATTTCCATCCCCTGACCAATGCGGCGACCACCGCCCTCGACCAGACGACCTTCCGCCGCTTTCTCGACCATCTGGAACGAACGCCGCTCGTGATTGATTTCAGTACCCTCGCTTGATGCCCGGCCCCTTCGCGACCATCTGAAGACCGACGCCCCGTTCCCTGCGCGCCTGTGGAGTGCCCATGACCCTCATCGACCCGACCCGGAAAGACGACGACCTGATCAAGGACGGCTCGGACGCCGGCTTCATGACCGAGGTCATCGAGGCGTCGAAAACCCGGCCGGTCATCGTCGACTTCTGGGCCCCCTGGTGCGGCCCGTGCCGGCAGCTGACCCCCGCCCTGGAAAAGGCCGTGCGCGCCGCCGGCGGGGCCGTGGCCCTGGTCAAGATCGACGTCGACAAGAACCCGGCCTACGCCGGTCAGCTCAAGGTCCAGTCGATCCCCACCGTCTATGCCTTCGTCAACGGCCAGCCCGTCGACGGCTTCCAGGGCGGAGTCCCGGAAAGCCAGATTCGCGCCTTCATCGACAAGCTGACCGGTGGCGAGAGCGCCAATGCCGACATCGAGCACCTGCTGTCGCTGGGCGCGGAATCCCTCGCCGTCGACGACATGGGCGGAGCGGCCCAGGCCTTCGCCGACGTCCTCAACCTCGAACCGGACAACCAGAAGGCCATCGCCGGCAT
The DNA here is from genome assembly GCF_963975535.1 of uncultured Brevundimonas sp. Classification (GTDB taxonomy): domain Bacteria; phylum Pseudomonadota; class Alphaproteobacteria; order Caulobacterales; family Caulobacteraceae; genus Brevundimonas. The sequence continues at coordinate 157,709 of NZ_CAXBHE010000005.1, read as the reverse complement.
GGCCCGCGTCTACCTGGCCGGGGGGGACGCCGACCAGGCGCGTCAGACCATCGCCATGGCCCCGCAGGACTCGACCGAGCCCGCCGTGCAGAGCGTACGCGCCCAGCTGGCCCTGGCCTCGGCCGCGCCCGACCATGAGGCCACGGCCCTGGAGGCCCGCGTCGCCGCCGATCCGTCCGACCACCAGGCCCGCTTCGACCTGGCTGCCGCCTGCGCCGCCGGCGGCGACTTCGGCGGGGCCGTCGACCATCTGCTGACCATCGTCCGGGCCGACCGCGACTGGAACGACCAGGCCGCGCGCAAACAGCTTCTGACCGTGTTCGAGGCCGCGGGGCCCTCGTCAGAGGTCGCCCGTGACGGGCGCAAACGCCTGTCCTCCATCCTGTTCGCCTAGGGGGATCGATGATGGCCCAGGGCTATATCAAGGCCGCCGACCTGCCCCAGGTGGTGCCGGTCTTTCCGCTGCCCGGGACCATCCTGCTGCCGCGCGGCCAGCTGCCGCTGAACATCTTCGAGCCGCGCTATCTGAACATGATCGACGACGCGATGGCCGGCGACCGCATCCTCGGTATGGTCCAGCCCGCCGGCGGCCCCGCGGAACTACCGGTCCTGTCCCCGGTCGGCTGTGTCGGCCGCATCACCAGCTTCGCCGAGACCTCCGACGGCCGCTATCTGGTGACCCTGACCGGCTGCGCCCGCTTCCGCGTCACCGCCGAACTGCCGGCCCAGGGACCCTATCGCCAGGTCCGCGCCGACTATTCCGCCTATGCGGCCGACCTGGTCTCGCCCCCGGCGGATCTGGAGATGGATCGCGAACCCTTCCTCGACGCCCTGCGCGCCTATCTCGAGAACCGCGGCCTGGAAATCGACTGGGAAACGGCGGAATCCGCGCCGCCCGAGGCCCTGATCAACAGCCTGTCGATGGCCCTGCCGTTTGAACCGGCCGAGAAACAGGCGCTGATCGAGGCCATGAGCCTGATGGACCGCGCCGAGGTTCTGACTGCCCTGATGCGCATCGACGCCGCCGACACCGGCGATGGCGAAGGCCCGCCGTCCATCCAGTAATCGGCGCTATCGGCCCTTGGCCTGCTTGAGCGCGGAGCCTTTATCCACGCTACCCCGCCGGGCGATCAGGGCGTATGACAGCGTCATGAGCGACAATTTCCATACCCCCGTCTCGGTCGATCCGCGCCTGCTCGAGATCCTGATCTGCCCCGTCACCCGCGGGCGGCTGACCTATGACCGCACGCGCCAGGAACTGGTCTCGAAAGGGGCCAGACTGGCCTATCCGATCCGCGACGGCGTGCCGATCATGCTGCCCGAGGAAGCCCGCAAACTGGACTAGCGGCGGCAACGTCCCCGATCCGCCAGGGCCGCGTCGGCGCTGCACGGCCGGTCGATCAATTCCCAGCCCGCCCCGGCCTGCGCCACCATGGTCGACAGCCCGACCCAGAACCCCTCGCGGGACCGCTCCTCGTAGCGACAGGCCCATTCCGAGCCCTCTTCGGCGATGAAGACGCATTGCACCCGGCGCAATTGCGGGACCTCGACACGATTCACTGCCAGCAGGGCCGCCAGATCCGCCGCCGCCGGACCCGCGGGTCCGTCCGGCGCGACCGTGGCACACCCCGCCAGCCCAAGGATCGCTGCCCAGACCAGACCCCGCATCAGACCGGCTCCCCCTTCAGCAGGCGCGGCAGATCGCCGGTCGCCCCCCCCGCCTCCTGCATGAAGGCCCGGCGCAGCGGGCCGACCCGGTTGACCAGGGCGATGCCCAGACCGCGCGCCAGCCGTACCGGCGGCAGATCGTTCGAGAACAGCCGCACAAAGGCGTCGAACCCGGCCGCCAGCGCCACATTGTCGAAACGGCGCCAGCGGGCATAGCGATCCAGCACCGTCCCGGCCCCGATGTCCTCACCCAGCCGCATCGCCTCGGCCAGCACCTCGGCCAGGGCGGCGGCGTCCTTCAACCCCATGTTCAGCCCCTGGCCCGCCACCGGATGGACCCCGTGGGCCGCGTCGCCGATCAGGGCGATGCGCGGCGCGGTCAGGGCCTCGGCCAGCGACAGCGACAGCGGATAGACGAAGCGCGGCCCCTCGACGGTGGCCCCGTCCAGAAACTCGCCGAAGCGCCGCATCAGATGGGCGGAAAAGGCCGCATCCGACGCTGTCCGCAGCGCCTCGGCCCGGCGCGTGGTCTCGGTCCAAACCAGGCTGGCGCGCTGATCGGTCAGCGGCAGGATGGCGAACGGGCCGCCGGGCAGGAAATACTCATGGGCGACATTGCCATGGTCGCGGCCCAGCCGCACCGTGGCGACCACCCCGCTCTGGCCGTAGCCCCAGCCGACCGTGTCGATCCGGGCCGCCGTGCGCACCGGCGAGTTGCGGCCCTCGGCCCCGACCACCAGCGGGGCCTCCAGCCCCGTCCCGTCGGCCAGGGTCACCCGCGCCCGCGCCGGTCCGACCGCGACCGTCGCCACCGACGCCGGAGCCCGGACCTCGATCCCGGCGGCCGTGACCGCCTCGGCCAGGGCCGTGCGGATGTGGCGGTTCTCGACCATATAGCCCAGCGGCTCGCCGCCGGTACGGTCGCCGATCTCGTCGGCGTCGAAGCGCAGATAGGCGGGGGAGGCGGCCTTTGACGCCGCCCCCGGCCGTCGCCCGTCGGTGACCAGGATCCGGTCCATGCGGCAGGCCTGGGGGCGCAGCGCGGGGCCCAGACCGAGGGCGTCCAGCATGCGGAAGGTCGAAAAGGCGATGGCGGTCGAGCGGCCGTCGAAGGTCGGGGCCAGCTGGGCCGGGAACGGCTGCGGATCGACCAGCACCACCTTCAACCCGGCCTGGGCCGCGGCCAGGGCGAAACCGGCCCCGGCCATGCCGGCCCCGGCGATGATGACGTCATAGGAATCCGGCGTGCTCATGGGAGGGTTGTCGCCCCGCCGCGCCGCGCCGTCCAGTGGCGCGGAGGTCGCACAGCCCCCGGCCCGATGCCCCTGCCGAAATCCACGGCCGATCCGGGGCTGGTAAACAGCCTCTTAACCCTGCCCGGGCGACAAGGAGGGTCAGTTGTTGTTTCCCGGGGATCGCCTCGCCATGTCCGCCGCCCTCGTCCTCGGCCAGCGCGCCTTCGACAGTGCCCGCATCCTCTGGGACGCGCCGTTCGTGGTGCGGTTCCGCGGCGTGCTTCAGGCCCTGCTGGCGACCCTGCTGACGGTGGCGCTGGTGTCGTGGAACCCGGCCGACCCCAGCCTCAATGCCGCCTCCAGCCAGGCCCCGTCCAACTGGCTGGGGGCCAACGGGGCCCTGTTCGCCGACCTGGCCATGCAGTCGCTGGGCCTGGCCGCCTGGCCCGCCGCCCTTCTGCTGGTCGCCTTCGGCCTGGCCGGGGCCATCGGTGACGCCATCCAGCAAAGACTCAAGCCGACCCCGATCAAGGCGCTGGCTGCCACCGCCGGGGTCCTGGCCGTGTCGGCCGGCCTGTCGGCCCTGGCCGCCCCCGCCGCCTGGCCACTGGCCACCGGACTCGGCGGTCTGTGGGGTGACGGTCTCAGCGGTCTGCTGATCTCGGCCCTGACCGCCCTGCGCATCCCCGGCGGAGCCATCTATGCCGCCCTGCTGTTCCTGCCGCTGGGCCTGTGGAGCGTCGGCTATGCCGTCGGCCTGCGGCTGGCCGACCTGGGCGAGGGCGCGGCCTGGGCCCGGGGCCTGCGCCGTCCCGCCCCGGTCGCCGCCCCGGCCGCCCGCGCCGCGCGCCGCCCGCGGCCCCGCCCCGAGCCCGAGCTGGCGGCCGACGACGATCCGACTCCGCCCTGGACCGCGCCGGCACCCGTGCCCGCCCGCTCGGCCCCCGAGCCCAGGGTCGCCACCACCAAGGCCGCCAAACCGTCGAAACGGGCGGTCGAGGACGGACAGGCCGCCTTCGACTTCGTCCGGCCCAAGGGCGATTTCGACCTGCCGCCGCTGTCGATGCTGACCAAGCCGCCCAAGCGCGTGGCCTCGGTCGACGAGGAGGCGCTGAAGCAGAACGCCAAGATGCTGGAAGGCGTGCTGGCCGAGTTCGGCGTGCGCGGTTCGATCGACCAGATCCGGCCCGGCCCGGTCGTCACCCTGTATGAACTGGTGCCCGCCCCCGGCGTCAAACACGGCCGCGTCGTGGCCCTCAGCGACGACATCGCCCGCAGCATGTCGGCCCGCGCCTGCCGCATCTCGGTCGTGCCCAACCGCAATGCCATCGGCATCGAACTGCCCAATGCCAAGCGCGAGACGGTCTATCTGCGCGACCTGCTGGCCAGCGCCGAATACGACAAGCCGGCGCATCTGCTGCCGCTGGCCCTGGGCGAGACCATCGGTGGCGAGCCCTATGTCGCCGATCTGGCGCGCATGCCGCACCTGCTGATCGCCGGCACCACCGGCTCGGGCAAGTCGGTCGGGGTCAATGCGATGATCCTGTCGATCCTGTACCGGCTCAGTCCCGCCGAATGCCGCTTCATCATGATCGACCCCAAGATGCTGGAGCTGTCGGTCTATGACGGCATTCCGCACCTGCTGGCCCCGGTGGTCACCGATCCCAAGAAGGCCGTGGTCGCCCTGAAATGGACGGTGCGCGAGATGGAGGACCGCTACCGGCGCATGTCCAAGCTCGGCGTGCGCAATATCGCCTCTTACAACGACCGCGCCCGCGCGGCCCAGGCCAGCGGCGAGCATTTCGAACGCACGGTCCAGACCGGTTTCGACGACCAGGGCCGCCCCGTCTACGAATCCGAGAAGATCCGGCCCGAACCCCTGCCCTATCTGGTCGTGGTGATGGACGAGATGGCCGATCTGATGCTGGTCGCCGGCAAGGACGTCGAGGGGGCGGTGCAGCGTCTGGCCCAGATGGCCCGCGCCGCCGGCATCCACCTGATCATGGCGACGCAGCGCCCGTCGGTCGACGTGATCACCGGCACGATCAAGGCCAATTTCCCGACCCGGATCAGCTTCCAGGTCACCTCCAAGATCGACAGCCGCACCATCCTCGGGGAACAGGGCGGGGAACAGCTGCTGGGCCAGGGCGACATGCTCTACATGGCCGGGGGCGGCCGCATCACCCGCCTGCACGGCCCGTTCGTCGACGACAAGGAAGTCGAGGAGGTCTGCGCCCACCTGCGCGCCCAGGCCGAGCCCGACTATCTGGACCTGGTCACCGACGACCCGGACGGCGACGGCGACAATGCGTTCGGCGACGAGGGCATCTCGACCGGCGACGACCTGTACGACCGGGCCGTGGCCGTGGTCACCCGCGACCGCAAGGCCTCAACCTCCTACGTCCAGCGCCGGCTGCAGATCGGCTACAACCGCGCCGCCACCCTGATCGAGCGCATGGAACAGGAAGGCGTGGTCAGCCCCGCCAACCACGCCGGCAAGCGCGACGTACTGGCCGGCCCGCCGCCGATGGCGTGACGGAAGCCTGAGGCCTCAGCAGGGACCGGTGGTCCGCGGTGTGCGCTGGACCACCCGATAGACCGGCGCGATCCCGTCCTCGGCCACCGGCACCAGGCCGACGTGGATGTGGCTGCCGACCGAGTCCGGCTCCAGCGAGGCGGCGATCACCGACGCGCCCGCCTGGTTCATCGGCACCCAGATCCAGTCGGCCCCCACTGCGACGTTGCGCGCCTCGAGTCGCACCTGCAGGGCCTCGGTCAGGGTGCTGGCTTCACGCGTCTGGCGGGTGATCGGCTCGGTCCGGGTGACATGAAACGCCTCGGTGGCCGCCGTCTGCGGCGCGGCGGCACAGACGTGGATCCCCTTGATCTCCAGCGCCGCGATCGCCGTGCCGGCCTCCGGGGCGAGAAGATAGCCGCGCGGCCGGCGGCGCGTCTCGGTGACGCGCAACTGGCGGGAATCGCGCAACTCGATGGCCTCGGCACTCGGCGCACCGGTTTCGGAATCCATCAGCGGCAGGACGGCGGGCAGGACCGGCGGCTCATAGGCCACCGCCAGCGGGGCCCGCGACCGGGCCATGGCCCGCCGGGCGGTTGCCACGGTGCGGCGCAGGCGCGGTCCGTCAGCCGCCGCGGCCTCCAGCAGGCCCGCCGCCGCCAGATAGTGGCTGGCGACCCGGCGCTGATAGGCCTCGCGCCCGCCACCGTTGCGCGACTCCAGCAGGAAGGAGACCGCCCCGGTCAGGCCGTAATAGTTGCGCGAAATCCCCGGCGAGGTGCCGCCGGTGACCAGCGGACCGGTGGCCGGCATGCCGCTGAGATAGACCGATGAACTCAGCCCGGACCCGTGCAGCCGCGCCTCCATGGCCGGCAGAAAGGTCGTCCGCGCCAGCCGGGTCACGCCCGCGGGCACCCCGGGATGGGTCGCATCGAGAATGGTCTGGTCGGCGGCGTTGAGCCGGCCGAACCGCTGCAACGGGCTGGACGCCCCGTATTCATGGGCGTCGACCACCACATCGGGCGGCAGCAGGACCATGGCCGCCTGGACGCCGCGGCTTTCCGGCAGGGTCGCCAGCAGATGATCGCGGTTGAGATCGTAATCGAGGCCGGTGCGGCGGGTGAAGGCCTCGGCCCCGTCCGGGTTCATGCGCGGCACAATCACCACGGTGATCCGGTCCAGCAGGGGGGCCAGCTCCCCGTCGGCGAGCGCCGAGGCGAGGGCCAGCATGGCCTCGCCGCCGGACGGTTCATTGCCGTGCTGCTGGCCCATCAGCCAGACGATCGGGCGGTTCAGCCGGCGCACCGCGGCCAGGTCCTGCACCCCCTCGGCGGTGAACACCAGCCACGGCAGGTCACGGCCGCCGGACGTTTGACCCAGCGAGCCAAGATACAGGCCGGGCACCCGCGCCTTCAGGCCACGCAGATGGGCTTCCATCTCCGCCTGGCTGGTGAATTCGGTGCGGTCGGCACCCAGGCCCGGCGCATCCAGGGGGATCGGCACATCGGTCAGCTGCGCCAGAACCGCCGGCGTCTGGCGATAGGGCGTTCGCGCCCCGGACTGGGCCAGCGCCGTCACCGGCAGGGACGCGGTCATCAGGCCGATCACGGCCCAGGTGCGCAACGTCGTCATGGTCATCGTTCGGAACTCCCTGCTCCCCCCGGTCTTAGGGCACAGGTCCGGACGGCACCAGACGGCCGCCCGGGACCAACCGGCGATGAACGACGCTTCATCCCACCGCCGGAATATGGTCAGGCTCGCGACATGGCTTCGACAAGCCGGCCCCCCATATAGACTGCTCCAGCCAACCGTCCCGAACGGGAGACATTGATGACCGTTTCACGCCGCACCTTCACCCTTGGGTCTGCTGCCCTTGGATCCGCCGCCCTGATGTCGCTGGCGGCCCTGCCCGCCACGGCCCAGGCCGGACTCTCGGCCGAGGATCGCGCCACCCTGGCCCAGGCCCAGGCCTATCTGCAGAATCTGACCTCGGCCCGCGGCGACTTCGTCGAGACCGCGCCCGGCGGCCAGCGTCGCACCGGCCGGTTCTGGCTGCAGCGTCCCGGCAAGATGCGGTTCGAATACACCGATCCGGCCGGGCTGCTGGTCGTGTCCGACGGCAACAACGTCAAACGCTATGATCCGCGCCTGAACGTGTTCCGCCAGGTGCCGCTGGGGGCCACACCCCTGTCGACCTTCCTGGCGCGCAATGTGCGCCTCGACCAGGGGGTGCGCATCGACCGCGTCACCCGCATGGCCTCGGGGGCCTTCGCCATCACCGCCCGCGACTCCGACAAGCCGAACGAGGGCTCGGTCATCCTCGCCTTCGCCGGCAATCCCGTGCGGCTGCAGGAATGGACGATCACCGATGCCCAGGGCGGTCGCACCCGGACCCAGCTGACCAGCCTGGTCAACGAGCCCAACCTGGCGGCCAGTCTGTTCACCCTGCGCGACCCGACCCGCCGGGCCGGGCGTCGCTAGGGGTCGCGGCGTGGCCTTTGACTTTTTTCCTGTGACGTGACACTTTGAACACAGGGTGGCGCAAGTTGCCCTGACCGTTCGGGATTTCATCCCCGTCCCGACGATGCGACAGACACTGACCTCAAGGCGCCCGGCCCCCCGCCGGGCGCTTTTTTGTCCGGCCGATACCCGGAGCGCTAACGCTCGCCGCGCGACGGCTCGCTGCTTGAACGCAAAGCCTGTGCGAAGCGCCAGGGCCGCGTCGGGTCGAAAAGGCGGAGCCTTTTGACCGCGGCCCCACTAAGGATGCCCCCATGCTTCGTATCGCCACCTGGAATATCAACTCCGTCCGCCTGCGCATCGACCAGGTCGCGCGCTTCGTGACCGAGTCCCGAACCGACGTCCTGTGCCTGCAGGAGATCAAATGCCTCGAGGACCAGTTCCCCCGTGCCGCCTTCGAGGCCATGGGCCTGCCCCATCTGAAGATCGGCGGCCAGAAAGGCTGGCACGGCGTGGCCATCGCCAGCCGCAAGCCGATCACCGAGGCCCCGACGCTCGATGTCTGCCGTGAGGGCCATGCCCGCTGCGTGGGGGTGATGGTCGATGACGTCGAGGTGCAGAATTTCTACATCCCCGCCGGCGGCGACGTGCCGGACCGGATCGAGAATCCGAAATTCGATCACAAGATGGACTTCTACGAGCGACTGACCGGCGAGATGGCCGGCCGCGACAAACAGCGCCCGCTGGTCCTGGCCGGGGATTTCAACATCGCGCCGGGCGAGAACGACGTCTGGAACCACCGCTATATGTCGAAGATCGTCAGCCACACGCCGCTGGAGGTCGAGACCCTGCGCCGGCTGCAGGCCGCCGGCGGCTTCGCCGATGTGATCCGTGACCAGAACCCGGAACCCGCCAAACTGGCCAGTTGGTGGAGCTATCGCGCCGCCGATTTCCGCAAATCCAACCGCGGCCTGCGCCTCGACCACCTGTGGACCTCGCCGGGCCTGACCCCGGCCGTGGTCCCCGGCAGCGCCCGGATTCACGAACCCGTGCGCGCCTGGACCCAGCCCAGCGACCACGCCCCCATCACCATGGACCTCGACGTCTGATCTACGGCTGCAGCCGGTAGCCGCCCGTGTCGGTCAACAACAGCCGGGCCTGGCCGGGTTCGGGCTCGATCTTCTGGCGCAGCCGGTAGATGTGGGTTTCCAGCGTGTGGGTGGTGACCCCGGCGTTATAGCCCCAGACCTCGGCCAGCAGCTCCTCGCGCATCACCGCCTTGGCTCCGGCGCGATACAGGTACTTGAGAATGCTGGTTTCCTTCTCCGTCAGACGGATCTTGCGGCCCTTCTCGTCGATCATCATCTTGCCGGCCGGGCGAAACTCGTAGGGGCCGATGCGGAACACGGCGTCCTCGGACTGTTCGTGGCTGCGCAGATGGGCGCGAATCCGGGCCAGCAGCACGGCGAACCGGAACGGCTTGGTCACATAGTCATTGGCCCCGGCTTCCAGCCCCTTCACCGTATCCGCCTCCGACGACTGGCCGGTCAGCAGGATGATCGGAGTGGTGACCCCGGCCTTGCGCAGTTCGCGGCAGGCGTCGCGGCCGTCCATGTCCGGCAGGTCGACGTCCAGCAGGATCAGGTCGGCCCGCACCTCGCGGCCCAGACGGATGCCGTCCGTGGCGTTGGCGGCCTGGACGGTACGGAACTCCTCATGCAGCGCCAGCTGTTCAGCCAGGGCTTCGCGGAGGTCGTCGTCATCGTCGATGATCAGCAGGGTTCTGGGCGTGGGCATGTCACAAGAATGGCGAGGCTTGCCCCCCGCGCCAAGGCTTGGACGCGCGATTTCGGGCATTGATTGTCTTTAGAGCTGTTTCAGGGCGCATTTCGTTCCCCGAACAGGGCCGATCCGACCCGCACATGGGTCGCCCCCCGAGCGATCGCCGCCTCATAGTCGGCACTCATGCCCATCGACAGCCCCGCCAGGCCGTTGCGCCGGGCCAGTGCGGCCAGCCGGTCGAAATGCGGCACCGGATCGTCCGCGACCGGCGGAATACACATCAGGCCCTCGACGATCAGGCCCAGGTCGCGGGCGACGCCGATCAGGGCGTCGACCCCGTCGACCGGCACCCCGGCCTTCTGCGGCTCGGCCCCGGTATTGACCTGGACCAGCACGCGCGGCGTCTTCCCGCTGGTTTCGGCCGCCCTGGCCAGGGCCCGGGCCAGTTTTTCGCGGTCGAGGGTCTCGATCACCTCGAACAGCGCCAGCGCCTCGGCCGCCTTGTTGGTCTGCAGCGGCCCGATCAGTCGCAATTCCAGATCAGGCAGGTCCGGCCGCCGCGCGCGCCACCGTCCCTGGGCCTCCTGCACCCGGTTCTCCCCGAACACCCGCTGCCCGGCGGCGAGGATGGCGTCGATCGCGTCGGGTGGCTGGGTCTTGGACACCGCCGTCAGGGTCACCGCCCCCGGATCACGGCCGGCCGTGGCGCAGGCTGCGACGATTCCGGCCTGCACCCCGGCCAGGCGCGCGGCGATGCCGTCGATCGACGTGGACGCCGACGGGGAAGCAGGCAAAGAAGGGGTCATGATCCTGTCCGCGGACGCCGAAACCCTGTGGGGGGCCGCCACCGGTCTAGCCCGCGCCGCCGCCGGAGTCAGCCGTGATCCCGGCCGGCCGGCCCTGCTGTTCTTCACCGACCCGGTGCGCACCCCGCAACCCTGGCTGACGGCGGCGGCCCTGCCGCCGGGTGCCGCGGTCGTCTATCGCAGCTTCGGGGCGGCCGACGCCCGGTCCGTGGCCGAGCGGCTGCGTCGCCTGACGGCGGCACGGGGCGTTCGGCTGCTGATCGGCCTCGACGCCGATCTGGCACAGGCGGTGGGAGCGGACGGGGTGCATCTGCCGGAACGGGCGCTCGACCGGGCCGACGACCTGCGCCGCCGGCATCCGGGCTGGCAGGTGACCGGTGCGGTCCATTCCGCCACCAGCCTGGCCGGGGCCCGCGCCCTGTCGGCCGCGGTGCTGTCCCCGGTGTTCGCCGCGGGCGGGGCCTCGGCCCACCGTTCGGCTCTGGGCGTGACGGCCTTCGCCGCCCTCGTGCGCGACGCGCCGGTGCCCGTCTACGCCCTGGGCGGACTCAGCGCCGACAATGCGGACAGCCTGAGGGGGTCCGGGGCCTGTGGCCTGGCCGGCGTGGCGTCGATCCAGGCAGCCTTCGGCCACGGGGTCAGAATTTGAAGATGGATTCCAGCCGGAAGCGCGGCGCGGCGCGGCGGTCGGTCTCGGACAGACGCCCGGGATCGGCCTCCGGCGCGGCGAGACCCGCAGCGGCACCGACGCGCAGGCGCGGATTGATCCGGTAATAGGCCCCGGCCTCGACATCGCCCCAGTCGGCTTCGCGACCGACGGGCTGGCTGAGGTTGAAATTCAGGCCCCAGCGACCGCTTTCGTTGAACTGCAGGCCGCGGCGCGGCGGGGTCGTCGCCGTGCGGGCGGTGCCGGCCTCGGACAGGGTCACGACCGGGGCGCGGGTGCGGGTGGTCTGGGCCGAGGCGTCGTCAGCCAGGGCGAGAACCGCCAGACCTCCGATGACTGCAGCAATGACCACGTACCGTTGCATATTCGATCCTGAGTCCGCGCCGGTGAGTCGGGGCGGCGATGTTAGAGCCCGGGCCGGAACGGCCGGAGCACCCCTTGAATAAGACACCAGCGGTCTTTGGGGTCAACGGAAGGTGGGGTTTCAATGGCCCCGGCGCCAGACTCTGTCGACGCCTGTGGCTCAAGCGTCACGTGAATTGGCCGAAAATGACTCGCGTGGCGGGCGATCCGGCCCCGCCGCCCCCCTCCAGGGGGGTCGTTGTGAGGCTCCGGAGCAGCAATCTCCGTGACTTCGCCCGTGACTTCGCCTTGTCATCGCCCCTTTTCACCGTGTTATACAACGTCGCTGCGGCGCCTGACCTCAAGCGCGGGGCCGTCGGCGCGCATCCTGAGTCCTTCGGTGATGCGTTCGGCGTCCACTTCTGAACGGAGAATCCCTATGGTCCTGGTTCGCGGCGCTGCGATCGCCCTGATCGCTTCCGGCCTGATGCTCTCGGGCTGTGGCGGCGTGCACCTGCCCGGCCTGGGCCCCAAAGCCCCGAGGGCCGACGCCCAGGGCGGAATCGGCGTCAACGCCTATCTGTGGCGCGCCACCCTCGACACTCTCAGCTTCATGCCCCTGATGACGGCCGACCCCTGGGGCGGCGTGGTCAATTATGACTGGTACACCGACCCCCAGTCGCCGAACGAGCGCTTCAAGGCCACGGTCTTCATCCTCGACACGCGCCTGCGCGCCGACGCCCTGAACGTCACCGTGACCAAGGAGGTCCGCAACGCCGCCGGTGAGTGGACCGCCGCGCCGGTGGCTCCCCAGACCGAGACCGATCTGGAGAATGCGATCCTCACCAAGGCGCGTCAGCTGAACCTGTCCAACGCGGGCTGAGGCCCACTTTTTCCAAAGCCTCTCTCAGGCCACCTCCCTGGAGAGCCCTCTTCAGGATAATCCGTGGCCCGCTACGAGCCCAAGATCACCGAACCCCGCCAGCAGGCGCGCTGGCAGGCCGCCGACGCCTTTTCCATGCCGACGGCCGGCACCGGCCGGCCCAAATACTATGTGCTGGAGATGTTTCCCTATCCGTCGGGCAACATCCACATGGGCCATGCCCGTAACTATGTGATGGGCGACGTCGTGGCCCGGTCCAAACGGGCCCAGGGGTTCGACGTCCTGCACCCGATGGGCTGGGACGCCTTCGGCATGCCGGCCGAGAATGCCGCCATGGAACGGGGCGTGCATCCCGGAGACTGGACCCGGGCCAATATCGCGACGATGCGCGAGCAGCTGAAACTGCTGGGCCTGTCGCTGGACTGGTCACGCGAGTTCGCCACCTGCGACCCGGCCTATTACGGCCAGCAACAGGCCTGGTTCCTCGAACTGTTCAAACAGGGCCTGGTCTATCGCAAGGACGGGGTGGTCAACTGGGATCCGGTCGACAACACCGTGCTGGCCAATGAACAGGTCATCGACGGCAAGGGCTGGCGCTCCGGGGCAACCGTCGAAAAACGCAAGCTCAATCAATGGTTTCTTCGCATAACCCAGTATGCGGACGATCTCATCGACGGCCTGGCCGATCTGGACCGCTGGCCCGACAAGGTCCGGCTGATGCAGGAAAACTGGATCGGCCGGTCCAAGGGCCTGCAGATGACCTTCGCCTGGGCCGGCACGGCCCCGGCCGCCGCCCCCGAGGGGCTCGACATCTACACCACCCGGCCCGACACCCTGTTCGGGGCGGCCTTCATGGGCATCGCGCCCGACCATCCGATCGCCCGGGCCCTGGCCGAAACTGATCCCCGCGTCGCCGCCTTCGTCGCCGAATGCCGCAAGGGCGGGGCCTCCCAGGCCGACATCGAACAGGCCGAAAAGATCGGGTGGGACACCGGCCTGAAGGTCATCCATCCTTTCGACGGCCGCGAGATCAGCGTCTGGATCGCCAATTTCATCCTGTCGGAGTACGGTACCGGGGCGATTTTCGGCTGCCCGGCCCATGACCAGCGGGATCTGGACTTCGCGCGCAAATACGACCTGCCGGTCCTGCCGGTGGTCCGGCCCGAGGGCGCGGGCGATGATTTCACCGTCACCGACGAGGCCTATGTCGGTCCCGGCACCCTGTTCAACTCCGGCTTCCTCGACGGCCTGTCGATCGAGGCGGGCAAGGTCGAGGCCATCGGCCGCATCGAGATTGCCGGCCGGGGTGAGGGCGCGACCATCTATCGCCTGCGCGACTGGGGCGTCAGCCGTCAGCGTTACTGGGGTTGCCCGATCCCGATCATCCACTGCCCGTCGTGCGGCGTGGTGCCGGTTCCGGCCGACCAGTTGCCGGTCGTCCTGCCCGAGGACGTGACCTTCGACGTGCCCGGCAACCCGCTGGCCCGCCACCCGACCTGGAAACATGTAACCTGCCCGACCTGCGGCGAGGCGGCGACACGCGAGACCGACACCCTCGATACCTTTGTCGACTCCAGCTGGTATTTCGCCCGCTTCACCGACCCGACCGCGGCCGAACCGATCAGCCGGGCCGCCGCTGACCACTGGCTGCCGGTCGACCAGTATATCGGCGGGGTCGAGCACGCCGTACTGCACCTGCTGTACGCCCGTTTCATCAGCCGGGCCCTCAGCGACGCCGGCCTGATGAACGTCCGCGAACCCTTTGCCGGCCTGTTCACCCAGGGGATGGTGGTCCACGAGACCTACCGCCGCGCCGACGGCCAGTGGGTCGAGCCCACCGATGTCGACCTGGCCCATGACGGCGGCCAGCGCTCGGCGCGCCAGATATCCACCGGCGAGGCCCTGACCATCGGCGACATCGAGAAGATGTCGAAATCGAAGAAGAACGTCGTCGCCCCGCAACAGATCGTCGGGACCTGGGGCGTCGACGCCGGGCGGCTGTTCGTCCTGTCCGACAGCCCGCCCGAGCGCGACGTGCAGTGGACCACGGGCGGCGTCGAGGGCGCGTCCCGCTTCGTCCAGCGCGTCTGGGCCGAGTTCGACGGCTTCAACCCCGACCGTCCGGGCGACGCCGCCGCCGACACGGCCCTGCGCCGCGAGACCCACAAGGCCATCCGCGCCGTCACCGAAGGGGTCGAGGGCTTCCGCTTCAACTCGGCCATCGCCAAGCTGTATGCCTTCGTCGCCACGGTGCGGACCCACGACAAGGCGGGCGGCACCGCCCGGCGCGAGGCCCTGTCGGCCCTGGCCCGGCTGGTTGCGCCCTTCACGCCCCATCTGGCCGAGGAATGCTGGACACGCCTGGGTGAGACCGGCCTCGTGCTCGACGCGCCCTGGCCCGAATGGGATCCTGCCCTCGCGGCCGACGACGAGGTGGTCCTGCCGATCCAGATCAGCGGCAAGCGCCGCAGCGAGATCACCATGGCCCGCGGGGCCGCCGACGCCGATGTCGAGGCCGCCGCCCTCGCCAATCCCGTCATTCAGGCCTATCTGTCGGGCAACGCTGTCTCGGTTCGCAAGGTCATCGTGGTCAAGGATCGCATCGTCAATCTGGTCGTCGGCTGATGCGGGGTCCGCTCGCCCTGCTGGTCGCGGCCCCGCTGCTGTGTCTGGCCCTGTCCGGCTGCGGCTTTACGCCCCTGTACGGGGACGCCGGGGCCGGTTCCGGCCTGTCGCGCATCACCGTCTCGACCCCGGACGACCGGCTCGGCTACCGCCTGCGCGAACAGCTCGACGACGTGCTGGCCCACGACGGCAGCCGGCCGCCGTTGTGGCGACTGGAAACCGTCGTTGAGCAGTCCCGTCGGCCGCTCGGCCGTCGCATCGACGACACGGCGACCCGCTACGAGCTGACGGTCCGCGGGGCCTGGACCCTGACACCCGTCACCGGCGGCACGCCGCTGGGCGGGGTCGAGGTCGTCACCACCACCTATGCGGCGGCCGACCAGCCCTATGCCGCCATCGCGGCCCAGCAGGACGGCGAGGACCGGGCCGCGGCCGCCCTCGCCCGCCGCATCCGCCTCAATCTGCTGCGCGCGCTGTCGGGGACGCCCCCGCAGCCGTGATCCTGTCGAAACGCCCCGAGATCGACCGCTTCCTGGCCCGGCCCGACCCGGCGATCCGGGCGGTTCTGATCCACGGCAAGGACCGGTCCGGGGTCGGCGAGCGCGCCGGTATCCTGTGCCGCGCCATCACACCGGATCTCAACGACCCCTTCAATGTCACCCTGCTGACCGACAGCGACATCGACGGTGACGAGGCCCGTCTGGACGAGGCCCTGACCGCCCTGTCGATGATCGGCGGCCGTCGTCTCGTGCGGGTGCGACTGTCGGCCGAGAAGTCGGCGATCGACAAGATGCTGGCCGCCGCGCTCAAGGTCCACGCCGACGGTGGCTACAATCCGGACGCCGTCCTCGTCATCGAGGCGGGCGTTCTGGGCCGCGACTCGGCCCTGCGCAAGGCCGCCGAGGGGGCAAAGGGGGCCGCCGCCATCGTCTGCTACGAGGACGAGACCGGGGATGTCGCGCGGATGACGCGCGAGGCCCTGGCTGCCGACAAGGTCGGGCTGACCTCGGACGCGCTCGACCGTTTCGTCGGCCGTCTGCCGCGCGAGCGGGGCCTGATGCGTCAGGAAATCGAGCGTCTGGCCCTCTATATCGGCCCCGGCTCGGGCCGGACCATCGATGTCGAGGAGCTGGAGGCCCACCTCGGGGTCGAACCCGACGCCTCGCTGCAGGATGCGGCCCTCCAGGCCTTCGGTGGCCGCCCTGCCCCGGCCCAGGCCGGCCTGCGCCGGGCCCTGGCCGAGGGCGAAAGCCCGGTCATGGCCGTGCGTCAGGCCTCGATCCATCTGGGCAGGCTGCGGCGCATCAATGTGCTGCAGGCCAACGGGGCCAACGCCAAGGAGGCGGCCAAGGCCGCCGGCGTCTTCTGGAAACAGGAGGGCGAAATGCTGCGCCAGGCCCGCAACTGGCGCCTGGAGGATCTCGACCGGGTGCTGGACAGCATCAATACGGCCGACGTCGCCACCAAGACCACGGGGTCACCCGATGCCCTGCTGGCGGAACGTCTGTTGCTGGAAATCGCGGCGCGGGCGCGGCGACTGGGCCTCTAGGCACAAATCGGTCGTGCTGGACGAAGGGCCGGCGCAGCTCAGATTTCGCTCCCGATTGAAGCCGGGCCCTTTTTTTGGCTCCAGGTCGATCGACCGGATGCCAAAACAGGCTAGCCCCGCTTGGAGGCCTTGCGGAAGGCCGGTTTGGCCAGGGCGACGTTCTTGGCCGCGATGACCCGCTCGCCCGCCTTGCCGCCGTCGAACCCGGCATGGGCCGCGGGTGCCCCGCGCTTGGCGGCGAGCACACGCTTCAGGGCGTCAGCGGCGGATTCGGGGGTCGGGATCTTGTCAGTCATGACGCCACCATAGCACGTCCCGGCTCAGGACCGCATCAACCGTCGGCACAGGTCATCCAGCTGCTCCAGGCTGGCGTAGCGAATCGTCAGCTCACCCTTGCCGCGCCGGTCGACCAGCTGGACCTTCAGGCCCAGGGCATCGGCCAGGTCCTGCTCCAGCGCCGCCACATCGGCATTGCCACCGGTGTCGCGCTCGCTGCCGACCCGGGCCGGCTTGGGTCCGGCCGCCGCCTGCCGGGCCAGGGCCTCGGCCTGACGCACATTCAGTCCCTGGGCCAGCACCTGTTCCGCCAGCGCCGCCGCGTCCGGCGCGGTGATCAGGGCCCGGGCGTGGCCGGCCGACAGCCGCCCCGCCAGAACATGCTCCAGCACACCTTCCGGCAGCTGCAGCAGGCGCAGCGTATTGGCCACATGGCTGCGGCTCTTGCCGACGATCCCGGCCACCGCGTCCTGGGTGCGGCCGAACCGCTCCATCAGCAGGGCATAGGCATTGGCCTCTTCCAGCGGGTTCAGGTCCGAACGCTGGACATTCTCGATGATGGCGACTTCCAGCACCTCGAGATCGTCCATCGGCCGGTCGAGAACCGGCACCTCGGTCAGCCGGGCCAGCTGGGCCGCGCGCCAGCGCCGCTCGCCGGCGATGATCTGCCACATCCCGTCCTCGCCGGGCTGGGCCCGCACCAGAATGGGCAGCAGCACCCCCTTGTCGCGGATCGAGGCGGCCAGTTCGTCCAGCTCGGCCGCGTCGAACTGTTTACGGGGCTGGTCGGGATTGGGCTTCAGGCTCTCGACCGGCACCATCAGGACGCCGCCCGGGGTGACCCCGCCACTGACGGAAACGCTTTCGCTGATCTGTTCACCCAGCAGGGCCGACAATCCGCGCCCCAGGCCTCTTTGACGTTCTGACACTCTATCGGTTCCGTTTTCTTGCATGGGTTCAGGCGGGCTGGAGGCGGCGCTGGCGCTCGCGCCCCACGACTTCCCGGGCCAGCTTCAGATAGGCCTGGCTGCCGGCACATTTCAGATCGTAGATCAGGGCCGGCTTGCCGAACGACGGCGCCTCGGCCACGCGGACGTTGCGCGGGATCACCGCGTCATAGACCTTGTCGCCGAAATGGGCACGCACATCGGCGGCCACCTGGCCGGACAGGGTCGAGCGCCGGTCGAACATGGTCAGCACCAGGCCCTGGATTTCCAGCGCCGGATTCAGGCTCTGACGCACCATCTCGACCGTCTTCATCAGCTGGCTCAGGCCTTCCAGCGCGAAGAACTCGCACTGCAACGGCACCAGCACGGCGTCGGCGGCGCTCATCGCATTCAGGGTCAGCAGGTTCAGCGACGGCGGGCAGTCGATCAGCACATAGTCATACCGGGTATGTCCGTCGCGGCCCTGGCCCTGCAGCGCATCGCGCAGGCGGTACGAGCGGCGATCGGCCTGGGCCAGTTCGATCTCGACCCCCGACATGTCGCTGTCGCCCGGGATGATATGCAGGCCCGGCACCGTGGTCTCGACCGCGGCCTCATCGACGGCCCGACCGTCGACGATCACGTCATAGATGGTGATCCGCCGTGTTTCACGTGGAACACCCAGACCGGTCGAGGCATTGCCCTGCGGGTCCATGTCGACGATCAGCACCTTCTCGCCGATCGCGGCCAGGGCGGTGCCGAGGTTGATGGCCGTGGTGGTCTTGCCCACCCCGCCCTTCTGGTTGGACACCGCGAGCACCCGGGTCTTGCGCGGGCTTTGACTGTCAGGGGACACGGCGAAGACTCCGGACTTCTACGAGACGACCACGCGGATCACTGCGCGACACGGACAGGGCGGCGTCGACCCGCCAGGACTGGCGCGCGGTCGCCAGCTCAACTTCCGCCTTCTCACCCTTGAGGAACAGGCCTTTCGCCCCCCGCTTGATGTACGGTTGTGCATAACCCAGCAGGGTTTCCAGCGGGGCCAGGGCCCGGGCGGTGACGACGTCGACCGCCAGGGACTGGGTTTCGGCCCGGCCATTGATCACCGTCGCCGGCAGGTCCAGATCGGCGACGACGATCTCGAGAAAACGGCAGCGTTTGCCCAGGCTGTCGATCAGCCAGACATGCGCGCCCGGCCGCCCCTTGAGCAGGATGGCCAGCACCAGACCCGGAAACCCGGCCCCGGCCCCGAGATCGGCCCAGGTCAGGGCCTCCGGTGCGTGTTCCAGCAGCTGGGCCGAGTCATAGACGTGACGGTTCCAGAAGTCCGGCAGGCTGTCGGGCCCGACCAGGTTCATCACCGCATTGGCCGCCACCAGCTCCTGCCGGAAGGCTTCCAGATCGGCCATCTGTTCGGGCGTGGCCCCGGTCCGGGCCTGGAAGGCGGCCGCGGCCTCGGCGAGGTGTGCGTGCATCAGGCGGCGACCCGGGTCTTTTTCACGTGCGACAGCAGGGCCGTCAGGGCCCCCGGCGTCATGCCCTCGATCCGGCCGGCCTGCCCCAGGGTCAGCGGCCGCACCTGCGTCAGCTTCTCGCGGATCTCATGCGACAGTCCGCCGATCGCGGCATAGTCGAGGTCGGACGGCACCTGCAGGTCTTCCTCGCGGCGCAGGGCCACGGCGTCGGCGGCCTGCCGGTCCAGATAGCTGGCGTAGCCGGCATCGATCTCGACCTGTTCGCGCACGGCCGGACTCCAGCCGGCGGTGGCCGGGTAGGCGGTCTCGAACGCGGTCAGATCGACCCCGGGATAGGCCAGCAGATCGCGCATCGACCGCCGCTGACCGTCGGCATTGACGCTCAGCCCGAGGGCCTGGGCTTCCTTCGGCGTGAACCGGGTCCCGCGCACCAGGGCGGACGCCTCGGCCAGTTGCGCCGCCTTGGCCGCGAACAGCCGCTGCCGGTCCGGACCGACGACTCCGGCATTGATTCCGACCGGGCTCAACCGTTGATCGGCATTGTCGGCGCGCAGCGTCAACCGGTACTCGGCCCGGCTGGTGAACATGCGGTAGGGCTCGGTCACACCGCGGGTCACCAGATCGTCGATCATCACCCCGATATAGGCCTGGTCCCGCCCCAGCACGACCGGGTCCGATCCGGACGCGGCCCGGGCCGCGTTGAGCCCGGCCATCAAGCCTTGAGCGCCCGCCTCCTCATAGCCCGTGGTGCCGTTGATCTGGCCGGCCAGATACAGGCCCGGCCGCCGCTTGACCTCCAGGGCCGGAGTCAGCTCGCGCGGGTCGACATAGTCATATTCGATGGCATAGCCGAAGCGGAACACGGCCACGTCCTCCAGCCCCGGCATGGTGCGCAGGAAGGCCGACTGGGTCGCCGGGGCGACCGAGGTCGAGATGCCGTTCGGATAGACGGTCGGATCGTCGAGCCCCTCGGGCTCGAGGAAGACCTGGTGGCTGGTCTTGTCGGCGAACCGCACCACCTTGTCCTCGATCGACGGGCAGTAGCGCGGGCCCCGCCCGGTCAGATGTCCGCCGTAGACGGCGCTTTCCCCGAGGTTGTCGGCGATGATCCGGTGCGTCGCTTCGGTCGTATGGGTGATGCCGCAGGCGATCTGCGGCACGGTGATCCGGTCGGTCAGGAAGGAGAAGGGCACCGGCGTCGCGTCCGCCGCCTGCATCTCCAGCCGCTCCCAGGCGATGGTGCGCCCGTCCAGTCGCGCCGGGGTCCCGGTCTTCAACCGTCCCATCTGCAGCCCGGCACCGTACAGGTCGGCGGCCAGTCCCGTCGACGGAGCCTCGCCGTCACGGCCGGCCGGAATCCGTTCGTCGCCGCGATGGATGACGCCGTTCAGGAAGGTGCCGGTGGTCAGGACCACGGCGGCGGCCCGGATCTCGTCGCCGTCGCCGGTAACGACACCGACCACCCGGTCGCCGTCGAGGATCAGCCGCTCGGCCGTCCCCGCGCGCAGGCTCAGGTTCGGCGTCTGCGCCAGTTCGGCCTGCATCGCTTCACGATACAGACGCCGGTCGATCTGGCTGCGCGGACCCTGGACGGCAGCCCCGCGCGACCGGTTCAACAGGCGGAACTGGATGCCGGACACGTCGCCCAGACGCCCCATGAGACCGTCCATGGCGTCGATCTCGCGCACCAGATGGCCCTTGCCCAGACCGCCGATGGCCGGGTTGCACGACATCTCGCCGATGGTGTCCAGCCGCTGGGTCAGCAGCAGGGTGTCGGCCCCCGCGCGCGCGGATACGGCCGCGGCCTCGCAGCCGGCGTGTCCGCCCCCGATGACAATGACGTCGAACTTCAGCTTCATGGGGCGGGACATAGGGGAAAAGGCGGGCAAACGCCACCGACGCAGCGTTTCACGTGAAACCTATTTGCCGATGCAGAAGGTCGAGAACACCTCGCCGAGGATGTCCTCGACACCGATCGCGCCGGTGACCCGGCCCAGGGCGGCGGCGGCCCGGCGCAGATCGTCGCCGGCCATCTCCGGGCCCCGGTCCAGCGCCGCCCGGCCCGCCTCGACCGCGGCCAAAGCCTCGACCAGGCGCCGTCGGTGCCGTTCGCGGGTCACCGCCGGGAAGTCGGCCCCGGCCAGATCGGCCCTCAGCCGCGCCGCGATCCGGTCGTGCAGCGCCCCGAGCCCGGCCCCGGTCGTGGTACTGACCACCACGGTGTCCGCACCTTCCGCACTCACCGGGCCCAGATCGGCCTTGGTCAGGACAGTCAGGTCGCCGGGGCGGACCAGGGCCGCTGCCTCGCCGGGGATGTCACCGGGACCCCGCACCCATAACCGCAGCTCGGCCGCCTCGGCCCGGGCCCGGGCGCGGCGCACACCCTCGACCTCGACCACATCCGCGCTCAGCCGCAGCCCGGCCGTGTCCGACAGGGTCACGGCATAGCCGCCGATGATCAGTTCCGCATCCAGCACATCGCGCGTGGTCCCGGCCACCGGGGTGACGATCGCCGCCTCCCGCGCCACCAGGGCGTTGAACAGCGAGCTCTTGCCGGCATTGGTCTCGCCGATCAGCACGATACGATAGCCGGCCCGCACCCGTTCGCCGCGCCCCGCGTCGGCCAGGGCCCGCTTCAGGTCGGCGATCAGCCGGTCGAGGATCGGTCCGGCGCTGCGCGCCAGATTGTCGGGTACATCCTCGTCGGGAAAGTCGATCTCGGCCTCGACCAGGGCCAGGGCCGTCAGCAGATCGGCCCGGAACTGCGCATAGGTCCGCGACAGGGCCCCGTCCAGCTGACCGAGGGCCTGGGTCCGCTGGCTGCGGGTCTCGGCATCGATCAGATCGGCGACGGCCTCGGCCTGGGCCAGATCCATCCGCCCGTGCTCGAACGCCCGGCGGGTGAACTCGCCGGGCTCGGCCGGACGCAGGCCCAGGGCCGTCAGGGCCCCGGCCACGGCCTCGACCACGGCCCGGCCGCCATGCAGATGCAGTTCGGCACAGTCCTCGCCGGTATAGCTGGCCGGCCCCGGAAAGCGCAGCACCAGCGCCTGGTCAAGCGTCTCGTCGTCGTGTTTGAGGCTGCGCAGGCTGGCCATGCGCGGCGTCAGGCCGCCGGCTCCCAGGGCCGACAGGACCCGGTCCACGTCCGGACCGGACAGGCGCAGGATGGCGATGGCCCCGCGCCCCGGCGGCGTGGCCAGGGCAAAGATGGTGTCGGAACTCATGTCTCCCCCCTGTCGCGCAGCGATGGGGAGGTGGCACGACGCGCCAGCGGCGTGACGGAGGGGCGGACGACGGAAGACCGGGGACCACACCCCACCACCGCTTCGCGGTCCCCCTCCCCACGCTGTGGGGAGGAGACCCGGTTCACGGCTTGGCCGCGCTGCCCGCGGCGGTTTCCATCAGCTTACGGAACTGGTCCTGGGCCTGCATGCCGAAGCTGGTCCAGTTTTTCATCAGCTCCTCAGGCTTCATGGCCGACATGTTCTCGTCCATGCGCCGCTGCATCTCGCTGACGAGATGGTCGTTCAACGGTTCAACATTGGGCAGACCCAGAAAGGCCCGCGCCTCGGCCGGCTCGCACTCGATCTCGATATTGACCTTCATCGCCGCTGTCTCCGTTTCACGTGAAACATGAACCCGTCCGTAGACGGATCAGGTGTTCATCGACTGGAAGAAGTCCGCGTTATTCTTCGACTGGCGCATCTTGTCGAGCAGGAACTCGATCGCGTCCTGCGGACCCATCGGGTTGAGGATGCGGCGCAGTACATAGGTCTTGGCCAGCTGGTCCTTCGGCGTGATCAGCTCTTCCTTGCGGGTGCCGGACTTCAGCACGTCGATGGCCGGGAAGATGCGCTTGTCGGCGACCTTGCGGTCCAGCACGATTTCCGAGTTACCGGTGCCCTTGAACTCTTCGAAGATGACCTCGTCCATCCGGCTGCCGGTATCGATCAGGGCGGTGGCGATGATGGTCAGGCTGCCGCCCTGTTCGACGTTGCGCGCCGCGCCGAAGAAGCGTTTCGGCCGCTGCAGGGCATTGGCGTCCACACCGCCGGTCAGGACCTTGCCCGACGACGGCACGGTGGCGTTGTAGGCCCGGCCCAGGCGGGTGATCGAATCCAGCAGGATGACGACGTCGCGCTTGTGCTCGACCAGACGCTTGGCCTTTTCAATGACCATCTCGGCCACGGCCACGTGGCGGGTCGCCGGCTCGTCGAAGGTCGAGGCGATGACCTCACCCTTCACCGTGCGCTGCATGTCGGTCACTTCCTCGGGCCGCTCATCGATCAGCAGCACGATCAGGAAGACCTCCGGATGGTTCTTTTCGATCGATTTGGCGATGTTCTGCAGCATCACCGTCTTGCCGACCCGCGGCGGGGCGACGATCAGGCAGCGCTGGCCCTTGCCCAGGGGGGCGACGATGTCGATGACCCGGCCCGAGCGATCCTTCAGCGTCGGATCCTGGATCTCCATGGTGAAGCGCTCGTCGGGATAGAGCGGCGTCAGGTTGTCGAACAGGACCTTGGTGCGGACCGTTTCCGGGTCCTCGAAATTGATGGTGTCGACCTTGAGCAGGGCGAAATAGCGCTCGCCCTCACGCGGGCCGCGCACGGCCCCGTGTACCGTATCCCCCGAGCGCAGGCCGAAGCGGCGGATCTGCGACGGCGACACATAGATGTCGTCCGGACCCGGAAGGTAATTGGCGTCGGGACTGCGCAGGAAGCCGAAGCCGTCGGGCAGGATTTCCAGCACGCCCGAGGCGATGATCTCGACCTCTTCGTCCGCCAGGGTCTTGAGAATGGCGAACAGCAGGTCCTGTTTGCGCAGGTTGGAGGCGTTCTCGATCTCCAGCTGCTCGGCGAAGGCGACCAGATCGGCCGGCGTCTTGTCGTTCAGCTCCTGCAGGGTGATGCGGCCATTGGGCACGATCGACTCGCCGTCGTCGTCCTCGTCGTCCGACTCCTGGTCGACCAGCGGCAGGTCCGTGGCCGACACCTCGCGCTTGCCGTGGTTGTCGACGTCGGGGGCTTCCGCCTCCGGAGTCTCGACGGCGGTTTCAATGTCGGGCGTGTCGGTCTGGTCGGTCATGGTCTTACAGGTCTGCGCGCGACCGCGAGGGCCCGCGAGCAGCGGGGTCGGGGCGGGCTTGGCGATGTCTGGCCTCGCGGCCGGCAGGAGAGGCGACGGGTCGTCCCGGGCACAGGGCCACGGGCGTCGCAGGAGAGAGGGGCCGCCCCGGACAGATGTGGGACGGCTCGCCGCCAGCGAAACCACGCCGGCCCGGTCAGGTCAAGCGGGACGGCTCAGCCGAACCTCCATTCAACCGTCACCGACAGCACGGCGATCACGGCGATCAGGAACGGGATCTCATTGGTCATGCGCCAGAAGCGGCCGGTCCGCACCGAGGTGCCGGCCCCGATGCGGCGGAATTCTCCGGCCAGAAAGCCGTGCCAGGCGCTCAGCGCGGTCACCGCCAGCAATTTGGTCGCCATCCACGGCTGCGCCAGAAAGGCCCAGCCCTCGCCGAAGGTGTAGACATGGATCAGGATCAACCAGACGCCGAACACCCAGGCCGCGATCATCGACGGATTGATGATGATCTTCAGCAGGCGACGCTGCCATTCGCGCAGAAGGGTCTGCATTTCCGAGCGCAGGGGCTCGGCCCGGCCTGCCTGTTCGGCGTCATAGGCAAACAGACGCGGCAGGAACAGCATGCCCGCCATCCAGGCGATCACCGCCAGGATATGCAGGCCCCGCACGAGGTTGAAGGTGTCGAAACTCATGCCGCGCGTCGCTCCGCCTGACAGGGACAGGCCGCCCGGTCCCCCTGGCAGCCCGGGCCGAACGGGGCCGTGCCGGTCCGGTCCAGGGCCTGCACCGTCGCCTCAGCCAGGGTCTCGATGAAGGGGGCCGCGGTTCCCGGGGTCGGTACGCGCAGATAGGGCCGGGCCCCGACCTGTTCCGCCAGCTCGGCGTATTCGATGTCCAGCTCGACCAGGGTCTCGATATGTTCGGAGACAAAGGCGATCGGCGCGATCACCACCCCGACCCCGTCCACGGCCGCCTGACAGATGGCCTCCGGCGTCGACGGCCCCAGCCAGGTCATCGGTCCGACCCGGCTCTGGTAGCAGATCGACCAGTCGGTCAGTCCGGCCCGGGCCGCCACCGCGGCACAACCGGCCTCGACCTGTTCCTGATAGGGATCACCCTTCTGGGTCACCAGACGCTCGGGAATGCCGTGGGCTGAAAACAACACCCGCATCGGCCGGTTACCGGCCTCTTCGAGGCAGGCCCGGATGGCGGCGGCCTGGCTCTCGATCCAGCCCGGTGCCTGCGGATAGCAGCAGACCGTGCGGGTCACGCCCGGCCCCCGGTAGGTCTCGGTCCAGGCCTTGACCGACGAGGCGGTCGTGGTGGTCGAATACTGCGGATACAGCGGCAGCAGCACCAGCTGGTCCGGCGTCCAGGCCGTCACCCGGGTGACGGTCTCGGCCGTCATCGGATGCCAGTAGCGCATCGCGGTGAATACCCGCACCGTATCGCCCGGCAGGCGTTCGCCCAGCACTGCTTCCAGCGCGGTCGTCTGCTCCAGCGTCTGGGGCAACAGCGGCGACCCGCCGTTCCACTGCGGGCCCATCAGCGCATAATTGGCCTGGGCCGGCTTTTCCCGCCGCGACGAAATCCACCAGGCCAGCAGGGTCCGGAACGGGGCGGGCAGGCCGATAATCGCCTTGTCGTTGAACAGGTTGAACAGGAAGGGGCGCACCGTCGCGGCGCTGTCGGGGCCGCCGAGGTTGAACACCACCACCGCGATACGCCGTCCGCCGCCCCGGGTCATTGCGCCCCGATCCGCTTCAGCACCTGCTCGACATGGGCGATCGGCACATCCGGCAGGATACCGTGGCCGAGATTGAAGATCCACGGCCCCTGGCCCCAGGCCTCGAGCAGCTGATCGACGCGCCGGTCCAGCCCGTCCCCGCCGATCCGCAGCAACAGGGGGTCCAGTGCCCCCTGGATCGGCTTGATCATCTGCACCCTCTGCCCGATCTCCAGCGGACAGGCGGTATCCAGCGCCACCGCCTGGAAATCCGTCTCGCGCGCATAGCGTTCGGCCAGGGCCGCCGAACCACGCGGAAAACCGATCAGGGGCACGGTCACGCCCAGTTCGCGCACCCGCCGCACCAGCGCCTGATGCGGTTTGAGCACCAGCCGCTCGAACAGATCCTCCGGCAGGCCCTCGGCCCAGCTCTCGAAGATCTTCAGCACCTGGGCCCCGGCGTCGGCCTGCATCTTCAGATAGTGGGCCGTGGCCTCGACCAGCACCGCCAGCAGGGCGTCGACCCCCTCGGGATCGGCATAGGCATAGGTCCGGGCTGTGGCCCGTTCGCCCTTGCCGATGCTGCGGGCCTCGCCGTCCAGCATATAGGTGGCCACCGTCCACGGGGCCCCGGCAAAGCCGATCAGCGCCTTGTCCGCATCCAGCGCCGCCCGCACCAGAGACAGGGTCTGACCCACCGCTTTCAGCGCCTCGCCGGCCCCTTCGGTCAGATCGCGCATGGCCTCGACCGGCGGCATCGCCCCCAGTCGTGGACCCTCGCCGGCCTCGAACCAGACCTTCTGGCCCAGGGCCCGGGGGATCAGCAGGATATCGGCGAAGACGATCGCCGCATCAAAACCGAACCGCCGCATCGGCTGCAGGGTCGCCTCGGCGGCCTTCTCGGGTGTCAGGCAGAACGAGATGAAATCCGGGGTCGTCGCCCGCAGCGCCCGGTACTCCGGCAGGTAGCGCCCGGCCTGACGCATGAACCACACCGGTGGCCGGGCCGTGGTCTCACCCTGGAGTACGCGAAGCAGCATGGGGTTCGTCATGCATTGGGCTTTACGGGTCGGACCCGGTTCGCTCAAGCCTCGCCCTGCCTACCCTTCTTATAAAAGATTCGAAAAAGAATGGAGGCAGGTAGCTGGGCCCCGGGATGGCGGGGACAGAACCACGTCTGTCCTGCCCGGAACCGGCCTTGTCCACGGCCCGGAGCGGGTCTGCCGGCCTGACCGGTAGCGCCTGTTGAAACCGGGGATAATGCTTAACAAAACCTTAACTGGCGGGCCCGGGGGACCGTTCCGGACCCGGGATGATGCCGGGGGGCGTTAAGAGTTTGTTAAGCCTGTCCCCAGCAGGGCGGCCCGGGCTGCGGAGGCCGGGGATGGAGTGCCGCCGGGCCGGGCGGTTCGTCCCGGCTCATCCCCGCTCGCCGCTCCGGTCGGGTCCGGCTATAGAGAACCGTGCCCCGCCGGCGGCCGTCGTCCCTGATCGGCGCCCGCCTTCGTCCCCAGGAGTCTTCGGTTCCATGAGCCTTATTCGATGAGCCCGCCCCGATGACGCCCGCCCGCATCCCGGGAAGTGCCCGCCTGGCCACCTATTTCCATGTTCACCTGGTCTCGGACTCCACCGGTGAGACCCTGAACGCCATGGCCAAGGCGGTGACCGCCCGGTTCGACGGGGTCATTCCGATCGAGCACATCTATGCCCTGGTGCGGTCGCCACGACAGATGGAGCGGGTGCTGGAGGAAATGGCGTCAGCGCCCGGCGTGGTGCTGCACACCATCGTCGACCGGGAGTTGCGTGAACAGCTCGAGACCGGCTGCCGGCACCTCGACATGCCGCAGATCGGGGCCCTCGATCCGCTGGTCGGGGCCCTGTCCCGCTATCTCGGCGCGGCCCTGTCGACCCGGGTCGGGGCCCAGCACACGCTGGACAATGACTATTTCAACCGGATTTCGGCGCTGGATTTCGCCATGGCCCACGACGACGGCCAGGGCACGACCGAACAGCTGGAAAGCGCGGATGTCGTGCTCTGTGGCGTGAGTCGCACCTCCAAGACCCCGACCTGCATCTATCTGGCCCACCGTGGCATCCGCGCCGCCAATGTGCCGCTGATCCCGGGCCAGGAGGACGGGGAACGGCTGGTCGCCCTGAAAAACCCCCTGGTCATCGGCCTGACCGTCTCGCCCGACCGGCTGGTCCAGATCCGCAAGAACCGGCTCGAGGGCCTCAATGCCCAGCGGGCCTCGGCCTATGTCGATCACAACGCGGTGCGCGACGAGACGGTCAAGGCCCGCCGGGCCTTCGAACGACGCGGCTGGCCGGTGATCGACGTCACCCGCCGCTCGATCGAGGAAACGGCCGCGGCCGTCATCAATCTGGTCAGCGAGCGCCGCACCCGCCGGGTCGGAGCCAGCTGGTGACCGGCGCGCCGGGCGAGCGTCTGGTGCTGGCCTCGGGCAGCGCGGCGCGCCGCGACATGCTGACCGGGGCCGGCGTGCCCTTCACGATCCGTCCCGCCGATGTCGACGAGGCGGCGCTCAAGGCCGGCCTGACCCAGGTCGGTCCGGCCGAACTGGCGCTGGAACTGGCCCGGGCCAAGGCGCTGGACGTGTCGCGCCACGATGCCGGGGCCTGGGTGCTGGGAGCCGATCAGACCCTGGCCTTCGACGGCGGCCTGGTGTCCAAGGCCCCGTCGCTGGATGCGGCCCGGACCCGCCTGGCCACGATGCGCGGTCGCAGCCACCAGCTCCATTCCGGCGCCGCCCTGGCTCACGACGGCCAGCTGGTCTGGTCCGGGGTCGATACCGCCACCCTGGTCATGCGCGACTTTTCCGACGCCTTCCTCGACGCCTATCTGGGTGCCGAGGGTGAGGCGCTGCTGGCCTGTGTCGGTGCCTACCGGCTCGAGGGGCCGGGGTCACAGCTGTTCGAGTCCGTCGACGGGGACTATTTCACCGTGCTCGGCCTGCCCCTGTGGCCGGTGCTGGCGGAATTGCGCCGCGTCGGCGTGCTGGCCCGATGACCCTGGTCGCCGGGGTCGCCGGCCAGCCGATTGTGCACTCGCTCAGCCCGTTGATCCACGGGGCGTGGATCGAGGCCGCCGGCCTGGACGCCGTCTACCATCCGTACGGGCCGGCCGATGCGATCGAATTCGCGGCCCTGGTCGCGCGCGGTCGCGCCGGCGAATTGCGCGGTCTCAACGTCACGGCACCGTTCAAGCAGCAGGCCCTCGCGCTGGCCGACGCGGTCAGCCCGGTGGCCTGGGCCTGTGGCTCGGCCAATCTGCTGCGGTTCGAACGCGGTCTCGTTCATGCCGACAGCACCGACGGCACCGGCCTGATGGCGGCCCTGGCGGAACAGGCCCCGGGGCTCGATGTGCGTGACAAGGCCGTGGTGGTGCTCGGGGCCGGGGGGGCCGCCCGGGCGGCGGTCGCGGTGCTGACGGTCGCGGGGGCCCGGGTGGGGGTGCTGAACCGGACCGTGGCCCGGGCCGAGAGCCTCGCCGCCGATCTCAAGGCCGCGATCGCCGGTCCGGCGGCGCTCGGCACGGCGGCCCTGGTGGTCAATGCCCTGAGTGTGCCGCCGGAGATCGATCTGTCGGCCCTGCGCCGCGACGCCGTGGTTCTGGACATGACCTACCGCCCGGTGATCACGCCCTTCCTCGCCGCTGCCGGCGCCCGCGGCCTGACCGCCGTCGACGGTCTGGCCATGTTGATCGGCCAGGCCCGGCCCTCGTTCACGGCCCTGTTCGGAATCGCGCCGCCCGACATCGATATCCGGGGTCGCGCCCTGGCCGCCCTCGGCGAGATTGATCCATGATCATCCTGGGCCTGACCGGGTCGATCGGCATGGGCAAGTCGACCACGGCGCAGATGTTTGCCGAGGCCGGGGCCCTGGTGTGGAACGCCGACGACGCGGTGCACGCCCTCTATGCCCCCGGCGGGGCCGCCGTGGACCCGGTGGGCGCGGCCTTTCCCGGCGTGGTCGTCGACGGGGCCGTGGACCGGGCCCGACTGGCCGGGGTCCTGGGGCAGGATCCCGCGGCCTTCGCCCGGCTGGAGGCGATCGTCCATCCCCTGGTGCTGGCCGGGCGGCTGGAGGCCCTGGCGGCGGCCGAGGCGCGCGGGGTGAATCTGGCCGTGCTCGACATTCCCCTGCTGTACGAGACCGGCGGCGACGCCACCGTGGACGCCGTGGTCGTGGTCACCGCCGACGCCGATATCCAGCGTCGCCGGGTGCTGGCCCGGCCCGGTATGACGGCCGAACGGCTGGAGGCCATCCTCGCCCGTCAGATGCCGGACGCCGAAAAGCGCCGCCGCGCCGACTTTCTCGTCGATACCGGCCAGGGACTCGACGCGGCCCGACGTCGGGTGGCGGAAATCGTGGGGACAGTCCTCGATCCGCACTGGATGCTGCCCCGACAGGGTCTTCCGGACCGGGCCGAACCGCCCCATTAAGGGCGCATGGCCCGCGAAATCGTTCTCGACACCGAAACCACCGGACTGGATCCCCGTCAGGGTCACCGGCTGATTGAGGTCGGCTGTATCGAGATCGAGGATCTGCTGCCGACCGGCCGTACCTTTCACCGGCTGGTCCATCCCGAGCGTCTGATCGACCCCGACGCCATCCGGGTCCACGGCATCACCGACGCCCAGGTGAAGGACGCTCCGAAATTCCGCGAGATCACCGCCGATCTGATGGAATTCCTCGGCGACGCCCCGGTCATCGCCCACAATGCCGCCTTCGACCGCGGCTTCATCAATCACGAGATGACCCTGTGTGGTCAGGCCGTCCTGCCCGAGGATCGCTGGATCGACACCCTGAAACTGGCCCAGACGCGCTTTCCCGGCATGGGCAATTCGCTCGACGCCCTGTGCCGACGTTTCAAGATTTCGCTGGCCGAGCGCTCGCTGCACGGGGCGCTGATCGACGCCCGCCTGCTGGCCGAGGTCTATCTGGAGCTGAAGGGCGGCAAGGAGCGGGTTCTTGACCTCAGCACGCGCGGCGGGGCAGCGGCGACCACGGCGGCGTTCATGGCCTCGGGCGGTCATGCCCCCCGGCCGCGGCCGCTGGCCCCGCGCTCGAACCCGGACGAACGGGCGGCACACCGGGACTTTCTCGCCACCATGCTGAAGGACCAGTCGCTGTGGGCCGGCTATGGTCTGGACATGAAAAAGGCGTCCGCCGACTGACGGACGCCCCTTTCGCGGTCATGGGACGAAACCTTTAGGCCTGGCCGACCGGTGCGGTCGGGGCCCCGCGGGCCACCTCTTCCTTGCGCGCGGCATAGATGGCGGCGAAATCGATCGGGTCCATCATGAAGGGCGGATAGAAGCCACCGTCCGCCGTGGCCCGGGCGATGATCTCGCGGGCGAACGGGAACAGGTAGCGCGGGCATTCGGTCAGCAGCAGCGGCTCGATCTCGTCTTCCGTGACACCCTGCAGGGCGAACAGACCGCCGTACAGCAGTTCGACCTGGAAGACCGGCATGGCATCGGTCGTGGCCTTGATCGACAGTTTGAGATCGACCTCGAACAGACCGTCGGCCCGACCCTGGGCATTCATCTCGACTCCCAGGTCGATGGCCGGCTTGCCCTCGACGCGCAGGCTGTCAGGCGCCTTGGGGTTTTCGAACGACAGGTCACGCACATACTGGGCCAGGATGCGGAATCCGGGGCCCGGCGCACCCCCGCTCTGTGCCCCGTTGCCCGGTGCGGCCTTGGGATCCGGGGTGTCGGAAGGAGGTGTGGAATCGGTCATGGACAGGTCGCCGTGGTCTCGAACGGGAAAGCCGGAACAGGCGGTTCAGCCTGCGGGTGAAGGCGCGCCGGTTAGCACGGCCGGACCCCCGGCGGCAACGCCGCACACCGTGGGAGAATTTCCGTTCAAGGCGGTCGACGACAGGGGATGGGGGTGCGACCCGCCTTGCAACACCCCATATCAGCCCCTAATCGTCAGTTTCCGTGCCCGCCGGGGGTTTTTCCGGGGGGCCAGACCAAGGATACCCTGTGCCGGTCCCATATCTGCTTATCGCCGCCGCCGTGGTTGCCCTGTTCGTGCTGTTCCAGCTCTACAATGTGCTGGGCAAGAAGATCGGGCGGCAGCCCGAGGACAATGCCCGGGCCCTGCCCAAGGTCGGGGCCGTCCCGGCGACAGCCAATGCCCCGGACGCCGGCGCGCGGTCGCCGGCCCTCGAAGCCGCGGCCCTGGTCGCCATTTCAGGCCTCAAGGCCCGCGAGCCGGGCTTTGATCCGGCGCGATTCCTCGAGGGGGCGCGCCAGGCGCATGAATCGATCGTCCGCGCCTATGCGGCGGGGGATCGGGAAACCCTCAAACCCCTGCTCACCGAACCGGTCATGCAGTCGTTCGAGGCGGGTATCTCGGCGCGTGAAGCCCGTGGCGATGTCGAACAGGCCGAATTCCTGCATCCGCCGCGTGCCGACCTGGAGCTGGCCACCGTCGAGGGCGACCGGGCCGTGGCCAAGGTCCGCTTCCTTGCCGAGCTTCGCAATCGCCTGACTCCGGCCGGTGGCGAGGAACGGGTCGAGGAACGGCGCACCGCCGAACACTGGACCTTCGAACGCGCCCTCGGGGCTGATGATCCGAACTGGGTGCTGGCCCGGGTCGAACCCGCCAGCGCGTGAGCGACCGCGGCGTGGGGGCCCGGCGGACGACGGCGACGGTCGCAGCCCTGGTTGCGGTCCTGGCCCTGTCAGCCTGCGCTACCCCC
This sequence comes from uncultured Brevundimonas sp., assembly GCF_963975535.1. Taxonomy (GTDB): domain Bacteria; phylum Pseudomonadota; class Alphaproteobacteria; order Caulobacterales; family Caulobacteraceae; genus Brevundimonas. Next base: position 124,941 of record NZ_CAXBHE010000005.1, on the reverse strand, counting down.
CCCGTAGCCGCGCCTGAGCCCGCGCTCGTTCCCGTTCCCGTTCCGGTGATACCGGACCCGCTGCCGGAGCCGGCGGCCCCGGCCGTCAGGGACGACGCTCCCCGTCCGGCTCCGGTCGGCCGGCCCCTGACCATTCTGCCCGGCTGGGACCACGAAGATCATCTGGCGGTGTTCAGGGCCTGGCGCACGGGCTGTGGCGTCGCCCGGGACCTCGACGCCCGGAGCCTGTGCGCCCGGGCCCGGACCCTGGCGCTCGGCACCGTGTCCCCGTCCGATGCGCGCACCTTTCTCGAGGCCGGCTTCATTGCCGTGCCGGCCCGGACCGATGACGGCGGGCCCGGCCTGCTGACCGCCTATTTCGCGCCGGAGTATCCTGCCCGGCGCCAGCCGGATGCGGAATTCGATGCCCCGGCCCTGGCCGTGCCCGCCGATCTCGTGCGCCGGGACGGCCAGACGCTGCAGAGACGGGCCGACGGCTCGACCGGTCCCTATCCTTCGCGCGCGCTGATCGAGGCGATGCCGCCGGTCGCCCCGCTGGCCTGGATGCGGGCCGAGGACCTGTTCTTCCTGCAGATCCAGGGGTCGGGCTATCTGACCTTCGCCGACGGAGGCCGGGCCCGGCTGGCCTATGCCGGTGACAACGGGGCTCCGTTCGTCGGCATTGCCCGGCCGATGGCCCGGGACGGCCTGCTGCCGCAGAACGGCACCTCCGGGGACGCCATCCGCGGCTGGCTGGCCGCCCATCGCGGGGCCGAGGCGCGCGCGGTCATGGCCCTCAATCCCCGCTACATCTTCTTCCGGATCGATCCGGACGACGGCGGCGACCCGGCCGGGGCGGCCGGCATCCCCCTGCCCGCCCGTCGCGCCATCGCAGTCGACCCGGCCCACTGGCGCTACGGTGATCTGGTCTGGCTCAGCGCCGACGGCGGCAATCTGCCCGGGGCGCGTGGCAGCTATCAGGGGGCGGCAATGGCGCTGGACACCGGATCCGCCATCCGGGGCCCGGTTCGCGCCGACCTTTATATGGGCCGGGGTGAGTCCGCCGGGGCCGAGGCCGGCGCCGTGCGTCACCCGCTGCGCATGTGGCGTCTGATCCCCCGTCCGGACGGGGACTCCGCGGACCGGTAATCCGGAGGTCCGGGAGGACAAGACCGGGCTCCGGGCCCGCTCTGGCCACCGCCTGCAACAGTCGCCCCGCCCTCCGTCCGGCCTAGCGTCGCTTCAAACTGCCCAGGACGCCGCGCAGCAGTTCGCGGGTCAGGGTCGACCCCGCCTGGCGCAGCACCGACTTGGTCAGGGCCTCCATCGGCGTCTGACGGGTCGAGCGCCGGGCCCTGGGGGCCGCGCGCGGTGCCGAGCGGGCCCGGGCCCTTTCCGCCTTGGCGGCAGCGGCTTCGGCCTTGTCTGCGGCCTTTTCGGCGGCGTCTTCGGCCCTGGCCTCGGCCTCCTCTGCGGCGGCCTCGGCCTCGATCCTGTCCTCGGCGGCATAGCGGGCGGTCAGGATCTCCTCGGCCGACTCGCGGTCGACCACCTGGTCATAGACCCCGCGGACCGGGCTTCGGGCCATCACGGCGGCCCGTTCGGCCTCGGTCGCCGGTCCCAGGCGTGAATCCGGCGGCCGGATCAGGGTGCGGGCCACCACCTTCGGAGCTCCCTTCTCGTTCAGGGTCGAGACCAGGGCCTCGCCGACCCCCAGGCTCTGGATGGCCTCGGCCGTGTCGAAGGCCGGATTGGGCCGGAAGCTCTGGGAGGCCGCCTTCAACCCGCGCTGGTCGGCCGGCGTATAGGCCCGCAGCGCATGCTGGATGCGATTGCCCAGTTGGCCCAGCACGCTGTCCGGGATGTCGGCCGGGTTCTGGGTGACGAAATAGACCCCGACCCCCTTGGAGCGGATCAGCCGCACGACCTGTTCGACCTTCTCCTGCAGGGCCCTGGGCGCGTCGTTGAACAGCAGGTGGGCCTCATCGAAGAAGAAGACGAGGCGCGGCTTGTCCGGATCCCCGATCTCGGGCAGCTGTTCGAACAGCTCCGACATCAGCCACAGCAGGAAGGCGGCATACAGGCGCGGGCTGGACATCAGCCGGTCGGCCGCCAGCACATTGACCTGGCCGCGGCCGTCCAGCCCGGTGCGGATCATGTCCTCCAGCCGCAGGGCCGGCTCGCCGAAGAAGGCCTTGCCGCCCTGCTGCTCCAGCTGCAGCAGGCTGCGCTGGATCGCGGCGATCGAGGCCGGGGCCACATTGCCCACCTCGCGGCCGATGGTCTGGGCGTTCTCGGCCACATAGGTCAGCAGGCTGCGCAGGTCGTCGAGGTCCAGCAGCAGCAGGCCCTCCTTGTCGGCGACGTGGAAGACCACCGCCAGCACCCCTTCCTGGACGTCGTTCAGGTCCAGCATCCGCGCCAGCAGCAGGGGTCCGATCTCGCTGACCGTGGCCCGGACCGGATGGCCCTTCTCCCCGTACAGGTCCCAGAACACCGTCGGGGCGGCCGCCGATTTCAGCGTCAGGTCCATGCCCGCGGCCCGCGCCAGCAGCTTGTCGTTCGGCGTGCCCGGCTGGCTGATCCCCGACAGATCGCCCTTCACATCGGCGCAGAATACGGGGATCCCGGCGTCGGAAAAGCCCTGGGCCATGATCTGCAGGGTCACCGTCTTGCCCGTGCCCGTGGCTCCGGCCACCACGCCGTGACGATTGACGCGGTTGAACAGCAGCGCCTCGCGTTCGGTCGAATGGCCGAGGAACAGGCCGTCTGAGCCGGAGTCGGCCATGGGAGTCTCCATATCTGGGGTCGGTCCAGCTTAGTGAAGCGTACGATCCGGACAATGCCGATTGACGTCGGCGGCCCACGCTTCGACAAGGAAGGTCATGAAAACCGCCCATGCCGTCCCCGCTTCCGCGGTCTCGCGTAACGCCCTCGTGCTGCTGGCGGCGGTCGCCGCCGGTGCCGCCCTCTACTGGCTGCGCGGCATACTGACCCCCCTGGCCATGGCCATCTTCCTGCTGATCATGATCGACGGGGTGAAACGGTTCATCGAACATCGAACCCTGCTGACTGAGCGTTGGGCCGGGATCGCGGCGCTGGTTGTGGTGATCCTCGGCTTTCTCGGGGCGATCGCCATCATCGTCTACGGCGCGCGCGGCTTCTTCGACCAGGCGTCGGATGACGCGGTGCTGCTCGGGCCGCGCCTGGACCAGATCCTGGCCGACGTCTACCGGCTGTTCGGCCAGCACTCGCCCCCGACGGCGAGCGAGTTGATCGCGCGGGTCGACCTGTCCCGCTACATCGCCATGGTGGCGCGCCAGGCGCAGGGCGTGGTGGTGGGGGCCATTTTCGTGATGGTCTATCTCGGCTTCCTGATCGCGTCGCAGGACGGGTTTCGACGCAAGCTGGTCAATATGTTCCCGGAGCGCGCCGCGCGGTTCGAGGCGATCGATGTGTTCCAGCGCGTCCGTGGCGGGGTCGAGGGCTATCTCTGGGTTCAGACGGTGACCGGCGCCATGATCTGCGCCGCCGCCTGGCTGCTGATGCGGGCGGTCGGTCTGCAGAACGCCGAATTCTGGACCTTCGTCATCTTCATCGTCGGCTTCATTCCGGTTCTGGGCGGGGCCATCGCCGGCCTGGCCCCGCCGATCTTCGCCCTGGTCCAGTTCCCCGGCTACTGGCCGGCCCTGATCCTGCTGATCGGCCTGCAGGCGATCCTGTTCGTGGTCGGCAACATGATCCAGCCGCGGATGCAGGGTGACAACCAGAACATCGATCCGGTTGTGGTGCTGCTGTCCCTGGCCCTGTGGGGCCAGCTCTGGGGCGTGGTCGGCATGTTCCTGTCGACGCCGCTGGCGGTGATGGCCATGGCGATCCTGGCCGAGTTCAAGGGCACGCGCTGGATGGCCATCCTGCTGTCGGGAGACGGCGAGCCCTATGTCGACAAGTCGGGGTCCGGAGAGACGCCATCCGTCCGCGTCAAGACGCCACGCCCTCCGGATGCTGCGGAGGCCTGACTCGCCCTTGCAGCGCCCCAATGCGATCCCATCTTTGAATGGACGCCGCGGCCCCCTCCCCCCAAGCCGCGGTGCCCGGTGGTTGACGCTGCTCCCCTCCTGGCGTCGACCCTGAGCAGGCCGCCGGACGCAAGTCCGGCGGCCTTGTTCGTGTGTCGGCCGCCTGGCCGGACGGAAGGCGTGGCGGTCCTGCCACGGTCGCGCCAATGACGCTTTTGGGCCTTTCCCGCGCGCCGCCGTTCGCCTAGTCAGCAGCAGCGCTGGCGTGCCGCGAACGGAGTTGTTTCCTCCGGGCCCGAAACCACTCTAGTGTCTGGCTCGAACAACCCGTGAGCGGCCCTGTGCCGTGCTGAGAGAGACCCTGCCCATGTCCGGCGAAGCCCCTACCGCGTCTTCTCAAGCGATCACGCTGGAGGCGTTGGGCAAGAGCTTCGCAAAGGCCCTGGGCCGGCGCACGCTGGACACGGCCGAACAGTCCTATCTGCAGCAGGCTTTCGACGACTACGCGGCCGACGAGACCCCGGAAATCGCCGTCGAGGACTTCACCGTCGTGCTGGCCACCGTCTGGCAGTCGGCGCTGAACCGCAGGTCCGGTGACCCGGCCCAGATCACGATCGGACCGCTCGCCGGTGCCGGCGGGCGGTCGACCGGCTGTGATGTGGTGCAGATCATTCAGGATGACCGGCCGTTCCTGGTCGACAGCGTGATGGGTGAGCTCGCCGAGGTTGGCGTCACCGTCCGCGGCCTGTTCCATCCGGTCGTCGAGACAGCCCGTCCGGGCGACAAGGCGGCCCGCGAATCGATGATCATCGTCGTCATCGATCCCCTGCCGCAGGAGCGTCGCGACGCCCTCGGCGACGGCCTGGCCCAGTCGCTTGCCGATGTGCGGGCCGCGGTCGTCGACCACGGCGCGATGAATGCCCTGATGGCGCGCTCGATCGCCCATCTGGAGGCCTGCCCCGCCGGGGTCGATCCGGCGGTCGTCGAGGAGAACCTGGCCTTTCTGAGCTGGCTGAATGACGATCATTTCGTTTTCCTCGGCGCGCGCGATTATGACTATCCGCGCACCGCGAGCGGCGGCTACGAGGCCGAAGCCCCGCTGAGTCAGTCCGGCGAGGGCCTCGGCGTTCTCAGCGACCCGGAGCGGACCGTCCTGCGCCGCGCCAACGAGCCGGCCGTGCTGACCAAGTCGATGAAGCGCCAGCTGGACCTGTCCGAACCGGTGACCGTGGCCAAGGCCAATATCCGCTCGCGGGTCCATCGCCGGGCCTACATGGATTATGTCGGGGTCAAGCGTTACGGGGCCGACGGCCGGCCCTCGGGCGAAACCCGGTTTGTCGGCCTGTTCACGGCCGAGGCCTATGACCGCACGGCGTCCCAGGTCCCGCTGGTGCGCCGCAAGGTCACCAACGCCCTGGCCCGCGCCGGCAAGGCCCCCGGCAGCCATAATGAAAAGCGTCTCCGCAATATTCTCGAGAACTATCCCCGGGATGAGCTGTTCCAGATCCGCGAGGACGAGCTGCTGGAGATCGCCAACGGCATTCTCCACCTCTACGACCGCCCGCGGATCAAGATTTTCACCCGCAACGATCCCTTTGACCGGTTCGTGTCGGTCCTGGCCTTTATTCCGCGTGAGCGTTTCGACGCCAGCGTCCGCGAGCGCATCGGGCGGATTCTGGCCAATGCCTGGGGCGGGCGTCTGTCGGCCTGGTATCCGCAACTGTCGGATCAGCCGCTGGTGCGGATTCACTACATCATCGGCGTCACGGCGGGAGATCATCCGACTCCGGACATGGATGCTCTTGAAATCGCCGTCGCCGAGGCCGGGCGCAGCTGGATCGACCGGTTCGAGCGCGCGGTCCGCGTCGCCGGATTCGACGAGGTTTCGGTCGGTCCGGTCAGCGGCAAATGGGCCGACGCCTTCGGGGCCGGCTATCGGGACCGGTACAATGCCACCGAGGCGGTCGAGGACCTTCAGGCGTTCGATTGCCTGAATCGCTCAGGCCTGGTCGACGGGGGCGAGCCGGTTGCGGTTCGGGCCTTCAGGACGGCGACCGACACCTCGCTGCATTTCCGCTTCAAACTCTACCGGCGTGGCTCGGCCGTGCCGCTGTCCGACGTACTGCCGATTCTGGCCGACATGGGGCTGAAGGCCCTCGAGGAATGGGGCAATGCCATTCGACCGGCCGGTGACGACCCCATCCATATCCACGAATTCCTGCTCGAGGACCCGCGCGGCGACAGCCTGACCTTCGACGACGTCCGGGTCCCGTTTGAGCAGGCGTTCTCCGCTGTCTGGTCCGGCCGCACCGAGAGTGACGGCTTCAACCGTCTGGTTCTGGAACTGGGCGTTGACTGGCGTGAGGCGGCGCTGATGCGCACCCTGGCCCGCTATCGCCAGCAGACCGGTCTGGACCCCAGTCAGGCGGTCCAGGAGGAGGCCCTGCGCGAGTACCCGGAGGTCGCCCGCGCCATCCTGTCCCTGTTCAAGGCCAAATTCGATCCGGCGCTCGGCGATGTCGCCAGTCGTCAGGCCCAGGTCGATGCGCTGAACGGCAAGATCATCCGTCTGCTGCAGGATGTGCGCAGCCTGGACGATGACCGGGCCCTGCGCCGGATTGCCCTGCTGGTGGACGCCGTCAAGCGCACCAACTATTTCCAGGTCGGCCCGGACGGCCAGCCGGCACCGCATATCTCGATCAAGATCGCCTCGCGCGAACTCGAGGACCTGCCCAAGCCCAAGCCCTTCCGCGAAATCTTCGTCTGGGCCCCCAATGTCGAGGGCGTGCACCTGCGTTTCGGCCCGGTGGCGCGCGGTGGCCTGCGCTGGTCGGACCGCCGTGATGACTTCCGCACCGAGGTGCTGGGCCTGGTCAAGGCCCAGCAGGTCAAGAACGCCGTCATCGTGCCGGTCGGGTCCAAGGGCGGATTCTATCCGAAATGCCTGCCCAAGGGCGGCGATCGCGATGCGATCCAGGCCGAGGCGATCCGCGCCTACACGACCTTTCTGTCGGGGCTGCTCGACATCACCGACAACATCGCCGCTGACGGGGCGGTGATCCGTCCGGCCAATACGGTCGCCTGGGAAGACGACGACCCCTATCTGGTCGTCGCCGCCGACAAGGGCACGGCCACGTTTTCCGACATCGCCAACGGTATCTCCGCCGCCTACGGTTTCTGGCTGGATGACGCCTTCGCCAGTGGTGGCTCGGTCGGCTACGACCACAAGGTCATGGGCATTACCGCCCGCGGGACGTGGGAGGCGGTCAAGCGCCACTTCCGCGAAATGGGCAAGGACATCCAGACCGAGCCCTTTACCGTGGTCGGTGTCGGCGACATGTCGGGCGATGTGTTCGGCAACGGCATGCTGCTGTCCAGGGCGACGCGGATTGTCGCCGCCTTTGACCATCGCGACATCTTCATCGATCCGAATCCGGATCCGGCCACATCCTGGATCGAGCGCGACCGGCTGTTCAAACTGCCCCGCACCTCGTGGCAGGACTACGACAAGTCGATTATCTCGAAGGGTGGCGGGGTCTTTTCCCGCTCGGCCAAATCGATCGATCTGTCGCCGGAAATCCGGGCGGCCCTCGATATCGAGGATACGGTTCTAGATCCGGCCTCGCTGATGAAGGCCATCCTCCGCGCCCCGGCAGAGCTGCTCTATTTCGGTGGCATCGGCACCTATGTGAAGGCCCCGCACGAGACCGACACCCAGGTCGGCGACAAGGCCAATGACGCGATCCGGGTGGATGGTGCCGAGGTTCGCGCCAAGGTCATCGGCGAGGGTGCCAACCTGGGCGTGACCCAGGCCGGCCGTATCGCCTTTGCCCACAGCGGCGGTCGCATCAACACGGACGCCATCGACAACTCCGCCGGCGTCGACAGCTCGGACCACGAGGTCAACATCAAGATCCTGACCGGGGCGGCCATCGCCTCGGGCGCGCTCAAGGCCGAGAAGCGAAACGCCTTGCTGGCCTCGATGACCGACGAAGTCGGCCTCAAGGTGCTGGCGCACAACTACGACCAGACCCTGGCGCTTTCGCTGCAGCAGGCCGAGGGCGGCGGCGCGCTGGACGCGCAGCAGCGCTTCATGCTGTGGCTGGGGGCCAAGGGCAAGCTGGACCGCAAGGTCGAGGGCCTGCCCGATGATCTGAAGCTGGCCGAGATGAAGGCCGCGGGCCAGGCTCTGACCCGGCCCGAACTGGCGGTCCTGACCGCCTATTCCAAGATCGAACTGTTCGACGACATCGTCGCCTCGGCTGCGCCCGAGGATCCCTTCTTTGAAGAGACCCTGGTCCGCTACTTCCCGAAGCCGCTGGCGAAATTCGAAGCCGACATGAAACGCCACCGCCTGCATCGCGAGATCGTGGCGACGGTGCTGTCGAACGAGATCGTCAACATGGCCGGGCCGACCTTCCCGGAACGGCTGAGGCTCAGCGCCGAATGCGACACCACCGCGATGGTCATCGCCTTCGAGGCCGCCCGTCGGGTCTTCCGTCTCGATGAGGCCTGGGATGCGGTGTCGGGCTTGGACCTGAAGATTCCGGCCGAGGCCCAGACGGTTCTCTATCGCGAGATCGCCACCGTGTTGCGCCGCCAGACCTTCTGGCTGGCCCGACGTGCGGCCCGGGACGGGATGACGGTCGACAGCCTGATCGCCGCCTACCGGCCGGCTGCCGATGCCCTTCGGGCCCGGGGCGGGGCGGTCCTGTCCCATTTCGAACAGGACCGGCTGGAAAAGCGTGTGCAGTCGTTCATCGCCCTGGGGGTCCCGGTCAAGATGGCCCGGGCCGTCGCCCTCCTTCGTCCGCTGGTCGCCACCTCCGATATCGGGGACCTGGCCCGCGAGGCGGGCTGGCCGGAGCCGGAAATGGCCATGCTCTACCATCAGGTCGGCGCGGCCTTCGATTTTGACCGGTTGCGCGCCGCGGCCGGTGCCGTGCCGTCGGTCGATCATTTCGATCGCCTGGCCGTGCGCCGACTGATCGAGGACCTGATGACCGAACAGATGGTTCTGACCCGCGCTGTGGCCCGGTCCGCCGACAAGTCGGTGGGCGAGAGCGAGGCCGCCGCCGAGCAGGCGGTCGACGCCTGGATCGGTCCCCGGCTCAGGATTGTCGAGGGGGTGCGCGCCTCGGTCGACGAAATCGAGACCTCGGGAACGGGCTGGACCTTCGCCAAATTGACCATTGCCAATGGTGCCATTCGTGAGGTTGCGGCCACGGCGACCTGAATCCGAAACGGCCCCCGGCCCAGGCCGGGGGCCGCTTCTTGCCGAACCCCGGACCAGAGCCGGGGGATCGACAGCGTCCGAAAGGAATGCCCTTGCCCCGCAAGTTTCTGGTCGTCGTCGACGACAGTCCGGAGTTCGATGCCGCGCTGCGCTACGCCGCGCGGCGGGCCCGCTCGACGGGGGGGCGGGTCGCCCTGCTGCGGGTCCTGCCGACAGGTTCCGACGCTCACTGGTCCGGGGTGCGGGATGAAATTCAACGTGAATTACGGTCCGAGGCGGAAGCCCTGCTGAATCGTCTTGGCGAGGAGGCGGCTGAACGCTCGGGGGCCCAGCCCTTGTTCCTGATCGAGGAGGGTGACGCCCAGGACGCCATTCACAAGGTCGTTCGTGACGACCCCGAGATCAAGATCCTCGTCCTCGCGGCCGGGTCCGGGGCGAGGGGGCCGGGCCCCCTGGTCACGGCCGTGCTCAAGCAGGGCGCGGCGTTCGGTGGACGCAAACTGCCCGTCACCATTGTCCCGGGTGAGCTGACCGAGGCCGAGATCGAAGACCTCGGTTGACGGGGACCGGCCAGGGGCGGAGGGGCAACGTGTCGCGTACGCCGGGCTTGAAACCGGGGCAGGCGGGGCGCATCTGAGGCCCATGTTCATCCAGACCGAGACGACGCCGAATCCGAATGTGCTGAAATTCCTGCCGGGTCGCGACGTGGCGACCGCCGGGGTGCAGGAGTTTCTGTCGATCGACGCCGCGACGGCATCGCCCCTGGCGGAGGCCCTGTTCCAGCTCGAAGGGGTGACGGGGGTCTTCTTCGGCGCGGACTATGTGTCGGTCACCCGCCACCCGACTTACGAATGGACGATGATCAAGGCACCGGTACTGGCGGCCATCATGGATCATTTCGTGTCCGGTGCGTCGCTGATGCGCGACGAGTCCCCGGCTGCCGACGGGCACGCCGAGGATGACAGTGAAGTCGTGGCCGAGATCAAGGCCCTGCTCGACAGTCGGGTGCGGCCGGCCGTCGCCCAGGACGGGGGGGACATCCTGTTCGACGCCTTTGATCCGGAGTCGGGGGTCCTGTCCCTGCGCATGCGCGGTGCCTGTGCCGGCTGTCCGTCATCCTCGGCCACCCTCAAGGCGGGGGTCGAGCAGATGATGAAACACTATGTTCCCGAGGTGACCCGGGTCGAACAGGTTCTCTAGCGACCGGCCTTCACCATTCAGTGAAACGTTTTCGTCCTCGCCACGCTGCGGAGACGATGGCATGTTTGTGCGATGCCGCGTTTTGAACTGGATCCTGCCGCCCGTCGTCTGGGCGAAGCGCTCGCGACTCTCCGCCGGGACCGGGGTCTGAGTCAGGCCGAGGCCGGGGCCCGGATGGGCATGACCAGCCAGGGCTGGGGGCTGTATGAGGCCGGTCGCCGGCCCGGTCTGTTCCGCCCGGACGTGCAACGTCGCCTGACGGCGGCGATCGACGCCACGGTCGAGGATCTCGAGCGACAATGCGTGGTTCAGCCGCTGCCCGAACCGGAGCCATCCGGCCTTGAGGCGCGACCGCGCGCGTTCAGCCGCAGTGCTGACACCGAGACGGCGGCCCTGCCCCGCCTGCAGCTGTCCAATGACGATCTCAGGCCCTGGGCAGCCTCCGGTGTGGTGCTGGTGTATGAACCCGGACGCTGGCCGCGCCGCGACCAGGGCTGTGTCATTCATATGAACGACGGCGAGACCCGGATTCGGCTCTATGACCGGGCCGACGCCGAGGCCCTGGTGGTCCATGGCGGGCCGTCCGGCCTTGGGGTCGAGGAACGGATCCCCCGGTCGACCGTCCGTGAGGTCGCCGCCGTCGTGGCCAGGCTGGAACACTGAATGAAACACAATCGTTGCATTTCGTCCGGTTTCATGAAACCTTTCGGTCCGGTTCAGCCAGGGGAATCGGCGGATGGGCATCCGGTCGGGAAACAGCATCGACGCCTATGTCGGGGCGCGGATCAGTCTCAGGCGATCGGCGATGGGCCTGTCGCAGACGGCCCTGGCCGAAGAATTGGGCGTCAGCTTCCAGCAGGTTCAGAAATACGAGACCGGTGCCAACCGGATCTCGGCCTCGCGCCTGCACCGGATCGCCACGGTTCTGGGCACATCGGTCGGCGCGCTGTTCCCCCCGGTCGACACCAGCGGCGAGGGGCCGGATGCGCCCGACTGGCTGGGGAAGGTGAAACGGCTGCAGGCCTCGAGCGAGGGGCGGGTGCTGGCGACGGCCTTTCCCCGAATCGAGGACGTTCGGGTGCGACGCGCGATAGCGCGGGTCGTGGCGGCACTGGCGCGCCGTGGCTGACGCCGGATCAGGGCGCGTCCCGGTGAGGGTGCTGCTGATTGATACCGCCCTCTCGCTGTGCACGGCGGCCGTGTTTGAGGGCGAAACAGCCCTGGCCGTTCGGTCGGAGCCGATGTTCAAGGGACACCAGGAACGGCTGGCGGGTTTCGTTCGCGATGTGATGGCCGAGGCCGGAACCGGTTTCGATGGCCTCGACCGGATCGGGGTCACCACGGGGCCGGGTTCCTTCACCGGCCTGCGCGTCGGCCTGGCCTTTGCCCAGGGATTCGGGGCCGCGCTGGGGCGTCCGGTCGTCGGCATCTCGACCCTGGACGCCCTGGCGGCCTCGATCGCTCCGGACGCGCGGGCACCTGGGGCTGTCGCCGCCCTGATCGATGCCCGACGCGGTCAGGTCTATGCCCGGTTGTGGTGCGACGGGGTCGCGGCGGGCCCGGCCGAAGCCCTGTCCCTCGCGGCGGCGGCGGCCCGGATCGCCGCCCTCGCACCGGACATCACCCTCGTCGGTTCGGGGGCTCCCCTGTTGTCAGACGCCGTCCCCGGGGCCGTGGTCGTCGATCTGCCGGGCCCGGCTCCCGAGGCCCTGGCCCGGCTGGTGGTTGCCGCGGACCCTCGCCGGGCCCCGCCGGAACCCCAGTATCTGCGCGCGCCCGACGCGACCCCGCCGACGCGGCTGCCCGGCCAGCCCCGGGTCCAGGCAAGGTCGTGAGGGTCGCGCCCCCGGACCCCGAGGCCCTGGCCGCCCTGCACGGGACGGGTTTTGACCGGGGCTGGACCGCAGCGACCTTCGCCGATCTGCTGACCCAGCCGGGCGTGACGGCCATTACGGGGCCGGACGGCTTCGTCCTGATCCGGGTCGTGGCCGACGAGGCCGAGATCCTGACCCTGGCCGTGCGCCCGGCGGCACGGGGACGGGGGCAGGGGGGCCGACTGATCCGCGAGGCGGCGTCGACAGCCGCTGCGGCCGGAGCGGGACGCCTGTTCCTCGAGGTGGCCGAGGACAATGTCGCCGCGCGGGCCCTGTACCGGCGGGTCGGGTTTGAGGCCGTCGGCCGTCGGCCCCGCTACTATAGCCGGGCCGGGGCCCCGCCGGTCGACGCCCTGCTTCTGAGTCTGAACTTGCCGGGACCGCTTCCCATAGGCTGATCGGCTGCCTATCTTCCCTCCCCATGGACCGGATCGAGAAACTCTGCGCTGACCGCGGCATGCGCATGACCGAGCAACGGCGCGTCATCGCGCGGGTGCTGTCAAATGCCGACGATCATCCCGACGTGGAAGAACTGTACCGTCGGGCCTCCTCGATCGACCCGCACATCTCGATCGCCACCGTCTATCGCACCGTCCGGCTGTTCGAAGAGGCCGGGGTGGTCGAGAAGCACGATTTCGGCGACGGGCGGTCGCGCTATGAGGAAGCCGGGGATGATCATCACGATCATCTGATCGACGCCAAGACGGGTGAGGTCATCGAGTTCTTCGACGCCGAGATCGAACGGCTGAAGACCGAAATCGCCGAACGGCTCGGCTTTGAACTGATCGGGCACAAGCTTGAGCTCTATGGCAAGCCGATCGATGGCGCGGCGCCGTCGGATCGCGAGGGCCTGATCTTCAACCGGCGGGCCACGCGGACGGACACCGACGACCCCGGTTGACCCGGCCCGGTCCCGGACCGCCGTCGTCGCCACCGGGGGCATGGCGCGAACCGCACGGGGGCTTTAAAAGCCGACCCATGATTGAAGCCCAAGGTTCGCCACCGGTCGCCGACGACGCAGGCCCCGCGCCCAAACGCCTGTTCATCAAGACCTACGGTTGCCAGATGAACGTCTATGACTCCGAGCGCATGGCCGATGTGCTGCGCCCGCTCGGCTATCAGGCGACCGACACCGCCGAGGACGCCGATTTCGTCATTCTCAATACCTGCCATATCCGCGAGAAGGCGGCCGAAAAGGTCTATTCCGAGCTGGGCAAGCTGAGGGAATTGAAGGACGCCCGGGCGCGGAACGGGACGAACTCGATGACGATCGCGGTGGCCGGCTGTGTCGCCCAGGCCGAGGGCGAGGAAATCATGCGCCGCCAGCCGGCGGTCGATCTGGTGGTCGGGCCGCAGGCCTATCACCAGCTGCCGGAGCTGCTGACCCGCACGGCGCGGGCGCGGGGCGAGCGGATCGGTGCCGATTTCGCGCCCCATGCCAAGTTCGACGCCATGACGTCCGAACGTATCGGACCGCGCGGCATCACCGGCCCGACCGCCTTCCTGACGGTGCAGGAAGGCTGCGACAAATTCTGCACCTTCTGCGTCGTGCCCTATACGCGCGGGGCGGAATGGTCACGGCCCGTGGGGGACATCCTGACCGAGGCCCGGGCCCTGGTCGAACGGGGCGTGCGCGAGATCACGCTGCTGGGCCAGAACGTCAACGCCTTCAACGGTGCGGGACCGGACGGCGCGCCCTCGACCCTGGCGCGTCTGGCCCATGCCCTGGCCGACATCCCCGGTCTGGACCGGCTGCGCTACACGACCAGCCACCCCAATGACATGAGCGAAGACCTGATCGCCGCCCACGGCGAGCTGGACGCGTTGATGCCCTATCTGCACCTGCCGGTGCAGTCCGGCTCGGATCGCATCCTGCGGCTGATGAACCGCAAGCATGGCCCGAAGACCTATCTCGATGTGATTGACCGGATCCGCGCGGTGCGGCCCGACATCGCCATTTCCGGGGACTTCATCGTCGGCTTCCCCGGCGAGACCGACCGGGATTTCGAGGACACCCTGACCCTGGTGCGGCAGGTCAACTACGCCTCGGCCTTTTCCTTCATGTATTCGCCGCGCCCGGGCACGCCCGCCGCCGCCATGGCCGCCCAGGTGCCGGACGCCGTCGCCCGCGAACGGCTGCATGCGCTGCAGGCCCTGCTGTTCGAGCAACAGACCGCGTTCAATGCGTCCCAGGCCGGCAAGACCCTGTCGGTCCTGTTCGAACGCAAGGGCCGCAATCCGGGCCAGGCCATCGGTCGCTCGCCCTATCTCCAGTCGGTTCATGTCGAAAACGGGGAGCATCTGCTCGGCCAGATCGTTGCCGTGGAGATCGAAAGCGCTTCGCAGAACAGTCTGGCGGGTCGCATCATTCAGCAGAAGGCGGCCTGATGGCGCGTGAGTCCGAGTTCCTGACCCTTGATGACCGGGCCCTGCGGGCCGTCATCGGCCCCAACAGCCGCCACGTCGCCCTGATTGAGGACGCCTTCAAGGTGCTGGTCGAGGCCCCCGGCGGCGGGGTGTCGATCAACGGCTCGGCCCGCGACCGCGCCAATGCCCGGCAGGTGATCGAATCCCTGGCCAAGCGGGCCGACAAGGGGGCCGAGGTCACCGAGGCTGACGTGCGCGCGATCATGGGGACGGTCCGTGGCGGCGGGGTCAGCGCCGACCCCATGGCCCTGCCGGTCGGCCGGCGCGGGGCCATCGTGCCCAAGACCAATGCCCAGGCCCGCTATCTCGAAATCCTCGCCCGCTGCGAGCTCAGCTTCGGCGTCGGTCCGGCCGGGACGGGCAAGACCTTCCTGGCGGCCGCCTATGGGGCCTCCCTGCTGCGCCGGGGCCAGGTCGATCGTCTGGTCATCACCCGCCCGGCGGTCGAGGCCGGCGAAAAGCTGGGCTTCCTGCCCGGCGATCTGAACGAGAAGGTCGACCCCTATCTGGCCCCGATCTGGGAGGCGCTGAACGACATCCTCGGCCCCGAGGACGTGCAGCGCCGCCGCGACAAGGGCGAGATCGAGGCCGCGCCCATCGCCTTCATGCGCGGGCGCACGCTCAGCCATGCCTTCGTCATCGTCGACGAGGCCCAGAATACCTCGCGTCTGCAGATGAAGATGGTCCTGACCCGCCTGGGGGAGGGGGCCCGGATGGTGGTGACCGGCGACCCCAGCCAGATCGACCTGCTGAACCCGCGCGATTCCGGCCTGGCCCACGCCCTGCGCATCCTGCGCGATGTGAAGGGTGTCGGGGTGCTGGAATTCGAGGCCCAGGACGTGGTCCGCCACGCCATGGTCGAGCGGATCGTGCGCGCCTATGACGCCGATGCGGCCCATGAGCGGCCGCGGCCGGACCTTGAGGAGCGTGTGAGCCGATGATCGAGATCGTCGAGGACGACGCCGACGGCTGGTCCGCCGTCGGTGCGGACCTGTCCGGCGTGGTCGAACGTGCCGCCAGGGCCGCCCTGGGGCGGGTCGAGGGCGAGGTGGTGGTGCTGCTGACCGATGACGCCGGTGTGCGCGATCTGAATGCGCGGTTCCGGGGCAAGGACGCGCCGACCAATGTCCTGTCCTTTCCGGCCGCCGAGGGGGCCGGGGACCTGCTGGGCGACATCGCCCTGGCCTCGGGCGTCTGCCGGGCCGAGGCCGAGGCCCAGGGCAAGACCCTGGCCGACCATCTGAGCCATCTCGTGGTGCACGGGGTGCTGCATCTGCTGGGTCGGGACCATGAAGACGAGGTCGAGGCCGAGGCGATGGAGGCCGAGGAGCGGACGATCCTTGCCAGCCTCGGGGTCGCCGACCCATACAGGTCCGATGCTCAAGCTTGATCCGACCCACCCGCGCCACAGCCTGATCCTGCGCTGGGTCCGTATCGGCCTGGCGCTGCTGGCCGGAGCGGGGACGGCGCTGGCCCATCCACCGTTCGGTGTCCTGCCCGGCCTGCTCGGCTATCCGCTGCTGATGCTGCTGGCGGAACGTTCGACCACGGCGCGCGGTGCCTTCTGGATGGGCTGGCTCGCCGGCTTCGCCTATTTCTTCATCGGCTGCTGGTGGGTGGCCGAGGCCTTTCTGGTCAATCCGGACCAGGCCTGGATGGCCCCGTTTGCGGCCAGTCTCCTGCCGATGGGTCTGGGCCTGTTCTGGGGCACGGCCACGGTGCTGTATCGCCGGATCGCCCCCGCCGGTGTCCACCGTGTGCTGGTGTTCGCCGCCTGTTTCGCCCTGCTGGAGTGGCTGCGTGGCCACGTCCTGACGGGTTTTCCCTGGAATCCGGCCGGGGCCAGCTGGAAGGCGGGCTCGGCCATGTCCCAGTTCGCCGCCGTCGCCGGGGTCTATGGTCTCGGCTTCGTCACGGTCGCCGCGGTGTCGGCCCTCGGCCTGGTACGCGGTCCGGAACCCCGCCGGACCCGGATCGCCGGCGTCGCGACCGGCGTGACGGTGCTGGCCGCCCTGTGGGTGGGCGGCGCGGTTCATCTGTCCCAGGCCCGGCTGCTGTTCACCGATACCCTGGTGCGGATCGTCCAGGCCGATGTGCCGCAGGAGTCCAAATGGACGCCGGAAGCCTATCAGGGGATCGTTGACCGCTATGTGACTCTGACGGCCCGACCCGGTGACCGGGTTCCGGATGTGGTGATCTGGCCCGAGGGGGCCCTGCCGGCCACGGCCAATGATGTCTTCGCGGCCGGCGCGCCCGACGGGGTGGCCATCGCCCGGGCGCTCCGACCCGGCCAGACCCTGCTGGTCGGCCTCGGCCGCGGCGAGGCCGATGCCACGGCCGAAGGCGGGGCGCGCTACTTCAACAGCCTGTTCGTCCTGCATGACGAGGGTGACACCGGGCTGCGGATCACCGGAATCTACGACAAGCACCGTCTGGTACCTTTCGGGGAATACCTGCCGATGGGTCGGTTGATGAGCCGGTTGGGGATTCGCAGCCTGGTGCACGTGCCCGCCGACTTCAGCGCGGGCCCGGTTCCGGCCCCGATCGCCGTGCCCGGGGCCCCGCCGGCCCAGCCGCTGATCTGCTACGAAAGCCTCTATCCCGGATTCACGCCGGGCGTGCAGGGACGGCCGGGCTGGATCGTCAATGTGTCGAACGACGCCTGGTTCGGTCGCACGTCCGGACCGCTGCAGCATCTCAATCTGGCCAGCTACCGGGCCATCGAGACCGGCCTTCCCGTGGTCCGGGCCACCCCGACCGGCGTGTCGGCGATGATCGATCCATGGGGCCGTATCGTCGACAACGCGCGGCTGGATCCCGGTGAAAGCGGGGTCATTGACGTCCGGCTGGCACAACCTGCGGCGATCACCCTGTACGGCCGGTTTGGCGATCTGCTGTTCTGGTTGGCGGTGGTCGCCAGCCTGGCCCTCGTGGCTTTTCGACCCGGCCGCCAGCACCGGAACACTACCGAGTAGGCATGATGGTTTCTCTGTTTTAAGGTGACATTCTGCTGCTGTGGGCGCATTGCAGGACAACCGAACAGAAAAGAAGGCGCTGGGTTTGGCGATGGCAAGAGGCGGCGGCGAGGATGGTCCCCATCCGGTAGATCGGCATGTTGGCCGGAGAGTCTGCGAAAAACGGATCAGCCTGGGCTACAACCAGAGTGACCTCGGGCGGGCTCTTGGGCTCACCTTCCAGCAGATCCAGAAATACGAAAAGGGCGCGAACCGCATCTCGGCCTCGAAGCTCTGGGATATCGCGCGCTTCTTCAAGGTCGACATCGGTTACTTTTTCGAAGGTCTGAACCAGGCCGGGGCCGGCGTCGGTGAAGGCGGGGCTCCCGCCTTCGACCACGACTTCCCGGCAACCCGCTACACGATCGAGGTGTCGCGTCTGGCCCCCCGGCTGTCCACCCGGCACCAGAAGCTGGTGCTGGAGCTGGTCCGGGAACTGGGCGAGAGCGGAACCGACGACGCCGGCTAGGGCGCGCCCGCCGGGCGGGACCGGCCAAAGTCCGGTGCCCGCGCCTTTTGCTCGGCCCAGTAGCGCACACCGTCGTCCGGCTTGAACATGGTACGCGGCGTACCATCGCGCGCCGCGACGGCGAAGGTATTGGTCGCCGCCTCATAATAGAGCACATCGCCATTCGGCCGCCGGACCGTTTCAACCGTGCCTGGCGGATGGTCGACGAAGGCCCGCATCTTGGCGAGATAGTCCGCGGACGACCGGGCCCCGAACGCTGCCCCGTTGCGCTGGAACAGGCGTTCGACCTTGGCGTCCACGGTCTCACGACGGTTGGTGGTTATCGGCGGGCGTTGCGGTGCGGGGCGGTCGGCCTGTGTGGGCACGCCGGGCCCATCCTCTCCGGCGGGCCGTGTCAGGTCCGCGGTCCGGTCGCGCGTCTCGACGGCCGAACCCGCATTGTCACACGCGCCGGGCCCCAGCAGCATCAGGACCCCCGCGATCATCAGCCCGCTCCCGGCGACAGGATTGCGCGCCATGTTTCCCTCCATGCGGTTGTGGTGATCTACCCATAGTTGAAAACGCGTGTTGCTGCAATGTTCCCCGTCGAACGCTTCCGCCTCGACGCCGCCCCTTGCCCTCGCTAGAGGAGCGGGATGTCCGAGGTCTCGTTGAACGCCCGAAGAGTCCTGCTGATCGTCGGTGGCGGCATCGCCGCCTACAAGGCGCTGGAGCTGGTGCGCCTGCTGCGCAAGGCGGGGGCCGGCGTGCGCACCGTCCTGACCGACGGGGGGGCGCAGTTCGTTACGCCCCTGTCGCTGGCGGCCCTGTCCGGCCATCCGGTGCACCACGCCCTGTTCTCGCCCGAGGACGAAACCGCCATGGGCCATATCGAGCTGTCGCGCTGGGCCGATCTGGTGGTCGTTGCCCCGGCCACGGCGGGCCTGATCGCCAAGGCGGCCAACGGCCTGGCCGATGACCTGGCCTCGACCACCCTTCTGGCCACCGACAAGCGGGTCCTGATGGCTCCGGCGATGAATGTGCGGATGTGGCAGCATCCCGCGGTTCAGGCCAATCTGGCGCGCCTCAGGGGCTTTGGCGGCCTGCATGCCGTGACAACCGTCGGGCCGGACGAGGGCGAGATGGCCTGCGGGGAATTCGGCCCGGGCCGCATGGCGGAACCGGCGGCGATCCTGTCGGCGATCTGCGCCCTGCTGACCGACGGCGGTCAACGGTCGTTGGTCGGGCGTCGGGCCGTGGTGACGGCCGGGCCGACCTTTGAGCCGATCGATCCGGTCCGGGGCCTGACCAACCGGTCCAGCGGCAAACAGGGCTATGCCATCGCCGCCGCCCTGGCCGAACGCGGGGCCGCGGTGACCCTGGTCTCCGGGCCGGTGGGTCTGGACGCGCCCGGGGGTGTGCACCGGGTCTGGGTCGAGACGGCTGTGGAGATGAAGGCGGCGGTCGATGCGGCCCTGCCGGCCGACATCGCCGTCATGTCCGCCGCCGTGGCGGACTGGCGCGTTGACGGGGTCGCGGGCGGCAAGATCAAGAAGGCCCCGGGCGGTCCGCCGTCGCTGGCCCTGATCGAGAATCCCGACATCCTGGCGGGCCTGTCCGCGCCGGGCCCGAACCGGCCGGCCCTGGTCATAGGCTTTGCCGCGGAAACCGCCGATCTCGAGACCAATGCCCGGGCCAAATTGTCCCGCAAGGGCTGTGACTGGATCATCGCCAACGACGTTTCGGATGATGTGTTCGGAGCCGACAGCAATTCGGTGACCCTGTTCCAGCGCGGTGGGTCCGAGGACGTCTGGCCGCGCCAGTCCAAGGCCGATGTGGCCCGCACCCTCGTCGACCGCATCGTCGATCATTTCGCCTGACCCCGACCGGAGCCTGCCGTCCATGACGACCGTGCGTATCGAACGCCTGCTCCATGCGGCGGGCCTGCCGCTGCCGGCCTATGAGACCGCCGGATCGGCCGGCATGGATCTGCGCGCCGCGATCGCCGATGACCAGCCCCTGACCCTGGCCCCGGGGGCGCGGGCCCTGGTGCCGACCGGGCTGAAGATTGCCCTGGAACCGGGTTATGAGGCCCAGGTCCGGCCGCGCTCGGGTCTGGCCCTGAAACACGGCGTCACCTGCCTGAACACGCCCGGGACGGTCGACAGCGACTATCGCGGCGAGGTCGGGGTGATCCTCGCCAACCTCGGGGCCGAACCCTTTGTCATTCGTCGCGGCGACCGCATCGCCCAGATGGTCATCGCCCGCCATGCGCAGGCGACCATGGTCGAGGTTCACGCACTCGATGACACGGCGCGGGGTACGGGCGGATTCGGGTCGACGGGTCGGTAGCCTGCCAGGACCTAGGCCTGGCGGAAGCCGAGGACGTCCTGCATGTCATAGAGGCCCGGCGGGCGTTTGCGGACCCAGGCGGCCGCGGCCACGGCCCCCCGCGCGAACAGTGACCGGTCGATGGCCTTGTGACTGAGGGTGACGACCTCGTCTTCCGAGGCAAACATGACCGTGTGTTCGCCGACGATGCCGCCGGCGCGCAGGGTGGCAAAGCCGATCCGGCCCGGTTCGCGTTCGCCGGTCAGGCCGTCATAGGGCGGGCTTTTCAGGTCGGAGAGGTCCGCGCCGCGTCCGGCGGCGGCGGCCTCGCCCAGCATCAGGGCCGTTCCCGAGGGGGCGTCGACCTTGCGCCGGTGGTGGGCTTCCAGCACCTCGATATCCCAGTCGCGGGCGTCCAGGCGCTGGGCGGCCTGTTCGACCAGCCCGATCAGCACATTCACCCCGAGAGAAAAATTGCCACTGCGCACGATCGCCACACTGGCGGCGGCGGCCGCCAGTTCGACCTCCTGGGCCTCGCTGAAGCCGGTCGAGCCGATCACCAGGGCGGGACCGCCCCGTTCAGCGCAGGTGCGGGCGAGGGCCATGGACGAGTCCGGGGTCGAAAAGTCGATGATGACGTCGCACAGGCTGAGGTCGGCCGTCTCGCCCCGGTCAAAACGGGCCGCGACCACCACATCCTCGCGGGCGTCGAGCACCTGGGAGACCGCGCGTCCCATTCGACCCCGGGCCCCCGAAATCCCGGCGTGGAACAGGGCCGTCACGCGGTGGTTTCTTTCGAACCCGGGGCCGCGCCGGAGGCCGGAGGCTCACCGCCCAGGATATCGGCCCAGAAGCGCTTGGCCTTGCCGGCGAAATTGGAATTGCGCGGACTCTGGTCCGCGCCGAAGGTCCCGGCCAGTTCTTCCATCAGCTCGCGCTGGCGGGCGGTCAGGTCGGTCGGAGTCTCGACGAACAGCTCGACCAGCAGGTCGCCGCGCTGCCGCCCGTTCAGGTGGGGCATGCCCTTGCCCCTGATGCGGACCGTCTTGCCGGTCTGGGCCCCGGCGGGAACCTGGACCCGGGCCTTGCACTGGCCGTCGCAGGCCTCGGACACCAGGCAGGGGGCGTCAATCTCGCCGCCCAGGGCCGCGGTGGTCATCGGCACGGGCACCGTCACCAGCAGGTCGAGGTTGTCCCGCTCGAACAATTCATGCGGTGTGACGGACAGGAAGACATAGAGGTCGCCGCGCGGCCCGCCACGCAGCCCGGAATCGCCCTCGCCCGACAGGCGGATGCGCGAGCCGTCGTCGACCCCGGCCGGGACCTTCAACGCCAGTTTGCGGGTTTTGCGGACCTGACCGTGGCCATGGCAGGTGGTGCAGGGCTCGGCGATCATCTGGCCGCCGCCGCCGCAGCGCGGGCAGGTTCGCTCGACCTGGAAGAAGCCGTTGGCCTGGCGCACACGTCCGGCCCCCTGGCAGGTGGTGCAGGTGACCGGCTTGGTGCCCTTTTTCGCGCCCGACCCTTCGCAGCCGTCGCAGGTGGCTGTCGAGGGGACGCCGATCTCGACATCGGCCCCGCGATAGGCCTGTTCCAGGGTGATCTCCAGATCGTAGCGCAGGTCCGAGCCGCGGCGCGGTCCGCTCTGCTGCTGGCGACCGCCCCGGCCGCCGAACACATCGCCGAAGGCGTCGCCGAACACCTGGGAGAAGATGTCGTTGACGTCGTGGAAGCCCTGCTGACCACCGCCGCCGCCGCCGTTGACCCCGGCATGACCGAACCGGTCGTAGGCGGCGCGCTTCTGTTCGTCCGACAGGACCGTGTAGGCCTCGGAGATTTCCTTGAACCGGGCCATGGATTCATCACAGCCGCCGTTGCGGTCGGGATGGTGGGCCATCGCGAGCTTGCGATAGGCTGACTTGAGCCCCGCCGCATCGATCGTGCGCTCGACGCCCAGAATTTCGTAATAATCACGCGCCATCAGGCGTTTGTCCTCTTACCCCTGGCCGACGGACCGTGCCTCTTGCCGGGCGCTGGTCCGGATCGGTCGACCCCACTGACATGGGGGCCGGGTCAAATGATGCAAGTTTCATGACAAGACCCCGCCTGCCGGCTGACAAGCGGGGCCCTGTTCATGTCAAGCGCCTGATCAGGCGCTCTTTTTCTCGTCGTCGCTGTCGTCGCCCTCGCCCGAGACTTCCTCGAACTCGGCGTCGACCACACCGTCGTCGGCGGGAGCCTCATCGGCGGCACCCTCGCCCTGCTGGTTGGCGTACATCGCCTCACCCAGCTTCATCGAGGCCTGGACCAGGGTATTGGTCTTGGTCCGGATGTCCTCGGCGTCGGTGCCCTCCTTGGCCGCCTTGAGCTCGGCCAGGGCGGTTTCGATCGCCGCCTTCTCGTCCGCGCCGACCTTGTCGCCGTGTTCGGCCATGGCCTTCTCGGTCGAGTGGACCAGGCTGTCGGCCGCGTTCACGGCCTCGACCAGGTCCTTGCGGGTCTTGTCGGCGGCCGCATTGGACTCGGCCTCCTTGACCATCTTCTCGATGTCGTCATCGGACAGGCCGCCGTTGGCCTGGATCCGGATCGACTGTTCCTTGTTGGTCGCCTTGTCCTTGGCGGTCACATGAACGATGCCGTTGGCGTCGATGTCGAAGGCGACCTCGATCTGGGGCATGCCGCGCGGTGCCGGCGGGATGCCCATCAGGTCGAACTGGCCCAGCACCTTGTTGTCCGAGGCCATCGGCCGCTCGCCCTGGAAGACCCGGATGGTCACGGCCGACTGGTTGTCGTCGGCGGTGGAGAACACCTGGCTCTTCTTGGTCGGGATGGTGGTGTTGCGCTCGATCAGCGGGGTGAACACACCGCCCAGGGTCTCGATGCCCAGGGTCAGCGGCGTCACGTCGAGCAGCAGCACGTCCTTGACGTCGCCCTGCAGCACACCGGCCTGGACCGCGGCCCCCAGGGCCACGACCTCATCCGGGTTCACACCCTTGTGCGGCTCCTTGCCGAAGAATTTCTTCACGGCCTCCTGGACCATCGGCATGCGGGTCATGCCGCCGACCAGCACCACTTCGTCGATGTCCGAGGCCTTGAGGCCCGCGTCCTTCAGCGCCTTGGCGCAGGGCTCGATCGTGCGCTGGACCAGGTCGTCGACCAGGGCTTCCAGCTTGGCGCGCGACAGCTTGATGTTCAGGTGCAGCGGGCCCGAGGCGTTCATGGTGATGAACGGCAGGTTGACCTCGTACTGGGTCGTGGAGCTGAGCTCCTTCTTGGCCTTTTCCGCCTCTTCCTTGAGGCGCTGCAGGGCCAGCTTGTCGGACCGCAGGTCGACGCCCTGTTCCTTCTTGAACTCGTCGGCCAGGTAGTCGACCAGACGCAGGTCGAAATCCTCACCGCCGAGGAAGGTATCGCCATTGGTCGACTTCACCTCGAACACGCCGTCGCCGATCTCGAGAATCGAGACGTCGAAGGTCCCGCCGCCGAGGTCATAGACGGCGATCTTCTGACCTTCGTTCTTCTCCAGGCCATAGGCCAGGGCGGCCGCGGTCGGCTCGTTGATGATGCGCAGCACCTCGAGGCCGGCGATCTTGCCGGCGTCCTTGGTCGCCTGACGCTGGGCGTCGTTGAAATAGGCCGGGACGGTAATGACGGCCTGGGTCACGGTCTCGCCGAGGTAGGCCTCCGCGGCCTCCTTCATCTTGCCGAGGGTGAAGGCCGAGATCTGCTGCGGCGAATAATCCTTGCCGTTGGCGCGCACCCAAGCGTCGCCGGTCGGTCCCTTGACGATCTCGTAGGGGACCATCTTCTTGTCCTTGGCCACCACCGGATCGTCGAAATTCCGCCCGATCAGGCGCTTGATCGCGAACAGGGTGTTGGTGGGGTTGGTCACCGCCTGACGGCGGGCGGGCTGGCCAACGAGGGTCTCGCCGCCGTCCTGGATGGCCACGACCGACGGGGTCGTGCGGTTGCCTTCCGCGTTTTCGATGACCTTCGGATTCTTGCCGTCCATGACGGCGACGCACGAGTTGGTCGTGCCGAGGTCGATGCCGATGATCTTGGCCATGGGCTTTTTTCTTTCACTCCAGCGGCGGGCGATGCGGCGGCCTTCAAGGAAGCGCGGCTCAGGATCGCCCCCATACGGTTCAGGGGTCAGGATGATCCGGGCGGAAAGCTCCGAGACGTTCGGGGCCTTCTCCGGTTGTTGCGGATATGGGAAAGACCTCAGGGGTCGCAAGGGCTTCGTCGCCACGCGGCGTGATTCCGGGGTCTATTTGCCCGTCCTTTCGCGATTTTCCCTGACGAACGGGCGCATGGAGCGCCAGGAGGCCCGGGATGGCGACGGCCAGGCAGCTTGAGACGGGGCTGGAGGGCTTCCGCTACTGGCCGGGCGCGCTGGGACCGCCGGACCAGTCCCGGCTGCTGGCCGAGGTCCGGACGGTGGTGGCCCGGGCCCCCTTCTATCGGCCCGAGACGCCGGGCGGCCGGCCGTTTTCGGTGTTGATGACCAACTGCGGACCGCTGGGCTGGGTTTCTGACCGGGCCGGCTATCGCTACCAGCCGCTCCATCCGGTGAGCGGACGACCCTGGCCGGCGATTCCGCCCCTGCTGCTGGACCTATGGGAGCGATTGACCGGCCACGACGCCCCGCCGGACGCCTGCCTGGTCAATCTGTACAGGGGACCGGCCCGCATGGGCCTGCACCAGGACCGGGACGAGGTCGACCTGACGGCACCGGTCCTGTCGGTCTCGCTCGGGGACACGGCCGTGTTCCGCATCGGTCCGGCGGCGGGCGGTCCGACGCGGGTGGTGCGGCTGGCGTCCGGGGACGTCTGTGCCCTGACCGGACCGGCGCGGCTGGCGCGGCACGGCATCGACCGGATTCTCCCGGACACGTCGCGACTGCTGTCCGGCGGGGGACGACTGAACCTGACCCTGCGCCGGGCCCGTTAAACCGGGACCGGGATCAGGGGTTCGTGACTCGACACCCGGCCCGGCTCAGGGTCACTGTGGATGTTCCCGTCCGTGTCCGGAGCTTCCCCTGATGACTGTGCTGATCCGGCCTGAAGGCCAGACCTCCGATGATTTTCGCTTCAGCCGCCGCGCGCTGGGCGGGCTGTTCTTCGCCGGCTATGCCACCGCGGCCCTGGCCCAGGACGCCCGGCCGGTGACGACCAGTGCCGAGGGCCTGGTAACCGCTGATGTGACCTATCCCGCGCCCGACGGCTTTGACCTGCCGGCCTATGTCGCCCGGCCCGACGGAGAGGGACCCTTTCCCGTGGTCATCGTCGTGTCCGAGATCTTCGGGGTGCATGAATATATCCGCGACATCTGCCGCCGGCTGGCCCGGGCCGGCTATGCGGCCATCGCGCCGGCCTTCTTCGTCCGGGTCGCGGACCCGGCCCCGCTCGAGGACATGCAGCAGGTCCAGGCCATCGTGGCCGCCGCCGGCTATGAGCAGGTGATGGGCGATGTGGCCGCCACCCTGGACTGGGCCAGCCAGCAGCTCTGGGCCAACAGCGAGCGGGTCGGGATCACCGGCTTCTGCTGGGGCGGCAAGGTGGTCTGGCAGGCCGCGGCCCGGTTCGCCGCGATCGACGCCGGGGTCGCCTGGTACGGACGCCTGGCCCCGCCGGAGGGGGCGACGCCGGAGCAGAGGGCCGCCAGCGCGCCCTGGCCGGTCGACTTGGCTGACGACCTGAAGGGTCAGGTTATCGGCCTCTATGGTGAAAACGATCGGGGTATTCCGCTGTCGAGCGTGGAATCCATGCGCCTGGCCCTGGCCCGGGCCGGAGCCTCGGGAGACGAGATCACCGTCTATCCCGGGGCCCCGCACGGTTTTCACGCCGACTACCGGGCCAGCTACACACCCGCCGCCGCAGCGGACGGGTGGAGCCGGTTGCTCGCCTTGTTTGCGGCGAAGCTGAAGACCTGATTTCAGGCCGTCTCGTCGAACTGGCCGCCGGTTTCGTCAGCCTTTTCGTAGGGGTTGGAGCCGGCAGGGGCGGTTCCGGCCGTCGGGCCCGAACCCCGGGCGGCCACCACGACCATGGCCGGCCGCACCGTGCGGCCGAACAGGGCGAAGCCGGGCTGAAGGGTCTGGATCACCGTCCCGCCCGCGACCGTGTCCGACGGCTGCTCCATCACCGCCTGGTGCTGATGCGGATCGAAGGTTTCGCCCGCCTCGGGGGCCACCCGCTTCAGGCCGTTGGCCTCGAAGGCCGACAGCAGGGATTTCTCGATCAGCTCCAGACCGGTCACCAGGTTGGTGGCCACGGGATCGGCGTCGCGCGGCGCGGCGGTCAGGGCGCGCTGCAGGCTGTCGGCCACCCCCAGCAGATCCTTGGAGAAGCGCTGGATGGCGTAGGCGCGCGCGTCATTCATCTGGCCCTCGGCGCGACGCCGGGTGTTGTCGGCCTCCGCGGCCGCGCGCAGGGCACGGTCCTTCCACTCGTCGCGCTCGGCGATCAGGGCGTCGATCGGGCCGAGGCCGTCATCCGGGGTCTCGGGGCCG
Organism: uncultured Brevundimonas sp.; assembly: GCF_963975535.1. Classification (GTDB taxonomy): domain Bacteria; phylum Pseudomonadota; class Alphaproteobacteria; order Caulobacterales; family Caulobacteraceae; genus Brevundimonas. The sequence continues at coordinate 97,899 of NZ_CAXBHE010000005.1, read as the reverse complement.
CTCGCCTGGGCGATGTCGGCTTCCAGTTCGGTATCGATGGGGTCGTCGTTGATGTCGCTCACGTGTCCTGTCCGTCCAGCATTCTTCCCAGCACCCGGGCGGTGTAGTCCACCAGCGGGATGACTCGGGCGTAATTCAGTCGCGCGGGGCCGATGACGCCGATGGCGCCGACGACCCTCTGTCGGCCCGTCATATAGGGTGCGGCGATCAAGGCGGAACCCGACAATGAAAACAACCGTGTTTCAGCCCCGATAAAAATGCGTACCCCCTGGGCCTCGGAGACCCCGTCGAGCAGACCGATCAGCTGTTCCTTCTGCTCAAGGTCGTCGAACAGGACCCGTACGCGCTCGAGATCCTCGGCCGTCTCGCGATTGTGCAGCAGGTTGGCGCGGCCGCGCACGATCAGCGAACGGTCGCGCTCGGCCCCGCCGGACCAGGCGGCCATGCCGTCCTCGACCAGCCGGGCGGCGGCGGCGTCCAGGGCCTGGCGGGCCGCGGCCAGTTCGGCCCCCATCTCGCTGCGGGCCTCGGCCAGCGGGCGACCCTTGAGGCGGGCGTTGAGGAAGTTGGAGGCCTCCTGCAGGGTCGAGGGGGTGACTCCCGCCGACAGCGGCATGATGCGGTTCTCGACCGAACCGTCGTCGCCGACGAGGATGGCCAGCGCCTGATCGTGGCCGAGGGCGACGAATTCGACGTGTTTGACGCCGGCGTCGCGCACGGGTGAGGCGACGATGCCGGCCCCCCCGGCCAGGCCGGACAGCAGGTTGGTGGCCTCGTCCAGCGCCTCATCGAAGCCGCGGCCGCGGCCGGCGAGGCGACCGTCGATCTCGCGCCGCTCTTCCTGGCCGATGTCGCCGATCTCGAGCAGGCCGTCGACGAACAGGCGCAGGCCGGCATGGGTGGGGATGCGACCCGCCGAACTGTGCGAGGCGGCGAGCAGACCGGCCAGGGTCAGGTCCTGCATGGTGTTGCGGATCGAGGCCGGGGACAGATGGACGCCGCCGCGCGACAGGGTGCGTGAGCCGACCGGGTCGCCGGTCTCGAGATAGGATTCGACGATCCGGCGGAAAATATCGCGGGCCCGGCCGTCAAGCGCAGCCAGTCCGCCCCCTGCGGCGAGGGGGGTGGGGCCGAACGGTGAACGGTTGGGGGCATACAGGCTCACCCTTTCAGGATAAGCAGCGCCGCTCCCGCTTGCCAGAAGGAACGTCAAATGACCTCGATCCGCCCCTCGGAACGTCAACCCGACCAGCTGCGTGCCGTGACGCTGGAAACCGGCGTCAACCGCTATGCCGAGGGGTCGTGCCTGGTGACGTTCGGCCACACGAAGGTTCTGGTCACGGCCTCGGTCGAGGACAAGGTGCCGGGCTGGATGCGCAACAGCGGCCAGGGCTGGGTCACCGCCGAATACGGCATGTTGCCGCGGGCGACCCATACGCGTGGCCGGCGCGAGGCCGCCAGCGGCAAGCAGTCCGGCCGGACCCAGGAGATTCAACGTCTGATCGGTCGCTCGATGCGGGCCGTGGTCGACATGAAGGCCCTGGGCGAGCGTCAGGTGGTGCTGGACTGCGACGTGATCCAGGCCGACGGCGGCACGCGCACGGCGGCCATCACCGGGGCCTGGGTGGCCATGGCCAGTGCCTTTGACTATCTGCGCGCCGAGGGGGTGATGAAGACCGACCCGATCCTCGACCAGGTCGCCGCGGTGTCATGCGGCGTGTTTCAGGACCTGCCGGTGCTGGACCTCGACTATGAGGAGGACTCCACCGCCGAGGCCGATTCCAACTTCGTCCTGACCGGCGCGGGCCAGATCGTCGAGATCCAGGCCACCGGCGAGAAGCGCGGCTTTTCGCGGCCCGAGTTCGACCGGCTGTTCCAGCTGGCCGAGGGCGGCTGTGCCGATCTGTTCGCCCTGCAGCGGGCTGCGCTGAAGCGCTAGGGCGCGACGTGGCCGGGTTCTTCAGGTCGGAGAACCCGCGCCCGGGTGCCGGCGGGGCCCGTTTGTGGCCTTGGTCCCGGGACGGCCGGCCCGGAGCGCGTCCCGGTCCCCGTGCGGATGTCCCGCCTGTGGCTTCGGGGTATCGTCGTGCGGCGAACCGGGGCATCGTGCGGGATCTGACCGACCCGACGACCGGAGACCTGCCATGCGCACCGCCCACGCCCTCGCCTTTCTCGCCGGCCTGTCTATCCTTTCGGCCTGTGACAAACCCGGGGAGACGCCGGTCGACGCCGTCGAGGTCGTGGCCCCCCCGGCAATCGTGATGCCGGCTGACGCCCCGCCCCAGGAGGAGGTCGATCCCGGCCTGTCGCCGGCTGCGGCCGGGGTCGAGGGGTCCTGTCTGTCCGAAGTCGGGGCTGCCGCCGCGGGCCGGCTGGTCGAGCGGTGCATCCAGGTCAGCCCGGCCACCCGCCCGCCATGCAACGTCCAGAATCGCTGCGCCCTGATCCAGGGGGAAATCGACCGCTCCTGCGCCATGTATGGACCGGACGAGGCCCGCCCGCCCGAATGCACCGCCTGACAGGTTGCCGTGCTCAGCCGAGGCCGCGGGGCCGTAACCAGTCCAGGATGACTTCGTGTGCGGCCCGGTCGTAGACGCCCGACGTTCCGGACAGGGCGTTCTGGCCCGGATCGGCCCGGATCCAGCGCGGGACTCCGTCGGGCCGGAAGCCGAAACGCTCGCGGAAGGCCCGGACGAACGCGGTCTCGCCGGAAAAGCCATGCTGGGTCGCGATCTCGGCGAGCGGCGGCAGGGTGGCCTGATGCATACGGATGGCGACATAGGCGCGATCCAGCCGCCGGTTGAGAATACAGGCCTGGACGCCGCCGGTCGATTCGAAGGCGCGGTACAGGCTGCTGCGCGAGACCCCCAGCGAGCAGGCGATCCATGCGGTCTCGATCGGTCCCTGGGACAGAAGGGCGTCGATCAGGCGCAGGGCGCGCTGGCGAATGGTGCGATGGATCGCTTCGGTCTGCAGCGGGGTCACGAGGCCTGTCTTGCCCAGTAAGCGTTCGGCGATGACGAAGGTCGCCTCGATGGCGGCCACCCCTTCGTCCTCGGACAGGTCGCCGGCGACGTCGCACAGCGTGCGCAGGTGCGAGCTGACCAGCTGTCCGCCGGCGCCGGTTGAGGGCAGAACCAGGCCGTGCAGACCCCGCCCCGCCAGCCAGGACGGCAGGCTGCTGCGCGGGACCATGAGGTTGATGACGTCGATTCCGTCGGTCCGCGAGGCCGAGGGACGGGCCAGGTCCCGGAACTGCACCGACCCGGCCGCCGCATCCACATTGCGGCCGTCGCAATCCCCGACCGTGCGGGTCTGGTTCAGGATGACGCTGATATGGTCGATGCCCGAACGACCGATCTGGCCCGGACCCCGGGTCAGGGTCTGGGGCACGGACAGGGCCCGGGCGACCGATCCGGTGCCGAAACCGTAGGCGGTGGTCTGACTGCTGAAACCGGTGGCCCCGGCGGCGGCGACCTCCGAGACGTCATAGAGGTCGGCGATCGATTGCCGGTAGCCGTCGAAGGCATCGGAACGCCCGTCGGATGACAGGGACCAGGCGACACTGACCGGACCAGACCGGGAGCCGGATTTTTCGCCCAAGAGGACACGCTGTACTAACCGGCCGCCGATACCAGCCACCTCTTCTATTGCAGATATATCGGCGTTGGAGAACTGGAATATTCACGGCCACCGTTGGCGGAAATCTCTCCGATTTCAGCGACTTTTCCGCCCGGGACGGATCGCGTCCGCGGCCCCGGAAACGCAGGGGTCGGACGGCCCGGCGAACGCGCGCTTGACAATGTTAGATACTTAGCTAATCATTGATACATGAACCGGGTATTCAAGGCATTGGCTGATCCGACGCGCCGCAGGGTGCTGGAGTTGTTGCGGGCGCAGCCCATGACGGCCGGGGCCCTGTGCGACCATTTTCCGGTCTCGAAGCCGACCATGTCGGCCCATTTCGCCGTGCTGCGCGAGGCCGATCTGGTCGACAGCCGCAAACAGGGCACGACCGTCACCTACCGGCTCAAATTGTCGGTGCTGGAGGAGGCCCTGCTGGGCTTCTCCCAGTCCTTCGGCATCGGGGCCGGTGCCGCGACCGGCACGGCCGACCCCGATCCGGCACCCCGGCGCACCAAACCCAGCAAAGGACCCCTCGCATGACTCTCAAGACCCTGTTTCCCGCCCTGATCCTCGCCGGTCTGCTGCTGGCCCTGGCCGCCGGCCTGAGACTCGCCGAAGGCAATGGCCTGATCGACGGCGAGACCGCCCGTCGCGGGGTCCAGGTGGCCATCGGCCTGATCCTGGCCGGTTTCGCCAACCGGATGCCCAAACAGATCCGTCGCTGGCGCGGCGCCGCGGCCGACGCCCGTGAACAGCGGGCCCTGCGGGTCGGGGGCTGGTCCCTGACCCTGGCCGGCCTGGTTCATGCGGCGCTGTGGGCCTTCGCCCCGTTGGCCGTCGCCGACACCCTGGCCATGGCGGTGGTGGCCACGGCGACCCTGATCACGCTCGGCTATGCCCTTTGGGCCATGGTCCTGTGCCGCGCCGCCGATACCGGATCCGCGCACTCCTGACCCGGTCCGTCGTCGCGCATGAAAAAGGCCCCGCCGTCGCCGGCGGGGCCTTCATCAATTCAGACCGGATACCGGCCCGGTCGGCATCTAGTCGCGACGCGGACGGCTGCGACCACGGTCACCGCCGCCACCGCCGCCTTCACGCTTGCGGCCACCGCCGCCGGTGTCCTCGGTCAGCGCCGGTTCGCCACGCTCGGCGCGGTCGGCGTTGATCTTGTCGGTAAGGTCCTCACCGGTCGTCTGGTCGACGACCTTCATCGACAGCTTGGTCTTGCCGCGATCGTCGAAGCCGAGGAATTTGACTTTGACGTCCTGGCCTTCGGTCAGGACGTCAGCCGGGTTGGCGACGCGCTCCAGGGCGATCTGGGACACGTGGACCAGGCCGTCCTTGGCCCCGAAGAAATTCACAAAGGCCCCGAAGTCGACGACCTTCACGACCTTGCCGGAATAGATGGTGCCGGGCTCGGGCTCGGACACGATCGACGAGATCCAGGCCTTGGCGGCGTCGATCTTTTCCTGGTCCGAGGCGGCGATCTTGACGGTGCCGTCGTCCTCGATGTTGACCTTGGCACCGGTCTTTTCGACGATCTCGCGGATGATCTTGCCGCCGGTGCCGATGATGTCGCGGATCTTGTCGGTCGGAACCTTGATCGACTCGATCTTGGGCGCGTACTCGCCCAGCTCGGTGCGGGCACCGTCGATGGCCTTGTCCATCTCGTCGAGGATGTGCAGACGGCCGGCCGAAGCCTGGGCGATCGCCTTGCGCATGATCTCTTCGGTGATGCCCGCGACCTTGATGTCCATCTGCAGGCTGGTGATGCCTTCGCGCGTGCCGGCCACCTTGAAGTCCATGTCGCCGAGGTGATCTTCGTCACCCAGGATGTCGGACAGGATGGCGAACTCGCCGGAGGGCTCGAGGATCAGGCCCATGGCGATGCCGGAGACCGGACGCACCAGCGGCACGCCGGCATCCATCAGCGCCAGAGAGGCCCCGCAGACCGTGGCCATCGAGGACGAACCGTTGGACTCGGTGATCTCGGACACCAGGCGGATGGTGTAGGGGAAGTCTTCCGAGGTCGGCAGCATCGGACGGATCGCCCGCCAGGCCAGCTTGCCGTGACCGATTTCCCGACGTCCCGCGCCGCCCATCCGACCGGTCTCGCCGACCGAATAGGGAGGGAAGTTGTAGTGCAGGAGGAATTTCTCCTTGTAGGTCCCGGCCAGGGCGTCGACGTATTGCTCGTCCTCGCCGGTGCCCAGGGTGGCGACCACGATGGCCTGGGTCTCACCGCGGGTGAACAGGGCCGAACCGTGGGTCCGCGGGAAGACGCCGACTTCCGAGACGATCGAACGCACCTTGTCGAGGGCACGGCCGTCGACGCGGTGGCTGTTGTCGATGATGTCGCGACGCAGGACGTTGGCTTCACATTCCTTGAAGGCCACGCCGAACCGCGAGGCGTCGACGCCGTCGGGGTTCTCGTCGGTCTTCACCAGGGCGGCGGAGGCCTTCTTCTTGGCCGCGCCGACCGCTTCGTGACGGGCGTGCTTGGCGACGTGGGTGTAGGCGGCCTTGATGTCCTCGCCGACCAGCTTCTTGATGTCGGTGACGATGGCGGAGACGTCGTCGGCCTGGAAGTCGAAGGGCTCCTTGGCGGCGTGCTCGGCCAGGTCGATGATCGCGTCGATCACCGGCTGCATGCCGCGATGCGCGAACATCAGGGCGTTGAGCATGATGTCTTCCGAGAGTTCCTTGGCCTCGGACTCCACCATCATCAGGGCGTCCTGGGTGCCGGCGACGACGAGGTCGAGCTGGCTGTCCGGAAGCTGGTCGAGGGTCGGGTTGAGGACGAACTCACCGTCGACATAGCCGACGCGGGCCGCGCCGATCGGACCCATGAACGGGACGCCCGAGATGGTCAGGGCGGCCGAGGCGGCGATCATGCCCAGCACGTCCGGATCGTTTTCCATGTCGTGCTGCAGCACGGTGATGACGACCTGGGTCTCGTTCTTGAAACCCTTGACGAACAGCGGGCGGATCGGCCGGTCGATCAGGCGGGAGACCAGGGTCTCCTTCTCGGTCGGGCGACCTTCACGCTTGAAATAGCCACCCGGGATCTTGCCGGCGGCGAAGGTTTTTTCCTGGTAGTTGACGGTCAGGGGGAAGAAGTCGAGACCGGGCTTGGGCGCGCGGCCGTAGACGACCGTGGCGAGCACAACGGTCTCGCCGTAGGTGGCCAGAACGGCACCGTCGGCCTGGCGGGCGATACGGCCCGTCTCCAGCGTCAGCGGGCGGCCGGCCCAGTCGATCGTCTTGCGTTTGATATCGAACATGTTTTGTCTTTCGTCGTCCCGCGGGCGGATTCCGCGCGGGGTCCCATAATCGGGTGGAGCGTCGGGCGTTCAGTCCTTCGATCCGGAGGTCGCCGCGCCATCGCGGAAGACCCTGGAGTAAAAGAGGACCGGTCTGGCCCTCGCGTCATGCGCCGATACGTCCGGCGGCGCGCCGGTACTTAGGTGCGGAACGAGGCGCGGACGTGACCGTCGCGCGCCTCGAGAATGACTTCCGCGGAAAACCGGGGCCTAGCGGCGCAGGTTCAGCTTGCCGATCAGGGCGGTGTAACGCTCGCGATCGACCTTGGTCAGGTGGTCAAGAAGGCGACGACGCTGCGAGACCATCTTGAGCAGGCCGCGGCGCGAGTGGTTGTCCTTCTTGTGGGTCTTGAAGTGCTCGGTCAGGTTGGCGATGCGCTCGGTGAGGATCGCGACCTGGACTTCGGCGGAGCCGGTGTCGCCCGAGGTGCGGGCGTTGTCGGCGATAACTTCGCCCTTGCGTTCAGCAGTAATCGACATCGGGTGGCTCCTTGATGGGCCTGTCGCGCGGCGCGCTACTGGTGGCGGGCGGGCAGGCTAGAGGTTAAAGACGCGGTCGGGTTCAAGCCGACCGGCCCGCATCTCGCAGAGCGCCACGAGCGTCTGGCCCTGAAAGGCGGAAACGGTTCTTGAGCCCTCCCGAAGGCGGCTCTTGAGTGTTTCGACCTGTCTGGGGAGCAGTACGATCGGCCGTCCCTGCCGAAGCGAGAAGGCATCTTGATCCGTAACGGCCAGCTCCGGGATGTCGTCCAGGGCGGTCGCCACGGGAAGAAGACCTTCCAAGGCGGCGTCCCTATGCACCAGATCGGCGAGAATATCCAGTGTCACGGCGTTATCGGTCGAGAACGGCCCGACCCGCTCGCGGCGCAGGGCCGAAACATGCCCCTCGGCCCCCAGCATCAGGGCCAGATCGCGCGCCAGGGAGCGGACATAGACGCCCTTGCCGGTGCGGATGGTGATCTCGACATGGTCGGCGTCGGGACTGGCGGAGACGGCCGCCTCATGGATGGTGACGCGGCGGCTGGCCAGTTCAAATTCGGCCCCGTCCCGGGCCAGGTCATAGGCACGCTGGCCGTCGACCTTGATGGCCGAAAAACGCGGCGGGGTCTGGTCGATCTCGCCGACGAAACCCGGCAGGGCCGCACGCACGGATTCGACCGACGGGCGCACGTCCGACCGGCCGATGATCTCGCCTTCGCGGTCGACACTGGCGGTCGAAACGCCCCAGTTGATCGTGAAGCGATAGATCTTCTGCGCCTCCATCATCTGGGACACGGTCTTGGTCGCCTCGCCCAGCGCAATCGGCAGGATGCCGCTGGCCAGGGGGTCGAGCGTACCGGCGTGACCGGCCTTCTGGGCGTTGAACAGGCGGCGAACCTTCGAGACGGCCTCGGTCGAGCCCATGCCGAACGGCTTGTCGAGACAGACCCAGCCGTGGATGGGATCGCCCTTCTTCTGGCGACCCATCAGGAGCCTTCCCTTGGCCCTGACGCGCTGCGCGCCGCTTGAGGGCCGGGATCCGGAGCGTCGTTCTCGTCGTCCTCGACCGGGACGCGGAAGACGTCGGCCTGGACGCGGGGGTTGTCGAGGATCCGGTTCAGCCGCTCGGCGGCGGCAAAGCTGACGTCGTGACGGAAGCGCAGGTCGGGGGTGAAACGCATCTCGATATGCCGACCCAGGGCTCCGCGCAGGAATTTGGCATGGACGTTCAGCGCCTTGACGATCTCATCGACATGGCCCGCGACAGGGTCGGTCTCGATCCCCGCTCCGAGCGGTTCGACGAAACAGGTGGCGTGCTTCAGGTCCGGCGACAGCCGCACCTCGGTGACGGTGATCGAGACGCCGGTCAGGGCCGGGTCGCGGATTTCGTTCTCGCGCATCACCTCGACGAGGGCATGGCGGATCATTTCCGAGGCGCGCAGCTGGCGCTGACTGACGGTGCCGGCCTTGGCGGCGGGCTTGGCACCCTTGGGCTTGCGGTTACTCATGTGAGGTCCTCCACGCTCGCCGGGGATCGGACCCGGACGGAAAAGCGAAGGGGCGGGGTCTAGTCCTGACCGACCGCCCTGTCCAGTTGCGTGCCCGGATCGGCTAGCGACTGGTCGGCGGCGGGGGCGGTTCGTCGAGGCCGGGCCCGGCCGGCGGCATCGACCACTCACCGCGCCAGTTGTAGGCCAGTCGCACGCAGTGGCGCAGGGTTCCGTCCGACCAGCGGCCGACCGCATGGAGTTCGAGCGGGCGGGCCAGCCGCACGCGCCCGATCGCCAGCCAGGTCTCCTCGGCCCCCGGGCACAGGGCCCGGCTGAGGCCACGGCCGTCGCCGACCGGAGCGATGCTGTAGATGTTCGGCGCGGTGACACCCTCGGGCAGGGCGTCGCGCACGCGCTCAGGCCCGCCACGGCGGATTTCGGCCGAGCCGCGCTGGCTCGTGGAGATCAGTCGGCGCACGCTGATGGATCCGAACAGGCTGCGCTCGACCTCGAGGGTCACGCCCCGGGTCAGCGCCTGGGTCAGCCGATCGGCGGCGTCATAGGCGAGATAGCGGGTGTCGCCGGCGGCCGCGGGGCCGGCCGGGACCGCGAGGAGCAGGGCAAGGATCAGCAGGGGACGCATGACAGCATCATCCGGTCCGGTTGCGGCGGAAGTCGGGCGTAGCCTCCCCGCCGCGCGGCGACGGGGAGGCGGGCCGGATTACAGCGTGCGCTGGATCTCTTCGACGGTGAAGCACTCGATGTAGTCGCCGGCCTTGATGTCGTGGAAGCCCTGGAAATGCATACCGCACTCCTGGCCCGCCGGGACCTCGTTGACCTCGTCCTTGAAGCGCTTGAGCGTTGCCAGCGTGCCCAGTTCCAGAACCACCACGTCGTCGCGGATGATCCGGACCTTGGCCCCCTTGCGAACCACGCCCTCCGACACCCGGCAACCGGCGATCTTGCCGGTCTTGGAGATGTCGAACACCTGCAGCACGGCGGCATTGCCGAGGAAGGTTTCGCGCTGGAGCGGGGCCAGCATGCCCGAGAGCACGCCTTTGATGTCGTCCAGCAGGTCGTAGATGATCGAATAGTAGCGGATTTCCACGCCCTCACGCTCGGCCAGTTCGCGGGCCTGTTTCGAGGCACGGACGTTGAAGCCGAGGATGGGCGCACCGGCCGACTTGGCCAGCTGGACATCGCTTTCGGTGATACCGCCGGCACCGGACATGATGGTGCGGGCCCGGACCTCGTCGTTGCCCATCTTGTCGAGCGAACCGACGATGGCCTCGGCCGAACCCTGGACGTCGGCCTTGATGAGGACCGGCAGTTCCGAGACCTTCTTGGACTGGAGCTTGGACATCATGTCGACCAGCGACACCTGGTTGATACCGCCGGTGGCCTTGTCGCGACGCAGACGGTCACGATAGTCGGTCAGTTCACGGGCACGGGCCTCGGATTCGACCACGGCGAAGGGTTCGCCGGGGCCGGGAGCCTCGTCGAGGCCGAGGATCTCGACCGGAATGGCGGGACCCGCCGCGTCCAGCTGTTCGCCGCGCTCGTTGAGCAGGGCGCGAACCTTGCCCCAGGCGGAGCCGGCCACGACGATGTCGCCGCGCTTCAGCGTGCCGCGCTTGACCAGGACGGTGCCGACCGGGCCGCGGCCCTTGTCGAGCTTGGATTCGATGACCACGCCTTCTGCCGAACGCTCCGGATTGGCGCGCAGGTCCATCATTTCCGCCTGGACCAGGATGGCCTCGATCAGACCGTCCAGATTGGTGCGGTTCTTGGCCGAGACCTCGATGATCTGGGTGTCGCCACCCAGGCTCTCGGAGATGACCTCGTGCTGCAGCAGCTCGTTGATGACCTTCTGCGAATTGGCGTCCGGCTTGTCGATCTTGTTGACGGCCACGATCATCGGAGCCCCGGCCGCCTTGGCGTGCTGGATGGCCTCGATAGTCTGGGGCATGACGCCGTCGTCGGCGGCCACGACCAGGACCACGATGTCGGTGACGTGAGCCCCGCGGGCCCGCATGGCGCTGAACGCCGCGTGACCCGGGGTGTCGAGGAAGGTGACGCGGGCGTCGTTGGGCAGACGGACCTGATAGGCCCCGATGTGCTGGGTGATGCCACCGGCCTCGCCCGAAGCGACGTCGGTGGTGCGCAGGGCGTCCAGCAGCGAGGTCTTGCCGTGGTCGACGTGACCCATGATGGCCACGACTGGGGCGCGCGGCGTGGTCGCCCCGCTGTCATCGTCGGGCGCGAGGAAGCCGGTCTCGACGTCGCTTTCCGAGACGCGACGCACGGTCATGCCGAACTCGTCGGCCACCAGTTCGGCGGTATCGGTGTCGATGACGTCGGTGATCTTCACCATCAGACCCTGACGCATCAGGAATTTGACGATGTCGACACCGCGCACGGCCATCCGGTTGGCCAGATCGCCGACGGTGATGATGTCGGGAATGACGACTTCACGCGGACGGTTCGGCGCATCGGTGGAGCCACCCTTGCGCTTTTCCTTCTCGCGTTCGCGGGCGCGGCGGACCGAAGCCAGCGACCGCATGCGCTCGGCGGTATCGCCGTCACCGGCCAGGGCCTGGATGGTCAGGCGGCCTTCGCGGCGCTTGGGCTCGCCGCGTGTGCGGCTGACAGCCTTGCCGGCGTCGGAGAAGCGCTTGTCGCGGTCGTCCTCGGGCCGGATCGGACGGCCGAAGCCGCCACCGGGCGCGCGACTGGGACGGGCGACCTCGGGCGTCGACGGCGGCTGGTTGGCACCGCGCGGACCGGCGGCACCCGGGCGGGCGGCTCCGGGACGGGTGGCACCGGGTGCCGGACGCGGCGTCAGGGCAGAATAGCGGACCGGTTCGGCCGGCCGTCCGGCCGCACCCTGCGGGCGGGCCGTCTGGGGACGGTCGGAATAGGCGCGTTCACCGCCGCCCATGGCTTCCTCACGGGCCGAGCGACCGCCGAAGGCGGGGCGGTCGGCGGCGGCGGCCGGGGCCCGGGTCGGGGCCTTGGGCACGCGCTTGCCGAAATTGACCACCGGACGGGCCGGCGGGGCCGGGCGGGCCGGGGCGGCGGGGGTCTCGACAACCGGCGCGGCGGCGACCGGTGCCGGCGCGGCCGGAGCCTCGGCGGTCGGAGCGGCGGGCTCGGCCTTGGCCGGGACCGGAGCCTTGGGCGCACGGGCCGGAGCCTTGGCGGCCGGAGCCAATTTGGCGGCCTCGGCGCGCGCGGTCTCGGCGGCGGCCCGGGCGGCGGCGGCATCGGCCTGGGCGGCGGCGGCGGCCTTTTCGGTCGCGGACGCCTGTTCGCGCGCCGCGGCGTCGCGGCGGGCCTGTTCGGCGGCGGCGGCCTTGGCCCGTTCGGCCTGGGCCTTGGTGGCCAGTTCAATGGCGCGGCGGCGGGCTTCCTGCTCCTCGGTCGACAGGCTGCCGCCAGCGGGTTGGGCGGCCGTCGGACGCGGGGCCTGGGGGGCCGGAGTTTCGGGGCGCGGACGGGCGACGTCAAAGCCCTGCGGGCGTTGATGTCCGGGCGTTGCCCCGGGGCGTCGCTTGGTCTCGACCACGACCGTCTTGGTCCGGCCGTGACTGAAGCTCTGGCGCACGGTGCCGGTCGAGACCGAGCCCGTCGGGCGCGGCTTCAGGCTCAGCGGCGCACGGGGGCCCGTCTGGGACGGCGTCGTGCCGCCCGCTGCCGGGGTGCCCGGGTCCTGGCCTTCGTTGGTCTTGTCGTTCTCGTCGCTCATCCGGTCGCTTTACTCGGGGCGGAGAATCCCGCCATCGTCTCGTTCAAACACAAATAGCCGCGCGTGGCCCCACCTCCCCGTTCAGGAGGCGGAACCCCGCCCGTCAAAACCCATTCCGGGGGCTTCATCCGATCCGTCCCCGGTCTCGAGTCCAGGGCGTTCCTGGAGCCAGTCCCGAGGGTGGAGCGGTCGAAATCCCGCCAGTCGCTCGACCTCTACGGTCCAGCGATCGGCCCGCCCGCCCGCAAGCAGGACGGCGTGTATCGCATTTTCCAGCCCAAGGGCCAAACTCAAATCGTCCGCACTGAAGGTGCCGCAGACTTTGGGTGGCGGTTGCTGGTGCCGGGCGAGGCCCAGAAGCTTGCCGCGACCGTCCTGTGAACCGTCGCTCGCCTCGATCAGCCAGGCGGCCTTGCCGGCACGGATCGCCGCTGCCGACTTCTCGAACCCAGAGATAAGCACGCCTTCGCGTCGGGCAAGGCCCAGCTGGTCGAGAACCCGACGCACCAGCAGGGCCTCGACGGTGTCCGCGAGGTCGGTGGCCGGCCTGAGCGGGGCCTTGGCGGCCCGCGAAAACAGGTTTTTCCGGACTGCGGTCTCGACCGAGGCCCGGTCGGCGGCGACCCAGAGGCCGCGGCCGGGCAGTTTGCGACCCAGGTCGGGGGCGACCGAGCCGTCCGGGGCGGCGACGAAGCGGATCAGACGAGATTCTTCCATGACCTGGTGCGTGACCAGGTCGCGGCGTTCCCTATCGATCGTTGCGTCGCGCAATCCCATGAACGGCCCGGCGTCCCATCACGCGTCGCTGGGGGTTTCGGGGTCCCCGGCGGGGACCTCCGTCTCGAGATCGTCGTCCGCGTCGCCGTCAGCCTCGGCCGGGGCGTCGAACACGGCCTCGGCGTCGAGAACAGCGTCTTCGCCGGCCTCTTCGTACTCCGGCTCGGGTTCCGGCTGCGGCAGTTCCGAGGCGTCGATCCAGCCGGCGGCCACGCGGGCCTGGAGGATCAGCATTTCGGCATCCGCCTGGGCCAGGTTGAAGCTTTCCAGCACGCCGGGCAGTTTGATCCGCTCGCCGTCCTTGATGTCGAAGCCGCCGCGGATTTCGTCGGTGGCCAGGTCGGCCAGGTCGTCGACCGTCTTCACGCCACCCTCGCCGAGGGCCACGGCCATCGGCAGACTCACGCCCGGAACCTGCAGCACGGCGTCCTCGACCCCGAGCTCGATACGCCTGGCGTCCAGCACGGCGGCCTGTTTGGCCAGATAGTCGGCGGCGCGGGCCTGGAGTTCCTCGGCCGTGTCCTCGTCGAAGCCTTCGATCTCGGAGATTTCATAGGCCTCCACGAAGGCCAGGTCCTCGACCGTGGCGAAGCCTTCGGTGACCAGCAGCTGGGCGATGACCTCGTCGACGTCGAGGGCCTCCTGGAACAGCTGGGTCCGTTCGGCGAACTCGCGTTGGCGACGCTCGGAGTCCTGGGACTCGGTGATGATGTCGATCTGCCAGCCGGTCAGCTGCGAGGCGAGGCGCACGTTCTGGCCGCGACGGCCGATGGCCAGCGACAGCTGCTCATCGGGCACGACGACCTCGACGCGGTCGGCTTCCTCGTCCAGCACGACCTTGGAGACCTCGGCCGGGGCCAGGGCGTTGACGATGAAGGTCGGCTCGTCCGGGTTCCACTGGATGATGTCGATCTTCTCGCCCTGCAGTTCGGCGACGACGGCCTGGACGCGCGAACCGCGCATACCGACGCAGGCCCCGACCGGATCGATCGAGGAGTCGTTGGACAGGACGGCCATCTTGGCGCGCGAGCCGGCGTCGCGCGCGGCGGCGCGGATCTCGATGACGCCGTCGTAGACTTCGGGCACTTCCTGGGCGAACAGCTTGGCCATGAAGCCCGGATGGGCGCGCGACAGCATGACCTGCGGACCCTTGGCCTCGGCGCGGACGTCGTAGATGTAGGTGCGGATGCGGTCGCCGATGTTGAACACCTCGCGCGGGATCGAGTCGTTACGGCGCATGATGCCCTCGCCCCGGCCCAGATCGACGATGGTGTTGCCGTATTCGACGCGCTTGACCGTGCCGTTGACGATCTCGCCGACGCGATCCTTGAACTCTTCGTACTGGTTGGCGCGCTCGGCCTCGCGGACCTTGCCGGTCACGACCTGGCGGGCCATCTGGGTCTGGACCCGGCCGAATTCGAACGGCGGCAGGACCTCGACATATTCCTTGCCGACCACGGCCTCGGGGTCGCGCTTCATCGCGTCGGTCAGCCGCACCATGGCGCTGTCGTTGAACTCTTCCAGCTCGTCTTCCGGCTGCCAGTCGTCGGGCACGATGGTGACGTGACGGGTCAGCAGCATTTCGCCGGTCTTGATGTCGATCTTGGCGCGGATGTCGTGGTGCGCCCCGTAGCGCGACTTGGCACCCTTCTGGATCGCTTCCTCGATCGCCTCGACGACGATCTCCTTGTCGATGTTCTTCTCACGCGCGACAGCGTCCGCGATCTGCAGCAGTTCGAGACGGTTGGCGGAAATACCGGTGACGGCCATCAGGCTTTGTCCCTTTTGGTCTTGGTTGTCTTGGGGGAAGGGGTCTTGAGAAAGGTCTTCTTCGGCTGGGCCACGCCGCGTTGCGGCAGGTCCGGGTCGTCGGCCGGGCCACCGCCGGGCTCGTCGGATTCGCCGCGGGCGGCGCGCAGGGCGGCTCCGCGGTTCAGCAGGGCGTCGGTCAGCACCAGCTTGGCGTCATGCAGCCATTCGAACGGCAGCAGGGCGGTATCGTCCTCGCCGTCGAGATCGATGGCGACGGCGTCGCCCTCGGTTCCGGCCAGGATGCCCTTGAAGCGTTTGCGGCCCTCGACCATCCGGTCGGTCTCGATCCGGGCCTCGAAGCCTGCGAACAGGTCGAAATCCTTCAGCCGGGTCAGCGGCCGGTCGACGCCGGGCGAGGAGACTTCCAGCAGGTATTCGCCGGCGATCGGGTCGGCGGCGTCCAGCACCTCGGACACGGCGCGGCTCAGACGGGCGCATTCCTCGACGGCGATGTCATTGTCGACGGCGCGTTCGGCCATGATCTGCAGTCGCCGGCGCAGGGTGCCGCCCATCAGGCGCACGCGCACGATCTCCAGCCCGAGGCTTTCAGCGATCGGGTCGATCATCTCGAGCAGTTTGCGGTCTTCGGGGGTCTTGGCGCGCAAGGCGGGCATTACTCAATAAAAAAGCGGCTGGCCGTCCCCGGGCCGCCGCTGTGAACGACGCCGTTGGACGCCGGTCTAACGATGTGACAGGCGGTATAGAGGGCCTTTCGGACAAATGCAAAGTGGGAGACGCGGATGCGTCGATTGATCGCCGTGGCCGGATTTGTCGCGCTGATGGTGCTCTGCGCCCAGGTGGCGGTGCCCATGGTGCCGGTGCCGATGACGCTGCAGACGTTCGCGGTCCTGCTGGCCGGGGCGGTGCTGGGCGGGACCTGGGGGGCGGTGGCGGTCCTGGTCTATCTGGCCCTGGCGGCGCTGGGCCTGCCGGTGCTTTCGGACGGCACCGGGGGCTGGCAGCGGTTCGCCGGTCCGACCGCCGGCTATCTGTTCGCCTTTCCGGTCGCAGCCTTCATCGCCGGGACCCTGGCTCGCCGTCCGGCGTTCGCGGGCCCGGCGTCCGGGGTCGCCCTGATGATCGGGGCGCATCTACTGATCCTTGGTCTCGGCACCGCTTGGCTGGCGACCCAGGTCGGCGCGGGCCCGGCGATGGCCGCCGGCTTCACGCCCTTCCTGGCCGGAGCCGGGGTCAAGTCAGCGGCCGTGGTGGTTTGCGCCGCCGCCCTGCGCCGGACGGTGTGGTTCAGACGCGACTGAACTCCAGGAAGATCGGCGCGGTGTCGCCCAGTTTCTTTTCCTCGTAGCGGGTGACGACATGGTCGGCGGGCGGGGTCATGGCCCGCTGCGGCCAGTAGCCCTCGCCCGGGTCCATCTCGACCAGGCCGGGCGTGCGCTGCAGCCGCTCCAGGGCCCAGTCGGCGTAGTCGGCCCAGTCGGTGACGAATCGCACCCGGCCGCCGGGCTTCAGCACCCGGGCAAGGACCGCGGCGGTCTCGTCATTGAGCAGGCGGCGCTTGTTGTGGCGCGCCTTGTGCCAGGGATCGGGGAACAGGATCATGACCCGGTCCAGCGCGGCATCGGGCAGGGCGTCCAGCACGTCACGCGCGTCGTCGGCATGGAGGCGGACATTCTTCAGGCCACGCTCGTCGATATGGCGCAGGGCTGAGGCCACGCCGTTGAGAAAGGGCTCGCAGCCGATCATCAGGGTGTCCGGATGGCGGGCGGCCTGTTCGGCGAGATGCTCGCCGCCGCCGAAACCGATCTCCAGCCACACGGCCTTCGCCCCGGGCATCAGGGCGGCGGGATCAAGCGGGCCCGCCTTCGGGTCGGGCACAGCGATGTCCGGCAGCAGGGTATCGAACAGCACCGCCTGTTTCGGCTTGATCGCGCGCGACTTGATGCGGCCGAACGAGCGCAGCGGACGGTCGGTGAATGGATTGTCGGGATCGGTGGCCATGGGGGCTTATAGAAAGGTCTCGAGGTGGACGGGAGCCTTTAAACGACGGGCACGAACCGCCATCTGTCGGTCCGGCACGAAGAAATGACGATGCGCGACCTTGTCGGCTGGACTGCCGGGCTCTTGATGATTGCGGGGGTCATCTGGGCCACGATGGCGGTCACCCGGTCACGGCCGGCCGGAAAACGTCGGGGCGGGCTAGGACTGATAGCCGCCGCCCTGTTCGGATTCGGAGCCGTCCTCGATCCCCCGCAACGCCATGTGGCCGAGGCCAAGGAACCGCCGAAGGGCTCACCGGAGACCGGCGAGCCCGAAATTGACGTCTAGACCAGCGCCTTGAGGCGATCGACCAGGTCGGTCTTTTCCCAGCTGAAACCGCCGTCGGCGTCCGGCGCCCGGCCGAAATGGCCATAGGCCGCGGTGCGGGCATAGATCGGCCGGTTCAGACCCAGGTGCTCGCGGATGGCGCGCGGGGTGGCCCCGCCGATCATTTCGGGAAGCGCCGTCTCCAGCACCGCTTCCGCAACCTTGCCGGTGCCGTGCAGGTCGACGTGGACCGACAGGGGCCTGGACACGCCGATGGCATAGCTGATCTGGATGGTGCAGCGGTCGGCCAGGCCGGCGGCCACGACATTCTTGGCCAGGTAGCGGCAGGCGTAGGCCGCCGAGCGGTCGACCTTGGTCGGGTCCTTGCCGGAGAAGGCCCCGCCGCCGTGGGGGGCCGCGCCGCCGTAGGTGTCGACGATGATCTTGCGCCCGGTGACCCCGGCGTCACCGTCGGGTCCGCCGATCTCGAAGATACCGGTCGGATTGATGTGCCACTCGGTGGCGTCGTCGGTGAAGCCTTCGGGCAGGACCGCCAGGATGTGAGGTTTGACGATGGCCGTGACCTCGGCCGCCGAGAGCCCCGCCGCATGCTGGGTCGACAGCACGATCGAGGTGGCGCGCATGGGCACGCCGTTCTCGTACAGAATGGTCACCTGGCTCTTGGCGTCGGGCTCCAGCTTCGAGCCGCCGGCGTGGCGCACCTCGGCCAGGCGTTTCAGGATGTTGTGGCTGTACTGCAGGGTCGCCGGCATCAGCTCGGGGGTCTCGTTCGAGGCGTAACCGAACATGATGCCCTGGTCGCCCGCGCCTTCATCCTTGTTGCCGGCGGCGTCGACGCCGACGGCGATGTCGGCGGACTGGCCATGCAGGCGGTTGATGAATTCGAAGGTTTCCCAGTGAAAGCCGGTCTGTTCATAGCCGATGTCACGCACCGCGGCGCGCACGGCGGTCTCGATTTCCTGTTCGACGCCCGGGGCCCACTGGCCGTCCTTGCCCATGATGCCGTTGCCGCGGATCTCGCCGGCCAGCACCACCAGATTGGTCGTGGTCAGGGTCTCGCAGGCGACCCGGGCCTCGGGGTCCTTGGACAGGAACAGGTCGACCACGGTGTCGGAGATGCGGTCCGCGACCTTGTCGGGATGACCCTCGGAGACGCTTTCGGAGGTGAAGAGGAATGAGGAACGGGACAAGCAAAGGCTCCTGGTCGGGGGGGACCCATCGGGTATTCCGACAAACATATAAAGATATGCTTATATGTTCAAGCGGGCTGGTGTCAGAGCGGGGCCGGGCGACGGCGTCGCCAGACCGCGGACGCGCTGACGGGAGCCTCGCCGGCCAGAATCCGTTCCACCACGCCACCCAGCAGGCAGAAAAGCGCCAGCATGCCGAGGACCATGATCGCCACAACCCCGGACCGGGTATCAAAGCCCGGCACCAGTGCCGTGCTGAGATAGATCAGCATGACCATGACCTGGAAGGCGGAGGCCACCAGCGGCCACCAGCGTTCCCGCTTCAGCGCCAGCCAGACAAGACCGATCAGGAAGACGAGATCGATCAGGGCTGTAGCCCACATCAGATTGCCGATCCGGTACTGCTGAACCAGGGGGCTGACGAAAAACAGGCACATATACAGCGCCACCCCCGACCGTTCGGTATGTCCACCTCCCAGCCAGGCCAGGGGAAAGATGACCAGGGCGGAGACCAGAAAGGCGGCCGGAAGCGGGTCCATGCAGATTCAGTTCCGGTTCGGCGAACGATCCCTGCCGTTAACGGGAAACGGGATCGATCGGATGAGTGATCTGGCTGACTGTGCGGTCGATTTCGCTGACCTGACGCTGATAGCGGACCAACATCTCGAAGACGCCGACCAGCATCACGGCTCCGAACACGATGATAAGGCTGATGATCAGCAGGCGGAGCGCCCAGCCTCCGGGCGGGGGCCTGTAGCCGAAGCGCCGACCTGGGCCAGCACCCAGGCTGTGCTCAACACCTGGGCCAGCAGATCCGGCGGTGTCGCCGAGATCGCGTCCGAGCGCAGGCCGTTCAGCAGGTGACTGCGCAGCATCTCGAGCTGCTGCGTCTGGTCGAACTGACCCAGGGCCGTTTCCAGGTCGTCCCAGGTCCAGTGTGGCAGGGGATCCGTCATCGGGGGCATGGTGGTCTTCCGTTGGTGAAGGCGCATCAAGCCCCACCTCAGCCAGGTCACCAATGGGGTCCTTTGTAGCCGTTGGTACCTTTGGTCCCAGAAGGGCCAGCGCCGCCTTGCGCCGGTTGACGCCCAGTCGCTGACAGGCGGCGTGGACGTGCTTTTTCACGGTCGCCTCGGAAAGCCCCAGGGCGACGGCGATTTCCTTGTCGGTCCGGTATGTCGTCAGCCGCAGGCATTCTTCCTGTCGCGCGGTCAATGGGGACAACATCGGTCGCCTATCGGGAAGCATGCCAAAGAGGTGAGCCGATCCACAGAACGGCCCGGGCGGAGGGGGAGGGGAAGGTCGCTGCGCGACTAGTCATGGCGGTCAACCAGGCCCAGGGCGTCGGAGCGATTACGGATGACCGCGTAGCATTCGCATGCCTCGGTCTCAAGGCCGGCCGGATCCAGAATCGTCACCTGGCCCCGGCTGTAGCCGATCAGGCCCTTTTGCTTGAGCCGGTTGGCCACGCCGCTGATCGTCGTGCGCTGGACCCCGACCATGACCGCCAGATAGGTCTGGGTCAGGGGGAACTCCGTCGCGCCGATGCGATCCATGGTCATCAGCAGCCAGCGCGCCAGCCGGGCCGGAGCCTCATGCAGGGCGTTACAGGCCACGCCCTGTCCGGCCTCGACCTGGCTCGCCTGGAGCCGCTGAAGCAACAGGTTCAGCAGGGCGGGACTGGCCAGCGCCCGCGTTTTCAGGACGTCGGCGGGCACGGTGATCAGCCCGCCGGCGATCTGGGCGAACAGGCGCTCGGTCGAGACCTCGCCGGTCAGGCAGGCCAGCCCCCCGCCGAACCCTTCGGTTCCGAGCGTGGAGACCTCGCACTGACGTCCGTCCAGCAGAACGATGACGCTCGACAGGATGGCGGTGCTGGGAAAATAGACCTGGGTGACCCGCGTGTTTTCGGGGATCAGAACCTGTCCCCGCGCCACGAGAACCTCGCGCAGATGCGGTCGCAGGGCGACGATATCTTCTTCCCTTATGGATGAAAGTACGCGGTTTCGGAAACGCACGATGAATGGGCCCCATCGAAGAGACCGTTGGAACTACAAGAATTCGATATTCAGGAACAGAGATACTTTTGTCGAATTAGAATCCGACGAATAAATACGATAGCCGACACGAACATTTATTTACCCGACACCATATGTCAGCTTCCCAACATTTGCATCAACTTTGCAGCGGTTATGCTGATCGGGCGCGGGCGCGGGGGCAGGCGGGCATGACGGCCGCGGTTCGGCCTCCGGGCTGACAGAATAGGCGGCGGGACCTCAACACCCCCGGACACCGCAAACTGCGGGATCAGCGCAAGGTCGGTGCCGTGATGTATTGGCAGGATATTCTGCCCTGGACCTGTTCCAGGAAACGCTCGACGGTATTGAATCCGTCATCGCGCGGCGGGGTGCCGATTCCAACGGCCACACCTATGCCTATCTGATGCCGTCGAAAATTCCGCAGAGCATCAACGTCTGAGTTGCCGCGGAACGACCCGGGCCCCGGGTCGGGCGCGTCGGCGGAGGCGGACGGACCCCTCCCCCCGCTGTGCCCTCTGACCGGCGGGCTGAGGGTCGTTCGGCCCGGCGATCTGGACGCCGATAAAGCCTGGGCGGCGTCCGATCAGTAAATCCGGCCTTCGCGGTCTGTGAATCCGGATGTCGATCGGGCGACCAGGCGTGAATTACTGACGCTGCCGGGTGGGTGTGGGAGTCGAATTGTCAGATTGATGGCTGATTTTGCTCGTCAAAAGCCCGTCGGCCGGTCATAGATACCGAAACTATCTGAAGCGAACTTTCGTCAAGCAATGCCCGGGGTGGTCTGTCCCCGCCTGTACATCAATAGAGTGCATTTCTTCTGTCGTCGGGACGGGAGGGCGGTATTCCCACTCCCCGGTCGCGTCGATGCTTATCGTGAACTCCTGCTTGCGGGCCCTTCGCCTCCTCGGTCTGGCGACGCTGTTCGGTGCGGTCGGGGCCGGCAACGCCCTGGCCGGGATTGAACAGCTCGGCATTGATCCGCGCGGTCGATCCGACCTGTCCCTGGACAGTCCGTTTCGCTGCTATGCGGACGACAACCTCGAGAACGGTCGACCCTACGGTCCCCACCCCCTCGACGTCGCCTATGAGACGGCGCGGCTGAAGGCCGTCGCCAGTTCCGCGGACGTCACCGCCGCCCGGGCGGCCCTGGTCGTGGCCAAGGCAAATCTCGACGCCTCGGTCACCGTCACCAAGACCTATACGACCGAGGATGTCCTCAAATGGTACGCCTATGTCGCGGTCCTCGAGGCGGTGAGGGATGTCACGGAACGGGCCTACCAGGGCGGTCTTGTCCTGCTGGCCCCGGACAGGGGCGTCACCTGGTCCGATCTGGTGAACCATCCCGACGCGGCCATTCGCAGCTTTGCCGCGGAATACGTGGACAATCTGTCCGGCAGCATCGGCTTCTCGCTCACCGGGGGCGTCCCGTTCGGGCTGGACCAGATCCTGAAAGAGGTCCTGAAGGCCTCGCTGCTGGAGAAGCTCAAATCCTACCGCGACGCCGCATTGAGCGTCCATAACGATGCGGTCGCCAGCGGCGCGCCCAGCCTGTTTGCGGAAACCCGCTTCCCGTCGCCGGAGGCGCTGGTGGCCTACAATGACGCCAAGCTGGCCGTTGAGACCGCCGTGGCCCAATCCACGGTCGACGGCCAGGCCGCGTTTGAGGCCCAGCAGGCCGCCCAGAACGCCCCCTCCGATCTGCCCGCCTGCGACTCCGGCGAGCTGAAACTGCTGCTGGCACAGGCCTTCTGCCCGCCGTTCGACAATCCGATTACAGCCGAGGAAGAGGCCGGCACGCCCGGAATCACCGCACGGTTCAACGCCAAGGTCGCCGAGATCCGCGCTCTGGCGTGCGGTTTCCAGATCACCTCCGGCGGCGGCCGTTCCGATGTCTTCGTCAGCGTGCCGGAAAATGAGACGACGATCATGACCCTGGTCGCGGACGATCCGGGTCTGGCAACGCCGACGGTGACCTTTGCCATCACGGGCGGCGCGGATCAGGCGCTGTTCGCCCTGGGGCAGCAGACCGGGGCGCTGACGTTCCGGGTCGGTCGCGACTTTGAAAACCTCGCCGACAGCGACCGAGACAATCGCTATGAGGTCGTTGTCACGGCCTTTGACAGCCAGGGTCGCTCGGCGGTTCAGGCCGTTTATGTCAGCGTGACCGACGTCGAGGACGAGAGTTCGGTGCCCCCGCCCGCGGTGGCGTCCCTTTCTCCTGCAAGCGGTTCGGCCGAGGGCGGGTCGACGGTGACCCTGACAGGCGCGAACTTCTCGGGTGCGACCGGCGTCAGCTTCGGCGGGACCGCGGCGACCAGCTTCAACGTTGACAGCGCCACATCGATGACGGCCATCGTTCCGGCGCATGCTGCGGGCGCGGTGGACGTGTCGGTCACCACCCCCGCTGGAACCAGTGACACCGCCGGCGCAGGCGACGACTTCACCTATCTGGGTGTTTCGGGCATCGCGCCGTTCCAACTGCCGTCAGGCAGGGTGGGCACGGCCTACAGCGCGACCCTGACGGCTATCGGCTGTGTCGGTCCATGCACTTTTGCGGTCACGGGCGGCCCGCTTCCGACCGGGATATCCCTGTCTTCCGCGGGCGTGCTCTCGGGCACCCCGACGGCGGGTGGCCCCTTTGAAATCGGGGTGACCGCGACCGATGCCGGGGCCGGCAATGTGACCGCCAGCCACCGGTACAGGCTGGTCATCGGGGAAGCGACCGTGACCTCGACCTCGACCCTGGTGGCGGCCCAGCGCGGCTTTGCCTACAGCCAGACCCTGGTCGGCTCGGGCGGCACGGGTCCCTACACGTTCGTCCTGCAGACCGGCCCGCTGCCGGCCGGGATCACCCTGTCTTCGGCGGGTCTGGTCTCGGGGACCCCGACGGTGATCGGTACCTTCCCCATCGTGGTGCGGGTGACCGATTCCTCGACGGGTTCGGGGCCGTTCTTCTCCGACGTCAGCCTGACGCTGGAGGTCAATGCCGCAGTCATCACCATCTCCCCGACCGCCTTGCCGGACGTGATGGCCGGTGTGCCCTATGACCGCCTGCTCAGCGCCTCGGGGGGCTCGGGAACCTACACCTATGCTGTCATCTCGGGCGCGCTGCCGACCGGCATCACACTGTCTTCGGCGGGTCGCATCAGCGGCAAGTCCGATCAGGTGGGTGATGCCAACTTTACGGTCTCTGCCACCGACTCCTTCGGCAACAGCGGGTCTGCGGCGCTGCGCCTGTCGATCCTTGCCCGCCCTGATCCCTCGCAGGATCCGGACGTGCGTGGTCTGGATGCGGCCCAGGCCGAGGCGACCCGTCGTCTGACCGGCACGCAGATGGAAAACTTCAGCCGTCGTCTCGAGCAACTCAACTCCGGCACCGGGGATCAGCCCGTGAGCCTGGGCCTGACTCTGAACTCGGGTCTGACCCGGTTGGGCCAGGAGCCCGATCAGCGGCCCCCCTTCGGTGGCAGGCAGATGTTCGGCCAAAGCCAGGTCGATCTCGACCGGGCCGAGCTGAACGCCCTGCTGCTGTCCAGCGCGGGCGACTCGCCCGACCGGAAGCGCGCATCCCCGGGCGGCGGCTCGGACCCTGCTTATGGTACAGGCTTCGGCGTTGGCTCCGACACGGATGTCAGTCCCGGTGCCGGTCGTCGTGCCGCCGGCCAAACCGATGGTGGGTTGCTGCCGTCAGGCGGACCGCGGTTCTGGACTGGCGGTGCGATTACCCTCGGTGAACGGGACGCCACCACCAATCAGGCCAGGTTCTCGGTCCGCTCGTCCGGTGTGAGCCTGGGTGTCGATTTTCCGGTCTCGCCGCGGTTCGACCTGGGTGTCGGCGGCGGCTTCGGCCGGGAAAGCGCCAACGTAGGCAGGCGTGACTCCAGCGTCGATACCTCCAATTTCGTGGGTGTGGTCTACGGCAGCTGGCGGCCCCGGGACGGTGTCCATTTCGACGCCATGATGGGGTACGGCACGCACAGGATCGACCTCCGGCGCAGGGTCAGCATCGATGACAGTCTGGTCTCGGGCCAACGGGATGGCGTGGCTCTGTTCGGTTCCATCGGGGTGGGTATCGACAAGGCGTTCTCCGGCGGCCGGATCAGCAGCTACGGTCGGGTTGAATCAACGAACGCCGAGCTGGACGCCTATACCGAGACCGGTTCGGCACTCTGGGCCCTCAGCTACGCCAAGCGCGACGTTGAGTCCCTGCAGGGGGTGCTTGGTGTCGGGTTCGCCGTGACCCACCTGAAACGCGACAGCGCCTGGACACCCAGCTTGCGCCTTGAGTACCGGCACGAGCTCGCCGATGGCGGAACCCAGAACCTCCAGTATGCCGACTGGCTTGCTGGGCCGACCTACCAGATAAGGTCTGCCGGGTGGGACAGGGGCGAGATCAAATTGGGTCTCGGGCTGCGGATGGCCACTGCGAGCGGCTGGACCGCATCGAGCGAACTGGGTGGGCAGTTCAGCGCCGGACAGAGGCTGGGAACCCTGCGACTGGTCCTGTCCAGGAAGTTCTAGGATCGACAGCGCCAACGATGCTCGGCCGGGAGAGGCCGCCGCCGGTGTTGTTGTCGGGTGGCCGATCCCCGTTCCGGCAGGGGGCCGGAGAGCCTCGCCTCCCGCCTGCCCTGGCCGCGCCGAGAGACGAGTCTTGCCTGTCCAGACTGTTCCTTCCAGCTGAGCGCCAGCCGCGCAGGACCCAGACAGCCCTTCGCGGCCGGGGCCCTTCCGCCGCTCGCCTGCCGACTTCCTGCCTAGAGTGCCATTGGAGTGGTGGTGCCGCTTAGGTGACTCGAACACCTGACCCCCGCATTACGAATGCGATGCTCTACCAGCTGAGCTAAAGCGGCCTCTGTGCGCGGACGACGGGGCCCGGCGCGAGGAGCGCTGTTTATACGGGCCGGACGGGGTTGCCAAGCGCCGCGAGCAGGGAGTCTTCGGTCGGGCGGCGCGCGATGCGGATTTCGGCGAAGCCGGCACCTTCCAGCGGCGCGGCGGCGGCGGGTGAAATCGCCACCAGCAGGCGGCTGCCGACGTCGGCAGCGGCCAGGCGGGCGGCCAGGACCCGGGCGGCGCGGGGAGAATGCACCAGAACGGCGTCGAAGGCTCCGGGCGGGGCGAGATCCGTCTCCAGCGCCGCATACAGGGGCAGGGCGCGGACCTCGACCCGACCCGTCAGGGCCGCGGTCAGGTCGCCGGCCGGGTCGCGCGGCCCGGGGGCCAGGATCAGGCCCCCGTCGGCGGGCCAGGCGGCGGCGATCAGGGCGACGAGGTCATCCAGCGCCCCGTCGGCGGAGTGCACCCGGGTGAAGCCGCGGGCCCGGGCCGCCTCGGCGGTGGCGTCGCCGACGGTGAAGACCGGCCAGTCGCGACGCGGCGTCCGGTCGGCGAAGGCGGCGACGCCGTTGCGGCTGGTGAAGGCCAGGCCGGCCACACCGGTCAGGTCGAGCGGTGTATCGAGCGGGACCAGGGCCAGGGCCGGCGCGACGACCGGGGTGAAGCCGCGCGCGCTCAGGGCGGCGGCGGTGCGCTCGGCCCCCGGCCGGGCCCGGGTGATCCAGACGCGGGGGCCGGACCCGTCCGTCCGGGCCATGGTCAGAGATCGATCCGCTGGTCGCCGGCGGCGTCGTGGATCTGGCGGCCGACGGCCAGGCCCATGGCGTGGGCGGCCGAGACAGCATCGGCGGCGGTGATGTCGCCCAGGTCGCCCGAGCGCCGCCAGCGGGCCGTGCCGTCGGGGCTGAGCAGTTCGGCGCTCAGCAGCAGCCGGCCGTCGGCCCGGGTGGCGTGGGCTCCGATGGCCGAGCGGCACGAGCCTTCCAGCGCCGTCATGGCCCCGCGCTCGGCGGCCACGGCCAGGGCGGTCAGCGGGTGGTCGAGGGCCGCGACCCAGGCGGCCCCGGTTTCGCCGGCGCGGGTCTGCAGGGCCAGGGCCCCCTGGCCCGGAGCCGGCAGGAACTGGTCGAGGGACAGCCGCTCGCGGATCACGTCGGCCCGGCCGAGCCGGTTGAGGCCGGCGGTGGCCAGCAGGATGGCGTCGAAATCGCCGTCGGCCAGACGCCGCAGCCGGGTATCGACATTGCCGCGCAGCATCTCGATCCGAAGGTCCGGGCGCAGGGCCAGGGCCTGGGCCTGGCGGCGCAGGCTGGCGGTGCCCAGCCGGGCTCCCTGCGGCAGGTCGGCGAAGCTGGCGAAGGCCGTGCTGATGAAGGCGTCGCGCGCATCCTCACGCTGGGGCACGGCAGCGATGCACAGGCCGGGCGGCTGTTCGGCCGGGACATCCTTCATCGAATGGACGGCGACGTCGACGCGGCCGTCGATCAGGGCCTCCTCGATCTCCTTGGTGAACAGGGCCTTGCCGCCGATCTCGAGCAGGCGGCGGTCCTGGATTCGATCGCCGGTAGTGACGATCTCGACGAGAGGAACTGCGGTGGCGACCTCGTCGTCGGGCACGCCCATGGCGGCGGCGATGGCGCGCTGCATTATGCCCGACTGGGTCAGGGCCAGGGCGGAACGTCGGGTGCCGATACGGATCGGGAAGGTCATGAGGCGTTGCGCACAGGAGTGGGGGTCGTTAGCTGGACCCGATGAACAGGGTCGCGGACTACAGCAGCGGAACAGGTCGGGCAACCGGACCGGTGCGGGCGCTCACCGTGCTGGGACTGGAAACCAGCTGTGACGAGACCGCCGCCGCCGTGGTGCGGCTGGATCCGGACGGCACGGCCACCGTCCTGTCGTCGATGGTGCACAGCCAGATCGACGACCATGCGGCCTTCGGCGGGGTGGTGCCCGAGATCGCCGCGCGCAGCCATGTCGAGATGATCGCCGGTGTGACGGCACGGGCCATGGCCGAGGCGGGCCTGGGCTATGAGGGCCTCGACGGCGTCGCGGCCACGGCCGGGCCCGGCCTGGTCGGCGGCGTGATGGTCGGCCTGGGGTTCGGCAAGGCGGTGGCCCTGGCGCGCGGCGTGCCGCTGGTGGCGGTCAATCATCTGGAAGGCCATGCGGTGTCGGCGCGGCTGGGGCGCAACCTCGCCTATCCCTTCCTGCTGCTGCTGGCGTCGGGGGGACACTGTCAGCTGCTGGAGGTGCGCGGCATCGGCGACATGAGCCGGCTGGGCTCCACCATCGACGACGCCGCCGGCGAGGCCTTCGACAAGATCGCCAAGGCGCTGGGGCTCGGCTATCCGGGCGGTCCGGCGTTGGAGCGGCTGGCCGAGGCCGGCGACGGCAGCCGCTATGATCTGCCGCGGGCCCTGCTGGGCCGCAAGGACTGCGACTTCTCGTTTTCCGGACTGAAGACGGCGGCCTCGCGGCTGGCCCGGACCTGCGAGACCGATCAGGACCGGGCCGATCTGGCTGATGCGGTGCAGAGCGCCATCGCCCGCCAGCTGGCCGAACGCTCGCACCGGGCCATGCACGACTGGATCGACAGCCACGGCACCGCGGCGACCCGGCCGATGTTCGTGGTCGCCGGGGGCGTGGCGGCCAACCGGACCGTGCGGGCCGTGCTGGAAGCGACGGCGGCGAAGAACGGCTTTGATTTTCTGGCCCCGCCGATGGCCTATTGCACCGACAATGCGGCGATGATCGCCCTGGCCGGGGCGGAACGCCTGCAGCAGGGTCTCGTTTCGGATATCGATACGGCGGCGCGCCCACGATGGCCGCTGGATGAAAACAAGGCGCTCAGCGACCCGATGCACAAGCCGGGTCGCAAGGGGGCCAAGGCCTAGGGAAACGACCGATGGAATTTCGTACCGCAGGGGTGATCGGGGCCGGTGCCTGGGGCACCGCCCTGGCCCAGGTGACCGGCTGGGCCGGGCTGGACACGCTGTTGCACGCGCGCGAGTCCGAAGTCGTGGACAGCATCCGGGACCACCAGATCAATGAGGCCTTCCTGCCCGGCGTTACGCTGGACGAGCAGGTGAAGGTGACCGGTGAGCTGGCCGACCTCGGGGCCTGCGACGTGATCCTGGCCGTACCGCCGGCGCAGTATATGCGCGCCACCCTGGCGGCCTTCGCCCCTTTCCATCGGGCCGGCGTGCCGGTGGTGCTGTGCGCCAAGGGCATCGAGCGCGGCTCGCTGAAATTGATGACCGAGGTCCTGGCCGAGACCCTGCCGAACGCGCCGGCGGCGGTGCTGTCCGGTCCCAGTTTCGCCGGTGAGGTGGCGCGCGGCCTGCCCAGCGCCGTCACCCTGGCCTGCGCCGATGAGGCCCTGGGCCAGACGCTGATGGTGGCCCTGTCGGCCCCGACCTTCCGGCCCTATCTGGCCACCGACCTGATCGGGGCCGAGGTCGGCGGGGCGATCAAGAACGTGCTGGCCATCGCCTGCGGCATCAGCGAGGGCCGGGGTCTGGGGCGCAGTGCCCACGCGGCCCTGATCACCCGCGGCTTTGCCGAGATGACCCGTCTGGGCGTGGCCATGGGGGGGCGGCCGGAGACGGTGGCCGGTCTGTGTGGCCTCGGTGATCTGGTGCTGACCTGTTCCAGCCCGCAGTCGCGCAACATGAGCCTGGGTCTGGCCCTTGGTCAGGGCCAGAGTGTCGATCAGGCGCTGGCCGGCAAGCGGTCGGTGGCCGAGGGCTATGAGAGCGCGCCGGCCGTGCGCCAGCTGGCGGCGAAGCTGGGGGTGGAGATGCCGATCTCGGAAGCGGTCGCCGCCCTGCTGAACGGAGAGACCACGGTCGATGCGATGATCGGAAACCTGCTGTCGCGCCCCCTGAAGGTCGAGCGGCACTGATGGATGACGCGATACCGACCGAGCGCCAACGCGTCTGGAAGACGCCGCCCGGCGTGACCCTGTGTGCCGAGACGGACATCGTCGATCCCGGCTCGCGCGGATTCGTGCTGCAGATCGGCGAGGCGTATTTCCACGGCTTCGTCGTGCGCAGGCAGGGTCAGGTGGCCGGCTATGTCGACCGCTGCCCGCACCAGGGTCATCCGCTGGCGATTGAACTGGACCGCTATCTGACGCCGGACGGCGAGCTGATCCTGTGCGGCTGGCACGGGGCGGTGTTCACGCCCCTGACCGGGGCCTGCGTCGGCGGCCCCTGCGCCGGGGCGAAATTGACGCCGTGGCCGGTGGTGGCCGACGGTGGTGTCATCCGGACGGCGTGACGGGGCCGGTCTAGCGCTTCAGCCGTTTGGCATTGGCGACGGCGGTCCGGTGGATCGGGTCCAGCGCTTGGGCCTGGGCCTTCAGCAGTTCGGTATTGAGGGTCAGCATCTGGCCGGTCGCCCGCCCCCACCAGCCGACCGCATAGTTGTACTGCAGGGTGGCGAGGGTCGCCGGGTCGCCGGCGCTGGCCATGGCCGAGGCCGCGCGGCTGGCCAGGTGCATCTCATTGGCGGCGGATCGGGCCATCCGGTCGGACAGGTCGCCGAAATTGCGGGTCACGGTGGACGCCGAGGCCGACATGGCAGCGACCTTTTCCGAACTCATCAGAGCCATTTCCACGAGGTCGGTCTTGCCCGGATTGGCCAGGCCGGCGGCCATGATCTCCAGGCGGGCCGAGATGACCTCGCCGGAGGCCTGCAGCATCTCGCCGCCGGCGACGGCTGTATCGGCAGCGGACTGGTTGTTGCGGGCCAGGCGTCGGCCGTTGCGGGCCGCCTTCTTGATATGGGTCATGGCCGAGCCTTGGGCCGCATTCGGTCCGGGGGCAAGTCCCGGGAAACCCCTAGGGCAGAACTTCGGCCGAGAAGTCGGCCACGTCCTTGAGCAGGGCGGTGACGGAGGCATCGATGATGCGCTGACCCTTTTCCGGGCTGGCCTGGGCCGGATCCGAACCGATGCGGCCATCCGGGAAGCGGGCCCGGTAATCCAGCGCGTCGCGGATCGGGCCGACCGGCGCGATCTTCGGTGCATAGTCGGCGGTCTTGATCCGGTCCGGATAGGCCGCCTGGGTCACGGCGATCTCGGACGGGGTGGCGTGCATGCCGTGGCCGGTCGGGAAGATGGAACTGCACAGGGCGTGGACGCCCGGCAGGTCCCACCAGTTCTTCAGCTTGAGCACGAACGGCGGCTGCTCCTCGACGAAGCTCCATTCGGCATAGATCTCGGCAAAGGTCGCCTCGATGGTGGCGACATTGCCGCCGTGGCCGTTGAGGAAATAGATCCGCTCGAAGCCGTGGCGGCTGAGCGAGGAGACCCAGTCGGTGATGGCGGCCATGAAGGTCGAGGGACGCAGGGAGATGGTGCCGGCGAAGGCGAGGTGATGCTGGGCCATGCCGATGTTGAAGGTCGGGGCCACGATCAGGTTGTCATCGGTCTTCTCGGCGGCGTTGGCGATGATCTCGGGGCACAGCCAGTCGGTGCCGAGCAGACCGGTCGGGCCGTGCTGCTCATTGGAGCCGATCGGCACCACAATCGTCTTGGTCGTCTTCAGACGGGCATCGATTTCGGGCCAGGACGACAGATGGATGAGCATGGTCGGGAACTCCGGTACAGGGGACTGGCCCGCCTCCTACGCCGATCCGGGACTGTCGCCAATCCGCAACGGGCCGGATCCGGTCAGTCGGGGAGGAAGGCGCGGATGAAGCGGCGCGCGGTTTCGCGGGCCCGTTCGGGGATTTGGTCCGCGCCCGGATGATGAACCCCGAGCAGGGTGCGCAGGTGGCTGTGGCCCAGCGCCATGCCGGAGAAGATCTCGGCGGCGTGGTCCGGATCGGGCACGGACAGCAGGCCGCGCCGGTCCTGCTCGCCCAGCCAGGCGGACAGACGGCGCAGGCTCTCACCGGGACCGCCGTCATAGATGGCGGCGGCGATGTCCGGGGCCTCCGGCGAGACCATGGCGAGGCCGCGCAGCGAGGCTCCGGCCTCACCGTGGACGATCTTCTCCAGCAGGGCGATGGCATAGGCCGTCAGCACCGTCTGCGGGTCGCCTTCGGAGCGCAGCGGGGCGGTCACGGCGTCGGACCGCCGTGCGGCCAGGGCCCGACCGATGTCCAGCTTGGAGGCGAAGCGGTTGTAGAGGGTCTGTTTCGATACCCCGGCGCGGCGGGCGATCTCGTCCATGGTCGCGGCCGCTCCCTTTTCGGCGAACAGCTCCGTGGCGGCGTCGAGGATGGCCTCGCTCTTGCGGGGGTCGATCTGGCCGACGGCGCGGGACATCAGTGGGCCTCCAGAGGCGGTGCGCCCGGGGTCGTCTTCACGGGGCGGGCGAACAGGGTGACGACCGCGGCGACGGCGCAGGCCATGGCCAGCATGGCGAAGGCGTCACCGAACGCAAGGATGGTGGCCTGGCGCTGCAGCATGCCCCAGACCGCCTTCAGTGCCGCCCCCTCGGGGTCGATCGAGCCGGCGAACCGCTGGCTCATCCCGGCCAGCATGGCCTGCATCTGCACATTGGACTGGCTGATCCGGTCGGTGAGTTCGCCCATGTGCACGGCGGTATTGGTGGTCAGGGAGGTGTTCAGGAAGGCCAGGCCGAAGGCCCCGCCGACGTTGCGCGACAGATTGACCAGACCGGAGGCGTTCTTGACCATATGGTCAGGCAGGGTCGACATCGTCACCTGCTGGGCGGCGATCATGGCCAGCATGACTCCGGCCCCGCGCATCGCCTGGACCCCGGCGAACTCCCAATAGCCCCATTCCGACGTCAGGGCCCGGGCGTCCCACATGCCCCAGGCGCACATGACGAAACCGACGAACATCAGCAGGCGCAGGTCCAGCTTGCGTACCAGCCGTCCGGCGAAGGGGGCGGTGGCGAACATGGCAAGACCCGAGACCACCATGGTGGTGCCGACCTCAGAGGGCGAATAATCGAGCACCCGCCCAAGGAACAGCGGCAGCAGGAAGGTGCCGCCGAACAGGGCCGCGCCGACGATGAAGGTCATGATGAAGCCGACCGTGAAATTGCGGTTGGCGAAGGCGCGCAGTTCGACGATCGGATTGAAATAGGTCAGCGAACGCCAGATGAAGGCCGGCCCGGAAATGGCGGCGACGACGGCCAGGGCGAGGATGACGGTGTCAGCGAACCAGTCCTTCTTCGACCCTTCCTCCAGCACGAACTGCATACTCATCAGGAACACCGCCATCAGGCCGAGTCCGAACCAGTCGAACCCCCTGGACAGTGACGGATCGCCCTTGTCGAAATCGGCGAAGCGACCGACCAGGAACAGCACCAGCAGACCCGGGATCACATTGATGAAGAACAGCCAGCGCCAGCTGAGCCATTCGGTCAGGTGACCGCCCAGGGTCGGGCCGACGGTCGGGGCCAGGGTCACGATCAGCCCCATGACCACACTGGCCGTGACCCGCTTGTCGGGCGGGAAGGCGGTGAAGGCCACGGCGAAGACGGTCGGGATCATGGCCCCGCCGACGAAGCCCTGCAGCGCCCGGAACAGGATCATCATGTCGATCGAGGTCGACAGGCCTGTGGCCACGCTCATCAGCAGGAAGCCGGTACAGGAGACCAGGAACACCTTCTGCGTCCCCCACAGGCGTGACAGATAGCCCGACAGCGGGATCATCACGACCTCGGGGATCAGATAGGCGGTCTGGATCCAGCTGATCTCGTCGGCCGAGGCCCCGATCCCGGCCTGGATCTGCGGCAGCGAGGCGGCCACGATCTGGATGTCGAGAATGGCCATGAACTGGCCGATCACCATCCCGGCAAAGCCGAGCAGCAGGAAGGTCCAGTTGATCTCGGGCGCGGCCGTTTCAGGCTGGGGGGCAAGGGCGGAGCCGTCGGTGACGGCCGCGCTCATTCGGGACGGGCCGGACCGGTCGCGACCTCGGCCAGGCGCGGATCGTCACCGCCGACCTGGGCGAAGCTGGGCCCGCCGGCGCTCTTGAGGTCGACGCGAACCTCGACCGACAGGCCGGGACGCAGGGCCGCGGTTCCGTGTTCGCTCCGGGCGACGACGATGCGCACCGGGACCCGCTGGGTGATCTTGGTGAAATTGCCCGTGGCGTTCTCGACCGGGATCAGGGCGAATTCCGAACCGGTCGCGGGGGCGAAACTGTCGATCCGGCCGCGAACGGGCCGACCGGGAAAGGCGTCGGCGGTGATTTCGACGGTCTGGCCCAGACGCAAATGGTCCAGCTGGGTTTCCTTGAAATTGGCCACGACGAAGGTATCGCCCAGCGGCACGATCGACAGCAGCTGGGCCCCCGGATTGACGTACTGGCCGGCGCGCACGCCCCGGGCCCCGACGACGCCGGCGACGGGCGCGCGGATGATGGTGCGGTCTAGGGCGGTGCGCGCCTGATCGACGGCGGCGCGCGCCTGCTGGACCGCGGCGACACTCTGTTCGCGGGTCGAGCCCAGTACGGCGGCGGCGCGCTGTTCGGCGACGAGGGCGGCCTGGGCCTGGGCGACCGCGGCCTGGGCCGTGGCGGCCCCCGCCTGTTCAGTCTGGATGCGCTGCTGCGAGACCCAGCCCTGTTCGGCCAGCCGGCCGTAGCGGTCGACCTGGGCATGGGCCAGGCCGGCCTGGGCCCGGGCCTGGTCCACCCCGGCGGCCCGCGCGGCGATCATCGCCTGTTCCTGGGCGGCGCGGGCATCGACATTGCCGACGGCGGCGATCAGGGCCTGCAGATTGGCCTCGGCCTCGGCCAATTTGGCGCGGGCGTCGGCGTCATCGAGGCGGACCAGAATCTGGCCGGGCTCGACGCGCTGGTTGTCGGCGACCAGAACCGCGACGACATAGCCACTGACCTGGGGACTGACGAGGGTGGTGTCGGCCTGGACGAAGGCATTGTCGGTGGTCTCCCAGCGCTGGTTGCCCAGCCACCAGACGGTGCCGCCGATGATGACCGCAAGGCCGACCAAAACGGCGACGATCAGCGGCAAGCGCTGTTTCAAAGTGGCGGAGACGGTCATGGGTAACTCGAACTCAGGGTCTGTGCCGGGGAGGCTGGCCGCTAAAATGGACTACAACGTCCAAAAATCAACAACACCGGATGCGCCGCAGCAAACACGTCGTGTTTCAGTGTTCGTCACTCGGGGCGCTTGACCCGACCGGCGAGGACGGCGAAGGCCTTGTTGATGGCCGTGCCGAAACCTCGTCCTCGCAAGACAGCTCCGCGCGCGCCGGCGTCCGGGGCCGTCGTCTTCCCGCCCGATCCCGACCGGGTCGAGGCCATTTTCGCGCGGCTGGCCGCGATCATGCCCGAGCCGAAGACCGAACTGCATTTCCATGACGCCTATACGCTGACCGTGGCCGTGGCCCTGTCAGCCCAGGCCACCGACGTCGCGGTCAACAAGGCCACGGACAGGCTGTTCGCCGTGGCCGACACCCCGGCGAAGATGCTGGCCCTGGGCGAGGCGGGGCTGACGCCCTTCATCGCCTCGATCGGCCTGTACCGGAACAAGGCGAAAAACGTCATCGCCCTGAGCCGGATCGTGCTGGAGCAGCACGGCGGCAGCGTGCCGTTGAACCGCGCCGACCTGCAGGCCTTGCCGGGAGTCGGGCGCAAGACCGCCAGTGTGGTTCTCAATGAACTGGGCATCGAGCCGGCCATCGCCGTCGACACCCATGTGTTCCGGGTCTCGCACCGTCTGGGCCTGGCCAATGCCGCCACCCCGGACAAGGTCGAGGCCCAGCTGCACCGGATCGTGCCCGAGGCCTATCTGGCCAAGGCCCACCACTGGCTGATCCTGCACGGCCGCTACACCTGCACCGCGCGCAAGCCCAACTGCGGCGGCTGTCCGGTCGCCGACCTGTGTCCGTCGCGGGCGGGGCTGATGATGGCCGGATAAGGTGCCGGCAAACCGGCACCGATTGATCTCTCTCAATGTCGGGGATGGGCGTCCTGTCTAGGATTGCGGGCTCGGATCAGGACGGATCCGCGGGTGCAGCCGGCCATGCCAGACTCCACGCGATCTTCGAAAGACCGGCCACCGGAGGCACCGCCTCCGGCCGGTCCGGACTGTGCCGGACCGTGTGTGTTGCGGGCCGAGACCGACCACCGGGTGGCCAATCATCTGATGATGCTGTCCAGCTACGTGCGCCTGCAGGGTCGCCATATCGCGCGTGACGGCGTGGTGGACCGCGCGGCCGTCAGCCTCTTCGCCCGCAGCGTCGATGCCCAGATCCATGCCATCGCCCGCCTGCACCGCAGGCTGATGACGAATGTGAACGATCAGTCGAGCGATCTGGGCCCCCTTCTGCACGAGGTGGTGGCCTGTTTCGCGATCGATCCGGAAACCTGCGCCGTGGTCGAGGACCTGGACCCGGCCTGTTCGGTGCGAATGGACCAGCTTCTGCCGATCAGCCAGATCGTCAACGAGGCGGTGACCAATTCGCTGAAATATGCATTCCGGGGAACACGACCGGGGCGGTTGACCGTCCGTTGCCTGCCCCTCCCGTCCGGCGATCTGCGGGTCGAGATCGGTGACAACGGCGACGGCCTCCCCGCCGCCCTGCCGGCCGGTACCGACGGTGGGTTCGGCATCGGCCTGATGCGGGACCTGGCCCGGCAGCTGGATGCGTCCCTGGCGTTCGATTCCGGACCTGATGGACTGACTGTACGCCTGACGGTACCGCGAAGCAGCGACTGACGCCACTGCGGGCGGCCTTTACCCGGCGCGTGGTATGGGCAATGCCTTGACCCGGTCCCGGGAGAGTTCGATGCGCCTGATCCTATGTTGCCTGTTGCTGCTGGTGGTGCCCGCCGCAGCCTATGCCCAGGTCAGTATTGCAGAACAGGCCATGGTCCGAACGGTGGCGCAGGAGCGCGATCGCCATATCGCCCTGCTGGAGCGACTGGTGAATCAGAACAGCGGGACGCTGAACCTGGCGGGTGTTCGCGCTGTCGGCACAATGGTCGCGGCCGAGCTTGAGCCCCTGGGCTTTGTCATCCGCTGGGTCGATATGGCCGAATCCGGCCGGGCCGGTCATCTGATCGCCAGCTACCCTGGACCCGGGCGCAATGTCCTGCTGATCGGCCATCTGGATACCGTGTTCGAGGCTGACGGGGCGTTCCAGACATTCCGGCGCGAGGGCAGCCGTGCCATCGGGCCCGGCATCGGTGACGACAAGGGCGGACTGGTGGTGATCATCGCGGCGATGCGGGCCCTGCAGGCAGCAGGTCACCTGGACCGCGCCAATGTCACCATCGTTCTGACCGGGGACGAGGAGCGGGTCGGGATTCCGGCCTCGGTCGCGCGGCGCGACCTGATCGCGGCCGGGAAGGTGGCTGACTATGCGCTGGAATTCGAAAATCTGGCAGTTGAAGGCGGGCTGGAGTTCGGAACCGTCGCCCGGCGCAGCTCGACCAACTGGGCCCTGACCACGACCGGCCGCACCGGTCATTCCAGCGGGGTGTTCAACGAGACCCTGGGCTATGGGGCCATCTATGAAATGGCCCGCATCCTCGACGCCTTTCAGCGCGAACTTCAGGAGCCCAACGCCACCTTCAATGTCGGGGTGATGGCCGGCGGTACCCCGGTGGCAATCGATGCCGAAGGCTTTGGGGTCGTTGCTTCCGGCAAGACCAATATCGTCGCTGAAACCGCCATCGCCCGCGGCGATCTTCGCACCCTGACGCGCGAACAGGATGATCGCGTCCGCGCCGGCATGCAGACGATCGTCGCCGGACACCTGCCCCGAACCGGAGCGACGCTGGAATTCGCCGAGGGCGGCTATCCACCGATGGCGCCGACCGAGGGCAACCGCGCCCTGCTGGCCCGGCTCAATGTCGTCAATCGCGATCTCGGTCTGCCGTTGCTGGCCGAGTTTGATCCCGGCCGACGCGGGGCGGCCGACAGCGGCTTTGTGGCGGCCGATGTCGATACGCTGGGTGGGCTGGGCGTGGCCGGGGGCGGAGCCCATGCCGACGGCGAATGGATCGACCTGGACAGTCTGACCCGCCAGGCCCTGCGCGCGGCGGTGCTGGTGTCGCGGCTCAGCCTGGACGATCCGCGCTAGAGCCGCGCCCGCACTGCGCGGGCGAATCCCATGCCAGCGTCGGGGGCATGGTCCAGATACATGTCGGGCTCGATCAGCTCGGCCTCCATCAGCAGCCAGTTGCCGTCGGCGTCGGGCACCATGTCGATACGGGCATACAACAGGGGCTCGTCGATGGCGGCCAGCACCTGCTTCGCCAGGGCCATGGCTGCGGCCGGCGGGTCGGCCACCGGCGCATAGAGGCCGCCGAACTGGACCTGGATGCGGAAATCGCCGCCGACCGGACGTTTGTTGACCGCATGGCTGAAGACACCGCCGAAGAACAGCAGGGAGGTTTCGCCTGCGGTTTCGATGGTCGGCAGATAGGGCTGGATCATCGCCGAACCCTTCGGAGCCGCGTCGAGCGGCTGGCCCGGTGACAGGCGCAGTGTCCGCCACGCGCCGCCGGAGACGGTCGGCTTGACGATCAGTTGTTCGGCCCCCGTGCTGGTGAAGGCGGCGGCGACCGTGTCGACCGTGACTCCGGCGCTCCAGATCGTCTCGGGAATCGGCACGCCGCGCCCGGCAAGGCGGGCAAGGTAGGTCTTGTCCGAATTCCACGCCAGCACGGGGGCCGGATTGGCCAGGGGCAGGCCGGCCGCCGCCCAGGTCGCGCAGGCCTGGAGCCAGCGCGGGTGATCGCGATGGTAACCCCAGACGATCATCGGCAGGATCAATGGAAATCCGGCCAGGCCGGCAACATCGTCGATGTGCTCGGTCCATGGCGTGGCCACGGCCTCGATCCCTTCCCGCGCCAGGGCCGCCGCCAGCCGGTCGCGCACGCCGGGCCACTGGCTGGCGTAGGAAAGGTCGGCGGGGTCGGGGGTCAGCACGGCAATGCGGGTCATGGAGACCCTCCTGACCCGAAACGGCCCGGGCCCGCAACCGCCCCCACTGGCCAATTCCGGGCGCGACCGCTAAGGGGCGCGCCATGACCCAGACAAACATTCCCGCCGCGACCCCCGCCCGCTTCGACGTCTGTGCCGTCGGCAATGCCATCGTCGACGTACTCGCCCCGTGCACGCCGGAGTTCCTCAGCGCCCAGGGCCTGGTCCCGGGCTCGATGTCGCTGGTCGACGAGATCCAGAGCGCCGCCCTGTATGACGCCATGGCGGCCGGCGTCGAGGTCTCGGGCGGATCGGCCGGGAATACGGTGGCGGGTATCGGCTCGTTTTCCGGACGCGCCGCCTATCTGGGCAAGGTCGCCGACGACACCCTGGGCCAGGTCTTCGCCCATGACATCCGTGCCGCCGGCGTGGCCTTCGACACCCCGGTCCTGACCGGCGGTGCGGGTACCGGCCGCTGCCTGATCAATGTCACCCCCGACGCGCAGCGCACCATGTCGACCTTTCTCGGGGCGGCAAACCAGCTGACCGTGGCCGACATCGATGCGGCGCTGATCGCCGACAGCGCCATCCTGTATCTGGAAGGCTATCTGTTCGATCCGGCCCCGGCCCGTGCGGCCTTCGAGGCCGCCGCCGAAGCCGCCCACGCCGCCGGTCGCAAGGTCGCCATCACCCTGTCGGATTCCTTCGTCGTCGGCCGCTGGCGCGTCGAACTTCTGGCCTTCATCGCGGCCTCGGCCGATATCGTCCTCGCCAATGAGAGCGAACTCCTGGCCTTGTTCGAGACCGACGATTTCGAGGCGGCCACGACCCGACTGGCCGCGCTGGTCGAGGTTGCCGCCGTCACCCGCAGCGCCGAGGGTTCGGTCATCGTGGCCGGCAATGAGCGGGTCGTGGTCAAGGCCGCCGCGGTCGACAAGGTCGTCGACACCACCGGGGCTGGTGACCAGTACGCCGCCGGCTTCCTGCTCGGTCTGGCGCGCGGCCTGACCCTGGCCGAGGCAGGCGCGCTCGGCTCGCTGGCGGCGGCCGAGGTCATCGCCCACTGGGGTCCGCGACCGATGACGTCGCTTGAGCGGCTGGCCGTCGCGGCTGGCCTGAAACTCGCGGCCTAACCCGGCCGTTTGATCGTCACATACAGAGCCCCGTCACCGCCGTGGTGGCGGGCCGCGGCGGCGTAGCCGGACACCACCCCCCGCAGGGCCGGGCCGGTCAGCCATTCATGGACCGAGCCGCGGATCACCCCGGTGCCGCCGCGCCGGCCCTGGCCGGTGATGACCAGCACCGCGCGATAGCCGCGCGCCTGGGCGGTGGTCAGGAAGGACGTCAGGGCGTCCTGGGCCTGGAACCGGCCATAGCCGTGCAGATCGATGCGGGCCTCGATCGGATCGCGTTCGCGCGACAACCGCCTCTGACGCCGGGGTTCGAGTGACTCCGGCACGCCGCGGGATGCGGATGGCCGGGCCGCGCCGGCCGCGGTCGCCGCCGGAGCGGCCGGCCGTGGACCCGGTTGGGGCGTCGGCCGGAGCGGAGCGGGCGTCGCGCCCGGATTCGCGACCGGGCCGGCGACGGCGATGCGCGGGGCCTTGACCGGTTTGGCCGGGCTGACCGAGCCTGTGACCCGGGTCCAGATCCGCCGGTCCTCGGGAGTCAGGTCCCCGCCGCGTCGCGTGACCATCAGGCGTCGTCGTCTTCGTCGTCGAAGGCGCGGGCGGCGTCCTGCGGGCCCGGCTCATGCACGACCAGGTCCCCCGGCTGGCAGTTCAGTTCGCGGCACAGGGCGTCGAGGGTGGTGAAGCGAATGGCGCGGGCCTTGCCGGTCTTGAGGATCGACAGATTGGCCAGGGTGACGCCCACGCGATCGGCCAACTCGGTCAACGACATGCGTCGTTCGAGAAGGATGCGATCAAGCTGGATGCGGATGGCCATGAAATCTCTCTATCCCGCGGCATTTGCAGGGTCGACCCGGAGGCTGCCGTGTCGCGCCAAAACGTCATGTCTAGCGGCGCGCGCGGCCATGTCAGATGGTCAGTTCGGATTCGCGGCGCAGACGGGCCCCTTCACGGAACACTTCCGCCAGGACGAAGACGACAAGGACCGAAAACACCGGGGTCAGCAGATCCGTGAAACCCTGGGGGTCCATGATGCCGGGGGCCAGGCGGTCGGCGACCAGGCCCTGGGCCAGCCACTTGCCGCCGGTGACCACGGCCAGGATCAGGCCGATCTGGCGCAGTCGGCGCACATTGGGCGGCTGGAACGGATCGCCAAGGGTCAGGGTGCGGAAGATCATCCGCAGGTTACGCAGGATCAGCATGAAGCTGCCGAAAAAGGCGGCGAAGGCCCCGACGCCGAACAGCAGAAGCGGGCGGGTCAGGGGTTGTTGCAGGCCGCCGGAATCGTCGGAGACGGTCAGGTTGAGGTTGGCGAACGGAATGAAGACCGCGGCGATCAGCATCAGGACCAGGCCGCCGGTGATGACACCCAGCAGGATATAGGCGACATCCAGCGCGATCTTGAGCAGGCTGGAGACCGAGCCGGGTCCGAGGGTTTTCAGATTGGGGGCGCGCAGACCCCTGTCCGACAGGCGGGGCAGGTGGAACCCGAGAGATGAGAACGTCGGGCGGCGCATGCGGTAGACCTCGGGTCGGGTGGCGGGGCGCGATTACCGCGTGGGGTCCGACCGACCCTCACGCGGTATAGTCTTCGCGGGCTTTGGCGACGGCGTCAAAGCGGCGACGATCAAAATGCCTGGACCAGGCACGCGACCAGGGCGGTCGGCAGGGCGGCCAGCAGGGCGGCATTGACGATCGCGTGGCCGACCTTTTCCATCCACAAAGAGGCGCTCATGGTATCCATCGTCTTTCTCCATCTATTTGGTGGGGGTCGTTTTTGCCCCCGATCCAGTTAACCGCTGCAAGTCTGTTGCTCTTGTTGGCAATCAGGGGAACGGTGCGGCTGCCGTTCTTGAGGATCATAGATAGGCCGTGCGTGCCGGGAAGTCATGTTACATATCGTTTAACGATATTAAACTTTGGCAAGGATTTGTTGCGAGGGCGTGATCAGAATGAATCTGAAATTAATCAAGGGAATGCGGTTGGTCGCGGCCACGCATAACCCCGGCAAGGCGCGGGAGATCGCGGCGTTGCTGGACGGAAATTACGAGATCGTCACGGCGGCGGCGCTGAATGTGCCCGAACCGGACGAGACCGAGAGCAGTTTTGCCGGCAATGCCATGCTGAAGGCCCGCCATGCGGCGGCCTTTACGGGTCAGGTCAGCCTGGCGGACGACTCCGGCCTGTCGGTGGCGGCGCTGGACGGGGCCCCGGGGATCTTCTCGGCGCGCTGGGCCGGTCCGGACAAGGATTTCAGCCAGGCCATGGCCAAGGTCGAGGAACGGCTGGAGGAGGCCGGGTCCCGGGATCGCAGCGCCTGGTTCACCTCGGCCCTGGCCGTGGCCTGGCCGAACGGCCCCTGTGTCGTGGTCGAGGGCCGGGTCGACGGCCAGCTGACCTTCCCGCCGCGCGGTGACCGGGGCTTCGGCTATGATCCGATCTTCATACCCGACGGCCACGACCAGACCTTTGGCGAGATGGAACCCGCGGCCAAGGACGCGATGAGCCACCGGGCCCGGGCCTTCGCGCTGCTGAAGGCGGCCCTGATTGACGCGGACTAGCGGGCCTGTGGACAATTTGGGGGATAACCTCGCCCTCTATGTGCACTGGCCCTATTGCGCGCGCATCTGCCCCTATTGCGACTTCAACGTCGTGCGCGACCGGGGCCGGGTCGCGGAACAGGCCGGGCTGGTCGAGGCGATCCTTGCCGATATGGCGGCGCAGGCCGTCCTGACCGGGCCGCGGCGGCTGGCCTCGATCTTCTTCGGCGGCGGCACGCCGTCGCTGATGGATCCGGCGGCGGTGGCGGCGGTGATCGCGCGGGCGAAGACCCTGTTCCCGCCGTCCGGTGTGATCGAGATCACGCTCGAGGCCAATCCGACCGACGCCGAGGCCGGGCGGTTCAGGGCCCTGGCCGAGGCCGGGGTCAACCGGTTGTCGATGGGGGTGCAGGCGCTGGACGACGCGGCCCTGGCCTTCCTCGGCCGCAACCATTCGGCCGATGAGGCGCGCCGCGCCGTGGCCGTGGCCGCCCGGGCCTTCGACCGGCTGTCGATCGACCTGATCTACGCCCGACCGGACCAGACGGTCGCCGGCTGGACGGCCGAGCTGACCGAGGCCCTGGCCATGGGGTTCGAGCATGTCTCGCCCTATCAGCTGACCATCGAGCCGACGACCGCCTTCGGCCGGGCCGTGGCGCGCGGAGCCTGGACCCCGCCGGACGAGGACACGGCCGCCGCCCTGTACGAGACCACCCAGACGGTGCTCGAGGGCGCGGGCTTCGACGCCTATGAGGTGTCCAACCACGGGCGCGGCGTCGCGGCCCGCTCGGCCCATAATCTGCACGTCTGGCGCGGCGGCGACTATCTGGGCCTCGGTCCCGGGGCGCACGGACGACTGACGCTGGACGGGGCGCGCACCGCCACCGTCGCCCATCGCGGCGTCACCGACTATGTCGCCGGCGTCGCTGCGGGCAGGCCGTGGCGCGAGCACGAGACCCTGGACCCGCGGGCGGCCGCCGAGGAACGGGTGCTGCTGGGGCTGCGCACGGTCGAGGGGGCGGCGCTGGACGATCTCGCGACGCTGGACCGCACCGGGACGACGGAGCCGCTGGCCGGGTTGATCCGCGACGGGTTCCTGACGGTGGAGGCAGGACGGGTCAGGGCGACGGCCACCGGCCGACCGGTGCTGGACGGTGTGCTGCGGGCGCTGCTGGTGTGACGCCGTCGTGCCTCAACCCCCGGCCGGTGCCGTCTCGCCGTCGCGATCCGCCACCCTGAAGGTCTGCGGATCGCTGCGGTCGTGCGCGACCCCGACCGCCGAGACGATGACGGGTCTGAAGCGCAGCAGGGCCACGGCGGCCCCGGACGGCGAATAGACATGCGCCTCGGGATAGCGCGCCAGCAGGCGCTGATTGAGGCTTTCCGCCGCCTCGGGGTCGGTGATCTCGACAACATGGCCGGCCATGGACAGGCCTGTGCTGCCGCCCCCGCTGCGCGAGCGGATCGCGATCGAGGCGCGGG
Source organism: uncultured Brevundimonas sp. (assembly GCF_963975535.1). Lineage (GTDB taxonomy): Bacteria > Pseudomonadota > Alphaproteobacteria > Caulobacterales > Caulobacteraceae > Brevundimonas. The sequence goes on along the minus strand of NZ_CAXBHE010000005.1, from coordinate 54,246 downwards.
AATCGGCCTGCAGATTGACGAATTTCTGGCTGGACCGGGCGATGGAGAAATAGAGGTCGAGACCCTCATTATAGTAGCCGACCGTCGTCGCCTGCGGCCAGCCGTCGTCACGGATGACGGCGATGGTCATCACCCGTTCGCGGTTCAGCAGGTCCACCACGGCCGCCTCGGCGCGACGGTGGAGTAGCGGCGGCGTCTCGGTCATCTCGGGCCCTCACTCGCAGCGGTTGCCTTCCCCTTATAGCACTCGCCGGCCCTTCCGGCCCAACCGGTCCGGTCGGACGGGGCTGACGCGCCGGCGTCAGGCCGCTCGACAGTGGTCGCGACCGGGGCCCCGGGGACCGCGCCGGAACCCGACGGCCTCCCCGGGGCTTCAAGGTCAGCCGGCGCGACGCGCGCCGCCATCCGCCGACGGCGATGACCGCGACCCTTCCGGAGACCTGGGTGATGCTGCTGAAAGAGGGGACCACCTGCTGGCAGGTCGGCACAGCGCCGCGCGCCGCCTTCCTGCTCGACATGGCCGACTATTTTCTCGCCGCCCGCGAGGCGATGACCCGGGCCAGACGTTCGATCCACCTGCTGAACTGGGCCTTTGACCCGGACACCCTGTTCGACCCCCAGCCCAATTGCACCGGGCCCGACTCCGACCGGTTCGCCGCCTTCCTCAAGGCCCTGGCCTGCAGTCGCCCGGAGCTGGATGTGCGGGTGCTGTGCTGGAAGTCGGCCCTGCCGGTCGCGGCGACCCAGGACTTCTTTCCGCTGAAGGCGCGCAAATGCTTTGCCGGCACGCCGGTCCAATTCGTGCTGGACGGGGCGCTGCCGATCGGGGCCTCGCACCATCAGAAGGTGCTGATCGTCGACGACGCCGTGGCCTTCTGCGGCGGCGGCGATATCGGACCCGATCGCTGGGACACGGCGGAACACCGCGACGACGATCCCCGGCGCGAGAAAACGCCCCGCGATCATCAATGCTTCGACTCGCGCCACGAGGTGATGACCCTGGTCGACGGCGCGCCGGCCCGGGCGCTGGGTCAGCTGTTTCGCGACCGCTGGCAGCGCGCCACCAGGGAAGCTTTGCCGGAGCCCGAGGCCATGGCACCGTCCGCCTGGCCGACCCGGGTCAAGCCTGATTTCCGCCGGGTCTCCGTCGGCCTGTCGCGCAGTGTCGCGGCCTGGCGACAGGTGGGACAGGTGCGCGAGAGCGAGGCGCTGTATCTGGCGGCCTTCGCCGCCGCCAAGCGCTGCATCTATCTGGAGAACCAGTATTTCACCTCACCGATCATGGCCGAGGCCCTGGCCGCGCGCCTCGCCGAGCCGCGCGGGCCCGAGGTGGTCATCGTCTCGACCCAGCATTCGCCCAGCTATTTCGACCAGATGACCATGGACCGGACCCGGTCGATGTTTCTCAAGCGCCTGAAGGAGGCCGACAAACACGGCCGCCTCCATGCCTACAGCCCGGTCACCAATCTGGGTCGCACCATCATCGTCCACGCCAAGCTGGCGATCATCGACGATGTGCTGCTGCGCGTCGGGTCCAGCAACATGAACAACCGCTCGTTCGGCTTCGACACCGAGTGTGACCTGTCGATCGAGGCCGCGCGCGGGGCCGGTGGCACCGCGACGCGCGCCAGGATCACCGATATCCGCACCGGCATCCTGGCCCACTGGTTCGGCTGCGAGGCCGATATCGTCCGGACGGCGATCGACAGGGCGGGTCGGGTCGGCCGGGCCCTCGAGGCGCTGCGTCTGGCGGGCTACTGCCGTCTGCGGCCGCTGGAGCCGGAGGGGCTCGGTCCGATGGCCACCTTCATCGCCACCTTCCACCTGGGTGACCCGATCTCGCCGCAGGACTCATGGCGGCCGTGGACACGGCGGGCCCGGCTGAAAGCCAGCCTCGCGGCGGCGGCCCGCAGGGTGGCGCGCGCCGGCCTGCCGACCCCGCCGCGCCGGCTGAGCAGGAAATCGGTCTAGTGATGCGGCGTTGGTGCCCGCTCGGCTCATAATCCGCCCGTTTGGCGCGGCGGTCGAGGAGCAGGCGCGGCAACCCTCTCCCGGCGGGAGAGGGAGCAATATGTGCCCTTTGCCTCTCCGCCCTTGAGCCGCCCGCGCCCCGCTGGCACGGTCCCGGCGATGCCAGACTCCCAACACGATCCCGCGCCGTTCCCGCCGACCGCCCCGCCGCCGCGCCCCGTCGCGTCCGGCCTGTATCTGGTGGCGACGCCAATCGGAAACCTGCGCGACATGACGCTGCGGGCGCTGGATGTGCTCGCGGCGGCGGATCTGGTGCTGGCCGAGGACACAAGGGTCACCGGCAAGCTGCTGTCGGCCTATGGGATCAAGGCGAAGCTGGAACGGTGCGACGACCATGCCTCGGCCCGGGCGGCCGAGGGGGCGATCGAACGGCTGCGGGCGGGCGAGGTGGTGGCCCTGGTCTCGGACGCAGGCACGCCGATGGTCAATGATCCCGGCTTCGTCGTGGCCCGGGCGGTGATCGCGGCGGGCCTGCCGGTGCATCCGATCCCCGGGGCGTCCAGCCTGCTGGCGGCCCTGTGCATCGCCGGACTGCCGTCGGACCGGGTGCTGTTCGCCGGTTTTCTGCCGCCCAAATCCGGGGCGCGCAGGGCGATGCTGGAAGAATTGCGCACCGCGCGCCAGACGCTGGTCTTCTTTGAGAGCGGGCCGCGGCTGGCCGACAGCCTGGCCGATATGGCCGAGGTGCTCGGACCCCGGCCCGCCGCCGTGGCCCGCGAGCTGACCAAACTGTACGAGGAATGTGTGCGCGGCACCCTGGCCGAACTGGCCGTCGATCCGCGCTGCCAGGGGCCGAAGGGCGAGATCGTCGTGGTCGTCGGCCCCGGCGAGATGGAGGTGGCCAGCGCGGCCGATGCCGACGCGGCCCTGGCCGAGGCCCTGACCCGGCTGGCCCCGGGCGAGGCGGCGGCCGAGGTGTCGAAGGCGCTGAACCTGCCGCGCAAGCCGCTCTACAAGCGGGCGCTGGAGCTGCAGGGGCGGGGATGAAACGGCTGCGCCCCGGTCCGGCGCCGGTGCGGCCCGTGTCGGGCCGGCGGCGGGCGTCGGGGCAGGCGGCGCACCGCAGCGGCCATGCCGGGGAATGGCTGGCCGCCCTGTGGCTGATGGGCCGCGGCTACCAGATCCTGGGCTTTCGCCTGAAGAGCCGGGCCGGGGAGATCGATATTCTCGCCCGACGGGGAAAGATCCTGGCGGTGGTCGAGGTCAAACGCCGGGCGACGCTGGCGGCGGCCCTGACCGCCCTGGGCCCGCAGCAGCTGGCGCGGCTGCGCGCCTCGGCCCGGGCGGTGGCGCGCGGACGGCCCGCTCTGGCGGGCCTGACCCTGCGGCTGGATATGGTGGCGCTGGCCCCCGGACGCTTTCCGCGTCATGTTAAGGATATCGAGACCGGGGGGCCCGATTTCCGTGATCCATCAGGACGCGACCACGACCTTGACGGCGGCCGGACTGGCTGACGACGACGATTTTCCGTTGCTCGAGGCGGCGATCGCCTGTGCCCTGCATGACGATCCGATGCGCGAGGCCGAGCCGGTGCGGCTGCTGGCGCGGCAGGCGGCCGAGCGGCTGCTGGAGCGGATCGGCGGGGAGCCGGTCGAGGACGCCCTGACCGAGACCCTGTCGGCGGAGCTGCGGCTGACCGGGGATCTGATCCACGGCGGCGACCCGGCCAATACCGACATCATCGCCGTGGCCGAGCGGCGGCGTGGCCTGTCGGTGGCCCTGGCGGTCTTCTATCTGGACGCGGCCCGGCAGGCGGGCATACCGGCCACGGGGGTCGACTTTCCCGGCCATTTCCTGATCCGCGTCGAGACGGCCGACGGGCCGGTGGCGCTGGACCCGTTCAGCCAGGGCCAGCTGGTGCTGCCGTCGGAGCTGACGCGCCGGGCCCTGTGCGCCGGCCTGACCCCGCATGTCGCCGACCGGCTGGACCTGCTGATGGCCCCGGTGACGGCGCGCCAGGCCCTGATCCGGCTGCAGGCCATGCAGTTCAGCCGGGCCATCGCCGCCGGTGACTGCAAGGCGGCCGAGCGTTCGGCCCTGCGCCGGGCCCTGCTGGACCCGGACGATCACCGGCCGTGGCTGGACGTGGCGGCGGCGCGCGAACGCTGCGGGGCCCTGACCGGGGCGATGGAGGCTTTGGCCCGGGCCGAGGACCTGGACGGCCCGGCCCTGGTCCGGCGCCAGACCAGTCTCGACCGGGTCCGGCTGCAGCTGAATTGAGGGAATCCGGTCCGGCGTTGGCCCCGCCCCCTTGAGACCGGGCCCGCGGCTGGTCACATAGGGACCGGTCCGTCGCCCGGGCTGCCTGACGCCTCCACCCGACGCCGACAAAGGAATTCCGCATGCTCAAGGTCGCGATCCAGATGGACCCCATGGAGGCGGTCGACATCCTGGCGGACACCACCTTCATGATGGCGATGACGGCCCAGGACCGGGGCTATCCGCTGTGGGTCTATGATTTCCGCACCCTGGCGCTGGAGGAGGGCCGGCTGTTCTGCCGGGCCCGGCCGATGACGGTGCGGGCCGTGGCCGGGGACCATGTGACCTTCGGCGACGCGGTGCGGCTGGACCTGGGCGAGGACGTCGACGTCATCCTGATGCGTCAGGACCCGCCGTTCGACATGGCCTATGTCACCGCCACCTATCTGCTGGAGACGGTCCATCCGAAGACTTTGGTGGTCAATGACCCGGCCGAGGTGCGCTCGGCCCCCGAGAAGCTGCTGGTCACGCAATTCCCCGGCCTGACGCCGCCGACCCTGATCAGCTGGGATCCGGTGGCCCTGACCGCCTTTCACAGGAAGCACGGCGATGTGGTGCTGAAACCCCTGCACGGGGCCGGGGGCTCGGGGGTGATCCGTCTGAAGGCGGACGATCCCAATCTGGACGCCCTGATCGAGATCCACGCCGTCGGCAGTCGCGACCCGCTGGTGATCCAGAAATTCCTGCCGGCGGTGTCGAAGGGCGACAAGCGCATCCTGCTGGTCGACGGCGAACCGGCGGGGGCCATCAACCGCATTCCGGCGGCCGGTCAGGTGCGCTCGAACCTGCACGTCGGCGGCACCGCGGCCCCGGTCGAACTGACCGCCCGCGACCGCGAGATCTGCGCCGCCATCGGCCCGACGCTGAAGGCGCGCGGCCTGATCTTCGTCGGCATCGATGTGATCGGCGACTGGATGACCGAGATCAACGTCACCTCCCCGACCGGGGCCCAGCAGCTGAAGGCATTTTCCGGCATCGACGCCGCCGCCCTGATGTGGGACGCGATTGAGGTGAAGCGGGCTGGGTGACAAGCGCGGCGGCGCAGGGCCGGGGTTGGACTGAAGGGTGATCCGTGGACTGGCTCAAATACCTCGCCCTTGTTGCTGCGATTTACGCCGTATTCTTTTTCCTCCCAGACCAGAATATCTGGAGAGCCTCCATGTTTTATGGTGCCCGGATGACCCGGGTATTGGAAGATTTCGATATCTGGAACAGGCGCAGGGTAGTCGTGTCCGTGGGCGGGCTTGTGCTGTCTGCGGTTGTGCCGGTCTTCTCGGGGGTGTCGCTGCTGATTCCGATAACGGTTTTCTGCGCCCTGGTGCTGTTGGCGGTGACGGACGTCTTGCAGGTTCGGGAGATTATCCGGCGTCATGCAGAGCAATGATGCGGTAGATTCCGGGGATTGTTGAGGGGACTACGTCAAGCGGTCTTCGCGTTAGCACGCTCGACGGCTGTACGGTTGGATCGCTCAATTCGCGCGTTACAGGGGTGGGTCCAGATGTCGAAGTCGTTGGCTCAAAAATCGGACGTTTGGAATAGTTCCGCGACCTACAGGCTGATGGCTGCGATTGCCGGGTTGGGGGCCTATTTTTCCCAGATGTATGATCCACCAGTCATACCCCGCGTTGCCGCCTATGGCCTCGTCGCAGTATCCGTGGGCTTGGTATATACCGCGATTGGAACTGGGACCGGGAAACGGGTCGAAAAGCTGAAGCCGTTGCTCCTGGATTCCGAGAAACAAATTTTATCAAGGATGAGGGTCGTTCAGTGGCCGATGACCTTGTTCTTGCTGATGGCAATAACCCTTCCATGGGTCATGAAACTATTGACTGCTCGATTTGATATCGCCAACTACAACTCAATAATACTGATGGATTTTGGATTCCTGTTGGGACTCTTTCTATTGGGGGCTTTGGTGAAACGCAGTGAACTGAGTGTCTACAGGCGAGCTGAGATGCGCTTGAGCGACCCAGGCGGCGCGCCGACGGGCTGACGCCGATCCGCTCCCCCGGGGTTCCGTATTCTGCTGATCGCCGGTCCGGCATCCCTTGATCTTCAAAACAGTTCGTGATTTGTTCTTTCCCGTATAACGGGAGGGGGCGATGGTCGCTCGCGTGGTGACGGTGGCGTTCGACGGGGTCGAGGCGCGCCGGGTCGATGTGCAGGTGCAGCTGGTCGGGGCGGCCCAGCCCAGTTTCACCATCGTCGGCCTGCCGGACAAGGCGGTGGCCGAGAGCCGTGAGCGGGTGCGCGGGGCCTTTGCCGGCATCGGCCTGGGCCTGCCGCCGAAACGGATCATCGCCAACCTGGCCCCGGCCGACCTGCCCAAGGAGGGCAGTCATTTCGACCTGGCCATCGGCCTGGTGCTGATGGCGGCCCTGGGGGTGATCACGCCCGATGCGCTGGACGGCTGGGCCGCGATCGGCGAACTGGGGCTGGACGGCCGGATCGCCCCGGTCGGCGGGGCCCTGCCGGCGGCGGTGGCGGCCTCGGCCATGGGGCTGGGCCTGATCTGCCCCGAGGCCAACGGGCCCGAGGCCGCCTGGGCCGGGGAGGTCGCCATCCTCGCCCCGCGTTCGCTGATCGGGCTGATCAACCATTTCAAGGGCAGCCAGGTGCTGCGCCCGCCCGAGCCGGGACCGGTGCGGGCCGGCGGGGCCGTGCCCGACCTGCGCGAGGTCAAGGGTCAGGAGAGCGCCAAACGCTCGCTCGAGATCGCCGCCGCTGGGGGCCACAACCTGCTGTTCGTCGGCCCGCCAGGCTCGGGCAAGTCGATGCTGGCGCAACGGCTGCCGGGCCTGTTGCCGCCCCTGACCCCGGCCGAACTGCTGGAGACCTCGATGGTCTGGTCCGTGGCCGGGCTGATCGAGCGCGGGGCCCTGACCCGGGACCGGCCGTTCCGCAGTCCGCACCACTCAGCCAGTATGGCGGCCCTGACCGGCGGCGGGCTGAAGGCGCGGCCGGGCGAGGCCTCGCTGGCCCACAATGGCGTGCTGTTCCTCGATGAACTGCCGGAATACAGCGCCCAGGCGCTGGACAGTCTGCGCGCCCCGCTGGAGACCGGCGAGATCGTGGTGGCCCGGGCCAATGCCCATATCCGCTATCCGGCCCGGTTCCAGCTGATCGCGGCGATGAACCCGTGCCGCTGCGGCATCGGCGGCGGCGGGCGCGGGGCCTGCGGCAAGGCCCCGCGCTGCCAGCGCGACTACCAGAACCGGATCTCCGGCCCGGTGTTCGACCGCATCGACCTGACGGTCGAGACGCCGCCGGTCACCGCCGCCGACATGGCCCTGCCGCCGCCGGCCGAGGGCACGGCCGAGGCCGCCGCCCGGGTCGCCGTGGCCCGGGGCCTGCAGGCCGAGCGGGCGCGGGCGGCGGGGCTGGCCCCCGATCAGGCGTTGAATGCCCGCGCCTCGGGCGAGACCCTGGAGCGGTTCGCGGCCCCCGATGCACCGGGCCGGGCCCTGCTGATGCGGGCGGGTGAGGCCGGGGGTCTGACGGCGCGGGGCTGGGTGCGGACGCTGCGGCTGGCCCGGACCATCGCCGATCTGGAAGGGGCGAGCGGGGTGGTGCGCCGCCATATCGCCGAGGCCCTGGTGCACCGGCGCACCCCGGTGGGGCCGGGGACCGGCGACGCCCTGCCGTGGTCGGGATCCGGGGTGGCGACGGACTCGATCGCGCAGGTCCCGCCTTGAGCCGCCCTTAACGGTTGTGCGCCATGGTGGCGGTCGGAGATCGACATGACACGACCGGCGAAGAATATCGCAAAGGCCATCGCAGCGACGGTGGCGCCGCCCGACGGGGCCGAGCAGCAGTTCCTGCGCCTGATGAGTCACGAGATGCGCACCCCGCTGAACGGGGTCATCGGCATGCTGGGCCTGCTGACCCGGACCCGGCTGGACGGGGCGCAGCGCGCCTATGCCGAGGCGGCGCGCGAGTCGGCCGAGCACCTGCTGGGCCTGGTCAACGACCTGCTGGACTATGCCCGGCTGGAGGCCGGCAAGCTGGAGTTCGACTCCGCCCCGGTCGATGTCGAGACCCTGGTGCGCAGTGTCGCCGAACTGCTGAGCCCGCGGGCCCACGAGAAGGGGCTGGAGCTGGTCTGGTCGGTCGCCCCCGACGCCGTCGATGTGATGGCCGACGAGGGCCGCCTGCGCCAGGTGCTGTTCAACCTGGCCGGCAATGCCGTCAAATTCACCGAGACCGGCGGGGTCCACATCACCGTCGAACGCGTGCCCCGGGCCGGCAACCGCCCGCGGCTGGCCTTCATCGTCGACGACACCGGGCCGGGTATTCCGGCCGAGGCGCGCGCCCGCATCTTCGAGGAGTTCGGCCATGTCGACGCCTCGGACGCCACCCGCTTCGGCGGGGCCGGCCTGGGCCTGGCGGTGGTCAAACGCCTGGCCGACGCCATGGGCGGCAAGGTCTCGGTCGGTCACCGCGGCAAGAGCCCGGGTTCGCGCTTCCGGTTCGAGGCCAGCTTCACCGCCGCCGCCGACCGGCCCGAGCGCGGCCGGCCGCTGGAGGGCCGGCGCGTCGCCGTGCTGTCGCCCGACGACATGGTGCGCCAGGCCGCGATCGACCAGATCGAGGCCTCGGGCGGCAAGGTCCACCCGGCGGCCCCGGTCGTGCTGGTCGACCACGCCCTGGCCGCCGTCGCCGGGGAGTCCCTGGCCCCGCGGCCCGAAACGGGCCGGGCCATCGTGCTGCTGCGCCCGTCGGAACGGGACCTGATCGCCCGCTACCGCACCGCCGGCTTCCAGGGCTATCTGATCAAGCCGCTGCGCCGCGCCTCCCTGGCCGAGCGGGTGCTGGCCGTGACCAGCCCCTCGGCCGGTCACACCCCCGGCCAGCCGCCGCCGCCGTCGGCCGATGACGACCGGGTGGCCACCGTCCGCTTCGCCGGCACCCGGGTGCTGCTGGTCGAGGACAATCCGGTCGGGGCGCTGCTGGCCGCGACCCTGCTGCGGCGCGAGGGCTGCGCCGTCGAGACCGCCGCCAACGGCCACGAGGCCGTCGCCGCCCTGACCCGGGCCCGCTACGACCTGGTGTTCATGGACATGCGCATGCCGGGCATGGACGGTCCGACCGCGACCCGGGCGATCCGGGCCCGCGGCGACGCAACCCCGATCGTGGCCCTGACCGCCAACGCCTTCGCCGAGGACCGCCGCGCCTGTCTCGAGGCCGGGATGGACGACCATCTGGTCAAGCCGCTGGCCCCCGAGAGCCTGCGCCGGACACTCGCCCGCTGGACGAACCGGCAAACCCGCGCCAAGGTCGTCGGCGAATAGAGGGCGCGGGGCGTCCAGGAGAGACGCTTCGATGACCGAGACACCCGCCGTCCCGACGGCCGATGAGGATATCGCTCCCAAGGGACTGGCGGTGCTGAAGGCGGCCTTCCGCGATCGCCGCACCCTGGCCATGCTGTTGCTGGGCTTCTCGGCGGGCCTGCCCTTCACCATGCTGATCGGCACCCTCAACGCCTGGCTGGGCGAGGCCGGCGTGTCGATCGCCACGATCGGCATATTGTCGTGGATCGGCCTGTTCGCCGCCTTCAAATTCCTGTGGTCGCCGCTGGTCAACCTGTTCCCGCCGGTGATCGGCCGGCGGGTGGGGCGACGGCGCTCGTGGCTGCTGGGGTGCCAGCTGATCATCGGCGGGGCCCTGCTGGTGATCGCGGTCTCCAGTCCCGAGGGCGGCACCCTGGGCCTGCTGGCCGGGGCCGCGGCCCTGGGGGCCTTCGCCTCCGCCACCCAGGACATCGTCATCGACACCTGGCGCATCGAGGTCGCCGGGCCGGGCGCACCGATCGACCTGCTGTCGACCATCTACCAGTTCGGTTTCCGCACCGCGGCCCTGGTCGGCGGGGCCGGGGCCCTGCTGCTGGCCGATGTCGCCGGCTGGCCGGCCACCTTCACCATCGCCGGCCTGCTGATGGGCCTCGGCCTGCTGGGCACGATCATCGCCCCCGAGCCGGAACCAGCCCCGCCCCAGGCCATCGCCAAGGAGCGGCTGGGGTCGCCGAAACTGCGGCTGTTCGCCCTGATCGCCACCCTCGCCGCCTGGGGCTGGGCCGCCTTCATGCTGGTCAATTTCATGGTCACGGCCCTGAACACCTCGCCGGCCCCGAGCGCGACCGAATTCACCGCCAGCTGGGGGCCGTGGATCATCGCCGCCGCCGTCCTGCTGCCGTGCGGCCTGGCCGGCTTCGTGGTCTGGCGCGGTCGCCAGCCCACGCCCGCGACCGACACCCGCCCGCTGGTGACCACCCTGTACGACGCCATCCTGGCCCCGCTGGTCGAGCTGATGGGGCGTCTGGGCTGGGGCGCGCTGATCGTGCTGGGCCTGATCCTGACCTACCGGATCACCGACGGCGTCTGGGGCCCGTTCGCCTATCCCTTCTACATGGGCGATGTCGGCGGCGCCCTCGGGCACACCAAGACCGAGGTGGCCCTGGCCTCCAAGACCTTCGGCGTGGTCATGACCATTCTCGGCATCGGCCTCGGCGGCTGGGCCCTGCTGGTCATCGGCCGGATGGCGTCGCTGGTGATCGGGGCGGTGCTGGCCGCGGCGACCAATCTGCTGTTCGCCGACCTGGCCATGGGGGCCCCGGTGATCGGCGGCTTCATGGCCTCGACCGGCCTCTATGGGCTGTTCGGCGGTTTCGGCATCGGCGAGCCCATGGCGCGACTGATGCTGGCCATCGCCGGCGAGAACATCGCCGGGGGCTTCGCCGGGGCCGCGTTCGTGGCCTATCTGTCGGCCCTGTCGAGCAAGATGTTCGGCGCGGTGCAGTTCGCGGTCTTCACCTCACTGGCCCTGCTGATCGGCACGCTCGGGCGGGGTGCGCTGGGCGAGATGATCGAGGTGCACGGCTTCGCCTGGGTGTTCGTCTTCGCGGCCGCCCTGGGCGGGGTGACCGTGATCTTCTGCATTCTGGAGTGGATCCGCCTGACGGCCGGGCGGCGCAAGACGGGCGCGGCGGCCGGCTGAGCCGCGGGATCGCCGGCCGGTGCGACCCGGCCGGCGGCCCGACGGCCTAGTTGTCGTGCAGGAGGCCTTCCTCATAGGCGGCGAAGGTGGCGGCGGTGATCATTTCGCTGACCGAGGCCCCGAGCGAGACGATCTGCACCGACTTCTCGAGCCCGACCAGCAGCGGGCCGATCACCGTCGCCCCGCCGAGCGCCTGGACCAGACGCGTCGAGATCGAGGCTGAATGGATGCCGGGCATGACCAGGACATTGGCGTCCTTGGACAGGCGCATGAACGGATAGGCCGAGCGGGCCTCGGGATCGAGCGCCAGTTCGGCCGGCATCTCGCCCTCGTATTCGAAGTCGACGCCCTTCTGGTCGAGGATGCGGATGGCCTCGCGCACCATCTCGCCGCGGTCGCCCGGGGGGTCACCGAAGGTCGAATAGGACAGGAAGGCCACGCGCGGATTGCGCCCCATGCGCCGCACGGTGGCAGCGGCCTGGATGGCGATCTCGGCCAGTTCGACGGCGTCGGGCAGTTCGTGGATCGAGGTGTCGGCCACGAACAGGGTGCGCCCCCTGGCCAGCACGATCGACAGGCCGACCAGGCGCGAGGTGACGTCGAGGACGCGCCGGACCTCCTTCAGCACCATGTTGAAATTGCGGGTCGTGCCCGTGACCACCGCATCGGCGTCGCCCTGGGCCAGCATGGTCGCGGCGAAATAGTTGCGGTCCTGGTTGATCATCCGCTGCACGTCACGGCGCAGATAACCGCGCCGTTGCAGCTTGCCATAGAGGAAGTCCGTGTACTGATCGTTCTTCTCGGACACGCGGGCATTGACGATCTCGATGCCCAGCTCGTCGAAATTCAGCCCGGCCTCGGTGGCGTTCTGGCGGATCAGATCCTCACGCCCGACCAGGATGGGCGTGCCCAGCTCGGCCTGTTTGAAGGCCCAGGCGGCGCGGATGACCGTGGTCTCCTCGCCCTCGGCGAAGACGATCCGCTTGTTCGGGGCGGCGCGCACGGCCGAGGCGATCTTCTGCATCAGGGCGGCCGAGGGGTCGACGCGCTGGCGCAGCTGGATGCGGTAGGCATCCATGTCCTCGATCGGCTTGCGGGCCACGCCGCTGTCCATCGCCGCCTGGGCGACGAAGGGCGGGATGTACCAGATCAGGCGCGGGTCGAACGGCGACGGGATGATGTAGTCCGGACCGAATTTCAGCTTGCGGCCGCGATAGGCGACAGCGACCTCGTCGGGCACATCCTCGCGCGCCAGCAGGGCCAGGGCCTGGGCGCAGGCGACCTTCATCTCGTGATTGACCCGACGGGCCCGCACATCGAGCGCGCCGCGGAAGATGTAGGGGAAGCCGAGGACGTTGTTGACCTGGTTGACATAGTCGGAGCGGCCGGTGGCCATGATGGCGTCGGAGCGGACCGAGGCGACGTCCTCCGGCGTGATCTCCGGATCCGGATTGGCCATGGCGAAGATGATCGGATTGGGGGCCATCGAGGCCACCATCTCCTTGGTGATCGCGCCCTTGGCCGACAGGCCCAGCACCACATCGGCCCCGACCATGGCCTCGGCCAGGGTGCGGTGCGGGGTGTCGGTGGCGTGGGCCGCCTTCCACTGGTCGACGTTGTCGCGGCCCTTGTAGACGACCCCGTCGCGGTCGACGATGACGGTGTTCTCGGCCCGGACCCCGACGGCCTTCATCAGGCCGATCGAGCTCAGGCCCGCGGCCCCGGCCCCGGCCAGGACGACCTTGATGTCCTCGAGCTTCTTGCCGGTGATGTGGCAGGCGTTGATCAGGCCGGCCGTCGAGATGATGGCGGTGCCGTGCTGGTCGTCATGGAAGACCGGGATGTCGAGCAGGTCCTGCAGCTCGCTCTCGATGACGAAACATTCGGGGGACTTGATGTCCTCCAGATTGATGCCGCCCCAGGTGTCACCGATGTTCTTGACCACGGTGATGAATTCGTCCGGGTCCGTGGCCTTGACCTCGACATCGAAGCTGTCGACGTCGGCGAAGCGTTTGAACAGCACCGCCTTGCCCTCCATCACCGGCTTGGAGGCCATGTGCCCGAGGTTGCCCAGGCCGAGGATGGCGGTGCCGTTGGAGATGACGGCGACCAGATTGCCCTTGGAGGTATAGTCATAGGCCTTGTCGACATCCGCGGCGATGGCCAGCACGGGGATCGCCACCCCCGGCGAATAGGCCAGCGACAGGTCGCGCTGGGTCGCCATCGGCTTGGTCGGGGCCATGGAGATCTTGCCCGGCGTCGGATTGCGGTGGAACTCCAGCGCGTCCTCGTCGGAGAAGGTCTGTTTTTCGGTCAGGTCGGGCATCAGCGTCTTTCCGGGGGCTCGGGGGGCGTCATCTGTTCCTAGAGCGGGCGACGGGGGGCGACAACCGGCCCCCGTCGTATTCCTTACCCGGGGTCAGGTTTGAGGGTCAGGATGCCGGTGCGTTCGATCTCGACCGGGCCGGTCATGAAGACGTGGCCGGTGGCCTCGTCCCAGGCGATCGTCAGGGTGCCGCCGTCGACCTCGACCGTGGCCGAGCGGCCGGTCAGACCCCGGCGGCTGGCCGCGACCAGGGCGGCGCAGGCCCCGGTGCCGCAGGCGCGGGTCAGGCCGGCCCCGCGCTCCCACACCCGCAGGCGGATGCGGTCCGGGGCCAGGACGTGGGCGAAGCCGACATTGACCCCCTCGGGAAACAGCGGGTGGTGCTCGATCAGCGAGCCGGAGCCGGTGACGAAGGCGTCGTCCTGCCGGTCGGTGAAGAAGACCACATGGGGATTGCCCATCGAGACGGCTCCGGGCGTGTGCAGCAGCGGGGCGTCGATCGGCCCGACCTGCAGCTCGATGCCCGTGGTGTCCATCGCCTCCTCCAGCGGGATCTCGGTCCAGTCCAGCCGCGGCGCGCCCATGTCGACCTTAATCCGGGCCGCGCTCGTCGACCCCCCGATCGGGTCGGGCGGATCTGACGCTTCGCGCCGCCCGTCGGGTCCCGATCCGACGCGGCCCGGAACGCGCCAGGCCGTGGTCGGGCCGCCGAGGGTGTCGAGGGTGACCTGGTCCTTGCCGGTCGACTGCATCAGCAGCCAGCCGACGCAGCGCAGGGCATTGCCGCAGGTCTCGACCGCGCCGCCGTCGGCGTTCCACACCCGCATGAAGGCGTCGGCGCGGTCGGACGGCTCGATGGCGATCAGCTGGTCGCAGCCCGGGCCGGTGTCGCGGTCGGCGATGGCGCGCACCTGTGTCCCCGTCGGGGCGAAGGGGGTTTCGAGCGCATTGACGATGACGAAGTCATTGCCGGCGCCGTTCATCTTGACGAAGGGGCGTTGCATGGACCCCGAGCCTATAGACCGGGAACGTCCTGTGGCGAAGGGCGCTGTTTCCGCCGGCGGCGAAGCGCGGTATCGCTGGCGCATGAGCCGCGCTGACGATGTCGAAAAACCCGAAGGCCTGCGTCTGCGCGCGCGGGTCCGGGCCCTGTATCACGGCTCATCCGAGACCGCGGTCCGGTTCCGGCTGGCGGTGCTGGTCATTGACCTGCTGATTGTCGGCTTCTTCGTGGCGGCCCCGCTGCTGCGGAGCGAGGCCTGGGTCTTCTATGTCATCGACTATGTGATCGCCTTCCTGCTGGCGCTCGACCTTGCGGCGCGGGCCTGGGCCTTTTCCGACGTAAGGGCCTGGCTGAAGAAGCCGATCGTCTGGGTCGATCTGTTCATCCTGGCGACGCTGCTGTTCCCGGCCTGGCTGTTCAATCTCGGCTTCCTGCGGGTGCTGCGGCTGTGGACCCTGATCAATTCGGAATTCTTCTGGCGCACGATCGGCCGGCGCTATGACCAGACCCGGGTCGAGGACACGACCAAGGCGATCGTGGCCCTGGTGACCTTCGTCTTCGTGGCCACCGGCTTCGTCTACACCAGCTTCATGGGCCGCTATGAAGGCATCACCGGCTATATCGACGCCCTGTATTTCACCGTCACCAGCCTGACCACGACCGGCTATGGCGACATTCTGCTGCCGGGCAACTGGGGGCGGCTGGTGTCGATCGTGATCATGCTGGTCGGGGTGACCCTGTTCGTGCGCCTGGGGCAGACCCTGCTGATGCCGCACAAGGTCGTCTATCCCTGCCCGACCTGCGGCCTGCAGCGCCACGATCCCGACGCCGTCCACTGCAAGGCGTGCGGCGAGACCCTCTGCATTCCCGATCCCGGCCGCTGAATTGCGATGACAAAACCGTAAGGGACCGCGCATCGCCTTGTCCGGCGGCGGCCGGCGGTTAAGGTGCGGGCCCCCGCATACCGGAACCGCCCGCATGATCCGTCCCGCCGCCACGCTCGCCGTCCTTCTGGCATCCACCGCTCTCGCGACAGGCGTCATGGCCCAATCCCCCGCTTCCCCGCCCAATCCGCCGCTCGCCGAGGGGGCCTTCGCCACCTCGGACGCCACCGACCCGTATCTGTGGCTGGAAGAGATCGAGGGCGAGCGGGCCATGGCCTGGGTCAATGCCCACAACGCCCGGTCGCTGGGCGTCCTGCAGGGGGATCCCCGCTATGAGGCCCTGCACCGGCAGGCGCTGGAGATCGTGCAGTCGCGCGACCGCATACCCTATCCCGGCTTCAACGCTGACGGCACGCTCGACAATTTCTGGCAGGACGCCGAGCATGTGCGCGGCGTCTGGCGCACGACCGGCCTGGACAGCTATCGCCGCGCCGAACCGGAATGGGAGACCCTGCTCGACATCGACGCCCTGTCGGCGGCCGAGGGGCACAACTGGGTGTGGAAGGGCGCGACCTGCCTGCCGCCCGCCGAGACCCGCTGCCTCGTGTCCCTGTCCGACGGCGGCAAGGACGCGGTCACCATCCGCGAATTCGACCGCACCACGAAGACCTTCGTCGCCGACGGCTTCGTCCTGCCGGAGTCCAAGGGCGACGCCGCCTGGATCGACGCCGACACCCTGCTGATCGCCCGCGATTTCGGCGAGGGGTCGATGACCCGTTCGGGCTATCCGATGATCGTCAAACGGCTGCGGCGCGGTCAGACGATCGACCAGGCCGAGACCGTCTTCACCGGCCAGCCGGAGGACGTCTCGGTGTCCGGCTATGCCCTGCGCGACGCCGACGGGACGGTGCGGGCCACCCTGCTCAACCGCGGCGTCAGCTTCTATGAGAGCGAGACCTGGCGTCTGCACGCCGACGGCTCAACGACACAGCTGGCGCTTCCGGCCAAGGCGGACATCGAGGCCCTGGTCCAGGGTCAGCTGGTCATCACCACCAAACAGGACTGGACCGCCCCCTCGGGACAGGCGTTCCGGACCGGCGACGTGCTGGCCTGGCCGCTCGACGCCTGGCTGGCCGATCCGGCGACACCGGCGCGGCTGATCATCCGCCCCGGGCCGCGCGAGGCCATCGAGGGCATCCGGGCCACCCGCAACCGCCTGGTCGTGGCCCTGTTCGAGAACGTCCGCGGCGCGGTCCATGTCTATGCGCCGAACGCGGACGGCGACTGGGCCCGGATCCGTCTGGACCTGCCGCAGAACGTCACCGTCGGGGTCGGGTCGACCTCGGACCGCGACGACCAGGTGTTCGTCAGCGTCGCCGGCTATCTGAACCCGTCCAGCCTGTGGCTGGCCGATGCGGCCACCGGCGCGGTCGAACAGGTCAAGGCGCTGCCGGCCAAATTCAATGCCGACGGCATGACCGTGGACCAGTTCGAGGCCCGCTCGGCCGACGGCACGATGATCCCCTATTTCGTCGTCCATCGCGACGCCATGGCCAGCGACGGCGCGAACCCGACCCTGCTGTACGGCTACGGCGGTTTCCAGAACTCCCTGCTGCCCGGCTATTCGGCCACGGTCGGCAAGCTGTGGCTGGAGCGCGGCGGCGTCTATGTCGTGGCCAATACCCGCGGCGGCGGCGAGTTCGGCCCCAACTGGCACGACACGGCCCTGCAGGAGAACCGCCAGCGCGCCCATGAGGACTTCCAGGCCGTGGCCCTGGACCTGATCGCCCGCGACATCACCAGCCAGCCGCGACTGGGCATCATCGGCGGGTCCCAGGGCGGGCTGTTCATGGGCACGATGCTGACCCAGCGGCCGGACCTGATCAACGCCGCCGTCATCCAGGTGCCGCTGTTCGACATGCTGCGCTTCAACAAGCTGCTGGCCGGGGCCTCGTGGCAGGGCGAATACGGCAATCCGGACATCCCGGCCGAGCGGGCCTGGATCCAGGCCTATTCCCCCTATCAGAACCTGCGCGCCGGACAGCCCTATCCCGAGGTCTTCATCCATACCTCGACCAAGGATGACCGGGTCCATCCGGGCCACGCCCGCAAGGCGACGGCGCGGCTTGAGGAACTGGGCTATCCGGTGCTGTTCTACGAGAATACCGACGGCGGCCACGCGGCCGGCGCCAATCTGCGCGAGACGGCCCGGCGCATCGCGCTGGAATACACCTATCTGACGCGGCGGCTGATGGACACGCAGATCCCCGTGCCGGAGTAGGTCGTGCCTTCCTCCCCCTCCTTGGGGGAGGGGGACCGCGAAGGCCCCGGCCCCGGTTCAGGTCCAGTCCCCCTCCACCATCCTTCGGATGGTCCCCCTCCCCCGATGGGGGAGGATTTTAACTGCGGAGTGTAAGTCCATGCGCCATCTGATCCTGTCCGCCGCCATCCCGGCCCTGCTCATGGGGGCCTGCGCCACCCTGCCGGGCCCCGCCGTCGCCCCGCCGGCGGTCGTGGCCGAGCGCGCGCCGCCGCCGCATTTCCCCGCCGACCTCAGCCCGGCCGGGGTGGCCGCCGCCGACGACCATCTGGACCTGGAACAGGTGCAGGGCGAGGCGGCCATGGCCTTTGTCGCACGCGAGAATGCGGCCGCGCTGGCGGCCCTGACCGGTGATCCCCGCTATGAGCCCTATCGCCAGCAGGCCTTCGCCATCCTGTCGGCCACCGACCGGATTCCCGCGCCGAGCTTCCTCGGCGACGGCATCGGCAATTTCTGGCAGGACGCGGCCAATCCCAAGGGGGTGTGGCGACGCACGACGCTGGACTCCTATCGTTCGGCCGATCCGCAGTGGGAGACCCTGCTCGACATCGGGGCCCTGTCGGCGGCTGAAGGCAGGGACTGGGTGTTCAAGGGGGCCAACTGCCTCGCGCCCGACGAGACCCGCTGCCTGGTCAATCTGTCCGACGGCGGCCGGGACGCCGTGGTGGTGCGTGAGTTCGACCTGACGACCAAACGCTTCGTCGCCGGTGGCTTCACCCTGCCCGAGGGCAAGCACCGCCTCAGCTGGCTGGACCGCAACACCCTGCTGGTGGCCACCGATTTCGGCCCCGGCACCCTGACCGAGAGCGGCTATCCCTTCATCATCAAGACCCTGACGCGCGGCCAGACCCTGGCCCAGGCCACCGAGGTCTATCGCGGCGACATCGGCGACGGCGGCTATGGGGTCAGCGCGCGGGTTCTGCGCGACGGCCGGGGCGCGGTCCTGGCGGTGCTGTTCAACCGTCCGCTGGATACCTTCAGCAGCGAGACCGTACAGTGGCTGGACGGTCGTGCGGTCAAGCTGAGCCTTCCGGCCAAGGTCAATGTCCAGGGCGCGATCCGCGACCAGTTGATCTTCAGCGTTGACCAGTCGTGGACCCAGGCGGGTGAGACGTTCCGGGCCGGCAGCCTGATGGCCGCGCCCCTTGCGGGCTTGCGCGACGGCCAGGGCCGCGCCGAGACCATCTTTGCGCCCGCTGACCGCCAGTCGGTCGAAGAGGTGTCGGTGTTCGACAACCGCGTTGTCGCGACGGTCTACGACAACGTCCGGGGACGGATGATGCGTTTCCTCGACACCCGGGGCCGCGGCTGGCTGAAGGCCGATGTCGACGTGCCGGACAATGTCGCGGTGCACCTGGGCGACTCGAGCCGGGGATCGGATCGACAGTTCTACAGCTTTGAAGGCTTTCTGACGCCGGCCACCCTGAACCTGCTGGATATGCGGGTCGGCCCCGCCGGGCGGACCGAACAGATCGCCGCCGCCCCCGCCCGGTTCGAGGCCTCGACCCATGTGGTCGAACAGTTCGAGGCCACCTCGTCCGACGGCACCAAGATCCCCTATTTCGTCACCCGTCCCCGCGACCTGGTCATGGACGGCCATGCGCCGACGATCATGTACGGCTACGGCGGTTTCCAGGTGTCCAAGCCGCCGGCCTATATTCCGGAAATGGGCAGGCTGTGGCTCGAGAAGGGCGGGGTCTATGTCAACGCCAACATCCGCGGCGGTGGCGAGTTCGGGCCCGACTGGCACCAGGCGGTGCTGAACGAGAACCGCCAGATGGCCTTTGACGATTTCGCCGCCGTGGCGCGTGATCTGCAGGCGCGCGGCATCACCTCGCCGCGCCGTCTGGGCATCTACGGTCGCTCGAACGGCGGGGTGCTGACCTCGGTCATGGTCACCCAGCACCCAGAGCTGATCAATGCGGCGGTGATCGAGAGCCCGCTGATCGACATGCTGCGCTATCACGAACTGCCCGCCGGGGCCTCGTGGATCGGCGAATACGGCGACCCGCGCATCCCCGAGGAGGCCGCCTGGATCGCCGGCTATTCGGCCTATCAGCAGCTGCGTCCGGATGCGGACTATCCGCGCGTCTACATCACCACCAATACGCTGGACGACCGGGTTCATGCCGGCCATGCGCGCAAATTCGCGGCGCGGCTGGGCGATCAGGGCCACGACCACCTGTATTATGAGGAAACCTCGGGCGGCCACTCCAATGACGCCGATCCGGTGGCCAATGCCCGGCGCTGGGCCCGCCACTATGTCTATCTGGCCCAGCAGTTGATGGACTGACGGTTCCTCACGGGAAAATGAGCGGCGGGATCGGGCCGGGGGTGGTTAAGCTGTCGGCCATGAACCTGAGGGGCTTGATCTTTGGTGTGGCGACGGCGGTCGCGGGGCTGATGGCGGCGGGGGCGACCCTGCCGCCCGAGCCCCAGCCGTCCGACGCCCGTCCGGCGTCACGGGCGGTGCGGAGCGCGCCGGTGGTGCTGGAGCTGTTCACGGCCCAGGGCTGCGCCGGCTGTTCCGACGCCGACCGGATGGTCGAGGAGGCGGCCGACACCCCGGGGGTGATCGTGCTGACCTATGGCGTCGACTACTGGGACTATCTGGGCTGGGCCGACACCTTCGCGCGGCCGGAGTTCGCCGCGCGCCAGCATGCCTATCGCCAGGCCCTGCGCCTGCGGTCGGTGTCGACGCCCCAGGTGGTGATCGACGGCCATCGCCAGGTGTCGGGGGCCCGTTCGCCGGAGTTGCAGACCGCCATCGACGAGGAATCGGTCCGCCGCGACTTCCCGCCCGAAATCGAATTCCGCGCCACCGGCGGCCGGGTCGGAATCGGCTCGGGCCGCCCGCCCGAGGGCGGGGCCGAGGTGGTGGCGGTGACCTATACACCCGGCCTGCAGAGCGTGCAGGTCGATCGCGGCGACAACCGCGGCCGGACCGTGCGTCAGCTCAATGTCGTGCGCGGCGTGACCCGTCTGGGTGACTGGACCGGGCGCTCGGCCCTGTTCGCCCTGCCGCCGGTGTCGGACGACGGCGATGCGGTGGTGGTCCTGCTGCAGGCGCGGGCGGACCGTCGCATCCTGACGGCGGCGCAGCGCTAGCCACGGCCGGATTCAGGCGCCGGCCTTTTTCGCAAAGCTCCAGGCCGCGTCGGCCAGCGGCTGGACCTGGGCCGCCATGGTGCGGGCATGGCTGCTGGCGGCGGTGCCGTCGCGCACCCGCCCGGCGATGCCCTGGCAGATGGCCGCCAGCCGGAACAGATTGTAGGCGAACAGCCAGTCCAGATTCTTCGGACCCGCGACCCCGGCGGCGGCGGCATAGCGGTCGACCGTCTCGTCGATCGAGGGAATGCCGAGCGCCTCCAGATCGGCCCCGCCCAGACCGTTGCGCAGGGTGGCGGGGATGACCCAGCCGATCAGCAGATAGGAGAAGTCGGCCATCGGGTCGCCGAGCGTCGACAGCTCCCAGTCCAGCACCGCCCGGACCTCGGCCTTCTTCGGGTCGAGGATCAGGTTGTCGAGACGGAAGTCGCCGTGGACGATGCGGGTCGGGCCGTCGGCGGGCAGGCTGTCGGGCAGGAAGGCGATCAGCCGGTCCATGGCCGGGTTGGGTTCGGTCTCGGAGGCCCGGTACTGTTTGGTCCAGCGCCCGACCTGGCGCATGAAATAGTTGCCCGGCTTGCCGTAGTTGCCCAGGCCGATGGCGGCCGGGTCAAAGCGGTGCAGGGCGGCCAGGGTGTCGGTCTGGGCCTCATAGATGGCGCGGCGTTCGGCCGGTTGCAGGCCCGGCAGCTTCAGGTCCCAGAACACCCGGCCCTCGACCTTGTCCATCACATAGAACATCGAGCCGATCACCGCGTCGTCGGTACACAGGGCGTGGGGCCGGGCCACCGGATAGCCGTGCCTGTGCAGGGCTGAGATGACGGTGAACTCGCGATCGACCGCATGGGCCGACTGCAGCAGCACCCCGGGCGGCTTGCGCCGCAGCACATAGGTGGCCGAGGGGGTGGTCAGCTCATAGGTCGGATTGGACTGGCCGCCCTTGAACTGGCGGATGGTCAGGGGACCGGCATAGCCGTCGATGTTCTCTCTCAGCCAGACCCCGAGGGCGGCCTCGTCGAGGGCATGGCGCGGATCCACCGCGCGGGTGCCGGAAAAGGCGGTCTGGGCGTCGGTCAGGTCGGTATCGGTCATTGTGCGGCGATGATGGCGGCCCGGACCGCGCTTTGCCAGCCCTTGATCAGCCGCGCCCGCTCGTCCGGGTCCATGCGCGGGGTCCAGACGGTCGGGGCGTCGGTCGCCGAGGGGCTCAGGTCGTCGATCAGGCCGATGCCGAGCGCCGCCAGCCGGGCCGCGCCCAGGGCCGTCATCTCCTGGAAGGCCGGGCGTTCGACGGTGACGTCGCAGATGTCGGCCACGAACTGCATGGCGAAGCCGTTGGCGGTGACGCCGCCGTCGACCCGCAATACGGCCAGCGGCGGGGCCCCGTCGGCGACGAGGGCGTCCAGCAGGTCGCGGGTCTGGTAGGCCAGGGCCTCCAGCGCCGCCCGGACGAAATGGGCCGGGCCGGAGTCGCGGGTCAGGCCCGTGACGGTGCCGCGGGCGTCGGGCTGCCACCAGGGCGCGCCCAGGCCGGTGAAGCCGGGCACCAGATAGACGCCGCCGTTGTCGGCCAGGGACCGGGCCATGGCCTCGGACCCGGCGGAGTCCGCGAGCAGTCCGACCCCGTCGCGCAGCCACTGGATCGCCGACCCGGCCGAGAAGATCGAACCCTCCAGCGCCCAGGCGACGGTGTCGCCGATCTGATAGCCGAGCGTGCCCAGCAGCCGCCGGGTCGAGAGCACCGGCGCGGCCCCGACATTGGCGACGAGGAAGGCCCCGGTGCCATAGGTGATCTTGGCGTCGCCCGGGCGCATCGCCCCGTGGCCCACCAGGGCCGCCTGCTGGTCCCCGGCCGCGCCGTGGATCGGCAGGGCCGCGCCCAGCAGGGCCGGGTCGCAGTCGCCGAAATGATCGCTGCAGCCGAGGATCTGCGGCAGGGCCCGGCGGGGGACGGCGAACAGGGCGCACAGGTCGTCGCGCCAGGCCCGGGTCTGGAGGTCCATCAGACTGGTGCGGCTGGCATTGGTGGCGTCGGTGACGTGGCGGGTGCCGCCGGTCAGCTTCCAGATCAGCCAGCTCTCGATCGTGCCGAGTTTCACCTCGCCGCGCGCCGCCCGGTCGCGCGCCCCGGGCACAGCGTCGAGCAGCCAGGCGAATTTGGTGGCCGAGAAATAGGGGTCGAGGATCAGGCCGGTCGCGGCCTGGACCCTCGGCTCATGGCCCTCGGCGGTCAGACGGGCGGTGACGTCGGCGGTGCGCCGGTCCTGCCAGACGATGGCCCGGTGCAGGGGCTCGCCGGTGGTGGCGTCCCACAGCACCGCGGTCTCGCGCTGGTTGGTGATGCCGACGGCGGCGAAACGGTCGATTCCGCCCGCCTCGGCGATGACCGCGCGGCAGGTCTGCAGGGTCGCCTGCCAGATTTCGGCCGCGTCATGCTCGACCCAGCCGGAGTGCGGGAAATGCTGGGCCAGTTCGATCTGGCTGACCGCCACGGCGCTGAACCCGCCCTGGGGCGACACGGCGAAGGCGATGGCCCGGGTCGAGGTCGTGCCCTGGTCGATGGCGAGGATCAGGCGGTTCATGAATTCCCTTCGCGGTGGTTCAGCATTCCATCTTACGCAGAGCCGGTGTCTGGGGTTAAGTGGCCGGATGCGTATCGCCTCCTATGCCGGCGTCCAGGACGCCGCCCGTCAGATCGCCCGCGTCGCGGTGCGCACGCCGCTGATCGAGAGCCCGGCGCTGAACGCGCGGCTGGGCGGCCGGGTGCTGATCAAGGCCGAGACCCTGCAGGTCACCGGGGCCTTCAAATTCCGCGGGGCCTATAATCGCATCAGCCGGCTGACGGCCGAGGAACGCGCGCGCGGGGTCGTGGCCTATTCCTCGGGCAATCACGCCCAGGCGGTGGCGGCGGCGGCGCAGATGCTGGGGACCCACGCCGTCATCGTCATGCCGGCCGACAGCCCGAAGGTGAAGCTCGACGGCGTCATCGCCCATGGTGGCGAGGTGCGGACCTATGACCGCTATACCGAGAGCCGCGAGGCCATCGGCGCGGCCATCGCCACCGAGCACGGCCGCGTGCTGGTGCCGCCGTTCGATGATCCGCTGATCATCGAGGGGCAGGGGACGGTGGCGCTGGAGCTGTTGGACCAGGCCAAGGCGGTCGGGGCGGCCCCGCTGGACCAGCTGTTGTGCGGGATGTCGGGCGGCGGGCTGATGGCCGGCATCAACCTGACCCTGGCGGCGACCGCGTCGCACACCCAGGTGTTCGGGGTCGAGCCGCTGGCCTATGACGATACCCGACGCTCGCTGATCGCGGGCGAGCGGCGCGGCCATCCGCCGGTGACCCGGCCGTCGATCTGCGACGCCCTGATGTCGCCGCAGCCGGGGGTGCTGACCTTTCCGATCAATCGCCGGATGACCGGGGTGCTGACGGTCAGCGACGCCGAGGTGGCGGCGGCGGTCGCCTGGGCCTTCCGGGTGCTGAAACTGGTGGTCGAGCCGGGCGGGGCGGTGTCGCTGGCGGCCCTGCTGGCCGGGAAGCTGCCGGTCAAGGACCGGATCACCGCCATCATCCTGTCGGGCGGCAATGTCGACCCGGCCCTGTTCAGCGCCATCATCGAAGAGCGCTACACGCCGGAAACCTGGGGAGCCGCACCATGAGCCGCACCGAACGCAAGGGTGTGCCGACGCCCACCGCCGCCCTCGCCGGTCTGGTCGGGACCGAGGTCGGGGTCAGCCGCTGGATCCTGGTCGACCAGGCCCGGATCGACGCCTTCGCCGGGATCACCGAGGACCGGCAATTCATCCATATCGACCCGGTCGCGGCGGCGAGCAGCCCGTTCGGCGGCACCATCGCCCACGGCTTCCTGACCCTCAGCCTGCTGTCGGCCATGACCTATGACGCCGTGCCGCCGCTGGAAGGGGTGACCATGGGCATCAACTACGGCTTCGACAAACTCCGCTTCCTCGCCCCGGTGCCGGCCGGATCGCAGGTGCGCGGCCGGTTCCGGCTGCTGTCCGCCGAGGACAGGGGCGGCGGGCGCTGGCTGCTGAAACACGAGGTCACGGTCGAGATCGACGGCAGCGACAAGCCGGCCCTGGTGGCGGAATGGCTGGGGATGCAGGTGGTGGGCTAGAGGCTCAGCCCTCGCCCAGACACCGCAGCGCCACTTCCAGATTGCGCAGCCCGTCCTCGCCGGTCACGGCCGGGGTCTCGCCGGTACGGATGGCGTGGGCGAAGGCTT
Source organism: uncultured Brevundimonas sp. (assembly GCF_963975535.1). Taxonomy (GTDB): domain Bacteria; phylum Pseudomonadota; class Alphaproteobacteria; order Caulobacterales; family Caulobacteraceae; genus Brevundimonas. The sequence goes on along the minus strand of NZ_CAXBHE010000005.1, from coordinate 29,078 downwards.
CCAGCTCCTTCTTCAGCGGCTCGGCCGGCCAGCTGTTGACGGCGCGGGTCTGGTAGGAGCCGTCGGCCTGCTGGCCGAAATATTCGGTGACCTGGCGGGTGATCAGGTCGGCGACCACGAATTTGTTGCGCGTGGCGACCTGCAGGGTGCGGACCTTGTAGGGGGTGACCCAGTTGGTGGTGATGTGGGCGATGACGCCGTTGGCCAGCCGGAACTGCAGCAGGGCCGTGTCCTCGCGATCGGCCTTGGTGCGGGCCAGTTGCGGCTGGACCTCGGTGATCTCGGAGTCTGTCAGGTGGCGGATGATGTCGATGTCATGCACGGCCAGGTCGATGACCACCCCGACCTCGCCCATGCGCGGCGGGAAGGGGCCCACGCGCGTGATCTGGATCGAGATGATGTCGTCACCGTCGATGGCGCGCTTGACCGCGTCGACGGCCGGATTGAACCGCTCGACCTGACCGACCATCAGCACCCGGTCATTGGCTTTCGCGGCGTCGATCATGCGCTGGGCGTCGGCGACGGTGGCGGCGATCGGCTTTTCGACCAGCACATGGATGCCGGCTTCCAGCAGGGCCACGCCCAGCTCGGCATGGTGCCGGTTCGGGGTGGCGACGACGGCGGCGTCGAGACCGGCGGCGACGAAATCCTCGGCCCGGGTGAAGGCCCTGGCGTCATAGAGGGTGGCGACCCCCTCGGCCGTGGCCGCGTCCGGATCGAACACGGCGGTCAGGTCGACGTCGCGGATGTCCGACAGGACCCGGGCATGGTTGCGGCCCATGACGCCGGCACCGGCGACACCGAAGCGAAGGGGGGGCAGGGAGGTGGTCATGCGGTTCAGCCCTTGTAACTGGCGACGGCGGCGATGATCCGGTCCTGGGTCGCCTCGTCGAGGTCGGCGTGCATCGGCAGGCTGATGACCCGCGTCATCAGCCGCTCGGTCACCGGCAGGCCCTGGGGGCCGCGCGGATACATGTCATAGGCCGGCTGCAGGTGCAGCGGGATCGGATAGTAGACGGCGGTGGGCACGCCCTGGGCCTTCAGATGGGCGGCCAGGCCGTCGCGGTCGGCGTGTTCGATCGTGTACTGGGCCCAGTTCGAGACGTTGCCGGCCGGCACGTCCGGCACGGCCGCGACGTGGGCGCGCAGGCCGACATTGTAGCGGGAGGCGATGCGGTTGCGCCATTCGATCTCCTGACCGAACACCTTGAGCTTCTCGATCAGGACCGCGGCCTGGATGGTGTCGAGCCGCGAGTTCAGGCCGATACGCATGTTCAGGTATTTGGGGTCGTGCTCGAAGGTCCGGCCCGTGAGGTCGCGGGCGACGGCCTTGCCGTGCACCCGGATCGAATCGATCAGCTGGGCCAGGTCGTCGTCATTGGTCAGCACCGCGCCGCCGTCGCCGTAGCAGCCCAGGGGCTTGGCCGGGAAGAAGCTGGTGGTGGTGATGTCGGCCCATTTCAGCGGATGATCCCCGTCGATCGTGCAGCCGAAACCCTGGGCCGAATCGGCGATCAGCTTCAGGCCGTACTTGTCGCAGATCGCCTTGATGGCCGGATAGTCGGCGGGCTGGCCGAACAGGTCGACGGCGATCACCACCTTGGGGGTCAGGCGACCTTCCCTGAGCGTGGCCTCGATGGCGGCCTCGAGGTGGCCGGGGTCCATGTTGTAGGTCCGGGCGTCGACGTCGATGAAGACCGGCTCGGCGTCGAACCAGGGCACGACCTCGGCGGTGGCGGCGAAGGTGAAGCTGGGCACGAAGACGGCGTCGCCGCGACCCACGCCCCAGGCCATCAGCGGCAGGGCCAGGGCGTCGGTGCCGTTGGCGCAGCCGAGCGCGTGTTTCGCGCCACCGAAGGCGGCGAGGTCGGATTCGAACTGGCGCACCTGAGGGCCCATGACCCAGGCACCGCCGACGACGGCGGCCTGGACGGCGGCCTCGATCCGGCCGTCGAGGCGAAGGCGCTGGGCCTGGAGGTCGATGAAGGCGATGGTCATGACTGGCGATTCTCTCATCAGGCGTCGGCGTGTTGCGGCTTGAAGCGCCACGGAGCGGGAGGGCCAAGGCTGGCGCCTCCTACCAAACCGTCCCCACCGCAGACAAATGCCACAGGGTCACTTCACGTTGCGGGTTGCAACGCGACCACGCGGTGTCCTAAGCGACCGGGGCAGGGTGGAGTGCATTAGTGACGACCAGAACGACCAGCGCAACCGGCCAGACAGCGGGCGGCGGCGTGCCTGCCGTGTTTCTCGACCGCGACGGCGTGTTGATCGAGGATACCGGCTATCCGCATCTCGAATCCCATCTGACCCTGATCCCCGGGGCCGACGGGGCGGTGCGCCGGCTGAATGCCCTCGGCTATCTGGTGATCGTGGTGACCAATCAGTCGGGTGTGGCGCGCGGCCTGTTCAGCGAGGCGCAGATGCACGCCTTCAACGATCTGATTGTGCGACGCCTGGCGGCCAAGGGAGCCCGGATCGGGGCGGTCTATGCCTGCCCCTTTCACAAGGAAGCGCGTGATGAACGCTATTTCCATGCCGATCATCCCGACCGCAAGCCGAACCCCGGCATGATCACCCGGGCCATCGCCGACCACGGCATCGACCCGGCCCGGTCGTTCCTGATCGGCGACCGGCCGACCGATCTCGAGGCGGCCCGGCGCGCCGGCCTGCCCGGTTTCCTGTTCGAGGGCGTCGACCTCGACGAATTCGTCCATGATCTTCTGGGCGGTTGATCGCAATTCCCGTGACAATGAAATAGGCTGGGCCCTCCCGATCCGGAGAATTTGTCATGGCGGAATACGCTGAACGTCGCTGGACCTCGCCGGACGGACTGACCCTGTTCGCCCGTGACTACGGCGGTGCCGACGGCGCGGCCCGCCTGCCGGTGATCGCCATTCATGGCCTGACCCGCAACAGCGCCGATTTCGACACCATCGCCCCCCTGATCGCCCAGAGCGGTCGCCGCGTGCTGGCCGTCGATGTGCGCGGCCGCGGCCGCTCGGACCGCGCCCCCGACCCGATGACCTATTCGCCCGAGGTCTATGCGCGCGACATCCTGGCCCTGATGGACCAGGCCGGAATCGACAAGGCGGTCTTTCTCGGCACCTCGATGGGCGGACTGATCACCATGGCCATCGCCGCCATCCGGGCGCGGACGATCGCGGCGGCCATCATCAATGACGTCGGCCCCGAGGTGTCGCCGGTCGGCCTGGCCCGGATCGCCGCCTATATGGGCCAGCCGGTCGAGATCTCGACCTGGGCCGAGGCGGCCGACTATGTGAAGGGGCTGAACGCCGTGGCCCTGCCCCACTATACCGACGCCGACTGGGCCGCCTTCGCGCGCCGCACCTTCCGCGAGGGGACCGAGGGCCTGCCGGTGCCGGACTATGACCCGGATATCGCCGTGCCGATCCGGGCCGCCGGGGCCAAGGCCATGGTGCCCAATCTGTGGCCCTTCTTCCGCCGGCTGACCCGGGGCCGTCCGGTGCTGCTGGTGCACGGCGAGACCTCCGACCTGCTCAGTCCCGAGATCGTCGACCGGATGCGCAAGGCGGCGCGCAAGATGGCCTATGTCCAGGTGCCGGGTGTCGGCCACGCCCCGATGCTGGACGAGCCCGAGGCGCGGGCCGCGATCTTCGAATTCCTCGCCGGTGTCAAATAGCGCTTCAGCCCGCGTGTTCCAGGACGATGCGCCAGTGGCCGTCGATCCGTTGCCAGACCTGGGTCGAGACGCCGCCGTACAGGCGGGTGCCGTCACGCGTGATCTGCCAGCGCAGCACCAGGGCGACGTGATCGGGTCCGAGCGGCAGGGCGTCCAGCACCTCGCCGCTGTAGGTGCCCATGATCTCCGGGTGCCCGGCGAATTCGGTGCGCATGGCGGCGGCGAAGGAGTCGAACCCGCGCTCGACGCCGGCGCGGCTGACCCAGACGATGTCGGGCGTGTCGAGATACAGGGCCAGCGCCCCCTCGATGTCGCCGCGGTTCCACGCCGCCATCTGGGCCTCGAAACCCGCGGCGGCGTCCTCGACGGGTCCGGCGGCGGCAGGTCCGGCCAGTAGCAGGCCGAGCGCCAGGCCCACGGCGGCGAGACGGTGGCTCATGCCTTCTTGACGAACTCGGTGCGCAGGACGAGCCCGCGCACCCTGTCGACATTGGCCTCGATCTCGGCCTCGTCGCCGGTCAGCCGGATGTTCCGGACCAGGGTGCCGCGCTTGAGGGTGACGCCGCCCGACCCCATGACCTTGAGGTCCTTGATCAGGGTGACGCTGTCACCGTCGGCGAGGATGTTGCCGTTGGAATCCCGGGTCGGGGTGTCGGTCATGGCGGGTCTCTGTGTGCAGCGGTGACGGAAGGGCGCGGGGTCGGGGCGCGAAGGGCGGGTCGCCTCAGGCCTCCGGCACGTGGGCCTCGAGGTCGTCCAGCCAGACGCGGGCGTTGCCGTCTGACGGGGCCCGCCAGTCGCCACGCGGTGACAGGGAGCCGCCGGTCACCACCTTGGGGCCGTTGGGCAGGGCCGAGCGTTTGAACTGGCTGGTCTGGAAGAAGCGCACCAGGAATTGGCGCAGCCAGCCCTTGATCGTGGCGAGGTCGTAGGCGACGCGCTCGGCCGCCGGCGTATGGACGGGCCAGTCCCCGGTCGATGCGTCCTTCCAGGCCTGATGCGCCAGCCAGGCGACCTTGGACGGACGCATGCCGAAGCGGGTGATGTAGAACAGGAAGAAGTCGTTCAACGCATAGGGGCCGACCGTCTCCTCGGTCGACTGGATCCGGCCGTCGGCCCCGGCCGGCACCAGTTCGGGCGAGATCACCGTGGCCAGCACCGCGTGCAGGGCCGGGGTCGCGTCCGCCCCGACCAGATCGCCGTCGGCGACCCAGCGGATCAGGTGGCGGATCAGGGTCTTCGCCACCCCGCCGTTGACGTTGTAGTGGCTCATATGGTCGCCGACGCCATAGGTGCACCAGCCCAGCGCCAGTTCCGACAGGTCGCCGGTGCCCAGCACAAAGGCCCGGTTCTGGTTGGCCAGGCGGAACAGATAGTCGGTGCGCAGACCGGCCTGGACGTTCTCGAAGGTAATGTCGTGCACGGGCTGACCGTCCGCATACGGATGACCGATGTCGGCCAGCATCCGTTCGGCGGCCGGGCGGATGTCGATCTCCTCGCCGGTGACGCCCAGGGCGCGCATCAGGGCCCAGGCGCTGGCCTTGGTCGCGTCCGAGGTGGCGAAGCCGGGCAGGGTAAAGGCCAGGATGCCGGTGCGCGGTAGCGCCAGCCGGTCGAAGGCGCGGCAGGCGACCAGCAGGGCCTGGGTCGAATCCAGCCCGCCCGAGACGCCGATCACCAGCCGTTCGGCCCCGGTGGCGGTCATGCGCCGCATCAGGCCCTGGACCTGGATGTTGAAGGCCTCGTAGCAGTCGCGGTCCAGCCGGGCCGGATCGTCGGGCACGAAGGGGAAGCGGTCGAGCGGCCGCATCAGGGTGTCGACGTCGTCGTGGCCGGGCGCGCTGAACGGCACCACGGTGGCGGCCTCGCCCTCCAGCCGGGCACAGTCGGCGAAGGTGCCGTTGCGCAGCCGGTCCAGGCCGATGCGCTCGACGTCGACGTCGGCCACGGTCAGGTGGGATTCGAGCGAAAAGCGCGGGCCCTCGGCCAGTTTCGCGCCCAGTTCGTGGATCGTGGCCTGACCGTCCCAGGCCAGGTCGGTGGTGCTTTCGCCCCAGCCCGAGGCGGCGAAGACATAGGCCGACAGGGTGCGGACCGACTGGCTGGCGCACAGGACGGCGCGCTCGTCGGCCTTGCCGATGACGATGTTGGAGGCCGACAGGTTGCAGAGGATGCGGGCCCCGGCCAGGGCGGCCCGGGTCGAGGGCGGCAGGGGGGCCCAGAAGTCCTCGCAGATCTCGACCGCGAAGACGAAGCCGGGGCGGTCGTCGGCCTCGAATATCAGGCCGGGGGCGAAATCGACGCTCTCGCCGTTCAGGACCAGCACATCCTCGGCCCGGCCGGCGGCGGGGGAGAACCAGCGTTTTTCGTAATATTCCCGATAGTTGGGCAGGTAGGATTTGGGCACCACGCCCAGCACCTGGCCGTTGGCCAGCACCACGGCGCAGTTGAACAGGGCGTCGCCGTTGCGCAGGGGGGCTCCGACGACCGCGACCACACCGGCCTCGCCGGCTACCCCCGCCAGATGGCCGATCTGGCGTTCGACCGCGACCAGCAGGGCGTCCTGCATCAGCAGGTCGTCGATGGCATAGCCGCTCAGCGACAGTTCCGGGAAGACCAGCAGGTCGACGCCCTCGGCTCCGGCCTGGCGGATCAGGGCTTCGTGTTCGGCGGCGTTGGCGACCGGATCGGCGATATGGACCACCGGTGTCGCAGCGGCGACGCGGACGAAGCCGTGGGTGGCGGCAGAGTGGAAGGCGTGGGCTTCAGGCATCGATGGTTCCGCCGACAGGTCAGGCCCCTTCTATCAGCCGGAAGCTAACGACCGCAAAACCCGTTCTCTGCTTTCGTCATCCCGGACAGCGCAGGGCGATCCGGGACCCAGCGGCGCGCGAGCGCGCGACCCTGTCGCGGACACGACCCCGCGCCGCATCGCGCCGGACCGGTAAAACCTCGCACGGATTTTCCCGATCCGCGAAAAAACCTTCAACGAAAACCAGCGGCTACAAAAAAGCCGGGCAAATCGACCGACCCGCGGTCCCAGGTCCCCCATAATGCCGCCTGATCACCAGCCGGGGTCCGACGCTCCGGGTCAGCCTCCGGTAATGTGGACTCAGTGGACTCAGTGGACCGTGTTTTTTCCGAAGGGACACCCCGGCCCCCTCAATTGTCCGCGTTCGCGTGACGCGGCGGGCCGGGTCGGCTAAGCGGACACAATGAACGACACGCCGAAAAAGGGCTGGCTCTCGCGGCTGAGCGAGGGTCTGGGCCGATCCTCGAAACAGATGACCGAACAGGTCGTCTCCACCTTCATCCGCGAGCCGCTGAGCGAGGCGGCGCTGGAGCAGCTGGAAGAGCATCTGATCGAGAGCGATCTGGGGCCGGCGGCCTCGGCGCGGATCGTCGCGCGCTTTCGCGACCTGCGCTTCGGCAAGGTCTCGGACGAGCGCGAGGTCAAGGAGGCCCTGGCCGAGGCGGTCGCCGCCGAACTGCTGCCGCGCCAGGCCGCCTATGAACCGCTGAACGGGCCGAAACCCTTTGTCACCCTGTTCGTCGGGGTCAACGGCTCGGGCAAGACCACGACCCTGGGCAAGATCGCCGCCGACCTGACCGGTCAGGGGGCGAAGGTGATGATCGTCGCCTGCGACACCTTCCGCGCCGCCGCCCGCGAACAGCTCAAGGTCTGGGCCGAGCGCGCCGGGGCCGATTTCGAGAGCCGCCGCGACGGGGCCGACCCCGCCGGCCTGGCCTTCGACGCCTATACCAGGGCGAAGGCCGAGGGCTATGACGTGGTCCTGATCGACACCGCCGGACGGCTGCAGAACAAGTCGGCCCTGATGGACGAGCTGCTGAAGATCGTTCGGGTGCTGAAGAAGATCGACCCGGACGCCCCGCACGAGACCCTGCTGGTGCTGGACGCCACCGTCGGCCGCAATGCCCTGGCCCAGGAACAGATCTTCGGCCGGACCGCTTATGTCTCGGGTCTGGTGATGACCAAGCTGGACGGCACGGCCCGTGGCGGGGTGCTGGTGCCCGTGGCCCAGGCCTCGGACGCGCCGATCAAGCTGATCGGTGTCGGCGAGGGCATCGAGGACCTGCAACCGTTCGATGCCCGGGCCTTTTCGCGCTCGCTGGTCGGGCTTGAGGACTGAGAATGACCGAGACGACGACCCCGAACACCGATCCGGCCCCGAAGACGGGCCAGTGGATCCGCCAGGCCGTGGACTTCGGGGCCCTGCTGGCCTTCGCCGTCGCCTATTTCGTCACCCGCGACATGATCAAGGCCACCTGGGTGCTGGTCATCGCCTCGACCCTGGCCCTGGCGACCGGCTATTTCGTCGAGAAGCGGTTCGCCCCGCTGCCGCTGATCACCGGCCTGTTCGCCCTGGTGTTCGGGACCATGACCATCGTCTTCCAGGACGAGAGCCTGATCAAGATCAAGCTGACCGTGCAGAACGCCCTGCTGGCGGTGGTGCTGCTGGGCTCGCTGCCGCTGAACCGGTCGCCGTTCAAATATCTGCTGGGCGACGCCATCCGGGTGACCGACCAGGCGTGGCGCGTTCTGACCCTGCGCTACGGCCTGTATTTCGCGACGGTGGCGGTGACCAACGAGGTCATCTGGCGCACCCAGTCGGACGGCACCTGGGTCCAGTTCCGGGTCGGCCTGTTCATCCTGGCCATCGTGTTCGGCCTGCTGCAGATCCCCTTCATCATGAAGAACCTGCTGCCGACCGCCGGCGAGCCCGGACCGATCACGCCTGATCCGGGCATCTGAGGCGGTCGCAGCGGGAGGAGACGGTTGATGGTCAAGTCCGGAAAACAGACACGGCGGCACGGGCAGCTGGCGGTGTCGCCCAGCCATCTGATCCACCGCGCCCTGCAGCTGGCGCTCGACATCTATGCCGCCGAGACCGGGCCTGACGGCCTGACGCAGCGCCAGTTCGCGGTGCTGGAGGCGGTGTCGCAGAAGTCAGGCCTGACCCAGACCGATCTGGTCCGCGCGACCGGCATCGACCGCTCGACCCTGGCCGATCTGGTGGCGCGGATGACGACCAAGGGGCTGCTGGTGCGCGAACGATCGGCGATCGACGCCCGGGCCATGGCCGTGCGGCTGTCGGAGGCGGGGGCGGCGGCGCTGGACGCGGCCCGGCCGCGGGTCGCGGCGGCGGACAAGCGCATCATGGCCCTGCTGCCCAAGGGCAAGCGCGACGGCTTTCTGGCCCTGCTGTCGGACCTGGCCTCGGCCGCCGACGCGGCCCCGGACAAGGCCCAGGCGGACGCCCGCGCCGCCAAGAAGGCGCTGAAGGAGGCCCGCAAGGCCGAGCGGGCGGCGAAAAAGACCGCCAGGCCGGACAAGGCGGCCAAGCCGGCCAAGGGCCGGAAGGCCCCGGCCTGACGCGCCGGCGAAACCGGGCCTAGACGCGAATATCCAGCAGCGCGCCGGGTCGGCCCGGCCGGTCGGCGGACGGCTCGGCCCGGGCGGTGCCGGTCGAAGCGGTGGCCAGAGCGGCCGGCGCCGGGGCAACGGCACGCGCCGGGGCCGGGGTCGCCTGGACCTGGCCCAGGGCCGCGCGGAAGAAGGCGGCCCGGGCGGCATCGGCCGCGGCCCCGCCGGAGCTGGTCGGGCCGGTGCCGGGCAGGGCGGCGGGCATGTCGGGGCGAATCGCGCTCATGTCCGGACGGTTAACCAATCCTGTCGAAAAAGGGTTAACGCGCCGGGCCCGGGTCCGGGATCAGCGGCGCGTGGCTGTGGGCAGGGCGCGCGGCGGAGCCTGCATCGCGGCGACCAGATGCTCGACGTCGGCCTGATCGAGCAGCGGGCCGGAATGTTTGGCCACGACCCTGCCCATGGCGTCGACGGCGAAGGTCTCGGGCACGCCGGAGACGCCCAGGTCGAGCCCGGCCCGCCCGTCGCGGTCGACCAGCACCTTGGCGAAGGGGTCGCCGAACGCATCGAGGAATTTGCGCGTGTCGGCCGGGTCGTCCTTGTAGGCGACGCCGACCACGGCCACGCCGCGGGCCTTCAGGGCCAGCAGGGTCGGGTTCTCGACCTGACACGGGGCGCACCAGGAGGCGAAGACATTGACGATCATCGGCCGCCCGACCCCGGCGGTCTTGAGGTCGAGATAGCCCGGCCCGGCGCGGTCGCCGTCCAGCATCGGCAGCACGGTCTCGGGGATCGGCTGGCCGACCAGGGCGTCGGGCTTGAAGGCCGGGTCGCGCTTCAACGACCAGCCGATGAACAGGGCGGCCAGGGCGGCGACCACGGCCAGCGGGATCAGGGACAGCCAGCGATTCATGCCGCAGGCCCGGTCGGGTCGGTGGTGACGGTCGCTTCCAGCGCCGCCAGGGCCCGCGACCAGCGCCGTGCGGCGCGGACGGCGCGGACGCCCAGCGCCGCCAGCACCAGGGCGCTGATGCCCCAGGCAGGCCAGACGAAGGCGGCATAGGTTCCCATGTCGAGGTCCGGCATCTCAGGCCTCCAGGGCGGCGCGGGCGCGCAGGGTCAGGACCCGGCGGCGGGTGACTTCGGTGCGGATGGCGGTCAGCCAAAGCGCCCCGAACAGGGCGGCATAGGCCGCCATCATGGTCAGCAGCGGGACCAGGAAGGCCTCGCTCATCGACGGCCCGCCCATGCGCAGCAGCGAGGCGGGCTGGTGCAGGGTGTTCCACCAGTCGACCGAGAATTTGACGATCGGCAGGTTGATCAGCCCGACCAGACCCAGCACGGCGGCGGCACGCCCGGCCTTGACCTCGTCGTCGATCGCGGACCGCAGGGCGATATAGCCGAGGTAGAACAGGAACAGGATCAGCACAGACATCAGCCGCGCGTCGCCCCAGGCCCACCAGGCCCCCCACATCGGCTTGCCCCACAGGGAGCCGGTGACCAGGGCCAGGGCGGTGAAGGCGGCCCCGGGCACGGCGGCGGCGCGGGCGGCGGCGTCGGCCAGCGGATGGCGGAACACCAGGGCGAAGAAGCTGGAGACGCCCAGCGCCGCATAGGCCACCAGGCCCAGGGTGGCGGCCGGCACATGGACGAACATGATCCGCACCGTGTCGCCCTGCTGGTAGTCCTCGGGGGCGGTGAAGGACAGCCAGGTCCCGACGGCCAGCAGCACGGCGGCCAGCCCCCACAGACCCGGCGTCACGGGGCGGGTGAAGCGCATGAAGCGCTCGGGATTGGCGAGACCGAACATGGGGAGCTTCTTAGTGGCCTATCGCGCGTCGCGCTACATAAGGCGGGCGCGACCGATCGCGCGGGGGGCCGGGTGAACCTCAGCCCTGCGCATTGCGGATGGCGGCGGCCCCGGCGAACGGGCCGATCAGCAGGGCGAACAGGGCGTAGGCGGCCAGCAGGGCCAGGGCCGGGGCCGGGTCCATGCCGCTGGCGGCCCGCGCCAGCGCCCCGGCCCCGAACACCACCGGCGGGATCAACAGGGGCAGGACGACGATGGCGATCAGCAGGCCGCCGCGCCTTGTGCCCAGGGCCAGGGCGGCGCCCAGCGCCCCGGTGAAGGCGAAGCCGAGACCGCCGATCGCCGCGGCCAGGGCGGTCAGGGGCAGCAGGTCGGGCGACAGGCCCAGGGTCAGGGCGGCGACCGGGGCGGTCAGGGCCAGCGGCAGGCCGGTGGCCAGCCACTGGCTGACGGCCTTGACCACGAAGACCGCTTCCAGCGGCAGGGGGCCGGTGGCCAGCAGGTCCAGCGCCCCGTCCTCGAGGTCGCGTTCGAACAGCCGCTCCAGCGACAGCATCGCGGCGAGGGCCAGGGCCAGCCAGGCGATGGCCGAGGCGATCGGCTTCAGCCCGACCGGATCACCGCCGGCGGCCAGCGGCACCAGCACCGTCAGACAGGCGAAGAAGCCGCAGGCCAGCAGCGGACCGCCGCCGCCGCCCCAGGCCAGGGACAGTTCGCGCCGGAACAGCACCCCCAGGGCGGTGCGGACCGGGCTCATCGTCCGGCCCCGAGGTCGAGGGCGCGGGCCGGGATCGGCAGGGGGTCGTGGACAGCGGCGAGGATCAGGCCGCCGCCCTGCAGGTGGCGCGCCATCATCGCACCGACCACCGCGCGCCAGCGGGCGTCCAGCGGGCTGAGCGGTTCGTCCAGCAGCCACAGCGAGCGCGGCGCGCCGATCAGACGGGCCAGGGCCAGCCGCCGGCGCTGTCCGGCCGAGAGCTGGCGCACCTCCAGGTCGAGCAGGGGGGCCAGGCCCAGGGTCTCGATCGCCCCGGTGATGCCGTGGTGGCTGTGACCCAGCCATTGCGACTGGAACAGCAGTTCATCGCGGGCGGTGCGGGCCGTCTTGAGTCCGTCGAGATGGCCCAGCAGATGCAGGCCGTGGGCCCGGGCGTCCTGCGGGTCGATGGCGTCGCCGGCGGCGTCGCGGAAGCTCACGATGCCGGCTTCGGGGCGGATGAAACCGGCGACGGCGCGCAGCAGGCTGGTCTTGCCCGCGCCGTTGGCCCCGGTCAGGGCCACGGCCTCGCCGGCGGCCAGGGTCAGGTCCAGGGTCCGGAACAGCATCCGTTCGCCGCGGGCGAGGGCGAGGTCGGTGACGGACAGGGCGGTGATCATGGCCGCATATCCGCACAGAGGGCCCGGCGGGCCAAGTTGAGACCCGTTCTCAATATCCATGACGGCGGCGTGGATACATGGACTGCCGCGTCGTCACGCATTATGAACGCGCTTGCCGCAGCAGGCTGTCGCCGCGCGCGGCGGGGACCTGTGTGCCCCGCCGTCTGTCGCGCGACCGCGCAACCGGATGTCCGGGCGGCTTTGACCAGAGGAAGCTCTCCATGCCGTCAGTTGACAGCCTTACCACCCGCCGGGACATGACCGTCGGTCGCAAGAAATATGCCTATTACAGCCTTCCGGCCGCCGAGGAAGCCGGTCTGACCGGGATTTCCCGCCTGCCGCGCTCGATGAAGGTGCTGCTGGAGAATCTGCTGCGCAACGAGGACGGCGTGTCCGTCACCGAGGCCGACCTCAAGGCCGTGGCCGCCTGGATCGACAACAAGGGCTCGGTCGAGCACGAGATCGCCTTCCGTCCGGCCCGGGTGCTGATGCAGGACTTCACCGGCGTGCCCGCCGTGGTCGACCTGGCCGCCATGCGCGACGCCATGACGGCCCTCGCCGCCGACCCGTCGCGGATCAACCCGCTGACGCCGGTCGACCTGGTCATCGACCATTCGGTCATGGTCGATCATTTCGGCACCCCGGGTGCCTTCGCCCAGAACGTCGAGCGTGAGTACGAGCGCAACATCGAGCGCTACAAATTCCTGCGCTGGGGCTCGTCGGCCTTCAACAATTTCCGCGTCGTGCCCCCCGGCACCGGCATCTGCCACCAGGTCAATCTCGAGAACCTGGCGCAGACCGTCTGGACCGTGGCCGAGGGCAAGGCGACCGTCGCCTACCCCGACACCGTGGTCGGCACTGACAGCCACACCACCATGATCAACGGCCTGGCCGTTCTGGGCTGGGGCGTCGGCGGCATCGAGGCCGAGGCGGCCATGCTGGGCCAGCCGATCCCGATGCTGATCCCCGAGGTCATCGGCTTCCGTCTCGACGGTCGCCTGCCCGAGGGGGCTACGGCCACCGACCTGGTGCTGACCGTGACCCAGATGCTGCGCAAGAAGGGCGTCGTCGGCAAATTCGTCGAATTCTTCGGCCCGGGCGTCAGCGCCCTGACCATCGAGGACCAGGCCACGATCGCCAACATGGCCCCGGAATACGGGGCCACCTGCGGCTTCTTCCCGGTGTCCCAGGCGACCCTCGACTATCTGACCGCCACCGGCCGGGACAAGGCCCGCGTCGCCCTGGTCAAGGCCTATGCCGAGGCCCAGGGTCTGTGGATCGACGAGAATTCGGAAGACCCGGTGTTCACCGACATCCTGTCGCTCGACATGGCCGAGGTCGTACCGTCGCTGGCCGGACCCAAGCGTCCGCAGGACCGGGTCGCCCTGACCGAGGCCGCTCCGGCCTTTGAAACCGCGATGGGCGAGGTCTTCGCGCGCCCGGACGCCACCGCCCGCTACCCGGTCAAGGGCCACAAGTTCGACATCGGCGACGGTGACGTGGTCATCGCCGCCATCACCTCCTGCACCAACACCTCCAACCCGTCGGTGCTGATCGCCGCCGGTCTGGTGGCGCGCAAGGCCCACAAGCTGGGGCTGAAGGTCAAGCCGTGGGTCAAGACCTCGCTGGCCCCCGGTTCGCAGGTGGTCACCGACTATCTGACCGCGGCCGGCCTGCAGACCGACCTCGACACCCTGGGGTTCAACCTGGTCGGCTACGGCTGCACCACCTGCATCGGCAACTCGGGTCCGCTGGATCCGGCCATTTCGCAGACCATCAACGACAACGGCCTCGTCGCCACCTCGGTGCTGTCGGGTAACCGCAATTTCGAGGGCCGGGTGAACCCCGACGTCCAGGCTAACTATCTGGCCTCGCCGCCGCTGGTCGTGGCCTATGCCCTGGCCGGTTCGATGCGGATCGACATCTCCAAGGACCCGATCGGTCAGGACAAGAAGGGCAAGGATGTCTTCCTGAAGGATGTCTGGCCGACCTCGAAGGAGATCGCCGACATCCAGAGGAAATGCGTCACCCCGGCCATGTTCGCCAAACGCTATGCCGACGTGTTCAAGGGCGACAAGCACTGGCAGGGCATCGCCGTCGAGGGCGGTCAGACCTATGCCTGGGACGACGCCTCGACCTATGTGCAGAACCCGCCCTATTTCGAGGGCATGACGATGGAGCCGGCCCCGGTCACCGACATCGTCGAGGCCCGCGTGCTCGGCATCTTCGGCGACTCGATCACCACCGACCACATCAGCCCCGCCGGCTCGATCAAGAAGACCTCGCCCGCCGGGGTCTATCTGACCGAGCACGGCGTCGATACGCTGGACTTCAACAGCTACGGCGCGCGTCGCGGCAACCACGAAGTGATGATGCGCGGCACCTTCGCCAACATCCGTATCCGCAACAAGATCACGCCCGAGATCGAGGGCGGGGTGACCAAGCATTTCCCGTCGCAGGACACGATGTCCATCTATGACGCGGCCATGCGCTACCAGGCCGAGGGCCGGCCGCTGGTCGTGTTCGCCGGCAAGGAATACGGCACCGGCTCGTCGCGTGACTGGGCCGCCAAGGGCACCCGTCTGCTGGGCGTCCGCGCGGTCATCGCCGAGAGCTATGAGCGCATCCACCGTTCGAACCTGATCGGCATGGGCGTGGTGCCGCTGCAGTTCAAGCAGGACGGCTGGACCAAGCTGGGTCTGACCGGCGAGGAGATCGTCACCATTCGCGGCCTGTCCGACGTCAACACCGGCAAGCTGCGTCCGCGCCAGGACCTGTGGGTCGAGCTGTTCCGCCCGTCGGACGGCAAGATGGCCCGTTTCCCGGTCCGCTGCCGCATCGATAACGCCACCGAGATGGACTATTTCAAGGCCGGGGGCGTGATGCCCTATGTGCTGCGGAACCTGGCCCGCGACTAGGCGGACCGGGCGGACGCATGACAGGGGCCGGCGGAGGGATCCGCCGGCCCTTTTCGCGTTTCAGGCCGCGGGGGCGTCCAGTTGCAGGGCCCCGGCCAGCAGCCGCGCCTCGGCGGCCCGGCTGGAGCCCCGGCGCCAGGCGACGACGATCTCGCGACTGGGGGCCTTGGCCGAGATCGGGCGGATGACCACGCCGGGCATGTCGGCCAGACCCGCGTCGACCGCCATGCGCGGCAGGAAGCTGACGCCCAGCCCGGACGAGACCATCTGCACCAGGGTGTGCAGCGAGGTGGCGGCGAAGACGTCATCGCCGCGCGACGGTTCGATTTCGAAGGCGGCCAGGGCCTGGTCGCGCAGGCAGTGGCCATCTTCCAGCAGGATCAGGTCCTCGGCCTTCAGGGCCCCCGGGTGGATGGCCCCGGGCACGGCCAGCCGGTGACCGACCGGGGCGGCGGCCAGGATCTCGTCGTCGCCGATGCGGGCATGATCGATGCCGGGGGCCGAATAGGGCAGGGCGATCACGGCCGCGTCCAGCTGTCCGGCCTTCAGTCCGGTGATCAGCCGCGGCGTCAGGTCCTCGCGGATGAACAGGCGCAGGGTCGGATAGGCGGCATTCAGGCCGGGCAATTTATTGGGCAGCAGAAAGGGCGCGATCGTCGGGATGATGCCCAGACGGAACCGGCCGGACAGCGGGCGTCCGGCATTGCGGGCGGCCTCGACCAGGTCCTCGGTCCGGGCCAGCACGTCCTCGGCCCGGCGCACGGCCTCGGCCCCGACGGCGGTCAGCTGGACATTGCCGCGGGTGCGCTCGACCACCGGGGCCCCGAGAATCTTCTCCAGCTCCTGCACGCCCGACGACAGGGCCGGCTGGCTGACATGGGCCGCCTCGGCGGCCCGGCTGAACGACGCGTGTTCGGCCAGCAGCTTGAGATACTGGAGCTGTCGCAGGGTCGGGAGCATGAGAGCGGTATAAGGGTTCGCTATCATGAGATCAAAATCTATCGGCTGGCCTCATCGAAGGGCGGGGCCGCCGGTGTCCCGGTCCCCGACGTGTCGGGGACCGGGCGGTCAGGCGATCAGGCCTCGGCCCGGCGCGCGGCCCGGGGCAGGTCGAAGCGGTCGGCGTTCATCACCCGGGTCCAGGCGGTGACGAAGTCGCGCACGAATTTCCCCTCCGCGTCGGCGGCGGCATAGACCTCCGACAGGGCTCGCAACTGGGCGTTGGAGCCGAACACCAGATCCGTGCGGGTGGCCGTCCATTTCTGCCGGTCGGTCGCGCGATCGGAGCCGATGAACACCTCGTCGGCCTCGTCGTCGACCTGTTTCCACGCCGTGCCCATGTCGAGCAGGTTGACGAAGAAGTCGTTGGTCAGCACGCCCGGCCGGTCGGTGAAGACGCCATGCTTCGAGCCGCCGTGGTTGGCCCCGAGCACCCGCAGCCCGGCGACCAGCACCGCCATCTGCGGCGCGCTGAGTCCCAGCAGCTGGGCCCGGTCGATCAGCAGTTCCTCGGTCGGAACGCTGAACCGGACCTGCAGATAGTTGCGGAAACCGTCGGCCCGGGGTTCCAGCACCGCGAAGCCCTCGGCATCGGTCTGGTCTTGGGTCGCGTCGGTGCGGCCGGGGGTGAAGGGGACCTCGACCGCATGGCCGCCGTCCTTCGCCGCCTTCTCGATGGCCACGGTGCCGCCGAGCACGATCAGGTCGGCGATCGAGACCGTCTTGCCGCCCGCCGTGTCGAAGTCCGCCTTGATGCCGTCCAGCACCGTCAGCACCCGGGCCAGCTGCTCGGGCTGGTTGACGTCCCAGTCCTTCTGCGGGGCCAGGCGGATGCGCCCGCCATTGGCCCCGCCGCGATGGTCGGAGCCGCGATAGGTCGAGGCCGCGGCCCAGGCCGTCTGCACCAGTTCGGACACGGTCAGGCCGGATGCCGAGATCGCCGTCTTCAATCCGGCGATGTCGGCGGCGTCGATGACGGGGCCGGACGGGGCCGGGATCGGGTCCTGCCACAGCAGGTCCTCGGCCGGCACCTCGGGGCCGAGGTAGCGGGCCCTGGGGCCCATGTCACGGTGACACAGCTTGAACCAGGCACGGGCGAAGGCGTCGGCGAACTCGTCGGGATTGGCCCGGAACCGTTCGGAGATCCTGCGGTAGGCCGGGTCCATCTTCATCGCCATGTCGGCGGTGGTCATCATCGTCGGCACCCGCCGGGTCGGATCATGGGCCGCGGGGGCCAGGTCCTCGGGCTTCTGGTTGACCGGCTGCCACTGTCTGGCTCCGGCCGGACTGGTGACCAGCTCATAGTCATAGTCGAGCAGCATGTGGAAATAGCCGTCGTCCCACCGGATCGGATTGGGCTTCCACGATCCCTCGAGGCCGCTGGTGATGGTGTGGTCGCCGATGCCGCTTTCATGGGTGCTGTGCCAGCCGAGCCCCTGCTGGGCGATGTCGGACCCCTCGGGTTCGGCCCCGACCAGGGACGCGTCGCCGGCCCCGTGGCATTTGCCGAAGGTATGACCGCCGGCGGTCAGGGCCACGGTCTCCTCGTCATTCATGCCCATGCGGGCGAAGGTCTCGCGGATGTCCCGACCCGAGCCGATCGGATCGGCATTGCCGCCCGGCCCCTCAGGGTTGACGTAGATCAGCCCCATCTGGATGGCGGCGAGCGGGTTCTCGAGCACCTTCTCCTGGTCGGGGTCGATCCGGGTGTCCCCGAGCCACTCCTCCTCGGTGCCCCAGTAGATGTCCTTCTCCGGCTCCCACACGTCGGCGCGGCCACCGCCGAATCCGAACACCGGCCCGCCCATCGACTCGATGGCGACATTGCCGGCCATGATCATCAGGTCGGCCCAGGAGAGCCGGGCCCCGTATTTCTGCTTGATCGGCCACAGCAGCCGGCGGGCCTTGTCCAGATTGGCGTTGTCCGGCCAGCTGTTCAGGGGCGCGAACCGCTGCGAGCCTGACGAGGCCCCGCCGCGGCCGTCACCGCTGCGATAGGTGCCGGCGCTGTGCCAGGCCATGCGGATGAAGAAGGGTCCGTAATGACCATAGTCCGCCGGCCACCACGACTGGCTGTCGGTCATCAGGGCGGTCAGGTCCCGTTTGACGGCCTGATAGTCCAGGGACTTGAACGCCTCGGCATAGTCGAAGTCCGGCCCCATCGGGTCGCCGTTGATGCCGTGCTGATGCAGGATGTCCAGCGACAGCTGGTTGGGCCACCAGTCGCGGTTGGTGCGGCCCACAAGGGACCTGAGCGCCGCCGGTCCCCTGGCCGGGCATTGAAGGGGATCACCACCTGAATTGCCGTCCATGACTGCCTCTTTCTGTGCTGAATGTGCACACAGCCTAGTCCGGGCCAGGACCAAGGGCCAATCGATAAAGATTGTCGACTGGAACAGAAAAACTTATGCGCCGCAGCGGGACAGCCCCGGTATCGTATAGATTTGTATTATTCGCACTTGCGAAACGATCGATTTGACTTCGTGCCGACGGACGCCCATCTGACGGGGATCGGCGGAGAGCTCCCCCTCTTCGCCGTTTTTCTTGTTCCTGAACCGATAGGATTGACCATGCTTGGTGTTGGCGAAAAGCTGCCGGAATTCAAAGTCATTGGCGTAAAGCCGGGCTTCAACGACCATGAAGAAAACGGCATTTCCGCCTTCGAGCCGATCACGGGCGAGAGCTTCGAGGGCAAGTGGAAGGTGATCTTCTTCTACCCGAAGGACTTCACCTTCGTCTGCCCGACCGAGATCGCCGAATTCGCCTCGCTGGCGCGTGAGTTCGACGATCGCGACACCGTGGTGCTGGGCGGCTCGACCGACAATGAGTTCGTCAAACTGGCCTGGCGTCGTGACCATGCCGACCTGAGCAAGCTGCCGATCTGGCAGTTCGCCGACAACGGCGGCAAGTTCGCCCGGCAGCTGGGCATCCTCAATGAAGAGGAGGGTGTCGCCCTGCGCGCCACCTTCGTGGTCGACCCGCACAATGTCGTGCAGCACGTCTATGTCACCAACCTGAACGTCGGCCGCGCCCCGGCCGATACCCTGCGCGTCGTCGACGCCCTGCAGACCGACGAGCTGTGCGCCTGCAACCGCCCGGTCGGCGGTGAGACGCTCGCGGCCTGAAGACGGCTGACCCGATGGTGGAGGGCGGCGGCGTTCGCGTCGCCGCCTTCTCGCCGCTCGCTCACCCATGGGCGCTACGCTCGCGACGCGGTCGCTCGCCACTTGAGCGCGTATGCACCCGGTAACCAGACCAGCCCCGATCCGGCTCAAGCAGCGAGCGACCGCGTCGCGAGCGGCAGCCGCTTCCCGAAGGGAACCTCACAAAATGTCGATCGACGCCCTGCGCGACCTGATGCCCGCCTATGCCAAGGACATCTCCCTGAACCTGTCCTCCCTGGCCAGCGAGACGGTCCTCAGCGACCAGCAGAAATGGGGCTGTTTCCTCGCCTGCGCCCACGCGGTGGGCGTGGCCCCGGTGGTGCGACTGATCACGGCGGCGGCCGGCGAGGTCCTGACCCCGGAAGCCGCCTCGGCGGCGAAATCGGCCGCGGCCATCATGGGCATGAACAACATCTACTATCGCGGCCTGCACCTGATGCAGAACACCGAATACACCACCCTGCCGGCCCGGCTGCGCATGAATGTCCTGGCCAATCCCGGCGTCGACAAGGCGGATTTCGAACTGTGGGAACTGGCGGTCAGTACGCTGAACGGCTGCGGTTCGTGCATGGACGCGCATGAGGCGGCGCTGAAGACCCACGGCGTGCCCAATACCCGGATCCAGGCCGCGATGCGCATTGCCGCCGTCGTTCATGCCGCCAGCCGCATCGCCGCCTCGGAAGCCGCTCTCGCCGCCTGACCGGAGCCGGGGCCGGCTCGGCCCGGTCGGTCGGACCGCCCGAGTTCAGGGCGCGCCGGTCTCGGCGTAGCGGACGAGCCGGGCGACGGCCCCGGTCAGCACCCCGTCCACCGCACCGGCCATGCCGCCGAGATTCGGGCCCTCGACCACATAGGTCAGGGTCACGGCCGTGCCGGCTCCGGCGTCGGGCCAGCGGAGGGTCAGCTCGGCCCGTGTGGCCTGACCCTTGAGCGGGCCGAGCGGCGCGTCCAGCGTCAGATGATCGGCGTCAAACGTCACCACGCGACCGTGTTCGACCACGCCGCCGTCCGCCAGCGCCTCGCAGAAGCAGTCGCCCGGCTGCAGCGCCATGGTCATGTTGGCGGCGTCGCCGCTGTAGGTGTGGGCACCGTCCCACCAGCCGCCGATGGTGCCGAGCGCCGAGATCACGTCACCGGCCGACGCGGCCGTCGGGACCGTGACGCGCAGGGCAAACCCGTCGGCATGACGCCCGGTCACTTCCGCCGCCGCGGGCCCGACGGCGAACAGGCCTATCGTCGCTGCGGCAATCATCGCTTTCAGCATTCTGCGCCCTCCTGGCGTTTTCGGTCACCCGACGGTTGCGCCGTCAGGTCAGGCCGGATCGAAGGTCAGGGGCTCGCCCCAGAACTGGGCCACCAGATCCGACTGCGGACCGGCCCTGCCGGAGGTGAGGAAGGTCCGTCGACCGTCCGATCCAAGGTCATAGTCTGCGTGGCGCAGGAAATAACGCTCCAGGGCGTCGGCGACCGCGGTCGGCTGATGGATCACCGGCGTGCCGGGCGGCAGGGCGGCGGCGAACAGGTCGGCGACGATCTCGTAATGGGTACAGCCGAGGATGGCCTTGTCCGGATGGCGACCGATGCGGCGACGCAGGGCGTCGACATGGTCATCGACGACCAGCTTCAGCTCCTCGGCGGGCGCGCCCAGTTCGATCAGGCCGGCCAGGCCGGGGCAGGGTTCGGAAAACACCGCCAGATCCTCGCGGCGCTTGTCGATCTCGATCTCATAGACGCGGCTCATTGCGGTGGCCGCGGTGCAGAACACGCCGGTAACGTCGATGGCCTCGATCTTGTCGCCGCCGAACCGCTCGGACCGTTCGGCCTCGAAGGCCCAGGGCAGGCCGGTGGCGGCCTCGATGGTCGGGACGATGATTCCCAGCACATTGACCGGGCGGCCATGGCGCGCGCGCGCCTCCGGCACCCAGGTCTGCTGTAGCCGGCGCAGGGCGATGGCGCTGGCGGTGTTGCAGGCCAGGACGATGACGCTGGCCCCCGCCTCGAACAGCCGCTCGCAGCCGGCGCGGGTCAGGTTGACGATGTCCTCGCCGTCGCGGCCGCCGTAGGGCGCATTGGCCTGGTCGGCCAGATAGATGAAGTCCCGCCGGGGGAACCGTCGGGTCAGTTCGCGGTGAACGGTCAGTCCGCCAACCCCGGAGTCGAATACGCCAATCGCCATGGTGCGGCCTTTAGCCGCCCGGCCCGTTCCCGTCCAATCCTCAAGATAACGCGCCGTTCATGTGACGCTCAGGCGCAATAGGCCTAGGGTGGTCCATCAGACATCATCCAGATTACGGAGCGACCATGCATAGACGTCATGTCCTCATCGGGGGCGCGAGCCTCTTCGCCCTTACCGGTTGCGCGACAGCGGGGGCCATGACGGCCGTCGGCACCTCGCCGACATCGCTCGCCGCGGACGCGGCCATCGCCCGCGCGGTGCTTCCGGACCAGACGCCGCGGGCCGAGCTGCTGCAGACCTGGGCCGGGCCGTACGGCGGCGTACCGCCCTGGGACAAGGTGACGGCGGCCAGGTTGCGCGCCGCCATTATCGAGGGGATCGATCTGCGCCGCGCCGAGATCCTGGCCATCGCCAACAACCCGGCCGCCCCCACCTTCGCCAACACCCTGGTGGCCATGCAGATGGCCGGGGCGCCGCTGGAGCGGGCCGACGCGATCTATGGCGTGATGATCCAGAACATCGGTTCGGATGAATACCAGGCGGTCGATACCGAGGTGTCGCCGCTGTTGTCCGCCGCCGGCGACGAAATCACCTTCAACGAAAAGCTGTTCCAGCGTGTCAGGGCCGTGGCTGACGGTGCCGCCGCCGCGGGTCTGACGACCGAACAGACGCGGATCGCGACCCGGTCGCGCGACGCCTTCATGCGCAACGGGGCCGCCCTCGATGCCGCCGGCAAGGCCGAACTGGGCCGGATCAACACCGCCCTGTCGAATGCCTTCACCAGCTTCAGCCAGAAGGTGGTGGCCGACGAGCGTACCTGGACCGTGATCCCGACCGCGGCCGGCATGGCCGGGATGCCGGAGTCGAACAAGGCCGCCGCCGCCGCCGCCGCCCGGTCGCGCAATCTGGACGGCTGGGTCATCGTCAACAGCCGGTCCAGCGTCGACCCCTTCCTGAGCTTCGCCGATGACCGGGGTCTGCGCGAGGTCGTCTGGAAGAAATTCGTCAATCGCGGCGACAATGGCGACGCCAATGACACCAATGCGACGATCGCCGAGATCGTGAAACTGCGGGCCGAACGCGCGGCCCTGCTCGGCTTCGGCAACCATGCCGAATGGCGGATGCAGGATACGATGGCCAAGACCCCGGCTGCGGCGATCAGCCTGATGAACCGGGTCTGGGCCCCGGCCAAGGCGCGCGTCGCCGAGGAGGTCGCCGACATGCGCGCGATCGCCGGTCACGACATCGAGCCGTGGGACTATCTGTATTACGCCGAGAAGGTCCGGAAGGCGAAGTACGACCTCGATCAGAACGAGCTGAAGCCCTATTTCGAACTGAACAACGTCCGCGCCGGCTCCTTCGCCATGGCCGAACGTCTGTACGGCTTTACCTTCACCAAGCTGCCGACAGGCACGGTGCCGGTCTTCCACCCCGATGTCACCGTCTATGAGGTCAAGGATCACGGGCGTCCGGTCGGCCTGTACTACACGGACGACTATGCCCGTCCGGGCAAGCGGTCGGGGGCCTGGATGACGACCTACCGGTCGCATTCGACCTATGCCGGCGACGACAATGTGCTGGCGTCGAACAACAACAATTTCACCAAGGCCGAGGGTGGCCAGCCGGTCCTGATCTCGCTCGACGACGCGGAGACCATGTTCCACGAGTTCGGTCATGCCCTGCACTATCTGTCGTCGAACGTGACCTATCCGGCGCTGGGCGGCACGCCGCGCGACTTCGTCGAATACCCGTCGCAGGTGCATGAGCACTGGCTGCTGACCCGACCGATCCTCGACGGCTATCTGAAGCATGTCGAGACCGGGGAATCGATGCCCCAGGCCCTGGTCGACAAGATCGAGGCCGCGTCCACCTTCAACCAGGGCTATGCCACGGTCAGCTATCTGTCGTCGGCCCTGGTCGACATGGATCTGCACACCCGGGCCACGCCCCCGACCGACATCGACGCGTTCGAGCGTGAAAGCCTGGCCCGCTACGGCATGCCGAAGGAGATCGTGATGCGGCACCGCCTGCCGCAGTTCAATCACCTGTTCACGTCGGATTCCTACTCGGCCGGGTACTATTCCTACCTGTGGTCGGAGACGATGGACGCCGACACCTGGGCCTATTTCGAGGAGTCGGGCGACGTGTTCAATCCGGACATCGCCCGCCGCTTCAAGGCGATCATCCTGGCCCCGGGCAACACGACCGACCGCGGCGAGGCCTATCGCCAGTTCCGTGGCCGCGACCCGGACGTGGCGGCCCTGCTGAAGGTGCGGGGCTTCCCGGTCAACTAGGGACTGCGACGACCCTGATGAACATCGGCCCGGTGGAGCGATCCACCGGGCCGTTTTCATGTCGGGTGAGGCGGGGCCGGGCGGTCAGCCGCTGTTGCGCAGGCCCGCGGCGACGCCGTTGATGGTCAGCAATATGCCCTCGCGGACGCGGGGGTCGGTGTCCCCGGCCCGGCGGCGACGGATCAGCTCGACCTGCAGATGGTTCAGCGGCTCGATATAGGGCAGGCGCAGGCGGATCAGCCGCTCCAGCTCGGGCTGGTCGCTGAGCAGGTCCTCCTGGCCGGTGATGGCGAGGACGGCGTCACGGGTGCGCTCCCACTCCGAGACCAGGGCCCCGTAGATGCGGTCGGCCAGGGCGGCGTCCGGCACCAGGTCGGCGTAGCGGCGGGCGATGCTCATGTCGGCCTTGGCCATGATCATCTCCATGTTCTGCACCAGGGTACGGAAGAAGGGCCATTCGGCGGCCATGGTCCGCAGCTCGGCCATGTCGCTTCCCTGGACGGCCGAGCCGAAGCCGTACCAGCCCGGCAGCATGACCCGCGACAGCGACCAGCTGAACACCCAGGGAATGGCGCGCAGATCCTCGATGGCGGTGGAGGCGCTGCGCGAGGCCGGGCGCGAGCCGATCTTCAGCTCGGCGATCTCGGCGATCGGGGTGGCGGCGCGGAAATAGTCGACGAAACCGTCAGTCTCATAAACCAGGGCCCGGTAGGCGGCCATGGAGGCGGTCGAGAGGCCGGACACGGTCGCGCCGTGGCGGGCGGTGAAGGTCTCGTCCGGCGCGGGGCGCAGCGACGCCAGCAGGACACCGCAGGTCAGGGCGTCGAGATTGCGTTTGGCGACGTCGGGCGCGCCGTATTTGTTGGCGATGACCTCGCCCTGTTCGGTGATGCGGATGCGGCCGTCCACCGTGCCCTGGGGCTGGGCCATGACGCCGGCGAAGCTGGAGCCGCCGCCGCGGCCGACGGCCCCGCCGCGACCGTGGAACAGCTGCAGGCGGACGCCCGCCTCACGGGTCACGTCCAGCAGGGCGCGCGAGGCCTCGTGCAATTCCCAGGTCGAGGTCAGGTAGGAACCGTCCTTGTTGGAGTCGGAATAGCCGATCATCACCTCCTGGACGCCGCGGGCCCGGGCCACGGCCAGGGCCGAGGGCTCGCGCATCAGCCGGGACAGGGTCGCCTGCGATGCGCGCAGGTCATCGATGGTCTCGAACAGGGGGGCCGCCTGGATCGGGCAGGCCCCCGGCTCGGACGGCCGGTACAGGCCGACCTCCTTGAGCAGCAGATAGACCTCCAGCAAATCCGAGGCGGCGTCGGTCTTGGAGACGACATGGGTGCGCAGGGCCCGGGGGCCGAAGCGGGCCAGGGCCTGGGCGGCGACCTCGAGGATGGCGCGTTCCTTCAGGGTCTCGGGGGCATAGTCGGCATAGGGGCTGAACAGCAGACGTTCGGACGCCAGCTCGGCAGCCAGCAGGCTCATGCGCGCCGCCTCGTCCAGCGCCAGATAGTCGGGGCAGACGCCCGCGGCGCGGAACAGGTCGGCGACGACCCGTTCGTGGACATCGGCATTCTGGCGCAGGTCCATCGTCGCCATGTGGAAGCCGAACACCTCGGCGGCGGTGATCAGATGGGTCAGGCGGTCGTCGGCAAACGCATCCCCATGATGGGCGATCAGGCTGTCGCGCAGCACCCGCAGGTCGGTGCGGAAGGCGTCAGGACCGCTGTAGGCCCGGGCCGCGAACGGGGCGGGCCGTGCGGCGGCCAGGCCGGTCAGGACCGGATGGGTCGCCGACAGCCGGGCGTAGATTTCGGACAGGGCGCGGCGATAGGGCTCATCGGCGCGGTGGGGCGAGGTGTCGCCGGAGGCCTCGGACAGGGCGCGCAGGTCGTCGCTGATCCCGGCCAGGGAGCCCGACAGGCTGAGTTCGGCCCCGAGGGCATGCACCTCGTCCATGTAGAAGCGCAGCACCGCCCGGGCCTGGGTGCGGAAGGCGGCCTCCAGCACCGTGGCGTCGACATTGGGATTGCCGTCCCGGTCGCCGCCGACCCAGGTGCCGATATGGATGAAGGGCGGCAGGTCGGGGGCATTCAGCCGGCGACGCCAGTCGGCCAGCTGGGCCGGGGCGGCCAGCAGGAAGACCCGCTCGAGGAAGGAGACGACGGTGTCGATCTCGTCCTGGACCACCAGGCCGGTCGTGCGCACCAGTCGGGTCGCCCACAGGATCACCGTCTGGCGCCGCAGGCCCCGGGTCAGGGTGTCGGGGGCGCAGGCCAGGTCGTCCCGGTCGCAGGCATCCAGCAGATCGCTGACGGCCGTAATCCGGTCCAGCACGCTCTTGCGCCGGACCTCGGAGGGGTGGGCGGTCAGGACCGGCGAGATCAGGGCCCCGGCCAGCATGGCGCGGGCGTCCTCGGGCGTGCGGTCGATCTCGGCCAGGCGCGCCAGTGCGCCCTCGGGCGTGTCGGCGCGCGCGCCCTCGGCGGACAGGGCCCGGGCGTGGCGCTTGCCGGCCCGGTCCTCGGCGACATTGGCCAGCAGGGAGAAGGTGGCGAAGCCGTGCGCCAGGCCGACGGCCTGATCCAGCGACAGCTCGGCCAGCAGGGCTTCCAGCGGCCCGGTGTCGTGGGCTTCGGGGTCGCGGTGATAGGCGACCGAGGCCTGGCGCACCGCCTCGATCCGGTCGAACAGGGCCGGCCCGCCCTCGTCCCGGATCACATCGCCGAGCAGACTGCCCAGCAGTCGGACTTCTTCGCGCAGGCGGTCGTCGGTGGCGGGAGACATGGCAGGGACTTTCGGGAGGGGAGGACGGGACGATCCTATCAGGATGCCGGCGGACGGGCAGTGCCAATGGTAACGCTGAAACCCGATGTGTGCTCCTGCGCGGGGTCAGCTTGTCTTTGGCCGGGTTTTCGCGCATAAGCCCCGGCTTCCGGCGCAAGTGAACCTCGCGTCTCCACCCACACGACCCCCGACCTGTCGGGACGAGGTGGGCGAGAACCCCCTGCCGACGTGATCGTCGCCAGGGGCCATTTCTCTATGGGGACCGAACCAACCCGTCGGAGCTGAGCGTCCGTCTTCCGGATTCAGGTCATCCCGGCCTGAAGCGAAAACGGGCATGAGGTTTGTATGTTCGAGGCCCTGAACGAGCGACTGACAGGCGTTTTCGACCGGATCACCGGGCGCGGTGCCCTGTCCGAAAAGGACGTGGCGGAAGCCATGCGCGAAGTGCGCGTGGCCCTGCTGGAGGCCGACGTCGCCCTGCCGGTGGTCAAGGACTTCATCGCCTTCGCCACCGAACGCGCCACCGGCGAGGATGTGATCCGCTCGGTCAAGCCGGCCGACCAGGTGGTCAAGATCGTCTATGACGGTCTGGTCGAGATGCTGGGCGGCGAAGAGCCCACCCCGCTGAACATCAACGCCACGCCGCCGGCTGTGATCCTGATGGCCGGCCTGCAGGGCTCGGGCAAGACCACGACCTCGGCCAAGCTGGCGCTGCGCCTGACCAAGTTCGATCGCAAGAAGGTCATGATGGCCTCGCTGGACACGCGGCGTCCGGCGGCCATGGAACAGCTGGCCACCCTCGGCAAGCAGATCGAGGTCGCGACCCTGCCGATCGTCGAGGGCCAGTCGGCCGTCGAGATCGCCAAGCGGGCGCTGCAATCCGCCAAGCTGCAGGGCTTCGACGTCCTGATCCTCGACACCGCCGGGCGGATCACGCTCGACGAGGCCCTGATGAACGAGGTGGCCGAGGTCGCCCGGGTCTCGAACCCGGTCGAGACCCTGCTGGTCGCCGACAGCCTGACCGGCCAGGACGCGGTACGGACCGCCGCCGCCTTCCACGAGCGCCTGCCGCTGACCGGCCTGGTCCTGACCCGCGCCGACGGCGACGGTCGCGGCGGGGCCATGCTGTCGATGCGGGCCGTGACCGGCCTGCCGATCAAATATCTGGGCTCGGGCGAGAAGGTCGACGCGCTCGACGTGTTCGACGCCCGCCGCGTCGCCGGCCGCATCCTGGGTCACGGCGACATCGTCGCCCTGGTCGAGAAGGCCAGCCAGGAACTGGACCAGTCCAAGGCCGAGGCCATGGCCCGCAAGCTGGCCAAGGGCCAGTTTGATCTCAACGACCTGTCGGCCCAGCTGCAGCAGATGTCGAAGATGGGCGGGCTGCAGGGCATCATGGGCATGCTGCCGGGCGTGGCCAAGATGAAGGCCCAGATGGCCGACAACAACATCAACGACAAGATGATCGCGCGTCAGATCGCCATCATCAGCTCGATGACCAAGACCGAGCGCAAGAAGCCCGACCTGCTGAACGCCAGCCGCAAGAAACGCGTCGCCGCCGGTGCCGGCGTCGAGGTCCAGGACATCAACCGCCTGCTGAAACAGCACCGACAGATGGCCGACATGGTCAAGTCGCTGTCGCGTGGCGGCGGCAAGAACCTGCAGAAGATGGCCGCCATGATGGGCGGCCTGCCCGGCATGGGTGGCGGCGGGGCCGACATGGCCCGGCTCAAGGCCATGGGCGGCGGCAAGATGCCGGAACCCTCTGCTGACGAAATGAAAGCCATCCAGGACCGGCTCTCCGGCCTGGGCGGCGGACAACTGCCGGGAGGCCTTCCGGGCCTGCCGGGCCTCCCTGCCAAGAAATAGAATTAGAACCCTGGAAAGAGACTGAAAATGCTGAAGATTCGTCTGGCCCGTGGTGGCGCCAAGAAGCGCCCCTACTACTATATTGTCGTTGCCGACTCCCATTCGCCGCGCGATGGCAAATTCATCGAGCGCGTCGGCACCTACAACCCGATGCTGCCCAAGGACGGCGAAAAGCCGCGCGTCACGCTGAAGGTCGAGCGCATCGCCGAATGGCTCGGCAAGGGGGCCCAGCCCACCGACCGCGTCGCCCGCTTCCTGAGCCAGGACGAGACCCTGGGCCAGACGGTCAAGTGGACCCAGTCGAACAACCCCAACAAGGCGGTCCCCGGCAAGAAGGCCCAGGAACGCACCGCCGAGCGCGCCCAGCGCGAAGCCGATCGCGCCGAGGCCGAGGCCGCGGCCAAGATCGAAGCCGCCGAAGCCGCCGTGAAGGCCAAGGAAGAGGCGGCTGCCGCCGCTGAAGCCGCCAAGAACGCGCCGCCGGCTCCGGAGCCGGAAGTCGTCGCCGAGGAGGCCCCGGCCGCCGAAGCTGCCGCTGAAGAGGCTCCGGCCGCTGAAGCCGCTGCCGAGGAAGCTCCGGCCGCTGAAGCGACTGCCGAAGAAAAGACCGAGGCCTAACCGCCTTTCTCTCCGCTCATCC
>NZ_CAXBHE010000004.1:0-368449 GCF_963975535.1 uncultured Brevundimonas sp. | reverse complement strand
CCCCAGCTTCTCAGCCCACCCCCGGGTGAACAACCTTCATAGCTTCGACACCTAGTGCCCCTCCACCGCTGAAGCCGGGGCGAAGGCTAGCACCCCTCCACCGCTTCGCGGTCCCCCTCCCCACGCCTGCGGCGCAGGGAGGAGACAGAAGCCCGCACCGTCTCCTCCCCATTCCATGGGGAGGGGGACCCCGAAGGGGTGGAGGGGAAGCCGCCCCGCCCGCGCGTCTACCCGAACTGCCGCTCGAACCGGCCCAGGGCGGCGGGATGCAGGCGCACCACGACATGGGTGCGGCCCTCGGCGTCGGTTTCGCGGCCGGTGACGCGGCCGTTTTCGTAGAGCCAGGCCAGGGCCTCGCCCTGGGAGGGCAGCAGGATCAGCTCGGTCTCGGGGTCGTCGTCGATCAGGTCGGCGATGGTCTGGCGCAGGGGTTCGATCCCCTCCCCGGTCCAGGCCGAGACGGCGACGGCCTTGCCCTGGGCGCGCAGGCGTTCGGCCTGGCCGAGCACGGCCTCGCGGGTCTCGGGATCGAGCAGGTCGGTCTTGTTCCAGACCTCCAGCATCCGGCGGGTCTTGCCTTCGGGTGTGGGGATCTGTTTCAGCACCGCCTCGACGTCTCGGGCCTGGGCCGCGCTGTCGGGACTGGCGATATCGCGGACGTGCAGGATCAGATCGGCCTCGCCGACCTCTTCCAGGGTGGCGCGGAAGCTTTCGACCAGTTCGTGCGGCAGGTCGGAGATGAAGCCGACGGTGTCGGCGACGATGGCCGGGCGGCCCTGCGGCAGGCGGATGGTGCGCTGGGTTGTGTCGAGGGTGGCGAACAGCAGGTCTTTCGCCACCACGTCCGAGCCGGTCAGCCGGTTGAACAGGGTCGACTTGCCGGCATTGGTGTAGCCGACCAGGGCCACGGTCGGGAACGGCACCTTCTTGCGCGCCTTGCGGTGCAGGCCACGGGTGCGGCGCACCTCGTCCAGCTCGATCTTGAGCTTGACGATGCGGTCGGCGATCAGGCGGCGGTCGAGTTCGATCTGGGTCTCGCCGGGGCCGCCGGTCGAGCCGGTGCCGCCGCGCTGGCGTTCCAGGTGGGTCCAGGTGCGGACCAGCCGCGACTTCTCATAGTCCAGCCGCGCCAGCTCGACCTGCAACCGGCCTTCCTTGGTGCGGGCGCGGCGGCCGAAGATCTCGAGGATCAGGCCGGTACGGTCGATGACCTTGGCGTCGAGCGCGTTTTCCAGATTGCGCTGCTGCACCGGGGTCAGGTCGTCGTCGATGACCACGGCCTCGGCCTCGGCGGCGCGGACCAGGGCGGCCAGTTCCTCGACCTTGCCCGAGCCGAACAGGGTCGCGGGCGTGATGCGGCGCAGGTTGACGATCTCCTCGGCGCGCACGTCGAGGTCCAGGGCCCGGGCCAGGCCCGCCGCCTCTTCCAGCCGTTCGCTGGCCAGACGCGGACTGTCGTCCGCGCCGGCACCGGTGCGTTCGGGGTGGATGACGACCGCCCGGATCAGCGGGACGGTGTGATCAATGAATTTCTGGGTCAATCAGTCTTCGTCGGCCTCGGGCTCGTACATGGTGACGGGCGCAGCGGGCATGATGGTGGAAATGGCGTGTTTGTAGACCAGTTGCGACTGGCCGTCGCGGCGCAGCAGCACGCAGAAATTGTCGAACCAGGTGACGATGCCCTGCAGTTTGACGCCGTTGACGAGGAAGATGGTCAGCGGGGTCTTGGTCTTGCGCACGGTGTTCAGGAAGGTGTCCTGGAGGTTCTGGCGCTTTTCTTGAGACATGTCAGGTTTGTCCTGTTCTTCGTTGTTCGCCGGCCGGGGAAGCGGCACGGGGTCGATCGGCGTCGACCCTGCACCTTAGGCACCGTCTTCGCCGGGCTGCAACGCCGGCTCCCTCTAGATGGCCCCGCGTTTCGCCTGGTCAAGATACAGGGTCCGCAGTTTGCGCGTGACCGGTCCCGGCGTGCCGTCGCCGATGGTGGTGCCGTCGATGGAGACGGCGGGCATGACGAAGGCCCCCGCGGCGGTGAAGAAGGCCTCGCGGGCGCGTTTGGCCTCGTCGACGCTGAACGGGCGTTCGTCCAGTTCGATCTTTTCCTGTTCGACCAGGGCGAGGATGGCGGCGCGGGTGATGCCGCGCAGGATGTTGGCCTGGGTATCGCGCGTGCGCAGCCTGCCGTGCTCGTCGACGATCCAGGCATTGGTCGAGGACCCCTCGGTGACCAGGCCCATGTCGTCGACGAACCAGGCCTCATAGGCCCCGCGCTCGCGGGCCGCCTGTTTGGCGAGGATGTTGGGCAGCAGGCCGACGGTCTTGATGTCGCAGCGGCCCCAGCGGATGTCGGGCTGGGTGATGACGGCGACGCCCCGGTCGGCCTGGGCCTCGGCCTTGACCGCACTCATCGAGCGGGCGGTGACGATGACGCTGGGCGGGGTGCCCTCGGGCGGGAACGGATGGTCGCGCCGGGCGGTGCCGCGGGTGACCTGCAGATAGACGATGCCATTGCGCACGCGGTTGCGGCGCACCGTTTCCTTCAGCACCCGGGTCAGGGCGTCGCGGGTCATCGGGATGGCGATGCGGAGTTCGGTCAGGCTGCGCGCCAGACGGGTCATGTGGCCGTCGAAATCGGCCAGTTTTCCGTCGAACACCGACCAGACCTCATAGACGCCGTCGGCGAACTGGAACCCCCGGTCCTCGACGTGGACCACGGCCTGGCCGTGCGGCACATAGGTGCCGTTGACATAGGCGACGCGGCTCATGACTCTTCGCTGCCTTCCACGTCGTCGTCGCCGCCGCGCGACGGCGAAACGCCCAGCGACTTCAGCTTGCGGTGCAGGGCCGACCGCTCCATGCCGATGAAGCCGGCGGTGCGCGAGATGTTGCCGCCGAACCGCATGATCTGGGCGGCCAGATATTCCCGCTCGAACACCTCGCGGGCCTCGCGCAGCGGCAGGGCGATGATCCGTTCGGCCCCCATGGTCGTGCTGCCCGCGTTGTTGCTTTCCTCGGGCGGCAGCATGTCGGCGGTGATCGGCTCGCTGACGTCGCCGGTGGCCAGGATCAGCAGCCGTTCGATGTTGTTGCGCAGCTGGCGGACGTTGCCGGGCCAGGGATGGACCTGCAGTACCGCGATGGCGTCGTCACCGAGACGGCGGCGCGGCAGGCCCTGGGAACTGCACAGGGTCTCGATGAAATAGTCGATCAGCTCGCTGATGTCCTCGCGCCGCTCCGACAGCGGCGGCACCCGGATCGGCACGACGTTGAGCCGGTGGAACAGGTCCTCGCGGAAGCGGCCGGCCTCGATCTCCAGCTTCAGGTCGCGCGAGGTCGAGGTCACGACACGGACGTCGACCTGGACGTCCTGTTCGCCGCCGACCCGGCGGAAGCGCTGTTCGACCAGGACGCGCAGGATGCGGCTCTGGCTTTCGCGCGGCATGTCGCCGACGTCGTCCAGATACAGGGTGCCGTTGTGGGCCCGCTCGAACACGCCGATCTTGCGCGGGCGGCCGTCGACCCCCTCCTCGCCGAACAGTTCCAGGTCGAGCCGTTCCGGCGTCATGCCGGCGGCCGAGATGGCGACGAACTCGGCCCGGGCGCGGGCGCTGGCCTCGTGGATCTGGCGCGCGACCAGCTCCTTGCCGGCTCCCGGGGGACCCGAGATCAGCACCCGGCTGTTGGCCGGGGCGACCTTGGTGATGGTGGTGCGCAGGGTCTGGGCCGCGGCCGAGCGGCCGATCAGGCCGGCCGGGGTCATCACCTGGGCGCGCAGCCGCCTGTTCTCGCGCTTCAGCGTCGCCGCCTCCAGCGCCCGTTCGATCACCACCACCAGCCGATCGGACTTGAACGGCTTTTCGATGAAGTCATAGGCCCCGCGCTTCAGGGCGCTGACCGCCGTCTCGATATTGCCGTGCCCCGAGATCATCACCACCGGCAGGTCCGGGTCGAGCTCCTTGATGATGTCCAGCAGCTCCAGCCCGTCCAGGCCGCCGCCCTGCATCCAGATGTCGAGCAGGGCCAGGGACGGCTTGCGCGCCCGGATGGCGGCCAGGGCCTCGTCGGAGTTGGCGGCGACGCGGACCGCATGGCCCTCGTCCTCCAGCAGGCCGGACACCAGTTCCCGGATGTCAGCCTCGTCGTCGACGACTAGAATGTCGGCTCCCGTGGATCGCATGACGCCTCGCTATTCGGCCGTCGGGGCGGTCGACGGGCGTGAGCCGGCCTTCCGGTCCCCGGCGGCGCCGGTCGGTTTCAGGGGGAAGATAAGGGAGACGCGCGCGCCGCCCAACTGTTCGGCGTCGGCCAGTTTCAGCTCGCCGCCGTGGTCCTCGCAGATGCGCTTGACGATGGCCAGGCCGAGGCCGGTGCCCTTGTCGCGCGTGGTCACATAGGGCTCGGTCAGTCGGTCCCGATCCCTGGCCGGAAGGCCGACGCCGTCATCCTCGATGATGAAGCTGGCGAGGCCGTCCTCGATCTCCAGCCGGGCGATCACACCGGCGGTTTCGTCGTCACCGGCGCGCGGCTCGCGCTCGCGTCGCGCCGCGACGGACTCGCCGGCGTTCTTGAGAATATTGGTCAGGGCCTGACCGATCATCCGGCCGTCGCCCTGCAGCGGCCCGCGCGGCAGCGGGTCGGACATCTCGACCAGGATGTCGGGGGCCGCCACGCGCTGGGCGAAGACGGCCTCGCGCAGCAGTTCGGCCGGGTTTTCGGTGGTGAAGCGCGGGGCCGGCATCCGGGCGAAGGACGAGAATTCGTCGACCATGCGGCCGATGTCGCCGACCTGGCGGATGATGGTTTCGGTGCAGCGATCGAAGACCTCGACGTCGTCGACCACCTGGGAGCGGTATTTGCGCCGCAGCCGCTCGGCCGACAGCTGGATCGGGGTCAGGGGGTTCTTGATCTCGTGGGCGATGCGTCGGGCCACATCGCGCCAGGCGGCGTTGCGCTGGGCCGTGACCAGTCGGGTGATGTCGTCGAAGGTCAGCACCATCTCGCCGCCCAGCCCCCCCTCGATGCGCACGCGCAGGCGGCGGGTCTCGCCGTCGCGGGTGACGTCGATGTCTTCCTCGATATGGGCCTCGGCGCGTTTGACCAGGTCGCTCAGCTCCGGCGAGATCGCGGCCAGCGGCTTGCCGTGCACGGTCGGGGCGTCGATGCCCAGCAGCTGGACCGCACTGTCGTTGACGGCCGAGATCCGGCCCTTGCGATCCAGGCCGATGACCCCGGCCGAGACGCCCGACAGCACGGTCTCGATGAAGCGGCTGCGGCCCTGGGCCTCCTCGCTGGCCGCCTTCAGCGCCGCCTGCTGGGCCTGCAGGTCCTCGGTCATGCGGTTGAAGGCCTGGGACAGGACCACGATCTCGCCGGGATCGCCCTCGGAATTGACCCGGGCCGTCAGATCCCCGCCGGCCACCCGGTCCGCCGCCTTGACCAGGCGTCCGATCGGGGCCGAGATCGCCCCGGCTGCGGACATGCCCAGCCACACGGCCCCGACCAGCACCAGCAGGGCGGTCTCGAGATAGCTGAGGGCGAAGGCGGTCTGGATCCGGGCCCGGCTTTCCTGGGCCTCGCGATAGGCGATGATCGATTCCTCGCCGTTGCGCATCTGGGCGATCAGGCCGGGCTGCATCGGACGCACGAGATAGAGATAGGCGTCACCGTACTCCGACAGCGGATAGAGGGTGCGAATGGTGTCCGGGTTTTCCGTCACATTGATCGGTGCGGTCTCGCCCTGTGCGGCCTGCTCCAGGTCCTGTTGCGACGGCGCGAGGTAGGGTGGCGCGCCCGGCAGTTCGCCCTGGGCCAGCACCTGCCCCCGTCCGTCCAGGATGTAGAGCGCGGGATAGCCGAACAGATCGGCGATCTGGGCCAGGATTTCCGAGAACTCGATGCGATAGGGGAAGCGGGAGCGGGCCTCCGGCGCCGACAGCTCGTTCGAGATCACCTCAAGGTCCGATTCCACCTGCAGGCTGACGTCCCGGACATAGGCGCGACCGATGTTGGCCCCGTTCTCGACCGCCGCCTGGACGTTCTGGCTGAACCACTGGTCGACGCCGCGATTGACCAGAACCCCGAACACCAGCGCGATCAGAATGGCCGGGACCACGGCCACGAGGGAAAACAGGGTGACGAACCGCAGGTGCAGGCGCGCGCCGGCATCGCGGCGATTGCGCACGACCAGCAGCACCCGGCGACCGACGACGACCGCCAGGCCGGCGATCAGCAGCAGATTGCCGATCAGGATGTAGAGGACCGCATGCCCGGCCATGGCCCGGGCCCCGCCCTCGCCGTCGCTGCCGCCGCCGCCGGGGGCCACGGCCACCAGCCAGATGGCGGTGGCGGTGATCAGGAAGGCGATGACATAGGCCGCGGCGAACAGGGTACGGCTGCGTTTCTGCGACAACCAGCCGGTCAGCAGGGCGGGGCTCCGGAACGGATTTCCGGAGTCCTTGTCCGACAACATCTGCAGCGGGTTGCTCATACCCCTCCAGCTTCGGCCAACTGTGGCGCAGGATCAACAGCGGAGTTGCGGATATGCTCCACTTCTGTGTGCCAGAGGTCCGTCAAGGCCTGCGCGACCGCGTCGGGGTCGTCCAGTCGGCACAGGCGGGCCTTGGCCGCGCGCCGTTCCAGCGGGTCGGCCGGCCACGGAGCCTGTTCGATGTACCAGCCCAGGTGTTTGCGGAACATCTTCAGCCCCAGCGGCAGGCCGTAGAAGGCGGCCGAGGCGCGCAGGTGGTCGATGACGATCGTCAGCCGGGCCGCGCGGCCCGGCTCATCCAGCACCGTGCCGTCGGCGAGGGCCCGTTCCAGGTGGGCCGCCAGCCAGGGGCGGCCATAGACGCCGCGGCCCAGCATCACCCCGTCCGCCCCTGACTGTGCGAGAGCGTCGCGCGCGTCCTGGGCGGTCAGGATGTCGCCGTTGACGATGACCGGGATCGCCACCGCCGCCTTGACCTCACCGACGGCGGTCCAGTCGGCGACGCCGGTGTAGAATTGCTTGCGGGTGCGGCCATGGACGGTGACCGCCTGGATGCCGAGACCCTCGGCCCGTCGCGCCAGGTCGGCGGCGTTGCGGCTGGTGTCGTCCCAGCCCAGCCGCATCTTGACGGTGACCGGGCGGCCGGTGGCCTGGACCGCGGCCTCGATCAGCCGGCAGGCCAGATCCGGCGTGCGCATCAGAGCCGAGCCGCAGGCGGCGCCGGTGACCTCCTTGGCCGGGCAGCCGAAATTCAGATCGATGATGTCGGCCCCGGCCGCCTCGGCCATGCGCGCGCCCTCGGCCATGGCGGTGGGATCGCGCCCGACCAGCTGGATTACCGTCAGCGGCAGGCCTTCGCCCACGGCGGCGCGACGCACCACATCGGGCCGGGCCCGGGCCAGTTCGGCGGCGGCCACCATCTCGGTTGCGACATAGGCCGCACCCAGCCGCGAGGCGAGCTGCCGGAAGGGCAGATCGGTGATTCCGGTCATGGGGGCCATCAGCACCCGGCCGGGTACCGAAACGTCGCCGATCTGGAGTCCTGTGCGCATCCGTTCCCTGACACCGGTTGAGGCCCCTCTCGTCAAGGCCGAGTTGGGCGCTTAGAAGGCGGCCATGACATTTGCAGCGATCGTCGTGGCCGCCGGAACGGCCTCCCGGGCCGGGGGTAACAAGCAATGGCGGTCCCTGGGCGGCAAGCCCGTGCTGCGCTGGTCGGTCGAGGCCCTGCTGGCGGCCGGGGCCGAGGATGTGGTCGTGGTGGTGGCTGCGGGGGCCGGTGCCGCCGCCGCCGCGGCCCTGGCCGGGCTTGAGGGCTGGCGCACGGCGACCGGAGCCGACAGCCGGGCCGGTTCGGTCCGCAACGGGCTTGAGGCCCTGGGCGGATCCGACGCCCGTGCGGTGCTGGTGCATGACGCCGCCCGCCCCTTCCTCGACCGGGCCGTGATCGATCGGGTGCTGGCCGGGCTGGACGGAGCCGACGGAGCCCTGCCCGCCCTGCCCGTCGCCGACAGCCTGCGTCGCGGCGACGGCGGTTTCGTCAGCGGTGCCGTCGAGCGCGACGGCCTGTGGCGGGCCCAGACCCCCCAGGCCTTCCGATATCGGACCCTGGTCGACGCCTGCGCCGCCTGGACAGATGCGCCCGGGCCGGCCGACGAGGCCACCGCCGTCGAGCGCGCCGGGGGGCGTGTCCGGCTGGTCGCTGGTGATGCCCGTCTGATGAAACTGACCTATCCCGAGGATTTCGCCATGGCCGAGACGCTGATCGCCCGCCGGACCCGCGTCGGTCAGGGGTTCGACGCCCATCGCTGGGGGCCGGGAAGCTCGGTCTGGCTGTGCGGGGTCGAGATCCCGCATGACCAGACCCTGATCGGTCATTCCGACGCCGACGCCGGGCTGCACGCCCTGACCGATGCGATTCTGGGGGCCATGGGCGACGGCGACATCGGCGATCATTTCCCGCCCACCGACCCGCAGTGGAAGGGGGCGTCGTCCGACCGTTTCCTGACCCATGCGGTCGCGCGTCTGGCGGCGCGCGGCGGTCGGCTGGTGAACGTGGATGTGACCCTGATCTGTGAGCGCCCGAAGGTGAAGCCGCACCGGCAGGCGATGCGCGAACGCCTCGCCGACCTGCTGTCGCTGCCGCTCGACGCGGTCAGCGTCAAGGCGACGACGACCGAGGCCATGGGCTTCACGGGGCGGGGCGAGGGTCTGGCCGCCCAGGCGCTGGCGACGGTCGAGCTGCCCGCCTAGTTGCCGTCACCCATGCCCCGGACCATGGCCCCGAACAGATTGATGTAGTCATCGGTCCACGGCCGCACGTCCGGATCGGCCAGGGTGCGCCAGCCGCTGTCGGGGCGGAATTCGGCCAGGCCCGCCGGCGTCGGTGACAGGACCAGGGCCTCGGTCGAGGCCTCGGCCATGACCGGCGACTCCGGGGTTTCGATATAGATGCGGTGGCGGCTGGCCACGCCCAGGGCGCGCGCCGCGGCGGCGGCCGGCAGGGTGATGTCGAGGTTGCGGTTCGACAGGTGCAGCACCACCACCCCGTCGGGCTTGAGCAGCGACAGATAGCCGTCGATGGCCTCGACCGTCAGCAGATGGGTCGGCACGGCATCGGACGAGAAGGCGTCGATGATCAGCAGATCGTAGGTGCCGGCCGGCTCGCGCGCCATCGTCAGCCGCGCGTCGCCCAGCACGGTCCGGACCGGGCCGGCGGCACAGTGCGAAATATAGGTGAACCAGTCCGGGTCCCGCGACAGCCGGTCGACCATGGGGTCGATCTCGAAGAAGGTCAGCCGGTCGCCCGGCCGCTTGTAGGCGGCCATGGCCCCCGAACCCTGGCCGACCACACCGATATTGGTCCCCGGGCCGCGTGACTGCACCATCTGGGTGGCCTGGCCGATCGGCGTGGCCGTCGCATAATAGAGGGTCGGCCGGCACTCGAACTCCGGAGCTCGCGCCTGGGCCCCGTGCAGGGTGGTGCCGTGCATCAGCACATGGACGTCGCCGCCCAGCCGCGGGTCGGGCACATTGGCCACGCGCATCACCCCGAAGAAGCTGCGCTCGCTGTAGCTCCAGTCATAGCCGCGGGCGATGTGCTGGGCCGACAGGGTGATCAGGGCCAGCAGGATCACATAGGCGGGGGTGCGGTCGCGCAGCAGGAAGGCCCCGATCATCGCGACCATCAGGATGACCTGGGTCAACTGCTCCATGCGCCAGTCGAAATTGCGGTTGAAGGCCCAGGCCAGGTCCCAGTCGGCCTGGAACATGGCCGACAGCAACGGCGGCAGGGCGCAGACCAGCACCGCCCCGACGAAGGTCAGGATCTCCCATTTCCGCACCTCTTCGCGCGACCACGGCCGGGCCAGGGCGACCAGCACCAGCACCAGCGGATATTCCCACACCATGTTGAAGATGACCGGGGCCAGCAGGGCGGTGAAGGCCCCGCCGACCACGCCGCCCAGCGACAGCAGCAGATAGAATTCGGTCAGCCGGTCGGGCGGTGGCCGCCGCTCGGCCAGGCGCTGGTGGCACATCAGGGCCAGGAAGAAGAAGGTGGCCAGATGCAGGGCGAACATCAGCGGCCAGGCCCCGGTGCGGAAGGCGGTGAAGCTGACGCAGACCGCGCCCAGGGCCCCGGCGAGGGTCAGGGTCACCGGCAGGGGGATCCACGGCCGGGTCTGGAAGGCGATGACGAACGTCAGCAGATACAGGGCCAGCGGGATGACCCACAGGAAGGGGGCCGAGGCCACGTCGGTCGACAGATGGGCGGTGACCCCCAGCATCAGGCTGGACGGGGCCGCCGCCAGCAGCACCCATTTGCCGCGCTCCAGCCAGGCGACCGGCGGGCTGCGGACCAGGCGGGCGGGCTCGAGGCGGCGATCGGCGCGCCGGAACCAGACCACGCCGGCCAGGGCGGCGATCATCAGCACGAACAGCAGATAGCCGCCGCTCCAGCCCCAGCGCTGGCCGGACAGCGCCGCCAGCGGCTCGACCAGAACCGGATAGGCGAGCAGGGCCAGGAAGCTGCCGAGATTGGAGGCGGCATAGAGGGTATAGGGGTTCTGGCCGTCGGCATGACCGGCGCGGACCCGGGCGTACCAGGCCTGCAGCAGCGGGGCGGTGGCGGACAGGACGGCGAACGGGGCCCCGACCGACAGGGTCAGGGTCGCCAGCAGCCACAGGATGGGGGCGGACGGGTCCGGATCGCCGGTCACGCCGCTGATCGCCAGCGGCAGGGTTACGGCCGCGGCCAGCAGCAGGGCCAGGTGCACCCCCAGCTGGACGCGCATCGAGCCGAGCTTCTGCAGCAGATGGGCATAGCCGTAACCGATCAGCAGCGCGCTCTGGAAGAAGACCATGGCGGTATTCCAGACGGCCGGCGATCCGCCCAGCATCGGCAGGACCAGCCGGGTCACCATCGGCTGCACCACGAACACCAGGGCGGCCGAGGTGAAGATGGCCACCGCGAACAGCCAGGGAGTCAGGCGGTCGGCGACCGGGGGGGCCGCGCTCCGGTCGATCACGGTGTCGCTCATCTGGCCCTCCGGTTGCGGGCCCCGTCGACAGATCGGCGGCCGGGGGCCACGTTAGACCGACTCGCGCCCGCTTCGGATAGACCCATGTTCCCAGACGACATCGATGCCCTCGCCGCGACGGTGATCCGGCTGGCGATCGGGCGCGGCCTGCAGCTGGCCACGGCCGAGAGCTGCACCGGCGGGCTGGTGGCCGGGGCCCTGACCGGCGTGGCCGGCTCATCGGCAGTGCTCGACCGCGGCTTCGTCACCTACAGCAATGCCGCCAAGACCGATCTGGTCGCGGTGCCGGCCGCCCTGATCGAGGCCCACGGGGCCGTATCGGCCCCGGTCGCCCGGGCCATGGCGGCCGGGGCCCTGGCCCGGTCCGCCGCCGCCCTCGCCGTGGCGGTCACCGGCATCGCCGGCCCCGGCGGCGGCACGGAACACAAGCCGGTCGGGCTGGTGCATTTCGCGACGGCGGGGTCGACCGGGGTGGTCCATGTCGAACACCGGTTCGGCGATCCCGGGCGCGAGGCGGTGCGCCTCGCCAGTGTCCGGGTGGCGCTGACCCTGCTGATCGACCGGTTACAGGCCGGATGAGCGGGGCCGGTCCGATCCTGGTCGACGCGCGCGGTCATCGGTGTCCGGTGCCCAGTCTGAAACTGCGCCGGGCCATGGCCGGCCTGGGCCCGGGCGTGCGGCTGACCCTGCTGGCCACCGACGCGATGGCGCGAATCGACGTCCCCTGGCTGATGAGCGAGCTCGGCGGCCGGATGATCGGGATCGAGGAAGCCGACGGCGTCCTGACGCTTACCGTCGAGACGCCCGTCGCTCCGACAGGTTGACGACGGAGCTCGGCAGGGGTTCGGGCGGATCGAGCGACGCGATCCGGTGGGCGCGCAGCGCGATCTCCAGTTCGGTGGCGAAGGCCCCGCCGTAGAAGATGGCGTTGACGTTCCACGACAGCCAGATCAGCAACACCACGACGGCGCCGACCGAGCCGTAGGTCGCCCCCAGCAGGGCGATCTGCTCGACATAGACGGCGCACAGCCACGACGACACCATCGACATCACCGTGGCGACCAGCCCGCCCGCGACCGACGGCCCCCAGGCGACCGGGACGCGATGGGCCATCGCATAGCGGTAGAGCAGGGTCAGGCCGAGGGCGAGGCCCAGGGCCGGCAACAGGCCGTCATAGGGCAGGCCACTCTCGCTGATCTGGATATTGGTCCCGGCGTGCTGCAGCAGGCGCAGGGTCACCACCGCCCCCGAGACGATGGTGAACAGGGTGAAGGCGACGACGGCGACGAAGAAGGCCAGCAGGTTGAACCGGAAGAAGCCGTGCGGCTCGCTTTCGTCATGAATAAGGTTCAGTCCGGCCAGCAAGGCCTTGAATCCACGGTGGGCGGCATAGGCACCGACAATCAGGGCGAAGGCGCTCTGGGTCGAGACGGTGCGCGCCGAGGTGTTGGCCAGCCGTTCG
Organism: uncultured Brevundimonas sp.; assembly: GCF_963975535.1. Classification (GTDB taxonomy): domain Bacteria; phylum Pseudomonadota; class Alphaproteobacteria; order Caulobacterales; family Caulobacteraceae; genus Brevundimonas. The sequence continues at coordinate 355,959 of NZ_CAXBHE010000004.1, read as the reverse complement.
ATCTCGGCCAGGAAGATGGCGCGGGCCGCCGAGGGCAGCACATCGGCCAGGGCTGCGGCCTGTTCGCCGACCTGTCCGATCGACATCACCACCTTGTAGAAGCCGATCAGGATGGCGATGGCCGGGAACACCGCCAGCAGGGCGAAGAAGGAGACGCCGCCCGTATAGAGCATCACGTCCCGACCCCAGCTGCGGGTGAAGGCGCGCACGGCCAAGCGTCCCCAGAGCGACGGTCGGCCCATGAACCGGGCCTCGGCAATGTCCGACTTAAGGTTCAAACCGGTTCCCGCGACCGCACAGTCGGCAAGTCTAGCGCAATTCGGTGGCGGGGAAAGCAGATGGTTCATCCCCGGCATTCGCCGCTGCGGCGTTGCGTCCGCGCCCCGGCCCTCGCTATGGTCGCCCGGGGTTCGCTCGACGCGTGTTCAGTGTTGTTGGACCGGGGCCATGGAGACAGTGTTTGGGTTTCGATCCGCGTATTCTGATTGTCGCGCCTGACGACGATCTGATCGGGCCCCTGTGCCAGGGGCTCGACGCCCTGGGCTGGACCACGGTCACGGCCCGGACCCTGCCCGCCGCCCTCGCCAGCCTGGCCGACCTGCCGGTCGAGGCGGCCATCGTCGATGCGCGCGCTCCCGGCGTGGCGGCCACGATCGCCGCCCTGCACGACGCCGTCCTGCCGCGACGCCTGCCGGTGATGGCCGTGGGCACGGGCGATGGCGATTCGCCGCCGGCCGGGGCGGACATCGTCATGTCGACGCCGCCCCACGCCGTGCAGGCCGCCCTGCGGCTGGAACATCTGGTGCGTACCGCCATCGCCGGGGAGGAGATGATCCAGCGCGAGGCCACCTTCGCGGCGCGCGGGGCCCCCCTGCCCCCGGCAGTGGTTGACGTGTCGCCGCTGCGGATCCTCGCGGCGGGCAAGCCCGATCATCGCTTTCTGGCCCTGTCCAATGCCCTGACGGCGCGCGGCTGCGAGGTGGTGGCGGCCCCGACCCCCTACACGGCCTTCGACTATCTGCATGAGCGGCCGTTCGATGCCGCCATCCTGTGGGGGGCGGAGGATCATGCCCCGGCCCTGTCGATCGCCGCGGGCATGAAGCGCAACACCCGCCTCTATCATATCCCGGTGGTCCTCTATCTGCGGGGCAGCGGCGAGATCAATCTGGGCGAGCTGTACAACCGGGGTTTCGCCGACGTCGCCGCCGCCGATACCGCCGAGGACGAGACCGCGGAACGGGTCGTGGCCCTGGCCCGGGGCCATCGGCACCACCAGAGCATCCGCAAGGCGCTGGAAGCCGCGCGGGGCTCGGGCCTGACCGATCCGACCACCGGCCTGTTCACGCCCGAACTGTTCGCCGCCCACCTGGCGCGGATTTCCGGCGGGGCGCGGGTCCGCCGCCGGCCGCTGTCGGTCTGCGTGCTGCGGGTGGCCGAGACCGAGGCGGTGGTCCAGGCGCGCGCCGACGGCTGGCTGGACCGGGCCCTGCCCCAGATCGGGGCCATGGTCTCGCGCCTGATCCGCACCGAGGACACGGCGGCGCGCCTGTCGGCCGATGTGTTCGCCCTGGCCCTGCCCGCGACCCCGGCCGCCGCCGGGCGGATCGCCGCCGAACGGATTGCCGCGGTGATCGGCTGCACCGCCTTCGACGCGGGGCCGGACCGGTCGCCGTTCGTGGTCGAGTTCGAGGTCGGGGCCGCCGAGGCGGTCGCCTCCGAGTCGCCGGCCGCGGTGCTGGAGCGGGCCTCACGCGATGTCGGCAAAACCCAGAGCAAGATCGCGCCGGATTGAGGTCGTCCGTCGGGGCTCAGGCCGCGGCGACCCGGGCCAGGTCGGTGGTGATCCGTTCGGCCACCTTCAGCCGTTCCTCCGGCGTGTCCCAGTCGCCCTTGACCACGATCTTCTGGTCCGGCCGCAGCTTCCAGAAGGCATGGTTCTTCTGGATCAGCCCAACCAGGCCCATCGGATTGGGGAAGGTGTTGTTGCGCAGGGTCAGCACCGCCCCCTTGGGCCCGATGTCGATGCGCTCGATACAGGCGATCTTGCAATTGGCCTTGATGCCGACGATGCGCAGCAGCTGACGGGCCTCGTCCGGCAGCGGGCCGAACCGGTCGATCAGCTCGGCCGCCAGGGCTTCGCGCTCCTCGCTCTGCTCGGCGTCCGAGAGGCGACGGTACAGGCTCAGTCGAACGTTCAGGTCCGGGACATAAGCCTCTGGAATCAGGACCGCCGCCCCGACATTGATGGCCGGTGACCAGCCGCGGTCCGGGGCCTCGCCCCCGCCGGTCTCGCGCAGTTCGGCGACCGCGTCCTCCAGCATCTGCTGATACAGCTCGACCCCGACCTCACGGATGTGACCCGACTGCTCGTCGCCCAGCAGATTGCCGCCGCCGCGCTGGTCGAGGTCATGGCTGGCCAGCTGGAAGCCGGCCCCCAGATTGTCGAGCGACTGCAGCACCTGCAGCCGGCGCTCGGCCGACAGGCTCATCGGCCTGTTGGTCGGTGTGGTCAGATAGGCGAAGGCCCGCGCCTTGGAGCGGCCGATGCGGCCGCGGATCTGGTGCAACTGGGCCAGGCCGAACATGTCGGCGCGGTGCACGATCAGGGTGTTGGCGGTGGGAATGTCGAGGCCGCTCTCGACGATGGTGGTCGACAGCAGCACATCATAGGTGCCGTCGTAGAAGGCGCTCATCACGTCTTCCAGCTGGGTCGGCGACATCTGGCCGTGGCCGACGACGCATTTCACCTCGGGCACGTGCTCGCGCAGGAACTGCTCGATGTCCGGCAGGTCCTTCAGGCGCGGCGCGACATAATAGGCCTGACCGCCGCGGTATTTCTCGCGCAGCAGGGCCTCGCGCACCAGCACCGGGTCCCACGGCGTCACATAGGTCCGCACCGCCAGCCGGTCGACCGGCGGGGTGGCGATGATCGACATCTCGCGGATGCCGGACAGGGCCATCTGCAGGGTGCGCGGGATCGGTGTGGCCGTCAGGGTCAGCAGGTGGACGTCAGCGCGCAGCGACTTGAGCTTTTCCTTGTGCTTGACGCCGAAATGCTGCTCTTCATCAACGATAACAAGGCCCAGATCGCGGAACCCGACCTGATCTGACAGGACGGCATGGGTGCCGACCACGATCTCGAACTGGCCGGTCTTCAGGCCCTCGCGGGTCTCGGCCGCGTCCCGGGCGGTCACCATCCGCGACAGGTGGCGCACCGTCACCGGCCAGCCGGCGAAGCGCTCGCTGAAGGTCTTGAAATGCTGGCGCGCCAGCAGGGTCGTCGGGCAGACGATGGCCACCTGCTGGCCGCTCATGGCCACGACGAAGGCGGCGCGGATGGCCACCTCGGTCTTGCCGAAGCCGACGTCGCCGCAGATCAGCCGGTCCATCGGCGTCCCCTTGCCGAGGTCCTCCAGCACATCGCCGATGGCATTCAGCTGGTCGTCGGTCTCCTCATAGGGGAAGCGGGCGCAGAATTCGTCGAACAGGCCGTGCGGCGGGGTGATCGACTCCGAGGTCCGCATCGCCCGCTTGGCCGCCAGGGCGATCAGCCCCTCGGCCATGTCGCGCAGCCGGGCCTTGGCCTTCGACTTGCGGGACTGCCACCCGGCCCCGCCCAGCCGGTCCAGCTGGACCCCGTCGCTGTCGGTGCCGTAGCGGGTCAGCAGGTCGATGTTCTCGACCGGCAGATAGAGCTTGCTCTCGCCCGCATACAGCAGCTCGAGGCAGTCGTGCGGGGCCTCCTGGATCTCGAGCGTCTTCAGGCCTTCGTAGCGGCCGATGCCGTGGTCCAGATGGACGACCAGATCGCCGGTGGTCAGGGCCGAGGCCTCGGCCAGGAAGTTCGAGGCGCGCCGCTTGCGTCGCGGTCGCGCCAGCCGGTCGCCGAGGATGTCGGTCTCCGAGATCACCGCCACGTCGTCGGTGACGAAGCCGTGCTCGACCGGCAGGACCCCGCGCAGCATGATCTCGGGCGGCGCGGCCTGGACATCGGCCCAGTTGCGCACGGCGATCACATGCTCGAGCCCGTGGTCGGCCAGCATGGCCGCGAGCCGTTCGGACGAGCCTTCGGTCCATGAGGCGAACAACACGCGTCGGCCGTCGGCTTTCAGGCTGCGGGCGTGCGCGGCGACGGCCTCGAACAGATTGACGCTGTCCTGGGCCCGCTCGGCCGCGAAGGTCCGGCCCAGGCGGCCACCGACGTTGTCGTCGGGGCCCTGCAGCGGGGTGAAGCGGCGCACGGCGCGCCCGGCCAGGGCACTGTTCCAGTCGCCGTCGTCCAGATACAGGGCGGCCGGTTTCAGGGCGCGGTTGGCGGTTCCGGTCTTGGCCTTCGACGCCTGCTGGCGGGCGTCCCAGGCGTCGGCGGTCAGGGTCCAGCGTTCGGCCCGCGCCTGTTCGACCTGGTTGTCGAGGAAGACGGCGGCGCTGTCCGGCAGATAGTCGAACAGGGTCTCCAGCTGCGGATAGAGCAGCGGCAGCCAGTGCTCCATCCCTTGCCGGCGTGCGCCTTCGCTGACGGCGGCATAGAGCGGGTCATCGCCTCCGGTGCCGAACAGATTGAGATAGCCGGTGCGGAAGCGCGAGATGGTCTCGGCGTTCAGCAGGGCCTCGGACACCGGCGACAGGGCCACGGCCTTCAGCTGGCCGGTCGAGCGCTGGGTGGCCGGATCGAAGGTGCGGATCGACTCCAGCTCCGAGCCGAACATGTCCAGCCGCACCGGCTCCTCGAAGCCGGGCGGGAAGACGTCGATGACGCCGCCGCGCACCGCATATTCGCCGCGCTCGGACACGGTCGAGGCGCGCACATAGCCGTTGATGGTGAAATAGGTTTCCAGCGCCGCCGTATCGAGATCGCGACCGACCCGGGCCTCGAAGCCCGCGCTGTTGGTGACGCTGCGCGGCGGGGTGCGCTGGATGGCGCCGGCCACCGTGGTCACGATCAGCAGCGGTGTACGATCGTCCGGCGCACGGTGCGACAGCCGGGTCAGGGTGGCCATCCGCGCCGCCGAGACCGAGGACGACGGGCTGAGCCGGTCGTAGGGCAGGCAGTCCCAGGCGGGATAGTCCAGCACCTCGAGGTCGGCGGCGAAGAAGCCGAGGGCCTGGCTGAATTCACTGGCGCGGCTGTGGTCGCGGGCGATGAACAGGCTGACCCCCCCGCCGGCCGCCAGCTGTTCGGCCACGGTCAGGGCGTCGAGGCCCTCGGGTGCGCCGCCCAGCTGGGTATCGATACGTCGCGGAAGACTGCCGTCCATCACCCCGCGCCCTCGGCGACCACGGCGGCGACATGGTCGCGCATGAAGGCCTGCAGGCGGGCCATCACCGGGCCATCGTGTTCGGGCGGGATCGGCGTCGTACCGATGATCCAGGCATAGAGGTCGTGATCCTCGGCCTCGAGCATCGCTTCAAAGGCGTCCAGCTCGGCGGTGTCGAGCGTCGGACCGATCTGTTCGGCGAAGGGACCCAGCACCAGATCGGCCTCGCGGAAACCCCGGCGCCAGGCCCGGAAGATGATCCGGCCCAGGCGTTCTTTCAGACGTGCGTTCGTATCGGCCACAAGGATCCTTGCCCGGTTCATTCGATTCACTGACGCGTTCAGATAGCGTTCCATGGGGCGTTTCGCCAGCTATGCTGTCGGCATCATGCGGCCCCAGATTCTCTTTCCCCTGTTTGCGGAGGTTTCCAGCCTGAAGGGCGTGGGACCGCGCATCCTGCCGCTGGTGCAGAAGTTGGCCGGACCGCTGGTGCGCGACGTGCTGTTTCTCGGCCCGACCGGCCTGATCCTGCGCCGCCGCACCACGGCCGCCGCCGCCGTCGAGGGCGAGGTCGGGGTGTTCGATGTGGTGATCGACCGGCTGATCCCGCCGCACAAGGTCGGGGTGCCGCTGAAGATGCGGGCCAGCGACGACACCGGCTTTATCCATTTGATCTGGTTCGCCGGCTCACCGACCCATATCGACCGGCTCGCGCCGGCCGGGTCGCGGCGGCTGGTCTCGGGCAAGGTCGAGCGTTTCAACGGCGAGGTGCAGATCGCCCATCCGGACTACATCCTGGCCCCCGACAAGGCCGACGAAATTCCGGTGGTCGAGGCCGTCTATCCGGCCACGGCGGGCCTGACCTCGCGGGTGGTGCGCAAGCTGGTGACGGGGGCGCTGGCCGTGGCTCCCGAGCTGCCGGAATGGCAGGACCCGGCCTGGCTGGCGGCGCGTGGCTGGCCGGACTGGCACGCGGCGATCATGGCCCTGCACGCCCCGGCCGGCCTGGCCGACCTCGAGCCCGACGCCCCGGCGCGCCAGCGACTGGCCTATGACGAACTGCTGGCCCACCAGCTGGCCCTGGCCCGGCGGCGGCAGGCGCGGCGGGTTACGCCGGCCACGCGGATCACGCCGGGTGAGGCCTCGGCCGCCCTGCTGGCCGCCCTGCCCTTCACCCTGACCGGGGCCCAGGTCGGGGCCATCGCCGAGATCCGCGCCGACCTGGCCTCGGGCGAACAGATGGGCCGGCTGCTGCAGGGCGACGTCGGTTCCGGCAAGACCGCGGTCGCGGCCCTGGCCATGGCCGATGCGGCGTCGTCGGGGGTTCAGTCGGCCCTGATGGCCCCGACCGAGATCCTCGCCCGTCAGCACTGGCAGCGGCTGGCTCCGATGCTGGAGGCAGCCGGGGTGCGCAGCGTGCTGCTGACCGGGCGCGACACCGCCGGCGAACGGCGCGAGCGTCTGGCGGCCCTGGCGTCCGGCGACGCCGCCGTGGCCATCGGTACCCATGCCCTGTTCCAGGACGCCGTGGTCTTTGACCGGCTGGGTCTGGCGGTGATCGACGAACAGCACCGCTTCGGCGTCAGCGAACGCCAGCGGCTGCAGGCCAAGGGCGATCCGCGCACCGGCGGCGTGCATCTGCTGACCATGTCGGCGACCCCGATCCCGCGCACCCTGGAACTGACCCAGTACGGCGAGCTGGAGGTGTCGCGCCTGACCGAAAAGCCGCCCGGCCGCACGCCGGTCGCCACGGCGGTCCTGCCGCTGGCGCGGATCAGCGAGGTGGCCGCCCGGCTGAAGGCCGCGGTCGACAGCGGGGCCCAGGCCTACTGGATCTGTCCGCTGGTGGCCGAATCCGAGGCCAGTGACCTGGCCGCCGCCGAGGCGCGGGCCGTCGACCTGGCGCGTGTGCTCGGGGTCGAGGTCGGCCTGGCCCACGGCCAGATGCCCGGAGCCCGGCGCGAGGCGGTGATGGCCGAGTTCGCCGCCGGCCGTCTGCCGGTGCTGGTCGCCACCACGGTGGTCGAGGTCGGGGTCGACGTGCCCAATGCCTCGATCATGGTCATCGAACACGCCGACCGGTTCGGCCTGGCGCAGCTGCACCAGCTGCGCGGACGGGTCGGGCGCGGGGCCAAGGCCAGCGCCTGTATCCTGCTGTACGGCGGTCAGGACGGGGGGCTGGGCCAGACGGCGCGCGAACGGCTCGAGACCCTGCGCCGCACCGAGGACGGCTTCGAGATCGCCGAGGAGGATTTCCGCCTGCGCGGCGGGGGGGATCCGCTGGGCCTGCGCCAGAGCGGTTTCCCGGCCTACCGGTTAGCCGATCCGGTGCGGCACCGGGCCCTGATGCAGACGGCGGCGGACGACGCCCGTCTGGTGCTCAACCGCGACCCCGACCTGACCTCGGCCCGGGGTCAGGCGGTGCAGGTCCTCGAGGCCCTGTTCGACTGGCGCAACGACCGGGCCGGAACCGACTAGATCCGGGGCTGGTCGGCCAGCCAGACCGCCAGCCTTGCCTCAACATCTGCTTCAATATCGCCATAGAACAGATTGTAGGGGCGTGCCTTTCTACGATCGCTCCAGCTTCCCGTCTCGCGGAAGGACTCCAGTCCGGGCTGGCTGTAGCGCAGCAGGCCGTCGCGGCATTCGGTGGCCACCTCACGGGCGATCAGGGCCGGACGCGCGCCCTGTTCCAGGCCGGTGGCATTGGTCGCTCCCCGGTGGTGACGCGCCTCGACCGGCGCGGTATCAGTCGAGCCGGTCACCGGATTGACGCAGAGGGCGGCCCGGTCGTTCAGATCCACCAGCTGACCCCGCGCGTTCCACACCAGCGCCCGCCGCAGCCGTCCGCGCGCGGCCCCGTCATTGTCGAAGGCCACCGGAGACCAGGCGACCACGCAGCCGGTGCGGTTGCGGCTGACGCAGGCCGGCACCGCCGGGGCCAGGCCGGAGGCGGGCGCCACCACATCCATCAGATAGACCGCGACCAGCCGGCGCCGCAGGGCCGGATCGTCGGCGATCCGCTCGCGGACCAGCCGTTCCAGCAGTTCCCCGCCCTGTTCGACCCCGGCCAGCACCAGGGGGCCGTGCGGGTGGCCGTCCAGCCAGACGTCGAACGCCGCGGCGATGTCACCGTAGGCGAAGGCCCGGGCCTCGCGGGCATCATCGCGCAGGGTCAGCCGGGTATAGAGGCTGGCCTGGCGGTAGCGGGGGGCACTGATGGCCCCGGCGCGCGCGAACGGCCCGGCATAGTTGGGCAGAACGACCCGCTTCAGATAGGCGTCCGCCTTGCGGTCGCCGATCGGTCCGTTCCACTCGCGCCCGCCGTCATAGGTGGTGGAATGGACGAAGAAGACGGCGGCGGGACCGGCGTCGGCGGTGCGGGCGTCGCGCAGGGCCCAGGCGGCCGGCGTGGCATAGTCCGGGGGCGGGGGCGGACTGTAGGTCTGGAACGGCACCTGGGGGTTCAGTCCGGCCTGCAGGATGTCGCCACGCCAGACCGCAATCGCCGCCACAAACGCGAACACCAGCGCAAAGCCGGTCCAGCCGACCCATTGGCGCAAGGTCAGCGGCGGGCCCTTCATCGATACGGATCCGGGGTGGCGAGATAGTCCTGCACATAGCGCCGGACCCCCTCTTCCAGCGGCGTCGACTGGCCCTCGAAGCCGGCGGCGCGGATCCGGTCCATCCGGGCCTCGGTGAAATACTGGTATTTATCGCGGATCACCTCGGGCGTATCGACATAGTCGATGCGGGCCGCCTTGCCGGCGGCGGCGAAGGTGGCGCGGGCCAGGTCGGCGAACGAACGGGCCTGACCGGAGCCGGCGTTGTAGATGCCCGAGACCGACGGCGTCTCCAGCAGCCAGATGATGATGTCGACCACATCGTCGACGAAGACGAAGTCGCGCATCTGGCCGCCGTCGGCATAGTCGGACCGGTGCGAGCGGAACAGGGTCACCGGCTTGTCGGCGGCGACCATGGGCCAGATCTGGGCCACGACCGACTTCATCGTGCCCTTGTGGCCCTCGTTCGGGCCGTAGACGTTGAAGAATTTCAGCCCGGCCCACTGGGCCGGGGCCTGACTGCGCTCGGCCTGGCGCAGGGCGTACTGGTCGAACAGGAATTTCGAATAACCGTAGGCATTTAGCGGACGAAGCGCCGACAGGGAGTCAAGATCGTCCTTGTCCTCGAAGCCCTGCTCGCCGTCGCCGTAGGTCGCGGCCGAAGAGGCGTAGATCAGCCGGCAGTCGCGGATGGCGCACCAGTCCCACAGGTCGCGCGACAGGGTGTAGTTGGTGCGCAGGATCAGGTCGGCGTCGGGCTCGGTGGTGGCCGAGATCGCCCCCATATGCACGACCGCCAGTATGTCCTCGGCGTGGCGTTCCAGCTGTTCGAACAGCTCCTCCGGCTGCCAGAAGTCGGCGATCGGGTGTTTGGCGATATTCTTCCACTTGGCCAGGTCGGCCGTCTCCAGCCGGTCGCAGACGACGACGTCGTGGCGGTCGTCGGCGCACAGCCGGGCCACAATGTTGGAGCCGATGAAGCCGGCCCCGCCGGTCACCACGATCATCTGACGGCTCATGCGGGATCCTTCATCTTCTCGATGGTGCGGGTGGTGGAATAGCCGTCGCTGAAGGTGGCCAGACGGACCACCCCGCCCCAGCTTTCGACCGCGTCGCCGCCGACGACGCCCTCGCGGGTATAGTCGGCCCCCTTGATCAGCACATCCGGGCGCAGGCGTTCGATCAGGGCGATCGGGGTCGGGTCGTCGAAGGAGGTGACGCGGTCGACGCTGGACAGGCCGCCCAGCACCACGGCGCGGCTGTCCAGATCATTGACCGGCCGCCCCTCACCCTTGAGCCGTCGCACCGAGTCATCCGTGTTCAGCGCCACGATCAGCCGGTCGCACCAGCCGCGCGCCTGGGCCAGATAGGCGACGTGGCCGCGGTGCAGGATGTCGAAACAGCCGTTGGTGAAGCCGACCTTCAGGCCCTGGCGTTTCCAGCCCTCGACCTCGGCCGCCAGCTCGTCCAGCGGGGTGACCTTGGCGTGGGCGGCGTGGGCGTGCTGGCTCATCTCGGCGTCGATCAGCTCGGCCGGGGTGACCACGGCCGTGCCCGCCTTGCCGACCACCACCCCCGAGGCGAGGATGGCGAACTGGACGGCGGTTTCCAGCGTCGATCCGGCCGCCAGGGCCAGGCCCAGGGCGGCCAGACCGGTGTCCCCGGCCCCCGAGACGTCGAACACCTCGCGGGCCCGGCCCGGAAAATGCTGAACCGGCCCGTCCCGGCGGGCCAGGCTCATACCCTTGCCGGCGCGGGTGACGACGATGGCTTTCGCGGTCGTTGCGGCCAGCAGGGCGGTCAGGGCCGCCTCGACCTCGGCGTCGGTCTCGACCGGCAGGCCGGTGGCCCCGGCCAGTTCGCTGGCATTGGGCTTGATCACATCGACGGCCCCGTAGCGGGCGAAGTCGCGTCCCTTGGGGTCGACTACCACGGCCGCGCCGCTCGCACGGGCTGCGGTCAGGGCCGCGGCGATCAGGCCGTCGCCGACCACCCCTTTGGCGTAATCTGACAGAAGAATCGCAGAAGCCGTGGAAAAGGCGTCGCTGTCATCCAGTGTCTGACGCTGATCCGACTCGTCGTCGAGACGCAGCAGCTGCTGGCCGGCGGCGACGAACCGGGTCTTGATCACGGTGCTGGCCCCGGCTGGTCGGACCACGAAATCCTCGATCCGGGACTCATCGGCGATCAACCGGCCCAGATCCTGACCGGCGGCGTCGTCGCCCGCCACCGCCCCCAGTCGCGCCCGCCCACCGAGGGCCGCGACATTGCGGGCGACATTGCCGACCCCGCCGGGCATGGCCACCGTCTGACCGGCCCGCAGCACCGGAATCGGGGCCTCGGGCGAGATGCGGCTGACCTCGCCATAGACGTAGCGGTCCAGCATCAGATCGCCGACGCAGGCGATCTTCAGGTCGCGCACCCGGTCAAGCAGGGTCTGCAGGGTCCCGAGGTCGAGGGGACGGGTTTCGGGAGATCGTTCAGCCATGGAACCGGGCTACCGGATTCACCCGGCCTTGGCCATCACGGCCTTGGCCAGATCATCGAAGGCCAGCAGCTCGGCGCACAGGGCCTCGAACCGGTTCAGCGGCACCATGTTGGGCCCGTCGGACGGGGCATTGTCCGGGTCCTGGTGGGTTTCCATGAAGACGGCGTCGACGCCGACGGCCACGGCGGCCCGGGCCAGCACCGGCACGAACTCGCGCTGACCGCCCGAGGAGGTGCCCTGCCCGCCCGGCTGCTGCACGCTGTGGGTGGCGTCAAACACCACCGGGCAGCCGATCTCCCGCATCACCGGCAGGCCGCGCATGTCCGAGACCAGGGTGTTGTAGCCGAAGCTGGTGCCCCGCTCGCAGGCCATGACGTTGGGATTGCCCGCGCCGGCGACCTTGGCGATGACGTTCTTCATGTCCCACGGGGCCAGGAACTGGCCCTTCTTGATGTTGATGACCTTGCCGGTGGCGGCGGCCGCCAGCAGCAGGTCGGTCTGGCGGCACAGGAAGGCCGGGATCTGCAGCACGTCCACGGCCTGGGCGGCCTCGGTGGCCTGGCTTTCCGAATGGACGTCGGTCAGCACCGGCAGGCCGGTGACCGCGCGGATCTCGGCGAAGATCGGCAGGGAGTCCTTCAGGCCCAGACCGCGCGCGGCGCTGGCCGAGGTGCGGTTGGCCTTGTCGAAACTGGTCTTGTAGATCATGCCGACATTCAGCCGCTCGCCGATTTCCTTCAGCGCATGGGCCATTTCCAGCGCGTGCTGGCGGCTCTCCAGCTGGCAGGGGCCGGCGATGAAGGCGATGCGGTTGCCGCCGCCGATGACGACGGGTCGCCTCAGGCCTTCGGACAGGGTGATGATGGCGTTGGGTCGGCTCACGGGCGGGACTTTCGACTGGATGGGGGCTTGTGACGCTGGGTCGATGCCGGGTCTATGCGGCCATCAGGTGGCGTCAGCCGTAACTGTGCGCAAGCTACCATGGAGATCGCCCCCGTGACCACCGAGACGCCCCCCGACGACGCCCCGGTCATCGTCTGGTTTCGCCGCGACCTGCGCCTGGCCGACAACCCGGCCCTGGCGCACGCCCTGGCGACGGGCCGGCCGGTCGTGCCGGTCTATATCCACGACGAGGGCGGGACGGTGCGCCCGGCCGGGGCCGCGTCCCTGTGGTGGCTGGACGGATCGCTGCGGGCCCTGGCCGCCGACCTTGCCGCCAAGGGGGCCCCGCTGGTCCTGCGCCGCGGGAACTGCGAGGCCGAGCTGCGGCACCTGATTGCCGAGACCGGGGCCGCGACGGTGTTCCTGAACCGGCTGTTCGAGCCCGAGGCCTGGAGCCGGGACGCCGACATCGCCCACGGGCTGAAGGCCGAGGGGGTCGAGTGTCGGGGCTTCAACGGCTCGCTGCTGGCCCGGCCCGGGACGGTGCTGACCGGCAGCGGCGGGCCGTACAAGGTGTTCACCCCCTTTCTCAAGACGCTCCTGGCCGGGACCGAGCCGTCGCCGCCCGTGCCGGCACCGGCGGCCGTATCCGGCGTCGGGACCCTGGCCTCCGCCTGCATCGACGACTGGTCCCTGAAACCCACGCGCCCGGATTGGGCCTCCGGCTTCGTCGGAACCCCCGGCGAGGCCGGGGCCGCGGCGGCGCTGGCGGCCTTTGTCGATCACGGACTGGGCACCTACAGCCGGGATCGCGACAGGCCCGCGGTCCCGGGGACCAGCCGCCTGTCACCGCATCTGCATTTCGGCGAGCTCTGCCCGTGGCGCGCCGTGGCCGCCGCCCGTAGCGCCGCCGCCGATGGCCGGGTTCCGGGACCGGAGGCCGAGAAATTCGTGGCCCAGCTGGGCTGGCGCGATTTCTCGACCCATCTGCTGCACCAGTTTCCGGCCATGGCCGACCGGGCCTTCCGGCCGGATTATGACGCCATGCCATGGCGTGAGGATCCCGCCGGCCTCGCCGCCTGGCAGACCGGACAGACGGGATTTCCGATTGTCGACGCCGGCATGCGCCAGCTCTGGGCGACGGGCTGGATGCACAACCGGGTGCGCATGATCGTCGGTTCCTTCCTGGTGAAGGACCTGCTGATCGACTGGCGCGTGGGCGAACGCTGGTTCTGGAACACCCTTGTGGATGCCGATCCGGGCAACAATATTCAGAATTGGCAGTGGATCGCTGGATCCGGAGCCGATGCCGCCCCGTATTTCCGGGTGTTCAACCCGGTCACACAAGGCGAAAAGTTTGATGCAGACGGTCGATATGTCCGGACATGGGTCCCCGAGTTGCGGCGGCTCCCCGACCGCTGGCTGCACGCGCCGTGGACCGCCCCGCCCGAGATCCTGCGCCAGGCCGGGATCCGGCCGGGCCACGACTATCCCCGGCCGATCGTCGATCATGCCCGGGCCCGGCTCCGCGCGCTGGATGCCCTGCGCACGATCACCCCGGCCCGCAATTCTGATGACTGAACCGACCGCCGCCGTGTGCCGGGCATGACCGCCGTTACGGCCGACATCCCGACGGCGGCCGCGCGCACGCCGCGGGGCTTCAGTCTGCTGCTGCGGTTGCTGGCGGCCAACTGGACCTATGGCCGGCTGTCGGTGCAATTGCCGAACGGCGAGGTGCATCAGCTCGAAGGCGGTCGCCCCGGTCCCTCGGCCATCCTGGATGTGCGCGACTATCGCTTTGCCGGGCGGGTGCTGGCCAGTGGCGACATCGGTTTCGCTGAAGGTCATATGGCCGGTGAGTGGGAAACCCCGCATCTGGCCGTGCTGCTGGAGTCGATCGCCGCCAACTATGACCACATCCGTCAGGTGGTCGACGGCAATCCGGTCATGCGCGTGATCAACCGGCTGTCGCACCGGCGTCGCCGCAACAGCCGCAGTGGCTCGCGCAAGAACATCCATGCCCACTATGACCTGGGCAATGCCTTCTATGCCGCCTGGCTGGACGCGACCATGACCTATTCGTCGGCCCGGTTCGCCGGTCCGGACGACGGTCTGGAGGCGGCCCAGACCCGCAAATACGCGGCGCTCGCCCGGCTGATGGATCTGCAGCCCGGCCAGACCGTGCTGGAAATCGGCTGTGGCTGGGGCGGGTTCGCCGAATATGCGGCACGCGAGATCGGGGCCCATGTCACCGGGGTCACCATCTCGCAGGAGCAGCACGACTTCGCCCGTCGCCGCCTGTTCGAGGCCGGTCTGGCCGAGCGGACCGACATCCGCATGCTCGACTATCGCGACGTCGCGGGCCGGTTTGACCGGGTCGCCTCGATCGAGATGTTCGAGGCGGTCGGCCGCGAGTACTGGCCGGCCTATTTCGACAAGATCCGCGAGGTCCTCGTCCCCGGCGGTCGCGCGGGCCTGCAGATCATCACCATCCAGGACGCCCTGTTCGAGGACTACAACAGCCGGACCGACTTCATCCAGAAATACGTCTTCCCCGGCGGCATGCTGCCGTCCGAGGCCCGGCTGCGGCCGGTGATCGAACAGGCGGGTCTGGACTGGCAGGCGGTCGAGCGCTTCGGCAGTGACTATGCCGACACCCTGGCCCTGTGGGACGGGCGCTTCCAGGCCGCCTGGCCGGACATCCGCCGCATGGGCGGCTTTGACGAGCGTTTCCGGCGGCTGTGGCGCTTCTACCTCGGCTATTGCGAGGCCGGTTTCCGCTCGGGGCGGACCGATGTGATCCAGCTGGCGCTGAACCGGATCTGAGGGTGTAGGATTCGGCCATGACCCCGTCCTTGCCCCTGATCACCGTCCCTGACCTCAAGGCCCTGCTGGGCCACACCGATCTGCGGATCGTCGATGCCAGCTGGCATCTGGACGGGCGCGACGGGCGGATCGATTTCGCGCGCGAACGGCTCCCCGGGGCGGTGTTCTTCGATCTGGAGGCCGGGTCGGACCGGGCCAGTCCCCTGCCCCATATGCTGCCGACGGCCGCCGCCTTTGCCGCCCATGTCTCGGCCCTGGGCATCGGCGATCAGGACGACATCGTCGTCTATGACACCCCCGGCCTGGTCTCGGCCGCGCGGATCTGGTGGATGTTGCGGACGTTCGGCGCGTCGCGGGTCCGGGTGCTGGACGGCGGCCTACCGGCCTGGCGCGCGGCGGGCGGTCCGCTGGAGGCCGGACCCCGGTCGCCGCCGGACCCGGCCCGGTTCCGGGCCCAGTTCGATCCAGATGCGGTGGCGGACCGGGCTGCGGTGGCCGGCGCTGCCGACGCCGGGGTCCAGGTGCTGGACGCCCGGTCCGCGGGTCGCTTCGCCGGCACCGCCCCGGAGCCCCGACCGGGCCTGCGCGGCGGCCATATGCCGGGGGCCTGCAACCTGCCCTTCGCCGACCTGCTGCGGCCGGACGCGACGATGAAGCGCGGGGCGGCCCTGCAAGCGGCGTTTCACGCGGCGGGGATCGATCCCGACCGGCCGGTGATCACCAGCTGCGGCAGCGGCGTCACCGCGGCTGTCCTGTCCCTGGGGCTGGCCGTCCTCGGCAAGCCGTCGCGCCTGTATGACGGCAGCTGGGCGGAATGGGGCGGTCGCGCCGACACGGCGATCGCGACCACCCCGACAGACCGTTAGGGCGGCGGGGCGACCGGCTCGGGCAGGCCTTCCGGCACGATGTCGTCGGTCTCGCCGCGCGACACCACCGTGGCCAGCACCAGGTCGCCGGTGACGTTCAGCGTGGTGCGGCACATGTCGAGGAAGCGGTCGACGCCGAGGATCAGGCCGATGCCCTCGGCCGGGACCCCGACCATGACCAGGAT
Source organism: uncultured Brevundimonas sp. (assembly GCF_963975535.1). Lineage (GTDB taxonomy): Bacteria > Pseudomonadota > Alphaproteobacteria > Caulobacterales > Caulobacteraceae > Brevundimonas. The sequence continues at coordinate 339,891 of NZ_CAXBHE010000004.1, read as the reverse complement.
CATGGCCACCACCGGCAGGGAACCGGCGGGGACGCCGGCGGTGCCGATGCCGCCGAGGATACAGACCAGCATGACCACCACCTGCTGGGTGATCGTCAGGTCGATGCCGAAGAACTGGGCCAGGAACAGCACCGTCACCCCCTCGAACAGGGCCGTGCCGTTCTGGTTGGCGGTCGCGCCGACGGTCAGGACGAAGCGGGCGATCTTGCGCGGCAGCTTCAGTTCGAACTCGGCGGCCCGCAACGCCACCGGCAGGCTGGCGTTGGACGAGGCGGTCGAGAAGGCCACGACCATCGGCTCGCGCACGGCGCTGAAGAATTTGACCGGCGACATGCCGCCCATGGTCCAGACCACGATCGGATAGACCACGAACATATGGATCAGCATGGCCCCGACGGCGACGCCGACATAGGCGGCCAGCCGCACCAGCAGTTCCCAGCCGAACAGGGCCGCCAGGTTGAACATCAGGCAGGCGATGGCGATCGGGGCCAGTTTGATGACCAGGTTGATCAGCTTCATCGTCACTTCGAAGATGCCCTCGATCACCTCCTGAAGGCGGTCGGTCGAGCGGCTCCTGGCCATGACCAGGCCGATGCCGAACAGGAGGGCGAAGACCATCACCGGCAGGATCTGGTTCTGCGAGGCGGCGGTGAAGACATTGGACGGGATCAGGTCGAGGAAGAACTGGCCCAGCTCGACGGACTTGGGCGCATTGCCGACGATATTGGCGGCCCCGGCCGCGCCCTCCTCGAGGAGTCTCTGCGCCAGCAGCGGATCAACGCCGTCGCCGGGCCGGAAGATATTGACCATGGCGATGCCGATCAGCACGGCGATGCTGGAGACGACAACGGTCAGCATCAGGGTCTTGGTGCCGGCCCGGCCCAGCGCCTTGAGGTCGCCCATCTCGGCGACGCCGACCACCAGGGCCGAGAACAGCAGGGGGATGACCAGCATGAACAGCAGGCGCAGGAAGATCTGGCCGGCCGGTCCGGTGATGTTCGAGGTCAGCCACTGGACCCAGCCGGTGTCGGCGCCGACCGTCAGATTGACGAACATGCCGCCGCCCAGCCCGACGAGGAAGCCGATCAGCATCAGCCAGTGAAGCGGCAGCTTGCCGCGCTTGATCGTATCCATAGGTCTTCCCCCGGGGCGCTCTTGAGTGGCGTCTATCGAATCGGCAGGGCGTAGATCAACCCGCCGGGTCGTGCGTTCCATTGTGCGTTCAAGCCGCGCGCCAGGTCGAGCGCTGAATCGTCACCCAGGTTGCGATTGAAGATTTCCCCGTAGTTGCCCACGGCACCGATGGCATTGCGGGCCCAGTTCCTGGACAGGCCCAGCATCGGCCCGAACTCGCCCTCGACCCCCAGCAGGCGACGCACGCGCGGGTCGGTCGAATCGCGGGCCTGGGCGGCCACCGTGGCCCTGGTCACGCCCAGCTCCTCGGCGAGGATCACCGCGTTCAGGGTCCAGCGCACGATGGCGGTCCATTGTTCGTCGCCGCGCCGCACGACCGGGCCGAGGGCCTCCTTGGAGATGACGTCGGGCAGGATGGCGTGCTGCTCGGGGTTCGACAGGGTGGTGCGGGTGGCCGCCAGGGCCGAGATGTCGGCGCTGAGGGCGTCGCAGTCCTCGCGGGCATAGGCCTGGCGCGCGGCCTCCTCGCTGGGCAGGACCACGGGCCGGTAGTCGATGCCGCGCGAGCGGAAATAGTCCGCGGCGTTCAGCTCGGACGTGGAACCGGCCTGGACGCAGACCCGGGCCCCCTTGAGCTCGACCGCGCTGTTCAGGGTCAGGGCCCGGCGCACCATGAAACCCTGGCCGTCGAAATAGTTGATCCCGGCGAAGCTCAGGCCTTCGCCGCCGTCACGGGTCATGGTCCAGGAGGTGTTGCGCCACAGGACGTCGACGCGACCGTCATCCAGCGCCTCGAACCGCCGGCCGATGGCCAGGGGCACAAACCGGACCGCGTTCGGATCATTGAAGATGGCCGCGGCCATCGCCCGGCAGAAGTCGACGTCGAAGCCGCGCCACTGACCGCGATTGTCGGTGTAGGCGAATCCGACAAGCCCCTCGTGGACACCGCAGTTGAGCCGGCCGCGCCGTTTGACGGTCTGCAGCGTGGGACTGGCGATCGGTTCGACCGTGCTGGTTCGCGGCGCGGGGCTCGGGGTGCCGTCGGGAACCGTCTCGTCCGGGGTCCGGTCCCGTCCGCAGGCCGCCACGGCGAGGCTGAGGACCACCGCCGTCGCCGCCCGCCAAATCGCTTTCTTGCTCATCCGCGCCTCGCCGTCTCGCGCCCGACCATGGCTGTCGGGGCCTTGCACCGTGTCCCACTTTAGAGGCTCTTGGCGAGGCAATCGCAACCCGTCCGGGCAATCCAACCGTCATGGCTCCACAATCCGACCGTACCCGTCTCATCGCCGGCGCGACGCGTCGCGGCCGGGGACGCCGCCCCGTCAATCCGCCGATCGAGCGCGCCTCGACCCTGCTCAACGACAGCGCCGCCCTGATGCGCGACCCCGGCCCCGGGCCGGTCTACGGCATCGAGGACCTGGGGGCCGCCGGCGAACTGCGATCCGCCCTGTCCGACCTGGAAGGGGCGCGCTGGACCGGCCTGGTCCCCTCCGGGCTGGCCGCTGTGACCGTGCCGGTCACCGCCCTGACCCGGCCCGGCGACGAGGTCCTGACCACGGACGCCGTCTACGGCCCCAGCCGCCGGTTTCTGACCCGGCACCTGGCCGCGCGCGGCGTGACCAGCCGGTTTCATCAGGCCACCGCCTCGACCGAGGCGGTCATCGCCGCCCTGACCGACCGCACCCGGGTCCTGCTGATCGAATCGCCCGCCTCCCTGACCTTCGACGTTCAGGATGTCGCCGCCCTGGCCGCGGCCTGCCGCGCCCGCGGGGGGCTGACCGTGATGGACAATACCTGGGGGGCCGGACTGGCCTTCCGCCCGCTGGCCCATGGTGTCGACGTCAGCGTGCAGGCGGTGACCAAATATGTCGGCGGCCATTCGGATCTGCTGATGGGGTCGATCGCCGTCGCGGACCCCGCCGTCGGCCGTCCGATCGCCGAGACCCTTGAGGACCTGGGCTGGCGGGTCTCGCCCGACGACGCCTGGCTGGCGCTGCGCGGGCTGCGCACCCTGCCCCTGCGCTATGGCGAGCAGGGGCGTTCGGCCCTGCGGGTGGCCGAATGGCTGCAGGCCCGGCCGGAGGTGGCGCGCGTCCTCTATCCTCCGCTTCCCGGATCCCCCGGTCATGCTCTGTGGCGGCGTGACTATGATGGCGCGGCCTCGATCCTCGGCGTGGTCCTGAACGGCGGCACACCGGCGTCGGCCGACGCCCTGCTCGATTCGCTGACCCTGTTCGGGCTCGGCTTTTCGTGGGGCGGGTTCGAGAGCCTGATCACCCACGAGACCTCGCAGCTGGCCTGGCGCCAGGCACCGCCGACCCTGGCCGGCCCGCTGCTGCGTCTGCATATCGGCCTGGAGGATCCGGTCGAGCTGATCGCCGACCTGGAGCAGGGTCTGGACCGGTTCGGAACCGGGCGGCGTCTGTGCTATCGATGACGGCCTGTCGTCTTGCGCGTCCGGGGGGAATGCGATGCTGGGGATCATCCGAGTTGTGCGCCGCACGATCGAGGGTTCGATAATTTCGGTCCTGATCATCGCCACCGTGGCGATCCTGGGCGTCTCCGAGACGGTCAACACGTTGCTCGCCGAGCGAAGCGTATCGTCGCTCCTGTTCCTGCTGGTGCTCGCGATCGTACTGGCGGACCTGATCGGAAAATTCATCGCGATCGTGGGTTCAACCTTTCCGGACCTCATTCCCGCCGTCGGTGACGACGACGTGAAACGGGCCTCCCTGCTCCAGCGCCTGCGTCCGGTGCAGACCGTCGCGCTTCTCTCCGGGGTCTATGCGGCGCGGCTCGTCATGTTCCTGGTCATCTTCGCGCTGATGGGGACCAGCTACGCCTTCGCGCCCCAGCCGGTGCAGGAGACCCTGTTTGGTGATTTTGGCGCCCTGGACGCGACCGAGACCTTCCTGCGCGAAGGGATCGCGGGGTCGATCGGCTATTTTCTGTTCTTCCTCGGGCCTGACGCCCTGAAGCCGATGACCAAGCTGATCGTCGCCGAGCCGCTCACCTCGGCGACGATCAACGGTGAAATCTTTCTCGTGGGAATCAGGCTGTATGGGCTGGCGTTCGCGCTCGCGGCCCTGCGCACCCTGGCGACCCCGATCATCTACCTGCGGGCCCGGCAGCGCGCCGCCCGTCTGCCCGATCCCGCGGCGCGACCCGCCTAGCGCCGGCGCGGGATGACGCCAGGCGCCGTGTCGCCGGTTCGTTCCGCAGTCGTCGCGGTCCGGCCGCGGGCCGGCGAAAGCCGACTGTCGACCGGGTGTGCCGGACCGTCACGAGCGATGGCGATTCCGTGGTTCCCCTGGCGCGCCCAGCAGGACTCGAACCTGCAACCGTCCGCTTAGAAGGCGGGTGCTCTATCCGGTTGAGCTATGGGCGCTTGCGGCCGGGGCCGGAGGGCGGACGTCGGCGCAGCGGCCTCAGTGGGTCCAGGGCTGTTTGCGCGCGGTGGCGAAATTGTCGGCATAGGTCTTGATGATCACCGGCGGCTCCTGCGGGGTCTGCAGGCGGAACGGGATGCCGTGCCGCTCGGCATAGGCCACGGCCTCCTCGCTGGTCTCGAAGCTGAGCCGGACCTGGCCGTTCATGTCGGTGGAACCGGTCCAGCCCATCAGCGGATCGATGATGCGGGCCGAGGCCGGTTCAAACTCCAGCCGCCAGTCATGGGTTCTGGCCTTGCCGGACTGCATCGCGGTCTTCGCGGGTCGATAGATGCGCGCCAGCATGGCCGGGTCTCCAGAATTCGCCGCACGCGGCGCACACGGCCGTCCGAGGCCGGGATAATCATGCCTTCCCCGGGGTCCTGAGACCCGGGCCACCGATGGTCGGAGTGAGAGGATTCGAACCTCCGACCCTCTGGTCCCAAACCAGATGCGCTACCAGGCTGCGCCACACTCCGAACCGGCGGAGGCGTCTCTTGCCACGGACCCCGGTCCGCCGCAACGCGTGATCAGCCCCCGGGACGGAAGAATTCGTGTCGGACCTGGTCGCCGGCCCTGGCACCGATCTCTTCGGCCCGTCCGGCGCGCAGTTCCAGCACCCCGCTGGCGGCCCCCCGCGACGGGATGGTGATTTCCGAGAACGGAACCGCGTGGGCGGCGATCGAGACGATCCGGCCCCGGGGGTCGATGTAGATGATGTCCAGCGAACTGGGTGTGTTGCGCATCCAGAACGCCCGCTCGGCCACGTCGGGGAATTCAAACAGCATGCCGCGATCGTCGGCCAGCGGCTCGCGGAACATCATGCCGCGCTGGCGCTCGGGTTCCTCGTCGGCGATCTCGACCCAGAATTCATGCTCGCCAGTGGCGGTCACGATGGTCAGGGGTTCCAGCGGTCGCCCGGTGGCGTCCTTGGGTGTCTGGGCCCCGGCGCAAGCCGTGAGCGGTGCCAGCAGCATCGCCGCCAGCATGCCCGTCAGGATCCTACGACGACTGGACATCTCGCTACGCCCTTCTGGGGCGAGGTCAGTCGCCCGGTTTGATTTCCGCGACCACCAGCCCCTTGGGACCGTCGGCGAATCGCACGGCCACCGCCTCGCCGGGCAGGAGATCATCCAGGCCACAGCGCCGCAGGGTCTCGACATGGACGAAGATATCGCCTGGTTCGCCGTTGCGCACCACGAAACCGTAGCCCTTGGTGCGATTGAACCATTTTACGACGGCCATCTCCATCGGCCCGGCCGGGACGGATTCGGGGGTGGCCGGATGCGGGGCGTTATAGGAGCGCAGGCCGTCATAGCCGGACTTCTGGACGGAAGGGCCGCTTCCGGGCGGCGGCGCATCGCCGACCTCGACCACCTCGGCGACCTGCCAGCCCTTGGCCCGGCAGACGCAGTCACAGACGATCGGTGCGCCCTCGGCGGCGACGTCGAGTCCGCTGTCCCGCAGACTCGAGATGTGGAGCAGCACGTCCTTGAGTCCGGTCAGGTCCGGATCGTCAGGGACGATAAAGCCGTACCCCTTGCCGGGATCGAACCATTTGATCCGGCCAGTCACACGGACCACCGTGTGCGTATCGGAGTCTTCGTATTCTGGCACCACGCCTCCCCGGCCCGCGTTTGTCGCAGACAGGGAGATATACTAACACGGTTCGGCGAACGGCTGAAAAGGGAAAAACGAGTATTTCACTGCCAATACCGCTTCCGACAGAATGAAATTTCAACCCTGCCGCCGCTTCCGGTCAAGCTGGGCAATAAAACGGTCGCGTGCGCAACGGCCTGTCGCCGACAGGGCACGAATCGTTCCGGGGTTTGGGGAAAGGCTCCGCGTGGTAGTCCCTAGGGGAGTCGAACCCCTCTCTTCAGGTTGAAAACCTGACGTCCTAACCGATAGACGAAGGGACCACTGCGCGGAGAGCGGGCGATATAGCCGCCGATTCCGGGTCGTGCAAGCCCCAGTCTGCGGGTCTGCAAAGGTTTTTTTGACGGATCTGGTCAGCCCATGCGTGGGTCGGCGATATCCTCGATCTCGAACTGGACGCCCCGGCGACCGTTCCAGTCATCCGCCTTCAGCCGGCCGGCCACGCTCAAACCGCCCTGCCCCGCCAGCAGGGCCCGCCCGCCCGGCAGGTCGGCGCAGCGCCAGGCAATGGCCTTGACCGACGCCCCGTCGGCCCCGACCAGCCGGCAGCGTACGTGACCGCCGTTCATCGCCACGGCGTCGCGCACCTGAACCCCGTGCAGGGCGAACAGCGGCTCGGGATTGGCCGGGCCGAACGGGGCCAGACGCTCGAACTGTTCGAACAGGGCCCGGCTGGCGGCCCCCGGTTCGATCAGCGCATCCAGCTCGACCCGGTCCATCGCGTCGGCTCCGGCCTGTTCGCCGATCATCCGGTCATTGAGGAAGTCGCGCAGGGCATCGATGGCGTCGGCCCGCACCGTCAGGCCCGCGGCCATGGCGTGGCCGCCGCCGGCGATCAGCACGCCCGTCTCCCACGCCGCCTGCACCGCCCGGCCGAGGTTCATGCCCGGCTGCGACCGGCCCGAGCCCTTGCCGATGCCGTTGACCGCATCGACGCCGATGACCACGACCGGCTTGCGCCAGCGCTCGCGCAGCCGCCCGGCGACGATGCCGACCACCCCGGGATGCCAGTCGTCGCCGGCGATGACCACCACGGCCGAGCCGTCGTCATGGGCTCCGGTGGCCTCGACCCGGCGCTGGGCCTGGTCGGTGACGTCGCGCTCGACCTCGCGGCGGGCAATATTGAGGGCGTCGAGTTCCCGGGCCAGGGCTGCGGCCTCGGCCGGGTCGTCGGTCGACAGCAGGCGGGCCCCGAGGTCGGACTTGCCGATCCGTCCGCCGGCATTGATGCGCGGGCCGAGGATGAATCCGGCGTGGTTGCTCTTGGCCGGTCCCTCCTCGGCTCCGGCCGCGGCCAGCAGGGCCTTCAGCCCCGGATTGCGCCAGTCCGACATGACCTTCAGGCCGAGGCTGGTCAGGGCCCGGTTGAAGCCGGTCAGGCCGGTGACGTCGCAGATCGCCCCCATGGCGGCCAGATCCAGCCACTGGCGGATGTCCGGCTCGGGCCGGTCGGCGAACAGGTTGCGGGCCCGGCCCTCGCGGTTGAGCGCCGCCAGCAGCACGAACACCACGCCGGCGGCGGCCAGGTTGCCCTGGCCGGAGTTGCAGCCCGGGCGGTTGGGATTGACCACGGCGGCGCAGACCGGCGGATGCTCGCGCATCATATGGTGGTCGATCACCACCACCTTCAGCCCGATGGCCGAGGCGTGGGCCACGGCCTCATTGGCCGCCGCGCCGCAGTCGACGGTGATGACCAGGTCGGCCCCGGCCGCCTTCAGGGTGTCGAAGGCCCGCGGGCTGGGGCCGTAACCCTCGGTGATCCGGTCCGGCACATAGATGGGCAGGTCGACGCCCAGGGCCCGGAACCAGCGCACCAGCAGGGCGGCGCTGGAGGCTCCGTCGACGTCATAGTCGGCGAAGACATGGACCGAGGCCCCGGCCTGGATGGCGTCGAGAATGGCCACGGCGGCCGCGTCCATGTCCATGAAGCTGGACGGGTCGGGAAACAGGGCCTTCAGCGTCGGGGCGAGGAAGTCGGCCCCCTGGTCGGCCCGCACGCCCCGGGCGGCCAGGGCCCGGGCCAGGGGTTCTTCCAGCTCCAGCGCCTGCATATGGGCGCGGATGGTCGCGGCCTCGGCCGGGCGCTGCCGCCAGACCCGGCCGGACAGCGAGCGGGTCACCCCCAGAAAGGCGGGTTCGGCGGCCGGTACGGGCGCGCCGTCGGCCATCAGACCGGCCGCGTCGTGCGGATGCGCTGCACCGTGCGGGTGCTGGAATCCATCACCAGCGTATGGGTGGTGACGAAACCGTTGTGCATTCTGACCCCGTCCAGCATCGCCCCCTTGGTCACGCCGGTCGCGGCGAAGATGGCGTCGGTGGACACCAGTTCATGCAGGTCATATTTGCGCTCGAAATCGGTCACCCCGGTCTTTTCGGCCCGGGCCCGCTCGTCGTCGTTGCGGAAGACCAGCCGGCCCTGGAAATGGCCGCCGACGCATTTCAGCGCCGCGGCTGCCAGCACCCCCTCGGGCGCGCCGCCCGAGCCCAGATACAGGTCAATGCCGGTTTCGGGCTCGGCCGTATGGATCACCCCGGCCACGTCACCGTCGGTGATCAGCATCACCTTGGCCCCGACGTCCCGCAGGGCGGCGATCAGGTCAGCGTGGCGCGTGCGGTCCATCACGCAGACGGTGATTTCGGACGGCTGGACCCCCTTGGCGGCGGCCAGCGAGCGGACATTGTCCTGCGGCGTCATGTCGAGGTCGACGGTGCCGGGCTTGAAGCCGGGCCCGATGGCGATCTTGTCCATATAGGTGTCGGGCGCATGCAGCATGCCGCCGCCGGGCGACATGGCCAGCACGCACAGGGCGTTGGCCATGGCCTTGGCCGTCAGGGTGGTGCCTTCGAGCGGATCGAGGGCGATGTCGATGACCGGGCCTTTGCCGGTCCCGACCTTTTCGCCGATGTAGAGCATCGGGGCCTCGTCGCGTTCGCCCTCCCCGATGACGATCTTGCCGTCGATGGCGAGCGCATTCAGCGCCGTGCGCATCGCGTCCACGGCCAGCTGGTCGGCCGCCTTCTCGTCGCCCCGACCGATCCCGGCATAGGAGGCGATCGCCGCCAGTTCGGTCACCCGGGCCGCATCGGCGGCGAGGGTCGAGGAATAGGGGGCCTGGTCAGCCATGGATGAACTCCTGGAACGAAAAACTCCGGATTCTGTCGTCCGGTCGAAGGTAGGGGGCGTGATCAACGCCGCGCGATGGGCGGCGGGGCGCGGCCGCGTTCCCGGAGCTCATCGGCAAGAGCGTCGATCTCGGCCCGGGTCCGGGCCGTGGCCGGGGCGATCCGGGCCGCCGCGATCCGGGCCATGACGGCCGCGACATAGGCGTCGGGATCGGACAGGGTCCAGTCCAGCCGTGACACCTCGCCCGACAGGGTACCGCCGGTGACATTCAGGGTGGCGACCTGGCCGGCCACGACGGACGCCGGCGGCAGATCGGTGGGCGTGGCCGGAAAGTCTTCCCAGCGGGGATAGGTGCGGTTGGCGTCGACCAGGGCCACGACGGCCGGACTCGAGGCCACGCCCTCGCCATGGCTGCCCGCGCAGCCGGCGAGGCCGCCGAGAATCGCTCCCGACAGGAGCGTGACCATCTTTTTCCGTGCTGACACGTTCATTTCGGACCCGGTCATATGCCATGATCGGGGGCGGCGGAAGGGCGGTGCCGCCGCCCGATGACCGCAAGTGACGAATCCAGGGACTCCGACCATGGCCAAGCGCCCGTCAAAGCCCACCGGCGAGGCTGCCGCCGCAACCCCGCGTGCGCCGCGCAAGGCCGGGAGACCGACCTCGGCCCGGCCGCGCGCCGCGGCACGGAAAACGCCGGTGGACGAGAGTCCGCCCCCCGAATCAGCGGCTCCGAAAACGCCGGATCCGGTCGCCGATCCGGTCGCCGACCTGGCCGCCGACCAGCGCCGGATGATCGAGACCCTGTCGTTGAACCTGGCCAAGGCCGCGATGACCGCCCAGACGGCCATCGCCGAGGCGGCGCTCAGCCAGGCGGATCGTCCCGCCGCCCTGTCGGCTGATCCGTTCAACATCGGTCCGGCGATGACCGAGGTGATGTCCAGTCTCGCCGCGCGCCCGGACAAGCTGTTCTCCGCCCAGGCGGATCTGTTCGGCCGCTACATGACCCTGTGGTCCGATACCGCCCGTCGTGCCGCCGGCGAAGAGGTTCCCGCCCCGCCGTCGAAGGACAAGCGGTTCAAGGATCCGGCCTGGTCGGAAAATCCGATGTTCGACGTGATGCGCCAGTCCTATCTGGCCACGGCCGACTGGATGAACGGGCTGGTCTCGAGCGTCGAGGACGTCGACCCCCGTACGCGCCGCCGCGCCGAATTCTTCACCCGGCTGCTGACCGATGCCTTCTCGCCGTCGAATTTCCTCGCCTCCAATCCGGCGGCGCTGAAGGCCATGGCCGAGAGCAATGGCGAATCCCTGGTCAAGGGCATGCAGAATTTCGCCGCCGATCTCGAGCGCGGGGCCGGCAAGCTGAAGATCAGCCAGGCCGACTACGGCCAGTTCGTCGTCGGCGAAAACGTCGCCACGGCCCCCGGACAGGTGGTCTGGCGCGACGAGCTGTTCGAGCTGATCCAGTTCGATGCGGCCACCGACAAACAGCGCGCCATTCCGTTGCTGATCTTTCCGCCGTGGATCAACAAATTCTACATCCTGGACCTGCAGCCGCAGAATTCGATGATCCGCTGGCTCTCGGCCCAGGGCTTTACGGTGTTCGTCTGTTCCTGGGTCAATCCGGACAAGGACAAGGCCGGCTGGGGCTTTGACGAATATCTGCAGAAGGGCATCTACCGCGCCACCGAAAAGGTGATGGAGCAGTGCGGCACCGACCGGCTGAATACCGTCGGCTACTGCATCGGCGGCACGCTAATGGGGGCGGCCCTGGCCCATATGGCCGCGAAGGGCGACAAGCGGGTCAACGCCACCACCTTCTTCGCCGCCCAGCATGATTTTGCCGAGGCCGGCGACCTCCTGTTGTTCACCGACGAGCACTGGCTCAATGAAGTCGAACAGATGATGGACGCGGCGGGCGGGGTCCTGCCCGGGGCCTCGATGGCCGACACCTTCAATGCCCTGCGCGCCAATGACCTGATCTGGTCGTTCTTCGTGTCCAACTATCTGATGGGCAAGTCGCCGCCGGCCTTCGACCTGCTGTTCTGGAACGCCGACCAGACCCGCATGCCCAAGACCCTGCACATGGACTATCTGCGCAGCATGTACGGCAAGAACCTGCTGGCAAAAGGCGAGTTCAAAATCGGCGGCGAGACGGTCGACCTGAGCAAGGTGACCATCCCCCTCTATTTCCAGGCCAGTCGCGAGGACCATATCGCGCCGATGAATTCGGTCTATCGCTCGGCCCGGGCCTTCAGCAACGCCGACGTCACCCTGACCCTGGCCGGGTCGGGTCATATCGCCGGGGTTATCAATCCGCCGTCGGCCAACAAGTACCAGCACTGGACCAACCCGGCCCTGCCCGCGACCCTGGCCGAATGGCAGGCCCGGGCCGAGGAGCATCCCGGCAGCTGGTGGAATCACTGGGCCGCCTGGCTGCACGAACGGTCCGGCGAACTGGTCGCGGCGCGCGATCCGAAAACGGGTCCGCTGAAGCCGATCGAGCCGGCCCCCGGCAGCTATGTGAAGGTGAAGAGTTGATCCGTATCGAGCCGAACCTGCTGCTGGCGGTGACCACCGGCGTGGCCGTGGCCCTGCTGGTCACCACGGCCTCGGTCTTCGGCGAGCCGGACCAGACGCTGAAATACCTCATCCTGGTGGCGCTCTGTTCGGCCGGCTTTGTGCTGCTGAACGGCCTGTGGAGCCGGCGCATGAAGCTGGAGCGGCCACCGATGGTCCATGCCGAGGCCGCGACGACAGCCGTCTGGGCCAGTCTGTTCCCGTTGATGGTGATCCTGTCGGCTGCCGTGCCCCTGGTGTTTCCGGGGCATGACTACGGCCTGCTGGTGATCATCGCCGCCGTCTGGCTGGGCGTGACCGTGGAATCGGCGCTGAAGGCCCGTCAGGCGGGCTGAAAACGCAGCGCCGCACCGTTGTTGCAATAGCGTTTTCCGGTGGGGCGTGGCCCGTCATTGAAGATGTGGCCCTGATGCCCGAGGCAGCGGGCGCAATGATACTCCGTGCGCGGGATTCCGATGAGGAAGTCGCGCTTGGTGCCGATATTGGCAGCGATCACGTCGTAGAAGCTGGGCCAGCCCGTGCCCGAGTCGTATTTCCAGCGCGAGCGGAACAGCGGCAGGTCACAGCCGCGGCAGACGAAGGTGCCGCGCCGGCGCTCGTCGTTGAGAGGGCTGCTGAAGGGGCGTTCGGTCGCCTCGCGGCGCAGCACATTGAAACTGGCCGGCGGCAGGCGTTCGCGCCACTGGGCCTCGGTCAGACGCCGGAACGGCGAGTCGGCGTATTGCCGCTCGGACGCGTCAGCCACGCCCGGCGAGCAGGCCGACAGGGCCAGCGCGCCGACGCTGGACAGAAGGGTGCGACGGTGAAGCGTGATCTGGGTCATGCCCTCATATACGACGGAAAGCGCCGGGAGGTTTCAAGTCCACCCCTGCTTTCGTCATCCTCCGGCAAGGCGCTTCAGCGCCGCGACCGGGGGACCCAGTGGCGCGCGCGAGCACGAAGCTGTCGCGGACACCCTGGATGGGCAGATCGCCTTCGGCACCGCTGGGTCCCCCGGTCTCGCTGCGCTCGCCGGAGGATGACGAAAGCGAAATCAGTTGAGGCCGACGCCCTCATCCAGGCCCAGCATCAGATTGAGGTTCTGAACGGCTGCGCCCGAGGCCCCCTTGCCCAGATTGTCGAGCAGGGCCACCAGCCGCGCCTGGCCGCCGTCGCGGTCGCCGAACACGTGCAGCCGCATGTCATTGCGGCCATTCAGCCCCTCCGGGTCGATGCCGGTCATGGCCTCGGTCTCGTCCAGGTCGACGACCTCGACGAACCGGCTCCGGGCATAGGCCTCGACCAGGGCCCCGTGCAGCCGCTCGATCGACGGCGTCTCGGGCAGGGCCGACAGGTGCAGCGGCACCTCGACCAGCATGCCCTGGCGATAGTTGCCGACCGCCGGGGCGAACAGCACCGGCCGCTTCAGTCCGGCGTGCCTGGTCATCTCCGGCACATGCTTGTGTTTCAGCGACAGGCCATAGGCGCGAAAGGCGTCGGCCTCGCCAGTTTCGAACGCGGCGATCATCGCCTTGCCGCCACCGGAATAGCCCGACACCGCATTGACCGTGACCGGCCAGTCGGCGGGCACCAGTCCGGCCTGCACCAGCGGCCGCATCAGGCCGATGAAGCCGGTCGGATAGCAGCCGGGGTTGGAGACCCGGGTCGCCGTGGCGATCTTCCCCGCCTGCCCGGCCGTCATCTCGGGAAAGCCATAGGTCCAGGTCGGATCGACCCGGTACGCCGTCGAGGCGTCGATGACCCGCACGGCCGGATTGTCGATCATGGCCACGGCCGCGATCGCCGCCTCGTCCGGCAGGCACAGGATCACCGCATCGGCGCTGTTCAGCGCCTCGCGCCGGGCGTTCACGTCGCGCCGCCGGTCGCCCAGCAGGATCAGCTCCAGATCCGTGCGCGCCTCCAGCCGCCGCAGCACATCCAGCCCCGTCGTGCCCGCTTCCCCGTCAACAAAAACCGTATGGGTCATTTCATCTCCACCCCTCTCCCGTTGGGAGAGGGCTTGAGCGCACGGCGGCGAAGACGCCATCCCTGCGCGAAAGGGTGAGGGGCTGCCGTGCGAAATGTCCACACAGTAACCCCTCACCCCAACCCCTCTCCCGCCGGGAGAGGGGCCTGAACAGAAAAAGGGCGCTCCGGTTTCCCGGAACGCCCCCAATCCATAACCGATGAAACGGTTTAGCGCTTCGAGAACTGGAAGGATTTGCGAGCCTTGGCCCGGCCGTACTTCTTGCGCTCGACGACGCGGCTGTCGCGGGTCAGGAAGCCGTGCGGCTTCAGGACCTTGCGCAGTTCCGGTTCGAAATGCGTCAGGGCGTGCGACAGGCCGTGGCGGATGGCGCCGGCCTGGCCGGACAGGCCCGAACCCTCGACGGTGCAGACCACGTCATACTGGGTCTCGCGGTCGGCGACGGTCAGCGGCTGGGCGATCATCATGCGCAGGATTTCGCGGGCGAAATACTGCATCTGGTCCTTGCCGTTGATGGTGATCTTGCCGGTGCCGCGCTGCACCCAGACGCGGGCGATGGCGTTCTTGCGCTTGCCGGTCGAATAGGCGCGACCCTGGGCGTCCAGCTTCTGGACATAGACGGGGGCGTCGTTCGAGCCGTCCGAGGTGCCGAGGCCCTGCAGGGCGTCGAAACCGGTTGCGGCCGTCGCTTCGTTGGTGACGTCGGTCATTCTCAGACGCTCCGGGTGTTCTTGGAGTTCATCGACTTGAAGTCGACGGTCTCGGGCGATTGGGCTTCGTGCGTGTGGCTCGGACCGGAGAACAGACGCAGGTGGGTCATCTGGGCGCGGGCCAGGGGGCTTTCCTTGGGCAGCATGCGCTCGACGGCCTTCTCGAGCACGCGCTCGGGGAAGCGGCCGTTCAGGACCTTCTCGGGGGTGGTCGACTTGATGCCGCCCGGGTGACCGGTGTGACGATAGTAGATCTTGTCGGTCAGCTTCTTGCCGGTGAACACCACCTTGTCGGCGTTGACGACGATGACATGGTCACCGCTGTCGACGTGGGGGGTGAAGTCCGGGCGGTGCTTGCCGCGCAGACGCATGGCGATGAATGTTGCGAGACGACCGACCACGACGCCTTCGGCGTCGATGACAATCCATTTCTTCACAACGTCGGCCGGCTTCAAGGCAGCCGTAGTGCTCTTCAGCATGACGTGGGGTTCCTGGGAGACGAACGGTGTGGCCCGGACCGAAGGTGGAACGAGCGGAAGGCGCGCTGATAGAGGATGGATCGGTTCCGGTCAATGCAGTTTGCGTCCCGGCTCTGGTCGAAGTGTGTTGTTATTAAAGGGAAAACGGCAAGCGGTATTAAAATACCGCATAAATCCGGACCCTTTTGCCGGTTTGCGGCGCGGAACGGCGTCACAGAACCCTGATGACGGGACCGCAGGGTGGAGTCATAAGCCGCCTCCAGTTGTCCGGAGATCTCCATGCGTCTGCACCGTCGCGGCCTGCTCACCACCGGGGCCGCCGCCCTCGCCTTCACCGGCCTGGCGCAACAGGCGCGCGCCGCCATCCAGGCGGTCACCGAAACCTACGTCAACGAGGTCGAAGGCTACGGTCCGCTGATCGCCGACCCCAACAGGCTGCTCGATCTGCCGGAGGGCTTTGCCTACCGCGTCATCTCCCAGGGCGGTGAAACGATGGACGACGGCCTGCTTGTGCCGGGCCAGTTCGACGGCATGGGCTGTTTCGCCCTCGAGGGCAGCCGCATCGCCCTGGTGCGCAATCATGAGCTCAAGCCCACCTCGGCCCTGCATCGCAACTGGGGCCCCGGCGGCTATAACCAGGAACGGATCGGCGGGCTCGACGTCGCGCGGGCCTATGACACCTACAGGGACGGCCGTCCCCTGCCCGGCGGCACCACGACCGTCATCTATGACATGGCCACCGGTGTGACCGTCAGCCAGCATCTCAGTCTGGCCGGAACCGTCGCCAACTGCGCCGGCGGCATCACGCCCTGGGGCTCGTGGCTGACGTGCGAGGAGACCGAGATCCGGCCCGACACCGCCAATGTGATGAAGTCGCACGGCTATGTCTTCGAGGTTCCGGCCACGGCCACCGGCCTGGTCGACCCCGTGCCGCTCAAGGCCATGGGGCGTTTCGACCACGAAGCCGTCTGCGTCGATCCCCGCACCGGCATTGTCTATCAGACCGAGGACAAGGTTGACGGCCTGTTCTACCGCTTCATCCCGACCACCCGCGGCAAGCTGGCCGACGGCGGACGGCTGCAGGCCCTGGCCTTCCGCGATGCCCGCGGCGCGGACTCCTCCAACCGTGAGTCCCGACTCTGGTCGGTGGGCGACTGGCGCGAGGTGGTGTGGATCGACATGGAGGACGTCGACAGCCCCGACAACGACCTGCGCCAGCGCGGCCACGCCGCCGGGGCGACGCTGGTCTCGCGCGGCGAGGGTCTGCACTGGGGCGATGGCGAGATGTACCTGACCGCCACCTCGGGTGGCCCGATCCAGCGCGGCCAGATCCTGCGCTATGTGCCCTCGCGCTTCGAAGGGACGCTGGGCGAGCGCCTGCGTCCCGGGCGGATCCAGCTGTTCGTCGAATCCACCGACGAGAAGACGATGAATATGTGCGACAATCTGACGGTCGCGCCCTGGGGTCATCTGATTGTCTGTGAGGACAACTATTCCGAGACGCTGCGCAACCACCTGAAGGGGGTCACGCCGGAGGGCAAGCTCTATACGCTGGGACGCAACGCCTTCCTCGGCAATGCCGAATTCTGCGGGGCGGTGTTCTCGCCGGACGGCAGCACCCTGTTCGTCAACATCCAGTACCCGGGCATCACCCTGGCGATCACAGGACCCTGGGCCGCCATCCGGACGTGAAGATCCGGGCCTGCGACCGTCGCACCAGCCACAGGTTGACGGTCGCGGCGAACAGCACGACCACGGCCCCGGCCTGGTGCAGCGCCCCCAGCCACAGCGGCACCCCGTGCATCAGGGTGGCGATGCCCAGCGCCGCCTGCAGCCACAGGGTGCCGGCCACGACATAGGCGGAGGCACCCAGGCCGTCGACCAGTCGCCCGCGCCACACCAGCACCGCATAGGCGGTTCCGGCGATCAGCAGGCCATAGGCCCCGATGCGGTGATTGAACTGGGTCAGGGCCTGGTCATGCAGGAAGGCCAGGGCCCCTTTCGACCAGTCGACCGGGGCCAGGATCGCGCCGTTCATCAGCGGCCAGTCGGTATAGACGAAGCCGGCCTTGCCCCCGGCGACCAGCCCGCCCAGCAGGCACTGAACGAAGATCGCCGCCAGCAGCAGGGCCGCCGCGCGGCTCCAGCCGACCGGCGCGCGCGAGGCGTGAAAGCCGGCGTGCGCCTCCAGCCCTGTCCAGACGAGACCCACGAACAGCAGCAGGGCCAGGCCCAGATGGACGGTCAGCCGCTCCGGCGCGACATCGACCCGGTCGACCAGGCCGCTGGACACCATCCACCAGCCGATCAGGCCCTGCAGCCCGCCCAGGGCCAGCAGCACGCCGCAGCGCCAGATCAGCCGCTTCGGGATCCACCCCAGCACCAGGAAGATGGCGAAGGGCACGGCAAAGGCGACCCCGATCAGGCGTCCCAGTAATCTGTGCGACCATTCCCACCAGAAGATGCCCTGGAACTCGGCCAGGCTCATGCCGGCATTGACCTGGCTGTACTGGGGGATGGCCTTGTAGCGGGCGAAGGCCTCGGCCCAGTCGGCGGCGCTCAGCGGCGGGATCGCTCCGAGCAGCGGTTTCCACTCGGTGATCGACAGGCCGGATCCACTCAGCCGGGTCACGCCCCCGACCACGACCATGGCCAGTACCAGGGCCGCGCACGCAAGCAGCCAGATCGCCACCGCCCGGTTCCGGTCACTGTCAAAACGCTTCATTCGACGCCCGCTGTTCCGCCCGATACAATGTCCGGCGCGCCATCCAGTGCGCCGGGACACGGGCGGTATGCCCGCCTCTCGTGGCCAGATCGAGTCGCAATCGACAGACGTGTCGTCGCAAGCAGGAGTGCCCCCGGGTGGAATACGCCGATATCATCGTCGCGGTCGTCGGGGCGTTTGCCCTGGCCTGGATCGCCGACCAGCTGACCGGCCGGCGCGGCCTGTTCGCCACCCTGCTGGTGTCCGGCGTCGGGGCCCTGTGCGGCTGGTTCCTGGCGGTGCGGGTCTTCGCCGTCGCCGGCATGGACGACTGGATCTGGGTTGTCGCGGCCATGGCCGCCTCGGCCGTGTCCCTGTTCGGCTTCTTCCTGTTCCGGAACAAGCGCTGATGCCGCCGCGCCTGCGCCGCTTCGTCGCCGCCGTCGGCGTGCTGGCCTTTCTGGTCTTCTATGTCTGGGCCGCAATCGGCATCGGCGAGCGGCTGCCCGACGCCTGGTGGATCGACCTGCTGTTCTACGGCGTCGCCGGCACCGCCTGGGGCCTGCCCCTGATTCCGCTGCTGCGCTGGGCCGAACAGGGCGGCCGCCGGAAATAGGGCGTAGGACCCGGCAACAGGGCGCGCAATTGCAAAGGGGCCGCCCGAAAGCGACCCCTTCAACCAACCGTCTTCATTGAGGAAGATGGTCGGAGCGACAGGATTCGAACCTGCGACCCCTTGACCCCCAGTCAAGTGCGCTACCAGGCTGCGCCACGCTCCGGGAGGCGGCTCTATAGCCGGGGGCCGGCCGGCCCGCAAACCCAAAAGCGGGGTTTTGTGCTCAAGCGCCCAGAACGGCCTCAAGTCGCAGGCGTGCGCCCTCGATTTCGGCCAGCACCGTCTGCAGCCGCACCGGATTGGCTCCGGTCAGCGACGGGGCGGGGTTCCGGCTCGCGCCGCCGTCACCGGATTCCATCGCGGGGGGGCTGTAGCGGACGTCCGCTTCGGGATCGCCATAGGCGGCCAGTTTCTGGACCCCCTGCTCGCGATACAGTCGCTGGACCCCCTTGATGGTCAGACCCTCGTCGTGCAGCAGTCGACGCACGGCCTTCAGCAGCACAATGTCCTGGGGCCGGTAGAACCGCCGGCCGCCGGCCCGCTTCAGCGGACTGACGAAGCTGAATTTGGTTTCCCAGAAGCGCAGCACATGCTGCGGCGTGCCGATATCCTCGGCGGCTTCGGAGATGGTGCGAAAGGCGTTGGGGCCCTTGGCCATGGGATCAGGCCTTGACGACCGCGTCGTGGACCCGGCCCTTCATGATCTGCGAGGCGCGGAAGCTGATGACCCGACGCGGGTTGATCGCCGCCGGTTCGCCGGTCTTGGGATTGCGGCCCATCCGGGCCCGTTTCTCGCGCACCTGGAAGACGCCGAAGCCCGACAGCTTCACCGTTTCGCCGCGTTCCAGCGACTCGACGATCAGTTCCAGGGTGCGCTCCACCAGGGTTGAACACTCCTGACGCGACAGGCCGACCTCATCGTGCACGGCATCACAAAGATCCGCGCGGGTCAGGGTATGGTGATCGCTCATGGCTGGTTCCCCCATCCAAACAGTCCCTCGCCTCATCAAAGAGCAAGCGGGATCAAATGGAAAGGGGCAAATGCACGTTACAGGCGAAGCGCGCACGCCCCCCAGGTCAGTCCGCCGCCCATGGCCTCCATCAACACCAGGTCACCGCGCTTGATGCGGCCGTCCCGAATCGCCGCGTCGAGCGCCAGCGGGATCGAGGCGGCCGAGGTATTGGCATGGGTGGCCACGGTCGAGATGACCTTGTTCTCGTCCAGACCCAGGCGGTCACCGACGCCCTTGATGATGCGCTGGTTGGCCTGGTGCGGCACGAACCAGTCGACATCGGCGATCTCGATGTTCGCGGCCTTCGCCGCGGCGGTGATGGCCTCGGCGATATTGACCACGGCATGACGGAACACCTGGTTGCCGGACATGCGCAGATGACCGACCGCGCCGGTCGTGGCCGGGCCGCCGTCGACATACAGAAGGTCGGACTTGCTGCCGTCGCAGCGCAGGGCGAAGCCCAGCAGGCCCTGGTCGGCCTTGGTCCCCTGCCCGTCGCGCGGCTCGACCACCACGGCCCCGGCCCCGTCGCCGAACAGCACGCAGGTGGTCCGGTCGGTCCAGTCCATCAGCCGGGTCATCTCCTCGGCCCCGATGACCAGGGCGCATCTGGCCAGGCCGCGGGCGACGAAGCCGTCGGCCACGCTCAGCGCATAGACAAAGCCCGAACAGACGGCCTGGACGTCAAAGGCCGGGCAGACCCCCACCCCCAGCTTGCGCTGCACGATCGCGGCCGTGGCCGGAAAGGTCATGTCCGGGGTCGTGGTGGCGACGATGATCAGGTCGACGTCGGCCGCGCTGCGCCCGGCGTCGGCCAGGGCCCGGCGGGCGGCCTCGACCGCCAGATCGCTGGTCGGCTGATCCTCGCGCGCCTTGTGGCGCTGGCGAATGCCGGTGCGTTCGATGATCCACTCATCGGACGTGTCGACGAATTTCGACAGATCGGCATTGGTGACGATGGTTTCGGGCAGATAGGAGCCGACGCCGGTGACGGCGCTGCGGGTGACGCTCACTACAGACTCTCCCCGGCGGGAACGCTGTCCGACGCCGTTGCAGGTGGATGTTCAAGCACGGTGACCAGTCGCTGCAGGCTGGTGCCCACCTTGGTCATATAGTCGCTGCGGGCCAGGTCGACGGCGATCCGGATGGCATTGCCGTAGCCCTTGGCGTCGGCCCCGCCGTGGCTCTTCACGACAATGCCGTTCAGACCCAGCAGCGGCCCGCCGTTGATGGCGCTGGGATCGATCTTCTGCCGCATCTGCTGCAGGGCCGGGAGGGCGATCAACGCGCCCAGCTTGGCCTGCAGGCTGGAGGTCAGGGCCTCCTTCATCAGGGTCGAGATGAACCGGGCCACGCCCTCGGCCGTCTTCAGCGCGATATTGCCGGTGAAGCCGTCGGTGACGATCACGTCGACCGTGCCCCTGGCGATGTCCGTGCCCTCGACGAAGCCGCGATAGTCGAGGTCCAGACCGCCGTCGCGCAGGATGGCGTGGGCCTCGCGCACGTCGTCGTGGCCCTTCATGTCCTCTGACCCGACATTGAGCAGACCGATGGTCGGCCGGGCGACGCCGTGCACGGCGGCATGGAAGGCTTCGCCCATGATCGCGAACTCGACCAGCTGTTCGGCGTCGCACTGGATGTTGGCCCCGACGTCCAGCACGGCGGTCACACCCCGCAGGGTCGGCCAGCTGGCGACGATGGCCGGTCGTTCCAGTCCCGGTGCCGCCATGCGCAGCAGCAGTTTGGCAATGGCCATCAGGGCCCCGGTATTGCCGGCCGAGACCACCGCCCCGGCCTCGCCCGTCTTGACCGCCTCGATGGCGTTCCACAGGCTCGAGCCCTTGCCGCGCCGCATGGCCTGGGCCGGCTTCTCGTCCATCGCCACCACCTTGTCGGTATGGCGGATCTCGCAGACCTCGGCCGTCAGGTGACAGCGCTTCATCTCCGCCGCGATCAGCGCCGAGTCGCCATGCACCAGAAAGCGCACGCCCTCACCGCCATGGCGCTGGCGGTAGTCACGGATGCCGGCGACCACGACGACGGGACCGAAGTCCCCGCCCATGGCGTCGAGCGAGATCAGAACAGGAGATGCCAAGGGGATTTCGACTCCGTCGCGCCGAGTGGGGTGGCACCGGCAAGGGCGGCTGACGATAGCGCCGCTCCGGGGGGATGCAACCGGCTCGCCGTCGCGTCAACCTTGCTCGGGCGGAGCCTTGGGGTGAAGGGCCTTCAGCACGGCGAACGGCGACACCTCGGCGGGCTCTTCCGGCTGGACGAACTCGGCCCCCGGCTTGCGCGGAAACGGGTCCAGGCACAGGGCCAGCTGCTCGACCGCATACTGGCCGAGGTCGATGCGGCCGTCCTCGATCAGGTCGGGAGAATCATCCTCGACGGTGATGACGATCTCGTCGGTCTCGGGCTCAACGGCCTCGCTCAGCCTGATCGAGAAGGGCGAGTCGACCTCGACCGGCAGGGGCTCCAGCGTCAGTCCGCAGGTCTGGACCGCGCTGGCCCTGACCCGGCCGGACAGGTGCCAGCCCTCAGCAACCGGCTTCAGGGTCATCTCGGCCACGAACGTGTCCAGCGCAGCCAGATCGAGGGCCCTGGCGATGCGCTTGCGGGCGGCGGCATCCGGCTCCAGGGTGCGGGTTACCCCGCCCGGGATCTGGTTCAGCCGCACCGGATCGCTGAACGGCAGGTCGGGCAGTCCACTCATGCTGAAATCTCCGCCCATTCAGGCTGCCGGACGAGCGTATCGAAATCCTGACCGGCCAGGATCGCGCGGCTGGCGATGACATAGCGGGCCAGGGCCCCGGCCGGGCCGGTGGCGGTGTCGTCGCCATAGACATTCCGGGCCAGTCCGACGGTCAGCGCAGCCTCGTCGCCGGCCCGCAGCGGGGGCTCATAGACCGTCATTCGCCCGTAGAGCGACTCACCCAGCTTGCGCATCTTCTTGCCGACGGACACGTCGCCGACGCCCAGTTCGCGCAGGGCGTTGTCGAGGGCCGAGACATAGGTGTCGAACAGGATCTGGGCCGCCTCCCCGCCCCGGTCGCCGTCATCGCGCAGGCGCAGCACCAGAAGCAGCACGTGCAGGGTGTAGAGCTCAAACCGCGCGTCGATCCGGTCGTCCACGCCCAGTCGGGTGTAGAAGTCCGGACGGCGGGCCTGGGTCACCGCCCGGGCATACAGGGCATCGCCGTCGAGGGCGGCCGGTCGGGATCGGAGCAATTTCTTGAGCATGATAATACGGCCCCTTTTCTGCCGCGCCGTTGAACTAGGACGCGGGTCCGGTTAGGTCAAAGACCTTGTTCTGTCACAGGC
Organism: uncultured Brevundimonas sp.; assembly: GCF_963975535.1. Lineage (GTDB taxonomy): Bacteria > Pseudomonadota > Alphaproteobacteria > Caulobacterales > Caulobacteraceae > Brevundimonas. The sequence goes on along the minus strand of NZ_CAXBHE010000004.1, from coordinate 317,151 downwards.
CCCTGCACATGCCCCGTTTGACGCCGCTTTCCACCGCTCGCCTTCTGGCCATCGTCTCGATGGCGGCCCTGGCCACGGCCTGCGCCCCGACCGTCGGAGTCAACGGATTCCAGCACGTCGACGCCAAGCCCACCGATATCGTCGCGGGCACGGACACCAAGGAAACCGTGATCGCCCGTCTGGGCAGCCCGTCAACGACCTCGACCTTCGAAGGCGACAGCATCTGGTACTACATCAGCCAGACCACCGAAAAATACACCTATAACCTGCCGCAGGTCACCCAGCGCAGCGTCACCGAAATCACCTTCAACGACGCCGAGCGCGTCGCTTCGGTCCGGACCCTGGGTCTGGAGGACGGCCAGGACCTGGACATGCAGCGGCGCGAGACCCCGACCCGCGGTCGTGAGCTGACGATCATGGAACAGCTGCTCGGCAACGTCGGTCGTGGCCAGCTGCCCCGCACCGAGGATGAGGGTCCGGGCCAGCGCCGCCCCGACTAGGCCTTCCGCCCTCCACACAGACAGACGCCCCGGAGATCGCTCTCCGGGGCGTCTTTCGTTTCCCGACCGGACGGTCCGGGTCTGCGTCCCGGGCCAGGCCCGGGACGCAGACGATCAGACGATCTTGCCGCTCGCCAGCACCGCCAGCAGCAGCAGGGCGACGATGTTGGTGATCTTGATCATCGGGTTCACCGCCGGGCCGGAGGTGTCCTTGTAGGGATCCCCGACCGTATCGCCGGTGACCGCGGCCTTGTGGGCTTCGGAGCCCTTGCCGTGGACGACGCCGTTCTTGTCGGTGAAGCCCTCTTCGATGACCTTCTTGGCATTGTCCCAGGCGCCGCCGCCCGAGGTCATGGAGACCGCGACGAAGAAGCCGGTGACGATGACGCCCATCAGCATGGCCCCGAGCGCGGCGAAGGCGGTGGCCTTGTCCGAGATCGACAGCACGGCGACGAACAGCACGATCGGCGACAGCACCGGCAGCAGGCTGGGCACGATCATCTCCTTGATCGCGGCCCTGGTCAGGATGTCGACGGCCCGTCCGTACTCCGGCTTGACCTCATAGGTCATGATGCCGGGGTTCTCGCGGAACTGACGCCGCACCTCGGCCACGACAGCCTCGGCGGCGCGACCCACGGCCATCATCGACATGCCGCCGAACAGGAAGGGCAGCAGCCCCCCGAACAGTAGACCGACGACGACATAGGGGTTGGTCAGGGCGAAATCGATCTCGCCCATGTTGGCGAAGAACGGATAGTCCGCCGCATTGGCCGCGAAATACTGCAGGTCGGACGTATAGGCGGCAAACAGCACCAGCGCGCCGAGGCCCGCCGAACCGATCGCATAGCCCTTGGTCACGGCCTTGGTGGTGTTGCCGACCGCGTCGAGCGCATCGGTGACATGACGGACGTCGGCCGGCAGGCCTGCCATTTCAGCAATACCGCCGGCGTTGTCGGTGACCGGACCGAAGGCGTCCAGGGCGACGATCATCCCCGCCACACCCAGCATGGTGGTGGTGGCGATGGCGATGCCGAACAGACCCGCCAGCTGGAAGCTGACGATGATGCCGACGATGATGGTCAGGGCCGGCAGGGCGGTCGACTCGAGCGAGACGGCCAGGCCCTGGATCACATTGGTGCCGTGACCGGAGACCGAGGCGTTGGCCACCGACCGCACCGGGCGAAAATTCGACCCGGTATAGTATTCGGTGATGACCACGATGGCCGCGGTCACGCCCAGACCGACCATGCCGGACCAGAACAGGCTCATCGCCGTGATGTCCAAGCCGCTGGAGGTGGTGACGACCGCATTTTCGGGCAGGAGCTGGTTGATCACCAGCCAGACGGCGCCGACCGACAGCACGCCGGTGACGATCAGGCCCTGGTACAGGGCCCCCATGATGTTCTGGCTCTTGCCCAGACGGACGAAGAAGCTGCCGACGATCGAGGTCAGGATGCAGATGCCGCAGATGGCCAGCGGCAACAGCATCATCACGTCGACATAGGGCTGGTCGCGGAAGAAGATCGCCGCCAGCACCATGGTGGCGACCGTGGTCACCGCATAGGTCTCGAACAGGTCGGCGGCCATGCCGGCGCAGTCGCCGACATTGTCGCCGACGTTGTCGGCGATGGTCGCGGCGTTGCGGGGATCGTCCTCGGGAATACCGGCCTCGACCTTGCCGACCATGTCACCGCCGACGTCCGCACCCTTGGTGAAGATGCCGCCGCCGAGACGGGCGAAGATCGAGATCAGCGAGGCACCGAAGCCCAGGGCGACGAGGCCGTCGATAACCTCACGGCTGGTGCTCTCGAAGCCCGCGCCGATGGTCAGGTAGGCGTAGTAGCCGGCCACGCCGACCAGGGCACCGCCCGCGACGAACATGCCGGTGATGGCCCCCGAGCGGAAGGCCAGGTCCAGACCCTTTGACAGACTCTCGGACGCGGCCTGGGCCGTGCGCACATTGGCCCGGACCGAGATCAGCATGCCCGCGAAGCCGGCCAGGCCGGACAGGACGGCCCCGATCACGAAGCCGACGGCGGCATAGATGCCGATCAGGAGATAGGCGGCGACCAGGATCACCACCCCGACCATGGCGATGGTCGTATATTGCCGCCGGAGGTAGGCGGAGGCCCCCTCCTGGATGGCGGCGGCGATCTCCTGCATTTTCGCGTTGCCGGCGCTGGCCTTCATCAGCGAGGCGGTCTGGACCGCACCGAAGAGCACGCCGAGCGCTCCCGCTGCGATGACCAGCCATAGGTATGACGTCATGGCGTTTCGTTTCCCTGTGCAAACATGGCGCCCGGACCCTTGGCGCGGTGGGGCGTTTTCGCCTCTCTCCGCCTTCCGGTCCCCCCGTGCGCAACGGACGCGAAGATGCGTCCATGGGGAATTGCGGCGGAAAGTTGCCAAATGCGCCGGTCCGACGCAACAACGGTTTTTACGGGATCAGCCGGGCAGGACCTGGGTGCGGCGCCGGGGGACCTGGCTGAACACCTCGACGCGGGAAACGGCACCGCGTCCGACCAGGGTTGTCGCCGACCGCATCAGGCTCGCGGACAGGGCGGCGGCATCGACCACATTCCAGTCGTCCGCGACCGTGAAGGGAGTCCGGTAGGCCGCCCGGGTCAGGGCATCCCGGATGTAGGGCTCCTTTACCCGCATCCGCTCCGCCGTCTGTCCGCGCCCGAGATGCAGCCGCAGCGACACGAAGATATAGTTGCGAATGCGTCCGCCGGCGATGACCGGCAGGCCCACGCCGGCAATGGCCAGCGGCGCGGCGTCCAGTGGTGATTCGCTGGACGAGGCCAGGGCGGCGGTCGGCGCGGTGGCGGCCACGGCAACGGTTCCGGCAATGAGATCACGACGACGCATGGGCGAACCATGACGGTCATCCCTTAGGATTCCGTTGCGCTCAGCCGTGGGTCCAGCCCGGCCGGCCAATCGCGACGATGTCGCCGGCGCTGCGCACGGTCACCCCGGTCCCCGCGACCACCCGGCCGATGGTCGTCAGGCGCAGGTGCTGGCGCTCGGCGGCGCGACGCAGTTCGGCCTCGTCGCCGGCGCGGGCCGTGAAGGCAATCTCGTAGTCGTCGCCGCCGGTGGCCAGCCGGACCCGGGCGTCCTGGGGGTCGACCCGCCCGTCCAGCCAGGCCTGGGCGGGTCCCGAGACCGGCAGGGCCGCGAGGTCGATGTCCAGGGCCACCCCGCTGGCGGCGGCCAGATGACCGAGGTCGGCGATCAGTCCGTCGGAGACGTCGATGGCGGCGGTCGCCAGGTCGCGGATCTGCTCGGCAAAGGCCAGCCGCGGCATCGGTGTGCGATAGTGATCGACCAGGGCCATGACCCGCTCGGGCTCCAGCGAAAGCCTTTCCTGTGCGGCCTGCAGCCCCAGATAGCCGTCGCCGATCACCCCCGTGACCAGAACGACATCGTCGGGGCGGGCTCCGTCGCGGCCGACGGCGCGGCCCTTCGGCACCCAGCCCAGCATCGTCAGGGAGAAGCTCGCCGGGCCCGGCGTGGTGACGGTGTCGCCACCGAGCAGGGCCACGCCGAATTCGGTCTGGTCCCGCTTCAGTCCGGCCGCGAAGGCCTCGCGCTCGGGCCAGCCGCAGCGGTCGGACCAGAAACAGCCCAGCATATAGCCAAACGGCTCGGCCCCCTTGGCCGCCAGATCAGACAGGTTCACCCGCAGCAGCTTCCGCGCCACCGTGTCCATCGGGTCTTCCGGCAGGAAATGAACGCCCTCGACGATCGAGTCCTTGGTCAGGACCAGATCATACCCCGTGCGTGACGGGACGACGGCGACATCGTCCAGCAGGCCCCGGCCCCATTCGGGATGGGCCAGCGGCGCGAGCAGCCGCCGGATGGTCTCGAACTCTCCGGCGACATCAACCGAGGGCATCACGCGCCACGCCGTCGAGCGCCGCGTTCACGAATTTCGCCTCGGCGTCATCGAAGAAGGCCTTGGCCAGCTCGACGTACTCGTCGATGACGATTTCACGCGGTATGTCGCGTTGTTCCCGCAACTCCCAGGCCCCGGCCCGCAGCAGGGCCCGCAGGGTCGAATCGAGCCGTTCCATGCGCCAGTTGGACGCCAGCCGGGCCTTGATCGCCGCGTCGATGTCGCGCTGACCGCCGATCACCCCGCGCACGATCTGCTGGAAATAGTCCTCGTCGGCCTCGGCCAGGACCTCGCCCTCGATGTCGGCGTCGAAGCGATGGGACAGGAATTCGGTGATCACCGTATCCACCCCCTCCCCGGCCAGTTCCATCTGGTACAGGGCCTGGACGGCGGCGAGCCGGGAGACCGTGCGGGCGCGACGCTGGCGCGAGGTCAGATGGGGCTCGGCGCGCTGCTTCTGCGCTTCGGCGAGCTGGGCGATAACGGCCTGGATGCTGTTGGGTTCGGTCACGTTCCCAGTCCTACCCGCAGCCGCTTCTTCAACGCAATGAGATCCAGACAGGCGCGGGCCGCGCCGCCGCCCTTGTCGCCCTCGCTGAGCCGGGCCCGGGCCCAGGCCTGGGCCTCGTCCTCGACGGTCAGGATGCCGTTGCCGATCAGCAGTCCCTTGACGCCCAGCTGGCGCAGCCCCGCCGCCGACTGGTCGGAAACGATCTCGAAATGATAGGTCTCGCCGCGGATCACGCAGCCGAGGGCGACATAGCCGTCATAGCGCGGGGCGGTCGGGAAGCGACCGGCCTCTTCGGCCATCGCGATGGCCGTCGGGATCTCCAGGGCACCGGGAACGGTGACGACATCGCACCGGGCCCCTCGCGCGGCGATGGCGTCCCTGGCCCCTTCGAGCAGGGCGTCGGCCAGATCATCATAATAGCGCGCCTCGACGATCAGCACGCGGTCAGGTTCGTTCAGGATTGGTCTTCTCCGTCCATGTCACGCCAGCCGACGATCCGCAGGCCATAGCCTTCCAGCGCTGTCGGTGACGGTCGGGTCGAGCTCATCACGATCATGTCGCGCACGCCGAGGTCCAGCAGGATCTGCGCGCCGACGCCATAGTTGCGGAGCGCGCGGTCGACGGCCCTGGGCTTCTCGACCCCGGACAGCCGCTCGGCGAGGCCGTGGAGCTCAGGGTCCCGCAGGAAGACGGTGACCCCGGCCCCGTCGTGGCCGCTGATCGCCTTGAGGGCCAGCGGCACATAGTCCTGCCGCGCCTCGACATGGCCGAGCAGGTCGGCGGCGAAATCGACCTGGTGCATGCGCACCAGCGTGGGCTTGCCGGGCTCGATCTTGCCGTGGACCAGGGCGACGTGCTCGATCCCCTCGATGGCGTTGCGATACAGCATCAGGCGGAAGGGGCCGCCATGGACGCTCTCGAAAGGCGTGTCCATGACCCGCTCGACCAGCCGCTCGGTGCGGCGGCGATAGGCGATCAGGTCGGCGATGGTGCCGATCTTCAGTCCGTGCAGCTGGGCGAAGGCCACCAGATCGGGCATCCGCGCCATGGTGCCGTCCTCGTTCATGATCTCGCAGATCACGCCGGCCGGGGTCAGGCCGGCCATGCGCGAGATGTCGACGGCGGCCTCGGTGTGGCCGGTGCGGACCAGAACCCCGCCGTCGCGCGCGACCAGCGGGAAGACGTGACCGGGCGAGACGATGTCATCGGCCCCCTTGGCCGGATCGGCGGCGACCTGCACCGTGCGGGCGCGGTCGGCGGCCGAGATGCCGGTTGTCACCCCGTCCCTGGCCTCGATCGAGACGGTGAAGGCCGTGCCCATGCTCTCGCGGTTGTCGGCGGCCATCGGCGGCAGCCGCAGCTGGCGGGCGCGTTCGCCGGTGATGGCCAGGCAGATCAGGCCGCGCGCATGACGGGCCATGAAATTGATCTGGTCCGGGGTGGCGAACTGGGCCGGGATGATGACGTCGCCCTCGTTCTCCCGGTCCTCGGCGTCGACCAGGATATAGGGTTTGCCGTTGCGGGCATCCTCGAGGATGTCCTCGATGGGGCTGATCGGGCTGTCGTTCATATTGGCCGCCAATTGCATCAGGCCGTCTCCTGCCATCGCGCGAGGTATCGCGCCAGCATGTCGATTTCGAGATTGACCGGATCACCGGCCTTCAAGGCTCCCAGGGTCGTCGCTTCCCAGGTGTGCGGGATGATGTTCAGGCCGAATTCCCGGTCCTCGACCGTGTTGACCGTCAGCGACACGCCGTCGACGGTGATCGAGCCCTTGGCGGCGATATAGCGATGCAGCGGAGCCGGAGCCTCAACCGTCAGCCGGTGCGATCCGCCCTCGGGCGTCACCGCCGTCACCGTGCCCAGGCCGTCGACATGGCCCGAGACGATATGCCCGCCCAGCTCGTCGCCCAGTTTGGCGGCCCGTTCCAGATTGACCCGCGTTCCGGCCACCCAGTCGCCCAGGGTCGTCTTCGACAGGGTTTCGCCCGAGACCTCGACCGCGAACCAGCCGGGGCCGGTCTCGACCACGGTCAGGCAGCAGCCGGCGTGGCTGACCGAGGCCCCCAGATCCAGCGTCGCCGTGTCCCAGGCGGTCTCGATCTCATAGCGCCGGTCGCGCGCCGTCTGGCTGACCGCGCGTACCCTGCCGATGTCGGTGACGATGCCGGTGAACATTCAGAGCCTCTCGTAACGTTCCCACAGGTCGTCACCGCAGGGCTCGACCGCAAGGCGCCGGAAGCGTGGGGCGTCGGAAAGCCGGGCCAGGGCCAGGCCGGCGACACAGGCGCGACCGTCCCCGCCGAGCAGGATCGGGGCCCGGAACCACTCCAGCGTATCGACCAGTCCGGCGGCGATGAAGGATGCCGCCACCCGGCCCCCGCCCTCGATCATCAGGGTCCGGACCCCGCGCCGCTTCAGGGTCGCCAGCACGGCGGCCGGGCTCGGGCGACCGTCGGCGGCCTCGACCTGTTCGATTTCGGCCGCCCCGATCGGGGACGGCGCGGCGGCGGTCAGGATCAGGGTATTGGCCCCGGCGATCCGGGCCGTGGCCGGGGTGCGCAACCGGCTGTCCAGCACCACGCGCAGCGGCTGGTCGACCGGACGTCCCGGCAGGCGCACGGTCAGTTCGGGATCATCGGCCAGCACGGTTTCGATCCCGACCAGCACCGCGTCGTGCGAGGCCCGCAGCCGGTGTCCGGCGGTTCGCGCGGCCTCGCCGGTGATCCATCTGGACTCGCCCGACGCCGTGGCGATGCGACCGTCCAGTGACGTCGCCAATTTCAGGGTAACGCGCGGCCGCATCAGCTGCGACCGGGCTCGTCCAGCCCTTCGTCGCCGAGGAATTTGGCGAAATCGCCGGTGTGGCGGAAGTCCTTGTAGACCGAGGCGTAGCGGACATAGGCCACCTCATCGACGCCCTTCAGCGCCTTCATGATGAAGTCGCCGACGGTGCTGGACGGGATCTCGGTCTCGCCCAGGCTCTCCAGCTGGCGCACGATGCGGCTGACCAGCTGTTCGATCTGTTCCGGCTGCACCGGCCGCTTGCGCAGGGCGATACCCAGCGACCGCTCCAGCTTGTCGCGGTCGAACGGCGTGCGACGGCCGTTGCGCTTCAGGATCATCAGTTCGCGCAGCTGGACCCGCTCGAAGGTGGTGAAACGCCCGTTGCAGCTGGGGCAGGACCGACGCCGCCGGATGGCCGCGCCGTCGTCCGACGGGCGGCTGTCCTTCACCTGGGTGTCCTGATGGCCGCAGAAGGGGCATTTCATCGCGGTCTATCCATAGATCGGGAAGCGACGGGTCAGGGCGCGGACCTCGTCGGCGACGCGGGCCTGGACCGTGGCGTCCGCCTCGTCCGTGCCCTGCATCGAGTCGATCACATCGGCGATCCAGTGGCCGACCTGCTGGAACTCGGCGACGCCGAAGCCGCGCGTGGTCCCGGCCGGCGTCCCCAGGCGCACGCCCGAGGTCACGGTGAAGGGGGCGGTGTCGAACGGCACGCCGTTCTTGTTGCAGGTCATCAGGGCCTGCTCCAGCGCCGCCTCGGTGGCCTTGCCGGTCACGCCCTTGGGCCGCAGGTCGACCAGCATCAGATGGCTGTCGGTGCCGCCGGACACGATGGCCAGGCCGCGCGACTCCAGCACCGCGGCCAGGGCCCGGGCATTGTCGACGACCTGCTGCGCATAGAGTTTGAACTCGGGCTTCAGCGCCTCGCCGAAGGCCACGGCCTTGGCGGCGATCACATGTTCCAGAGGTCCGCCCTGCAGGCCCGGGAAGACGGCCGAATTGATCTTCTTGGCGATGTCGCCGTCATTGGTCAGCACCATGCCGCCGCGCGGGCCACGCAGGGTCTTGTGGGTGGTGGTGGTGGTGACGTGGGCATGGGCGACGGGGTCGGGGTAGGCCCCGCCGGCGATCAGCCCGGCATAGTGGGCCATGTCGACCATCAGCCAGGCCCCGACGCTGTCGGCGATCTCGCGGAAGCGTTTGAAATCGATGTGGCGGCTGTAGGCCGAGGCCCCGGCCACGATCAGCTTGGGCTTCTCGGCCTCGGCCATGGCCTGGACGTGATCGTAATCAATCAGATGGTCGTCTTCATTGACCTTGTAGGTGACCGGCCGGAACCATTTACCGGACTGGTTGGCGGGGCTGCCGTGGGTCAGGTGGCCGCCGCAGGCCAGGTCCATGCCCAGGAAGGTATCGCCGGGCTGCAGCAGGGCCATGAACACCGCCTGGTTGGCCTGGGCCCCGGAGTGCGGCTGGACGTTGGCGAAGCCGGCCCCGAACAGTTCCTTGGCCCGCGACCGCGCCAGGTCCTCGGTCACATCGACATATTCGCAGCCGCCGTAGTAGCGGCGGCCCGGATAGCCCTCGGCATATTTGTTGGTCAGGACCGAACCCTGCGCCTCGAGCACCGCCTTCGAGACGATGTTTTCCGAGGCGATCAGCTCGATCTGCTCCTGCTGACGACCCAGTTCCCCGGCGATACCGCGGGCGATTTCGGGGTCGGCCTCGGCCAGGCCGCGCGAGAAATAGGCGTCATGGACGAAGGGTACGGTCACGGCAGGGCTCACGGCTGGATCAGGAAGCGACATATCTAGGCCGTGGCGCGTCCGGCCACAACATCTGGTGGTCAGCCGGTCTCCAGGGCCCGCTTGAGCTTGGCGATGGCGAGGCGTTCGACGGCCTTGGGTTCGGCCGCCGGACCGACGGCGCAGACCTCGCGTCCGGTCGCCACATGGATGGCCGAGACCTTCAGATACAGGCCGTTGCGGACCTTCTCGAGGATGATCCCGCCAACCCCGGGGTCACGCATCAGGCGACGGCAGGGAGGCGCGCCACATTGCAGTGGGTCCACAGCTGGTCCATCGCCCGGACCAGATCATCCATCATCGCATCGGTGTGATTGGGCGACGGGGTGAAGCGCAGCCGCTCGGTCCCCTTGGGCACGGTCGGATAGTTGATCGGCTGGACATAGACGCCGTGCTCTTCCAGCAGCATGTCCGAGATCAGCTTGCAGTGTACCGGATCGCCGACATGCACCGGCACGATATGGCTCTCTGACGGCAGCACAGGGATGCCGGCGGCGGCGAAGCGCGACTTCAGCGTGGCGGCGCGTTCCTGGTGGGCGACCCGCAGCTCGGGGCTGGCCTTCAGGTGGCGCACCGAGGCCAGGGCTCCGGCGGTCAGGGCCGGCGGCAGGCTGGTGGTGAAGATGAAACCGGCGGCCCAGCTGCGCACGGCGTCGATGATCATGGCGTCCGCGGCGATATAGCCGCCCATCACGCCGATGGCCTTGCCCAGGGTGCATTCGACGATGTCGATTCCGTCCAGCAGGCCGTCGCGTTCGGCCACGCCGGCCCCGGTCGGGCCGTACAGGCCGACCGCATGGACCTCGTCCAGATAGGTCATGGCCCCGTACTTCCGGGCCAGGGCGATGGTCCCGGCCAGGTCGGCGATGTCGCCGTCCATCGAATAGACACTCTCGAACGCAATCAGCTTGGGCGCATCGGCGGGGGCGTCGCGCAGCAGGCGTTCGAGGTGGACGAGGTCGTTATGGGCATAGATGTGCCGCTCGCAGCCGCCATTGCGAATGCCGGCGATCATCGAGGCGTGGTTCAGTGAGTCGGAGAAGATGATCAGGCCCGGCAGGATGCGCTGCAGGGTCGTCAGGGTCGCCTCATTGGCCACATAGCCCGAGGTGAACAGCAGGGCCGCGTCCTTCTGGTGCCAGGCGGCCAGCTCGGCCTCCAGGTCGACGGCCGAGCGGGTGGTGCCCGAGATGTTGCGGGTGCCCCCGGCCCCGGCCCCGACCGCATTGATCTCGGCCTGCATCGCCTCCAGCACCGCCGGATGCTGGCCCATGCCCAGATAGTCGTTGGAGCACCAGATGACGACGTCCTGCTCGGAGCCGTCCTCACGCCGGCGCGTCGCCCGCGGGAACTGGCCCCGCACGCGCTTCAGGTCGGCGAAGACGCGGTAGCGTCCCTCGCTCTTGACCTGTTCCACGGCGGTTTCGAATGCAGCCCTGTAGTCGTACAAAGTAACAGCTCTTCTCAGCTCCGGGCGGTGCGCGACCGTCCTGAAAGACGGGCGCGTATTGCGCCGATTGGCTTCGTCTGTCCACGCAAACGCAAGGACAAATCGCCGCAAACCGTTAATTGATAACGGTTCTCAACTCTGGATCCGCAGCGATTCCGCAGACGGGTTTGTTGCGCGCGCGGCGATCAAACCGCCTTGATCTGGATCATTTCGGCAGATCATCCAGCTGACCACGCAGCATCTGCAGGATGGCCGAAAAGTCCCGGCCGCCGTAGCCCAGACCGTCGAACAGCTGGAACAGGGCCTCGGACTGGGCCCCCAACGGCGTCGACGCCCCGGACCGGGCCGCCGCGTCCTGGGCCAGCTTCAGGTCCTTCAGCATCATGGCGGTTGCGAAGCCGCCGTCATAGTTGCGGTTGGACGGCGCGGTCGGCACCGGACCGGGCCACGGATAATAGCTGCTGACGCTCCACGACTGGCCCGAGGATTTCGAGGCGATGTCGAAGAATTTGACCGGGTCCAGACCCAGTTTCTCGGCCAGGGCCACGGCCTCGCAGGTGCCGATCATGGTGATGCCCAGGATCATGTTGTTGCAGATCTTGGCCGCCTGCCCCGCCCCGTGGTCGCCGGCGCGCATCGTCACCCGGCTCATCGGTTCCAGCGCCGGCTCGACCCGGGCGAAATCAGCCTCGTCACAGCCGACCATGAAGGCCAGGGTCCCGGCGTCGGCGGCGACCGTCCCGCCCGACACCGGGGCGTCGGCGAAGGCATAGCCGGCGGCCTTGGCCAGACCGGCGACCTTGCGCGCCGTATCGACGTCGATGGTCGAACAGTCCAGCAGCAGGGCCGTCTTCGGGGCCGTACCGATGATCTGTTCCGAATAGACCGACAGCACATGCGGTCCGGCCGGCAGCATGGTGATGACGATGTCGGCCCCGGCCACGGCCGCAGCGACCGAGTCGACGGCGACACAGCCCGCGGCCACGGCCCGTTCCAGCGCGGCCGGCGAGAGATCAAAGGCCTGGACGGTGTGTCCCGCCTTCGCCTGGTTGGCGGCCATGCCGCCGCCCATGTTGCCGAGTCCGATGAAGGCGATCTTGCGGGTCATGGCGAGGGTCTCCCTGTGCGATTTCGCGGCAGGGTTAGCGCCTCCTGACCCGCTTCGCCAGCGGAGCCGACGGTTTCGTTCAGCCCGGCTTGCGGAAGCGCAGCATGAACTGGCTGGTGCGTCCCCGGATCCCGGGCTGGAACACATTGGCGGTCAGCGGATCGTCGGGATTGATCAGGGCGTCATCCTCGCCGTCCAGCACGAACCCGGCCGCCTCGACCTCGGCCCGGACTGTGGCCGGGTCGATGCGGTGCAGCCGGTCGGCCACGCCGAGGTCCGACCCGGCGGCGGCCACATGGTCGATGACGACGTAGAGGCCGCCCGGCTTCAGGGCTGCGAAGGCAGCCGCATTGACCCTGGCCGCGGAGCCGGCCGGCACCGCGTTCAGGTGCAGGTCGTGGTAGTTCTGGGCGGTGAAGATCAGGTCCAGCCCCTCGGGCCAGGCGGGGGTGGCCAGGGGCGAGTCGATGGCCGTGACATTGGGCAGTTCCGCGATGTCGACCAGGGCCTGGCCATAGACGGCGGCGAAGGCCACGAACTCGGCCGGCTGCCAGCCGGTGACGTGGCCCTCCGGACCGACCGCGGCCGAGAAGGTCCGGGTGAAATAGCCGCCGCCGATAATCATGTCGCCGATCGACTGGCCGGGGGCGACCTTGGCGAAGGCCAGGGTTTCAGCCGTGTGGCGCGCGGCGTCCCGGGCCCGGTCGGCGTCGGTCCGGACGGGATCGGCCAGCGCCGCGGCATAGACGGCGTCGGCTGGGGACTGGGCGGCGACCGGCGCAACGACCGCCGCGCTCAGGGTCAGGGCCGCCGCGGCGGCGAGGAACAGGGAACGGCGCATCGCAAACCTCCATCACGCCCGCATGACGCGGTGACAGATTAACGCGAACGGCGTTCGGAGTCAGTCCGGTTTGCGGAAGCGATAGACGAACTGGTCGGTGCGGCCGCGGATCGCCTCGTCGAAGACGTTCAGGCTGTGGTCGTCGGCCGGATTGGCGACCGCCCGGCTCTCGCCCTCGAAGACGAAGCCGGCGGCCTCGATTTCACGCCGCAGGAAATCGCCCTCGATCCGGTGCAGGGTCGAGACCTGGCTGTTGCCGGTGCCGGGCGCGCCCTGGTGGTCGATGACCACGAACTGGCCGCCGGGCTTGAGCGCCGCATAGACGGCCCGGTTCATCCGGGCCACGTCGACGCCGAAGCCGGGGATGTGGAAGTCGTGATATTCCTGGCTCATGAACACCACGTCCAGCGGCTGGTCGAAGGCCAGGGTGTCGAGGTCGCCGTTGACGCGGCTGACATTGCCGTAGCCGGCCACCAGGGCGTCGGCCGCCCCGTTCTCGCGCACGGCGGTGCGGTTGGGCACGAAGGCATAGACGTGACCGCTCGGCCCGACGACGCTGGAGAACAGCCGGGTGAAATAGCCGGCCCCGGGGCGGATGTCGGCGATGCGGTCGCCGCGCGCCAGATCGATGAAGGCCAGCATCTCCGCCGGCCGTCGCAGGGCGTCGCGCGCCACTTCATCGGCGGGGCGGCGCGGATCGGCGATCGCGGTCCGGTACCAGACCGTGGTCGGGGCCGGGACGGCGCTGGCGGCCGGGGGGTTGACCACGGTGCGCTCACCGCCGTCGGTGGCGATGATCAGACAGCCGGACAGGGCGACCGAGGCCGCGGCGGCGAGAAGCAGGGTCTTGAACATGGCGATTTCCCGAATAGCGACAGGCGCAGCTACGCCCCGATTGTGTGACGGACGCAAGAGGCCTTACAGCGGCGTCCATTCCTCGCCCGCCGGCAGGGGCGCGAACAGGGCGTCGAGCACATCGTCCGTGACCCCCGCCAGATCGGCCGGAGACCAGTGCGGGGCGTTGTCCTTGTCGACGATGACAGCCCGAACCCCCTCCTGGAAGTCGTGGGTGCGCACGACCCGGCCGCCCAGCCGGTATTCCATCGCCATATTGTCGGCGAATGTCGTCAGGTTCGCCCCGGTACGCAGCTGGCGCAGGGTGACCTTCAACGACTGCGGCGATTTGGTTTTCAGAACGGCCAGCTGGGTCCGGGCCCAGTCGGAACCCTCGGCTTCCAGCGCCGCAAAGATGGCCTCGATCGTGTCGTGGGCAAACAGGCGGTCGATCGCCTCGATATGGGCGGCCAGCGGCGGATCGCCCGCATCGACGGCCAGTTCATCGGCGATGTCGACCGGAAAGCCCGGATCGGCGGCCAGGATGGTGCGAAAGGCGTCGACCTCGTCCGACGGCAGAAAATGGGTATGGATGCCCAGGGGCACCGTGTCCGCCGCCTTCAGGCGCGCCCCGGTCAGGGCCAGCCAGGTTCCGGCGTAGCCCGGCAGGCGCGGCAGGAACCAGCCGCCGCCGACGTCGGGGAACAGGCCGATGCCGGTCTCGGGCATGGCATAGGTGGTGCGTTCGGTGGCGATGCGGACCACGGCCGGTTCGGAAATGCCGACACCGCCGCCCATGACGATGCCGTCGACGATCGCCGTGACCGGTTTGGGGTAGTCGAACAGCAGGGCGTTCAGCCGGTATTCGGCATGGAAGAAAGCCCTGGCCGCCACCGCGTCCCCGGCCCCGCTCTCGGCGATCATGCGGATATCGCCCCCGGCGCAGAAGCCGCGCTCGCCGGCATGGTCGATCAGCACCGACAGCACCGATTCGTCGTCCTGCCAGTCCCGCAGGGCAGCGATCATCAGGTCGCACATCGGATGGTTCAGCGCATGCAGCGCCCTGGGCCGGTTCAGGGTGATACGGCCGACGCCGGATTCGACACGGGTCAGGACTTCGGGTTCTTCGGTCATACTAGGTCGTTTATCCTCGAAGATCGAAAACTTCGATGCCTTCAATGCGAGCAGCGTTGATCAATTGTGCGTCGCGACTGGCCAGGCCGGCATCGAGCTCGAGCGCCAGGGCGAGGTAGGCCGTATCGAAAAGACTGAGAAAATGCGCGTCCGCGGCCAACACCAGCTGCGAGAGTTCATCCTCGCCCAAAGCTGGCGCGATCTCGATTCCATACAGAGCCAAGGCAGCCAAAGAACCCTTCAGATCCAGTCCGCGCCGACTCCGGCGCACAAGCAGGTTCCTCATTTCCCAGGCAAAGATATACGGCGCATGCAATTCGCGGAGGTCGATCTCGCCAAGAAATTGGTCCGCCGACGGGGTCGCCTGCGACTCTATCAGCCATCCTGCGACGGCCGACGCATCAATAACGATCTTCATTGCGGGCGATCACTTTCAGTTCCGCCCAGCTAAGCAGCTCGCCGGCCTCTTGCTGTTCGCGCAGCGCCCGCGACATCTGGAGAAGTTCCGCGCCACTGTGCTTCCGGACACGTTCACCCGCCGCAGCTGTAAGGCGGGCTATAGGGCGGCCGTGCCGGGTGATGATGACAGGCCCCCCGCCCTGCTCGATCTCCTCAAGCAAGGCCGACAGGTTTGTTTTTGCGTCAAGCACGCCAACTGTGCGCATAAATCTATCCCTGACCATTATTGTGGTCA
This sequence comes from uncultured Brevundimonas sp., assembly GCF_963975535.1. Lineage (GTDB taxonomy): Bacteria > Pseudomonadota > Alphaproteobacteria > Caulobacterales > Caulobacteraceae > Brevundimonas. The sequence goes on along the minus strand of NZ_CAXBHE010000004.1, from coordinate 301,583 downwards.
GTTTAGCGCAAAACTAGCCGGAACGCTACTGCCGCAGCATCTCCCGCGCGGTGATCACCCGCATGATCTCATTGGTGCCTTCGAGGATGCGGTGCACCCGCAGGTCGCGCACGATCCGCTCCAGAGGATAGTCCTTTAGATAGCCATAGCCGCCGTGCAGTTGCAGGGCCTCGTCAGCGATCTGGAAACAGGCGTCGGTGGCGAAGCGTTTGGCCATGGCGCACCATTTGGTGGCCTCGGGATGTTTGGTGTCCAGCGCCCAGGCCCCGCGCAGCACCAGCAGCCGCGCCGCCTCCAGCTGGGTCGCCATATCGGCCAGTTTGAACTGGGTATTCTGGAACTCGGCCAACGGCTTGCCGAACTGTTTTCGCGTGGTGACGTAATCCTGGGCCGTCTCCAGCGCCAGCCGGGCCCCGCCGATCGAACAGGCGGCAATGTTCAGCCGGCCGCCGTCCAGCCCCATCATCGCATAGCGGAAGCCGTCACCCTCCTTGCCCAGCAGATTGGCCGCCGGGATGCGGCAGTCGTCGAACTGGACGATCGCGGTGGGCTGGCTGTTCCAGCCCATCTTCTTCTCCTGGGCCCCGAAGCTGAGGCCGGGCGCGTCCTTGTCGACCACGAAGGTCGAGATACCCTTGGGCCCGTCCACCCCGGTGCGGGCCATCACCACATAGACGTCGCTGGTCCCGGCCCCGGAGATGAAAGCCTTGGAACCGTTCAGCACATAGTGGTCGCCATCCCGTTTGGCCGTGGTCCGCAGCGCCGCCGCGTCCGAGCCCGAGCCCGGCTCGGTCAGGCAATAGGAAGCCATAAGATCCATCGTCACCAGTTGCGGCACATAGCGGGCGCGCAACTCGTCCGACCCGATCCGGTCGATCATCCAGGTCGCCATATTGTGGATCGAGATGAAGGCCGCGGTCGACACGTCGCCGCGCGACAGCTCCTCGAAGATCACGGCCGCCTCGACGCGGCCCAGGGCCATGCCGCCGTGCTCCTCGCCGGTATAGATGCCGCAGAAGCCCATCTCGGCCGCCAGCTTCATCACATCGACCGGGAAATGCTTGCGCTCGTCCCAGTCGGCCGAATGCGGAGCCAGCTCGGCCTCGGCGAACTGCCGGGCGGCGTCCTGGATGGCGCGCTGGTCGTCGGTAAGGGCGAAGTCCATGGGGGAATCCTTGTCGTTTGGGCCGCTTTACCCGCTTACCGCGCCGGACGGGAGGGGGCGGAGGCTCGCGGTGCCGCAAATGATATTGACTCTAAAATATTCGCGCGTAAGGATTTCCCGCATGAGGCGAGGCATGCTTCGCGCTAGGCGGGATTTGGTGTGATGCTTAGGTCGCGATCCCGACGGTGTCTTTTAACCGTGAGTATCGGTTGCCTCGTCGCCATGACGGGGTGCGCCAGGCCGTTCCCGGAACGCCTGAACTGGTATGGCCACCACCCTGCCCTCTATTCGTTGGCTCTCGGTGCGGCGGCCCAAGAGGCTCTGGTGCGTTCAATGAGCGGGCTCGGCTATTACGAATATATGGGCGACGCGGCCTATACATTGTCGACCACCGGCACCTGTAACCGGGAGACGCTGGATACATATCTGGTGAAGAAGGAGCGCGGCTGCTTCCTGCTGGGTGGGCCCCCACTGCCCGATTGTCTGAATGTCGATGCCTGCGCCAGCTTTCGTTACGACGTCGACCTGTTTTCCGATCCGGCCCTCAGGGACGTCGTGACGGCGGCCCTGCAACGTCCGTGCGACTATCTGACCCCGCCGGCTCAGGTGAAGCATTGGGACGCGACCGCCAATTTCGGCATGGCCGCGATCTCGAACTGGCGGATTCTTCAATGCGACGGCAAGCAGGTCTTCTCGACGTCTATTGAATTCAACGACGCTGACGCTGTTGTACGGGTCAGATTTGCAAGGGGGGCGTGATGCCGGACGAACAGGCGAAGCGGGCTTCGCGTCAGACGGGATAGGGCCTCATGCCAAGATCGCGATCCCGACGGTGTTTTTTGGCCCTGAGTATCGGTTGCCTCGCCGCCATGACGGGGTGCGCCAAGCCTTTCCCGGAACGCCTGAACTGGTATGGCCACCACCCTGCCCTCTACACGATGGCGTTTCGGGCCGCGGCTGAAGAAGCCCTGGTCCGGTCGATGACAGGGAGGGGCTACTACGACCACATGGGTGACGCCGCCTATACGCTGTCGACGACCGGGATCTGCAACCGGGCGACGCTGGACACCTATCTCGTTCGCAAGGAACGCGGATGTCACCTTATGGGTGGTAGCCCAGCACCTGATTGTCTGAATTCCCGAGCCTGTGCCAGTTTTCGCTATGACGTTGACCTGTTTTCCAATCCAGAGTTCAGACAGATTGTGACTGCTGCACTGCAACGTCCATGCGATTACTTAACACCGCCAAACCAGGTGACGTACCGGGACGCAACGGCCCGCTTCGGTATGAGTGCCAGTGCCAACTGGCGCATTCTTCAGTGTGACGGGAAGCAGGTCTCCGCCAAGTCCATCCAGTTTGACGACTCTGAAGCCGTTCTTCGAATCAATTTTGAAAGGGGTGCGTGATGCCGGACGAATACGTGGTCACTGTAAATACCTTCAACGGGTCATTCACGGGACATGTCAATGTAACTATATCTGGGCCTAATGGGTATTCTTATACATTCGGAAACAATATTAATGGCGGCGAATGGGGTGTTCGGGTGGAGACTAATCTAGGTCGAACGGATATTCATAGTACACACTACTCTATTACCTATGGGCAGGCCGTAGCAATGCATGGTTGGGCTGCCAGTCTGATATCAGATCCTAACAATTCTTATGGCTTGCTAGGAAGAAATTGTGTCGATTTCGTGCGGGACATGTTCAGTGCGGGTGGCTTGGGGAACCAGATTTCATCCATGATCCAGTGGCTGGACACGCCCGTAAATCACTATGCCGCCATATCTGATTGGCTCGTAGCTAATGGATTCGGTCCTATGTGGGATGGTGTGGGGAGCTTTGTCGGTGCATTCGGCGAACTCGGTTCACATGTCATCAACGCAGCTACTGCGGCGTGGAATGGCTTTGGGGATATGGTCGGTTCCGCCTACAATTTCATTTCCGACCTGGGCGCTAGCGCCGGCGGGTTCATCGGAGACCTGGCTACCTCTATCTGGGATTTCTTTCGTCTGTTCGGAAAAGACAACAGCGAAGGCGATGGAGATATGGAAACCGAGGGCGCTTCCGCAGTTCTGTACGACGATTTCCTGTTGGATAGTTATAACGTTGAAGGGGGTAGCGCCGTATTCGATGCAATCGAGGTCTCTAATACTTATGGGGATGCGATCTTCCCGACGCCTGACTGGGCCCAGACGGAACCGTCCTGGCTTCCCGCGAACGATGATGTCGTGTTTAGGTTTGTCGACGACACCCATCATCATGCCGATTACATGTTTGGGTGAGTTCATTGGAAGTGGGCTGATCGGTTGGGAACCGGCACAGGTTTCAAAGTCAGAAGCCGTTTTCTTCGAGACTCCCCACACCCTCGGCATCTTCTCTGACACCCGGAAGGGCGCTATGGGGCAGGCATGACCCTGCCCTTTCCCCCTGCCCCCTTCCCGCTGGCCCGGCCGCGCCGTCTGCGCGCGTCTCCGTGGGTGCGGCGGCTGGTGGCCGAGACCGTCCTGACCCCGGCCGATCTGATCTGGCCGCTGATCGTGCATGACGGGACCGAGGACCGGGTGCCGGTCGCCTCCATGCCCGGCGTCTTCCGCCTGTCGCCGAAAGCCGCCGCCGCCGCCGCGGTCGAGGCGCGCGATCTGGGCATTCCGGTTGTGGCCCTGTTTCCCCATGTCGACGCCGCGATCAAGGACGCCGTCGGCACCGGGGCCACCGATCCCGACGGTCTGATCCCCGACTGTATCAAGGCCATCAAGGACGCCGCGCCCGAGATCGGCGTCATGTGTGATGTGGCCCTGGACTGCTACACCGACCACGGCCATGACGGCCTTGTCGCCGACGGCCGCATCCTCAATGACGACACCCTGGAACGTCTGGCCGAACAGGCCTTCCTCCAGGCCCATGCCGGGGCCGATATCGTCGCCCCGTCCGACATGATGGACGGCCGCGTCCAGGCGGTGCGCGAGGCGCTGGAGGCCAACGGTTTCCACGACACCCTGATCCTGGCCTATGCCGCCAAATACGCCTCGGCCTTCTACGGCCCGTATCGCGACGCCGTCGGCTCGGCCAGGGCGCTGACCGGCGACAAGAAGACCTATCAGATGGACTACGCCAACAGCGACGAGGCCCTGCGCGAGGTGGCCATGGACATCGCCGAAGGCGCCGACGCCGTCATGGTCAAGCCCGGCATGCCCTATCTCGATATCGTCCGCCGCGTCAGCGACACCTTCCAGGTCCCGACCTTCGCCTACCAGGTGTCCGGCGAGTACGCGATGATGCAGGCCGCCATCGCCAACGGCTGGCTGGACGAGGACCGCGCCATCCTCGAGACCCTGCACGCCTTCAAACGCGCCGGCTGCGCCGGGGTGCTCAGCTATTTCGCCCCGCAGGCGGCGAGGTTGCTGGGGGCCTAGCCAATCTTGAGCCGTCGCCCGCCGCGTGATATGTGTATGATCGTCGTTTGGAATACACACTCATGCGCACCAATATCGTCATCGACGACCAACTCATGGCCGAGGCCCAGGCGGCGACCGGGCTGAAGACCAAGCGCGAAGCGGTCGAGATGGGCCTTCGCACCCTCATCCGGCTGAAGCGCCAGGCCGAGATCCGCGACTTTCGCGGCAAGCTGCCGTGGGAAGGCGACCTTGAGGCCCTGCGCACCGACGCGGCATGACGCTCGTCGATTCCAGCGTCTGGATCGACTATTTCAACGGCGTCGTGACGCCCGAGACCGACCATCTCGACGCCATTCTGGGAATTGAGCCCGTCGCCACCGGCGATCTGATCGTGACCGAGGTCCTCCAGGGCTTCCGCAGCGACCGGCATTTCAGTCAGGCGCTCGACCTGATGCAATCGCTCGAGCCGCTCGACATCGGCGGCTTTAATGTGCGCGTCCAGGCGGCGCGCAATTTCCGCACCCTGCGCGGGCTTGGGGTGACGGTGCGCAAGACGACCGACTGCCTGATCGCCACCCGCTGCATCCAGTCTGGCCATGCCCTGCTCTACAGCGATCGCGACTTCGACCCCTTCGTCCGCCATCTGGGCCTTCGCCCTGCCCTGCGGCTCTAGCCGTTGGCGGCATCCCTTGTCGGCCCTGACCCTCAGCCATAGACTCACCCCCATGATCAGACGCACCCTTGCCGTCCTCGCCCTGCTCCTGCTGTGGCCCACGCTCGCCGTAGCCCAGGACACTGCTACGCCACCGCCACCCCTGCCCCGGGTGGTGATGGAAACCTCGGCGGGCCGGATCGTCATCGAGGTCAACGACCGTCAGGCCCCGATCACCGGCACCAACTTCCTCAAATACGTCGATGAACACCGGTTCGACGGTACGACCTTCTATCGCGCCGTGCGTTCGGCCCCGGACCTGGGGCTGGTCCAGGGCGGCACCAACAATGACCCGGCACGGACCCTGCCGCCCATCGCCCATGAGCCGACCACGGTGACCGGCCTCAGCCATGTCGACGGGGCGGTGTCGATGGCCCGCTATGACGCCGGCACGGCCACCGGCGACTTCTTCGTCTCTGTCGGACCCTCTCCCTCCTATGACGCGGGCCACCCGTATTCGATCGATGAGCATGGCTTCGCAGTCTTCGGCCGGGTGGTCGAGGGCATGGACGTCGTGCGCGGCATCCTGGTCGCCCCGACCTCGCCGACCGAGGGCGACGGCTTCATGCGCGGCCAGATGCTGGAGCCGCGCATCACCATAGTCTCGGCCCGGCGTGCCCCCTCTCCGGCGGCGTGAGCCGGAGCCGGATTCGTCGCACGCCCGCTTCAAGTCCCGCTTGACTGTCGGCGAACCCTGTTGGACAGACGCCGTTCGATAAACGGGGGGCTTTCGATGAAACTGTTCGGATGGGGCGGCAAGGCTTCGAAACGGGCGATCGCCGCGGCCCCCGCACCGGCGTCGCCCGCAGCCGCGGCAGACGCACCCTCGCCCCCGACACCGGATCAGGCGCTGGCCCTGCTCCGCGAAGGCAACCAGGCCTTCCTGCGCGGCGAGGGCAACCTGGGCCACGTTCGGGTCGAGGATCTGAATCCGCTGCAGGGCGGTCAGCATCCCATCGCCACCGTCGTGGCCTGTGCGGACAGCCGGACGCCGCCGACGATTCTGTTCAACCAGGGCTTTGGTCGCCTGTTTTCGATCCGGGTTGCGGGCAATACCGTCGATCGGCGTGGTCTGTCGTCGATCGTCTATGCGGTCAAACACCTGGCCTGCCCGCTGGTGGTCGTCATGGGCCACACCGGCTGTGGTGCCGTGGCCGCGGCTGAAGCGATTGTGGACGGCACCTCGCCCCTGGACCCCTCCCTGGAGGAGATGATCGTGCCGATCATTCCGGCGGTTCTGGATGCCCGGCGTTCCGGTGCCGCCGATGTCGCGGTCAGGGCCGTTGAGGAGAATGCCCGCCGCGTGGCCGAGAAACTCAAGACAGCGGACGTCGCGATGGCCGGGGCCATCGCCGAGGGACGGCTGAAGGTCGTCGCGGCCGTCAAGCAGATGCAGACCGGCGAGGTCATCTTCCTCGACCTGTGAGCCCGGCCCGCCACCCGGGATGCGGCATTCCGAATTCAGGGTTTCAGGCGGGCCTTCAGGCTGGAGGTGTCCCAGCGGCTGCCCCCCATGGCCTGGACCTCGGCATAGTAGCCGTCGACCAGGGCCGTCAGCTCCAGCGTCGCGCCATTGGACCGCGCCTCGTCCAGCACCAGGCCGAGATCCTTGCGCATCCAGTCGACGGCGAAACCGAACTCGAATTCGCCGAGCGCCGCCGTCTTCCAGCGGTTGTCCATCTGCCAGCTCTGGGCCGCGCCCTTGGAAATGGCGTCATAGACCGCGTCGGTATCCAGTCCGGCGCACCTGGCGAAATGCACCGCCTCGGCCAGACCCTGGACGACGCCGGCGATGGCGATCTGGTTGACCATCTTGGTCAGCTGACCCGCCCCGGACGGCCCCATATGCCTGATCGCCCTGGCATAGGTCCTCAGCGCCGGCTCGACCCGGGCCAGGGCCTCGGCGTCGCCGCCGGCCATCACGCTGAGCTGGCCGTTCTCGGCCCCGGCCTGGCCGCCCGACACCGGGGCGTCGATGAAGAAGCGGCCCACCTCTCCGACCAGTGTCGCCATCTCCCGCGCCACCCTGGCCGAGGTGGTGGTGTGGTCGACGATCACCGCCCCGATGGCCAGATATGGCAGGGCGTCGGTGACCACGTCACGCACGTCGTCGTCGTTGCCGACGCACAGGATGAACAGTTCGGCCCCGTCCGCTGCCGCGGCGACGGTCGGTGCCCATGTGCCGCCGGTCGCGGCGGCCCACGCCTCGGCCTTGGCCGGCGAGCGATTGAAGCCGGTGACCGCATGGCCGGCGGCCAGCAGGTGACGGGCCATCGGGGCCCCCATGACTCCCAGTCCGGCGAAGGCGATCTTCATGCGAGGGGCTCCGACGCGACTCCATAGCGGCCGCGGAAATAGGTCAGGGCGTCGCCGTCCCGGCTCTCGACGGCCCGCACCGCGCCGACGATGACCAGATGATCCCCCATGCGGATCCGGTCGTGGGCGGAGCAGTCCAGCCGCACCAGGGCGTTGCGCAGGCGCGGCGGCTCGGGATTGCTGATGTCGAATTCGTCCGGACTCAGCCGGCAGGTGCCCCAGGCGAAGCGGTCCGACATCTCGCGATCCTCGACCGGCAGGACATGGACGGCGAATCGCTCGGCGGCGGCGAAGACGTCGTGCCGGTCCGAGCTGTCGTCGAGGCACCACAGCACCAGCGGCGGATCCAGCGACACCGAGGTGAAGGAGTTGACGGTGATACCGATCCCGCCGTCATCCGACTGGGTCGTGACGACGCAGACACCGGTGGCGAAACCGCCCAGGGCCTTGCGATATTCGGTCAGGTCAAACGGCGGGGCGTTGGGGGGCTGGGTCACCCCCCACGACTAGGCGAGCCCCCCGCCGCGGGCAAGAGCAGAGCGGTGTTCCGCTCCGGTTCGGTGAAAGGGCGCGAAATGAAAACCGCTTCTTAACGTCGAGGGCCGATTTTACGGCTAACGAACAGCGTTAAGAGCAGCCCGACCATGTCCATGAACGACCGTCCCATCCTGATCAAGAAGGTCAAGAAGGTCGTCGGCGGTGGCCACCACGGCGGGGCCTGGAAGGTCGCCTACGCCGACTTCGTGACGGCGATGATGGCCTTCTTTCTGCTGATGTGGCTGATCAACATGACCGATCCGGAGCAGAAGCGCGGCATCGCCGAATATTTCGCTCCGGCCAGCGTGTCCCAGACCACCTCCGGCTCGGGCGGTATCCTCGGCGGGACCTCTCTCGGCGACGACGGGGCCAAGGGGTCCGGGGCCATGTCGGTCGTGACCCAGCTGGCCCCCGAGGCCCCGCAGGACGCGCCGTCCGAAGCCGGCCAGAGCAGCAACCTCGCCGCCGCCAGTGAAGCCGAGCTGCGCGATGAGATCGCCCGGCGTGAGGCCGCCGATTTCGCCAGCGCCGCCGCCTCGCTGCGCCAGGCCATGCAGTCGATGCCGGAACTGGCCGAGCTGTCGAAACAGCTGATCGTCGATCAGACCCCCGAAGGCCTGCGCATCCAGCTGGTCGACCAGGAAGGGCGCTCGATGTTCGAGCAGAACTCCGCCCGCCCCAATGCCCGGGCCCAGATCCTGCTCCGGGCCATTTCCCGGGTCATCAACCAGCTGCCCAACCGGATTTCGGTGACCGGCCACACCAGCGCCGCGCCCGGCTCCAGCCGGGCCACCCGGCCGGCTGACTGGGCCCTGTCCTCCGAGCGGGCCAATGCCTCGCGCCTGATCCTGCAGACCGCCGGCGTCGATCCCGATCGCGTCTACCAGGTCTCGGGCAAGGCCGGCTCCGACCCGCTTTATCCGGATGACCCCACCCTGGCCGGCAACCGCCGCATCGCCATTGTCCTGCTGCGCGAGGCTCCGGTCCTGCCCTCGGACACCAGTCTGTGACCCGGGCGCGCCCGGGCTTCGGCTGGCGCGAGAACCCGCTTGCGTCCGGCACCGGGCTGTCGCCTGATCGGGCCATGGACGGACAGCGGTCAAAATCTCGTCGGATTCCGGTGCGGACCTAGGACCGTGACCCAGCATATTCCCCAGCGCCAGCTTCGCTTCTTCATGACGGCGACCGCGCCCTGCCCCTATCTGCCGGGCCAGACCGAGCGCAAGGTGTTCGCCAACCTGCCGTTCAGCGACGGGGCCTGGGTCAATGACGAGCTGACCCAGGCGGGGTTCCGCCGCAGCCAGAATATCGCCTACCGTCCGGCCTGCGAAGCCTGTGACGCCTGTGTGTCGGTGCGCCTGCCGGTCGGTGAATTTCGTTTCTCAAGATCCTACCGCAAGATTCTGGCCCGCAACGCTGATTTGTCCCGGGACCTGGTCGAGGCCGAGGCCACGACCGAACAGTTCGACCTGCTGCGTCGCTACCTGCATCGCCGCCATCCGGCGGGGGGCATGACCGACATGGGCTGGCTCGACTATGTCGCGATGATCGAGGACACGGCGGTCCGCACCCACCTGATCGAATATCGCCTGCCCTCGCCGGACGGCGGTCCCGGTGACCTGGTCGGGGTCAGCCTGACCGATCTGCTCGGGGACGGTCTGTCGATGGTCTACAGCTTCTTCGATCCGGACCTGGAGCGGCGCAGCCTCGGCGTCTTCGCCATCCTCGATCATCTGCGCCAGGCGGCCATTGTGCGCCTGCCCTTTGTCTATCTGGGCTACTGGGTGCGCGGCTCGCAGAAGATGGACTACAAGGCCCGTTTCCGGCCGATGGACGCCCTGACCCGTTTCGGCTGGCAGCGGCTGCCCGCCCTGCCCGATCCTCCGGCGGTGGCGGGTGACCCCGCCTGAGGGCGCGCGCGACCGCCTCAGCGGGTCGACGGCACCGACGTTCCGAAGGGAGACGGGGGCGCTGCCCCCGCCGAGCCACCCCACGGCCCCGGCGCGGCCGCCTGCTCCGCCTTCTGATCGGGGGCCTGCCACGGACCGGGATCGCGGCCACCGGTGAATTTCACCAGGGCGGCGACGCGACTGTCGATCGACGGATGGGTGGCGAACAGCCCCTCCAGCCCGCGCCCGTCCGGCTGGTTGTCGAGGAACATCAGCTGCACCTCGTCCGGCGCGCGGACATTGGAGCGCCCCTCGATCTTGCGCAGGGCCCCGATCATGGCGTCGGGATTCTTGGTCAGTTCCACCGACCCGGCGTCGGCCACATATTCCCGGGTCCGCGACAGCATCATGCGGATCACCAGGGCCAGGCCGAAGCCGATCGCGGCGATGGCAATGCCGATCAGCATCAACGGTCCGGCGTTCTTGTTCTCGCGATTGCCCCGCGAAAAGAACAGGCTGCGCACCACCAGTTCGGCGATGACACTGATGATGCCGGCAAAGATCGAGGCGATCACCATGGTGCGCACGTCCTTGTTGATGACATGGGTCATCTCGTGCGCCAGCACCGCCTCCAGCTCGTCGCGGTCCATCGCCTGCATCAGGCCGCGCGTCACGGTGACGCTGTAGCGCCCTTCATGCAGGCCCGAGGCATAGGCGTTCATGCCGTCGGTCTCGATGATCCTGAGCGTCGGCGTCCGCATGCCGCGCGAGATCGCCAGGTTCTCGAGCAAATTATAGAGTTCGGGCTCGTCCCGGCGTTCGACCTTGCGGGCCCCGGTGATCACGTCGATCATCGTCTGGCTGCCGAAATAGGCGATGGCGAACCAGATGGCGGCGACGACGAAGGCCGTCGGCACGGTCCAGCCCAGCATCGCCCCGGCCAGGGCCATGTCGTCGCCCAGGCTGCCGCCCGTGCCCTGGATGATGCCCATCCCCATCAGGATCAGCTGCACCCCGTACAGGATGCCGATCAGCAACAGGGGAAACCCGGCCAGCAGCAGGGCTGACCGGGTGTTATTGGCCCAGATATGGGTCTTGAGTCCGACGGCGGCCAAGGCTCAGGTCTCCTAGAAGGCGACCTTGGGCGGGGCGGCCGACATCGTGGCCCGCTCGCCTTCCCCGACGTCGAAGAACGGCTTGTCCGAACCGAAGCCGACCAGGCCGGCGAACAGGACTGTGGGGAATTGGCGGCGCACCGCGTTGAACTCGCTGACGGCATTGTTGAAGAAGCGCCGCGCCGCGGCGAGCTTGTTCTCGATGTCCGACAGGTCGGCCTGCAGCTGCAGGAAATTGGTGTTGGCCTTGAGGTCCGGATAGGCCTCGGACAGGGCGAACAGCTTGCCCAGCGCCCCGCTCAGCATGTTCTCGGCCTGGACCTTGTCGTCGACCGAATTGGCCGAGGTCGCCGCGTTGCGGGCCTGGATCACGGCGTCGAGTGTGCTCTTCTCGTGGGCGGCAAAGCCTTTGACCGTATCCACCAGATTGGGGATCAGGTCCTGGCGCTGCTTCAGCTGCACATCGATGTCTGCGAACGACTGATTGGCCGACTGGTCCAGCGCCACCAGCCGGTTGTAGGCTCCGACGATGACGAACAGCAGAACGACGACGATGACGCCGACGACGATCAGGGTGGTCATGTAAATGGTCCTCCAGACTTCAACCGGCAGTATCGCGCGTCCGGCGTCGCGCCTCTAATGAAATCCGCGTCACCTTTGCCGTGATCAGCGGAATTTGCGCAGCCCCCGGGGGCCCATCCGGCCGGCCCCGGCGCGCTTGCCCAGCCAGTCCTTCCAGTCGGGCCAGTTGCGGCGTCGTCCGCCGCCGTCGGCCCATTCCGGCCCGGCCTCGGCGCTGAACACGGTCAGGTCCTGCAGGCCGCCCTGTTTGTAGGACTGCAATTTGACGCCCTTGCCGCGGCCCATCTCGGGCAGCTCCGCCAGCGGGAAGATCAGGGCCTTCAGGTTTTCGCCCAGGGTCGCCACATGGTCGCCGGTGACGCGCAGGGCGGCCAGCAGTTCGCCGTTCAGCACCTGTTTGCCGCCGCGCTTCTGGGCCAGCAGGTCGTCCTCGGGGGCGATGAATCCATAGCCGGCCCTGGACGCGACCAGCAGTTTCGCACCCGGCTGGTGTGCCAGGACGGCGATGATCCCGGCGCTCTCGTCGAGGTCGATCATCAGCCGCAGCGGCTCACCGTGCCCGCGCCCCGAGGCCAGCTTGTCGGCCCCGATGGTGAAGATGCGCCCGTCCGAGGCCGCCACCAGCAGCTTGTCCGTGGTGAAGGCCGGTTCGAGGAAGGCCAGGGCGTCGCCCTCCTTGAACTTCAGCTCCGACGGGTCCTCGACCTTGCCCTTGGCCGCCCGGATCCAGCCGCGTTCGGACAGGATGACGGTGATGGCCTCGCGCGGGATGAAGGCCTCGACCGGCGCATAGGCCGAGGCGTCGACGGCCTCGGCGATCGTGGTCCGGCGTGGCGAGACCAGCGCCTTGCGCACCAGCTCCAGCTCCTTGCCGATCGTCTTCCACTGTTTGGCCGCCGACAGTGACAGGGCCTGCAGCGCCGCCAGTTCGTCGGCCAGGGCCTTGTACTCGTTCTCGATCGTCATCTCCTCGATCCGCGCCAGCTGGCGCAGTCGGGTGTCGAGAATGAAATCCGCCTGCAGTTCCGACAGGCCGAAGCGGGCGATCAGCACCGCCTTGGGCTGTTCCTCCTCGCGGACGATGCGGATGACCTCATCGAGGTTGAGAAAGACGATCCGCAGGCCTTCCAGCAGGTGCAGCCGCTTCTCGACCCGGTCGATGCGCCAGTGTGAGCGCCGGATCAGCACGTCCCGTCGGTGATCGAGGAAGGCCTGCAGGCAGGCCTTCAACCCCATGACCCGCGGTGTGCCCGTGGCATCCAGCACATTCATGTTGACCGGGAAGCGGACCTCCAGATCCGAGAGCCTGAACAGGCTCTCCATCAGCACCTCGGGTTCGACCGTTCGGCTCTTGGGCTCCAGCACCAGCCGGATGTCCTCGGCCGACTCGTCGCGCACATCGCCGAGCAGCGGGGCCTTCTTGTTCTCGATCAGATCGGCCAGGGCCTCGATCAGCCGGCTCTTCTGCACCTGATAGGGCATCTCGGTGACGATGATCCGCCACACGCCCCGGCCCAGGTCCTCGGTCTCCCAGCGCGCCCGCAGCCGCACGCCACCGCGCCCGGTCTCATAGGCGTCGAGGATCGAGGCATGGCCTTCGACGGCCACACCGCCGGTCGGGAAGTCCGGCCCCGGCACGATGGTGGCCAGTTCCCCGGTCGTCGCCTCGGGCCGTTCCAGCAGCACCATACAGGCGTCGATCAGTTCGCCGACGTTGTGCGGCGGGATCGAGGTGGCCATGCCGACGGCGATGCCCGACGAGCCATTGGCCAGCAGATTGGGGAAGCCCGCGGGCAGGACGACCGGCTCCTCGTCCTGATCGTCATAGGTGGCCCGGAAATCGACCGCGTCCTGGTCGATGCCGTCCAGCAGCAGGGTCGCCGCCGAGGTCAGCTTGCACTCGGTGTAGCGCATGGCCGCGGCGCTATCCCCGTCGATATTGCCGAAATTGCCCTGGCCGTCGACGAGCGGATAGCGCTGGGCGAAATCCTGGGCCAGGCGCACCAGCGCCTCATAGATCGAGGCGTCGCCGTGCGGGTGATAGCCGCCCATGACCTCACCGACGACCTTGGCGCATTTGCGCGCCGCCGCCTGCGGGTTGAGCCGCATCTGGTGCATGGCGTAGAGGATGCGCCGGTGCACCGGCTTGAAGCCGTCGCGCACGTCCGGCAGGGCGCGGTTAGTGATGGTCGACAGGGCGTAGGCCAGATAGCGCTGCGACAGCGCCTCGCTCATCGGCTCGTCGATAATGCGGCCGCCCTCGGGCGTCGGGGTATGAACGGTCATGGGCCTTCGAATCAGGGATGCGGAGCCGGAAGTCTAGCCCGTTCGCTCACAACCGCCCCAACTCTCCCAGCTTGTCGATCATCCAGACCCGGGCCGACGGGATCGGCCGGTTCTGCGGGTGGAAGACGAACTGCTCGAGAAAATGCCCGGTCAGGGCCAGACCGGCCCCGACATCGCCCTGTCCAAGCCCGGCCTGGGCTCCCAGCATGAAGGGCGGCAGCACCAGCAGCTTGTCGGCATAGGGCGCGCCCGCGTCGCGGCTGACCGCCCGCCCGGTGCGCGGACTGACCCAGACGAGGTCGTCCATCGAGCCGCTGACGGCGCAGCTGGACAGGTCGAGGCCGAAGCCCAGGTCCTCCAGCAGTCCGGCCTCGAAGCGGACGAAGATGGCCGGCCAGACCTCGGGGATGGCGAAGGCCGCCATCAGGGCTTCGAAGGCCAGAAAGGCGCCCGGATGCGGCTCGCGCTCGGGCAGGGCCCCCTGGGCCACGGCGGCGGCGGCGGCCAGGCCGGTCAGGGCCATGGAATCCTCGAAAAGGGCACTGGGCCCCTCACCGACCGGCTCCAGCCGGGCTGACCCCAGATGGTCCGAGGTCCGGGCCCGGTAGTCGGCGATGACCCGGGCCCCGGGCTGCAGGAAGGGCTTCATCTTGCGCGAGGCCCCGCCGGCGACATAGGCGGCGCGACGGCCGTGGGTCTCGGTCAGCAGCTCGGCGACCACCCCGGTGTCCCCGTGGGCCCGGGCCGACAGGACGAAGGCTTCCTCGTTGAAATCCATCAGTCGGGCACGACCGCTTGTCGGCGGATCAGGGCGACTACATCCCGGGCCGCATCGTTCGGCACGACGAAGCTCAGCACATATTGCTCGATCTTCCAGCCGTCGTCGGTCAGGCGAAGCACGCCGGAACCGCGTGTCTCGCCATAGCTGGCATTCTCCAGCCGCTCGTCGAACCAGGCCACACAGCGGCAGGCGATCGGGGCGATGGTCACCACCCGCTCGTTCGGCACATAGGTCCAGCCCTGCCCCCGGGCGAAAAAGGGTTCGGCATAGGCCTGGAAGGCATCCAGCGGCCAGCGCTCGCCGGAGTCGGTGCCGATGAAGCGGGCGTCAGGCGTGAACTGGGCGAAATAATCGGCACCGTCGGCGCGCGACGCGGCCGTGTGCATCCGGTCGATCACGGCGGCCACGGCGGCCTCTTCGGCCGCAGTGGCCGTCTGCGGCGCGGCGGCCAGAATCAGGGTGGCGATCAGGACGAACATGGGTGTGGCTCCCTCGGTTGGCGCGATTTCCGGGCGGTTCGGTCGGTCGAATACAGGATGTGTCTGATGTCGCGCCTTTTGTCCTGCCTGTTGCGGAAATTTGTCCGCGTTGCCGGGGCTGGGTCGTGAGCGATTGTGCAAGGTTCCCTATTTAACCGCACGGTTGACAAGTCTTTTCCAGCGGTTCATTTAACCGATCAGTTTTATGTAAAGCCGTCCCATGCAAACCGATCCGCTCTCGGCAAAATTCGCCGCCCTGGCCGACCCGACCCGCCGGGCGATCCTGGCCCGGCTGTGCGAGGGCGAGGCCAGTGTCAACGATCTGGCGGCACCGTTCGACATGAGCCTGCCGGCGGTATCGAAACACCTGAAGGTGCTGGAGAAGGCCGGGCTGATCAGCCGGGGCCGGGAAGCCCAATGGCGCCCGGCCCGGCTCGAACCGATGGCCCTGAAGGGCGTCGCGGAATGGCTGGAGCACTATCGCCGCTACTGGGACGCCAGCTTCGATCGCCTCGACGCCTATCTCGCGAAAATCCAGAAAGGAGACCCCCGTGGCCCACGAAACTGACAGCAATCCCTGCCACACCGACGGCGTCGCCCATCCGCACGCCCTCGTGCTGCACCGCGTGCTGGACGCAACGCCGGAGCAGATCTGGAAGGCCTGGATGACGCCGGAACTGCTGCAGCAGTGGTTCGTGCCCAGGCCGTGGACCCTGTCCGACATCAAGGTCGACCCCCGTCCCGGCGGCGTGTTCAACTTCGTCATGCACGGCCCGGACGGTGAGCATATTCCCAACAGCGGCATCTTCCTCGAGGTCGTGCCGAACCGCCGCTGGATCACCACCGACGCCCTCACGCCTGACTGGCGGCCGGCCGGCCAGCCGTTCATGGTCGCCACCGTGGAACTGACGCCGATGGACGACGGCCAGACCGAATACGTCGCCACCGCGCGCCACTGGAACGCCGAAACGATGAAGCAGCACGAGGCCATGGGCTTCCACGACGGCTGGGGCACCTGCGCCGACCAGCTGGCCGCGCTGCTGAAGACCGTCTGATCCGACCGTACCGGGAGCCTGAGCATGACCCTCGCAGAAACGACCGGGACCCGACCGACCCTGAGGATGCAGCGGGTGTTCGATGCCCCGCGCGCCCTGGTCTGGGAGGCCTGGACCTCGCCCGAAGCCATGGTTCTGTGGCTGGGGCCGGTCGAGTGGCCCGCCGTCCACGTCACGCAGGACCTCAGGGTCGGCGGGGCCTGGCGCGCCTGCCTGCGCTCGCCCGACAGCGGTCAGGACCTGTGGCAGGGCGGAGTCTACCGCGAGATCGTGCCGCCCGAGCGGCTCGCCTTCACCTTCAAATGGGACGAATCCCATGAGGACGGCCCGCCCGTCGACACCCTGGTCACCGTCGTTTTCAGCGAGACTGACGACGGCCGGACGCAGATGGCCTTCACCCACGAGGGGCTGAAGTCCGAACAGAGCCTGACGGGGCACAAACATGGCTGGACCGGCACGATGGACCGGCTCGAGGCCTTCCTGGCCCGCTAATCCACGACAGAAACCAGAGGAGAGACGACCATGAAGATCGTGACCAGCCTGAGCTTCCGCGGCCAGTGCCGCGAGGCCTTCGAGTTCTACGCCAGGGTCCTGGGTGGAGAGATCACCGCCGCCCTGCCCTATGGCGACGGCCCGCCCGACATGCCGGTGGGGCCGCAGTACAAGGACTGGCTGATGCATTGCTGGCTGCAGATCGGCGATCAGGCGATCATGGGGGCGGACATGGATGTCGACTGGGCCGCCAACATCGACAAGCCCAGGAACGGCTTCGACGTCGCCGTGCATGCCGAAAACATCACCGATGGCCGCCGCTGGTTCGAATCCCTGTCCGAAGGCGGCAAGGTCGGCATGGCCTTCGCCGAGACGTTCTGGTCGCCCGGCTTCGGCAGTTTGACGGACAAGTTCGGCGTGCCGTGGATGGTCAACACTGTGCCCGGAGCTGACTGGAAACCGGCCCAATAAGGGTCTCACCCCTTGTCTGGACGGGCTCTGCGTCCACGTCCGCGCCGTTACAGCCGCTGGGATTCAGCGCGCCAATGTGGTCGGGAACGGGCGGCCCAGGGCCTCGGCCACGGCCTGCTGGCTGATCAGGAACACCTGGTCGCGTTGGTGGTAGTTGTTGGACAGGACGATCACGGTCACATCGGCGTCGGGCTGATAGGTCACCAGGTTGCGGAACCCGGACCAGCTGCCGGTGTGGTAGATCTGGCGGTCCTCGAAAGCGGGCCGCACCTGTCGGCCCAGGCTGTTGGTAAACAGGCCGAAGCCCCAGTCGCGCCGGTCCCTGCCGCGCTCCTTCGGCGTGCTGTCCGGAGCGTGATCGGCGGTCATCTGTGCATAGGACCGGGGGCTGATGACCCGCCCGTGATGCAGCGCCCGCTCCCAGACCAGCATGTCGTCCAGCGTTGAATACAGCGCCCCGGCCGCGAAGACGATGCTGACATTGGCGTTGTTCTGAGCGGTCAGACCGCCGGGAAAATGGGCGTAGCCGGTTACCAGATTCCGCGCCTTGCCGTCGGCGTCCGACCCGGTGTCGTCCATGCCCAGCGGCGTGAAGAAGGTGCGCTGCAGATAGGTTTCCAGCGACACCCCCGACGCTTTCTCGACCACGGTGCCCAGCAGGTTATAGCCGGCGTTGTCGTAGCGGACCTTGGAACCGGGTGGAAACTGCAGCCGATATTGCTTTGAGTCTTCGGTCAATTCCTCGACGGTGGCGGGCGTGACGCGCTGCAGACCCCAGGCCGGGCGGGCCATCAGGTCGGGCACACCCGAGGTGTGGGCCAGCAGGTGGTGCAGGCGGATTGGCTCCCACGCGGCCGGACACGGCTGGATCCATTTGCACAGCGGATCATAAACCGACAGCACCCGCTCGTCCTGCAGCTTCAGGATGGCGGCAGCCGTGAATTGTTTGCTGACCGAGGCGAGACGGAACCGGGACTCCAGGGCCAGCGGCTTGTCGCGCGCGTGGTCGGCCATGCCATAGACCTGACGAAACAGAACCTGATCACCGCGGGCGACCAGCACGGCCCCGCTGAATCCGCGTCCGCCGCGCGAGACCCGGTCAAGGGCCTCCGTCAATTCGGGCAGGGTCTGGACTACCTCGATCGGGGGGCGTGGTGCCGGTCCCCGGGTCTGGTCAACGGCTTCAGGAACGAGGGGCCGGCTTGAGGCAACGCCGGACACGACGGCCGCGCCGAGCACGGCCAAGGTGATCAGGGCCAGGGTCAGTCGGGGATGGCCACCGGCGTGGCGGGGAACATGAAACACGAAACGTCTACTCTCGTACGATCCGGCGTACCCAGCGGTCCGCCTTGCTCAAACCGCTTCAGTCCGGCGATTCTGCGCGATGCGCCACAGCAGGTCTGGCAGACGATCCTGACCGAAGAAGGGCTCGTCCCGATAGACGAACAGGGGCACGCCCCAGTGCCCCGCTGCCGCCTGGGCCGCCTCGTTGGTGTGCAGCACCGCGTCCAGCCGGTCGGTCCCGGCCACGGCCTGCGCCTCGAGCGTCACGGGATCCAGTCCGGCCGCGACGGCGGCATGGGCCAGATGATCACCTTCATCCCAGCCGTCGACCGCGCCCGACCAGATCAGGTTCGAGACCGACTCGACATAGGCCAGGCCCGCGCCCTGTTCGGCGGCCAGCACGCCCAGCCGGCTCAGCCGGCCGATGTGGGGCTGGTCGGCGGCGATGGTGCCGCTGGCCAGATCCTGCACCACCGGATCCGGCCGGGGCCAGCGGAAGGTCAGGCCCAGGCGTTCGGCGATCCGGGACACGTCCCGGTACAGATAGGGCGGCCACATCGGATTGACCGACTTGAAGAAGTCGGGGTCGCGCACCGCCAGGGGGCGCACCACGCGCAGGCGGACGTCCAGCGCGTGGTCGATCGCCATGGCCCGGACCTGACGGACTGCCAGCCAGGAATAGGGACTGCGAAACGAGAAATAGAAGTCGACCGGGGCCGGCATCACCCCGGCCGGCATCAGGCGTTGAAGTCCAGACCGAACTGGGCGTACAGCGCCTTGCTGTCCTGCCATTTCGGATCGACCTTGACCGTCACGAACAGGTGGACCTGCCGGTCCAGCAACTGGGTCAGCTCCTCACGCGACTTCTGGCCGATCCATTTCAGGGTCTGGCCGCCCTTGCCGATGATGATCGGGCGCTGGCTTTCGCGCTCGACATAGACGGTCTGTTCGATGCGCACCGAACCGTCCGGCTTCTCGTCGAAGGCCGTGGTCTCGACCGCCGCCGAATAGGGCAGTTCCTCATGGACCCGCAGATACAGCTTCTCGCGCGTGATTTCGGCCGCCAGTACCCGGATCGGCACATCGGCGCTCTGGTCCTCGGGATACAGCCAGTGGCCCTTTGGCATGCCCCGGGCCAGCCGCTGCTTCAGGTCATCGACCCCGTCACCGCTCAGGGCCGAGATCATATAGACCTCGGAATAGACGCCGGTCTCGAACAGCTGCTGCGACAGGGCCAGCAGGGTGTCGCGGCGCATGCCGTCGATCTTGTTCAGGGCCAGGATCACCTGTTGGCCGGTCGCCTTCAGGTTGGCGATGATGGTCTCGGTGTCCTCGGCCGAGCGTCGGTCGGCCGGGGTGCCGTCCTTGCCTTCCGAGGCGATGTGCGAGGCCGCGTCGATCAGGTGCACGACGACATCGGCGTCCTGGGCCCCGCCCCAGGCCGAGGCGACCATGGCCCGGTCCAGCCGGCGGCGCGGTGTGAAGATGCCGGGCGTGTCGACCAGCACGATCTGGGCGTCGCCCTCGATGGCGATGCCGCGCACGGGAAAGCGCGTGGTCTGCACCTTCTGCGTCACGATCGAGACCTTCGACCCCGTCAGGCGATTGACCAGCGTCGACTTGCCGGCGTTCGGCGCGCCGATGATGGCGGCAAAGCCGGCATGCTGGTTGGGGTTTTCGGTATCGGTCAAATCAAGCCTTCACGCTGCAAAAGGGCCGTTGCGGCCGCCTTCTCCGCCTCCTGACGTGATCGTCCGGTCGCGGTCAAGGCTTCGACGCCTTCTACCACGGCTTCGACCGTAAAGGTTGGGGCATGATCGGAGCCGCTGCGGTTCACCACGCGATAGGTCGGCAGGGGGCGACCCAGCTTCAGGGCCCACTCCTGCAGCACCGATTTGGGATTGGTCACGGCCCGGGCCGGGCTGGCCTCGAATTCCGCGGCCCAGGTCGCGTCGAACACCCGGCGGGCGGCGTCGAGGCCACCGTCGAAATAGACGGCGGCCAGGATGGCCTCCATCGCGTCCCCCAGCACGCTCTCGCGGCGGCGACCGCCCTGTTTGGATTCGCCGGCCGACAGCCGCATGGCAGGTCCGACCCCCAGGGCCTCGGCCACGCGGGCGCAGGCGACCTTGTCGACCAGGCTGTGCAGCCGCGAGGACATGGCCCCCTCATCGGCCTCGGGAAAGTCGCGCATCAGCTTTTCGGCCACCAGCAGGCCCAGCACCCGGTCGCCCAGGAATTCGAATCGCTGGTTGTCACGAATCGGACGGCCGGCCGCATCGCGGACCGCCCCCTCCCCGACGCTGGCGTGGGTCAGGGCCCGCTCCAGCAGGGCCGGGTCGCGGAAGACGTGGCCGAGACGGCGCGTAAGTTCAGCGACCGCCTCGGCCCGCAGATTGGCCATCACTCCAGGACGGTAAAGAACCGGCTCGGGCGCAGCTTGGTGAACCAGCTGACGGGATCCCACAGCGAGGCCCCCGGCGACCAGGAGAACAGGATGACCTGGGCCTTGCCGATCAGGTTTTCCGCCGGCACCAGGCCGACGCCGCCGCGCTCGGGATGTTCACGACTGTCGACCGAGTTGTCGCGATTGTCGCCCATCATGAAGTAGTGACCGGCCGGGACGGTGAAGACCTCGGTATTGTCCAGCGGGAAGCCGGGACCGAAATCATTGATGGTGAACGTCCGGCCACCGGGCAGGGTCTCGGACAGGCGGCTGACCGGGCGCGGGCCGTAGACGTCGGTTTCCTCGGTCTGGCCCAGCACCACGTCCGGCACGATCGTGCCGTTCAGGTACAGCCGGTTGTTGATCATCTGGATCCGGTCGCCCGGCAGGCCGATGACGCGCTTGATATAGTCGGTCTTGTTGTCGGTCGGCAGCTTGAACACGGCGATGTCGCCACGCTGCGGTCCCTGTTCCAGGATCCGCCCGTTGAACAGGCCCGGGCTGCCCGGAATGGAGTGTTTCGAATAGCCGTAGCTCCATTTGGTCACGACGATGTAGTCGCCCTCATAGAGGTTGGGCTCCATCGAGGCCGACGGAATGGTGAAGGGCTGGAACAGGAAGACCCGCAACACCAGGGCGATCAGCAGGGCGAAGACGATGGTCTTCATGATCTCGACGAATTCATTGCCGCCGCCGGAGGTTTTCCGGGCCTTCTTCGGGGCGGTCGCCGCCGGTGCGGGCTCGGACTCCTCGAACGGCGCGTCGCCGTGGTCGCTCCAGACGGGCGGCTTGGCCGATGCGGCGGCCGCGCCGGCGGCGGCGGCGGCCAGAGGGGCTGCGTCGGTCAGGCTGTGTGCCGGGGTCTCGTCATGGTGGGCGACGGGCTCACTGTGGACGGGCTCATGGTGGACGGGTTCGGCCGGAGCCGCGGGAACCGCCTCTGCCGCATGGTCGTCGTGGGCCGCGGGCGCGTCATGGCCATGCTGCGCGGCGTCCGCGGGCGCGTGCTCCCGGGGCGCGGCGTGGTCGTCGTGACCGTGATCGGCCGGCGCGGCCGCTTCCTGGCCATGATCATCGTGGCCGGCGGCGTCGGCATGGCTGTGATCTGCGGCCTCGACCGGCGCATGGCCATGGTCATCGTGGCCGTGATCGCCATGATCGTCCGCCACCGCGGCGACCGGATGGGCGTCGTCGGCGACCGTGCGGGCCGTGTCATGATGGCCGTCGTCATGCGGCGCGTGAGCCGCATCTGTGCCGTGCCCGTCGTCGGTCTTGTGTTCGTCGCTCATGTGACCCCTGTCCCCCCAGCCGTTGTGCACGGTCTCTGACCGCGAAACGGGTATAACGTGATTAAGCCAGCGGCAAGGCTTCGATCACCACGAAGGCGAGTGCATACGGATGCTCGTCGCTGAGCGTCAGGTGTATCCGCGCCTCATGGCCGGTCGGCATCAACTGCTGCAAATGGCGGGCGGCATTGCCGCTCAGGGCCATGGTGGGCTGACCACCGGGGCGGTTCACCACCCCCATGTCCCGCCAGTAGACGTTCGCGCGCATGCCGGTCCCGAGGGCCTTGGCGCAGGCCTCCTTGGCCGCGAACCGTTTGGCATAGCTCCAGGCGGGGTCGGGCTTGCGATCCGAGCGGCTGCGCTCCAGTTCGGTGAAGCAGCGCTGCCTGAACCGGTCGCCGAACCGGTCCAGCGAGGTCTGGATCCGGCGGATGTCGCACAGGTCGGTACCGATCCCGATGATCACGCCGCGACGCCGTCCATCACCGCCCGCATACGCGCGACGGCGGCGTCCAGGCCGATGAAGACAGCCTCGCCGATCAGGAAATGGCCGATGTTGAGCTCGCGGATCTCCGGAATGGCCAGGACCTCGGCGGCGGTTCCGTAGTCGAGTCCATGGCCGGCGTGCACCTCGAGGCCGAGGCTGTGTCCCAGGCGCGCCGCCTCGGCCAGGCGGCGATACTCGACCCGGTGGGCCTCGCCGCTCGCATGACAGAATCGCCCCGTGTGCAGTTCGATCACCTGGGCCCCGGCCAGGGCCGACGCCTCGACCTGTTCCGGCACCGGGTCGATGAACAGCGACACCCGGATCCCCGCCGCGGACAGGGTTCGGGCGGCCCGGGCCATGTCGTCGGCCTGGGCGACGACGTTCAGGCCGCCCTCGGTCGTCACCTCCTCGCGGCGCTCCGGCACCAGACAGGCGGCATGCGGCCGGTGCCGGAGGGCGATGGCCAGCATCTCCTCGGTCAGCGCCATTTCCAGATTGAGCGGACGACCGGCTTCGGCACACAGTCGGCTCAGCGCCTCGATATCGCTGTCGGTGATGTGCCGGCGATCCTCGCGCAGATGGGCGGTGATGCCGTCCCCCCCGGCGGCCAGGGCCATCCGCGCCGCCCGCACCGGATCGGGATGGCGGCCACCCCGCGCGTTCCGGACGGTCGCCACATGATCGATATTGACGCCGAGGCGGACCCGTTCGCTCATCGCTTCACGCCTGTTTGGCCAGGCGGCGGCTGCCGGGGTCCTCGACCGGCAGGGCCGCCAGCCCGGGTGGCAGGGCGTCGGCGGCATAGGCCGGGACGTCCAGGGTCGCCAGGGCGATCAGGGGCACGCCGACGTCGGCCCGCCCGCCCGAGCGGTCGACGATACAGGCGGCGGCCACGACCTCGCCGCCGGCCGCCTGGATCGCCGCGATACATTCGCGCGAACTCAGTCCGGTCGTGACGATGTCCTCGACCATCACCACCTTCTGGCCCGGCTCGATCTGGAACCCGCGCCGCAGCTTGAAGGTGCTGTCCTCGCGCTCGACATACATCGACGGCACGCCCAGATGGCGGGCGGTCTCATAACCGGGAATGATCCCGCCGACGGCCGGCGAGATGGCCACATCCACGGGGCCGACGGCGGCGATGATCTTCTGCGCCAGGGCCTTGCACAGCCGTTCGCAGCGCGCGGTGTCCATGAACACCAGGTTCTTCTGCAGGAAGACCGGGCTGTGCAGGCCGGACGACAGCATGAAATGCCCCTCGCGCAGGGCACCCACGGCGCGGAACTCGTTCAATACGTCTTCTGAGGTCATGGGGGTCGTCATAGCGGGCCTGCTCCGTGCCGCAAGGCCTATCCCCGCGCGCGTTCGACCGTATCCACCGAGGGGTTGGCCCTCAGGGCGGCCATGATGCTGGTGGCGTGCTTGGCGTCCTCGACCTCGACATCGATGATGACGTCGAAGAAATCCTGCTGCCGGTGGCTCATCACCAGGTTGAGGATATTGCCGCCGGCCTCGCCGATCAGGGTCGCGACCTCGCCCAGAACACCCGGGGCGTTCTTGATCGTGGCGTGCAGCCGGGCCGCGGCCACCGCCCCCTGTTCCGCATGAGCCGTCCACTGCAGGTCCTGCCAGACCGAATCGTCGTCGGCGAAGTCGGCCAGCCTCTGGCAGTCGATCGTATGGACGGTCAGGCCGACATCCTCGCCCAGGATACCGACGATGCGGTCGCCCGGCACCGGCGAGCAACACTGGCCGAAATGCACGCTGACGCCGGGCGTGAGCCCCCCGCCGCGCACGAACAACCGGGCCTGGTCGTCGACAATCCGCCGCCGGTCCGGTCCGGCCTTCATCCGGCCCTTCAGCGCCGGGAACAGGGTCTCGGCGACCTTGCCGGCTGACAGCTGTCCACGGCCGATGGCCTCGAACAGGTCCTCGTCACTGGCGATGGCCAGTGTCTCCAGCACCGGGGTCAGCGTCACCTCGGCCAGCAGCTTTTCGCCGCGCGCCAGGGTCTGCTCCAGCGTCGCCTTGCCCAGTTTCTGGAACTCCTCGCGTTCACTGGTGCGGATATGACGACGGATGGCCGAACGGGCCCGGCCGGTCACGGTCAGGGACCGCCAGTCGGCCGGGATTTCCCGCTTGGTGCCGCGGATGATCTCGACCACATCGCCGTTCTGCAGCTGGGTCCGCATCGGTTTCAGCTCGCCGTTGACCTTGACCCCCACGGCCGTGTCGCCGACCTCGGTGTGAACCGCATAGGCGAAGTCCAGGGCCATGCCGCCCCGCGGCAGGGTGATCAGTGCCCCCTTGGGGGTGAACACGAACACCTGGTCCAGATACATCTCGAGCTTGGCGTGCTCGACCCAGTCCTCGCCGCCCTCGCCGTGCTCGATCACCTGCACCAGATGGCGCAGGTTCTGCAGCGGATCGCGCCCGCCGTCGCGCTCCATCGCCTCCTGGTCGAAGCCGTAGCTCTTGTTCTTGTAGGCCCAGTGCGCGGCGACCCCGTCCTCGGCGACCCGGTCCATCGCCTCGGTGCGGATCTGCATCTCGATGCGCAGCCCCGACGGGCCGACCACCGTCGTGTGCAGCGAGCGGTAGTTGTTCGACTTGGGAGTCGAGATGAAGTCCTTGAACCGTTCGGGCACCACGGGCCAGGCCCTGTGAATGACGCCCAGCGCCCGGTAGCAGTCGTCCTCGCTCAGGACGACCACGCGAAAGCCGTAGATGTCCGACAGGGACGAGAAACCGACCGACTTGCGCTGCAGCTTGCGCCAGATCGAATAGGGCGTCTTCTGCCGGCCGAAGACATGGGCCTTGACCCCGGCCTCGGCCAGCACCTTCTCGACCTCGCGGGAAACCCCGTCGATGGCCCGGCCATGTTCCAGCTTCAGCGCCTCGAGCCGTCGTTCGATCGCGGTCCGGGCCGTCGGATTCAGGTGTTCGAACGCCAGTTCTTCCAGTTCCGACGCGATCGAATGAATCCCGATCGACCGGCCGAGCGGCGCATAGACCTCCAGGGTCTCGCGACTGATCCGCTCACGCTTCTCCGGCTTGACGTATTTCAGCGTCCGCATGTTGTGCAGGCGGTCGGCCAGCTTCACCAGCAGGACGCGGACATCCTTGGAGATGGCGAGGATGAATTTGCGCAGGTTCTCGGCCTGCCGCGTGTGCTCGGCCTGGAGCTCCAGCCGGCTCAGCTTGGTCACCCCCTCGACCAGGGAGGCCACCTCCTCGCCGAACATGTCCGCGATGTCGTCGCGGGTCGCCGATGTGTCCTCGACCACGTCGTGCAGCAGGGCGGTGACGATGCTGGCGGTGTCCAGCTTGTAGTCCGTCAGGATGCCGGCGACCTGGATCGGATGGGCGAAATAGGGGTCACCGGACGCGCGCAGCTGCGAGCCGTGCATCTTCATCGCATAGACATAGGCGCGATTGAGCAGCGCCTCGTCAGCCGTCGGGTCATAGGCCTTGACGGCCTCGATCAGTTCGAACTGGCGAAGGATCGGCGCGCGACGCGGCGAGGCGTCGTCGCCCGCGGGTGCAGGGTCGTTTCGAGTAGCAGCTTCGGGAGACGGCGCGGCCCTGGAAGGCCGTGCCGGCAGGATCGTTATACCGTTGGCGGGGTCCGCCGTCAGTATCGCTCCTCCTGGCCGCCGTCGCGGTCGCTTTGCAGCGCACGAATCAGCTCGGCTTCGGCCATGTTCATGTGCTGCGGCTCGGCCAGCAGGGCCACGACCTCGGCTTCATCCTCGGCCTCGGTGCGCTCGTCGACGCGCTGCAACGCGACGATGATGGTCTCGCGCAGCTCGTCCGGCTTGACCGTGTCCTCGGCCAGTTCACGCAGGGCCACGACCGGATTCTTGTCATTGTCCCGATCGAGGGTCAGCGGCGCGCCATTGGCGATCGCGCGGGCGCGATTACCCGCCAGCAGAACCAGTCCGAAACGGTTCGGCACCTTCTCGATGCAGTCTTCGACAGTGACGCGGGCCATGAAAATCCTCTGGCGACGGGGAGAACCGCACAAAATAGAGCGTTACGCGCGATTGTGCAACGCCGCATGGGCGGGAATGAGGCATTGTTTCCGCTCGGGTCCCCTACCCCCGGGGCGTGATGTCATCTTGGATCGACCGGGCATCGCGCCCGACCGGCGCTGTCGTGGCCAGGTCTGCCGCCCGGCCCCGGCCTTCGGGATGGATCCAGTCGGGGGCGATCTCGGCCAGCGGCCCCATGACGAACAACCGCTCGGCGGCCCGGGGGTGAGGCAGGATCAACCCGTCCAGGTCGCCCCGGATGCGACCGTAGGCGATCAGGTCGAGGTCCAGGGTCCGGGGACCGTTGCGCGGCCCCCGCCGGCGCCCGAAGATCTCCTCGATCCGGCCCAGCGTGGCCATCACGGCGTGGGGGTCCAGGGCGGTGCGAACGATCACGACGCCGTTGAGGAAGGGCGGATCCGACGGGTCCGGCCAGGCCTGCGAGTGCCACCATGCCGACCGGGCCACGACATCCAGCCCTTCGGCGCGGAATCGGGCCAGGGCCGCCTCGAGTCCGTCGCGGCAGCTCGGCCAGACCCCCTTGTCATTGCTGCCCAGCGCAACGATGACTGCGGCATCGAGATCCAGCCCGACGTCGATATTGACGGGAACCGGGCCCTTCGTTTTCGGGACGTCCGTATTCATGACCCTGTATCCGACCGATCGCGTGGCCCTCTTCATCGACGGGGCCAACCTCTATGCTTCAGTCAAGGCGCTGAATGCCGACCTCGACTTCAGGAAGATGGTCGAGTCGTTCCGTGCCCGGGCCCTGCTGACAAGGGCCTATTATTACACGGCCATGGTGGAGGGCGAAGAGTTCTCGCCGATCCGGCCGCTGATCGATTTCCTCGACTACAACGGCTTTCACGTCGTGACCAAGCCGGTCAAGCGCTTCACCGACGGTCAGGGCCAGACGCGGACCAAGGGCAATATGGACATCGAGATCGCGGTCGACATGCTGGAGCTGGCACCGCACATCGATCATGCCGTCCTGTTTTCCGGCGACGGCGATTTCCGCCGCGCGGTCGAGGCCGTCCAGGCCCGGGGCGTGCGCGTCAGCGTCGTCTCGACCCTGAAGGTGCAGCCGCCCCACATCGCCGATGACCTGCGGCGGCAGGCCGATGATTTCATCGAACTGGCCGAGCTGGTCGCCGAGTTCGGGCGACCGCGCGCGCCGACCGCGCCGCCGTCCGTCCGGAGCGGCCCGCCGGAGTCCGGCTCGTGAACCGGTCGGTCCCGCCCGAAGCGCCCCGCAACTGCCCGCTGTGTCCGCGCCTGGTCGCCTATCGGGCCGTCAATGCGCGCGAGAATCCGGACTGGTTCAACGGCGCGGCGGCCTCGTTCGGGGACCCACAGGCGCGCCTGCTGATCGCCGGTCTGGCCCCCGGCCGCACCGGCGCCAATCGCACCGGCCGGCCCTTCACCGGCGATCACGCCGGCTGGCTGCTGTACGAGACCCTGAAGAAGACGGGCTTCGCCACCGGCGACTATGACGCGCGGCCCGACGACAGCCTGCGGCTGGACGATTGCATGGTCACCAATGCGGTGCGTTGCGCCCCGCCGGGCAACAAGCCGTTGCCGGTCGAGGAGGCCACCTGCCGCCCGTTCCTGGTATCGCGTCTGGCCGCCCTGCCGCGTCTGAAGGTGATCGTGACCCTCGGCGACGTGTCGCGGCGCAATGTGCTGAAGGCGCTTGACCTTCCGGCCACCGCGGTCGCGCCCGGACACGGCGTCGAGGCCCGGGTGCGGGACTATATCCTGCTCAACAGCTACCACTGCTCCCGCCTGAACACGAACACCGGCCGGCTGACGCCCGAGATGTTTGAAGCCATCTTCCGGCG
Source organism: uncultured Brevundimonas sp. (assembly GCF_963975535.1). Lineage (GTDB taxonomy): Bacteria > Pseudomonadota > Alphaproteobacteria > Caulobacterales > Caulobacteraceae > Brevundimonas. Next base: position 272,928 of record NZ_CAXBHE010000004.1, on the reverse strand, counting down.
GGCCCGGGTCCTGATCGAGGGCTGATCCGACCGCCGGCCTGTGTCGCCCGCGCCACGCCGGACCGGCCCAGGACGATTCGTCCGGGGCCGGGGGAACGGCGCGGCCGTGATCACGTTCTCTGATCAGGTCAGGAGCCGGGAGGACAGGATGCGCAGATCGGAACGGGTGTTTTCAGCGACGGAACGGCGGGTGGCTGTCGTCGCCCTGGTGTTGACGGTCCTGGTGACCGTTCTGGGCCTGACCGTCGGTCAGAGCTGGAGCCCGCCCTCGCTCGGACCGTACGGAACCGATGCCTATGCCGTCGCCGCCAGTCCCGGCATTCTCGACGCCCGCCCGATCATGAGCACCCCGAACAGCTGATCAGCCCTTGTCCCGCATCAGCCGGGCCTTGTCGCGCTGCCAGTCGCGGGCCGCCTCGGTCTCGCGCTTGTCGTGAATCTTCTTGCCCTTGGCCAGGGCGATCTCCAGCTTGGCCTTGCCGGCCTCGTTCAGATACAGTTTCACCGGAATGATGGTGCGGCCCTCGCGCTGGACGGCCCCGATCAATTTGTCGATCTGCTTGCGGTGCAGCAGCAGCTTCCGGGGGCGGCGCGGCTCGTGGTTGAAGCGATAGGCCTGCTGGTACGGCGGAATATCGGCATTGATCAGCACGATCTCCCGGCCTTCGACCGCCGCATAGCTCTCGGCGATATTGGCCCGCCCCGCGCGCAGCGACTTGATCTCGGTCCCCAGCAGTTGGATGCCGGCCTCGATGAAATCCTCGAGAAAATAGTCGTACCGCGCCCGGCGGTTCTCGGCGATCAGCTTGGTCTTGGGCTGTTCGGACGCCATCAGAGCACGCCTGCGGCCGCCAGGGCGGAGTCGATCGCCGGCTTCACGGCGTCGGCGGTCGGGGACAGTGGCAGGCGCACCTCCTCCGCACACAGGCCCAGGCGGGCCAGGGCGTATTTGGCGGGGGCCGGCGAATTGTCGAGGAACAGGGCCCGGTGCAGCCCGATCAGACGCTCCTGCCAGGCGCGGGCCGTGGCCAGGTCCCCGGCGGCGAAGGCTTCATAGAGGGCCACCATGGCTTCCGGCGCGACGTTGGAGGTCACCGAGATCACGCCGACGCCGCCCAGGGCCATGTGGCCGAGGCCGCTGGGGTCATCCCCCGACATCAGGTCGAAGGCCGCATCGATATTGGCCCGCATCCAGCTTGGCCGCGCCATATCGCCGGTGGCGTCCTTGATTCCGACGATGTTGGGATGTGCGGCCAGCCGCGCCACCGTCTCATTGGCCAGGTCGACCCCGGTCCGGGACGGCACATTGTACAGGATCACCGGCAGCTGAACCGCCTCGGCGATGGCTTCGTAATGCAGGGCCAGACCGGCCTGTGACGGTCGATTGTAATAGGGGGTGACCACCAGGGCGGCGTCGGCCCCGACGGTCTTGGCATGGCGGACGAGTTCAATGGCCTTGTCGGTGGCCGTGGCCCCGGCCCCGGCGATGACCCGGACCCGCCCGGCGGCGATGGTCACGCAGAGTTCAACGACGCGTCGATGCTCATCCGGATGCAGGGTGGCGCTCTCTCCCGTGGTCCCCATGGGCACGAGTCCGTGAACCCCCGCAGCGATCTGGCGTTCAACCAGACGCTCGAAAGCACTTTCGTCCACGTTTCCGTCACGAAGTGGTGTGATCAGGGCGGTGATCACGCCCTTGAACAAAGGGGCGGTCATTGAAACGATGGTCCTGCGTGGAAGTCGGGCGGCGGTCGCCTGATACGAAGCGCCGGAGGGTAGGTTGCCCGCTGGTCTGCTGCAACCGGGATGAATGGGGATCGAAAAGATCATGTTTGCGACGACCTTGGCCGCCGCCCTGGCGATTCTCGCCCCCGACCCCGCCGTTCTGATCAGCAGCCAGGCGACCCCCTATGTGGCGGCCCCCGCCTATCAGGGCCGGGTGCTGACCGAGTCGGACGCCGCCCTGTTCCGTGACGGCCTCGCGGCGGCCCGGGCCCGTGACGTCATCACCACCCAGACTCTGATGGCGCGCATCATGGATCCGACCGCCCGCAAGCTGGTCGAATGGGCCCTGATCGATACCTCGGCCGAACAGCTGTCGTTCAGTGAACTGGCCGCAGCCCAGTCCCGCTTCGCCGCCTGGCCCCGGGCCGAATCACGCGAGGCCGCGGGCGAACGGGCCCTCGACCTCGCCAATGCCGGACCCGACACGGTTCTCGCCTTCTTCGAGGGCCAGGCCCCGACCAGCATCCAGGGGGTGATCGCCCTCGCCGGGGCCCTCGAACAGAGGAATCGTGGCGACGAGGCCCGCCCGCTGATTCGCGACTGGTGGCGGACCCAGTCATTCGACGCCGCCCCCCAGGGCCGGATACTGGCGCGCTGGAGCCGCTGGCTGACCCAGGCCGATCACGAGGCCCGGCTCGACATGCTGCTGCTGGGCCCGCATGGCCCGGCCACCCGGGAGATGATCTCGCTGGTCTCACCCGAGCGGCGCGCCGTGGCCGAGGCCGTGCTGGCCTTGCGGACGGCCTACAACGGCGATGCCATCGTCGCCGGCCTCACGACCAGCCAGGCGCGGGATCCCGCCGTGGTGCTGGAGCGGGTCCGCCTGCTGCGGGCCGCCGGGCGCCAGTCGGAAGGCTTCGCCCTGCTGTCCGCCCTCCCCCGTGCCCCGTCCCACAGCGAGGGCCAGAGCACGCTCTGGAGCGAGCGCCGCAACTATTTCCTCGATGCCCTCGAGCGCCGGGAATGGCGGGCCGCCTATGACGCGATGGCCAATCACGGCTTCCCGTCCGGCGAACGCATGGTCGACGCGGAATTCTTCGCCGGCTGGATCGCCCTGGTACGGCTGAATGACCCCGCCCGCGCGGCCCGCCATTTCGAGGCCCTGCGCGCGATGTCCTCGACCCCGATCACCCAGGGCCGCGCCCTCTACTGGCTGGGTCGGGCCGCCGAGGCCGCCGGTGACAGGGCCTCCGCCCAGCAGCGCTACCTTGAGGGCTCGGCGCATATCCAGACCTTCTACGGTCAGCTCGCCGCGGAAAAGGCCGGCATCACCACACTGACCCTGCCCGCGGATCCGGTGCCGACCCAGGCGGACATCGCCCGGTTCGAGGCCGATGAGGTCGTGCGCGCCACGCGGATTCTGGGCGAGACCGGGGAGACGTCGCTGTACCGGGTCTTCGCCTATCATCTCGACGACACCCTGCCCGGGGCGGTCGATCTGGCCCTGCTGATGGACATGTCGCGCGGCTATGGCGAAGGGTTCACCGCCATGATGGTCGGGCGCGCCGCCAGCCAGCGCGGCTATCTGATGCCGCTGCGCCAGTATCCGATCCAGATTCCGCCGATCGTCGCCGGTGCGGCCCCGCTGGAGTTCACCCTGGCCATCACGCGTCAGGAATCCAGCTTCGATCCGCGCGCCCGCTCGGGGGCCGATGCCCGCGGCATGATGCAGTTCCTGCCCTCGACCGGCGCGGCGGTGGCGCGCCAGCTGAACATGCCGTTCACGACCGAACGTCTGTGGGACGCCGATTTCAACATGACGCTCGGCAGCTATCATCTGGGCGACCTGACCAACCGGTTCGGCGGGTCGATGCTGCTGGCCACGGTCGGCTACAATGCCGGTCCGGCGCGGCCGCCCCAGTGGATCGCCCGCTGCGGCGACCCGCGTGACGGCTCGATCGACCCGGTCGATTTCATCGAATGCGCGCCCTTCACCGAGACGCGCAACTACATGATGCGGGTGATGGAAAACATGGCCATCTACAAGGCGCGTCTGAACGGGGGGGCCGCCCCGCTGACGACCTCGACCGACATCGCCCGCGGTGTCTCGGCCGGACCGCGTCCCTACCGACCCTGAAGCGAGGCCGGGCCGGTCGCGGCGCGACTGGCCGCCAGCAACGGTCCGTCGGGGCCGTCGAGCCAGACGGCGGACAGGCCGAACACTGTGCGCAGGATCGCGGGACGCAGCGCCTCCAGCGGGGACCCGTCCGCCACGACGCGGCCCTGGTCCAGCACCACGACCCGGTCGGCGAAGCGCGCCGCCAGGGTCAGGTCATGCAGACTGACCAGCACCGCCTGACCGGCCTGGGCCCGTCTGGCCAGCCGTTCCAGCACCATCAGCTGGGCGTCCGGGTCCAGACCCGCCACCGGTTCGTCGGCCAGCAGGGCCCGGGCCCGCGTCGTCAGCAGGCGGGCCAGCAGCACCCGGGCCCGCTCGCCCCCCGACATCTCCGACACGCCCCGGTCGGCCAGATGGCCGATATCGACCTCGACCAGCGCCGCCCGCGCCCGGTCCAGCGCCGCCTCGCCCGCCAGCCACGGCGCGCCCAGGGCCGCGACCTCGACCGCCGGCAGGTTCCAGGCGATGCGCCGTTCCTGCGGCAGATAGGCGGCGCATGCGGCCCTCTGGCCCGGCGACAGGTCGGACAAGGCGCATCCGTCCAGCAGGGCCCGGCCACCCGTCAACGGCAACAGGCCGAGAGCGGCGCGGATCGCGCTGGACTTGCCCGCCCCATTGGGCCCGCACAGGGCGACCAGTTCACCGGGGCTGACCGTCAGGTCGACACTGGCCAGAACCGGGCGTCGTCCGAACGCGGCCGTCGCCGACTGCAGGGCCACGGCACTCACAGCCGCCACGCCCGCGCCGCGCGCCAGGCGATCAGGGCGAACAGCGGAGCCCCGACCAGGGCGGTGAACACCCCCAGCTTCAGTTCCTGATCGGTCGGCGTCATCCGGGCCGCCAGATCGGCGAGCACCAGCATCAGGCCTCCGCCCAGCGCCGAGGGCAGCAGCAACCGGCCCGGGTCCCCGCGCATCGCCGTCCGCACCAGATGCGGCGCGGCCAGACCGACAAAGCCGATCACCCCGGCCACGGCCACCGCCGCCCCGGCCGCCAGCGCCGCGGCGACCAGGGCCAGCAGCCGCATGCGCGCCATCGGCAGGCCCGAGGTCGCGGCGGTTTCCTCGCCCAGCGACAGCATCCTCAGCCCGGGTGCGGCCAGGGTGGCGAACAGGCCCGAGACGATCACCGCGGGCACGATCCAGGCGACGTCGATCCAGCTGCGGTTCTGTACCGAGCCGAGCAGCCAGCTCATCACCTCGGCCGTGGCGATCGGTGACGGGGACAGGTTGAAGATCAGGGCCGTCGCCGCGCCCGCGAAACTGGACAGGGCCACCCCGAACAGGATCAGCGCCTCGGGGGCGCGCACCCGGCTGGCGAACAGGATCAGGGCGAGTCCGGCCAGGCCGGCCCCCGCCAGGGCGGCGATCTCGACCGCGCCCGGCACGGCGGCCGCGCCCAGCACGATCGCCGAGGCGGCACCGAGGGCCGCCGTGGCCGACACACCGAGCACCCCGGGATCGGCCAGCGGATTGCGCAGCAGCCCCTGCATCACCGCGCCGGACAGGCCGAGCGCCGCGCCGACGGCCAGGGCGCAGACCGCCCGCGGGGCCCGGACCTGCCACAGCACCTCGGCCGGCCCAGACCCGGGCGCGGTGAAGGCGGCGACATACTGGTCCACAGCGAACCCGCTCTCGCCGAGGGTGACGGCCAGCGCCAGGCCCAGCACGATCAGGACCGTCAGCAGCAGGTTCAACCGCGCGGCGGTCGCGGGCGCGATCATCGGGCTGCCGCCAGCATCGCGGCGGCATCGGCGGCGAACCAGGCGGGGCACGACAGGACTGTGGCGGGCAGTCGCGCCGCGACCCGTCCCGCAGCGGCCCGGCGCACGACGGGATGGCGACCCGGCCCCCGCCAGTCGGCCCGGACCTGGTCGAAGAAGCCCAGCACGAAACGCGTCGGCGGGTTCAGCGCGATCCGCTCGACGCTGACCGGCGCGAAACCGGGCGACCCGGCCAGATTGGCGAAGCCCGCCGTTCGCAGGATCGCGCCCACGAGAGTCTCGCGCCCGGCGGTGAACCCCCCGGCCGTGAGATACAGGGCCCCGGGCCGGGACTCCGTCGGCGGCGCGATCGTGGCCAGCTGCGTCTCCATGTGCCGGATCAGGGCGTCGCCGCGTTCCGGTCGGCCCAGACCGGCCGATACGCTGCGGACCGTCGCCTGTACCCCGGCCAGGTCCGTCGCGTCGTCGATCAGCAGCACCCGCACCCCGCGCCGTTGCAGCGCCGCCAGCAGCCGGGGTTCGCCGCCCCAGTAGCGCACCACGACATCGGGCCGGAAGGCGATGGCGGCCTCGAGCGTCGGTCGTACCTGACGCCGGCCCCGCGCCGCCGCGCGCAGCCGGGAATCGGGATCATCCGCCCGGGGTGACAGCGCCAGTTCGGCCTCGGGGGCCAGGGCCAGCACATACTGGTCGGCACACTGGTCCAGCGACAGCACCCGCAACGGGGCGGCCGTCGTCGACCCGGCGGCCAGCCAGGTCAGCGCCGCCATCGTCGCCAGGACCGACGGTCTCACGGCTTGAGCAGCCCCATGAACAGCGCGTCCATCAGCGTCTTCACCAGGGTCTCGCGATCGACCCAGTCGAAATAGGGTTTGGTGATCATCAGCGATACGACGCCGTGCCCGCCGGCCCACAGGGCCTGGGTCGTGGCGCGCGCGTCGCCCCGCAGCCGGCCGGACTTCCCGGCGTCCTCGACCACGGCCTCGAATGAGCGGAACAGGGCGGCCCCCAACTGCTGGGCCACGGTCTCGGCCCCGTCCCGGGCCTCCAGGGGGCGGGTCAGATAGACCAGCCGATAGGCATTGGGATTGGCGAAGCCGAAGGCGATATAGGCCTCCATCATCCGCCGCATCCGGGCCTCGGGCGCGCCGGGCTCGGCCAGGACCGCCTGGTTCAGGGCGATCAGGGTCTCGAACGACTGGCGGCAGATTTCGTGCAGGATCTCCTGCTTGTCGGAGAAATGCATATAGAGGGCGGTCGAGGACAGGCCGACCTGGTCCGCGATCTTGCGGATCGTCGCCCCTTCGTAGCCGTGCTCGACAAAGATCTGCTCGGCCGCGGACAGGATCTCGGCGCGCCGCGAATGACCCTCGCCCTTGGGCTTGCGTGCCGATCGGCGATTGAGACGGGTGACGCCGGACAAACCTGCCCTCCAAAGAACCAGAAGGTTGAATAGCGGCATTCGCTTCCCACCGCCAACACCACACGCTGCACGGTTGATTCAATGACATTCCCGTATTACGGGTATTCGATGGTGGCGGTCAGCGATCCGGACAGGGGGTGGCTGGGCGTCCGGCCTGCGCGGCCGGCCGTCCCGGACGGGGCCGCGCATACGGGCGCGACCCCGCTCCAGTTGACGGTTGTCGTCATCGTCATCGCCGGGACGACCGCGGCCCTGGTTCTCCGGCCGGACGCGACGGCCCGCGCCGCCGTCGTCGGCATCGGGATCGGGTTTCTGGTCTGTGCGGTGTGGCGGCTGCTGCTGGTGCTGTGCAGCGGCCGCAGGCCGCTGCGGTCGGCACCGCCGGGCCGCTGGCCGCGCTATACGGTGCTGGCGGCCCTGCACGACGAGGGCGAGATCGTGCCGCAGTTGATCGATCGGCTGTCGGCGCTGGACTATCCCCGACGCCTTCTGGACGGCTGGCTGGTGCTCGAGGCGGACGATCACCCGACGATCCAGGCGGTGATCGCGGCCCGCCCGCCGGCCTGGCTGAGATTGCTGCTGGTGCCGCCCGGCCGGCCCCGGACCAAACCGCGGGCCCTGAACCATGCCCTGGCCCGGGCCCGGGGCGAGCTGCTGACCGTCTATGACGCCGAGGATGCGCCGGACCCGGGTCAGTTGCGCGAGGCGGCGGCGCGATTTGCCGCCGACGACACCGGGCGGCTGGCCTGTCTGCAGGCCCCGCTGCGTATCCGCACCCGAAATGGGCGGGCGGGGTTCCTCGAGCGTCAGTTCGCCGCCGAATACGCCGCCCTGTTCGAGGTCACCCTGCCCGGCCTGGTCGGTCTGGGCCTGCCCTTTCCGCTGGGCGGGACCAGCAACCATTTCCGCATCGACGTTCTGCGCGCCGTCGGCGGCTGGGACGCCTGGAACGTGACCGAGGACGCCGATCTCGGCTTCCGGCTGTGGCGACATGGCTGGCGGCTGGGGCTCATCAGTCGTCCGACGTGGGAGACCCCGCCCGGCCCGCTGGAACACTGGTTGCCGCAGCGAACGCGCTGGCTGAAGGGCTATATGCAGACCTGGGGGGTGCACAGTCGCGACCCGTTCGGCCTGGGGCTGCGCGGTCTGGTCGCGCTGGTCATGACCCTGGGCGTGGCCCTGGTGTCGGCGGCCCTGCATGCCCCGTCCCTGGCCTGGGTCGCCTCGGCGGTGCTCGTCGCCGGCTTTGCAGGTCTGTCACCGGCCACGCCCTTGTTGGCCCTGGCCGTGCTGGCGCTGGGGGTCGCGGCGGCCTGGCTGACCTGCGCCGTCGGGGCGAAGCGGGCCGGCCTGCCCTATCATATCGGCGACATGGTCACCGCTCCGGCCTACTGGTCCCTGCTCAGCCTCGCCTTCGTCCACGCCGTCTGGCGGCTGATCCGCGAACCCTTTGCCTGGGACAAGACCCGGCACAGGGCCGATCCCGTGGAGGCCGTCGACACCGACGCTGCCAGCGACTCTGGACGACAGGCCGCCTGAGCGCCTATCAGCGCGGATGCCTCCGGTTCTTTCCCCCACGCCCGAAACCCTCGTCACGCGGGGCTGGCCCGACTACGCCCTGCTGGACAGCGGCGACGGGCGCAAGCTGGAGCGTTATGGCCGCTTCACCGTGGTCCGGCCAGAACCGCAGTGTTTCTGGTCGCCGCGCGACCCCGAGGCCTTCACCCGCGCCGATGCCGTGTTCGATCCGCAGGACGAGGATGACGACGGCCGCTGGCGCTTCGCCGGTGGCCCGATCGAGAATTTCCCCCTCGCCTGGCGCGACGTCCGCTTCACCAGCCGTTTCACCCCGTTCCGCCACCTGGCCTTCTTCCCCGAACAGGCGGCCAACTGGGACTGGCTGGACGGGCGCATTCGCGCCCTGGTCAAGGAACGCAGGGACGGGCCGCGCCCGAGGATCCTCAACCTGTTCGGCTATACCGGCGTCGCCAGCCTGGCCTGCGCCGCCGCCGGGGCCGAGGTTACCCATGTCGACGCCTCCAAGAAATCGGTGGCCTGGGCGCGCGAGAACGCCGAGCTGTCGGGCATGGCCGACCGGCCGATCCGCTGGATCGTCGAGGACGCGCGCAAATATGTGGCGCGCGAGGTCCGGCGCGGCTCGAAATACGACGGTATCATCCTCGACCCGCCCAAATACGGCCGCGGTCCGACCGGCGAGGTCTGGCGCCTGTTCGAGGACCTGCCCGGTCTGGTCACCGACTGCGCCGCCCTGCTGGGCGACGATGCCTCCTTCCTGCTGCTAAACGCCTATGCCGCCCGTATCTCGGGCCTGTCGCTGGCCCATGTGATGGCCGAGGCCACGGCGACCCGTGGCGGTCGGATCGACTGGGGTGAACTGGCCCTGGCCGAGGACGGCAAGGACGGCCGCGCCATCGGCCTCAGCTTCTTCTCGCGCTGGAGCGACCGGTGAGCGAGCCCCGCCTGATCACCTCCCTGACCAATGACACGGTCAAGGCCGTGCGCGCCCTGCACATGCGCAAGGAGCGCGAGGCCACCGGCCGCTTCCTCGCCGAGGGTCTGAAATTCATCGGCGAGGCGCTGGATCAGGGCCGGACCCCGACCCTGCTGATGGTGGGGATGGAGGCGCGTCCGCATCCGCTGCTGGACCGGGCCATGGCCGAGACCCGGGCCGCCGGGGGCGAGATCGTCACCGTCACCCATCCGATCCTCGAGAAGATCAGCCGTCGCGACAATCCGCAGACGGTGCTGGGCGTGTTCGACCAGACCTTCGTCAAACTGGCCGACATCAACCCGGCCTCCGCCCCCTGCTGGGTGGCGCTGGAACAGGTCCGCGATCCCGGCAATCTGGGCACCATCATCCGCACCGCCGATTCCGCCGGTTGCGGCGGGGTTATACTGATCGGCGACTGCGTCGATCCCTATTCGGTCGAGGCCGTGCGCGCGACGATGGGCTCGGTCTTCGCCGTCTCAATCGTGCGCTGTACTGCCGAGGCCTTCCTCGCCTGGCGTGCCAACTGGCCCGGCAGCGTCATCGGCACGCGGCTGGACGCCACCCACGGCTATCGCGACGCCCCGGTCCGGGCCCCGGCCCTGATCCTGATGGGCAATGAGCAGGCCGGCCTGACCGACAGCCTGGCCGCCGCCTGCGACGTCAACGTCAAGATTCCCATGCGCGGCCGCGCCGACAGCCTGAACCTGGCCGTGGCCACCGGGATCATGGTCTATGCAGTCACCGACGGGATCGCCGACGGAGCCTAGGCCTTCATCCAGCGGCCCACCATTGCCGTGCGGCCAGCAGGGCCAGACCCAGCAGGATCATGGGACCGAAGATCCGGAAGGTATGCCGGGTGAACCGCTCGGGCATGAAGGTGTCGAACAGCCCGTCCTGACCGGCCCCGTATTTCACCGCCACTGCGGTCAGCGGGCATTTCAGACCACTGAGCGAAAACACCAGGCTCTCGATCACCACCAGCGCCACGGCCACGATCAGCCACGGGCCGCGCGCACCGCTGATCCCGCCGTACAGTACCAGAACCGATGCCGTGGCCATCACGACATAGATGACCGTGTGCAGCAGTCTCACACCGAACAGGCGTTGGGCGTCGGTCATCGCTCGTCAGGCTCCGGCGTTTCCGGTCAGGGCGTGTGCGGCGTCAGCCGGTCGTATTCAAAGCTGAAACCGTCGCCGACCTGATCCAGCGGCATCGGCTTCACCGACGTCCGTGAGGCCACCGTCGTCTCCCGGTCCGAGTCGATCCGGCCGGTCGTGTCGATGCGCCGGCCGGTCAGGAAGTTGACGCTGACCGTGGTCGTCGCCCCGCTCATCCGCTCGACATTGGTGTGGTCATAGCCGATCAGCTTCACCGCGCCGTCCTGATCGCGGAAATGGAACTGGTAGGGACCGGTGCTGCCGCCGCCCATCGCCATGAACAGGTTCAGCTCCAGCGTGAGGACCCCGTTGGCCAGGCTCAGCCCGGCGTCGAACGGATCGTCCATATGCAGCATGTCGGCGTCGCGTTCCGGAAAGATGGCATGGTTCTGACCGGCCAGCCGGAAGCCGCCCTCCCCGCCCAGGGCGACAGCGAGGATGCGCGGATTGATGTCGGAGTCCGGCAGGCCCTCGCGGGGAATGATCTTCTGCGGATCGGCCCGGCGCAGCACGAAGGCCAGGTCCGGCACGCCGTCCCGGCTGATGTCCCCCTCAACCGCCTGCTCCAGCCGCCAGCCGGCCGGCACGAAGGCCGCGGCGGACGTGCCCTGAGCCGTCAGCCGGGGAATGCCCGGCGCGACGTCCCGAGTCGGAGCGGCCGCCGCCGGGTTCGAAGCGGCGGCTGTGTTCGTGGCGGGTTCGACCGCCGGACTGCAGCCGGAAAGACCGACAGCCGTGACCGTCGTCAGGGCGAGCAGAAAATTGCGCATGGTCAGAAACCCTCCGGCCGGGACGGTAGTCGAGGACCCGCTGCCGACTCAAGTCGGATGCCGTCGTTCGACCGGCTGCAATGCGACAGTGGATTTTCTCGCCGAAGCGGGTGACGATCCGCCACCGGCCGACCAACGCTGGACCGCCAGGGTCCGTGGAATGGTGATGCCGGTCAGGGCGGGACATGTGAAATGACCAGGTTGAGACCGGGCGTATGACCGGTACTGTCTCCGCGCCGTCGCCCGGCCACGGCCCGGGCTCGGCCATCGTCCGCTGGCTCTGCGGCACCGGGCTGAAACTGGCCGGCTGGACCGTCCGCGGCGAGTGGCCGGTGCTGGACAAGGCCGTGGCCATCGTTGCGCCCCACACTTCCAACTGGGACGGCCCCATCCTGCTGGCGGCGGCCGGCTATTTTCGCGTCAAACCCAAATGGCTGGGCAAGGCCAGCCTGGGCACCGGACCGTTCGCCGGACTGCTCAAAGGGCTGGGCTGTATCCCGATCGACCGGTCGGCCGGTCAGGATGTGGTCAGGACCGTCCGCGACGTGTTCCGGGCCCACGACCGGATGGTGCTCGGCCTGGCCCCCGAAGGCACCCGCAGCCTGACCCCGGCATGGAAGTCGGGATTCTACCATATCGCCTGCGCGGCCGGGGTGCCGATCATCATCGGCGTGATCGACTACCGCACCCGCACCGTCAGTCTTCCGGAGGTGTTCCACCCGACCGGCGACTATGCCGCTGACCTGGTGCGCATCCAGAACCACTATCGCGACGCCATCGGCAAGAATCCGGACCAGTCCCACTGCGGCACCGGGGCCTTCCCGGCCGGGCCCGACGCGACCTAGGTCCCGCGCGGCTTGACGCGATTGGTCGGCGGGGCTTCGGCCGGGTTCTCCGGCCAGGGGTGACGGGGGTAGCGGCCGCGCATCTCGGCGCGCACCGCCGCCCACGACCCGGCCCAGAAGCCGGGCAGGTCCTTCGTCACCTGTACCGGGCGGCGCGCCGGCGACAGCAGGGCCAGGGTCAGGGGCACGCGCCCGCCGGCGACTGTCGGGTGGGCGGTGACGCCGAACAGCTCCTGCACCCGGATGTCGACCCGGGGGCCGCCCTCGGCGGCATAGTCGATGGCGGCGCTGCCCAGGGGCGTGGTCAGTCGCGCCGGGGCCAGGGCGTCCAGCGCCCGCTGCCGGTCCCAAGGCACCAGCGCCTTCAGTCCCTGCTCCAGCACCGCATCGCCGATGCCCGCCAGTGACTTCGCCCCGTCCAGCAGGGGCCACAGCCAGATCTCGCGCGCCGCCAGCAGCCCGGCATCCGTGACATCGGGCCAGCCTTCATCCAGCGTCCGCAGAAAGGCCAGTCGCGCCCGCAGGGCCCCCGCCCGCTCGCCCCAGCCCAGGCTCGACAGGCCACCGGCCTCGACCTCGGCCCGCAGGGCCGCGCTGATCTGCGCCCGGTCGGGGGTGCCGGTGATCTTCTCGTCGACGACGATGGCTCCCAGTCGCCGGATGCGCCGCATCACCATCCGCCCCGACGGTTCCTTCACCAGCCGGTCCTCGACCGTAACCCGATGTTGCAGCGTCGCCGGATCGACCGGGGCGGCCAGACGGATGCGATCGCGGGCGTCGCCGCCGCCCATCTCGGCCACGGCCAGCCACGGCTCGCGCGCCAGCAGTTCGGTCGGGTCGAGAAAGGCCCCGCGCCCCGAGGCCAGCAGCACCTCGCCGGGCCTGCCCCACGCCCGCGCCACCCGCTCGGGAAAGGCTTCGGCCAGCAGGGTGCCGGGATCGACCGTGCCGCCCTGGCCGCCGCCGGCCGCCCGGGCCCAGCGCTCGGCCAGGGTCGTCGCGTCGCGGGCGCGCGGTGACCGGTCCTGCCGCAGTTGCCGCAGCCGTTCGCCCAGGTCCGGATCCTTGCCGCCCAGCCCCGGCTCGCTCAGGATCGCGGCGATCCGCCCGCCGGTCAGGGCGTCACCCGCGTCCGAGGCCACCGCCACCAGATGGGCCAGGCGCGGCGTCAGCGGAATGCGGATCAGCCGTTGCCCGTGCGCCGTCAGATTGCCCTCCCCGTCCAGCGCCCCCAGCCGGGTCAGTACGGCCCGCGCCTCGGCAAAGGCCCCGGCCGGCGGCGCGTCGAGCAGGGCCAGGCCGTCGGCCGTGCGCGCGCCCCAGCGCGCCAGATCCAGGGCGAAGCCGGTCAGGTCGGCCTCCAGCATCTCGGGCCGTTGATGCGCCACCAGCCCCCGGGTCTGCTCCGCGTCCCACAGCCGGTAGCAGACACCCGGTTCGGTCCGTCCGGCCCGGCCCCGCCTCTGTTCGGCCGAGGAACGGCTGACCCTGACCGTGGCCAGTCGCGTCAGGCCGCTGGACGGCTCGAACCGCGGCACGCGCGACAGGCCGCCGTCGATCACCACCCGCACCCCCGCGATGGTCAGGCTGGTCTCGGCCACCGAGGTGGCCAGCACCACCTTGCGCCGCCCCGGCGGTGACGGGTCGAGGGCCCGGTCCTGTTCGCTCTTGTCCAGCGCCCCGTACAGCGGCACCACGTCGACGGCCGGGTCGCGCAGCCGGGCTTTCAGGGCCTGGGCGGTGCGGTGGATTTCGCCCTGCCCCGGCAGGAAGGCCAGAACCGAACCGGGCTCCTCGCCCAGGGCCTGCATCACGGCCCGGGCCATGGCGTCTTCAAGCCGCTCCAGCGGATTGCGACCGGCATGGCGGGTCGCGACCGGGAACATCCGTCCCCGGGCCTCGATCACCGGGGCCCCGTCCAGCAGTCGGGCGACCCCGACGATGTCCAGCGTCGCGGACATCACCAGCAGCCGCAGGTCCTCGCGCAGGACCGACTGGCTGTCCCGCGCCAGGGCCAGACCGAGGTCGGCGTCGAGGCTGCGTTCGTGGAACTCGTCGAACAACACCGCCCCCACCCCGTCGAGGCCCGGATCGTCGAGGATCATCCGGGTGAAGACCCCCTCGGTGATCACCTCGATCCGCGTCGCGGGCCCGATCCGGCTCTGCAGGCGCGTGCGGTAGCCGACCGTCCGGCCCGGCGTCTCGCCGAGCGTCTGGGCCATCCGCTCCGCCGCGGCCCGCGCCGCCAGCCGGCGCGGTTCCAGCACAAGGATTTTCCCGGCCGCCAGCCAGGCTTGATCCAGCAGGGCCAGCGGCACGACCGTGGTCTTGCCCGCGCCGGGCGGGGCCGCCAGCACGACGGTGTTGCACGCCGACAGCGCGGTCTTCAGCTCATCGAGAACGGCGTGGATGGGCAGCATTCCGCCGGTCTAGCCGCATCGCGCCGGATCGCGAAAACCCTTCCTGTTTTCGCCGCATTTAAACTGCGTTGCCAGCCGCCTCCGGCCCCGCTAGCGTCCGCCGCATTGAAGGCAGTCCGGGGAGGACTCGCCGCATTTTAGGGGCGAGACTCAATGTCCGCAGAAGGCCTCAGGCCGAAGGGGAACCGCCTGTTCCTCAAGAAATCCGTTGCCCAGATCCAGAAAGAGGCCGCCAAGAGCGAGCTGAAGCGGTCTCTGGGTCCCATCAATCTGATGAGTCTCGGTATCGGCGCCATTATCGGTGCCGGTATTTTCGTTCTGACCGGCCAGGTCGCGGCTGACTATGCCGGTCCGGCCATCATGCTGTCGTTCGTCGCCGCCGGCATCGCCGTCGCCCTCGCCGGCCTCTGCTACGCCGAACTGGCCTCGACCATGCCGGTCTCGGGCTCGGCCTATACCTATGCCTATGGCACCCTCGGCGAGGTCTTCGCCTGGATCATGGGCTGGCTGCTGGTGCTCGAATACGGCATCGCCGCCTCGACCGTCGCCGTCGGCTGGTCCGGCTATGTCGTGTCGATCATGGGGGACTTCGGCCTGTCCCAGACCCTGTTCCCGGCGATCCAGTACGCCGGCCAGGAGGGGGCCATGTGGGCCACCCCGATGATCGAGGCTGTCCGTGCCGAACATGGCACGGCCCTGGCCGCGACCGGGACCTTCAACCTGGTGGCCGCCATCGGCATCGCCGCCGTCTGCAGCCTGCTGGTTCTGGGCGTCAGCGAGTCGGCGAACGTGAACAATGTGATCGTCGTCATCAAGATCGTCGTGCTGCTGACCTTCATCGGGGTCGGCATCTCCTATGTGAATCCCGACAACTGGCACCCCTTCATCCCGGCCGCCGATCCGGCGGTTCCGGGTCGCTACGGCTACGACGGGATCATGCGCGGCGCGGCGATCATCTTCTTCGCCTACGTCGGCTTCGAGGCGGTCTCGACCGCTGCGGCCGAGGCCAAGAACCCGTCGCGGGACGTGCCGATCGGCATCCTCGGGGCGCTGATCGTCTGCACCCTCATCTATATGGCCGTCGCCGCCGTCATGACCGGCGTGGTCCCCTACGTCGAGCTGAGCAGCCCGGCCCCCGTCGCCGTCGCCATCGACCGCATGGGTCTGCACTGGGCCGATATCCCGCTGGCGGTCGCACCGGGGGGTCAGCTCAACCTCATCAGCTTCCTGATCAAGATCGGGGCCATCACCGGTCTCAGCTCGGTCATGCTGGTGCTCTGCTACGGCCAGACGCGCATCTTCTACACCATGGCGCGTGACGGCCTGCTGCCGCGCGTCTTTGCGGTCATCCATCCGAAGTTCCGCACCCCCTGGCTGGGCACCATCCTGCTGGGCGTGCTGATCGCGGTCACCGCGGCCTTCCTGCCGATCAGCCTGCTGGGTCAGCTGGTGTCGTTCGGCACGGCCGTGGCCTTCTCGATCGTCTGCCTGTCGGTCATCTATCTGCGGGTCAAACACCCGGAGCTGGAGCGTCCGTTCCGCGTACCGGGCGGCATCTTCACCGCCCTGCTCGGCATCGCCGCCTGTCTGTATCTGGCGTGGAAGAATTTCCAGCCGATGCTCGAGCAGGCCTTCCCGACCCAGGCCCAGCTGGCGGCCGGTGCCGTCGCCGATCCGCTGACCCTGCAACTGCTGGGTGGCTATGCCGCCGTCGGTGCCGTGATCTACGCCATCTACGGCTTCTGGCACTCCAAGCTGGCCAAGGGCATCGACATCACCGAGGAGACCCTGATGAACTCCCCGGCCGCCGCCTTCGGCGAGGGTGTCGACAACATCAAGGAAGACTGACCTCTCACGAGGTCCGAAGCGGCAAAGGCCCGGGCGCAAGCCCGGGCCTTTTTCGTGGGTGCCCGGCGGCGACCGGCCGGTCGGCCCTGACGGGGGCGCGGGACCGGGCGCGCATGGCCCTGGTGCCGCCCCCTGCTTCCGTCACTCGCGGGATCGACCCGGCCCTGACGCGAGAGCCATGCGGCCTGCCGGACCGGCCGCCTGCGGCCCCTCTCGGGCCCCGGCGGCGGTGCCCGGCGCTGCGCGCAAACGAAAACGGCCCGGACAGGGTCCGGGCCGTTTCGCCATGCAGATCCGTCAGGCTCAGCCCAGCAGCTGCGGGAACAGGCCGATCACGAGGATGGCGGCCACGGCCAGCGGGCACAGCCAGGCGATCAGGAAGCGCCAGGCGGTCAGACCGGCGCCCTTCAGCCCGGTTTCGCCGTTGACCAGCTTCCGGTCCGCCACCCAGCCGACGAAGATGGCCGTGACCAGACCCGACAGCGGCAGCAGCAGGCGACCGGTAATGCCGTCGATGGCGTCGAACCAGGTCGCGTTCTCGAAACCGGGGATCCCCGCCATCGGGCGCTGGTCCGCCAGCACGTTGAACGACAGGGCCGACAGCAGGCCGATCAGGAACACCAGGACACCGATGCTCCAGGCCGCCTTGACGCGCGAAACCCCGAATTTCTCGGTGACCCAGCCGACCGAAATCTCCAGCAGCGACACCGACGAGGTCAGGGCCGCGAACAGGGCCAGCACGAAGAACAGCAGGCCGACGATGGCCCCGCCCGGCATGGCGTGGAAGGCGGCCGGCAGGGTCTGGAACATCAGGGTCGGCCCGGCATTCGGCTCCATGCCCACGCTGAACACGATCGGGAAGATGGCCAGGCCGGCGATGATGGCGACCCCGGTGTCGGCGAAGGCGATCATGCCCGAGGTCTGGGCCAGGTTGGTGTCGCGCGAGGCATAGGCGCCGTAGGCGATCATGGCCCCGCCGCCGAGGCTCAGCGAGAAGAAGGCCTGGCCGAGCGCCGAGCTGAGCACCCCGGGGTGGAGTGCGCGTTCGAAGTCGGGGTTGAACAGGAAGGCCACGGCCGCGGCGAAGTCGCCAGTGATCGCCGCATAGACGGTGATGCCGATCAGCAGGAAGAAGAAGGCCGGCATCAGCCAGGTCGCCGCGACCTCGATTCCGGCCTTGACGCCGCGGGCCACGATCCAGGTGGTCACGATGACGAAGGCGAGTTGCAGGCCGACCAGCAGGACCGGATTGGCGAACAGGGTCGGCATCAACTGCTGGATCTGTTCGACGGAGTCTCCGGCATAGGCCCCGGCGAGCGGCGTGCCCGCCGAGACGGCACCCGCCACATCCATGATGCTGGAGCCGATGAAATAGATCACCCAGCCGGCGACCACGCAGTAGAAGGTCAGGATGGCGGTATTGGCGATCAGGCCGATCACGGCCAGCAGGCTCCACGCCGGACTCGCCCCGGATTGCCGGGCCAGATAGACGGCGCTGCCGATGGTCGAACGCTGGCCATGCCGGCCGATCAGGCTCTCGGCCAGCAGCAGCGGCATGGCGATCAGGATCACACAGAGGATGTAGAGCAGGACGAAGGCCCCGCCGCCGTTGCTGCCGGCCTCGGTCGGAAACCGCCACAGATTGCCCAGGCCCACGGCCGAGCCGGTGGCCGCGAGGACGAAGGCCCCCTTCGAAGACCAGTGCGCCCGTGCCGGCGCCGAAATGTTTCCAGCCAACTGTCTACTCCCTCGTGGGCAGCGCGGTCAGACCGGCTGCCTCTTTCTTGCGGGGGCGCGGCGACCGGCCCCCCTCGAACCGTCGCCCGGACCGCAAACGGCCCGGGCGCGCGGCGTGTTAGTCGTGATCCTTGCCGGCGGTCTTGTTCCCCTTGGCCAGGGCGAAGACGACGCCGGACAGCAGGGCCAGGGCGATCAGGTTGGGCAGGGCCATCGCGGCATTGGCGATGTCCCCGAGCCGCCAGACCAGTTCGATCTCCTGGAACGAGCCGATGAAGATCATCACCACCCAGAACAGACGGAACGGAATGGCCAGCTTCATGCCGAACAGGTAGGTCGCGGCCCGTTCGCCGTAGTAGCCCCAGGTGATCAGGGTCGTGAACACGAACAGGATCAGGGCGATCGAGGCGATCAGACCGCCCAGCGTCACCGTGCCGAACACCACGAAGGGGAAGGCCGTCGCATAGGCGGCCTCGGTCATCGCAAAGCCGCGCAGGTCCGAGGTCCACACCGTGTTCTGCATCACGGTGATGCCGTCGACAGTGTGCGGGAACGCGCCCTGAACCGCCAGCATGACCAGGCCGGTGGCCGTGCAGATGATGATGGTGTCGATGAAGGTCCCCATCATGGCGAACCGGCCCTGTTTGGCCGGGTCGTCGGTCTGGGCCACGGCATGGGCGATGGGGGTCGAGCCCTGACCGGCCTCGTTCGAGAACAGGCCGCGCGCTACGCCCGAGCGGATCGCCAGGATCATACCCGCGCCCACGAACCCGCCGGCCGCGGCGTGGCCGGTGAAGGCACTTTCGAAGATGGTCAGGAAGGCTCCCGGAATGGCGCTGAAATTCATCGCCAGGGCGATGACGGCCATCACCAGATAGACCAGAGCCATGACCGGCACGATCTTCTCGGCGATGGCGCCGATCGACTTGATGCCGCCGATGATGACGGCAAACACGGCCACCGCGACGATAATGCCCGAACCCCATTCCGGAATGCCGGTCAGTCCGCTGAACGAGTCAGCGAAGGAGTTGGCCTGGATCATGTTGCCGGTGGCGATCGACGAGAACAGCAGGCCGATACAGAAGATAACCGCCAGCCAGCCCCATTTCCTGCCGAGGCCGTTGCGGATGTAGTTCATCGGGCCGCCGCGGAAATGGCCGTCCGGGCCCTTCTCGCGGAAGCGGATGGCCAGCGAGCCCTCGGCGAAGGCCAGCGACATGCCGATCAGGGCGGTCACCCACATCCAGAACAGGGCTCCGGGGCCGCCGAGGGTGATGGCCGTGGCCACGCCGGCCAGGTTGCCGGTGCCGACCTGGCCCGACAGGGCGGTCGACAGGGCGGCGAACGGCGAGATCTCGCCCTTCTCCTTGTCCTTGCTGCGCGCGAACAGACCGGCGAAGGCCTGACCCAGATGGGTGATCGGGTAGAAGCGCAGGCCGATCATGATCCAGATGCCGACGCCGAGCAGGACGACGACCATCGGCGGGAACAGCAGCACCTGCTCCCCGTGCCAGGTGCCGCCCCAGATGAAGTCGCTGACGTTGGTCACGCCGTCGTAGAAGCCCTGCATCGGGCTTGCACTGTTAGCCATGGATTTCCCCTCATCCCTCTTGCGCCGCAACTATCCACATGGCGGCAAGGTTGACCACCCTGAAACCTGTGGATTTGATGCGTTTTTCCGGCGTCTGAAAGTTGACGCCGGCGTAAGCCGCCCCGCGGGGCCTTGCACGCAGCCGTCCCGCGACCTAGGACCGCGTCGGACCTTTGCGGATGTGGCGGAACTGGTAGACGCACTGGATTTAGGTTCCAGCGCCGCGAGGCGTGGAGGTTCGAGTCCTCTCATCCGCACCATCGTCCCGGCCCGCATCCGACCGGCTGCGGGCTTTGTTCGGCCGAAACTGTTCTTGCTTTGTTCCCGTTGTCGGATTACAGACGGCCATGGCTCCAGTCGCAAGGAAAGGGCGCGGTGCCTGCACCAACGCCAGTGGCCGGTTCGAACCCGTGGTCCATGAGGCCGTGGATGACGGCTGGACCGATGCGGATCAGACTCCCGCCCCGCTGCGCACCACCCTGACGCCGGAACACGCCCGCACCATCATCACCAAAAACACCAGTCCGGACATCGGTTTCGACCGTTCCATCAACCCGTACAAAGGTTGCGAACATGGCTGTATCTACTGCTACGCCCGTCCGTCCCATGCCTTCATGGGCCTATCCCCGGGCCTGGATTTCGAGAGCCGCCTCTTCTTCAAGCCCGAAGGCGCGCGTCTGCTGGAACAGGAACTCGCCGCCCCCCGATACCGGTGCCGACGCATCCACCTGGGCGGCAACACCGACCCCTACCAGCCGGTCGAGCGCGATCTGACCGTCACCCGGGACCTGCTCAAGGTTCTGCAACGCTTCAACCAGCCGTTCAGCATCATCACCAAATCGGTGCTGATCGCCCGCGACGTCGACATCCTCGGCCCGATGGGGCGGGCGGGTCTGACCCAGGCCATGGTCTCGATCACCACCCTCGACCGCGCCCTGGCCCGGACCATGGAGCCGCGCGCCTCGACCCCGGCGCGGCGGCTGGAGGCGATCCGCCGGCTGGCCGACGCCGGCGTGCCCGTCGGGGTCGGCTTCGCCCCGGTCATCCCCGGCCTCAACGACCATGAACTGGAATCGGTGCTCGAGGCCGCCGCCCAGGCCGGCGCGACCTCGGCCATGTATGTGACCCTGCGCCTGCCGCTCGAGATCAAGACCCTGTTCCAGGAGTGGCTGGCCGAGGCGCGCCCGGCCCGCGCCGCCCGCGTCATGTCGCTGATCCGCCAGACCCGCGGCGGCAAGGACTATGACGCCGACTGGTCGCAACGCATGAAGGGCACCGGCCCGGTCGCCGACCTGATCGCCGCCCGCTTCAAGGCGGCGGTGAAACGCTACGGCCTCGACGGGATTCGCCCGCCCCTCGACGTGACGCAATTCCGGGTGCCGGCCGACATGAAGAAACAACTCGACCTGTTCGACCTCCCTTCCCCCCCTTGCGGGGGAAGGTGGCTCGCGCAGCGAGACGGATGGGGGCCGGGCAGCTAGTCGTTCGCCGCCGACGGATCGATCGCCCGGGTGACCAGATCGCGCCAGACCGGGTCGGTGTCGTCGACCAGATCGACATCCTCCAGCAGGGCCACGGCCCCGCCGCCGTCCGGCAGGATCAGGCCCAGCACCTCCATCGACTCGCCGTCCGGTCCGATATGGGTCTCGGCCTGGACCGCCACGGCCGCCTGTTCGCCGTCGTCATCCCACCAGATCACCGGCTGCGGCAGGTCCATCGCGATCGTCCGCGGATCGTCGGTGTCGCTGAGGGCGAAGACCGCCCGGCGCGCCTGCACATCGTCCAGCGTCGCCACGGCCCCATTAAAGGGGACCAGACGATTCCAGTCGTCGGCGTCGAATCCACCGCCGTCCTCGTCAGGCAGGTTGTCGTTCATCGTCATCGCCGGAACACTCCAACCAGCTCGACATGCGTCGACCACAGGAACTGGTCGATCGGGGTGACCCGTTCCAGCACGAAACCGGCGTCGATCAACACGCGGGCATCACGAGCGAAACTCTGCGGATTGCACGACACACCGACCACCACGGAGGCCTTGGTGTCGACGATCTGCAGCGTCTGGTCGATGGCCCCGGCGCGCGGCGGGTCAAGGACGATGGCGTCGCAACCCTTCAGATCATACGGCGTCAGCGGGCGGCGGAAAAGATCGCGGGCCTCGGCGGTGATCGGGCTCAGCCCGGTGGCCGAGCTGAAGCCGCCCTTCAGGGCCGCGATCCCGGCCGCCGAGGAATCGGCCGCCAGCACCGGGGCCACGGTGGCCAGCGGGAAGGTGAACGCCCCCGAACCGCAGAACAGGTCGGCGATCTTCTTCGCCCCCTGGACCGCCGCCACGGCCCGCGCGGTCATCGCCGCCTCGGCCTCGGGCACCGCCTGCAGGAATCCGCCCGGCGGCAGCGGCACCGTGGCCGGACCGAACATCACCGTCGGCTGCCGCATCATCGCCAGGGTCTCGCCCGCCAGACTCAACCGGGCCAGGTCGGCGACATTGGCGGCGCGGATCGCCTGCATCTGCCGGTCGCGCGACAGGCCGCCGGACTTGCGCTCAACCCCGGTCACATCGACGTCCAGTCCGGTCAGGGTCAGGGTCACATGCAGGGTCGGGGCCGATTTCGGATGCTCGAGAAAGGCCTCGGCCACCCGGGTCAGGGCCGGAAAGGCCGCCACCAGCCGCGGATCGGCCACCGGACAGGCGGTCACCTCGACCAGTCGCCACGACTTGCGCGCCTTGAAGCCCAGAATCACCCGGCCGTCCGGTCCGCGACGCGCATGCAGGGCCAGCCGCCGCCGCGTGCCGGCCGGGACCGCCACGGTCGGCTCGATCTCGGTCTCGATCCCCTCGCGTGCGAGCGCCAGCCGCACCTGGTCACGCTTCCAGTCCAGGTAGGGCGCGGCGGCCCAGTGCTGCAGCGAACAGCCGCCACAATCCCCATAGTGGGGCGAGACCGGTGCGATGCGGTCTGGACTGGCTTCAACGATCTCGACGTCCCCGGCCCGCCCGTCGCGCACGCTGGCCCGCACGGTTTCGCCCGGCAAGGTCAGCGGGACGAACACCGGCCCGGCCGGCGTGTCGGCGATGCCGTCGCCCTGGCCGCCCAGGCGGTCGATTTTCAGCAGGGTCTGGGGGGCGGTCTCGGTCATGGCCGCCTTCTAGCCCGACTGGGTCCCGGCGCGAAACATGAACGAAGATGAACGGCTTGCTCAAAGGCCGTTCAGCTTCGCGCCGCTAACTGTCGGGGCAACAGACAGGGGTCCGAACGGTTCGGCTTCCAGGTTTGCCACAGGGAAACAGGATCACCCCGATGTTTGACCGCTTCACCCGCCGCTCCGCCGCCGCCGCCGCGCTCGCCGCCGCCGGCATGTTGATGGTCCCGGCCGCCGCCTCGGCCCAGTCCTACGGCTATCCGGGCCAGACCCGGAGCTATGATTACAACCGCGCCGGTTCGTCCGGCTATGGCGACCCGTGTGTCCAGGGTCGCCAGACCGCCGGTGGCCTGGTCGGGGCGACCGTGGGGGCCATCGCCGGCTCGCAGATCGCCGCCCGCGGGCGGCGCACCGAGGGCAGTATCCTGGGTGGCGTGCTGGGTGCCGTGGTCGGTGCCAGCGTTGGCGGCAGTTCAGGCCAGGGCTGCGACAGCACCTACAGCCGCAACGGTTACGGCGCGACGTCCGGCTACGGTTCGACCGGTTACGGTGCCAACGGCTACGGTTCCCAGGGCTACGGCTCCAATGGTTACGGCACTAACGGCTACGGCTATGACACCCGTAGCCCGGGGCGCGAGTCGTACGGCTACGACACCCGCCGCTATGACGACCGTCGCGCCGATGACCGTCGCTATGACGGCTATGGCCAGCCGGTGCGCGACACCCGCTATCAGAACACCGACGAATGCCGTCTCGCCGAGAGCCGCATCCGTCTGCCCGACGGCCGGCAGGAGGTGCGCTACGTCCGCACCTGCCCGGACCAGTACGGCCGCTATCGCGTCGTCGATTAATTTTCAGCCCCCCTGTCGATCGACGACGTGACGGGAGCCGCCGGTGGAGCAATCCGCCGGCGGCTCTCCTACGTCCGGGCTAGCGCTTCTGGGCCCACAACAGGAATTCGATATTGCCGTCGCTGCCGGTGATCGGACTCTCCGTGGTCTCGCGCACGCTCCAGCCCTCGCCTTCCAGCCAGGCGCTGACCGAGTCCACGGCCCGGCGATGGGCCTCCGGGTCCTTGATCACCCCCTTCTTGCCACCGCCACCGGGTCCCTCGGCTTCGAACTGCGGCTTGACCAGGGTGACCAGATCGGCCCCGGCCTCCGCCAGGTCCAGGGCGGCGGGCAGGACCTTGGCCAGGCCGATGAAGCTGGCGTCGCACACGATCAGCGCCGGGGCTTCGGGAATCAATTCCGGCGTCAGGGTGCGGGCGTCGGTCTTCTCCAGATTGATCACCCGCTCGGCCGCGGCGACGCGGGGATGCATCTGCTCCGAGCCGACGTCGACCGCATAGATCCGGTCCGCGCCGCGCGCCAGGCAGACCTCGGTGAAACCCCCGGTCGAGGCCCCGATGTCCAGCACCACCCGGCCCTGCACCGGTACCGGCCACAGGCCCAGGGCGTGGTCCAGCTTCAGACCGCCGCGCCCGACCCAGCGATGGGCGTCGACCACGGTCAGGACGGCGTCGTCGGGAATCGACTGGGCCACAATCCGCGCCGGCACGCCGTTGACGGTCACCCCGCCCGCCTCGATCGCGGCGCGGGCCTTGGCCCGGCTGTCGGTCAGACCCCGGGCGACCAGCAGCTGGTCCAGCCGGACCCGTTTCATCCCAGGTCGTCCAGACGGGCCAGGGCCGCCCCCAGCCGGGTCCGGCCCTCCTCGGCCTCGGCCAGTTTGGCGCGCTGCTCCTCGATCACCGCCGCCGCGGCCTTGGCCACGAAATTGGGATTGCCGAGCTTCTTGTTGAAATGGGCGATGTCGCTGTCGAAGGCGGCAATCTCCTTGGTCAGGCGGGCGCGCTCGGCGGCCAGATCGATCAGCCCGGTCAGGGACAGGGCCACGCCTTCGCCGTTCGAGACGAAGCTGACCGCCCCGGCCGGGGCAGACTCGGCCGTGTCGACGCTCGACACCCGTGCCAGGGTCAGGATCAGGTCGCGGTGACGCTCGATCAGGGCGGCCGTCTCGGGCGACGGCCGCACGAAGGTCAGCGGCGGCTTGGCCCCCGGCGGCACATTCATCTCGGCCCGCAGCTGGCGCACCTCGGTGACCAGGTCGACCAGCCAGCCGATCTCGGCCTCGGCCCCGGCGTCGACGAAGGCGTCCGGCAGCGCGGGCCATGTCGACCCGGCCAGCAGGCCGTCGCGCGCCGGACCCTCCCGGCCCAGCTCGGCCCAGAGTTCCTCGGTGATGAAGGGCATGACCGGGTGCAGCAGCTTCAGGGTCTGGTCCAGGGTCCAGGCCGTCATCGCCCGGGTCTCGGCCTTGGCGGCCTCATCAGTTCCCATGAACACCGGCTTGGCCAGTTCCAGGTACCAGTCGCAGAACACGTTCCAGACGAAGCGGTACAGGGCGCTGGCGGCGTCGTCGAACCGTCCGCCCTCGATCGCCTCGGCCACGGCCCGCTCGGTCTTCAGCAGTTCGCCACGGATCCAGCGGTTGATGGTCTGCTCGACCGTGGCCGGGTCGAAGTCCGCGACCCGGCGCGCCTCGTTCATCTGGCTGAAGCGGGCGGCGTTCCACAGCTTGGTGCCGAAATTACGATAACCTTCAATCCGCTGCCGGCTGAGCTTGATGTCGCGTGTGCCCGACAATATGGCCATGGTGAAGCGCAGGGGGTCGGCCCCCAGCTCGTCGATGATGACCAGGGGGTCGATGACATTGCCCTTGGACTTGCTCATCTTCTGGCCCTTCTCGTCACGGACGAGGCCATTGATGATCACCCGCTTGAACGGCACTTCATCCATGAAGTGAAGACCCATCATCATCATCCGGGCGACCCAGAAGAAGATGATGTCCGCAGCCGTGACCAGATCGCTCGTCGGATAGAAGCGCTGCAGATCCTCGGTCCGGTCCGGCCAGCCCATGGTCGAGAACGGCCACAGGGCCGAGCTGAACCAGGTGTCGAGCACGTCCTCGTCCTGGACCAGGGCGGTCTCGGCGTCATAATGGTGGCGGGCGGCGGCCCGGGCGTCGTCCTCGGTTTCCTCGACGAAGATGGTCCCGTCCGGTCCGTACCAGGCGGGGATGCGGTGGCCCCACCACAGCTGGCGCGAGATGCACCAGGGCTCGATATTGCGCAGCCATTCGAAATAGATCTTCTCGTAGCTCTTCGGCTCGAACGCCGTGTCGCCCTGCTCCACCGCCTTGATGGCCGGCTGGGCCAGGGTGTGGGCGTCGACGTACCACTGGTCCGTCAGCCACGGCTCGATGACCACGCCGGAGCGGTCGCCGTGCGGAATCACGTGGCGGGTCTTCTCGATGTCCTTGAGCCAGCCCTCGGCCTCGGCCCGGGCCACGATGGCCTTGCGCGCCGCGAACCGGTCCATGCCGTCATAGTCGGCGGGCACGTCGGGCGTGTCGGCGGCGGTGATGCGGCCATAGGCGTCCATGATGTTCAGCGCCGCCAGCCCGGCCCGCTTGCCGACCTGGAAGTCGTTGAAATCGTGCGCCGGGGTGATCTTGACCGCGCCCGAGCCCTTGGCCGGATCGGCATAGGCATCGGCGACGATCGGAATGCGCCGGCCGACGATGGGCAGGGTCACGAATTTCCCGACCAGACCCGCGTAACGCTCGTCGTCCGGGTGCACCGCCACGCCGGTGTCGCCCAGCATGGTCTCGGGCCGGGTGGTGGCGACGACGATATGGTCGCGGGTCTCGAACTCCGTGGGCTTGCCGTCGTCATCGAAGGCGACCGGATGCTGATAGGTGACGCCGTCGGCCAGCGGATAGGCGAAATGCCAGTAGGATCCCTCCATCTCGCGCTGCTCGACCTC
Source organism: uncultured Brevundimonas sp. (assembly GCF_963975535.1). Classification (GTDB taxonomy): domain Bacteria; phylum Pseudomonadota; class Alphaproteobacteria; order Caulobacterales; family Caulobacteraceae; genus Brevundimonas. Next base: position 246,026 of record NZ_CAXBHE010000004.1, on the reverse strand, counting down.
GAGGTCGCTGATCGCCGTCTGGAAATGCGGGTCCCAGTTGACCAGTCGCTTGTCGCGATAGATCAGGCCTTCCTTGTGCAGCTGCACGAACACCTTGCGCACGGCGGCGTTCAGCCCCTCGTCGAGGGTGAAGCGCTCACGGCTCCAGTCGCAGGACGCGCCCAGCCGGCGCAGCTGCTGGACGATGGCCCCGCCGCTCTCGGCCTTCCATTCCCAGATCTTCTCGACAAAGGCCTCGCGGCCCATGTCGCGGCGACTGACATTGCCGGCGGCCGCCAGCTGGCGCTCGACCACCATCTGGGTGGCGATGCCGGCGTGGTCCGTTCCCGGTAGCCACAGCACGGCCTTGCCCTTCATCCGGTGATAGCGGGCCAGGATGTCCTGCAGGGTGTTGTTCAGCGCGTGGCCGACGTGCAGCGAGCCGGTGACGTTCGGCGGCGGGATCACGATCGAATAGGCGTCGGCCGCCCCGTCGGTCGCCGTCGCGGCGCGCGGCGCGAACAGACCGCTCTGCTCCCAGGCCTCGTACAGGCGGGGTTCGGCGGCGGCGGGATCGAAGGTCTTGTCGAGCATGACGGAATTTCGTTTCGGCAAAAAGGAAGGGGCGGCCCCACCGGAGCCGCCCCTTGTGATCTAGTCGCAGTGGACGCGAAGGGCTAGCCGGCGGTGCGGGCGATGCGCTCGACTTCCTTGCGGACCTCGGTCTCGACGATGCCCGGCAGATGGGCGTCCAGCCATTCCTTCAGCATCGGGCGCAGAAGGGCCCGGGCCAGGTCGTCGATGGTCAGGCCGCTGCCCAGGCCGGGCTCGGCGGAGTCGGCGGGGCGCATCGCGGCCGCCAGGCCGGCGAAGGCCGAGGCGGCGCTGGCGGCGGCACTGTCGCCGACGATTCGATTGTAGGCCGGTGCGGCGGCCGCGACCGGCTCGGGCCGGGGTTCCGGCTCCGGTTCCGGCTCGGCGTCGACGGTGACGTCCGCGGCCGGAAAGGCGTCAGGCTCGGCCACATCCAGATCGCCGATCACCTCGGCGGCCGGGGCCTGGTAGGGCTCGGTCAGTTCCAGGACGTCATCATCCTCGGCGACCGGCTCTTCGGCCGGCTCGGGCTCGGGCTCGGGGGCGACGGCCTCGACCGGTTCGGGCTCGGGCTCCGACACCTCTTCCGGTTCCGCCGCGGCGGCCGGGGCGGTTTCCGCGGGCGCGTCATCTTCGGAGATGATCCGGCGGATCGACGCCAGGATTTCCTCCATCGTCGGTTCCTGGGCGGTCTGGTCGGTCATGATGTACCCTTGAACGAAACCTGGCGGCGCAACACGAACGCGGCCGACGGACATTGGGGAGACGGGGGCGACTGCACCATCCCTTGAGCCTTGTCGTCGCATCTACGCCCGGCGGAATCAACGCCCGTTTTTCGCCTATCAGGCTATATTGCGGCTCCGGGCGCGGAACGGTCCCCCGACCGGCGTCGTCCCGGTGCCGTGGTCACTGACCCGGCGCGGTGCGGACGATTTCCGACTTCAGTTGCTGATCGATCGGGGCGTCTTCGGCGTCATTGGCCGGGACCACGGGCGGGGCGGCGATTCGGTCGAAGGCCTCGATCACGCCGTCCCACGGCAGGGCCCCGTTGTTGCGAACCCGGTTGTAGTTGGCGCGGGCGTCATAGACGTCGATGGACGGATCGAGGTCCTGGCCTTCCAGCCGGCCCATCGAGGCCAGCAGCAGGGCCTGGGCGACGTATTCGTTGCGGCGGGCGCTGGCCAGGGCCACCTGGGCGCTGCGCAGTTCCAGCTCCTGGTTCAGCACATCCAGGGTGGTGCGCAGTCCGACCTGGGCCTCCTGGCGAACCCCTTCCGCGGCGACCGAGGCGGCGCGCACGGCTTCCTGGCCCGCCTGCAGGGCGGCGCGGGCCGAGATCACCTGGGCATAGGCGTTGCTGACCGACTGCAGGACCTGGCGACGACGGCCCTCGCCGTTGATCTGGGCGACATTGGCCTGTTCCAGCGCCTGCGACACGCGCGAGCGGTTCAGGCCGCCGGTGAACAGCGGCACCGAGACCGTGGCCCCGGCCCGGAAGCTGGTGTTCTCGCCTAGATCGAAGCCATGCAGGTCATTGGACGTCCCGCCGTAGGACGCCGTCAGCCGGGCCGACGGCAGATATTCGGCGCGGGCGGCCGCGACGCGGGCCTCGGCGGCCTGCAGCGCATAGTCGGCGGCCCGGACACCCGGGTTCTCGGCCAGGGCGACATCCAGGGCGACGTCGAAGTCGGTCGGGACCCCCGGCAGCTCCGGCAGGGCCGACAGGTCCGACGGGGCCTGACCGACCACGGCGGCATAGGCGGCGCGGGACACCGACAGCTGGGCCCGGGCATTGGCCAGGTCGGCGTCGGACTGGGCCAGGCGGGCCTCGGACTGGGCCACGTCCGTGCGGGTAATCTCGCCGACCTCGAAGCGGGCGCTCGACTCATCCAGCTGGCGCTGCAGCACCGTGATGTTGTCCTGGCGGACGCGCAGGATTTCCATGTCGCGCAGCACATCGGCATAGGCCTGGATCACCGAGGTCAGCACCTGCTGCTCAACGTCGCGCAGGTTCTCGCGGCCGGCCAGGATATTGGCCTCGGCCGCGGTGATGCCGTGGCCGAGCCGGCCGCCGCTGTAGACGGTCTGCGACAGGCCGACGCTGGCGTTACCGGTCGCTGAGTCGGTATTTCCTGCTCCGCGGGTCTCGGTGAAGCTGTAATTGGCCCCGACGCTGAGATCGACCTGCGGCCGCAACCCGGCGCGGGCCTGGACAATGGTCTCGTCCAGCGACCGCTGGCTGGCCCGCTGGGCCAGCAGGGTGGGGTTGGTGCGATAGGCCAGGGCCAGGGCCTCCTGCAGCGTCTCCGCCCAGGCCGGTGCCGCGAATCCGGCGACCAGCGTGGCCATGGCCACCGATGCGAGTGCGCGCGAGCGTGTAAACATGAGCCGTTCCTGCCTGACGGCCCCCGAAATGGCCCGTCCTGTGTTCGTTGGCGTAAGTGCGAGATCACCACGCCATACGCCAGTTAAGTTTTTTTCACCCTCGCGATCCGGCCGACCGCCGATGAGGACTCTCTACAGGCTGAATGTGGGGGCTGGTGCCAGTTCCGCCAGCACCGGCGGGGCCGCATCAAACAATTCCCGCCGTGACAGACCGTCGCGACCCTGGACATACAGCACCGCCTTGCCGGCCGGACCCGTGCGCTCGACGACCGCCAGGCGTCCGCCGGGCGTCAGGGCCGCGATCCAGGCCGTCGGCCGGACCGGCGTGGCCGCCTCGCTGACGATCAGGTCATAGCCCTCGCCGTGCGGGACGGTCAGCGGGGCCACGACCGTCTCGACCCCGGCCTCGGCCAGGACGGCCCCGGTCACCTCGAACACGGCGGCATCGCCTTCCTGGGCCACGACCTCCAGGCCCATCTCCGCCAGCACGGCCGCGGCATAGGGGGCGGCGATCGCCAGGACGCGCTCGCCCGGACGCGGGGCCAAGGCCATCAGCAGCTTGGACACCTCCCGCGCCGCCATCAGCTTGCGCGAACCGGCAATCTCGACCTCGGTTTCGGCATAGGCGGCGAAAGCCCGGTCGGGTGCGCAGAACCGCTCGCGCGGCACGGCCAGCAGGGCGGCCTGCAGTACCCGGTCGGTGACGTCGTTCACGCGGACCTGGGAGTCCACCATGACCTTGCGTGCGGCGGCGAAGTCCATCTGTCGCTGATCCTGATCTGGCGGCGCGGGAACTGCGCCGGAAAACTCGCGCGCTTATAGGTCCGCGCGTTGCAGCCGACAATCCGATCTGGTAGCGAACGGCCCTCGCGAATACGTCGTCTCCCAAATGAGACAGACGGCCTGATGGCGGAGTGGTTACGTAGCGGACTGCAAATCCGCGCACCCGGGTTCGATTCCCGGTCAGGCCTCCATCGCGATTTTCTGAAGATCAGCCGGCCGAAACGGCCCGCGGGCCCGGCCCGCGGCCACGGTCGTGCATGGCCTTGCGGCCCTCCCTCAGCGGCTTTCAGCCGATGGGGGCGGTGATCCATCCGACCGCGCCCGCCAGGCTGACGGCGGCGGTGACAAGGCCGATCGCCACGGCGACCCGCGCATTGCGAAGGATGAAGAAAAATATTCCACTGAACATAGGCACTCTCCCCGGACAGCCCAGAGCGCCACAATTTTGCCCAATCATCAAGGTGGACGAATCGTTAACGTGATGAAGCTTTAGTGATCAGCAAAGCTTATCGGCTCAGGTGAAACAGGGCGACGGCCCCCGCGGTCGCCACATTCAGCGAATCAAACCCGCCCGACATCGGGATTCGCGCCCCGCGGCAGCGCGCGATCAGCGCCGCCGGCAGCCCCGGCCCTTCCGGCCCCAGCAGAATCGCCCGCCGCCCCGTGCGGCCCACGACCGACAGGTCTTCCCGGGCCGAGGGCGTCAGGGCGATGACCTCGAAGCCGTGGCGGTCCAGCGCATCGACCATGGCGGTCGCCGTCAGGCCGGTGACCATCGGGGTCCGCAGCACCGCCCCGACCGAGACCCGGATGGCCTTGCGATAAAAGGGATCGCAGCAGCGGTCATCCAGCATCACCCCGGCGGCCCCGAAGGCCGCGGCATTGCGGAAGATCCCGCCCATATTGTCGTGATTGCCGATCTCGCTCGCCGCGACGATCACCGCGTCGGCGTCGGTCGCGGCCAGAAAGGCGTCGACGTCGGCCGGACCGGGCTTTGCCCCCAGCGCCAGGATGCCCCGGTGCAGGGGGAAGCCGGCGATTCCGTCCAGCACCGCCTGGGGCGCGATATGGACGGGCACCGTGTCCGGCAGGCCGGCCAGGATCCCGCGCTGGGCCTCCAGCCGCGATTCGGCCAGCAGGACCGATACCGGCCGGCACCGCGACGCCGCCGACCCCAGGACCCGCAGGACCACCTCACCCTCGGCCACGAACAGGCCTTCGCGTCCGGTCAGGTCCCTTTCGCGAATGTCGCGAAAGGCCGCGATACGGGGATCCGCCGGGTCATCTATGCGGATGATTGTCATCGTTCGTCTTTTCCGGTTGCGCTGGCCCGACGGCCGCTGTTATAGCCGCCGCCTTCCCGAGCGTCTGTTCCGCGGTAGCTCAGTGGTAGAGCAGCCGACTGTTAATCGGCTGGTCGTAGGTTCGAATCCTACCCGCGGAGCCACTCGCCTTCCCTTCCCGGCAAATTGCCAAGAAAAAAGCCCGACGCGCGCGCCGGGCTGAAGTGGTTTGGTGATGGTGGGTGTCCCCAAAGAAGGAAGACCCCTCCTGAATCGACTGCTTCGGTTAAGTCATTCCTAACGGCCTCAATCCGCCCGGACCGGCAACCAGGTGGATTGCGCGGCACCGGCGTCACTCTTCCAGTGCACCCGCCAGCCCCACCCGGCCCGCTCCACCGAGAAGGCCCCGGGTCCCGGCCGCGACTCGCCCGGATAGGCGAAGTCCGCATCGCGCACCCGCACGGTCATCCCGCCGCCGCCGGCCCGGTTGAGCACGGCGGACCAGCGCCCGTCTTCGTCCGGCGTCACCGCCATGGCCGGACGGTCGCCGACGGCGACGGGAACACCCTGGGAGGTCGATCCGGTTCGCCCCGAGGCCAGCAGGACCCGGCCATCGCTGTCGATCGCACCCAGAACCGGGGCGGCGTCCAGCCGCAGGCTGGCCCGCCCCGAGCGGAGCAGGACGATGGGCCCGTTGCCGCCGCGGAGAATCAGCAGCCGCTCGGGGGCCGGCACCGCATCCTGCCCGATCTGGGCTTCGGGAATCAGCATCAGGTGGTCGGTCGGCGCGGCCATCCGGATTTCAAAGCGCCCTTCGGCGTCGCTGCTCGCGGCATAGGCGGCCCCGGTCTCGCGCCGCAGCACGACCCGCCGGCCGGGCTCGGCCAGGCCGCGGACTCGCAGACCATCGGCGGTGACGCTGACATCGGTGATCTGCGGCGGCGCGACCCAGTGGCTGGCGGGCCCTGACGGGGTCGGGGCCGCGGCCGGGGCCGGTTCCGAGCAGCCGGAGGCCAGACCCAGGAAAAGCGCCAGCCCGACGGCGGCGCCGGATGCGATCCGACGTTTCATACTCATCACCGGCACTATATGGCTGTTGTCCCAGATAGCGCGCCCGGGTGCCGGCTGTCTCCCCCTTCGATCCTGAGGAACCATGTCGTCCATTCCCGTCACCATCGCCCCGTTCGACGGTCTCTCCGTCTGCCTGTTCTGCGGCTCCTCGGACACGGCCCATCCTGACTACACGGTCGCGGCCCGGGCCTTCGGCGCGGCGACGGCGGCCCAGGGCTGGCGACTGGTCTACGGCGGCGGCGGCGTCGGCCTGATGGGGGCCTCGGCCCGCGGGGCCCACGAGGCCGGCGGCCGGGTCGTCGGGATCATGCCAGGCTTCCTGCGCAGCCGCGAGCGCCTCTATGACGAGGTCGAGACGATCGTCGTCACCTCGATGCATGAACGCAAGACCCTGATGTATGACCAGTCCGACGCCTTCGTCGTCGCTCCGGGCGGCGTCGGCACCCTGGAAGAAGTCATCGAACTGCTGTCCTGGAAGCGGCTCGACCTTCACACAAAGCCGGTTATATTTCTGAATATCAATGGCTTCTGGGACACTCTGTTTGTCCTGATGAAGCATACGGTCGATGAGGGCATGACCCCGCGATCCTTCCTGGATGCCTGGGTCGTTTGCGACACGGTCGAGGCGGCGATCGCCGCAATTCGTGACGCCGAACACGCCCCGCTCTTGCAACATGATCACCGTTAAGTAATCAGTGATAAGGTGCACGCGTCCGTTTTCTATAGAAACGCAGCTTGACAGTTTTTATAAGAAACGGACAGTGCCGGTCCGGGGCATCTTCGCCCCCCTTATCCGGAGACTCCCATGCGTGCCCTGATCATCGCCGCGGTAATGTTCGCTGCCGCGCCCGCCCTGGCCCAGTCGCCTGCGGCCACCGCCCTCACCCTGGCCGACGCCGCCACCGCCCCGGCCGGTACCACCATCATCGACAGTGCCGCCTGGCGCTGCGAAGGGACCGTCTGCACCGCGACGGCCCGCGTCAGCCAGCCGGCCACGCGCGCCTGCCGCCGGGTCGTCGCCCGTCTCGGCAAGGTCACGGCCTTTGCCTACAAGGGTACGGCCCTGACGGCCGCCGAACTGGCGACCTGCAACGCTGACTGACGCCTGCGGGGCGGGGTCGGCCTCAGGCCGCCTCGCCCTTCAGCCGCTGCACGATCCGCTCACGGCCGATCATCGGCACGAGCGTCGCCATGTCGGGCCCGTGCGCCTGACCGGTCAGGATCAGTCGCAGCGGCATGAACAGGGCCTTGCCCTTGGCCCCGGTCGCGTCCTTGACCGCCGTGGTCCACGCCGACCAGGCCGATTCGTCGATCGTCTCCGGCAGCACGGCCAGGGCTGACGCGGCAAAGGCCGCGTCCTCGATGACCGGAGTCACCGGCCCGCGCACCAGGGCCGCCAGATCCGTGACGTCATCGAATTTCTGCAGATTCTGCCGCATCAGGTTCCAGAACGCCTCGCCCAGGTCGCAGTCGCGCGCGGCCAGTCGCTCACGCGCGACGTCATAGGGCATGGCATGCAGGGCCTGGGCATTGAGCCGGTCCAAGTCTGCCGTGTCGTAGCGCGCCGGCGACCGGCCCATCTTGGCGAAGGCGAAGCTTTCGCCCAGGGCCGCGACCGATTCCGCGACCTCCAGCGGATCCGAGGTGCCGATCCGGCCCAGATGGCTGGTGATGGCGATCGGCTCATAGCCCTGCTCACGCATCTCGCTGATCGACAGCGACCCGAGCCGTTTCGACAGGGCCTGACCGTCGGCCCCGACCAGCAGGGTCGTGTGGCCGAAATCAGGAATGGTGCCGCCCAGGGCCTCGAAGATCTCGATCTGGGCCCCGGTATTGGTGACATGGTCCTCACCGCGGATCACATGGGTGATGCCCATGTCGATGTCGTCGACGACGGACGGCAGCGTATAGAGGAACAGACCGTCCTCGCGGATCAGCACCGGATCCGACATCGAGGCCGTGTCGACCTCGGCATGGCCGCGGGCCAGGTCTTCCCACGACACCCGCTTGCCCTCGAGGCGGAAGCGCCAGTGCGGCTTGCGCCCCTCGGCCTCATAGGCGGCCTTTTCGGCCTCGGTCAGCTCCAGGGCGGCGCGGTCATAGATCGGCGGCAGGCCACGCGACAGCTGCACCTTGCGGCGGCGATCCAGTTCGTCGCCGGTCTCATAACAGGGATACAGCCGCCCGGCGGCCTTCAGGCGGTCGGCGGCGGCCTCATACCGGTCGAAGCGTTTGGACTGGTTGTGGCGTTCGTCCCAGACCAGACCCAGCCAGGTCAGGTCATCCTCGATGCCCTGCTCGAAGGCCGCGGTCGACCGCGCCAGGTCGGTATCGTCGATGCGCAGCACGAACTGACCGCCGTGGGCTCGGGCGAACAACCAGTTGATCAGGGCCGTGCGGACATTGCCGACGTGCAGCTTGCCGGTGGGCGACGGGGCGAAACGAACCTTGACGGACATGGATGCGGCAACCTTGAAAGCGAGGCGCGTTGGTCGCGCCACCACCCCCGCAAGTCAAGCCGCCGTGCCGTCAGGCGACGATCAATCGTCCCGGTGGACCCGTTCGCGGCGCTCGTGTCGCTCCTGGGCCTCGACCGACAGGGTCGCCGTCGGCCGCGCTTCCAGCCGGCCCAGGGAAATGGGCTCGCCGGTCTCCTCGCAATAGCCGTAGTTGCCGTCCTCGATCCGGCGCAGGGCGTCATCGATCTTGGATATCAGCTTGCGCTGGCGATCCCGGGTTCTCAGCTCCAGGGCCCGGTCGGACTCTGAAGAGGCCCGGTCGACCAGATCCGGATGGTTCTCGGTCTCGGCCTGGAGGTTGACCACGGTCCCGCGCGACTCACGCAGGATGTCTTCCTTCCAGATCAGCAACTTTTGCTTGAAATAGGCGAGCTGTCGCTCGCTCATGAACGGCTCGTCATCGCTGGGCTTGTAAGCAGACCCGCCATCGTCGACTGTCGACGCTAATGCGTTCATCGCACTCACGCTCTTCTTCCTAAGCACCCCCCTGCGGCGCAGGACTGCCTATAGGAGGGGTGAAGAGTCGTCGCAACGCGGTTCGCGCTAGAGTGATGTCAACAACTGTGTCTCCGGCGGAAAACGTGACATTTCTTCCTCACTTTCGCCTCCCGGAAGAGAATATCCCGTTGAATTCGGTAATCTATGTTGCAGTGCGGCGTAGATCGGCCTTGGCCAGTTCAACGGCGGCGCGCAGGTCGATCTGATCCAGCAGGCCGTCCAGATCCGCGTCACCGTCCAGGGTCCGCTCTTCGCGCAGGCCGCGGGCCAGGCGCTCCAGCGCCCCCTCGCCCGGCTCGCCGGACAGCAGGGCCAGCTTGACCTCCTCGAGCCGGTCCAGCAGGCCATTGCCGCGCCGGATCGCCCGACGGCGGCGTTCGGTTACGTCCTCGACCCCCTGCAGGGCCATCAGGGCCGAGACTCCGGCCACGCCGGACACGCCGCCGGAGGCGGCGGCCGCACCGGCCGGGGCCGCCGCGCCGGATGCGGGCAGGGCAAAGCCGCCACCGCTGCGCGAAGGCCGGGCGGAGGATGAGGCTGACGACGGACCCGAGGGGCCGGTGACCTTCATGCGGGTGAACTCCAACTGATGACCGACAGTCGCCGCGGACCGTCACTGTTTGGTTAATGCCCCGGCAGTTTTTGCCGTGGGGATGTGGGCTTCAAACGGGCCGATCACTGTTATTGTTGCGTTATTTACGCGGCACGATCCTCGCAGGGTTAATCACGACAGTCGTCAGTGGACCTCCGACCTATGAAAAAACTGCTCGCCGCCTTTCTTGCCCCGCTCGTCCTGGCCGGGATCGCCACCCCGGTGGCGGCCCAGTCCCGAATCAAGGACATCGCGGCGGTCGAGGGCGTCCGCACCAACCAGCTGGTTGGCTACGGTCTGGTCGTCGGCCTCAACGGTACCGGGGATTCGCTGCGCAACTGCCCCCTGACCCGACAGTCGCTCGAAGGGATGATGGAACGCCAGGGCGTCAATATCCGGGGCACCAACGCCAATACCAAGAACATCGCCGCGGTCATGGTGACCGCCGAACTGCCGCCCTTCTCGACCCCGGGCTCGCGCATCGACGTCAATGTCGCGGCCATGTGTGACGCCAAGAGCCTGCTCGGCGGCCAGGTTCTGGTCACCAGCCTGCAGGGTGCGGACGGCGAGGTCTATGCGGTGGCCCAGGGCTCGATCCAGACCGGGGCCGTCTCGGCCTCGGGCGGGTCCGGCTCCTCGGTGACCCGTGGCGTCCCCACCGCCGGTCGCATCGCCTCGGGCGGCGTGGTCGAGCGCGAGACCGGTTTTGAGCTGGCCAATATGGACGAGGTCCGCCTGACCCTGCGCAATCCCGACTTCACCACGGCCCAGCGCGTCGCCGCGGCCATCAATCAGGTCTACCCCAGCACGGCGATGGCCGAGAACGGCACCGTCATCGCCCTGCGCGCGCCGGGCCAGATGGGCATGGCGGGCTTTATCAGCCAGGTCGAAAACCTGTCGGTCCGGGTCGACGTCCCGGCCAAGGTGATCATCGATGAGGTCAACGGCGTCATCGTCATGGGCGACGCCGTCCGCATCTCCACCGTGGCCATCGCCCAGGGCAATCTGACCATCTCGGTGCAGGAAACGGCCCAGGTCAGCCAGCCCCTGCCCTTCAGTCGCGGCGAGACCGCGGTCGTCCCGGAATCGACGGTCACCGTCGAGGAAGAACTCGGCCGCGAGATCCGCATCGTCAACGGCACGACCTCGCTGTCGACCCTGGTCAACGGCCTCAACGCCCTCGGGGTCAGCCCGCGCGACATGATCGGCATCCTGCAGGCGATCAAGGCCGCCGGGGCCCTCCAGGCCGACATCGAGGTGATGTGAACATGAGCGACCTGTCCGTCCCCGCCGCCCTGCTGCAGCCGCTGACCCAGCGCCCGGTCGCCTCGCCTGCGGCCATGGCCCGGACCCGCGAGACCGCCGAAGCCTTCGAGGCCTCCTTCCTGTCCCAGATGCTGAAGCCGATGTTCGAGGGCCTGTCGACCGACGGCCCGTTCGGGGGCGGTGAGGCCGAGTCGACCTGGCGCGGCTTCCTCGTCGACGCCATGGCCAAACAGACGGTCCGGGCCGGCGGCATCGGCCTTGCCGACCGGGTTATGTCCGAAATGCTGAAGATGCAGGAGCAAAACCCATGACCCCCCGCAGCGCCGCGGACGCGGCCGCCGATCTCAACGCGACCGGCCACCTTCGCCAGCTCATCACCCTGACCGAACGCCTGACGGGGCGACTGGTCGAGGAATCCCGCGCCTTCGAGGCCCGCCGCCCCCAGGACGTCGCCGGCGGCATGGCCGAAACCCGCGAACTGGCCAACCTCTACCGACGCGAGTCGGCCCAGGTGAAGGCCAATCCCAAGGTCTTCGCCGGTGGCGGCCTCAGCGAACGCAAGGCGCTGATCCGCGCGACCGAAGCGTTTGAGGCCGTCCTGGCCCGGCACGTTCTCGCCGTCGAGGCGGCCCGGGTCATTTCCGAGGGTCTGGTCAAGGCCATTGCCGAGGAGGTCGCCAGTGTCCGCGGTTCCCCCTCGGCCTATGGGGCGTCCGGACAGGCCTCGGCCAGCGACGCCCGCGCCGTCGCCATGAACCGTACCGCCTGAACAGATTCGGTTAACCGCGTTCGTCGGCCCGGCCTTTACGGTTGCGGGCGCAAGGATCGCAGATGAGCATTTCCCGTCGCCTGCTGGGACTGGCCTTCGCCTCGGCCGACACCCTGATCGAAATCGATGCCGACGGCTGTGTCGTCATGGCCATCGGGGCCGGACCCGCGTCCGGGATCGACCCGGGCACCGACTGGATCGGTCGCCCGCTCGTCGCCTTGCTCGGCAAGGCCAGCGGCGTCCTCGTCACCGAAGCCCTGGCGGATCTGCAGCCGGGCGTCCGTTCCCTTCCGATCGACATCCTGGTGAGCTGCGACGCCGACCATGTGCGGCGCGCCCGCCTGCGCACCTTCTGCCTGCCCGAGATCGCGCCGGCCGTGTCCTGCGCCCTGATCTATGACGGCGCGCCCTTCTGCCTGGCGGTGCCCCAGGCTCCGCCCATGCTGGATGCCGAAGGGCTGATCAACCGCGTCCAGCAGGCGCTGAGCGAGGGCCGGAGCAGCGAGGACGTGGCCCTGGCCTTCGTCGACATCCCCGGCCTGATCCCCGGCCAGGACGAACAGCACCAGCGCGCCGAGGCCCGCATCGAGGCGGCGCTGCAATCCGCCTCCATCGACGGATCCAGCGCCGCGCGCCTGACCCCGGAACGCTTTGCCGTGCTGCGCAATCCGAATGACGACACCGCGACCCTGGCCGATCAGGTCCGGGACGCCGGGGCGGCCGAAGGCCTGACGCTCGCGCCGAGCGCGACCCAGGCCGGGGTCGATGCCGGCCTCCCGCCCGGGCTGGTCATGCGGGTACTCAGGGTCGCGCTCAAGGCCTGTATCGAAAGCGGCGACACCGCCCGCCCCGATCAGGTCTTCTCCGACCATCTCAAGTCCACGCTGAAGGAGGCCGAGCGCTTCACGGCCATTGTCCGCAAGGGCGATTTCGCCCTGCATTTCCAGCCGATCGTCGACCTTGTTTCCGGCGAGACCCATCACCTTGAGGCCCTGGCCCGCTTTGGCGACGCGGGCCCGGCCGGCACGGTTGCCATGGCCGAGGATCTCGGCCTGATCGACAAATTCGACCTGGCCGTGCTCGACAAGGCGCTCAAGCAGATGCGTCGACCCGGCTTCACCCATCTGAAGGTGGCCGTGAACATTTCCGGCGTGTCCCTGACCAACGACACCTATGTCCGGACGCTGCTGAAACTGACCCAGCCGCACCCCGAGGTCCGCGCCCGTCTGATGGTCGAGGTCACCGAGACCGCCGCCGTGGGCGATCTCGAGGCGGCGAACTGCCGGATCGCCAGTCTGCGCGACGCGGGGATCATGGTCTGCCTCGACGATTTCGGTGTCGGCGCGGCCTCGTTCGAATATCTGCAGAGCCTGTCGGTCGACGTGGTCAAGATCGACGGCAGCTTCATCCGTGACGTCGTCGACAATCCGCGTACCCGGACCCTGCTCGGCCATCTGGTCGGTCTGTGCCGGTCGCTGAAGGTCTCGACCATCGCCGAGATGATCGAGACCGAGGCGCAGGCCGATGCGGTCCGTGCGCTGGGCATCGACATGGGCCAGGGTTATCTGTTCGGTCGCCCGTCGGCCGAGCCGGTCATGCCGGTACCGGTCCCGGCGACACCCGTGCGGCGACGCCAGGGCGAAGTCACCGGCTGGGGCTGACCCGCCCGCGACGTCCGGTCAACGGTTTCGGCTATTCGCGGTTCAGGCTTCCGGGTGACGGCGCGTGCGGTTCGCGCGAACCCGAACCGGCACCGGTCCGGGACGCGCAGCGAGCGAGGCCAGCGCGGCCACGACCGTAACGACGGAAAGGGCCAGACCGATTTCCAGGGCGTGGATCATGGGAAGCTGCCTCTTGTACAAACGCGAGACGATGAGAATGGCGTCTGACGTCACCGACCGCAAGGCCGTTCCCCTCACGGTTGGGTGACGGCGACCCGGTGTCGCGCCCCGATGGCCGACGACGGCCCGAGCGCCTATGTCATCGGCCATGACCCTGTCGCCCGATCCGAATGCCCATCCGCCGGAATCCCGACGCGACGCCGCCCGGGAGCGGATCGAGACCGAGACCGGCATCGATGAAGCGATGATCGCCCGACTGGTCGATGGCTTCTATGACCGGGTGCGCGCCGACAGCCTGATCGGGCCGATCTTCGATGCTCGCATCCGCGACTGGGGTCCCCATCTGGCCCAGATGAAGCTGTTCTGGTCATCGGTGGCCCTGATGAGCGGCGTCTATCACGGTCGCCCCATGCCCAAACACCTGCCCCTGCCGGTCGACGGCCGTCATTTCGACCGCTGGCTGGAGTTGTTCCGGGCCACGGCGCGCGAGCTGTGCCCGCCGGCGGCGGCCGATCATTTCATCGAACGGGCCCAACGGATCGCCGAAAGCCTGGAACTGGGCATCGCCGGGGCCAATGGCGTGCTGCTGCGCAAGGGCGAACGCTATGTGCGGCCGACCGAGGCATGGGTACCGCCGCAATCCTCAGACCAGTAGGCGCCTGCGTCAGGAACCCGTCCCGTCACTGCAGCACGGCGATGGCGTCCGTCAGCCGCACGTCATGCATCTGGTCGAGATAGGCTTCGTAGTACCCCTTGTGGGACGCCCCCACGATCGCCAGCAGCCGGGTGCCCGGCTTCCGTCCCAGCACGTCCCGGATATTGGCCACCATGCGCAGGTTGCGCGTCTCCCAATAGGCCAGGTAGCTGCGACCAAAGCCCTGCGATGACGGCTCCATCAGGGCGGCACCGAAGTCCGACTGATAGACCAGCATCGCCGCTTCGGGGGCATTGTAGGCGCGGTACATGTCTAGCACGCCGTCCTCGCGTTCCAGGCCGGCCGTCAGGCGGGCATCGGCCTCCTTGCGGGCATGGGTCGCGGGATTGTCCCAGGCCGCCATGATCGCGGCACTGGAAGCCTCCGGCTCGGCCGAATCCGGGGTGTCCGCCGAATGGTCATCCACGCTCCACAGCCGTTCCAGGCCGAGGCGCGCAGCCAGGACGGCGGCGATGAGGTTGGTCTCGTTGGGACTGTTCTTGCGACGATTCAGATTCGCCACAAGCGTATCCGTCAGGCCGTCTTCCGCCCGCCGCTCGTCCGGGATCAGTCGAAGCCATTGCACAAGCGCCGAGCCCGGTTCTCCCGCGGCCAGGAAGACCGCCGCCAGCCGGCGCCGTTGTCCGGGCAGCGGCTGGTCGGGCCAGGACGCCAGAATCCGCTCTACCTCGGCATTGGCCGCCGGCACATCCAGTCCGGTTGCCAGCCCCGCCGCGGTGGGATCGGGACAATAGCCCGCCACAGAGTCGGCGTAGCGGCTCGGATAGCGGCGCAGGCTGTCGCATTGGAGACCTGACAGGTTCTCGGTTGCGATAACGGTCGGCCCCCAGGCCTCAAGCCGGATCAGCAGGGGCTCCAGCATCTCGGGCCGGAACGTGTCGCCAAGTACGGACAGGTGCTGCGTCCCGAGAACGAGCACCTCGTTCGGGGTGCCGACAGCGGGGCCCTTCAACTGATCGGGGTGGAAGGCCGCGCGATAGTCCTCGCCGGACTGGGCGGCCGCGACCGTTGGAAGGACCGCGACCGACAGGACCAGAACGGCGAACAGGGATGCGTTGAACGGAATTCTCATGGACCACTTCCTGGACGGCTCGGTGTGACAGCCTCGGGCTGATTGATCCCACCATCCAACGGAAACGGGCCCGGAACCCGTTAAATTTCGGACAGCCTCGCATCGGCCGGACCGGAGCGGCGATCCGGCCGACCCGGGCTGCAGATGATCTCGGTCTGGCGGCGACGGGAACCTCACCTCTCCGGGGCCGAATGGAGCGGGCCGCTGGTCCGGCGCAATGTTCCCATATTGTTCTTGCTGAAACCCGCGAATTGATCCCCATATAGCGGTGTCGCCCCGAACCCTGCCCGGCCCCCCGCGTTTCCGGATTCCATGACCGAAAAACATAATTTCATCCGCGTCCGCGGTGCCCGCGAACACAATCTCAAGGGCGTGGACGTCGATATCCCGCGCGAGAAGCTGGTCGTGATGACCGGCCTGTCCGGCTCGGGCAAGTCCTCGCTCGCCTTCGACACCATCTATGCCGAGGGCCAGCGCCGCTATGTCGAGAGCCTCTCGGCCTATGCCCGCCAGTTCCTCGAACTGATGGGCAAGCCCGATGTCGACCTGATCGAGGGCCTGTCGCCGGCCATCTCGATCGAACAGAAGACCACCTCGAAGAACCCGCGCTCGACCGTCGGCACGGTGACCGAGATCCACGACTATATGCGCCTGCTCTGGGCCCGGGTCGGCGTGCCCTATTCGCCGGCCACCGGCCTGCCCATCGAGAGCCAGACCATCTCCATGATGGTCGACAAGCTGACCGCCCTGCCCGAGGGCGAGCGCCTGCTGCTGCTGGCCCCGGTCGTGCGCGGCCGCAAGGGCGAATACCGCAAGGAGATCGCCGAATGGCAGCGCACCGGCTTCCAGCGGCTCAAGATCGACGGCGAATTCTACGCCATCGAGGACGCGCCGGTTCTCGACAAGAAGTTCAAACACGACATCGACATCGTCGTTGACCGCATCGTCACCAAGGCCGGGCTCGAGGCCCGCTATGCCGACAGCCTGCAGACCGCCCTGAACCTGGCCGATGGCCTGGCCACCGCCGAATGGGCCAGTCCGCCCGACGGCGAGGAGCCGCGTCGCATCGTCTTCTCCGAGAAATTCGCCTGCCCCGTCTCCGGTTTCACCATCGCCGAGATCGAGCCGCGCCTGTTCTCGTTCAACAATCCGTTCGGGGCCTGCCCGACCTGCGACGGCCTGGGCGTCAAACTGGCCTTCGACGCCGATCTGGTCATCCCCGACCGCGACAAGGCCCTGCACAAGGGGGCCGTCGCGCCATGGTCCAGGGGGCCCTCGCCCCTCTACACCCAGACCCTGCAGGCCCTGGCGCGCCACTACGGCTTCTCGATGGACAAGCCGTGGCGCGACCTGCCCGAACAGGCCCAGTCCGTGATCCTGCGCGGCACCGGCTCCGAGAAGATCAAATTCGTCTATGACGACAACGCCCGCACCTATGAGGTCTCCAAGACCTTCGAGGGCGTGCTGCCCAATCTGGAGCGCCGCTGGCGCGAGACCGACAGCGCCTGGGTGCGCGAGGAACTGGGTCGCTACCAGTCGGAGACCCCGTGCGAGGCCTGCGGCGGCAAACGCCTCAAGCCCGAGGCCCTGGCTGTCCGCATCGACGGTGCCGACATCGCCGACATCAGCGCCCTGTCGATCTCCAAGGCCTACCTCTGGGTCTCGACCCTGGCCGAAAGCCTCAGCGACAAACAGCTGGAGATCGGCCGACGCATCCTCAAGGAGATCAGCGACCGGCTGCGCTTCCTCAACAACGTCGGTCTCGACTACCTCAGCCTGTCGCGCGCCTCGGGCACATTGTCCGGCGGCGAGAGCCAGCGCATCCGGCTGGCTTCACAGATCGGCTCGGGCCTGACCGGCGTCCTCTATGTGCTCGACGAGCCCTCGATCGGCCTGCACCAGCGCGACAATTCCCGCCTGCTGGAATCGCTGCGCGGCCTGCGCGACCTCGGCAATTCCGTGCTGGTGGTCGAGCATGACGAGGAGGCCATCCTGACCGCCGACTATGTCATCGACATGGGCCCCGCCGCCGGCATCCACGGCGGCGAGATCTGTGCCGAGGGCACCCCGGCCGAGGTGCTGGCCAATCCCGGATCCCTGACCGGCAAATACCTGTCCGGCGAACGCGAGATCGCCCTGCCCGTCGACGGGCGTCGCCCGATCAACCGCAAGAAGATGCTCAGGATCAGCGGGGCCACCGGCAACAATCTCAAGAGCGTGACCGGCGAGATCCCGGTCGGCCTGTTCACCTGCGTCACCGGCGTGTCCGGCGGCGGCAAGTCCACCTTCACCATCGAGACCCTGTACAAGGCCGCCGCCCGCCGCCTGCACAATGCCTCGGACGCCCCGGCCAATTTCGACCGGATCGAGGGGCTGGAGAATTTCGACAAGGTCATCGACATCGACCAGAGCCCGATCGGCCGCACCCCGCGCTCGAACCCGGCCACCTATACCGGGGCCTTCGGCCCGATCCGCGACTGGTATGCCGGCCTGCCCGAGTCAAAAGCCCGCGGCTACGGCCCCGGCCGCTTCAGCTTCAACGTCAAGGGCGGCCGCTGCGAGGCCTGTTCCGGCGACGGCCTGATCAAGATCGAGATGCATTTCCTGCCGGACGTCTATGTCACCTGCGACGTCTGCAAGGGCAAACGCTACAATCGCGAGACGCTGGAAATCGTCTTCAAGGGCAAGAGCATCTCCGACGTTCTGGATATGACGGTTGAGGAGGCCGCGGCCTTCTTCAAGGCCGTGCCGCCGATCCGCGACAAGATGCTGACCCTGGAACGGGTCGGTCTCGGCTATGTCCAGGTCGGCCAGTCGGCCACCACCCTGTCCGGCGGCGAGGCCCAGCGCGTCAAACTGTCCAAGGAGCTGTCGAAACGGGCCACCGGCAAGACCCTCTACATCCTCGACGAGCCGACGACCGGCCTGCATTTCGAGGACATCCGCAAGCTGCTGGAAGTGCTGCAGGAACTGGTCGAGGCCGGCAACACGATCGTCGTCATCGAGCACAATCTGGATGTGATCAAGGTCGCCGACTGGCTGCTCGACTTCGGTCCCGAGGGTGGCGAGGGCGGCGGCGAGATCGTCGCCACCGGCACGCCGGAACAGGTCGCTGCCGACCCGAACAGCTGGACCGGCCGCTACCTCAAGGAGGTGCTCGACCGCCACGAAACCCGCCGCAAGGCGCGGGTGGCGGCGCTGACGGCCGATGCCAGGGTCAAGGCCGGCCCGGGCCGGGCCAGGACCCGGGCCTGATCCGCCGCCGCCGGCCTCAGGCCGTCGGCTCCGCGACGCCGAAACCGGTGATGTCGCGGTAGGCGGCGGCGAAGGGCGCATACAGCACCCCGACGGTCAGGGCATAGACCACGGCCTCGACGAAGGCGCTGGCGATCACCCAGGGATTGGTGATGTCGAACCGGGCCTGCAGGGCCGCCAGATCCGACCCGTCCGAGCCGAGCGACCAGGGGGCCAGGCCCGACATCATCGCCAGGGGCATGGTGATGATGGAGGACAGGACGCCGATGATCACCACCATCACCGCGGTCAGGATGATCATGCCGAGCAGGGGCCAGAACCGCCCCTTGGTCACCGGGAAGGAATCGAAAATCGCGATCCGCTTCTGGGCCACGGTGATGGGAACGGCGAGACAAAGCCGCACGGCCAACCAGATCGACAGGGCCACACCGGCGAGCCCGACGACCACCGCCACCAGGACGGCGATGCGATTGCCCGAGGCCTGGGCGAGGCCCGCGGCGAGGCCTACCGCGAAGATCAGGGCCGCGAACAGGATGATCCAGAGCAGCGACAGCACCACCGTCACGACCACCACCCGCACCTCGTCCATGCCGAGCCGCAGGTAGCCGAACCCGCCCGCCCTGGGGTTCAGCACGCCGCGCGCCACGGCGGCCGCCAACATGGCACTGACGATGATCGAGACCGGGAACAGCCAGCCGATACTCAGGAAGAGGCTGCCCATCGCCTGGAACAGGGCGGCCACGTCCGCAGGCGGCGGCGAGGTCACCCCTTCCATGGCCTCGGCCATTTCGGTGACCCGGGCC
Source organism: uncultured Brevundimonas sp. (assembly GCF_963975535.1). Classification (GTDB taxonomy): domain Bacteria; phylum Pseudomonadota; class Alphaproteobacteria; order Caulobacterales; family Caulobacteraceae; genus Brevundimonas. The sequence goes on along the minus strand of NZ_CAXBHE010000004.1, from coordinate 226,601 downwards.
AGGGGGCCCATGGCGCGCGACATGGCGAACAGGCTGGCCACGCTCACGACGGCGTAGAGCAGGCTCCAGGCGACCAGCGCCAGGGGATTGCGCCGGACGAGGCGGAAGCCCTCGAACGCGGCCTCTGTGGCGGAAAAACTCATCATATATCTCCTGCGCGTCTGGTCTGGTTCAAAGTTCCGGCGCGTGCGCCGGTTCCGCTGTCGGGGTGGGGTCCGTCCCGGGCTCGGACACCGGCGCCGGCGCGCTGCTGTCCGCCAGCTGGCGGCAGGCCGAGGCAAACGGGGCGAGCCCGAGGGTCAGCAGCAGGCCGTAGACAAACGACAGCACCAGCCCACCCAGGGCGCACACGATCCAGTTGGCCATCAGCCAGGGAACCGGGTCACCCCAGTTGGCCGGATTGGCCCAGACCTCGATACTCTCCAGATTGATGAAGGCCGCTCCGACGCCAAAGGCCGCCAGGGCCGCGATGGCCACGGCCAGCTCGACGAGCAGGATGATCACCACCAGCAGCAGCATCATGCCGAACAGCGGCCAGGTCTGGCCCCGCCCCAGACGCCAGCCCTGGACGAAGGCGAAATCGCGGTACAGCACGCTGGCCGGCGCGATCAGGCTGATCCGCGCCAGCATCAGCCAGACTCCCAGGATCAGCACCAGCACAAGGGCCGTGATCGCCATCCAGTTGCCCGGAGAGTTCAGCTGCCAAACGGCATAGCCGACGGCCGCGCCCAAAAGCACCAGCACGATCAGGGCGACATAGACGCCGATGAACACCGCGACCCCGACCACGGCAACGCGCAGCTCGTCCATGCCGAGCCGCAGGGAGAAGACGGCCGTCTCCCTCGGCCGGATGATCGCCCGCATCACGGCGGTATAGACCACGGCCATCACCAGCAGCTGGACGATGTGCAGCAGGCCGCTCACGCCCTGCAACTGGATCATCCCGGTGAAGTCGGGATCCCGGCCGGCCTCGGACGAGGCGATCGCCTCCGCAATCATCGGCAGCGTGACCAGGACGGCTCCGGCCGACGGCAGCAGGATCAGCAAACCCCAGACGAGAACCGACACTGGCCGACGTCCGACCAGGCGAAATGCGTCACCGAATGCCGTACCGATTGAAAATCTGGCCATTAGACCCCCCTATTGCCCACGGCCACGCTAGCCCGGTTGGAGCGGCAAGGCTAGAAGCCGCCCATGACAGCCTCCCTTCCCGCCCCCATCCACATCATCGGCGGCGGTCTCGCCGGGTCCGAGGCCGCCTGGCAGATCGCCTCGGCCGGCGTCCCGGTCATCCTGCACGAGATGCGCGGCGTGCCCGGGGTCAAGACCGACGCCCACCACACGGATGGACTGGCCGAGCTGGTCTGCTCCAACTCTTTCCGCTCCGATGACTGGGAGCACAATGCCGTCGGCCTGCTGCACGCCGAGATGCGGGCGCTGGACTCCATCATCATGGCCTGCGGCGACGCCCATCAGGTGCCCGCCGGCGGGGCCCTGGCCGTCGACCGCGACGGCTTCTCCCAGGCCGTCACCGCCGAACTGGAAGCCCACCCCCTGATCACCATCGTCCGTGAGGAGATCGCCGGCCTGCCACCCGAAGACTGGGACAATGTCATCGTCGCCAGCGGCCCCCTGACCTCCCCGGCCCTGGCCGCCGCCATTCTCGAGCTGACGGGCGAGGAGAGCCTCAGCTTCTTCGACGCCATCGCCCCCATCGTCCACGCCGACAGCATCGATTTCGACATCGCCTGGCGTCAGTCGCGCTACGACAAGGAAGGCCCGGGCGGGGACGCCGCCGCCTACGTCAACTGTCCCATGAACAAGGAACAGTACGAGGCCTTCATCGACGCCCTGCTGGACGGCCCCAAGGCCGAGTTCAAGGACTGGGAGAACGTCCCCTATTTCGACGGCTGTCTGCCGATCGAGGTGATGGCCGAGCGTGGCCGCGAGACCCTGCGCCATGGCCCGATGAAGCCCGTCGGTCTGACCAATCCGCGCGACCCCCAGGTCAAGGCCTATGGCATCGTCCAGCTGCGTCAGGACAATGCGCTGGGCACATTGTTCAACATGGTCGGCTTCCAGACCAAGCTGAAACACGGGGCCCAGGCCGAGGTGTTCCGCATGATCCCCGGCCTGCACGAGGCCCAGTTCGCCCGCCTCGGCGGCCTGCACCGCAACACCTTCCTCAACAGCCCCAAATTGCTGGACCGCCAGCTGCGGCTGAAGGCCATGCCGCGCCTGCGCTTCGCCGGCCAGGTCACCGGGGTTGAGGGCTATGTCGAGAGCGCCGCCATGGGCCTGCTGACCGGCCGCCTCGCCGCCGCCGAACGCCTGGGTCGCCCGATCGAGGCTCCGCCGGTTCACACCGCCATGGGGGCGCTCGTCGAACACATCACCGGCGGCCACCTCGACGGCCCCGGCGGCATCTCCAAATTCCAGCCGATGAACATCAACTACGGCCTGCTGCCGCCGCTGGAAGCGCCCAAGGTCGACGAGGCCGGGGAAAAAATCCCGCTCAAGCAACGCGGCCGCGCCAAGAAACGACTGATGAGCATCCGGGCGCTGGAAGCCCTCAAGGCCTGGCGGGATGCGGGGTGATGACGACTCCCAGTCCCGAACTCGAGCGCTTCCGCGCCCGGCGCGTCACGGCCATCTTCCGCCTCGACCTGATCTCCAAGGGCGCGCAGATCACCTACGAGGACGGTACCCCGGTCGACATGGCCTCGGAAAAGCAGCGGCTGGAGGGCGTCGTCGCCGACATGGACCGCCGCATCGAAAAGCTGGAACGCACGGAAGGCTGACCCCGGTGCTCGACCCCGTCCGCGTCCTGATCCGTCGCCGGATCACCGAGGTCTTCAACGACGCCGACAAGGGCGAGCGGCCGGTGTTGCGCCGCGCCGACGCCCTGTTCCCGGTCGACGGCGTCGCCTGGCGGGTCAATGGCGACGTCGTCACCATGATGATCGGCGGGGTCTCGGGTCTGCTGCTGCAGATGCTGCACCCGGCGGTCCTGGCCGGGGTCTGGGACCATTCGGACTTCCGCTCCGACATGCACGGCCGGCTGCGGCGTACGGCCAAATTCATCGCCCGCACCACCTATGACCATGCCGATGCCGGCCGCGCCGCCCTCGACAAGGTCAACCGCATCCACGCCAGGTTGGGCGGCACCCTGCCGGACGGCACCCCCTACCGCGTCACCGACCCGGCCCTGCTGGCCTGGGTCCATGTGACCGAGACGATCAGCTTCCTCGACGCCTGGATCCGCTATGCCGAACCGGCCATGCCGCTGGCCGAACAGGACGCCTATTTCGCCGAGATGGCCTGCATCGGTCAGGCGCTGGGGGCCGACCCCCTGCCGCGCACCCGCGCCGCCGCCGAAGCCCTGATCCAGTCGTACCGCCCCCAACTCCGCGCCGATGCCCGCACCCATGAGGTCGCGGCCCTGGTCATGGCCCAGACCGTCGGATCGCCCGCTGTCGACATCGCCGCCGGGGTGATCATGCAGGCCGGCCTCGACCTGCTGCCTGACTGGGCCCGGGCGATGCACGCGCCGCACCCGGGCGGTCTGCCGCGCCCGCTGCTGCGCGGCGCGGCGCGCAATACCGCCCGCCTGATCCGCTGGGCCTTCGAGCGGTCGCCCAACCGGACCGTGTGGCCGGCCACTGTCAGCGAATTTCCGACGCGCTGACCGACCGGGCGATCGCCGCGGTTCGTCAGTCGGGCGTCACCTTGTCGACCCACTGCGCGGTGTCGGTATATTGCTGGAAGGCGACGATCTTGCCGCCCGACAGGGTGAAGACATGGGCGAACTGGGCGTCCAGCGCCTCACCCGTCGCGATATTGATCCCGGCATATCGACCCAGCGAGACGACGCGGTCGCCACTGGCCAGGATCGTCTCCGGCGTCGCGGTAAACCCTTGCCACTGCTGGCCGACCCGCCCGAACACCCCCTCGAATACGGCCGCGGGGCCGGTGTAGGGATTGAGATCGGCATAGGGACCGCTTTCGGCCTCGATCCAGACGATGTCGGGCGACAGGATCCCGCGGATCGTGGCCCCGTCGCCGGCGGCGAAGGCCCGGTACAGGGTCTCGACCACGGCCTTGTTATCGGCCTCGGCCGTGACGGCGGCGGCGATCGCAACGCCGGTGACCGTCGTGGCCGGGGTCGCGGCCATCGCCACGGCGGGCAGACAGGCGAGGCCGGCAGCCGCCAGCGCGGCCATGGAAATCTGGCGAAGAGTCATGGGTCCCCCAAGAGCGATCAGTCGCTGAACGACCATCGTTAGGCGGGATCACCGGTGGATGGCAAGGACCGGGGGTCAGATCCGCCCGGTCGCCACGCTCCACGTCAACCGCAGCCGCTTGACCGGATCGGGGGCATCGCTGCGGACCAGGGCGGCATGGGCCACCGCCGGAAAGGCCTCGGCCGGCAGGGCTTTCAGGGCGACATTGGCCGACGCGCGCAGGGCCCGCGCCTCATCCGTTCGCCCGACCTGCCCCAGCCCCCACATCCGCCCGGCCGCGACCACCCGGTCCTGATGCCCCGGTCCGGCCAGCACCTGCACCGCCGCCTGCATCGGCCCGACATAGAAGGCGTCGAGATCGTGCGGCTCGCCGTGCACCCGCCCGACATGAGCGGCGATCAGGGCGTCGAACGGCGCGCGCCCCAGGCCGTGGCGCGCCACCACATCGGTGAGGGCCTCCAGCACCGGATGGCCCTTGCGGGCGGTGCCGGCGAACACCCCGTCCAGCTGCTCACACCACCAGACGTAGCGCATCTCGGCCAGCAGCGGCTGGGTTACCCGGGTCGGAATGGCCAGCAGTTCGGCCTCAAGGGCATAGAGGGCGATCAGGTCCGCGCGCGCCCGCGGATCGGTCACGAACCGGCTGGACAGCCAGCGGTCGGTATCGGCGGCGCGGACCTGGGCGTCGAGACCGGTCCCGCTCACGACCCGGCGGCCGCCTGCGCGGCCGGTGGCGTCAGGCGGCCCCGGGCCAGGGCCCATCCGAAGGCCAGCAGGAACACCGCGATCGCGCCCTCCAGCCCACGCTGGAACAGCCCGCCCATTTCCGCCTCGACGATGATGGCCCCGAAACCGACCATGGCGATGACGACACATATCGCGCCGAGCGGGGCCAGCCATGACGCACGGCCGTGGCGCGCCCACAGGCCGGCCAGTCCCATGCCGATGATTCCGGTCAGATAGCCGGTGCCGCCGACCAGGTCGTGCATCATGGCGTTGAAGGTGATCTCGCTGCGCGCACATTCGAAGGCGCACGGATAGACGCCCGCCCCCGACAGGCTGAGTCCGTACCAGCCCAGCAGCAGACAGGCGGTCACCGCCAGTCCGCTCCGGCGCAGCAGCCACGCGGCGATCAGGCAGAAGCCGCCCATGAACAGACCGCTGGGCACGAAGCCCCACCAGCTGACCGCCGGGCCCGTCACCGCCCCGGTGGCCCCCAGCTCACTGATATGCTGCCGGACGTGATCGTATCCCGGATAGACGGCACCGCCCCACAGGATCGCGCCCAGCTGGATCAGTTCGCCGGTGACCAGCAGGCCGAGCGCGATGCGACCCAATGCCTGCCGCCCCCCCGTCATGGCGGGATCAGCCAAACAGCGTCTGGTACATCGCCATCGAGGTCAGCATCGGCAGCGACAGCAGCGTATTGGTGCGGCTGGCCAGCATGGCGACCCGGGCCGCCTTGGCCTTGGCGTCGTCATCGACGACGATGATGCCCAGCGCGCGCTTCTGGTTCGGCCAGATAATGCCCCAGACGTTGAGGAACATGACGATCGCCAGCCAGACGCCGATCCCCATCAGGGTGTAGCCCTTCTGGTCCTCGGTCAGGCCGGCGGCCAGACCGAACGACAGCACCTCGATCGCATAGGCATGACCCCGGCTGAACATGACGGCCAGGCCGGCGACGACGGTGGCCAGCGCCGACCAGCGGAACCAGAACAGGGCCTCGGGCGCGATGTATTTGCCGACCGCGGGCTTCAGCTCGGCCGGGATCGCCGGCATCACGCGGATCTGGACGAAGTTGAAATAGTACAGCAGGCCGATCCACAGGATCCCCGCCAGGACGTGGGTCCAGCGCAGCACCGCCTGCCAGAACAGACCGTCAAAACCGCCGGGCGAGACCTGACCGAAGGCGAAGATCATCACCCCGGCGAGCACCAGGCTCAGCAGAATGGTGTTGCGGAAATTCGAAAGCAGATTGCCCATGACCAGCCCCTCCCAAGGCGGCGCGAAACGCGACGATTCGTGATGATAGCGCCGGGCGGGCCCGGCGGGAATACAGCCGGCGCCGGGGCGTGGCTGGACCGTGTCCAGCCCGCCCGATTCCAGACTAGGGCCGGCTGGCCATGCCCAGCTTGACCGGCGTGGCGTCCTCGTCCCGTGCGCCGCGCCGTACACCCCACAGCAGGATGATCGGTGCACCGACGTAGATCGACGAATAGGTGCCGATGATGATGCCGAACATCAGGGCCAGCGAGAAGCCGAACAGGGCCACGCCGCCGTAGACCGCCAGCGCCGCCAGCACCATCACCGCCGTCATCCCGGTGATGATCGTCCGCGACAGGGTCTCGTTGATCGACAGGTCGATCACCTCGCCCAGGGGCATGGTCTTGTACTTGCGCAGGTTTTCGCGAAGGCGGTCGAACACGACCACGGTGTCGTTCATCGAATAGCCGATGACGGTCAGGATGGCCGCCACCATGTTCAGGTTGAACTCCAGCTTGAACAGCACGATCAGGCCGAAGGTCAGGATCACATCGTGGACCAGACCGGCCACGGCCCCGAAGCCGAACTGCGGCTCGAAGCGGAACCAGATGTAGGCGAACATCAGCACCACGGCCATGCCCAGGGCCCACAGGCCCTTGCTGAACAATTCGCCCGAGACCTTGGACCCCACGACCGAAACGCCCGAGAAGGTCACGTCACCGACCGCCGCGCTGACCGCCGCCTGCACGCGCTGCACGACCACGGTCTGCTCCTGGCCTTCCGGAATCTGGAAGCGAACGATGGCGCTGCTGTCGGTATCGATGCCCTGCACCCCGACCTCGCCGATGTTCAGCGCGTCAACCGCGCCGCGCACCGCGCCCAGGTCCAGGGTCTGGCCGCCGCTGCGGGTCAGTTCCATCGCCGCGCCGCCGCGGAAGTCGATGCCCATGTTCAGGCCGGGCATGATGACGCTGACCAGCGACGCGACGCACAGCACCACGGAAAACACCGCGGCGACGCGGGCATATTTGACGAACTGGAAATTCGTCTTCTTCGGCAGAAGTTTGATCAGGGGCCATCCACGCATGCTCATCACTCCGCGATCGGCAGTTTCTTGGGTTTGGCGACCTTGAGCCAGAAGGCCAGCATGACCTGGGCCGTCAGGATCGCGGAGAGCATCGAGGTGACGACGCCGATGCTCAGCGTCCAGGCGAAGCCCCGCACCGGACCCGCCCCGAAGGCGAACATGATGGCCGCGGCCACCAGGGTCGTGACGTTGGCGTCCATGATCGTGCCCCAGGCCTTGCTGAAGCCGGTGTCCATCGAGGCGATCACCGAGCGACCGGCCCGGGCCTCGTCGCGCATGCGTTCATAGATCAGCACGTTGGCGTCCACGGCCACGGCGAACGTCAGCACCAGACCGGCGATACCGGGCAGGGTCAGGGTCGCCTGGGTCAGGGACATGGCAGCGATGATCAGCAGGCCGTTCAGGACCAGTCCCAGCACCGAGATGCCGCCGAACAGCAGGCCGTAGGCACCGAACATGAAGACCAGGATGATCATGAAGCCGATCACCGTCGACAGCTGGCCGGCGGCGACGGCGTCGGCCCCCAGTTCGGCGGTAACGGTGCGGCGCTCCTCGACCTTCAACGGGGCCGGCAGGGCCCCGCCGTTCAGCAGGTTCACCATCTCCGAGGCCGAGGCGATCGTATAGCCCCCCTCGATGATGCCCTGGCCGCCGGTGATCGCACTGTTGATGCGCGGGGCCGAGATCACCTTGCCGTCGAGGATGATGGCGAACGGCTTGCCGATGTTGGCGGCGGTGGCCACGGCGAAGCGGCGCGCGCCGGCCCCGTCGAAGCGGAAGCCGATGGCCGGCCGGTTGTTCTGGTCCGTGGTGACCGTGGCCTGGGTCAGGTTCTCGCCCGATACCAGTACCCGGCGCTTGACCAGATAGGGTTCGTTGGCCTCGCCATACATCAGCTCGGAGTCCGGCGGGATCCGCCCGGCCAGGGCGTCCTCGACCGAATTCTCGACATCCACCATCTGGAAGGTCAGCTGGGCGGTCTGGCCGATGATGCGCTCCAGCGCCTCGGGATCGCTCTCGCCCGGGGCCTGGATGACGATCCGGTCCGCGCCCTGGCGGGTGATCGAGATTTCCTTGGTGCCGGTCTTGTCCACGCGGCGGCGCACCACCTCGATCGACTGGTCGACCGCCGTGGCGCTCATGCTGTTCAGGATGGCGTCGGTAAAGCCGAAGCGGATGCGGTTGCCGGACAGGCGCTGGACCTGCCGCTCGGCCACGCCATTGGACCCCGAGCCGCCCGCCAGCGTCCGCAGGGCCGTGAAGGCCGCGTCATACTGACCGGCGTCGGACACGGTCACGATCACGCCGCCCGCTTCCCGCTCCAGGTTGTTGGTGCTGATCCGGGCCTCGCGCATGGTCGTGCGCACGTCCTCGATCAGGTTGGTGACCTTCTTCTCGCGCATGGCCGGCACATCGACCTCGAGCAGCAGGTAGGAACCGCCCTGCAGGTCGAGACCGAGGTTGAGGGTGTTCTTCGGCAGCCAGCCCGGCAGGGCATCGCGCTGCGCCGGGCTCAGCAGATTCGCGTAACCGAACAGCAGACCGAAGGCGAGCGTGGCGGCCAGAAGGATGACCTTCCAGCGTGAGAGATGGATCATTGGGAGAGTCCCGGGCCTTTACAGGGTGACGTCAGGCCTTGGCGTCGTTGGCGGCGATGGCGGTGCGATTCCGAACCTCGGCGATCATGGCCTTGATGACCCGGACGTTCACGCCCTGGGCGATCTCGACCATGGCCTCGTCGGTCTCGACGCGGGTGACCTTGCCGACCATGCCGTTGGACATGACCACCGTGTCCCCGCGCTTGACGGCGGCGATCATCTCGCGATGGCGCTTGGCCTGCTGCTGCTGCGGACGGATCAGCATGAAGTAGAACAGAACGATGACGGGGACGAAGAAGATCAGGGTCCCGAACGGTCCCTCCAGAATACCCTGCACAGCGTTCTCCTTGGTCGCGGAGCCCGTCGCCGGCGCTCCCTTAAAATGAGGCGCGGAAACTAGGGTGCGCCGACCGACATTGCAACGCGCCGTGCCGCCTGAATTTACGGTCTAGCGCGGCAGCACCGTCAGGGGGTCGATCGCCGTCGGCTCGTCCCCGCGCATCCGCCAGGTCTCGAAATGGATCGAGGGCCGTCCGTCGCCGGCCGTGGTGCCGACCGTGCCGATCTGCTGGCCGGCCCGCACGTCGTCGCCGTCGCGCACCGTGGCCGAGCCCAGATGGCCGTAGACCGAGCGCCAGCCGTCGCGGTGCACGACCAGAACCGTCAGCCCCTGCCCGGCCAGGTCGTCCCCGACATAGCCGACCCGACCCGGCGCGGCGGCGCGAACCTCGGCGCCGGCCGGGGCCCCGATATTGATACCGTTGTTGCGCTCGCCCATGCCGACCGGGCCGAAGCGCCGCAGGATGTCGCCCTGCACCGGCCATTCCAGGGTCACACCGGCGGCCGTCGGCGCGGCCGGGGTGGCCGTGGCCGCCGGCTGGCGGGCCGGCATGGCGGCATTGCCCGACGGCGGCGGGGGCGGCGGCGGCGGCGGGGTGCCGGCTTCCGGTACATAGACCCCGACCGGCGAGGGCCCGGTCGCATAGGGGTCGGGGCCCACATCGACCGCCGTGTCCGGCAGGGTTAGGTGCTGGCCCATGGTGATGGCCCCGCGCGGCCCCAGGTTGTTCAGGTCGATCAGCGTCTGGACCGGCACCTGGAAGCGACGGCCGACGCCCGACAGGGTGTCGCCGGGCTGGATCTCGTAGCCGGCGCGGGCCGACAGGGCGGCGCTGCCCGCCGGCGGCGGAGCCGTGCGGCGCGGGGCGTCATAGGCCGCGTCCGGATAGGCCGGGGTCACGCTGCCCGCGGCCGGCGGCGGCAGGGCCCCGCCGTCGATGCGTTCGCTCGGGGCCCGCGCCGGCGGCGGGGCCTCATACGGCGGCGGCACCGGGCGGGCGACGTCGCCCTGCGGATACGCTCCCTGCCCGGGCAGGGTCGGGCGGGTCGAATAGCGCGGCGCTTCGGGATAGCTGGCGCAGGCGGCTGTGGTCAGCACCGCCCCGGCGATGATCAGGACTCTGGTCCAGGTCTTGAAGCCGGTCATGCCGTCCCTTTCGTGTCGCACGCGAATAGTCCGTATCCGGTTTGCCCGGTCCGTCCCGACAAGCCAACCCGTCAAAACGTGCCAAAATTGGGCGAAAAGGTTAACCGTCCCCGGTCACCCCTCCTTGGCCGTGCCCTCGACCAGCGGCACGAACCGCACTTCGCTCAGGCTCTCACGCTGGAACGAGCCGTCCGGCTGGCCGGTGTAGCGGTGCAGCATCTGCACCGAGGTCCGCCCCACCGGGGCCACCAGAATTCCGCCCGGCTTCAGCTGTTTCAGCAATTCGGTCGGCTCGGTCGGCGAGGCGGCGGTGACCATGATTCGGTCGAACGGGGCCTGTTCCGGCCAGCCCAGGCCACCGTCGCCGTGGCGGGTGATGATGTTGTCGATCTCGAGCTGCCGCAGCTTGCCCTCGGCCTCGGTCAGCAGGCTGCGATAACGCTCCACCGAATAGACATAGCGGGCCAGCCGGCTCAGCACCGCGCACTGGTAGCCACTGCCGGTGCCGATCTCCAGCACCCGGTGGCGCGGCTGCACGTCCAGCGCCTGGGTCATCAGGCCGACGATATAGGGCTGGCTGATGGTCTGGGCACAGTCGATCGGCAGGGCCTGGTCCTCCCACGCCTGGTCGAGAAAGCGCGCATGCACGAACACCGCCCGGTCGATCGACTCCATCGCCGCCAGCACGCGCGGGTCGGTGACCCCCTGCTGCCGCAGCCCCAGAATCAGCCGCCCGGCGCGCTCGTCGTTCAGTTTCATTATTCCTCCCCCATCGGGGGAGGGGGACCATCCGAAGGATGGTGGAGGGGGCTGACCGCTACGCCGGAGTCGGGGGCTGCCCCCCTCCACCGCGAAGCCTGTCCTCGGGCTCGCGAGACGCGAGACCCGGGGGCGGTCCCCCTCCCCCTGGGCGGGAGGCGTCTCATGCCGCCACCGTCTTCGGGGCGGCCCCGCCCAGCAACCCCTTCAGGTCATTGACGCTCGGCATGTGGGTCAGGTCGATATGCAGGGGTGTGACCGAGATCCGGCCCTCGTCCATGGCCCGCAGGTCGGTGCCGTCGGCATGCTGCTGCTTCTCGCCGCGGAAACTCATCCAGTAATAGTCGCGTCCGCGCAGGTCGGTGCGTTTGACCGCATGCATCTCACCGGCCTGACGGAAGCCCTGCCGCGTCACCTCGACCGTGCGAACCGCCGCGGGGGCCAGGGCCGGGAAATTCAGGTTCATCACCACCCCGTCCTCCCAGCGATGCGCCAGCAGCCGGCTGATGATCGGCGGGCCATAGGCCTCGGCCGTCTCCCAGTGGGCGGTGACCGCGTCATGATAGCGCTCCAGCGACTGGCTCAGGGCGATCGAGCGGATGCCGAAGGCCATGCCCTGCAGCGCCCCGGCCACCGTGCCGGAATAGGAGACGTCCTCGCCGACATTGTGGCCGCGATTGACCCCCGACAGCAGCAGGTCCGGCCGCCGGTCGCCCAGCAGGTCATTGACCGCCAGCACCACACAGTCGGTCGGCGTCCCGGTCACGGCGAAGCGTTTCTCGCCCAGTTGATTGACCCGCAGCGGCTCGGTCAGGGTGATGCCCCGCCCCTTGCCCGACTGTTCGGTCTGCGGGGCCACGGTCCAGACGTCGTCCGACAGCACCCGCGCGATCCGCTCCAGACAGGCCAGCCCCTCGGCCTCGATCCCGTCGTCGTTTGTGAGGAGGATACGCACTCTAAACTCCGCTCATCCCGGCGAAAGCCGGGACCCAGTTCTTTGGATGATGCGCCGGTGCCGACATCCCGCCGGACTCGGTCCCGAAGCGCCGGCGTTCCCCTGGACAGCACTGGATCCCGGCTTTCGCCGGGAAGAGCGGGTTTTGAACATCACCCCACATGCGTCATCCCCTCGGGCATATAGCGTTTCAGCACCTCGGGCACCGCGATCCGCCCGTCCTCGTCCTGATAGTTCTCCATGATCGCCACCAGGGTCCGGCCGACCGCCAGACCCGAGCCGTTCAGCGTGTGCACGAACTCGGTCTTCTTCTCGCCCGCCCGCTTGAAGCGCGCATCCATGCGCCGGCTCTGGAAGTCGCCGCAGTTCGAGCAGGAACTGATCTCGCGATAGGTGGCCTGCGACGGCAGCCACACCTCGAGGTCAAAGGTCTTCCGCGCCGAAAACCCCATGTCGCCCTTGCACAGCAGCATTTTGCGATAGGGCAGGTCCAGCGCCTGCAGCACCGCCTCGGCACAGCCGACCATCCGCTCATGCTCGGCCCCGGAATCCTCCGGCCGGGTGATCGAGACCAGCTCGACCTTGTGGAACTGGTGCTGACGGATCAGGCCGCGCGTATCGCGCCCGGCCGACCCGGCCTCGGCCCGGAAGCACGGCGTCAGGGCGGTGAGGCGCATCGGCGTGGTGATCTCGTCTTCCGACAGGATCTGCTCGCGCACGAGATTGGTCAGGGAGACTTCGGCGGTGGGGATGAGGTAGCGTCTACCAGCGTGCTTGCTCGCCAGAGCTCTGTAGATATCGCTGAAGACAGCACGCGATTTGTCTTCAACAAATATGCTGCTTTCGCCCACAAACCTAAGATTTCCGCCCAACGCGATATTGGCTTCGTCCAGTGCTTGTTGAACCAGAGCAGGCTGGTCAGGCAGCTCCGTAACGAACAGATCCTCCTCAAATTTCGGAAGTTGCCCCGTCCCGAACATCGCCTCATCGCGCACCAGATAGGGCGGATTGACCTCCAGATAGCCGTGCTGGACCGTCTGCATATCCAGCATGAACTGGCCGACGGCGCGTTCCAGCCGCGCCAGCCCGCCCTTCAGCACCGCAAAGCGCGACCCCGACATCTTCGCCGCAGCCTCGAAATCCAGCAGCCCCATGGCCTCGCCCAGATCGGCGTGGTCCTTGGCCGGCCCGGTCCGGCGCGGCGTGCCCCAGGTCGAGACCTCGACATTGGAATTTTCATCCGGGCCGTCCGGTACATCGGCCGCCGCCAGATTCTGCTGTTTCGCCAGCAGGTCCTTCAGGGCCTTGGCCTTTTCGGCCTCGACCTCACCCGCCGTGGCGATCACCGCTTTCAGGCTCTCGACCTCAGCCTTCAGCCGCTCGGCCTCGGCGGTGTCCTTCTTCGCCATGGCCGCGCCGATCAGCTTCGACGCCGCATTGCGCTGCGTCAGCGCCTCCTGCCCCGTCGTCTGCGCCGCGCGCAGGTCGACATCCAGCGCCAGAAGGGTGTCCACCACGCCCTGCGCGTCCGTCACCCCACGCGACGCCCATCCGGCCACATAGGCGTCGGGCGTCTCACGGATGGCTTTGATGTCGTGCATGGCGAAGTCTCTCGGAAGGAAGCGATGCTCTAACGCCCCGCGCAGAGTCGATCAAACCGGGATGTGGCGACCGGCCGCCTTCCCCCGCTCGGTTTGACCAACGTCAATGCACGGTGTCGCTGACGGTGCCCCTGTCAAACCTGCAACCCCGGGTGCCGGTCGGGGGCTATGGAGGAAAGCCGCATGCCGAAATTCGTCCACATCGATATCTCCGCCGACGATCCGCAACGCGCCGTCGACTTCTATTCCCGGGTCTTTGGTTGGGCGGCCCAAAAGCTGGACGGGCCGATGCCCTATTGGCTGATCCGCACCGCCCCAGCGACCGAGGACGGGTTCACCATCAATGCCGGCGTCGCCAAACGCGAACAGCCCTGGCAAACCACGACCCCGACCATCGAGGTCGCTTCCGCCGACGACTACGCCGCCAGGATCGAGGGGGAAGGCGGTTCGATCATCCAGCCCAAGACCCTGATCCCGGACGTCGGCTACCTGGTCTCTTTCAGGGACACGGAGGGCAATGTCTTCGCGATTCTGGAGCCTGTCGAAAGCAACCCGTTCGTCCCCCACTAGCGTCTCCGCCGCCGTCGACTACGCCCGGTCCCTCTCCGCGTCGCTGGAGGCCTCGGCCTCAAGCCCCTCTCCCGGCGGGAGCCATCGGTTTGGGAGAGGGGGGTGTGGGCTTACGGTGCCACCTGTTTCGCCCCGTAGCCCCCCTTTGACGCTTCGCGACGCCCTTCGGGTCGCGCCAGAACCCTCACGCATAAATGCTGTCGTCATCCCGGGGGCGCGCAGCGAACCCCGGGACCCAGCGGCGCGCGGAGCGCGATCTGTTCAGGCACGGTCGGTGCGGTGCTTTTCGCCTTCGCTTCGCTGCGGCGCCGCTGGCTCCTCCGGTCTCGGCTACGCCTCACCGGGGGATGACGACGGCGAGAGAAAAGCCCCTCTCCCGGCGGGTGAGGGGTTGGGGAGAGGGCGTACGGTCTCACCCCGGTCGCACCGTAGGCCCTCGCTTATAATGGCTTTCGTCATCCCGGGGGCGCGTAGCGAACCCCGGGACCCAGCGGCGCCGCAGCGGAGCGGAGGCGACCTTGCCCCCGCACGACCAGCGGCGTTCGCGGCAGGGTCGCGCTATTGCGCGCCGCTGGGTCCCGGGGTCTGCGCGGCTGCGCCGCTGGCCCCGGGATGACGAAAGCAGGCGGGAATGCGAGGTGTTTGCGCAAAACCCCCCTATCGGCGCTGCCCAAACCCCAACCCGATCAACCCACTAACCAAAACCACCCGCCAATCTTCCCGCCTCACCTCCAGCCGCGCCGATAATGCCCCGGTCCCGTCGCACGGGGGCTCGCTCGGCCGGCGATCCGCAGCGGCGGCGGGAGCGGATGGAGCGGGCGCAACCCGGAGCCGGATCCCCTGTCGGGGTCGCTGGCCGCGGGGATGCGAGGTCGAGCCGGGTGAAAAGCCGGACGGCCGAGGGGGCGGGGCGGAGACCCGCACCGGTCCAGGAGATGGTCGCTGCCATCCCTGCCCGCCGTGTGCAGAAGGACCCCTCGTCAACAGCGAGGCCCACGGTCCGCGCATGTGGAAACCCGTCCGCGCGGAGCGTCTGACGTTCGCCGAAACATATACCCACACGGTCTCCGGGCGTCCGCCCGGCGCTCCGCCCATGCCCCCATCACCGCAGCCGGTCCGGCGCGCGGAGCCTGCGCGTGCCTGCCTGCTCAATTCCCTCTGCTTTCGTCATCCCGGGGGCGCGAAGCGAACCCCGGGACCCAGCGGAGCCGCAGCGGAGCGAAGGCGAAAACGGGGCCACCGCTCCTGGCTGAACAGATCGCGCTGTCGCGCGCCGCTGGGTCCCGGGGTCTCTCCCGGCTTACGCCGGGATCGCCCCGGGATGACGACAGCAACAGGACACAACGACGCCTTCGCGTGCCCCCTCGCCCCGCCCCCGACAACCGCCTATCCTGCCGAATCCCATGCCCATCCGCCGCCTCCCCCCCGAAACCGTCAATCGCATCGCCGCCGGCGAGGTGGTCGAACGTCCGGCCAGTGCCATCAAGGAACTGGTCGAGAATGCGCTCGACGCCGGGGCGCAGCGCATCGAGATCCAGGCCGACGGCGGCGGCCTGACCCGCATCCTGATCGCCGACGACGGCCACGGCATGGCCCCGGACCAGCTGGCCCTGGCGGTCGAGCGTCACGCCACCTCCAAGCTCCAGGCTGACGACGCCGGTGACGTCGACCTGCTGCGCATCTCCACCCTCGGCTTCCGCGGCGAGGCCCTGCCCTCGATCGGCTCGGTCGCCCGCCTGACCATCACCAGCCGCGCGCGGCCGGAACCCGGGGCCGGACCGTCCGAGGCCTGGGCCATCACCGTCGAGGGCGGCGACCAGCGTCCGGTCAGCCCCGCGGGCTTCCCCGGCCCGCACGGGGCCCGGGTCGAGGTCCGCGACCTGTTCTACGCCACCCCGGCCCGGCTCAAATTCATGAAGTCCGAACGGTCCGAGGCCATGGCCATTTCGGAAGAGATCAAACGCCAGGCCATGGCCCATGAGGCGGTGGCCTTCACCCTCGATCTCGACGGCCGCACCACCCTGCGCCTGCCGGCCGAACATCCGGGCGACGAAGGCCGGCTGAAACGACTCGCCGCCCTGCTGGGTCGCGATTTCGAGGCCAATGCCCTGCTGATCGACCAGTCGCGCGACGGTGTGCGCCTGACCGGCTATGCGGGCCTGCCGACCTACAGCCGCGGCAACGCCGGCCACCAGTATCTGTTCGTCAACGGCCGCCCGGTGCGCGACCGGCTGCTCCAGGGGGCCCTGCGCGGAGCCTATGCCGACTTCCTCGCCCGCGACCGCCACCCGGCCGCCGTCCTCTTCCTCGAGGTCGACCCCCTCTATGTCGATGTGAACGTGCATCCGGCCAAGGCCGAGGTGCGTTTCCGTGATCCGGCCATGGTGCGCGGCCTGATTGTCGGCGGTCTGCGTCACGCCCTGCACGCCGCCGGCCATCGGGCCTCGACCACGGTCGCCGCCGACGCCCTGGCCGGCTTCCAGGCCCACAGCGGCGCGCCGGCCTACAGCCCGTCCTCGCCCTCGGCCGCCGGGTTCAGCGGCTGGACCGGCTGGAATTCCGCCGCCCCGACCACTGGCGTCATCCCCGGCCTGAATGAGCGGTCGGCCCGGTTCGAGGGCGGACCATCGTTCGCCGATCAACCGTTGACGAACGCCGGTCCTGGACCCGACCCCGTCGACTTTCCGCTCGGGGCCGCCCGGGCCCAGCTGCACGGCACCTATATCGTGGCCCAGACCCGCGACGGCCTGATCGTCGTCGACCAGCACGCCGCCCACGAACGCCTCGTCTATGAGAAGATGAAGGTGCAGATGGCCCAGGGGGCCGTCACCCGCCAGGCCCTGCTGACCCCCGAGGTGGTCGAGCTGGACCCGGCCGAGGCCGACCGCGTGCTGGCCCGCGCCGACGAACTGGCGGCGCTCGGCCTGGTCGTCGAACCGTTCGGCGGCGGGGCGGTGCTGGTGCGCGAGACCCCGGCCCTGCTGGGTGACACCGACGTCCAGGGCCTGATCCGCGACATCGCCGATGACCTGTCCGAACACGGCGCGGCCCTGGCCCTGACCGAACGGCTGGGCGAGGTCTGCGGCACCATGGCCTGCCACGGCAGCGTCCGCGCCGGCCGCGTCCTCTCGGCCCCCGAGATGAACGCCCTGCTGCGCCAGATGGAGGCCACCCCCCATTCCGGCCAGTGCAACCACGGCCGCCCGACCTATGTCGAACTCAAGCTCAACGACCTCGAGAAACTGTTCGGCCGCCGCTGAGCCTCAGAATTTGTAGCTGTCCTTGCCCTCGGGCTTGGGAAAGGCGGCGGTGCACATATTGACCAGGGTCGGGACCGGATCGCGCTTCAGATCCGCCTGGACCCGTTCCCGGTCCGGCGACACCAGCAGCAACCAGGCCAGGGCCGCGGACTGGACGACGACCACGATCGACAACAGCGCCATGACCACGGGGCCTATGCCGGACTGTCTGGTGGTCATGCCTCGCTCCCGGTGTCGCAGAGCATTGTTCTGTAAGATTTCTCCCCGAATCGCAAGGGGCGGCCGGGGCATGGGGACCCCGGCCGGTCAGGGGTCAGCCTTGCAGGGCACGTCCCCCGTAACTCTTCATGGCCGCAGCCATCCAGTCAGCCAGGCCGGGACGGATGCCCTCATACCGCGCCCGGAACTCGGGATTGGTGCTGTAGAGCACGCCCAGCTCGGCATAGGCCGTCGCGGTCGGCGGGACCTTCCACATCCGCCCGACCCAGGCGTGGTGCGCGGCCATCACCGGATCCAGAGCCGCATCGTCGGCCGCGAACCCCTCGGCCATCGCCCGCGCCAGGTCGCCTTCGATGCCGGCGACCTCCGCCATCCAGTCCTGTTTCTGCTCCGGCGACATGGCCGCCAACGCCGCCCGTCCGGCGTCAATGCGCGGCCGGGCCTGCTCGCCGTATTTGTCGATGATCCAGGCCTCGTAACCGGCCTGTTTCTCCGGGCTGAAGCCCTCGTACAGTTGCTTGTCCATGACGGTGTCTCGTCCTTCAAGTTCGGCGATCGTGCGGTCGATCGTCCGGGCCAGTCGACGATAACGGTCCGCCTCCCCCGCGATCCGCGCCCGCTGCTCACGCAGCATCGTCAGACGGTCGGGACCGACGCGATCCAGCAGGGTCCCGATCTCGCCGAGGGCGAGGCCGAACTCCCGGTGCAGCAGGATCTGCTGCAGTCGCAGCATCTCCTCGCGCCCATAGTAGCGATAGCCGTTGTCGCCGACCGACGCTGGCTTCAGAAGACCGATCTCGTCATAGTGATGCAGGGTCCGGACCGAGGTTCCGGACAGCCGCGCCAGCTGGCTGACGGTATAGGTTCTGAGGCTCGCATCGTTCCGCATGGACAACCCTATCGGGCCTCACGCCGCGTCAGGGTCAAGCGGTCATTTTACTCCACGGCTGTCGGCGCGGACGGGGCCCCCCGCCCCGTGATCTTCCGCCAGATGCGCTTGCGCGCTTCCAGCACCGAGACGCCCAACGCCGTCGCCACCGTCCAGAACAGGGCCTCGGTCGCGACCGCGGCGACAATCGCCAGGATCAGCCGGGTCGTGCGCTCCACATCCATCCAGAGGCCGATCCCCAGCGCCCCCCATCCGCACACCGCCGCCACGCCCAGGAAGGCCGCCAGGGTCCACAGAAAGCCCCGGCCCTTTTTCAGCAGGCCCGGCTTGGTGTTTTCAACTTCGATCGTCATGAGCAACTCCTCTTCATCTTTTTTGATGCCTGACCTGAAAGTCTCGCCCTGAGTCCGAGTCTTTCATCGCGACCGATATTTTTTTGGAGAGCCCCCCGCTTGGGACGTGACCAGACCTTCGAGGCCCTGCTCGATGAACACGGGGCGATGCTGCGCCGGATCGCCTCGGCCTATGAGGCCGGGCCTGCGCGTCGACATGAATTGGAACAGGACATCCTGCTGGCCGTCTGGCGCGCCATGCCCCGTTACCGTGGCGAGGCCCCGGTACGCGCCTTCATCGCCCGGGTGGCCCACAACCGCGCCGTGACCCATGTGGCCCGCGAAGCCGCCGAGCCGCGCCGTCAGCCGCTGGACGAGGCAATGCCCAGCGCCGCCCCCACGCCCCATGACGCCCTTGAGGCCCGCGACCTGCAGGCCCGTCTGACCGTCGCCGTGCGCGATCTGCCCCTGTCCCTCCGGCAGCCGGCCCTGCTGACCCTCGAAGGCTTCACCCCGGCCGAGATCGCCCCGATGCTGGGGCTGAACGCCAATACCGTCTCCATCCGCCTGACCCGCGCCAAGGCGGCGCTGCGCGACGCGCTCAACCCGCAGGATCGCCCATGACCATGCCCCCGAACGACGACTGGTCCGACCTGACCCGGACCTGGACCGACCGACCCGCGACGCCGCCGCGGCTGGATCCGAACCTGTTTCGCGCCGTGCGTCGCCGGGACCGCCTCGCCCGACTCAATTTCGCCGGCGAGATCGCCGGCGGGGTCGTCACCGTCGGCGTCGTGCTCTGGGCTACCCTGGTTCGCGACCTGCCCTGGACCATCGCCCTGGCGGCCATCGCCTTCGTCGGCGTCGCCCTCGCCGGTACCCTCTGGTCCCGCCGCGGTGACCCCGGTGTTTTGACCGGAACGCCCGAAGCCGTCGTCCTTTCGGCGATCGCCCAGGCCCGGACCGGCTACCGCTGGGCCTGGGCGGGCGTGGCCACCAGTCTGGCGGCCTTCGTCTTCGTTACCACTCTGGCCGGGCTTTCACCGACAGGCTCAGTCACCACCAGGACAATGCTGATGATGGCGGCCTTCCTGCTGGTCTGTATCGGACTCTACGTCGCGCACGCCCGGCGGTGCCGTCGGCGCATGACGGCCCACGCGGCAACCCTGCGGGCGCTGCGCGATGACCCGGCTACTGAGCCTTGAGGAACAATACCCGCGCCGCGCCATAATCGCGGGCGTCGAGTCGCGCATAGCCGGGCGTCTCGATCTCCGGCTCGCCCGCACCGCGTTCGAACACGACGATGGCCCCCGGCTTCAGCCAGTCTTCCGCGATCAGCCGGGCCAGCGCCTGTTGTCCCAGGCCCTTGCCGTAGGGCGGATCGAGAAAGACAAGATCGAACGGCTCGCCGGCCGAGCCAGGACGCACGCCCAGATCGGTCGCGCTGCGCCGATGCACCCGGGTCTGGCCGAACAGGCTGAAGGCGTCGACATTCTCGCGGATGGCTCCGCGCGCCGCATCATCGGTCTCGACGAACAGGCAGAAGGCCGCCCCCCGCGAGATGGCTTCGAACCCGAGCGCCCCCGAGCCCGCGAACAGGTCCAGCACCCGCGCCCCGGCCAGCGGCCCGGCCCAGGCGGCATGCTCCAGCATATTGAACACCGCCTGCCGCGCCCGGTCGGACGTCGGCCGCGTATCCTGCCCTTCCGGCGCGACGAGGGTGCGGCCCTTCAGGGCTCCGGCGACGATCCGCACGGATCAGCCGCCCGAGCGGGGTCCGCGGGGACCACCCGGACGCGGTCCGGTCGGCTTGCCGCCGGTGGGGCGCGGACCGGTGCGGGGCTTGAAATCGCGCTTGGGACCATCGGTACCCCGAGGACCGGCACCGTCACGTGTGGCGAAGCTGCGGGTCGGACGATCGCCCGGCCCCCGCGACGTCCCCTTGGGGCCGATCATCTGATCCTCGCGCGGCTTGAAGGCTCGCCTGGGTCGTTCGCCCTCGGGAGCCGACGGAGCCGTGCCGGCCTTGAAAAAATGCCTGGGCTTGTCGGCGTCGCTGCCCTCGCGCGGCTTCCAGGCCTTGTGTGGCGAGGCGGTGCGCGGTGCGGCCTTGGCCCAGCCCTCCTTCTTCGGCGGACGCTTGCCCGTCTCGGCCCGGGCGCTGCCGTCTGCGGCGGCGTCCTGCGCGGCCCGGATGCGGCTGGGCTTGCGCGACGGATCGGAGATGGCCGATCCCGAATTGCCCTTGACGATCGGCGCATTGCTGCGACGACCCGGCACCGGCGTCGGGGTCTGGACCGTATTGCCCTGGGGCAGGCTGTCGGGGCGGATATGTTCGGACAGCATCTCGCGGATCACGCGAGGGCCGACCTCCTCGACCGAACCGACCGGCAGGGTGCCGAGCTGGAACGGACCATAGGCCAGGCGGATCAGCCGGTTGACGGTCAGACCCAGCGACTCAAGCACCTTGCGGACTTCGCGATTCTTGCCCTCGGTGATCGAGACGCTGATCCAGAGATTGGCTCCGGCGCGTTCACCCTCGCCGAGGGTCTTGGCCTTCTCCAGCCTGGCGTCGATCGGGCCGTAGCGGACACCGTCGACTGTGACCCCGTCCTGCAGCTTGTCGAGGGCTTCCTGGGTGACACGACCGCGCGCCCTTGCCCGGTATTGACGCACCAGGGCCGAGGTCGGCAGTTCCAGCGCCCGGCTCAGCTCACCGTCGTTGGTCAACAGCAGCAGGCCTTCGGTATTCAGGTCCAGGCGTCCGACCGAGATCACCCGCGGCAGGCCGCCCGGCAGGGCGTCAAACACGGTCGGCCGTCCGGCCGGATCCTTGTGCGAGGTCACCAGTCCGGCGGGCTTGTGATAGCGCCAGACCCGGGTCGCCTGGGCCGAGCCGATGGTCTTGCCGTCGACGGTAATCACGTCGTCGCGCGTCACCAGCACCGCCGGGGTCGCCAGAATCTTGCCGTTCAGGGCCACCTTGCCCAGACCGATCAGTCGTTCGACCTCGCGACGCGAGGCGATGCCGGCGCGGGCCATGGCCTTGGCGATCCGTTCGCTGCGCTTGGGTTCAGCCGGAGTCTTGGCGTCCTTGCTGTCCTTGCGCGGCCCATCCTTGCGCGGCGGGCCATCCTTGCGGGGCCCATCCTTGCGAGGGAAGTCCTTGCGCGGACCGTCCTTGGCGAACGCGCCCTTGCCACCGGGCCGTTCGGGCCGCTCGTCGACGATCCTCGGCCTTGCGACCGAGTACCGGGGACCGCTGGTGGCGGGATCGGAATTGGGTTTGCGCGCCCGGTCATCTTGACGGGGGCGGGCGTTCTTGTCGTTGTCATCTGTATGGCGGACCATGATGAGCGGTTCATGCGCATGGCACTCGAGCTTGCGCAAGCGGCAGCGGACACCGGAGAGGTGCCCGTGGGGGCCGTCGTGGTCGATGAGGCCAGCGGAGCTGTCATCGCCGAGGGCCGCAACGGTCCGATCGGAGCCCATGATCCCACGGCCCACGCTGAAATTGTGGCCCTGCGCGCGGCGGCTCAAGCCCTCGGAAACTATCGGCTCACTGACCTGACACTTTATGTGACGCTTGAACCCTGCACGATGTGCGCCGGGGCCATCAGCCACGCCCGAATCGGCCGGGTGGTCTGGGGAGCCAACGATCCCAAGGGCGGCGCGGTGATCCACGGTGCCCGGGTTTTCGACCAGCCGACCTGCCACTGGCGGCCCCGCGTCGAAGGCGGGCTGCTGGCCACCGAAGGGGGAGAACTGCTCCGCCAGTTCTTTCGCAGCCGCCGCACAGGAACGGCGATCATGGCCGAACGTTAGGTCGAGGGTTTTCCGGCGCAACCAGGCCGGACTCCAGATGAAGAGGATATCTGCCATCCGCATCCCCCATCTTTCCGGCCTGACCGCCTTGCTGGGCTTGGCCTTGGCCGTGTCCGGCTGCGACCAGCCGTCCCGGGCGGCTCCGACCGACGGGGAAGCCATCCAGGCGCGCGCCCGCGACACGCAAATGCCCCGGCACCAGACCGGAGCGGAGCTCCAGGATCGCGCCCTGAATCGGGTGGTTCGGGCCCTTTACCTGTGTGACAACGGGGACCGGATATCGGTCGACTTCGATAATCCCCGGATGATGGCGACGGTTCGAAACTCGATGGGCGAAGCCGTTGACCTGCATCAGGAACGCGCCGCCGACGGCATCTGGTACAAGGCCAGTGGTTCGGAGCTGCGCGGCAAGGGCGACACCGCGCGCTGGACCGCCGACGGTCAGGCCCCGACCGAATGCCGCGCGATCGACTGAGCAGCGCTCAGCCCGCGTCGAAACGCGCCAGCCGGTCATCCAGCTTCTGACGCACCCCGGGCCAGTCGGTGTCCAGGACGGCGAACTGCGCCGTGTCCCGGACCCGACCGGTCCAGGTGATCTTGTGACGGGCCAAAATGCCTTCATCCCGGGCCCCCAGTTTGCGAATCGCCGCCTGGCTCGACAGGTTCAGGGCGTCGGTGATGATCTCGACCCGAACCGCGCCGGCGGCAAAGGCATGCTCGAGGAGCAGCCGCTTGCACGCTGGATTGACCGGGCCGCCACGCGCCTCGGGGCGATAAAAGGTTGAGCCGACTTCACACCGCCGATGCTCAGGTCGAATTTCGTACAGGCTGGTCGTACCGACCACAGCGCCGTCATCCCTACGGCGGACGGCCAGCGGAATTCTCGAACCGGTGGACATGGCAGCGCTTGCCGTTGCCCACCAGGAGTCGAAATGGGGACCATAGGCCGCGGCCACCATTCCGTCCCAGGCGGCCGGATCGCAATCCAGCGCCACCCGAACCTCGTCTTCGATGGCCGGTGCGAAGGGCTCCAGCCGAACGAACCTGTTCTCCAGGACATCAGCCTTCAGAATCACCGGGCACCCTCGGATCGAAGGAATTCTGCCAGACTCGCGACATCCACAGCCCGCTCTACAAACGCTTCCCCGATTCCTCGCGCCAAGATCAGGGTCAAGCGGCCATTCTCCGCCTTCTTGTCCCCGGCCATGCGCCTGACAAGCGCCTCCGCGCCGACATCGCCGACTTCCGCCAAACTCGTGGGCAGGCCTGCCGCGGCAAGCCCGGCCACCGCGCGCCGGGCCTGATCGTCCGAGCAAAGACCGAGCGCCGCCGAATAGCGGAAGGCCATCGCGCAGCCGAGCGCCACGGCTTCGCCATGGGTCAGAATTGTTTCGTCAAAACCCAGTTCGGCCTCAAGGGCATGACCAAAGGTGTGGCCGAGGTTCAGCAGGGCGCGTCGTCCAGCCTCGCGCTCGTCCTCGCTGACAATGGCGCTCTTGATCTGGACCGACCGGATAACCGCCCGTTCCAGCGCCGCCGCGTCGCCGGTCGCACCGATCGCCCCTTCGTCCGTCAGCCAGTCGAAGAAGGGCGCGTCGCAAATCAGGCCGTGCTTCAGAACCTCGGCCCAGCCCGAGCGCAACTGGCGGGGCGGCAAGGTGGCCAGGACATCGATATCAACAGTCACCCGGCGCGGCTGGTGAAAGGCCCCGACCAGATTTTTGCCACGGGGCGTGTCGATTGCCGTCTTGCCGCCGACCGAGGAATCGACCTGGGCCAGCAGGGTGGTCGGCACCTGTACGAAATCGATGCCCCGCATGTAGAGCGCCGCCGCCAGCCCGGTGAGATCCCCGACGACGCCCCCTCCCAAGGCAACGATGATGTCCTTGCGGTCCAGCTCGTAGGCCAGCAGCCGATCGATTACCCTCTCCAGTTCGGCGAAGGATTTGGACGCTTCGCCGGGCGGTACAGTGAGGATCCGGGGTTTCAGCCCGGCACTTTCCAGAGATGCCAGGACCGCCGGGCCATGCAACGCAGCCACTGTCTCGTCGCTGACCACCACGACGCGTCCCCCGGTCAGCGCGGCGATCTGAACGCCCAGACCAGCAATTACACCTCGCCCGACCTCGACTTCGTAGGGGGTGAAGCCCGCACCCGAGACAGAAAGGAGCGTGCTCATGACGACGGATCCTGGGCCCAGAAAGCCTCCAGGGTGCTCACGATCGCCTCCACGGCGTCAGCATGAGCGCCGCCGGCAACATCCACCGTGACGTCGGCCGTGGCGTAGATCGGATAACGGATGGCCGCCATGGCCTCCAGAGCCTCGAGCGGGTCGCGACCGCGCAGCAGCGGCCGGGTGTCCCGGCGCTGCACGCGTTGCGCTACAACCGCCAAGTCCGCCCGCATCCAGACCGTGGTCGCCCGGCTCTTCATCAGGGCTCTGGTCTCCGGGTTCAGGATCGCTCCGCCACCGGTCGCCAGAACCCGCCGTTCGCCCTGCAACAGCCTCCGCATGACCCTGGCCTCCCCCGCCCGGAACTCCGGTTCGCCCAGTTCGGCGAAGATTTCGGATACTGTCATTCCGGCTGCCGCCTCGATTTCCGCGTCCCCATCGGCAAACGGCAGATGAAGACGACGGGCCAGCCGCCGCCCGACGGTGGATTTCCCCACTCCCATCAAGCCCACCAGCGCAATGGTGCGTCGTGGTGCCGGAATCGGCGCATCATCGCTCATGCGGACCGCTCCGCAGGCAAAGGTCGGTCGGGAACGGCGAGGCAGGCACACATGATCGCTTCACCCTCTACATCAAGATGGAGCCCCGCAAGGGAGCGCGTTGCCGGGAATGGCGGGTTTTCGTGAGCACCCCGCAGATCGAAGCCTTTCTGGAGATGATGGCGGTCGAACGGGACGCCTCGCCGCACACGCTGTCGGCCTATGGGCGGGACCTGGCGGACGCCGAGGCCTGTCTGTCCAGGGACGGCGGACTGATGGCCGCCGATGCAGCCGCGATCGAGGTCTGGTTCGCGGGCCTTGCCGCACGCGGACTGTCGCCAGCGACGACTGCGCGGCGACGCTCGTCCATTCGCCAGTTCTACCGATTCATTCTGGCCGAGGGCTGGCGGACCGATGATCCGTCCCGCCGCCTGGACGCCCCCAGACGGGCGCGGTCCCTGCCCCGCACCCTGTCCATCGTCGAGATCGGCCGACTGATGGCAGCGGCCTCGGCTCGCGACGGGAGCAGTGGTGTGAGAATGGTCGCCCTGGTGGAGCTGGCCTACGCTTCGGGTATGCGGGTCTCGGAGCTGCTCAACCTCAGGGTCGAATCGGTCCGTAGGGACCCCGCCTTTGTGATCGTGCGGGGCAAGGGCGGCAAGGAACGACTTGCGCCGCTGAATGCCGCGGCACGCGAGGCCGTTCGCGTCTGGCTGACCGTGCGTGACGCGGGTCGCAAACCCGGCATACCGGACAGTGTCTGGCTGTTTCCGTCCGGGCGTGGCCGCGGTCATCTCACACCGCGACGTTTCGCACAGATGCTGGATCAGGCCGCCGTTACTGCCGGGATCGAACCGACCCGGGTCAGTCCCCACGTTTTGCGCCACGCCTTTGCCACCCATCTGCTGGAAGGTGGGGCCGACCTGCGGGTGGTCCAGACCCTGCTGGGTCATGCCGACATTGCCACGACCCAGATCTATACCCATGTCACCTCCGATCGGCTCAGTCGGGCCGTGCAACAGAATCACCCGCTGGCGCGGGAAGACTGACGCCTCACTTGCCCGCGCGCGATTGCCCCACTAGGTTCCGCCGCCTTCCCGTGGCGCATCTGTCGCGCCTGCCGCACCGGACGCCTTCATGGCCACCCACTACCTCGAGTTCGAAAAGCCGATCGCCGATCTGGAGGCCAAGATCGAGGAATTGAGCCTGCTGTCCACGACGTCGGGTTCGTTCGAGACCGAGATCGAGGGCCTGCGCCGCAAGGCCGAGCAACTCCGCACCAAGACCTACGCCAACCTTGACCCCTGGATGAAAACCCAGGTCGCGCGGCACCCGCAGCGCCCGCACCTGATCGACTACATCGATGGCCTGTTCACCGACTTTGTTGAACTGCGCGGCGATCGACAGTTCGGCGACGACCAGGCCATCCTCGGCGGCCTGGCCCGATTCCGCGGCGAGGCTCTGGTGATCATGGGCCACGAGAAGGGCAATGACACCGAGTCCCGCCTGAAGCACAATTTCGGCATGGCCCGGCCGGAAGGCTATCGCAAGGCCGTGCGCCTGATGGACATGGCCGAACAGTTCGGGCTGCCGGTCCTGACCTTCGTCGACACCGCCGGGGCCTATCCGGGGCTCGGTGCCGAGGAGCGCGGCCAGGCCGAGGCCATCGCCCGCTCGACCGAACGCAGTCTGACCCTTGGCGTCCCCTCGATCGCGACCATTACCGGCGAGGGTGGATCCGGTGGCGCCATCGCCATTGCCGGTGCCAGCCGCGTGCTGATGCTGGAACACTCGATCTATTCGGTCATCTCGCCCGAGGGGGCGGCCGGGATCCTGTGGCGTGACGGGGCGCGGGCACGCGACGCCGCCATGGCCATGAAGATCACCGGTCCCGACCTGATCGGACTGAAGATCGTTGACCGCCTGATCACCGAACCCTGTGGCGGAGCCCATACCGACCCGGATGCCGCCGTCGCCGCGGTCGGGGAGGCGCTGGCTGAGGAGTTGCGCGATCTGTCGGGCCTGTCGCCCGACGCCTTGCGACGGCATCGTGCCGACCGGTTTTACGCCATCGGCCGCGCAGGTTGAACCGTTAACCCCCTCGCCACCCAAGAGGGATAGTTATCGAACCAGGTGGCGGAAGCCAGTTGTCAGATCTCAGGGGTTTCCGCTCGATGAGTGGTTTCGATACCTCCCTCCGGGCCAGTTCCGTCGTCAATCTCAGCAGTGCTGTGACCATGGTCGTCGACGACTCCCCCTTCGCCCTGGATCTGACCTGTCAGGCTCTGCTCGGCTTCGGGATCCGCACCCGCTACGCCTGCCGCAGCGCCGCCGAGGCGATCCGCATTCTCAAGGAGTCCCCGGTCGATCTTGTGCTGGTCGACTGCGAAATGCCCGGCACGGACGGGTTCGAAATGGTCCGCTGGCTGCGTCGCTCCGGACTGGACCCCAATGCCTTCACGCCGATCATCATGACCGCCGCCCACCTGCGCCGCTCACGGGCCACCGAGGCGCGGGACTGCGGGGCCAGCTTCGTGATCGTCAAACCCTTCAGCCCGGTGACGCTGCTGGAACGCATCGTCTGGGTCTCGCGCGACCAGCGCCCGTTCCTCGAGGTCGGCGACTATTTCGGACCGGATCGGCGCTTCCGCGACGGTTCCCCGCCCGGTGACGAGCGCCGCGAGCAGATGATCCGCAAGGCCGCCGCCCAGGCCGAGGCCGCCGCCCAGGGGACCGCCGAGGTGATTGAGAGCAGCGTCCCGTCATGACGGTCATCACGCACAAGCGCCGCAAGTCCCGCCTGACTGAAATGATCGACAAGCCCGGCGGCATCAGCATCGGGGCGGCGCTGGTTCAGGCCCAGGCCAATATCGAGGAACGGCGCGCGCCCAGCCTTGAAGCCCTGGCCGGGATGATCAAGGCCCTGCTGGCGATCCCGCGCCCGACATCCCTGGAAGACAATTTCAACCGGTTGATCGAGGTCTATCGCGGCAGCAATGCCATCATCGATATCGCCAGCCCGTTTGGCCTGAACCAGTTGTGCGAGGCGGCGAGCCACTTGTGCAACCTGGTCGATGCGGCCCCCGCCGGCGAGCTGTTCGACTGGCGGATTGTCACGGTCCACGCCCAGGCGATGCAGATGCTGCTGCGCCTGCCCGACGACGCCGAGGTGGAACGCCGGACCGTCCTGGCCGGCTTGCAGACGGTACGGAAACCCGGAAGCGCGACGCTGGAGGACTAGGGTCGGGTGCGCCCTCCCCGGGTCTGTTTGCGCCACAGGGCCGCATATTCGCCGTCAACGTGAGCGACCAGTTCATGGTGGGCCCCGCGCTCGACAATACGCCCGGCCTTGAGCACCAGAATCTGGTCCGCGTCGGCGATCGTCGACAGCCGGTGGGCGACGACCAGGGTCGTGCGACCGGTCCGCACCTTGCGCAGGGTTTTCTGGATCGCCGCCTCGGTGCGACTGTCGAGGGCGCTGGTGGCCTCGTCGAGGATCAGGATGCAGGGATCGGCCAGCAGGGCCCGGGCGATGCCGACGCGCTGACGCTCGCCGCCTGACAGTTTCAGCCCGCGTTCCCCGACCCGCGTGTCCAGCCCCTCGGGCAGGTCGCGCAGGAAGGCCGTCAGCTCGGCCGCTTCAGCGGCGGCCCAGATGGCGGCCTCGTCGGCATCGGGGCGGGCGAAGCCAATGTTGGCCCGGATGGTGTCGTTGAACAGGGCCACGTCCTGGGGCACCAGGGCCACGGCCGCGCGCAGCGAGGCCTGGGTGACCTGGCGCACGTCGTGACCGTCGATCAGCACCCGGCCCTCCTGGGGGTCGAGCAGGCGCAGGGCCAGCTTGACGATGGTCGACTTGCCGGCACCGGACGGACCGACCAGGGCGGTCGTGGTCCCCGGTGCGGCGCTGAAGCTGATGTTTTCCAGGCCATTGGCACGGGCATCGTGGCGGAAGCCGACGGCTTCGAAGGCGATACTGCCGCCGCTCTGGGCCGCGTCCCGCGGCAGCGGCACGGCGTCGGCGGCGTCGGCGACCTGCGGGGTCTGGCGCGTGACCTTCAGCATCTCCTCCATGTCGATGAAGGACTGGCGCACCTCGCGATAGGCGAAGCCGAGGATGTTCAGCGGCCCGTACAGGGAGATCATGATCAGCACGGCGGCCATCACATCGCCCGGCCCCATGCGACCGGCGGCGGCCTCGAACCCGGCCATCACGGCCATGATGCCGAGACCGAGGTTCATGATCCCGGCCTGGATGGTGTTGAGCAGGGCCAGGGAGCTGTTGGCCTTGAGGGCGGCGCGGGTGTAATCGCCAAGCGCCCGGTCATAGACCTGGGCCGAACGGGCCTCGGCTCCGAAGGACTTGACCGTCTCGTAGTTGAGCAGGGCATCGACCGAGACGCCGGCGGCCTCGGTGTCGGCGGTGTTCATGGTCCGCCGATGCTCCAGCCGCCAGTTCGACAGGGCGAAGGTCGAGGCGGTGTAGACCAGCACCACGACCACGGCGACGGCCCCGAAACGCCAGTCGTAGTGCGCCCCCAGCACCCCGGCGGCCAGAACCAGCTCAACCCCGGTCGGCACCAGGTTGAACGCCAGGATGCGCAACAGGAAGTCGACCGAGCGCGCGCCGCGCTCCATGGTTCGCGACAGCGACCCCGAGCGCTTGGTCTGGTGGAAGTCGAGCGACAGGCTGAGCGCATGGGCGAAGGTTTCGGTCGCGGCCCGGCGCTGGGCGGCGGAGCGGACCGGCGCGAACACCACATCGGCCAGCTGCGGCGCGGTCGAGGCCAGCATCCGCACCAGGGCCCAGCCGACCGCGAAACCGGCGAAGCCCCAGCCGAGGGCGACGGCCGTGCCCTGTCCCTGGGCCAGGGCGTTGACGGCGGCCCCCAGCACCAGCGGGGCCAGCACCCCGAGCGCCTTGCCGGTCAGGGTCAACAGCACGGCAGTCACCAGGCGCAATTTCAGCTGCGGCGCATTCGACCGACCGACCAGCCCCATCAGGTCCGCCAGCGCCTGAAGCGTCGACGGGCCTCTGGGCTTCAGGCCGGAATCGCCGGCGGCCGCAGCGGCCCCGGGGTCGCTGCGGTGACGTCCGGAGCGGCTACCATGCATCGTCATGCGGCGTCCTATGGACTGTGCCGCCCCGGACCGGAAGGCCCGATCCGGCCGGGATCAGCCGCCACGGCCGCCGTGTTTGGCATATTCGAGCCGGGCGATCGTACGGTTGTGCACCTCGTCCGGGCCGTCGGCGATGCGCAGGGTACGGATCATGGCATAGGTCTCGGCCAGCGGCGTGTCGCTGGAGACCCCGGCCCCGCCGAACGCCTGGATGGCGTCGTCGATAATCTGCAGGGCCATGCGCGGGGCCGCGACCTTGATCTGGGCGATCTCGGACTTGGCGTTCTTGGCACCGGCCTCGTCCATCATCCAGGCGGCCTTGAGCACCAGCAGCCGGCACATCTCGATATTGGTGCGGGCCTCGCCGATGCGCTGTTCCCAGACCGAATGCTCGGCCAGGGGCTTGCGGAAGGCGGTGCGGCTGAGCAGGCGCTGGCACATCAGTTCCAGGGCCACCTCGGCGGCCCCGATCACGCGCATGCAGTGGTGGATCCGGCCGGGTCCAAGCCGCCCCTGGGCGATCTCGAAGCCGCGGCCCTCGCCGGCGATCAGGTTCTCGACCGGGACGCGGACATTCTCGAGCACCACCTCGGCATGGCCGATCGGCAGTTCGTCATAGCCGAACACCGACAGCATCCGGTCGATGCGGAAGCCGGGCGTGTCGGTCGGGACGATGATCTGCGACTGCTGGGCGTGTTTGGCGGCGTCGGGGTCGGTCTTGCCCATGACGATCGACACGGCCACGTTCGGATGGGCCATGTTGGTCGACCACCATTTGCGGCCGTTGATCACATAGTGGTCGCCGTCGCGCTCGATCCGGGTCTGGATATTGGTGGCGTCGGACGAGGCCACCTCGGGCTCGGTCATCAGGAAGGCCGAGCGGATTTCGCCGGCCATCAGCGGCTTGAGCCAGCGGTCCTGCTGGGCGGCGTCGCCGTACATATGGAGGACTTCCATATTGCCGGTGTCGGGCGCGGCGCAGTTGTAGACCTCGGCCGACCACAGGGCCCGGCCCATCAGTTCGGCCAGCGGCGCATATTCCAGATTGGTCAGCCCGGCCCCGTGTTCGCCCGGCAGGAACATGTTCCACAGACCGGCGGCCCTGGCCTCGGCCTTCAGCTCCTCCATCACCGGTGGCTGCCGGCGGGCGTTCTCGCGCACCTGGGCCCGGTATTCGGCCTGGCGCGGCAGGACCCGGTCGTCCTGGAAACGGCGGACCCGCTCCTGCCAGTGCTGGGCGCGGTCGCTGGGCTTGAAGTCCATGGCATTCATCCTTCCGGACGACGACGACCGCGGCCCCGGCAGCGCCGGGGCCCGGCCCTCACCGCCAGTGGCGGTTGCTCGCTTCCCGACGCGGGAAGCGGGTCGACCTCAGCGCTTCAGCAGCGGGGCCAGTTTCTGGGCGATCATCATGTCGCCGGCGATCTTCAGCTTGCCCTGCATGAAGGCCATCATCGGGTCCAGCTTGCCGTCCGACAGGGCCATGAAGTCGTCCCAGGTCATGGAGACGGTGGCGTCGGCGGGCTTGTCCTCGTTGGTCACGGTGTTCGGGCTGGACGCGCCGTCGATATAGATCTTGCCGACATCGCCAAGGTCCAGCTTCACGGTCTTGCCGAGACCGGAATCGTCGCCCACGGCGCCGCGGATGTGTTCGGTAACCTGAGCCAGATCGGCCATGATTTCGTCTCCTGAGGATTGAACCCCAGACCTAGACCGCTCCCGCCCCGGTGCCAAGATCACCCGAGGTCAAGTTGGGGTCGGGGTCCTCGATTTGAGGCTCTGGAAGCCACGACGGTCGGGGGCGATCCAGCCAGGCCTCGGGCGGACGCGGATGACCGGAGGCGATGACATCCGCCTCGGCCTGGTCGAACTCGGGCGTGCCGCACCAGCGTGTGCCGTTGGCCCAGGCCGTGCGCCAGGCCTGGACATGGACAGCTTGGCGCCAGCGGGCGGCCTCGACGTATTGCAGCAACTCGGTGCGCATGGCGCGGAGCTCGGCCCGCGTCGGCTCACGCTGTGGATGATTCCGGATGGTCGCGGATCGGACCTTGGGCATGACGGACTCCTGGACAGGCCCTGATGATGGGCGGGATACCGGACAGGCCGGCGTGACACCCCGGACGACCGGGATGGTCGGGAAGGCATGCGGAGCGCCGGACCGCGGCCCGGAGTTCTGATGAAATACCGTTTCGGCCGGGGCCGATCGCTCCGCACGGAGAGTTTTCAGAAGCTTGCGTCGGGTGGCGATGTTTAGCGCCTTACCGCAGCGCCCCTGACGGGCGGGCCATGCTTGCTTCATGGTCCCGGGCCGGATGCGTATCCCCCGCATCCCTGACATCCGATCATCCCGATCAGACCCCGGGCGTCGCCTGCCTTGCGCTGGCAGACCGGAACCGGGCCCCCGCTTCTCCGCATCCCGCCGCCCAGAGCTCGCAAGGCCTCTGCGCCCTCCCCCACGACGAAACCGGGGTAGTATGGGGCTGGTTGGAACCAGGGCGGGAAGATTGGGGGCAGACAAGGTTAGTGAGTCGAATGGGAAGGGGTTTGGGGAGCGTTGATAGGGGGATTTTTCGCAAACATGTCGCATCGCGTCCCTCTCCCGGCGGGAGAGGGCTTGAGCGCACCCGAGCGTCAGCGAGGGTTCTGGCGCGAAAGGGAGAGGGCTTACGGTGCGAAACAGGTGGCACCGTACGCCCACACCCCGACCCCTCTCCCCCGGGAGAGGGGCTTGAGAAGGGCCGCACCGACCGTGCCTGAACAGATCGGGCTGACGCGCGCCGCTGGGTCCCCCGGTCTGCGCCGCGAAGGCGCGGCTTGCCGGAGGATGACGACAACATTCGATCATTTCGACATCCATCAAATTGTACTGGACATCACTTTGATGGTTAGCTAATCATCCAGACATGAGTACGATCTTCAAGGCCCTGGCGGACCCGACGCGGCGACGGATCCTGGAACTGTTGCGACGTCAGTCGATGACCGCCGGGGCCCTGGCAGCCGAGTTTCCGATCTCCGCCTCGACCATGTCGTCGCATTTCACGGTCCTGCGGGACGCCCATCTGGTCGTGTCGGAAAAGCAGGGAAAAACCGTCGTCTATCACCTGCAACTTTCCGTTCTGGAAGAGGCGTTGCTGGGCTTCGCCGACCTGCTGGGTCTGCAGCATCGCGCCACCGCGACGGCGGCGTCGCCGTCCGAGTCAAACAAGGAACCTCACCGATGACCGCATCCCCACATCCGGCACTCGGCCGATCGAGCTCGGTCGCCCTCGTCGTCCTGTTCCTCGCCTTCGTCGGGGTGGTGATCGCCAAGGAAACGGGCCAGATCGACGGGGTGATGGCCAAGCGTGGCGTGGGGGCCCTCCTGGGCCTGATCATGGTCGTGACCGGAAACTTCCTGCCCAAGCTGATCTTCCCGCTGAACCGCGCCGCCCCGGTCGGCGCGGCCGAACGTCTGTGCGGCTGGATCCTGGTGCTGACCGGCCTGGCCCTGGTCGCGGCCTTCGTCATCCTGCCGGATGCGGGTGTGGCCCTCCAGGGGGCGCTGATCGGCCTGGCGGGCTTCGCCGGGGTCGGCCTGACCCTGATCACCTCGGGCGGGTCCGCGCCGCGGGACGCGGCTGCCGACCGCGCAGAACCGGCCGGGATCAGCCCCGTGGCCCAGCGCAGCGCCAGGGCGCGGGTCAGCGCGATCTTCATCCTGCACGCCATCGCCTGGGCCCTGGCCATGTTCGTGGCCGATGCGATCTGGGACGATCCGGCGGCCATCTGGATGGTGATCGGCTTTACCATCGCCAACTCCCTGCTGGCCCTGGCCCTGCGGAAGCATTGGCGGCCGGTGGGGTAGAGGGCGGGGGCGCGACAAAACCCTGCGCCGGAACACCGTTGGCAAGCTCGACCCTCTCCCGGCGGGAGAGGGCTCGAGTCATGCCCCGCTCCCTGCCTGCGCAGGGATCAGCCGGTGTTTCGATCGCGAGGTTCGGGGAAGGTCTGGCGGAGACGCAGGGATTCGAACCCTGGGTACCCCTTACAGGGTACGACGATTTAGCAAACCGTTGCCTTAAGCCACTCGGCCACGTCTCCAGCAGGCACGGCAGATAGCCGAGGGCGCGGCGCGGCGCAACCGGGTTTGGGTGCCGGTGACGGCGGCAGCGTTAACGCGACAGTGAGGGCCGCTGTGCATGATCAGCGCGCATCCGACCCCCCGAGGCCCATGACCCAAACCGTCCGCCGCCGTTCCCCTGCCCGATCGCCCTCGCCGTCCGGCGAGTCGGCGAGGCTGGACGCCGCCGGCCTGCAGGCCATGGCGGCCGGGGCAGCCGGGGCGGACAACGATCCCGACGCCGACGGCGACAAAGCCGCCGCCGGGGCCGCCCGGCGCGGCCCGTTCCGGCCCGGGGTCTGGCTCAATGCCCGCGAGCGCAATACGGCGCGGCTGGCCGTCCACTATTTCCGCGCCTTCGACGTGCTGGCCGTGATCGCCGTCAGCCTGCTGTGCGCCTGGGCGGCGGTGCCCGGCAACCTGGCCGAGGCCCGGCTGTGGCAGGTGCTGCCGTTCGTGGCCGGCGCCGTCACCGTGCTGGCCCTGATGCGCTCGCTGGGCCTGTACCGCTTCAACCGCAGCCACCGGGTCGGCCTGCATCTGACCGCGGTGGCCGGGGTCACCCTGGCCGGGGCGGTCGCCACCCTCGGTCTGGGGGCGCTGATGCGCGGGGCCGCCGCGCCGTGGTCGGCCTATCTGGTGTGGACGGGGCTGATCCTGATCAGCCTCAACGGCCTGCACATGGGCTGGAGCGATCTGGTCAGTCGCTGGCGCGGGTCCGGGGCCCTGACGCCCAGCATCGTGCTGGTCGGGGCGACGCGTCATGCCGAGGGCCTGATCCGCGAGGCGCTGACGCGGCGCGACCTCAATGTGCTGGGCATTTTCGACGACCGGCTGGCCCGGTCGCCGCGCGCCATCGAGGGGGTGCCGGTGCTGGGCCGGGCCGACGATCTGCTGACCCATCACATGACCCCCTATGTCGACCGCATCGTGCTGGCCATCGACCCCAAGGCCGAGGCGCGGGTGCGCGACCTGACCACCCGGCTGCGGACCCTGCCCAATGAGGTGACCCTGCTGGTCGAGCCCGCCGACGCCGACTGGGGCAAGGCCGTCGACCGGCTGGCCCGGACCTCGCTGGCGCAGCTGGACGGGCCGGTCGACGACGAGCGCCGGGCCTTCAACAAGCGGCTGCAGGACCTGATCGTCGGCCTGACCGCCACGGTGCTGCTGGCCCCGGTCATGGCGCTGGTGGCGCTGGCCGTCCGGCTCGACGGCCCGGGCCCGGTCCTGTTCCGTCAGACCCGCCATGGCTTCAACCAGGAAGAGATCGTGGTGTGGAAATTCCGCTCGATGCGGCCCGAGACGGCCGACGCCACGGCCTCGCGTCAGGTTACCGCCGACGATGACCGCGTCACGCGGGTCGGCCGCATCCTGCGCTCGACCAGTCTGGACGAGCTGCCGCAGCTGCTGAACGTGCTGAAGGGCGAGATGTCGCTGGTCGGGCCGCGGCCGCACGCCATCGGCATGAAGACCGGCCATGTCGAATCGGCGCGGCTGGTGGCCGAATACGCCCATCGCCACCGCATCAAGCCGGGCATGACCGGCTGGGCCGCCGTCAACGGCTCGCGCGGGCCGCTGCATTCGGCCCAGGACGTGCGCCGCCGCGTGCAGCTGGACATCGACTATGTCGAGCGCCAGTCGCTGTGGCTGGACCTGTGGGTCATGCTGATCACCGTGCCCGTGCTGCTGGGCGACCGGCAGGCCATCCGTTGAGCGGGGCAGACTGATGTTCTGGCGCGGCGTCTGGGGCTATCTGCCGGCCAATATCGTCCAGGGGGTGGTCGGTTTCCTGGCCATCGTCATCTTCACGCGCGTGCTGAGCCCGGAGGATTTCGGTCGCTATGCGCTGGCCTATTCGATCCTGACGCTGAGCCATGTCGCGGTGTTCAGCTGGCTGGAGGCGGCCATGGCCCGGTTCTGGGCCGCCGAACAGACGCCGGACGGGCTCTCGGCCCATTTCGCCAGCCTGTACCGCACCGCCTTTCGCCTGACCCTGCTGTTCCTGCCGGCGGCGGCCCTGATCCTGTGGGTCTGGCCGATGGATCCGGGTTTCCGCACGGTCGTCGCCGTGGCGGTCGCCGGCATTCCGATCCGCAGTTTCGCCAAGCTGGCCATGGAGCGTTACCGGGCGGCGGGCGAGGTCACCCGGGCCGCGCGCCTGGACATGGCCACGACCGTCGGCGGGCTGGTCATCGGGGTGCTGTTCGCCCTGGGCGGGGCCGGCGGGGCCGCGCCCCTGGCCGGACTGCTGCTGGCCCCGCTGATCACCCTGCCCTTCATCCTGCCCGGCGAGCTGAGACACATCCGGGGCGCGCGCGTCGACCGCGTGCGGCTGCGCAGCTATGCCGTCTATGGCTATCCGATCGCCGCGTCGCTGGCCCTGGCCGTGGTGCTGTCGTCGACCGACCGGTTCCTGCTGGCCGCCTTCATGAACGAGGCGGCGGTCGGGGCCTATCATGCGGGCTACAGCCTCGCGAACCGGACGCTGGACGTGCTGTTCATCTGGCTGGGGGCGGCGGGGACCCCGGCCCTGGTGATGGCGCTGGAACGGGGCGGAGGCGAGCGGCTGAAGACGGCGGCGCGGGAACAGGCCGCGACCTTCCTGCTGATCGGCCTGCCGGCGGCGGCCGGGGTGGCGCTGGTGGCCGGGCCGCTGACCGAGGTGATGATCGGCGAGGACCTGCGCCGCGTCGCCGCCGCCATCACCCCGTG
Source organism: uncultured Brevundimonas sp. (assembly GCF_963975535.1). Taxonomy (GTDB): domain Bacteria; phylum Pseudomonadota; class Alphaproteobacteria; order Caulobacterales; family Caulobacteraceae; genus Brevundimonas. Next base: position 189,146 of record NZ_CAXBHE010000004.1, on the reverse strand, counting down.
GATCGCCCTGTCGGCCCTGTTGTCGGGCCTGACCACCTATTATTTCCACCAGGCCTTCACCCTGGGGCGGCGCACCGGCCTGCTGCTGGCGGCGATGGCCGTGCCGGCGCTGGCCAATATCGGGCTCAACCTGCTGCTGATCCCGGCCTTCGGGGTGATGGGCGCGGCCTGGGCCACGGCGGCGAGTTTCGGCCTGGGTCTGCTGGCCTCGATCGCCATCGGCCGCCGGGTGCTGGCCCTGCCGGTGCCGTGGGAGACGCTGGCCCGTTGTGGCGTGGCCACGGGAGCGATGGCCCTGGCGGTCTCGGCCCTGCCCGCGCCGGGCGGCCTGATCGAACTGATGCTGGATGCGACGATCGGGGCCGTGGTCTATGCCCTCGTCGCCCTGACCCTGAATGCGGCAGGCGTCCGCGATGTGGCCGGGCGGATCCTTGCCACGGCCCGAACCCGGAGCGTACCGTCATGACCGCCAAAGGCCGCGTCTTTGCCAATCCGACCTGGAAGGTCGCCAGTCCGGTCGTGTCGGTATTGATTCCCTTCCTCCGCGACGATCCCTCGGCCCTGCTGATCCTGCTCAATGAGGAGGCCGGGGCCGTCGACGGCTCGGTCGAGATCGTGGTGCTGGACGACGGCACCCGTGACCCCGAACTGACCCGGCGGCTGACGGCCCTGATCAAGGGGATGACCCTGCCCGCCCGGCTGATCACCCTGCCCCGCAACGAGGGTCGTTCGATCGGTCGCAACCGGCTGGCCACGGCGGCCCGCGGGGGCAGCCTGCTGTTCCTCGACAGTGACATGCGGCCCGACTACCGGCGCTTCCTGCGCGACTGGGCCGATCTGGTCGCGCGCGAGGATCCGCCGGTGGCGTTCGGCGGCATCTCGCTGCTGCAGGCCCCGGTCGAGCCGCGCTTCGCCGTGCACCGCGCCATGGCCACCAAGTCGGAGTGCGTGGCCTATACGGTGCGCGCCCGGCAGCCCGAGAAATATGTCTACACCTCCAACCTGCTGGTGCGGCGCGACGTGTTCGCGGCCGAGGCCTTCGACCCGGGCTTCACCGGCTGGGGCTGGGAAGACGTGGAATGGGCGATGCGGGTGTCGCAGCGGTTTCGCGTGCTGCACGTCGACAATCCGGCCACCCATATGGGGCTGGATACGGTCGCCGACCTGGCCGGGAAATACGAGCAGTCGGCCCCCAATTTCGCCCGCGTCGTCGATCGCCATCCGGCCATCGTCAGCACCTATCCCAGTTATCGGGCGGCGCGCTTGCTGAAACGGCTGCCCGGACTGGGCCGGTTGCGCCCGCTGCTGCGCCGGGCGGCCGAGACCGAGGGGCTGCCGGTCGCCACCCGGGCCTTTTCGCTGCGCCTGTACCGGGCCGCCCTCTATGCCGGGGCCATCGCGTGACGCCCCAGCCCTACAGCGCCGACGCCGGCCTCGGGGCCAAGCTGCGCCGCCGTTACGCGCGGCTGGTGCACCGGCGACCCGCGCGGCTGGCGCTGACCCAGCCGACCGTCAGTTTTACCTTCGACGACGCCCCGGCCAGCGCGGCGACGGCCGCCGCCATCCTGGAACGCCACCAGGCGCGCGGCACCTATTATCTGTGCGCCGGCCTGTTCGACGAAACCGGCCACATGGGCCGCTACATCAATGCCGCCGAAGCCGCCGACCTGGCCGGGCGCGGGCATGAGATCGGCTGCCACAGCCACGGCCATATCGACGCCCACCGCGCCGGCGAGGTGGCCCTGCTGGCCGACAGCGAACGCAATGTCACGCGGCTCACGGCGCTCGGCGGCAGCGCCCGGCATTTCGCCTTTCCCTATGGCGAGGTCTCGCCGGTGGCCAAGGCCAGGCTGGCGGACCGCTACGGCTCCCTGCGCGGCGTCCATGCCGGTCTGGTCCGTGACGGGGGCGACCTGAACCAGCTGCCCGCCGTCGGCATCGAGGGCGACAGCGGCGAGGCCGTGGCGCGTCAGTGGATCGATCGTGCTGTAGAAACACACGCCTGGTTGATCCTGTTCACCCATGATGTCAGCGATACCCCGTCGCCCTGGGGCTGTACCCCGGCGGCCCTGGACCGGCTGGCGGCGCATGCGCGGGCCGCCGGCTGTGCGCTGAAGACCGTCGGGGAGGTGCTGGACCGATGACCCGTGCCGCGCCCGTCGCCGTCATCGTCCCGACCCTGCGTCGTCCCGAGGGGCTGGGCCGGGCGCTGGAGTCCCTGTTCGCCCAGACCGAGGTCGCCGATCGCCTGCGCGAGATCGTGGTGGTCGACAACGATCCGGCCGGATCGGCCGCCGCCACCGTCGAGTCCCTGCGCGGGCGGTCGCCGTGGTCGCTGGTCTATCGCCATGCGCCGGTGCCCGGTGTGGCCACGGCCCGCAATGTGGGACTGCAGGCCACGGACGCCCCGCTGATCGCCTTTCTCGACGACGACGAGGTCGCCGCGCCGGACTGGCTGGCCCAGTTGCTGGCGGCCCAGGACGAGACCGGCGCCGACGTGGTGTTCGGGCCGATTCGGGGCCGCGCGCCCGGGGCCGCCGACTGGCTGAGGCCCTACCTCGAGGACTTCTTCGGCCGGGCGGGCCCCGCCTCGACCCGGTTGATCGACCAGCCCTATGGCTGCGGCAACTCGCTGATGCGGCGCCGGACCGCCCTGCCCGGCCCCGCGCCGTTCGACGTGGGCGCGGACCAGGCCGGGGGCGAGGATGACGCCCTGTTCGCCGCCCTCGCCGATCGCGGCGGCCGGTTCGGCTGGGCCGCCGGAGCCTGGGTCGACGAGATCGCCCCCGCCCACCGGGCCACGCTGCGCTATGCCCTGGCCCGGGCCTTCGCCTTCGGCCAGGGGCCGAGCCAGACGGCGGCGGCGCGCCGGGACTGGCCGGCCGTGGTGCGCTGGATGGCGGTCGGGGCCGTGCAGATGCTGCTGTGGACCTGCGCCGCCGTCCCCTATCTGATCGTGCGCAGTCCGCGCCGGGCCTGGGCCCTGGACCGGCTCGCGCGTGGCCTCGGAAAACTGTTCTGGATGAAGGGGCTGGAGCCCCATTTTTATGGAACACGCGAACTGGCCAGGCTCGACGCCGCCGCGCGCTGAATCCGTCGGTCAGCCGGTCAGGCGCGTCAGGAAGCCGGGCGCGCGATAGGTTGAGCGGTTGACGACGACGCCCGCGATCCGCCCGCCGACCGCCTCGATTTCGTCACGCAGGATCATCGGGTCGGCGGCCCGGGTCGACTCCGACACCACCAGAATCGTCGCATCGACGAACGGGGCCAAGGTCAGGGCCATGTCACTGCGATCCGTCGAGGGCGCATCGATGACGATGGTGTCGGCATGTCTGCGCAGCGCGTCCCAGTAGCGCGGATCGGCGACCGCCTCGGCCCGCTGTCCCGAGCGCAGGCGCGTGGTGTTGAACCGCGATACCCAGAGGCGTCCGCCCAGACAGGACCGCGCCGTCAGCAACCGGGCCGGTGAGACGGGACGGCCGTCCGGTCCCGTCACGCGCGGGGTCACCGCGAAGAAGCTGGATCCGTCGGGTGAGGCCTGGGCCGGACGACCGAGGCGACCGAAGCGGTCCGGCTCGTCGGCGATGGCCTCCAGCTGGCCCTGCTGGGCCAGATCCCCGTCGATCAGCCACACCGGCCGACGGGCCCGCACGGCGGCGAGGCGGGCGTATTCCCGGGCGACGGTCGAGGCCCCCTCGCCGGAATTGGCGGCGACGACCTGGATCACCCGTCCGCGATGCGACGGGGCCGGCCCCAGTGCCGCCCAGAGGCCGGCCATTTCGGTTGTGAGATCCACCATCGAATCGATTACGCGCCTAACTCGCCAGGCCACAGACTAACATGCGGACTCACCGGGCCTTCACCGGCGCGACGGCCAGCACGGGCATTTCCAGGGTCCGGCCGACCGAGCCGGCGGTCGCGAAGCTGCGCCGGGTGAAAATCCGCAACAGGCCGACGCACAGGGCGGTGAAGCCGGCGAACAGGAAGACGACGATCAGCAGCGGTGCCTTCAGGCTCTTGCCGCGGGTCGGGGCCTGGGCCCGTTCGATGACGGTGACATTGTCGGCCCCGGCCCTGACCAGGGCGCTGTCGGCGCGGCTCTGGGTCGCCCGCTCCTGGAAGTCGCGGATATTGGCGGTCAGCACCTCGCGGTCGCCGGCCAGGGTGGCGTTGGTCGATTCGATCTGGGTCAGCAGGGCCTGGCGCGACCGCAGCTCGCCGACCTGGCGGTCCAGTACGGCCAGACGCGCCCCGAGCGAGGCGGCCTCGGCCGCGGCGGCGATCCGGTCGCTCTCGGTCTGGATCCAGACGGGATTGGGGCCGGTGCGGACCTCCTTGGCCCCCACGGCGGTGCCGGTGCCGACAAAGGCCTGCAGCTGGGCGATCTGCTCCTCTATGTCCTTCACCGGCTGGGCGTCGGGCTGGTAGCGTGACAGCAGCTGTTCGCGCTGGGTGCGCAGCTGCAGCACCTGATCCTGGGCCGCGATGTTGAGGTCCTGCTGCAGGGTGACCTGGGCCGGGATCGCCGCCTGCTGGGCCTGCAGGGTCGACAGGCGCTGGCGCGCCTGGTTCAGCTGGGCCTGAACCGACAGGCGCTCGGTGAACACCGTCTGGTAGGTCGCCGCCAGCGTCGCCTTCAGGGTGGCGAAATCGCCGATGTCGTTGGAGGTGAGAAACGCCTCATAGGCCGAATCGGCGCTGGCCAGTTCGTCCTCGAACACCTGACGCTGCTGCTCGATGGCCGGGGTCTTGTTGTCCTGGAACACTTCGCGGCGATAGGTCAGATACTGGGCGATCACGGCGTTCAGCACCCGGGCGGCGGTCTCGGGATCGTCGCTCTCATAGCTGACACCGATGATGGCGCTGCCGGGCGTGGTGCCGACCCCGAGGCCGGCGTCCAGCACCTTGAGGGCGTCGGTCTGGCGTTTGGCGGGGGTCTCGCTGGACGGCTTGTCGCCGAGGAAACTGTCGACGCCCAGGGCCGCGACCGTGCGCTGCTTGACCTCGAGACTGTTCAGGATCGCGGCCTCGGATACGGCGACCGCGTCGGCGTCCGGGGCCTGGCCGCGTTCGGCCGTGCCGACCCGCGGCTGGTAGACATATTCCTGGCCGACCCCGGCATAGACCTTGCCGGTCGCCGTATAGGTCTTCTTCAGGGTCAGAACCGCCGCCGTGCCCAGCACGAAGATGAGCAGAAAGACCAGAATCATCGGCAGCAGTTCGCGGAACAGCAGCCCCACGATGTCGAGGAGTCCGTAGCGCGGGCGGGCTGTGGCATAGGCCGTCGTGCGCATGGGCGGCTGGTGATTCCATCTGGTCGCGGTGACTGTTGTCCCAGACTTGACCCAGCGGCGTTAACCACTGGTTACCCATAAGCGGAGACCCTGTGTCGAACGCGCCCGTCCGTCACGGATTCCTGACCCATGCCCATCGACCGCCGCCTGCTTCTGCTGTCCCTCGGTGCCGCCGCCCTCAGCGGCTGCGCCAGCGAGAACGGCGGCCGCATGCCCCTGCCCGCGGCCGGAGCCGCCGGCGGGCGGGTCCAGCCGGTCGAGGCGGCCGGCTTTCCCGAGATCGCCTTCGCCGACTGGACCGAGGCCGAGCCGGAATATCTGCTGTATCCGGGGGACGAGATCGAGGTGGCCACGCCGACGGCGGCCGAATTGACCCGGACCCAGAAGATCGGTCCCGACGGCCGAATCGCCCTGCCGCTGATCGGCCAGGTCATGGCCGCGGATCGCACGATCGCCGAGCTGGAATCGGATGTGGCCGGGGCCTATGCCTCGCAGCTGCTGCGGCCCGTGGTCGAGGTCACCCTCAAACAGGCGGGGCCGCTGAAGATCTGGGTGGACGGCGAGGTCCGGACGCCGGGCGTCTATGACATGCCGGGCGATATCGACGCCTATCAGGCGGTGATCATGGCGGGCGGCTTCCTGCCGACGGCACGCCAGAAGGAGGTGGCGCTGATCCGGCGCGGCCCCGGCGGCGTGCGCATGATGCGGGCCGCCGATCTCAGGCCGCGTCGCGGCGATATCATCGCCCTGCGCCGCGGCGACATCCTGTTCGTGCCGCGCACGACCCTGGGCGAGGTCGCCAATTTCGTCACCCAGATCCGCAACGCCCTGCCCGTCGGCTTCACCTATGCGATCAACGGGCAGTATCAGTCGTTCTGACGGCGCAGATCAGGCGGCCAGGGTCACCACGCCGGCATCGATCCAGCGGCGCGCGGCGCGCTGGGCGTCGGCGATCTCGTCCTGTTCCATCTCCAGCGACATCTCGCGGCGATAGATCCGGGCCTCGGTCGAGCCCTTCATGGCCGCCAGGTTGAAGATCATATGGGCCGAGACCCGATCCATCGGGCAGCCGGCCTGGCCGGTTGAGTACATCATGCCCAGACGAAACAGGGCATCGCCATCCATGTCCGCGGTCGGCAGAGGCAGGGCGGCCTCAACTTCGATCTCGATGTCCGACGCCAGTTCTTGCGCGTTCATAACCGTATCCTCCGGACGACGGCCGTTCTGGCCCCGTCTCCTGAGGCCTGATCAAATACCCGCGGTTTGAAGTTAAAGTTAACAGCGGCGGGTCGATTCGATCTTTTAAGTAAAGCAAAGATAAAGACTGTCGCCCGGGTTCAGACCTGAGAAACTTATTGGAAATCTTGCGGTTACACCTTCCCGGAAGGTTAACGTCCGCGCTGGCCGAACAGGATCTTGCGCGCCGCCTCAGCCGACCGACCGGAGGCCGCCAGATTGCGGCGCATCTCGTCGCCGACGGCACGGCCCGCGATCACCGCCGGACGCGCACCGACCCGGTCCATCCAGGCCCTGAGGTGGGGGAAGGCCTCGAGCGACTGGCCCTGGTGTTCGGGCAGGATCCACGGCCAGGCGGCCATGTCGGCGATCGAATAGTCACCGGCCAGATAGTCGCGGTCGGCCAGGCGACGGTTCATGACCCCGTAGAGGCGGTGGGTCTCGTCGGTGTAGCGGCGCACGCCATAGGCGATCTGGCGCTGGTCGCGGATCAGGGCCGGGGCGTACTGGCGGAAATGATGGGTCTGGCCCGCCATCGGTCCCAGACCGCCGACCTGCCAGAACAGCCACTGGTCGATCTCGACCCGGGTGCGGACATCGGCCGGATAGAACTGGCCGGCCTTGTTGCCCAGATACTGCAGGATGGCCCCCGACTCGAAGATCGACAGCGGCTGTCCGTCCGGGCCGTCGGGATCGACGATGGCCGGCATGCGGCCGTTGGGACTGATCGCCTGGAAGGCCGGCTCGAACTGTTCCCCCGCGCCGATGTTCAGCAGCTTGACCACATAGGGCAGGCCCATCTCCTCGAGGGCGATGGAGACCTTCCAGCCGTTGGGCGTGGGCCAGTACCAGAGTTCGATCGGTCGGGTCATCAAGGGGGTCCTGAGGCGGTCCCCTGATCTGGGGCGTTGGCAGCCCCGGCGCAACCCGGCCGGGGGCAGGCTGACCGGCTTGTTCAGCGCCAGTTCATTTTGCGCTTGCGACCCTTCGGGGCATTCAGGAGCCGGACCCCCAGACCCGCCCCCGGCCCGCCACGGGAGAATCCGCATGAACCGCCTTGCCCGGGCTGCCGTCATCGCCGTCGCACTGACGACCACGGCCGCCCCCCTCGCCGCCGAGGCCCAGAGCCGCCGCGACCGCCACGAACAGCGCCAGGATCGCCGCGATGATCGCCGGGATCACCGTCAGGACCGCTGGAACGACCGCCGCGACCATCGCGCCGACCGCCGCGATCATCGCTGGGAAAACCGCCGCGACCGCCGCGACTACCGCGCGCACCAGCGCTGGGACCGCACCCACCGCGACTGGTATCGCGGCCGGAGCGATTTCCGCGACTATCGCGGGGTCCGCAACGGCTACTGGTACGCGCCGAGCTACGGCTACTACCGGGTCAACCCGCGCTACACCCGTCACCGCTGGCAGCGCGGCCATACCCTGCCCGCCGCCTACCGCGGCTATTATGTGCGCGACCCCTATGTCTACGGCCTGCGCCCGGCCCCGCGCGGCTATCGCTATGTCCACGCCGGCAACGACATCGTGTTGATGGCGGTGGCCACCGGCCTGATCATCAGCGTGCTGTCCGGCGCCTACTAGCCGGTCAACCCCTGTCGGATCAGCCCCCACGGACCCGGTCCGTGGGGGCTTTTTCATGCCGGAGCCACGCCGTGACCCGGCATTATCGTTCAGTTAAGGTTCATGCGCCGGGCGCGATCCTGTCATCGAGCCGCCCGTTACGGGTGTGCGGGGAAAGAGACCATGAAACGCAATCTGATGGTGTTCACCGCGATCGCCTCCCTCCTGCTGCCGCTGGCCGCCCCTGTGGTGGCCGCCGCCCAGGATCGTGGTGAGCGTGGACGACAGGCCCAGCGCGAGGGCGAAGGCCGACCGCAACGGGGCCAGACCTATGTGGAACGTCGCGCCGCCCAGGCCCAGGCCGAGCGTGACACCATGCCGACGCCGGAACCGGAGCGTCGCCGGGAACGTCGCGACGATCGTCAGGACCGTCCTGACCGTCCGCAGCGTCCGTCCGAGCCGCAGCAGCCGCAGCGGCCCGACCGGCCGAACCGCCCGAGCCAGCCCCAGACACCGGACCGTCCGACCTCGTACGACCGGGGGGACCGCTACGACCGGTCCGGCCCCGGGCGGGATCAACGGCCCAGCCGCCCCGACACCCGGCGCGATGACCGTCAGGACCGCCGAGGCGACAACCGCTATGACCGGCGCGACGAGCGCCGGGACGAACGTCGCTATGATCGTCGCGATGACCGCCGCGACGACCGCCGGGATCGCCGGGGTGACAGCCGGTACGAGCAGCGGCACGACCGCCGCGAGTACCGGGAGTTCCGCAACCGCTTCAACAGCAGCCAGTGGCACAGCAACTGGAACCGGAACCATCGCTCCGACTGGTGGCGCAACGACCGGCGGTTCCGCAGCTATACGGGCGTCCGCATCGGCTTCTATTTCGCGCCCGGCCACGGCTACTACAGCGTGCCCCGCTCCTACTGGGGCCAGCGCTGGCGGGTCGGGGACTATCTGCCGTCCATGTTCTGGCGCTACCAGCTGGACGACTGGCGCACCTTCGGTCTCGGCTATCCGCCGGCCGGAACGCGCTGGGTGGTGGTCGACAACCAGATCTATCTGATCGACCAGTACGACGGCTACATCATCGACGTCATCTACGACGCCTGGCGCTGGTAGTCCCGCCGCCCTGAACGAAGGCCCCGCGGAGCGATCCGCGGGGCCTTTTTCATGGTTTCAGACTTCAGCCCACCCGACGCCAGCGCAGGGGTTTGCCGGTGTCGCGGACGACCTGGCCGACGGCTTCGAGGTGCAGCTGGGCGCTCTTGATCCACCAGCCCTGGGTCGCGCCGGGGAAGTCGGTGTCGGGCATGACGGCCCGCGCCGCCGCGATCATTTCGGACTGGTTCAGGCCCGGGGCCTCGGTCGGAAGCACGGCGAGCAGCCCGTCGCAGGCCTTGCGAAACTTGACCGCGTCCACCCGGTGGACCTTGCCCGGATGGTTGACGTTCAGCGCCTCGAAGATTTCGCCCGCCATGATCAGAGCCCCAGTTTGGCCTTCAGGATGTCATTGACCGAGGCCGGGTTGGCCTTGCCGCCGGTGGCCTTCATCACCTGACCGACGAACCAGCCGATAGCCTGGGGCTTTTCGGCGACCGCGGCGGCCTTGTCCGGGTTGGCGGCGATGATCTCGTCGACGGCCTTCTCGATCGCCCCGGTGTCATTGACCTGGACCAGACCGCGGGCCTCGACCACCTGACGCGGCGAGCCTTCGCCGGCCCAGACGTGGTCGAACACCTCCTTGGCGATCTTGGAGGAGATGACCCCCTCCTCGAGCAGGGCCACCAGTTCGGCGACATGGGCGGCCGGCAGCGGGCTCTGCGAGAAGTCGAGATTGTCGGCGGCCAGACGGGCCGACAGTTCGTTGGTGACCCAGTTGGACACCAGCTTGGCGTCGCGGCCCTTGGCGGCGGCCTCGAAATAGTCGGCCTTGGCCTGTTCCGAGATCAGCACCACGGCGTCGTATTGCGACAGGCCGTAGTCGGCCATCAGCCGCTTGCGCTTCTCGTCGGGCAGTTCCGGCAGGGAGGCCCTGATGTTGTCGATCCAGGCCTGTTCCAGCTCGAGCGGCAGCAGGTCGGGGTCAGGGAAGTAGCGATAGTCGTTGGCCTCTTCCTTGGAGCGCATCGAGCGGGTCTCGCCGGCCGTGGGATCGTACAGCCGGGTCTCCTGATCGACCTTGCCGCCGTCCTCGAGGATCTCGATCTGGCGGCGGGCCTCATGGTTGATGGCCTGGGCGATGAAGCGGAACGAGTTGACGTTCTTGATCTCGCAGCGCGTGCCCAGATGGCTGAAGTCGCCGGTGGCGCGGAATTGCTCGTAGCCACCGACGCGGCAGACCGAGACGTTGACGTCGGCGCGCAGGTTGCCCTTCTCCATGTCGCCGTCACAGGTGCCCAGATAGACCAGGATGGTGCGGATCTTCTTGACGTAGGCGACCGCCTCTTCCGGGCTGCGCATGTGCGGCTTGGAGACGATCTCCATCAGGGCCGTGCCGGCGCGGTTCAGGTCGACATAGGATTCGGTCGGCGACAGGTCGTGGATCAGCTTGCCGGCGTCCTGTTCCAGATGCAGGCGTTCGACGCCGACGGTGAAGAAGGTGCCGTCCTCGGCCTCGACCTCGACCTCGCCCTCCCCGACGATGGGGAAATACAGCTGGCTGATCTGATAGCCCTGCGGCAGGTCGGGGTAGAAATAGTTCTTGCGGTCGAACTGGCTGCGTTTGTTGATCTGCGCCTTCAGGCCGAGGCCGGTGCGCACCGCCTGTTCGACGCAATGGCCGTTCAGGGTCGGCAGCATGCCGGGAAAGCCCGCGTCGACCAGCGACACCTGCTCATTGGGCCCCGCGCCGAAGCCGACGGCCGCGCCAGAGAACAGCTTGGCCTTCGAGGCCACCTGGGCGTGGATCTCCAGCCCCATGACGATTTCCCAGGCCCCGGTGCGGCCCTGGATGAGGTTGGTGGGGGTGGTGGCGGTGGTGTCGGTGTCGGTCATGGTCTTCTCTTACCCCTCTCCCATCGGGAGAGGGAGGGGCCCGTTCAACGAAGTTGAACGGGAGGGTGTGGGGTTACGGTGCCGGCCAGTTTCGCGTGGGCGCGGATGGTATCGAGGACCGTGTGCAGACTCGTCATCACCTCTTCATTGCGAAACCGCAGCACAGCCCAGCCGTGGGCCTCGATCTCCTGCTGGCGGACATGGTCGTTCAGCTGATTGTCGTCCTCGTCGTGAACCGCGCCGTCCAGCTCGACGACCAGCCTCAGGCTTTCGCAGGCGAAATCCGCGAAATAGCGGCTGATCCCGTATTGCCGCCGGAATTTCAGCCCGTCCAGCCGCTTGCCCCGCACGGCCTTCCACAAGGTTCGTTCAGCCAGGGTTTGCCGTCGCCGCAACACCCGCGCGAATTCGGCCCGGTCCCGCGTCAACGTCCCTCTCCCGAAGAACCCTTCTCCCTTGGGAGAAGGTGGCCCGAAGGGCCGGATGAGGGGTTACGGTGTGGCCGTCAACGCCGACCGGCCAGACCGTAACCCCACTCCCTCCCACGCCTTCGGCGTGGGCCCCTCCCTCTCCCTCAGGGAGAGGGATTCAGCTCATCACCACCACGTCTCCGGCCTGGCGACGAACCCGGCCGCGTCTTCCAGCACACTGGCCACCTTGAACACGGTCGCCTCGTCGAGCGCCTTGCCGATGACCTGCAGGCCGAGCGGCAGCCCGCCGCTGTCGACGCCGGCGGGCACCGAGATGCCCGGCAGGCCGGCGAGGTTGGCGGTGACGGTGAAGATGTCGTTCAGATACATCTGCAGCGGGTCGATCTGCCTGTCGCCGATCGCAAACGCCGCTGAGGGCGTAGAGGGCGTCAGGATGGCGTCGACCTGGCCCCAGACCTTGTCGAAATCCTCGGCGATGCGACGCCGGACCTTGAGGGCGCGGACATAGTAGGCGTCATAGAATCCGGCCGACAGCACATAGGCCCCGATGATCAGGCGGCGTTTGACCTCGCCGCCGAAGCCTTCGGCGCGGCTGGTCTCGTACAGGTCGGTCAGGCTGGTCGTGCCCTCGGCGCGGTGGCCGAAGCGCATGCCGTCATAACGGGCCAGGTTGGAGGAGGCCTCGGCCGGGGCGATGATGTAATAGGCCGGCAGGGCGTATTTGGTGTGCGGCAGGCTGATCGGCACGATCTCGCAGCCGGCATCCTTCAGCCAGGCGATGCCCTGATCCCACAGCTTCTGGATCTCGGCCGGCATGCCGTCGACGACGTATTCTTTCGGCACGCCGATGCGCAGACCCTTGACCGACTGGCCGAGCGAGGCGGTCCAGTCCGGGGTCGGCACGTCGAGGCTGGTGGAGTCGCGGACGTCGAACGAACACATCGACTGCAGCATCAGGGCGGCGTCGGCGACGGTTTTGGTGATCGGTCCGGCCTGGTCCAGCGAACTGGCGAAGGCGACCATGCCGAAACGGCTGGCGCGGCCATAGGTCGGCTTGATCCCGACGGTGCCGGTGAAGGCGGCGGGCTGGCGGATCGAGCCGCCGGTGTCCGAGGCCGTGGCGGCCAGGCACAGGTCGGCGGCGACCGAGGCGGCCGAGCCACCCGAGCTGCCGCCCGGCGTCAGGTCAGCGTTGGAACCGGTTGATTTCCATGGGTTGACCACGGGACCGAAGGCGCTGGTCTCATTGGACGAGCCCATGGCGAACTCGTCCATGTTCAGCTTGCCCAGCATGACCGCCCCGTCGCGCCACAGATTGCCGCTGACGGTCGATTCATAGGGCGGCACGAAGCCGCGCAGCATGTTGGAGCCGGCCGTGGTCTGGACCCCGTCGGTGCAGAACAGGTCCTTGATCCCCAGCGGCGCGCCCTCGAGGACACCGCCCTGCCCCTTGGCCAGTCTGGCGTCGGCGGCGCGGGCCATGTCGATCGCCTTGTCGGCGGTAACCGTGACGAAGGCGTTCAGGGTCGGGTTGGCGGACTCGATGGCCGTCAGGAAGGAGCGGGTGATCTCTTCGGAAGAGAACTGCTTCGCCTTGAGGCCGTCCACGGCGGCCTTGAGGGTGAGTTTGGTCAGGTCGCTCATGGCTATTCGACCACCTTGGGCACGACGAAGAAGCCATCGGTCGCCTGCGGGGCATTGCCCAGCACATCGGCGACCCTGTTGCCGTCGGTGACCGCATCGGCGCGCAGGCGCAGGGCCTGGGCGACGTTCGAGGTCATCGGCTCGACGCCGTCGACGTCGACCTCGTTCAACTGTTCGATCCAGGCCAGGATGCCGGTCAGCTCGCGCGACAGGGGCTCCAGCCGGTCTTCCGGGGTCTTGATACGGGCGAGGTGTGCGACCTTGCGCACCGTCGCAGCGTCGATGGCCATGCGGCTCTCCAGACGTGACAGGTCAAGCGGGCGGATTAGCCGCCCGGCGGGCCTTTCACAAGACGGGAGGCCGCTTTGGCCCTCAGGTCGCCGGGGTGACGGTGATCGCCGACGGCGGCGGTGAGCCGGCGACACGCGCGTCATAGGTGACGATGAAGCGTTTGACCTCGCCGGTCACCATCTGGCCGTCGTCACCCATCCGGCCCTGGGTCGTTTCCAGAACGAAGCGGCCGGGACCCTGTTCGCCGACACTCCAGCGTTCGAAATCGCCGAGCGGGAACACCCGCCAGCCCTCGGACGGGTCGACGAAGAAGGCCAGATAGGCGTGGTCGCCGTTCAGGGCGGGGTCGCCGCCGGCCAGACCGAACAATTTGGCGTCGGCGGCGCGATCGCTCAGCGGGACAACGGCGAGGACCGAGGCGGCCGATTGCAGATAGTCGTCGGCCTGGGCCGCGACGGCCTGAGCGGGCCCGGCGGCGGTGGCCGGTGTGGTCGGAGCGGCGCGGATCGCGGCCGAGCCACCATCCGGAACGGCGTCCTTGCGGGTTTCCACGCCGGAATCGCAGGCGGTGACCAGGCCGGCGATGGCCAGAAGCAGCAACGGATGTCTGATCATGTCAAAACTCCCCCTTTGACGTTGCGCCATCTTGGCCTTTGACACACGGCGACGCCAGCCCTACCGCCACACTGTGTCCATCGTCCCCCTCCTCGACCTGCCCGCCGCCTGCCCGCCGCAAACCGCGTGGATGGGGCTGGACCTCGGCGAAAAGACCATCGGCGTCGCCGTCTCGGACGTGACCCGGATGATCGCCAGCCCGCTGGAACTGATCCGCAAATCGAAATTCACGATCGAGGCCGAACAGCTGTTCAAGTTGATGGGGCACCGCAAGGTCAGTGGCCTGATCATCGGCCTGCCGACCAATATGGACGGCACCGAAGGCCCCCGGGCCCAGTCGTGCCGGGCCTTCGCCCGCAACCTGCTGCGGCTGCGCGACATCCCGATCGCCTTCTGGGACGAGCGGCTGTCGACCAGTGCCGTCGAACGCTTCCTGATCGGCGAGCTGGACCTGACCCGCAAGCGCCGCGCCGGCGTCGTCGACCGGACCGCCGCCGCCTGGATCCTGCAGGGGGCGCTGGATCGCATCCGCGTCGCCGAACAGCCGTGACGGCCCTGCTGGCCGGTATCGTGCCGGTCTTCGCCATGATCGCCCTGGGCTGGGGGCTGAAGATGCGCAGCTTCCTGGCTGACGACGGCTGGCGCGCGGTCGAGCGGCTGACCTATTTCATCTTCTATCCGACCTTCCTGATCCCGGCTGTCTGGGGCGCGGACTTCAGCGCCGGCACCGCCGGGCCGGTGGCGGTCGCCACCATCGCGGTGTCCTTCGCCGTCGCCGGCCTGACCCTGGCGGCCAAGCCATGGCTGGGCATCAGCGATCCGGCCTTCACCAGCGTCTTCCAGGGCGTGATCCGCTGGAACGGCTTCGTCTTCCTGCCGGTCGCCGGGGCGGTGTTCGGTCCCGAGGGGCTGGGCACGGCGGCGGTGGCCTTCGGCGTGCTGGCCCCCGCCCTTAATGTCATCTGCGTGCTGGTGCTGGCCCGCTGGGGGGCCGGCCAGGGCGGCGGCTGGCGGCTGGCCCTGCGATCGCTGTCCCGCAATCCGATCATCTGGGCCTGCGGCCTGGGCGCGGCGCTGAACCTGACCGGTCTGGTGCCGCCGCTGCTGCTGAGCCGCATCTTCGAGCTGATGGGGCCCGGTGCCATCGCCCTGGGTCTGATCACCGCCGGGGCCGGGCTCAGCTTCCGCTATGCCGCCACCCGGCCGCTGATGATCCTGGCCATTTCCGCGGTCAAGCTGATCGTCCTGCCGGTCGGGATGTATTACCTGGCCGGGCTGCTGGGCGGTGACCGTCTGGCCCAGGGCGTGGCCCTGCTGGCGGGATCGGCCCCCGGGGCGGCGGCCTCCTATGTGCTGGCGCGGCAGATGGGCGGCGACGCCCCGCTGATGGCCGGGGTGGTCGCCTTCACCACGGTCGGCAGTGCGATTACCATCCCGATCCTGCTCGGCCTGTTCCATTTCCTCTGACTCAGCCGTATAGGCGGGCCTCGATGACCCAGCCCAACGCCGTCACCGATATGATCACCGAGCGGCTGGCCCCGTTCCCCCGCCCCCATTTCCTGTCGTCCGGCGATCTCAACGCCCAGACGACCCGCGATCTGCTGGACCTGGCCGACGCCTTCGTCGCGCTGAACCGCTCGTCGGCCAAGACGCTGGACCTGATGCGCGGGCGGACGGTGATGAACCTGTTCTTCGAGAACTCGACCCGCACCAGCGCCTCGTTCGAGATCGCCGCGCGGCGGCTGGGGGCGGATGTCGTCACCATGAGCCCGCGCACCTCGTCGGTGGCCAAGGGCGAGACCCTGATCGACACCGCCGTCACTCTGAACGCGATGAAACCCGACATCCTGGTGGTGCGTCACGGGGCCTCGGGGGCCGCCGACCTGCTGTCGCAGAAGGTCGGCTGTGCCGTGGTCAATGCCGGGGACGGCCGCCATGAGCATCCGACCCAGGCCCTGCTGGACCTGCTGAGCCTGCGCCGGGCCTTCGGCGATGTGACCAGCCTGACCGTGGCCATCTGCGGCGATGTGGCCCACAGCCGCGTGGCCCGCTCCAATGTGGCCCTGCTGTCGATGATGGGCGCGCGGGTGCGGCTGATCGGGCCGCCGACCCTGGTGCCCGGCGACGCCGACCGTTGGGGCTGCGAGGTGTTCCACGACATGCGCGAGGGCCTGAAGGGCTGCGACGTGGTGATGATGCTGCGCCTGCAGCTGGAGCGGATGGAGGGGGCCCTGGTGCCGTCGACCCGCGAATATTTCCGCTTCTGGGGCCTGGATCGCGAGAAGCTGTCCTGGGCCAATCCGGGGGCGAAGGTCATGCATCCGGGGCCGATGAACCGCGGCGTCGAGATCGATTCCGACGTGGCCGACGACCTCTCCGTCTCGCTGATCCAGGACCAGGTCGAGATGGGCGTGGCCGCGCGCATGGCGGTGCTGGCCGCCCTGTCGGCACGGCTGGACGGAGACACAGCATGAGAGGCTCACCGGCATTCCTCCCCCATCGGGGGCGGGGGACCGCGAAGCGGTGGAGGGCGCCATCCGCCGTCACCGGCCTCTGGGCCTGCCCCCGCCACCAGCCTTCGGATGGTCCCCCTCCCCCCGCAGGGGAGGATTTCGCTTGAGCGTCCTGGCCCTGGTCAACGCCCGGCTGCTGGATCCGGCCAGCGACTATGACGGCCCGGGTGCCGTCCTGATCGAGCACGGCCGCATCGTCGAGGTCATCCACGGCACAGCTCCGCCGCAAGCGGCCGAAATCGAGGTCATCGACGTCCACGGCCTGTGCCTGGCTCCCGGGCTGATCGACATCCGGGTCAAGACCGGCGAGCCCGGAGCCGAGCCCAAGGAGACGCTGAAGTCGGCCAGCCTGTCGGCCGCGGCCGGCGGGGTGACCACCATCGTCATCCAGCCCGACACCGATCCCGCCGTCGATGATCCGGCCATGGTCGACTTCATCCAGCGTCGCGGGGCGGCGCTCAATCTGGTCAACGTCCATGCCGCCGGGGCCGCGACGCGCACCCTCGACGGTCAGCGCATGGCCGAGATCGGCCTGATGACCGAGGCCGGGGCCCTGTATTTCACCGACGGCGACCGGGTCATCACCAATACGCGCACCCTGCAGCGGGTGATGAGCTATGCCGTCGCCTTCAACGCCCTGATCGCCTGCCGCCCCAGCGAGCCGTGGCTCGGCGAGGGCGCGGTGGCGACCGCGGGCGAGCTGGCGACGCGGCTGGGTCTGTCGGGATCGCCGGCCATCGGCGAGCGCATCCAGCTGGAGCGCGACCTGGCCCTGGTCGAGCAGACCGGCGTGCGCTTCCTCGTCGACCAGATATCGACCGAGGGGGCGCTCGAGACCCTGGCGCGGGCCCGGGCCCGGGGTCTGGAGGTCGCCGCCTCGGTGTCGATCAACCACCTGTGCTTCAACGAGATCGACATCGGCGAGTACCGCACCTTCTACCGGCTGGATCCGCCGCTGCGCGCCGAGAGCGACCGTCTGGCCCTGATCGAGGCGGTGCGCGACGGCCTGATCGACGTGATCACCTCGGCCCATGCCCCGGCCCCGGCCGAGGACAAGCGCCGCCCGTTCGCCGAGGCCGCGCCGGGGGCCGTGGGTCTGGAAACCCTGCTGGCCGCGGCCCTGAGCCTGCACCATGAGGCCGGACTGGACCTGCTCGACGTGCTGCGGCCGCTGACGCACGGCCCGGCCACCCTGCTGGATCTGGAGTCCGGCGTGCTGGAAGCCGACGCCCCGGCCGACCTGGTGCTGTTCGATCCGGGCGCGCCGGTGGTGATCGACGCCGCGACGCTGAGATCCAAGTCGCGCAACTCGCCGTTCGACGGCCGCCGTCTGCAAGGTCGGGTCTTGCTCACCATCGTCGGTGGACGCATCGTCCACGACGCCCGCTAGACGAGAGAATCACCGTGCAGGATCTGGTTGCCCCGGCCCTTCTGACCCTCGCCCTGGTGGCGGCGGGCGGCTATCTGCTGGGCTCGATCCCGTTCGGCGTGGTCATCACCCGCGCGGCCGGAGCCGGTGACGTGCGGGCCATCGGCTCGGGCAATATCGGCGCGACCAATGTGCTGCGCACCGGCCGCAAGGACCTGGCCCTGGCCACCCTGCTGCTGGACGCCGGCAAGGGGGCGGCGGCCCTGCTGCTCGCCCGCTGGCTGTTCGACAGCGAGGTGGCGGGAGCCATCGCCGGCGGCGCGGCCTTTCTGGGGCACCTGTTCCCGGTCTGGCTGGGCTTCAGGGGGGGCAAGGGCGTGGCGACCTTCTTCGGCCTGCTGCTGGCCGCCTGGTGGCCGCTGGGGCTGATGGCCGGGGCGGTCTGGCTGATCGTCGCCCTGGTCCTGCGCTATTCGTCGCTGGCGGCCCTGGTCGCGGCCGCGATGGCCCCGATCCTGGCCACCCTGACCCTGCCGGCGGTGGGCCTGCCCGCCCCGGCCCCGATCCTGCTGCTGTCGGCCTTCACAGCCGTGCTGATCTGGATCCGTCACCATCAGAACATCGCCCGGCTGCTGAAGGGGACCGAACCCCGGCTGGGTGCCAAGAAGACGTGAGCCCGCCGGACGCGGCGGAACGGTTCGCCCGGCTGCGGCTGGCCCGGGCCGAGCGCGTCGGTCCGGTCACGTTCCGGCAACTGCTCGAGCGGTTCAGCAGCGCCCTTGCCGCGATCGAGGTCCTGCCCGCCATGGTCCGACGCGCCGGCGGGGCGGGATTCACCCTGCCCCCTGTCGCGCGCATCGAGTCCGAGATGGCCGCGGCCGAGGATGTCAACGCCCGGCTGATGGTGATCGGCGACCCCGACTACCCGCCCCTTCTGGCCGCCGTCGATCCGCCGCCGCCGGTGCTGTGGACGCGGGGGGACCCGGCCCTGCTGTCGCGGCCCTGCGTCGCCGTGGTCGGAGCCCGCATCGCCTCGGCCGGCGGGCAGCGCATCGCCCGTGGTCTGGCGGCCCAGCTGGGCGCGGCCGGGCATGGGGTGGTGTCGGGCATGGCCCGCGGCATCGACAGCGCCGCCCACGCCGGAGCCCTGCCGACGGGGACGGTGGCGGTGCTGGGCGGCGGCGTCGACGACATCTATCCGCCCGACAATGCCGAACTGTACGACCAGATCGTCGACCGGGGCTGTGTCGTCTCCGAGAGCCCGATGGGGGCGCGGGCCCAGGCGCGGGACTTCCCGCGGCGCAACCGGATCATCTCGGGCCTGTCGCGTGGCGTCGTGGTGGTCGAGGCCGAACTGCGCTCGGGCTCGCTGATCACCGCCCGGCTGGCGGCCGAACAGGGCCGCGACGTATTCGCGGTGCCGGGCTCGCCGCTGGATCCCCGCTCACGCGGCCCCAATGAATTGCTGCGTCAGGGCGCGATCCTGTGCGAGGGCATCGAGGATATCGAACGCGCCTTCGAGACGCTGCGCCGTCTGGACGAGCCGCCGGTCGACCGCCCCTTCGGTGACGGGGCCGATGATGTCGACGCGGCCCTGATCGAGCGGGTCGCGGCCCTGCTGTCGCCGACCCCGACGCCGCGTGACGAACTGGCCCGGGCGCTGAATGCCCCGGTCGGGGCGGTCGCCGCCGCCCTGCTGGAGCTGAGTCTGGTCGGGCGGGCGACCCTGCTGCCGGGCGGCCTGGCCTCGCTCTGATCCGCCTGCCCACCGTCGGTCCGGGGACCGGGTTTCAGATGGCCGATTGACACGGGCCGTCCGGCCAACCACGTTCCCGGCCCCTTTCCGAGAACCCGTCCATCATGAATCTTGTCATTGTCGAAAGCCCCGCGAAGGCCAAGACCATCAACAAATATCTGGGGTCCGAGTTCGAGGTTCTGGCCTCCTACGGCCACATCCGCGACCTGCCGTCCAAGGACGGATCGGTGCTACCCGACGACGATTTCGCCATGTCGTGGGAGATCGACGCGCGGGCGTCCAAGCGGATGTCCGAGATCGCCGAGGCCGCCAAACGCGCCAGCCGCGTCATCCTGGCCACCGACCCCGACCGCGAGGGTGAGGCGATCAGCTGGCACGTGCTCGAGGTGCTGACCAAGAAGAAGGCGCTGAAGGACACCCACGTCGAACGGGTCACCTTCAACGCCATCACCAGGAACGCCGTGCTCGAGGCCATGGCGGCCCCGCGCCAGATCGACATGGAACTGGTCGAGGCCTATCTGGCGCGCCGCGCGCTCGACTATCTGGTCGGCTTCACCCTGTCGCCGGTCCTGTGGCGCAAGCTGCCGGGGGCCCGCTCGGCCGGTCGGGTCCAGTCGGTCGCCCTGCGCATCGTCGTCGATCGCGAGATGGAGATCGAGAAGTTCAAGGCGCAGGAATACTGGTCGGTCGAGGCCGACCTGGCCGCCGACAGCCCGCCCTTCACCACCCGGCTGGTCAAACATCTGGGCAAGCGGATCCAGCGTCTCGACATCCCGTCGGAGGCCGTGGCCTTCGCCGCCCGTGATGCGATCAACAGCGGTGCGTTCACGATCAAGTCGATCGAGAAGAAGCCGATCAAGCGCAGCCCGGCCCCGCCCTTCACCACCTCGACCCTGCAGCAGGAGGCCAGCCGCAAACTGGGCTTCACCGCCCAGCGCACCATGCAGGCGGCGCAGAAGCTGTACGAAGGCGTCGACGAGACCGGCGGTCTGATCACCTATATGCGGACCGACGGCCTGTTCGTCAGTCCCGAGGGCATCGCCCAGGCGCGGGAGGTCATCGCCGACCGCTTCGGACCGGCCTTCGTTCCGTCCGAACCGCGCTACTACAAGACCAAGGCCAAGAACGCCCAGGAGGCCCACGAGGCCATCCGCCCGACCAACATCACCCGCGCGCCGGAAACCCTGCGCCTCGATGGCGACCTGCAGCGGCTGTACGAGCTGATCTGGAAGCGGATGGTCGCCTCGCAGATGGAATCGGCCCGCATCGACCGCACCACGGTCGAGGTCGAGACCCCGGACGGCCAGACCGGCCTGCGCGCCACCGGCCAGGTGGTGACCTTCGACGGCTTCCTCGCCGTCTATGAGGAGGGCCGCGACGAGCGCCAGAAGGGCACCGAGACCGACGAGGACGACGACTCCACCCGTCTGCCGACCCTGAAGGAAGGGGCCACGGCGAAGGTCGAGGCCGTGCGCACCGACCAGCATTTCACCGAACCGCCGCCGCGCTTCTCGGAAGCCACTTTGGTCAAGAAGCTGGAAGAGCTCGGCATCGGCCGTCCCTCCACCTATGCCTCGATCCTGACCACGCTGCGCGACCGCGAATATGTGCGCACCGACAAGAACCGCTTCTATCCCGAGGACAAGGGCCGGCTGGTCACGGCCTTCCTCGAGCAGTTCTTCGCCAAATGGGTCGAATACGATTTCACCGCCGCGCTGGAGACCCGGCTCGACGAGGTCTCGGCCGGCAAGCTGGACTGGAAGGTGCTGCTGCGCGAGTTCTGGTCGGACTTCCATGTCGCGGCCCAGGCCGCCGGCGAGCTGCGCACCACGGCCATCCTCGACGCCCTCAATGAGTCGCTGGGACCGCACATTTTCCCGGCCCGGGAAGACGGCGGCGATCCGCGCGAATGCCCGCTGTGCAAACAGGGTCAGCTGTCGCTGAAGACCAGCCGTTTCGGGGCCTTCGTCGGCTGCTCGCGCTATCCCGACTGCAAATTCACCCGGCCGGTGGCGTCGCCCGACGCCGACGGGGGCGGGGCGGACGGCGGTGATCGCGAGCTGGGCGTCGATCCGGTGACCGGCCAGCCGGTCCAGCTGAAGATCGGCCGCTTCGGCCCCTATGTCGAAGTCACCCCGCCCGGTGAGGAGAAGCCGAAACGGTCTTCCCTGCCCAAGGGCTGGAGCCCCGCGACCCTGTCGCTGGAACAGGCGCTGCGCCTGCTGGCCCTGCCGCGCGAGGTCGGGGAACACCCCGAGGACGGCAAGATGATCACCGCCGGCCTCGGCCGCTACGGGCCGTTCGTGCTGCACGCGGGCACCTATGCCAATGTCGCCGACATCGACGAGGTGTTCGAGGTCGGCCTGAACCGCGCCGTGGTGCTGCTGGCCGAGAAACGCGCCGGAAAATTCGCCGGACGCGGGGCCGCCGTGGCCCCGCTGAAGGACCTGGGCGCGCACCCCGAGACCGGCGATCCGATCCATGTGATGGCCGGCCGCTTCGGCCCCTATGTCAAGTCGGGCAAGATCAACGCGACCCTGCCCAAGGGCACCACGCCCGAGGACCTGACGCTGGAGCAGGCCCTGCCCCTGCTGGCCGCCAAGGCCGGGGCCGCGCCCAAGAAGAAGGCTCCGGCCAAGAAGGCTGCCGCCAAGAAACCGGCGGCGAAGAAGAAGCCAGCCGCGAAGAAGGCCGCGGCCGCCGACTAGGATTGCCTCACCGGCCCGGCCACAGCCCGGCCAGAACCGCCGGCAGCCGGTCGGGCAGATCCTCGGCAATCAGGCCGGGCCCGAACCCGGCCGCGGCCTCGGCATGGATCCACACCGCGGCGCAGGCGGCGTCGAAACTGTCCATCCGCTGGGCCAGCAGGCCGCCGATCATCCCGGCCAGCACATCGCCGCTGCCGGCCGTCGCCAGCCAGGGTGTGCCGTTGTCATTGACGACCATCCGTCCATCGGGGGCGGCGATGACCGTCTGCGGGCCCTTCAGCACCACCACGGCCCCGGCCCGTGCCGCGGCTTCGGCCGCCGCCCGCTCGCGCCCATGGGTCAGCAGATCGGGAAACAGGCGGCGGAACTCGCCTTCATGCGGGGTCAGGATGTCGTCCCGGTCCAGAAGGGCGAACAGATCGGCCGGCCAGCCCTCGAACACCGTCAGCCCGTCGGCGTCGATGACCAGGGCGGCCCCGGTGCCGGCCAGGGCATGGACATTGGCGACGGTGGCGTCGTTGATCCCGGCCGCCGGTCCGACCACCACGGCGTCCATCCCGTCGGCCAGTCCGGCCAGGACCTCGGGGTCGGCGAACGGCTTCAGCATCACGGCCTCGACCGCCGGGGCCAGCACGGCGACCGCCTCGAGCGGACACAGCAGACTGACCACCCCGGCCCCGATTCTGAGGCCGCCGCGGGCGGCCAGTCGCGCGGCACCGGTCTGGCCGGCCCGGCCACTGACGACCCCCAGACGCCCCCGGGCGTGTTTGTGCGTATTCAGCCCCGGCCAGGGCAGCACGGCCCGCCAGTCAGGGCGATCTTGACCTTCGGTCATGGGCGTCGCCCGGTCACCGATGATGACAAAATCGAAAAGAGGCTTGCCTTATTGTGCAATGCAATGTCCCTTTGCTGCCCGAGTGACGGGGTCTTCAACCCGCCCGTCCCGGGGTCGCCATGAAGAAGATTGAAGCCGTCATCAAGCCATTCAAGCTCGATGAAGTGAAGGAAGCGCTCCAGGACGTGGGCGTGCAAGGGATGACCGTTCTGGAGGCCAAGGGATATGGTCGCCAGAAGGGGCATTCCGAACTCTATCGCGGTGCCGAATACGTCATCGACTTCCTTCCGAAGATCAAGATCGAGGTCGTGGTGCCCGACGACATGGCACCCGCCGTGGTCGAGGCCATCCAGTCGGCGGCCCGGACCGGCAAGATCGGTGACGGCAAGATCTTCGTCTCCGACATCGTGGACGTCATCCGCATCCGCACGGGCGAAACCGGTCCCCAGGCCGTCTGAATTCATCGTCGCCGTCCCCTCCCGGGGTGGCGTCCTCTCTCCCCTCCCCTACGAACAGGACTTCGATCATGAGCGCCGCCAAGATCCTTCAGGAGATCAAGGACAAGGACGTCCGGTACGTCGACCTCCGCTTCACCGACACCAAGGGCCGGCTGCAGCACATGACCTTCGACATCGACCTGATCGACGAGGAGCTGCTCGAGGAAGGGACGATGTTCGACGGCTCCTCCATCGTCGGCTGGAAGACGATCAATGAGTCCGACATGCTGCTCAAGCCCGACCTGAGCACGGCCTATATCGATCCCTTCTACCAGCAGACGACGATGTTCCTGTTCTGCGACGTGCTGAACCCGGACACCAACGAGCCCTACAATCGCGACAGCCGCTCGATGGCCAAGAAGGCGCTGGCCTTCGTCCAGTCGTCGGGCGTGGGCGACCAGGTGTTCTTCGGCCCCGAGGCCGAGTTCTTCATCTTCGACGACGTGCGCTGGAGCACCGCGTCGCACGACACCGGCTACAGCTTCGATTCGATTGAACTGCCGTCCAACACCGGGTCCGAATATTCCGAAGGCAACATGGGCCACCGCCCGGGTTCCAAGGGCGGCTATTTCCCGGTCAATCCGGTCGACAGCGCCCAGGACCTGCGCGGCGAGATGCTGGGCGTGATGAAGGAGCTGGGCCTCGATCCCGAGAAGCACCACCACGAGGTGGCCCCGGCCCAGCACGAACTGGGTCTGAAATTCAGCGACCTGCTGACCATGGCCGACCGGCTGCAGCTGTACAAATACGTGGTCCACAACGTCGCCGCCGCCTATGGCAAGTCGGCCACCTTCATGGCCAAGCCCATGTACGGCGACAACGGCTCGGGCATGCATGTGCACCAGTCGATCTGGCGCGACGGCAAGCCCCTGTTCGCCGGCGACAAATACGCCGGCCTGTCGGACATGTGTCTGTGGTACATCGGCGGCATCATCAAGCACGCCAAGGCCATCAACGCCTTCGCCAACTCGACCACCAACTCCTACAAGCGCCTGGTGCCCGGCTATGAAGCCCCGGTGAAGCTGGCCTATTCGGCCCGCAACCGCTCGGCCTCGATCCGCATCCCGCACGTGTCCAGCCCCAAGGCCAAGCGTATCGAGGCGCGCTTCCCCGATCCGATGGGCAACCCCTATCTGACCTTCGTGGCCCTGCTGATGGCCGGCCTCGACGGGATCGAGAACCGCATCGATCCGGGCGCGCCCGCCGACAAGAACCTCTATGACCTGCCGCCGGAAGAGCGCGGCAACATCCCCGAGGTCTGCGGCAGCCTGCAGGAGGCGCTGGACAACCTCGACAAGGACCGGGCCTTCCTCAAGAAGGGCGGCGTGATGGATGACGACTTCATCGACAGCTATATCGCGCTGAAGCAGGAGGAGGTGCTGCGCCTGCAACTGCACCCGCACCCGGTCGAATTCGACCTCTACTACAGCTGCTGATCGGCACGCTGAGCCGACAAAAAAGCCCCCGGACGGGAAACCGTCCGGGGGCTTTTCGATGATCGCTGTGAAATCAGCGGTTGGTGGTCTCGACCTCGATGCCGTCGCGCCCGGCGCGCACGGTCGTGGTGTCGCCGGTCTCGCCGTCGCGCTCGATGACGACGGGCGGGCTCTCACGCTCGATCACCACGGGCGCGGCGGGAACCTCGCGGGTTTCGACGATCGTGTGGGTGGTGTCAGTGCTGGTCGCGGTCTCGTCGGCGGCCGGGGTACAGGCCACGGCACCGACGGTGACGACGGCAAACGCGGCGGTGACGATCGCGATATGGCGAGGGTTCATGAATGGACTCCTGAGGGATGGTGTCCCCTGCAAACGGCCACGCTCGCCGTCGGTTCCGCTCAGGTGCGCCCTTCGACCGGCTCCCGCCTGCGCTTGCGCAGCTCGATCAGGCGCACGCACCAGATGCTGACCTCGTAGAGCAGCACCAGCGGCACAGCCAGCATCAGCTGACTGACCGGATCCGGCGGGGTGACAATGGCGGCGACCACGACCACGGCGACGATCGCATAGCGGCGCCCCAGGGCCATCATCTTCGAATTGACGATGCCGGCCAGCCCCAGCAGCGTCATCACGACCGGCAGCTGGAAACACAGGCCGAAGGCCAGCAGCAGGGCCGTCACCAGGCTGAGGTAGTCCGACACCTTGGGCAGCAGCTGGGCCGAGACCCCGCCGCCCGTGATCTGCTGGCTCAGCGAGAACCACATGACGAACGGCAGCATGACGAAATAGACCAGGGCCGTACCCAGCAGGAACAGCAGCGGCGCGGCGAACAGGAAGGGCAGGAAGGCCCCCTTCTCGTTGCGATACAGACCCGGGGCCACGAACCGGTACATCTGCCAGGCCAGGATCGGGAACGACACGATGAAGGCCCCGAAGCCGGCCAGTTTCATCTTGGTGAACAGGATCTCCAGCGGGGCCGTATAGATCAGCTCGACCATCTGGCCGTTGACGACCGGCAGGGCCTTGAGGCCGGCGGTGCCGAGGATCAGGTCCAGCGGCGACACATGGGTGCCGGGGGCCAGGCTCTGGTGGAAGGCCGCGGCCACGGCGAACGGCTTGACCAGGAAGATGTACAGCGGCTCGGCGAAGGCGAAGCACAGGATGAAGCCGAGGATGAAGGCGATGACGCAGATCAGCAGCCGCCCGCGCAGCTCGATCAAATGATCCATCAGCGGGGCGCGCGAGGCCTCGATTTCGGACTCGTCCAAGTCGGGGGCGCTCACAGGTCCACCTTCTTCGCCCGGATCGCCTGCGACTTACCGGCCGCCTTCCTGGTCGATGCGGCGGCGGGCTTGCCCCCGGATTTGGGTTTGGGCTTGGCCCCGGACCTGGGCTTCGCCTTGACCGGCGGTTTCGGCTCCGGGTCCGCCGGGGCCGCCAGCGGCGTCATCGCCGGTCCGGCATCGGGCCATTCATTGGGCGCAGGGGTCATGGCCGGTGCCGGGCTGGCGGTCAGGCCCGAGTCCAGGTCCTTGCCGATCTCGCGGAAGGCGGCGTCGGCGTCGGCCCCGAGGGCGTGGATGCCCTGGTTGGTGCGCAGGGCCTCAACCTCCTTGCGCAGCTCGTCCAGCTCGGACTGGCGCGCCATTTCGTCGAAGCTGGCGCGGAACTCATTGGCCATGCCGCGGGCCTTGCCCATCAGCTTGCCCAGCTTGCGCATCAGCGCAGGCAGGTCCTTGGGCCCCACGACAAGCAGGGCCACCAGGCCGATTACCAGGATTTCCGCGCCACCGAGACCGGGGCCGAGACCACCCATGCGTCAGACTCCGACGTTCAGGGGGCTAGTTTTTCAGGTCTTCTTTTTCGGCCTCGGTCCGCGGCAGCGAACTGGTGCCGCCCGACGGGCCGTCCTTGCTGTCGTCGTCCTTGAGGCCGTCCTTGAACGCCTTCACGCCCTTGGCCGCGTCGCCCATCAGGCCCGACAATTTGCCGCGCCCGCCGAACAGCAGGGCCACGACGATAATCACGATGGCCCAGTGCCAGATGCTCAAACTGCCCACGGTACGCTCTCCTCAGACGGGCCCTTACGGCCCGCATCAAATCTGTCCCGCCATATAGGCCACCTGATGGCGCCGCGCCAAGGGAATGCCGCGTCAGGTCGCCGCGCTGTTGGCCCGAATCCATTCGGCAAGGGTGTCGATATCGATCTCACCGGCCGCGACCGCCTGCACAGTGCGGATTGCCTCGACCCGGTCCGGCTGCAGCGGCGTGCCGTTCAGGGCCAGGAACAGGATCATCGCCTGATAGGGCGCACGCTTGTTGCCGTCGACGAACGGATGATTCGACGCCACGCCCACAGCATAGGTCGCGGCCAGCACCGCGAGGCTGGGCTCATCGTCATGGAGGCGACGATGAATCGGTCGCTGCAGAGCCGAGTCCAGCAAGCCCTCGTCCCTAATACCGGGCGGGCCACCGTGCAGGGCCAGTGTGCGATCATGCAGGGCGATCAGGGCCGCCTTTTCGAGCCAGACCGGCTCAGAGGGACTCATTTGGCCAGGGCGCGGAACACGTCGCGATGCGCATCCATCAACTGTTCACCCAGGGCGATCTGCTGCTGGACCTTGTCATCATAGGCCGAGACCCGCATGGACCCGTCTGGAGCGCGCGTCAGGTACAGAGTGTCGCCCTTGGTCGCGCCGAGTTCGGTCAGGGCCTCCTTGGGCAGGACGACACCGACAGAATTTCCCACCTGGGTGATCTTGAGAGCAATCATGGCTGGCCTCGTTTCCAGCGCCCTATATTACATACGTTATAACGCCTTGCGAGTTTCAGCTTGTCCCACGTGATCATCCACACTGACGGTGCCTGCAAGGGCAATCCGGGCCCCGGCGGCTGGGGCGCGATCCTGCAGACCGGCCAGGGCCACGAGAAGACGCTGTGGGGCGGCGAGGCCCTGACCACCAACAACCGCATGGAGCTGACCGCCGCCATCATGGCGCTGGAGGCCCTGTCCCGCCCCTGCAAGGTCGAGCTGCACACCGACAGCAAATATGTGATGCAAGGCATCGACCAGTGGATCCACGGCTGGAAGGCGCGCGGCTGGAAGACGGCCGACAAGAAGCCGGTCAAGAACGAGGACCTGTGGAAGCGGCTCGACACCGCCCGCCAGCGGCACAATGTCCACTGGCGCTGGGTCAAGGGCCACTCGGGTCATGAACTGAACGATCGCGCCGACGCCCTGGCCAACCGGGGCGTCGACGAGGTGCTGGCGGCGAAGGCTCGCTAGACGGCGCGCACCCTCAGCATCGGCCCGGCCACCGATTCGACGATCACGGTCTCACCGGCCAGGGGTTGGGCCCCCTCGATCACCGCCGGCCATTCCGAACCCGAGATGAAGACCCGGCCGCGGCCGTCGATGAAGGCCTCGACCACCTGGGCCTTGAGCCCGACCAGTCTCAGGTCGCGGTCGTTGATGTCCGGCGAATCGGTCGGATTGACGCGCTGGATCAGGCGGCGCGACATCAGGGTCGAGACCAGGGTCAGGGCGGCGAAAATGCCCAGCTCGATCCCGAAGCCCCAGCGCAGGCCCAGGGCCGTCAGCACCGCTACGACCCCGGCCGAGACCGCCGGCCACAACAGCCATTCGGTCGAGAAGGCCGCCTCGACGGCCAGCAGCAGGACGCCGACGCCCAGCCAGATCCAGAACGGCTGGGCGATATAGAGATCGATCAGCGGGGTCATCACCTACTCCGTCGTCGGCACCGAACCGCCGGGGCGGCGCGGGGCGCGGGTCTGGACCGGCGGGGGCGACCGGGTGGTGGCCGGAGCCGGAGCCGCCTCGCGACGGCCCTGCTGCGACGCCTGCTGCCCGCGGGCCAGACCGACCAGTTCGCCGATGCCGGCGATGGAGCCGACCAGCGCCCCCATCTCGGCCGGAACGATGACCGTCTTGGCCGTGGTGTTGCGGGCCAGTTCGCCGAAGGCCTCGACATATTTCTGGGCGACGAAATAGTTGATGGCGTTGACGTCACCGGCGGCGATGGCGTTGGACACCATCTCGGTCGCCTTGGCCTCGGCCTGGGCCAGACGCTCACGCGCCTCGGCGTCGCGCGAGGCGGCTTCCTTGCGGCCCTCGGCCTGCAGGATGGCCGACTGCTTGGCCCCCTCGGCGCGGGCGATGGCGGCCTGTTTCTCGCCCTCGGCCTCGGTGATGACGGCCCGACGCTCGCGCTCGGCCTTCATCTGCCGCGCCATGGCGTTGGTGATGTCGACCGGCGGGGTCAGGTCCTTGATCTCGATCCGGTTGACCTTGACGCCCCACGGCTCGGTGGCGGCGTCGATCACGGTCAGCAGGCGCGAGTTGATGTTGTCGCGCTGGAACAGCACCTCATCCAGATCCATCGAACCGACCACGGTCCTGAGGTTGGTCGAGCACAGCTGGGTGATGGCATAGGGCAGGTTCTCGACCCGGTAGGCCGCGGCGGCCGCGTCCATCACCTGGATAAAGACGATGGCGTCGACCTTCACCATGGCGTTGTCCTTGGTGATCACCTCCTGCTGGGGCACGTCGAGCACCTGCTCCATCATGTTCATGCGCCGGCCCGTGCGCTCGATGAACGGGGCCAGGAAGGTGATGCCGGGCTTCAGCGTCCGGGTGTAGCGACCGAAGCGTTCGATCGTGAATTCACGGCCCTGGGGCACGATCTTGACCACGCTGAACAGCAGCACAAAGGCCAGAACCACCAGGGCAATAGCGAAATAACTCATGTCGTCCTCCAGTTGCGATCAAGGGTATCCCCCGGGCGTCACCCACGCCACCGAAACCGGATTCGGCGAACATGACATCGCTGTAATGAATTGCGCCGACACGCCTCAGCCGGAGGTCCCGGCCCGCCGCACCGCCTCGGCGATGACCCGCCGGGTTTCCGACCAGCTGACCAGGCCGTCGACGTCGGACAGCGCCACGAATCGCGCCTCCAGCGCGTCATCCCCGGCCACCGGCTCGCCCGAAAGCCAGCGCGCGGCATAGTCGATCAGCAGAAAGTGACGACCCGAGTCCGGGAAGATGCCGTCGACCACATCGATCAGGCCGGTCAGCTGGGCCACCACCCCGGTCTCCTCGACCAGTTCGCGCAGGGCCGCGTCCACGGCGCGTTCGCCCGGCGCGATGCGGCCGCCGGGCAGACTCCAGCTGCCCAGCATCGGCGGCTTGCCGCGCCGGATCAGCAGGACCGCGTCGCCGCGCAGACAGACGACGCCGACGGCGGGCACGGGGGCTGGCAGGGACGATGTCATTCCTCCCCTCTAGCCGGTCGCCCCCCGACCTGTCGCCCCGATCACGCTGCGGACTGGCGCAAGCCGGGCAGCCTTGGCACAACGGGACATGGCCTCCCCCTCGCCCGCCGCCCTCGCCGCCCTGAAGTCTGCCGTCGGTGACGGCGGCTGGACCGACGATCCGACCGCGATCGCACCCTGGCTGACCGAATGGCGCAACCGCTGGGCCGGCCACACACCGCTGATGCTGACGCCGCGGTCGACGGTCGAGGTCGCCCGCGCCATCGCCGTCTGTGCCGAACATGGTGTCGCCGTCGTGCCCCAGGGCGGTGACACCGGCCTCGTCGGCGGCCAGATCCCGTTCGGCGAGGTGCTGCTGTCGACGCGCAGGCTGCGCGCCATCCGCGACATCACCCCGCTGGACGACGCGATGACGGTCGAGGCCGGGGTCACGCTGCTGGAGGCCCAACAGGCCGCGGCCGCCGTCGACCGGATGTTCCCGCTCAGCCTCGCCGCCGAGGGCAGCGCCACCATTGGCGGCGTCATCTCGACCAATGCCGGGGGCACGGCGGTGATCCGCTACGGGGTGATGCGCGACCTGGTGCTGGGCATCGAGGCGGTGATGCCGGACGGCCAGGTGTTCAACGGCCTGAAACGGCTGCGCAAGGACAACACCGGCTATGACCTGAAACAGCTGCTGATCGGGGCCGAGGGCACGCTGGGCGTGGTCACCGCGGCCACGTTGAAGCTGTTCCCGGTGATGCGCAGCCGCGCCACCGCCGTGGTCGGGCTCGACGACCCGGCCGCCGCCATCCAGCTGCTGGCCCGCGCCAAGGCCGAGACCGGTGGCGGCGTCGAGGCCTTCGAACTGATGAAACGGATCGGCGTTGAGTTTGTACTGGCCAACATCCCCGACACGCGCGAGCCGCTGGACAGCACCCCGCCCTGGTCGGTGCTGATCGAACTGGTGTCCGGCGAACCGGGCGCGGCCGATGCGGCGATGGAGCGGTTGCTGAGCCACGCCTTCGAGACCGGCCTGGTCACCGACGCCGCCATCGCCCAGAACGAGGCCCAGCGCACCGCCTTCTGGAAGGTGCGCGAGGAACAGTCAGCCGCCCAGAAGCCCGAGGGCGGCGGCTGGAAGCACGACGTCTCCGTGCCCGTGTCGCGCATCGCCGAATTCCTGGATGAGGCCACAGCCGCGGTCGAACGCTTCCACCCCGGGGCCCGGGTCAGCGCCTTCGGCCACGTCGGCGACGGCAACCTGCACTACGACGTCCTGTGCCCGAAGGGCGGCGACCACGCCGCCTTCATCGCCCGCTGGGAGGAAGGCTCGCAGATCGTCCACGACATCGTCGCCCGCTATGACGGATCGATCAGCGCCGAGCACGGCCTCGGCCGTCTGAAGACCGACGAGGCGCGCCGCTACAAGTCGCCGCTGGAGATCGCCACGATGCAGGCCATCCGCACGGCGATCGATCCGCAGCGGATCATGAACCCGGCGGTGCTGTTCTAGGGCGACATCGGCCGGGCCGGACGTCGTCCAGCCCGGCTCAGTTACGCGGCCGCCTGATGCTGGACCCTTGTCCGGGTGCGCGGCGATTCGATCCGAAACCAGCGTGATCCCGGGGACTCAGTGACCCCGCTTGTCGTCCTGCTTGCCGAAGACCCGGTCCAGCGCCGTGGTCATCTTGCGCAGGGCCCCGCTGACCGCCAGGTCCGGCGTGGCGGCATGGTCGGTGACGGTCATCGGGTCCTGCCCCTGGGGGCGGGCCTCGATCATACAGCGGGTATCGCCGCCACCGGACGGACCGCCGCTCTCATCGCCGATATGGAGCTCGATCCGGGTCAGCCGGTCGCCGAAGCGGGACAGGCCGGCGCGGACGTCCGCCTCCACCGCGGCCACAAGGGCTTCGCGCCCGTCGATGTTGTTCGCCGTATTGATCTGAATTTGCATGGTGTCTCCGTCGTCATGGGAATCGGGGAAATCGGGGTCGCGGGACCGGGTCAGCGGACCTTGCGCGACCGCTCCAGCACGGGGCGCTGGCCCTCGGCACCAAACGCGCCCGACGGGGCGATGCCGGCGCGCGGCGTCGCGGTCATGCCCTCGTCCGCCGTCTGCCCGGGATCGGGATGGGCCGGTTCGGGCGCCGCGGCCTTCATGGCCATGGCCTTCTCGGCCAGGTCTTTCTGGGTTTCGGTCGGGGTCTCTTTGCCCTTGGTCATGGAACACGCTCCTTGCTGTGGGGATACAGGAACAACCCCCGCCATCCCCAGGCGTTCCGGTGCCATGACGTCGCGCCACGGTTCAATTCGTCGTCAAACCCGCCTATGTGACGGCCCTCGCCGCCCGGAGCCCCGCCTTGCTGATCGTCCTGTCCCCGGCCAAGCGGCTGGATTTTACCGACGTCGCGCCGTCCCTGCCCGCAACCACGCCGCGATTCGTCGAGGACACGGCCACGCTGTCGAAAGCCACCCGCCGGCTGACCCGGGCCGATCTGCGCCGGCTGATGTCGATCTCGGACAAGCTGGCCGACCTGAACCGCGAACGCTTCCAGGCCTTCGATCCCGAACCCGCCGACGATCTGGGCGTGCAGGCCGCCCTGGCCTTCGCCGGCGACACCTATGAGGGGCTGGCCGCGCGCGACCTCGATGCCGACGGCCTGGTCTGGGCCCAGGACCGGGTGCGCATCCTGTCGGGTCTGTACGGCCTGCTGCGTCCGCTGGACCGGATCCAGCCGTACCGGCTGGAGATGGGCACGCGGCTCAAGACCCGGCGCGGCGGCAGCCTGTATGACTTCTGGGGCGATCGCATCTCGCATCAGCTCAATGCCGACGCCGAGGGCCATGCCGATCCGGTGCTGATCAATCTGGCCAGCCAGGAATATTTCGGGGCGATCGACGCCCGGGCCCTGAAACTGCCGGTCATCACCCCGCATTTCCGTGAGGAAAAGGACGGTGAGAGCCGGATTATCTCCTTCTTCGCCAAGAAGGCGCGCGGCGGCATGGCCCGGTTCGCCATCGACGAGCGGATCGACCGCAGCGAGGCCCTGAAAGCCTATGATCGCGACGGCTACCGTTTCGCCCCCCTTGCCTCCACGGCCACCGACTGGATATTCACCCGATCAGGAAATAACTGATCCGGACCTGTCGCCTTCGCGCCCGCGAAAGGCTAGGCTGGGTTCCCAAGACAAGACGGACGACACCTCCCATGTTTCAGAGGCCCAAACGCGGCGACGGCCCCGACGCCGCACCGCTACCCTTTCGTGAAATCGGGGACCTTGCGGGACAGGTGGCGGTCATCTCGGGCTCAACCTCGGGCATCGGCCTGGCGCTGGCGCGGTCGGTCGCCTCGCGCGGCGGCGAGGTCGTGCTGAACGGGCTCGGTGACCCGGCCGGGATCGAGACGACCCGGGCTGAACTGGAATCCGCCTGTGGCGTCCGCGTCCGCTATCACC
The DNA here is from genome assembly GCF_963975535.1 of uncultured Brevundimonas sp. Taxonomy (GTDB): domain Bacteria; phylum Pseudomonadota; class Alphaproteobacteria; order Caulobacterales; family Caulobacteraceae; genus Brevundimonas. The sequence goes on along the minus strand of NZ_CAXBHE010000004.1, from coordinate 155,216 downwards.
CCGCCGACATGCGCAAGGGCGACGAGGTCGCCGACATGGTCGCCTATGCCCAGCGCGAGCTGGGCCGGGTCGACATCCTGGTCAACAACGCCGGAGTCCAGCATGTCGAGGCGGTCGAGCATTTCCCCGGCGACAAATGGGAACAGATCATCGCCATCAACCTGTCGTCGACCTTCTATGCGACGCGGGCGGCCATCCCGATCATGAAGGCCCAGGGCCGCGGCCGGATCGTCAACATCGCCAGTGCCCACGGCCTGGTCGCCAGCCCGTTCAAGTCGGCCTATGTCGCCGCCAAACACGGGGTTCTGGGCTTCACCAAGACGGTGGCGCTGGAGCTGGCGCAGGACAACATCACCTGCAACGCCATCTGCCCCGGCTTCGTCGAGACCCCGATCGTCGCGAAGCAGATCGCCGACCAGGCCCGGACCCGCGGCCTGTCGAAAGAGGCGGTGCTGAAGGACGTTATCCTCGGTTCCCAGCCGACCAAGCGGTTTGTCACCACGGATGAACTGGCCGGTATTTTTCTCTATCTGGTCAGTGACCTGGGGGCCTCGGCCAACGGGGCCAGCTTCTCGATCGACGGCGGCTGGACGGCGCAGTAGACGCCCCTCCACCGCTTCGCGGTCCCCCTCCCCGCGAGCGGGGAGGAAACTCTAGCCCACGAACCCCGCCGCGCGTCTGAGCCGGTCGTTGATCGCCTCGCCCAGTCCGTGATCGGGCACCGGGGCCACGGCGATGCCGGCCGGGTGCTCGCGATCGGCCTCCCGCAACATCCGGAACAGATTGGCCGCCGCCTCGCGCAGATCCCCCGTCGGGCTCAGGCTCCAGCGCGGGTCACCGCTGCCCGGGCCGAAGCCGAGCAGGATTTCGCCGCCGCGCGCCGCGGTCGCCGCGATCCGCACCGGGGCGTCGGGCGCATAGTGCAGGGCCAGCCGGCCGGGCGAGCGATGCCCCTCCCCGCCCGTGTCCAATGCCCCGACCCGGGCCTCGATCTCGGCCCGGGTCACCGCCCCGGGCCGCAACAGGGACACCCGCCCGTTCAGCACCGAGACCACGGTGCTCTCGACCCCGACGGCACAGTCACCCCCGTCGATTGCGGCGGCGGCGGCCCCACCCGTCTCCTCGACCGCATCGGCATAGGTGGTCGGGCTGGGCCGGCCCGAACGGTTGGCCGAGGGGGCCACGACCGGGCCGCCGAAGGCCGCGATCACCGCCCGGGCGCGACGATGGCCGGGGACCCGGATCGCGACACTGTCCAGCCCGGCCCGGGCCAGGTCGCAGACCCGGTCACGGTCGCGCACCGGGACCACCAGGGTCAGGGGGCCGGGCCAGAAGGCCGCGGCCAGGGCGCGGGCCCGGTCGTCGAACACACCGATGCGCTCGGCCTCAACCGCATCGGCGACATGGGCGATCAGCGGATTGAAGCGCGGCCGGCCCTTGGCCTCGAAGATGGCGGCGACGGCCACGGGATTGCTCGCGTCGGCGGCCAGGCCGTAGACGGTCTCGGTCGGCAGGATCACCAGTCGCCCGGCCCCCAGGGCGGCGACCGCCGCGCGGTCGGCCGTCGCGGCCCCGAGGTCGTCGCGCGCCCTCACGGTCGCGGATGAATGAACGGCAGCATCCGGCGCAGGACATTGTCGCGGTCGACGAAATGGTGCTTCAGCGCGCCGATCACATGCAGGGCGATCAGGGCGATGAGCGCCTTGCCGGCGACCTCATGGGCCTCGATAATGGTCCCGGCCAGTTCCCGATTCAGCGGCATCGGCAGGCCGGGCCAGGTGAACAGGCCGAACCACTCGATGGCGCGCCCCGCCGCGGACGAGGCGGCCCAGCCCCCGAGCGGCAGGCCGATCAGCAGGACATAGAACAGGACCTGGGTGGTGCGGGCGAGGATCCGCTGCCAGCGCGGGACGGTCGTGGGCAGGGGAATGACCGGGTTCATGATCCGCCACGCGAGTCGGGCCAGGGTCAGAACCAGAATGCTCAGCCCGACCGACTTGTGCAGGCCCATATAGGTCCCGGCCAGCGGATCACTGGCCGCGTCGTATCCCTCATAGGCCATGATCAGGCCGATCTGGACCACAACCAGCAGGGCGAGTCCCCAGTGGAAGACCAGGGACACAGTCGAATAGCGGTGCAGGGGTTCGGCCATGACTCTTCCTTTCCGTGACGGCAGGGCGTCAGATTGCGGCGTGAACCCGGGTTTGCCAAGCGCGCTTGCGTCGTTCCCGTCTACACCGGCACATAGCCGCCGATACACCGAAGAAATCGTCCAGGATCCACCCGATGACCTACCGCGCCCCTGTCCGCGACCTCGCCTTCACCCTAGAAGCCATCGCCGGCATCGACATGGTCGCCGCCAGCGGGGCCTTCCCCGACTATGACAGCGAACTGATGGGGGCCGTGCTCGAGGCCGCGGGCCAGTTTTCCGAAGGCGTTCTGGCCCCGCTGAACCGCAGCGGCGACCTGCAGGGTTCGACCTGTGTCGACGGGAATGTCACCGCCGCCGACGGCTTCGCCGACGCCTACCGCCAGTTCGCCGCGGGCGGCTGGACCGGCCTGTGTGCCTCGACCGAAGCTGGTGGCCAGCAGCTGCCCAAGGCGCTGGAGCTCGCGGCCTACGAGACCGTGCATGCCGCCAACATGGCCTTCGGCCTGTGCCCGATGCTGTCGCTGGCGACGATCGAGGCGCTGGAGGCGCACGGCACCGAATCCCAGAAGGCCACCTATCTGACGAAACTGGTGTCCGGCGAATGGACCGGGGCCATGGTCCTGACCGAGCCCCAGGCCGGATCGGACCTCGGGGCCCTGACCGCCACGGCCGTGCCCAAGGGCGACGGCACCTATGCCCTGAGCGGCCAGAAGATCTTCATCACCTGGGGCGACCACGACGCCACCGACAACATCGTTCACATGGTGCTGGCCCGCCTGCCCGACGCCCCGGCCGGACCCAAGGGCATCAGCCTGTTCCTGGCGTCCAAATTCCTCGTCAATGCCGACGGCTCGCTGGGCGCGCGCAACAGTTTCAAGCCGGTCGGGATCGAGCACAAGCTGGGCATCCACGCCTCGCCCACCTGCGTGATGAGCTATGAGGGCGCGACCGCCGAACTGGTGGGCCAGCCCAACCAGGGCCTGTCGCATATGTTCGTCATGATGAACGCCGCCCGCCTGGCCGTCGGCATGGAGGGGGTCGGCATCGCCGAACGCGCCTATCAGCATGCCCTCGCCTATGCGTCGGACCGCCGCCAGGGCCGGTCGATCTGGACCGGCGAGAAGAACGCCCCGATCCTCGACCACCCCGATGTGCGCCGCACCCTGTCGGTGATGAAGGCCAAGATCGCCGCCGCCCGTGCCCTCTGCCTGTCGACCGGGGTGGCCGCCGATCTGGCCAAACACGCCCCGACCGAGGAAGAGCGGCAGGCCTGGAAGGGCCGTGAGGACCTGTTCACCCCGATCGCCAAGGCCTGGTCGACCGACGTCGGCTGCGAGGTCGCCTCACTGGGCGTGCAGATCCACGGCGGCATGGGCTTCATCGAGGAAACCGGCGCGGCCCAGTACTATCGCGACGCGCGCATCGCCCCGATCTACGAAGGCACCAACGGCATCCAGGCCATGGACCTGGTCGGTCGCAAACTGGGTCAGGACGGCGGGGCCTCGGCCAAGGCCCTGATCCTGGTCCTCAAGACCACTTTGCTGGACCTGCCGCGCCTTTACGAGGGCAAGCCGGTCGAACGGTTCGCCAATGCCGTGGAGGCCGTCGAGGACGCCACCCTGTGGATCCTGGACCGCAAGGCCGCCGAGGACGGCGGGGCCGACGTGCTGGCCGCCGCCGACGCCTATCTGAAACTGCTGGGTGATGTGATCGGCGGCTGGATGCTGGCCAAGGGGGCGCTGGCCGCCAAGGCCCGGCTCGACGCCGGCGACGGCGACGCCGTCTGGCTCAACGGCAAGATCGCCCTGTACGAGGTCTATGCCGCCAATGTGCTGGGCCATGTCACCAGCCGCCTCGCCACCATCGGCCAGGGCGGGGCCCTGCTGGAACGGATGTCGGCCGAGGTTCTGGCCGGCTAGGCCGGCCCCTCTCTCACGGACCCGCGGCGGCGTCCATCCGGGCGATGGCCTCGCGCACATAGCGGGCGTGCGCCACCACCCCGATCCCGAGGCCTTCACCGTCGACCTCGACCGCCTGGACCAGCACCCCGGCGATGAAGGGGTGGTCCGGCACCGGCGTGCCCGGCAGCCGTCGCGCGCCCGGCGTCCAGAACACCGGCCCGCCCGAGTTCCCGGCGTGGACGGGGAAGTCGAGCAGGAAGGTGGGAAAGGCCGCGATCGGCGTCAGCGGCCACGAGGCGATCCGCCCGACCCTCAGGATCGGAAACCCGGCCCGGTTGGCCGACAGGCCACGCGGGAAGCCCAGCGACAACAGTTCGTCGCCCGGCCCGACCTGCCAGCGGTCGAACTCGGTGGCCTCGGCCAGCCAGCCCAGCGGAATGGCCGCCCGCGCGAAAGCCTCCGGGGCGACGATCTCCATTACCGCGATGTCGCGCTCCGGATGACGGGTCCAGACCGGTGTCCGGTCGGCCTCGCGGATCCGCAGGGGTTCCGGCGTGAACCGCCAGGCCCCGTCCGGCAGGGCGATGCGCCAGCCGATCCGCGCCTCGCTGTCCGGCATCCGCTCCAGCACATGGGCGGCGGTGACCAGTACGGTGCGTGGCGTGCCGTCCGGCCGCGGGGCGTCGACCAGGAACCCGGTCCCGACCGTGCGCCGACCGTTGCCGTCCGGCTGATCCAGCTGCACCGTGGCGTCGATCAGCCCGCGGGTCAGGTCCCAGGACGGGGTCGAGATCGGGGTCGGGACCGGCGCGGGCGCGGGCGGTATCTGGATCACGAACATGGACACTCCGGCGGCCACAGCGGCTGAACTTCATTTGACGGCGCGGGGGTGCCGCGCACAAGGTCCGCTGACACCGACAGGAGCCTGGCCCATGAACCGCCGTGAACTGATCGCCACCGCCGCCGCGACTGCCCTCGCCGGCCCTGCCCTCGCCCGCCAGCCTACCGGAGCCTCGATGACCCGTCCCCAAGCCCCCGTCGCGAAGAAGATCCCCGTGACCATCGAACAGCTGGGCCGGGTGCGGACCGATGACTACCAGTGGATGAAGGACGACAACTGGCAGGCGGTGCTGCGGGATCCGACCCTGATCAAGGCGGATGTGAACGAACATCTGACGGCCGAGAACGCCTATCGCGAGGCGATGATGGCCGCGACCCTGCCGCTGCAGGCGACGATGTTCGAGGAGATGAAGGGGCGGATCAAGGAGGATGACTCCAGCGTCCCTGCCCCTGACGGCCCGTGGGAGTATTTCATCGAATACCAGACCGGCGACCAGCACCCCCGGTACATGCGCAAGGATCGAGTGTCTGCCTATCGTGTCGACGGTGAAACCGTTGTTCGCCCCCATCTCCGGCCTCGCGTGCAGATGCTGCTCGACGCCAATGCCCTGGCCGAGGGCAAGGCCTATTCCCGGGTCTCGGCCGCCGACCACAGTCCCGACCACACCCTGTTCGCCTATGCCGAGGACGCCCAGGGCTCGGAGGTGCACCAGATCTACATCCGGGACCTGGCCACCGGCGACCTTCTGCCGGATCCGATCGGCTCGGCCACCGGCGACTTCACCTTCTCGCCGGACAGCCAGTGGATCTTCTGGACCAACCGCAACGACAATGGTCGCCCGGACAAGATCTTCCGTCGTCCGGTCCGGGGCGGTGACTCGACCCTGGTCTATGAAGAAGCCGACGAGGGCATGTTCATCAGCGTCGGCCGCACGTCCGACGACGCCTTCGTGGTCATCTCCATCGCCAACCAGGAGACGTCGGAGACCCGGCTGATCCCGGGCGCGACCCCGACCGCCGCGCCGGCCGTGCTGGAATCGCGCCATACCGGCCGTCTGTATGACGCCGACCACTGGGGCGACCGGTGGGTGATCCGGACCAATGCCGACGACAGTATCGACTTCAAGATCGTCGAGGCTCCGACCGCGACGCCGGGCAAGGCCCACTGGACCGACCTCGTCGCCCATACTCCCGGTCGCTACATCGAGGGTGTGGCCCTGGTGAAGGCCTTCATCGGCCGCCAGGAACGGGCCGACGCCAACACCACCATCGTCATCCGCGACCGTGCGGGCACCGAGCACCAGATCGCGGTCGACGAGCCGGCCTATGCCCTGTCGCTGCGCGGGGCCTCCGAGTTCGACACCACGGTCATGCGCTACGGCTACAGCTCGCCGTCGACGCCGAACTCGACCTATGACTACGACCTGGCCACGCGCGACCGGACCCTGCGCAAGGTGCAGGAAGTGCCCTCGGGCCACGATCCGGCCGACTATGTGGTCGAGCGGCTGAACGCCCCGGCCGCCGACGGGGCGCTGGTGCCGGTGACCATCGTGCGGCGCCGATCGACGCCGGTCGACGGCTCGGCCCCGCTGCTGCTGTACGGCTACGGCTCCTACGGCATTCCGATGTCGGCCAGTTTCTCGACCAACCGGCTGTCGCTGGTCGACCGCGGCTGGATCCATGCCATCGCCCACATCCGCGGCGGTTCCGACAAGGGCTGGGGCTGGTTCCTCGACGCCCGGCGCTTCACCAAGAAGAACACCTTCACCGACTTCATCGCCTGCGCCGAACACCTGATCGGCAGCGGCCACGGCCGGGCCGGTCACATCGTGGCCCAGGGCGGCTCGGCCGGGGGGCTGCTGGTCGGGGCGGTCAACAACATGCGGCCCGATCTGTGGGCCGCGGTGATCGGTCAGGTGCCGTTCGTCGATGTGATCAACACCATGTCGGACACCAGCCTGCCGCTGACGCCGCCGGAGTGGCCCGAATGGGGCAATCCGATCGAGGACCCCGAGGCCTACGACTACATGATGAGCTACAGCCCCTACGACAATGTCGAGGCCAGGGCCTATCCGGCCGTGCTGGCGACCGGCGGCCTGTCCGACCCGCGCGTCACCTACTGGGAACCGGAAAAATGGGTGGCGAAGCTGCGCCCGGCCACGACCTCGGGCAAGCCGGTGCTGCTGAAGATCAACATGGAGGCCGGTCACGCCGGATCGTCGGGGCGGTTCGACTATCTGAAGGAGGTCGCCCACGACTACGCCTTCGCGGTCTGGGCGATCGACAGGGGCTGGGAGGCGGTCTGAGCCGCGCCGCCCGGTTCAGTGGGGCCGGACGCCCGCATCCGACTGCGTCATCCAGGGGGCCATCCGGAACCGGCGCGGTGCGGTGCCGACCGTGTGATTGACGATGAACTCGCGGGCAAAGCCGACGACGTCAGCGACGGTCCGCTCGTCGATCGGCTTGGACATCACGCCCAGCGCCCCGGCGAAGCCATCGGGAATCTGTTCGGGGTTGGCGGTCAGGAAGACAACCGTCGCCCCGAATTGTTTGATGAGGGCCTGGGCCACCAGCGGCCCGGTCATGCCGTCCAGCAGATTGATGTCGACCAGCGCCAGGTCCGGCCGCTCCCGCTCGGCGAGGGCCAGGGCCCCGGCGCGGTCCATGGCGCAGCCCACGACCGCGCAGCCCGAGTCGGCCAGCACCAGTTCAAGTTCCATGGCCAGCAGGGCCTGGTCTTCGACGATCATGACCCGAAGGCCAGGCTTTGCGGACAATAGGCGATCCAATTCGCAAAACGCCCGGTCCATGCAGGTGTCGGGTCGCAGACAGCCTCAACGCGCCCGGCACCGAAGGGTTCACGCAGATTATCCATACAGACCCAGGACCTGGAGCGGGGCCGGATAGGGAAATTTCAGGGGCGTCGCCGGCCGCGACCTTCACCGGTCGCCCGGGGACCGGCCATGCCGCGACTCTCGCGACGGACGGATGGCTGGGGAACAAGGACTCGAACCTTGAACGACGGTACCAAAAACCGCTGTGTTACCATTACACCATTCCCCAGCAGGTCCGGCAGCCCTGACGGCAGTGCGTCAGGAGGCGGTCGGGATACGCGAACGTTGCGGGCGATGCAACACCCGCTTTTCAGACAATTTTCGCAGCGCCAATATCCCCGCTTGCGGCGGTCTGGCACCACCGTTATAAGCCGCGTCCTTAAGTCGGAGTGTGGCTCAGTCTGGTAGAGCACTGCCTTCGGGAGGCAGGGGTCGGAGGTTCGAATCCTCTCACTCCGACCATTTATCCGGTTTCCCCCCGGATCGGACCGTCGAAGCGCCCGGCTTCCGTCCGCCCCATCGTACCGAAACCCCGCCCGGCCCGCTGCACAGCGGCATCCGGCGCATCCTTGCCCGCGGCTTGCGGCTGGACCCGCGCATCGGGTCGCTCCATGCTCGACCCATGACCCTCGAGATCAGCCCCCGGGCCGTCGTCAGCTTCTGGACCGACGCGGGCCCCGCCAAATGGTTCGCCAAGGACGACGCCTTTGACGCCGGGTTCCGCCGTCGCTTCGAAACGGCCCATTTCGCCGCCGCCCGGCGTGAGCTGGACGCCTGGATGGAGACGCCGGACGGGGCCCTGGCCCTGCTGATCCTGCTGGACCAGTTTCCCCGCAATGTGTTTCGCGGCACCGGCCACGCCTTCGCCACCGATCCGCTGGCCCTCAGCCTGGCGCGCGAGGCCGTCGGGCGCGGGCATCACGATGCGGTCGATCCGGCCCTGCGCAACTTCCTGCTGTTGCCGTTCGAGCATTCCGAGCGGCTGGAGGATCAGGACCGCTATCTTGAGCTGGTCGCCGGCAACGCCGACTCCGAGAAATGGGGCCGTATCCACCGCGACATCATCGTCCGCTTCGGTCGCTTCCCCCATCGCAACGCCGCACTCGGCCGCGAGACCACGCCGGAGGAACAGGCTTTCCTCGACGGCGGCGGGTTTGGTGGCTGAAACCCGAACCGCCCCCTGACGCGGAAATCGGTCACCTTTCTGTGGGCAAGCGAATCAGACGGCTGATCGCGCGCACGAATCAGCGGCATCCTTCGGGGCATGAACGCCCTGGCCCAGATCGCTGACCTGCAGACCCGCACCGGGGCGATTCCGGCCGCGCCGGCCGATCATCCCGAATTCCAGTATCTGAACCTGCTGCGCGACATCCTCGACAACGGCGTGCGGCGCGATGATCGCACCGGCACCGGGACGCTGGGCGTGTTCGGCCGCCAGATCCGCTTCGACCTGGCGCAGGGCTTTCCGCTGCTGACCACCAAGAAGCTGCATCTGCGGTCGATCCTGGTCGAACTGCTGTGGTTCCTGCGTGGTGACACCAACATCGCCTGGCTGCAGGCGAACGGCTGCTCGATCTGGAACGAATGGGCCGATGACAGCGGCGACCTGGGCCCGGTCTACGGCAAACAGTGGCGCAGCTGGGCCACGCCGAACGGCGAGACCATCGACCAGATCACCCGGCTGGTCGAAGGGCTGAAGACCAATCCCAACAGCCGCCGGCATATCGTGTCCGCCTGGAATCCGGGCGACATTGACGACATGGCCCTGCCGCCCTGCCACTGCCTGTTCCAGTTCTTCGTCGCCCCAAACGGTAAGGGGGGCGGCAAGCTGAGCTGCCAGCTGTACCAGCGCAGCGCCGACGTCTTCCTCGGCGTGCCGTTCAACATCGCCTCCTACGCCCTGCTGACCCTGATGGTGGCCCAGGTGTGCGGGCTGGAGCCGGGCGAGTTCGTGCACACCTTCGGCGACGCCCACCTGTATCTGAATCATGTCGAACAGGCCGAGCTTCAGCTTACGCGCCAGCCCCTGCCCCTGCCGGTGATGACCCTCACCCCGCACGACGACCTGTTCGCCTACGAACCCGCCGACTTCGTACTCAGCGACTACGCGCCCTGGCCGCACATCAAGGCCGCGGTCGCGGTGTGACCGCCGATCTCCTCCCTGTTCGCGCAGCGAATGGGGAGGTGGCGCGGCGCAGCTTCGCGCCGTGACGGAGGGGCCAAGGGCTCGGCGCCGGAGCTTCACCCCTCCACCCCTTCGGGGTCCCCCTCCCCACCGCTACGCGGCAGGGAGGAGACAGGGCCGCCATCGAGCCTGTAGGACCGTCCCATGCACCTCTCCGACCTCACCGCCGACGTCCTGCGCATCTCCGACCTCTATGCGGCCGAGCATTCCATCGACCGCGATCGCGACTGGGCCCTGCTGAAGCTGCAGGAGGAGCTGGGCGAGCTGACGGCCGAGCATCTGCGCCTGACCGGCCGGGCGCGCGGAACGCCGGACCGGGACAAGCTGGGCGACGAGGCGGCGGATGTGCTGGGCATGTTGCTGCTATACTGTGATCGTGCGGGCATCGATCTCGAGACCGCGATGCAGCGGAAATGGCTGCACTGGCTGGAGCCCCGCTGAATGCCCGTCCCCACCCTCGCCCTCGTCGTCGCCCGCGGTCGCAACGGGGTGATCGGCCGTGACGGGGACCTGCCGTGGAAGCTGCGCAGCGACCTGCAGCGCTTCAAGGCCATCACCGTGGGCAAGCCCTGCATCATGGGCCGCAATACCTGGGAGAGCCTGCCGCTGCGGCCCCTGCCCGGCCGGCTCAACATCGTGCTGACCCGCGACGAGGGCTATGAGGCCGACGGCAAGTCGCGCGGGGCCCTGGTCTGCACCACCCTGGACGAGGCGCTGGACATCGCCCGCGAGCACGGGGCCGAGGACGGGGTCGACGAGATCTGCGTCATCGGTGGCACCGCCCTGTTCGCGGCCACCCTGGGCCGGGCGAAGACCCTGTACATCACCGAGGTCGAGGCCGAGCCCGCGGGCGACGCCCTGTTCCCGGAATTCGACGAGTCGGCTTTTGAAGAAGTCGCCGCCGAGCGGCATGAGCCGGGTGAGAAGGACGACCACGCCTTCACCTTCCGCGTCCTGAAACGACGCTAGGTATCGGGAGATACGAAATGATCGTAGCAACCACCAACGATCTGGCCGGCTATCGTATCGTGCGGCATGTCGGTCTGGTGCGCGGCATCACGGTGCGCTCGCGCAGCATCGTCGGCAATGTCGGCGGGGCCATCCAGTCGGTGTTCGGCGGCAAGCTGTCGATCTATGTGAACCTGGCCGAGACGGCCCGGCAGGAGGCGCTGGAGCATCTGATCGAACACGCCACGGAACAGGGGGCCAACGCCATCCTGGCCATGCGTTATGACGCCAATGAGATCATGGACGGCATCACCGAGGTGCTGGCCTATGGCACGGCGGTGGTGGTGGAGGCTGAGTAGGTTGTAGGAGTTAGGGCTTGGGTCTTAGGAGGCGATCGCCCTAATTCCCAAGCCCCAAGCCCTAAGCCCTACTCACTCAGCTCAGGTGAGCACCGCCATGGCCGAGCGATCAAAGTCCTTCAGCTCGTCCATCCGGCCGTCGCGGATCTTGTGAACCCACTGCGGATCGGCCAGCAGGGCGCGGCCGACGGCAACCATATCGAACTCCCCGGCCTCCAGACGTTTGATCAAACCGTCCAGCGACGCCGGCTTCGACCCGGCCCCGCCGAAGGCGGCGATGAACTCGCCGTCCAGTCCGACCGAGCCGACAGTGATGGTCGGCTTGCCGGTCAGCGTCTTGGCCCAGCCGGCGAAATTCAGGTCCGACCCCTCGAACTCCGGCTCCCAGAAGCGGCGTTGCGAGCAGTGGAAGACGTCGACCCCGGCCTCGGACAGCGGCGTCAGCCATTCGCTCATCTGGTCGGGGGTTTCGGCGATACGGGCGTCGAAATCCTGCTGCTTCCACTGCGACAGGCGCAGGATCAGGGCCATGTCCTCGCCCACGCCTTCGCGCACGGCCTTGACCACCTCGGCCCCGAAGCGGGCGCGCTCGCCGATGCTCGGGCCACCCCAGCGGTCGGTGCGGTCATTCAGGCCGCTCCAGAAGAACTGGTCGATCAGATAGCCGTGGGCCCCGTGGATCTCGACGGCGTCGAAGCCCAGGTCCCTGGCGGCCCGGGCCGCGCGACCGAAGGCGGCGATGGTGTCGGCGATGTCCTCCTCGGTCATCGGCTCCAGGCCGCGCTTGCCGGGGGTGGTGAAGCCCGACGGGCTGTCGACCCTGCCCAGCGGCGACCAGTCCGCGCCCTGGCCGCGGGCCGAGCCGACGTGCCAGATCTGCGGCGCGATCAGACCGCCGGCGGCGTGAACCTCGTCCACGACCTTCTTCCACTGCGGCAGGGCCTCGCCGTGAAAGACCGGCACATTGGCGTCGTTGCGCGCGGCGGGCCGGTCGACGACCGTACCCTCGGTGACGATCAGGCCGACGCCCCCCTCGGCCCGGCGACGGTAGTAGGCGGCGACGTCGTCTGTCGGAATGCCCCCCGGCGAGAAGGATCGGGTCATCGGGGCCATGACGATGCGGTTGGGCATCTTCAGGGACTTGACCTGGAAGGGCTGGAACAGGGCGTCGACGCTCATCGGGCTTCCTCACGGGATACTGGAACCGACAAGGTGGCGATTAGAGTTGCGTTTGGAAACCCTCAGAAACCGAGTTTTTCCGCCAGCGCCCCCGCGACGGCCCCGAAGCGTCGCGCCATGTCCCCGTCCGGCTCGACCGCGACCAGAGGGCGTCCGGCGTCGCCGCCCTCACGCAGGGCCTGGCTGAGCGGCAGGTCACCGAGGAAGGCGACGCCCAGCCGTTCCGCCTCGTCGCGGGCCCCGCCGTGACCGAAGATCGGTATCAGCTTGCCGGTGACCGGATCCGGGAAGCCGCTCATGTTCTCGACCAGGCCCAGGGTCTTCGCCCCCACCTTTTCGAACATCGTGTGGGCCCGCCGGGCATCGGCCAGGGCCACCTCCTGCGGGGTCGAGACGATCACCATGCCGTCGAGCAGGGTCTTCTGCACCAGGGTCAGATGCACATCGCCGGTGCCGGGCGGCAGGTCGACGACCAGCACGTCCAGCGGGCGATCCTCGCTGCCCCAGCGGGTCTGGGTCAGCATCTGGGTCAGGGCCTGGGAGGCCATCGGCCCGCGCCAGATCATGGCGTCTTCCGCCTTCGTCAGCAGGCCCACGGACATCACCTTGAGCCCGAAGGCCTCATGCGGAACGATCGCCCCGTCGACATAGTCGGGCTTGCCCGAGACACCGAGCATGGTCGGCAATGACGGACCATAGACATCCGCATCGAGCAGGCCGACGCGCAGGCCGCGCGCCGCCAGGGCGCAGGCCAGGTTGACGGCCACGGTCGACTTGCCGACCCCGCCCTTGCCGCTGGCCACGCCGATGACCCGCCGCACATGGGCCGGGCGTTCGGTCGCCACGGGTGCCCTGGCCCGCGCCTGATCCATGGCCTGGGATGACAGTCCGGCGGTGCGCCGCGCGGGAGCCGTCACCGCCTCGGCGGTCAGGACGACGGACACCCGGGCCATGCCGGGCAAGGCTTTCAATGCCGCCTCGGCCGCATCGCGGACCGGGGCATAGCGGCCGGTCTCGCCCGCCGGCACCTCGATGACGAAGCCGGCCCGGTCCGCCGCCACCACCAGGCCCTGGACCAGGCCCGCCGCGAACAGGGGCCTGCCCGATTTCGGATCGATCACGGCCTCGAGGGCGGCGAGAACGGCGGCACGGTCAATCACGGGGAAACTCCGACAAACCTTGAGGCGGGGGCCGGGGCGTTCTATCGCCCCCGGACACAAACCGCGAGCCCGCCGCCTTGACCCACCCCCTGATCCAGCTGATCGCCGGTCCGACCGCCTCGGGCAAGTCCCGGCTGGCGCTGGAAACCGCCGAGCGAAACGGGGCGGTGATCCTCAATGCGGACAGCCAGCAGCTGTACGCCGACCTGCGCATCCTGTCGGCCCGGCCGACGGCCGAGGACGAGGCCAGGGCCGAGCACCGGCTGTACGGTATCGCCGACGCCGCCGACGCCTGGTCGGTCGGCCGCTGGAGCCGGGCGGTGATGCCGGTGCTGGCCGAACTGGCCGCCGCGGGCCGCCCGGCCCTGCTGGTCGGCGGCACCGGCCTGTATTTCAACGCCCTGACGCGCGGCCTGGCCGACATTCCCGACATTCCCGATTCGGTGCGCGACGAGATCAGCGCCCTCTATGACTCGGCCGGTGAAGGCTCGGTGCGGCGGCGTCTGGTCGAGGCTGACCCGGAGTCCGAGGCCGCCATCGCCTCCGGCGACCGCCAGCGGCTGATCCGCGCCCTCGCCGTCCTGACCGTCACCGGCCAACCGCTCAGCGTCTGGCGGGCCGACACCCGCCCCCTGCTGGCCGAAGGCAGCTGGGAGGCCGTCGTGATCGAGCCGCCGCGCGACCAGCTGTACGCCGCCTGCGACGCCCGGGTCGCGACCATGGTCGAACAGGGGGCGCTGGACGAGGTCCGGACACTGGTGGCCCGGCGTCTGGATCCGACCCTGCCGGCGATGAAGGCGGTCGGGGTGCGCGATTTCGCCGCCCATCTGCGCGGCGAGGTCAGCCTGGCCGAGGCGATCACCGCCGTGCAGCAGGCGACCCGCAACTATGCCAAACGCCAGCTGACCTGGTTCAGGAACCAGACGCCGGACTGGCGGCGGGCTCCGACCCCGGCCTGAGGCCCGCCGCCAGCAGGCCGACGCCCAGCCAGAAACCCAGGATCGGGCTCATCCCGATCCCAAGCAGAGGCACCGGAAACGCCCCGAACAGGGTGGTCGCCGTCGTGGCCAGACCATAGGCCGACAGGGCCAGCCCGCCGGCCTGTCCGGCCCGGCCGGGCGAGCGGGCAAGGACGGCCGGCACGAGCAGGGTCGCGATCAGCAGGGCGACCGACAGCAGCGCCAGTCCGGGGCTGACGGCATAGGCCAGCCCGACGATCCCCTCGACCTCCGGGATCGCCGCGAGCGGGTCCGGACGCAGCCAGCTGGCGGCAGCCAATGCGGCGGCCAGCCCGATGATCCCGCCGCGGTGCCGGGTCGCCAGCGGGGCCCGCAGCGCCACGACCCCGAGCGCAAGCCCGAACGCCGTCGCCTGGGACGCATCGGGTTGAACGACAAGCAATCCCTGAAGGACCAGGGCGAGGCCCCAGGCCCACAGCCGTTCCCGATGCCAGGCCAGGGCCACGACCGCGGCGGGCAGGACGAGGAAGGCGACATTGATGTGCAGGGGGCCGATATCCAGCCAGCGATGCACACCCTGCTGCGCCGCGCCCGCCAGACTGGCCCCCAGACCGACGACCGCGAGCCCGAGCAGGACCAGGGCGGTGCGTCGACCGGCCACGGCGGCCAGACCGCCCGCCGCCGCGGCCCCCACGACCCAGGCGACGAGGTTCCGGAGCCAGGACCCGGCCGGTACCCCCGACAGGGCACAGACCAGACAGCCCGCCGCCACGGTCAGCAGGCCGAGCAGGCCGAAGATCACTGGCAGTCGGGAGGCGGATTGAAACGCGGGCATGAAGACTGATTATGGGCCCCACACACGGCCGTCCAGCCGCCAGAGGGGCCCCGGCTCCCGGTCCCGACGGTTCCGCCGGTCCAACCCCTTGGAAGCCGGAACCAAAGCGCCTATATTGGGTGTGCCGGGGCTTGCTCCGGATATGGCGATAAACGTGCTTGTAATAAGCGGACCGGACCCGGGTGCGATTCCCGGCGGCTCCACCATTCCTTCCCCGCGTTATCGGCGGAGCGAGCATGGGGCCGACTAGCATCGACGGACGTGTAAAAAGGTTTCTTTCGCCCGTCCTGGCCTACCGTATCGGGCCATTTTCTAACTGCGAACGATAACTTCGCTGGAGAAGTCCGCCTCGCCGCGTAATGCGGTTCGGTTGATTTCGAACTCTTAAGTCCTCAGGGATCAGTTCCTGGGGCGGGGCCGCCAGGGGGCCCGCCAACAGAACCCCTGGCACTTTTCCGGTTTCCGGCCCCGATAGAGGCCACCGGACTGACAATTCCTTTCATCACCACCTTCCGCCGACTGCCCGGCACGGCTATCAGTCACGGCGAACAACCGAGGTGACGATGGCCGACGAGACCCCCCCGGTCGACGAGATGCACTATGAGCAACTCGCGCAGGACGCCCTGCGCGGCGTGATCCGTGCTGCGCTGGATCTGGCCGCGGGGCCGAGCGGCATCCCCGGTGCCCACCATTTCTACATCACCTTCAAGACCCGGGCCCCCGGTGTCAGCGTGCCGCCGGACATCCTGGCCAAATACCCGGACGACATGACGGTCATCCTGCAGCACCAGTACTGGGACCTGAGCGTCGATGCGGACCGGTTCAGTGTGATGCTGAAATTCGGCGGCATGCCCAAGGTGCTGAACGTGCCCTATTCGGCCGTGACCCGGTTCTATGACCCGGCGGTGCAGTTCATGCTGCAGTTCGAGGCTCCGGAGACGATCGAGGACCTGACCGCCGAACCCGAACCCACCCCGCCGCCGCCGTCAGGCGATGACGGCCCCAAGGTCGTATCGCTGGACCAGTTCCGCAAGAAATAGCCGGCAATTCAGCCGTCGGCCGTGATCCGGGGAAACACCCGGATCGTGATCTGTTCGCGTTCGCCCTGTCGCCGCTCGACCAGCAGACGGGCGACCTGGCTGTCGTCGTGGAACAGATAGCCCTTGATCGCGTCCAGCAGGGCCTTGGCCAGGTTGTCGAGGTCCAGCCACGGCGGATCGCCGACATGCTCCATCACGATCTCGACCGTGTAGTCGCCATAGCTGGGGCGGGACGTCCATTCCTTGCGAAAGAACTCATAGGCCAGCGGCTTGTAGTATTTGGCCTGGGTGGTCAGGCCGTCGATGGTGATCTCGACCACGTCGCCGGTCGCGCGGGCGCGGACCTTGCCCGTGCCGATCCAGTCCGGGCTCAAGGGTGCAGCACCACATTTTCGGCACCGGCCGCGCGCCGCAGATCGTCATCAAGCGTACCGAGCGGCGCATCGTGTCTGAGCGCCAGCTCAAGGTAGGCGGCGTCGTAGACAGTCAGATCGTGCTTGTCGGACAACCTCACCGTCTCGCGTAGCACGGTCGGATCATAGGCCTCCAGATCCCGGGCCACGGCCGCCTTGTCGAGCTGATCGAGCGCAGCGTCGCGATAGATGGCGTCAAGCCGTCCCCGGCGCAGGTTGGACCTGAGCGCATTGGCCACTTCCAGCGGAAACAGGGCCGGCGCGATCGCGCCGCTCCGCCTGGCGAGGACCATCACCGTCTCGGCCTTGTCGGTCTCTTCGTCCGGCAGCAGCCAGGCGAGCGCGATGGAGGCGTCGACGACGAACATCAGAAGCGTCGCCCCTCGTCGCGATCCCGCTTGCTCTCGCGCCAGGATGTCGTGAAGGTCGCGGAGGCCCGCAGACGTCGCGCGCCGGCGAGCATCTCGTCGATCTCGGCCTGGTTGACCTCGGGCCGGGCCGGGACGAGTCGAACGATCGGCTGGCCATGCCGGGTCACGGTAACGGTCGCGCCGTGAACGACCCGGCGGATCAGTTCGGAGAACCGGTTGCGGGCTTCGAGGACGCCGACGCTGATTTCCTCATCTAACGCCATAACTCTAGCCATATCATTTCCGGGCCCGCGCAACAAGGGCGCGGCTTGCCCGCCCCTGATCTGGTGTTAAGACCACCCGGTTCGCCCAGCCTGAGAGATTGCCATGACCAAGACCCGTACCGAAACCGACACCTTCGGCCCCATCGCGGTTGCCGCCGACCGCTACTGGGGCGCGCAGGCGCAGCGGTCACTGGGCAATTTCAAGATCGGCTGGGAGACGCAGCCGCTGCCGATCGTGCGGGCGCTGGGCATCGTCAAACGCGCCGCGGCCGAGACCAATATGGCGCTGGGCAAGCTGGATCCGGCGATCGGCGACACCATCGTCAAGGCCGCCGATGAGGTAATCTCGGGCCGGCTCAACGACCATTTCCCGCTGGTGGTCTGGCAGACCGGTTCGGGCACCCAGTCGAACATGAACGCCAATGAGGTGATCTCGAACCGCGCCATCGAGATGCTGGGCGGCGAGATGGGCTCGAAAAAGCCGGTCCATCCGAACGACCACGTCAACATGAGCCAGTCGTCCAACGACACCTTCCCCACGGCCATGCACGTCGCCTGCGCCGAACAGCTGGTCAACGACCTGATTCCGGCCCTGAAGCATCTGCACGCGGCGCTGGACGCCAAGGCCAGGGCCTGGGCCCACATCATCAAGATCGGCCGGACGCATACGCAGGACGCGACCCCGCTGACGCTGGGCCAGGAGTTCGGCGGCTATGCCCAGCAGGTCGCCAACGGCATCGAGCGGATCGAACAGACCCTGCCGAAACTGATGGAACTGGCCCAGGGCGGCACCGCCGTCGGCACCGGGCTGAACGCCCCGGTCGGCTTCGCCGAACAGGTGGCCGAGCGGATCGCGGCGATCACCGGCCTCGACTTCACCACGGCCCCCAACAAGTTCGAGGCCCTGGCCGCCCACGACGCCATGGTGTTCAGCCACGGGGCCATCAACACGGTCGCCGCCTCGCTGTTCAAGATCGCCAACGACATCCGCTTCCTCGGCTCGGGCCCGCGTTCGGGTCTGGGCGAACTGGCCCTGCCGGAAAACGAGCCGGGCAGTTCGATCATGCCGGGCAAGGTCAATCCGACCCAGTCGGAAGCCCTGACCCAGGTCTGCGTCCAGGTGTTCGGCAACCATGCCGCCGTCACCTTCGCCGGCTCGCAGGGGCATTTCGAACTGAACGTCTTCAACCCGGTGATGGCCTACAACTTCCTGCAGTCAGTGCGGTTGATGGCCGATGCGGCGGTGTCCTTCACCGACAACTGCGTCGTCGGCATCGAGCCGCGCGAGGACAACATCAAGCGCGGCCTCGACAATTCGCTGATGCTGGTCACGGCCCTGAACGGCAAGCTGGGCTACGACGCCTGCGCCAAAATCGCCAAGACGGCGCACAAGAACGGGACGACGTTGCGCGAGGAAGCCGTCGGCGGCGGCTATCTGACCGACGCCGAGTTCGACGAGGCCGTGCGGCCGGAGAAGATGATCTCGCCGGGGTGATGGCTACCTACTTCGGGTTGGTAGCGAGGCCGCGGGTTTCGGCGTAGCCTCGCGCCATGGCCAAACCCGAGTTGAAGAAGATCGAGATAGAGCCGGAACTGCTGGAACAGGCCGCGCGGCTCGGCATCGACGTCACCGGCGTGGATGAGCGCAGCCTGCGCCTGTACCTTCAGAAGGTCGATCCTGCCGGAGCCGAGGCCCGCGCCAAGCGCTGGGCCGAGGAGAACGCAGAGGCAATCCGTCTCCACAACGAACGGATAGACCGCCATGGCGTCTTCGGCGAGGATTTGCGCCGCTGGTGATCCGGCAGTTCGATGTCATCGACAATCCGTCAGTGCGCTCGCGAGCGATTGCGCCGTACCTGGTCGTGGTCCAGTCGCAATTCTATGACGAAACCCCGACCCGACTCGTCGCGCCGTTGTTGAAAATGCCGATGCAAGCCGTGCTGACGAGCGTGAGCCTCAGGGTGGAGTTCGAAGGAGAACTTTTCGTACTCCTGCTCTCCGAGATCGGTGCGATAGATCGGCGACCGCCCACCCGTGCTGTTGGCTCACTGGCCCGGTATGAAGACCCCATCCGCCGCGCCCTCGACCGCCTGTTCACAGGCTTCTGAGCATGACCGCCCTAGACCGTCCCTACTGGATTGAGGCGCGTTTCGAGCGGCGTGAGGGTTGGGATGACGACGTCTATCCCTTCAACCTGCCGGTCGTGCGCACCACGAACTCCCTGGCCTTCCACCCGCGCGTGACCTTCCTGGTCGGTGAAAACGGTTCGGGCAAGTCCACCCTCATTGAAGCCCTGGCGATCGCCTGGGGCTTCAATGCCGAGGGCGGATCGAGGGACCACCAGTTCACGACCCATGCCTCACACTCGCCGCTGCACCGGTTCGTCCGGCCGGTCCGGGCACCGATCAAGGCGACGGACGGCTATTTCCTGCGCGCCGAGAGCTTCTTCAATACAGCGACCTATCTGGATGCCTCCGGCACAGGCCGGGCGGGCCAGACCGGACTGCATGAGCAGTCCCACGGCGAGAGCTTTTTCGACCTGTTCGAGAACCGGTTTCAGGGCAACGGCCTGTACATAATGGACGAACCCGAAGCGGCACTGTCACCGTCACGCCAGCTGTCTTTCCTGGCGCGGCTGCATCAGCTGGTGAACACGAAGTCCCAGTTCATCATCGCCACCCATTCGCCAATTCTGCTCGGCTATCCCGACGCCTGGATCTATCAGGCCTCGCCGCACGGGCTGGCGCGTGTCGCCTGGGAGGACACCGACCACTACCAGATCACACGTGGCTTCCTGAACCGGCCGCAGACCTATCTGGATGTCCTGCTGGCCGACGACGACTGATCACGGTTTGTCGCGGATCGTCGCCCCGACCGGCAGCATGGCCAGCTTGGCCAGCTCCAGATCCTTCAGGGCGAAGGGGATGCCGATGATGGTGATCGCCTCGAACACGGCGATCATGATGTGGGACAGGGCGATGTACCAGCCGGCGAACACGAACCAGATCACATTGAGCCCGATGCCCAGGCAGCCGACATCCTTGCCGGTCGCCTCACCGGCCCAGACGACCTCGCGGCCGAAGGGCCAGAAGGAATAGCTGGCGATGCGCCAGGCCGCGAACGTCCAGGGCAGGCCGACCACGGTCAGGGCCAGGAACGTGCCGCCGATCAGCCACAGCAGGCCGGACAACCAGCCGCCCAGGATGAACCACAGGATGTTCAGGATCAGGCGGATCACAGCGGTCGTCTCCTCAACGCCCCGGAGCGGGCGCGACACCGGGATTATGCACCGTGCCCGGCGGCTCCGGGGTGAATTCGCGGTAAGCCTGACGGGCACCGACACCGGGCCGTGGGCCTGCAGACTTGATCCCGCGGCCGTCTGCGCCCAGCCTGTCGGTCCACTGTCGCTCAGAGCCTCGGAGGCCCGAATGGCCGAGATCATCAATCTGAACCAGGTGCGCAAGGCGCGAGCCAAGGCGGAGGCCAGGGCCGACGCCGTCACAAACCGCGCCGCCAGTGGCCGCACCAGGGCCGAACGCAAGGCCGCGAGCGAGGCCAGGGACCGGGCCGCGCGCCTGCTGGACGGTCAGAAGCGGGAGGATTGAGCATGGGCGAGTCCCGTCAGCTACCGTATCCGCCACGGCCTGATCCCGGTCCTGGTGGCCCTGCGGCTCGCCGCCGAGCGCAAGGAACGCGAGGCGCAGGCGGCCCGCGACGCCGAACAGGACAAGACCGGCAAGCCGCGCAAACGCCGCCGCTGGCGCTGGTTCAGCTAGGCCGGGGGGCGCGGATCAGCAGGGCCTGGCCGGACAGCACCAGGGCCAGGCCGGCCAGGGCCGGCCAGCCGAAACTGGCCCCCTCGAACAGGACCGAGACCAGCATGGCGATCGGCGGGGTCAGGGCCGAAATATAGCTGGCCAGGGCATAGCCGCGGGACCGGGCGATGGTGAAATAGATCACGAAGGCCACGACCGAACCGAGCAGCGACAGATACAGCAGCGAGCCCAGATAGGCGGCCGTCAGCTCGATGCTCCAGTGCACCCCGGTGGCGAGGCCGTACACCCCGAGAATCCCCGTGCCATAGGCCATGGCCCAGGCCGTCGCCGGGATCACCGCCGCCCCGGCGACCTGGCCGCGCCAGGCGAAATAGTTGCCGACAGTGGAACTGGTGACGGCGATGATCGCGAACCCGATGCCGATCAGGGCCGCCGACTCCATCCGGGCCCCGACGATCTCGCTGGCGGACAGAACGGCCACACCCAGGAGGCCCAGACAGGCTCCGGCCCAGGCGATCGGCGCGGCCTTCTGGCCGGCCACGACGCGGAACAGCACCAGATTGAGAAAGGCCAGGGCGGCGAAGATCACGGCAACGATGGCCGAGGCGACGCGCTGTTCGCTGGCATAGACGAAGGCGTAGCTGATCGCGAAGACGAAGGCCCCCTGCCCCAGGGCCGCCAGATGCTGCGACCGGCTCAGGCGAATCCGGCGGCCCGTCGCCAGACAGCCGGCGAACAGCACGATGGCGGCCAGGCCGAAGCGCCAGACGACCGAGGCGACCGGATCGACCGTGCCCAGTTGCAGGGTGATGGCGAACCAGGTGGTGCCCCAGATCAGGGCGCAGACGGCTACTCCGAGAACGGCAAGCATCCCCGCGGAAGGGCGTCGAAAACCGGGGCGGGTCGGCGAGGGAAAAGGCACAGGGCGGCGAACCATCGACAGGGGCGGAAGATCCGGACACTTGAGCCGAATCCCCGGACATTGCGAGCGTCCGGCGGCCGCTGCCGGTCACATACGGTTCCGGCCGGTTTCACTCATCGACGATTCGCTGCAACGCCTGGCCGCCTGAGCCATTGGCTAGACTCACGATCTTCCGTAACATCGGGGCAGAATGGAAAATCAGGGACTGGTCCTCGCGGCAATCGGCGTGCTGGGTATCGGCGCGCAATGGATCGCCTGGCGCACCGGGTGGCCGGCGATCGCCCTGATGCTGCTGGCCGGCATCATCGGCGGTCCCCTGACCGGCTTCATCCAGCCCGAGCGCGACTTCGGTCACCTGCTGGAGCCGATCATCTCGCTGGCCGTGGCCATCATCCTGTTCGAGGGCGGGCTGAACCTGAATTTCCGTGAGCTGCGGCATGCCGAGGGCGCGGTGCACCGGCTGGTGTTCCTGGGTGTGCCGATCGCCTGGGTGCTGGGCACCCTCGCCTGCTACTATGTCGCCGGCCTGATCTGGCCGGTGGCCATCCTGTTCGCGGGCATTCTGGTGGTGACCGGTCCGACCGTGGTCCTGCCCCTGCTGCGCCAGACCAATCTGGCCCAGCGCCCGCGCGCCATCCTGAAATGGGAAGCCATCGTCAACGACCCCCTGGGGGCCCTGTGCGCGGTGCTGACCTATGAGGTGCTGCACCGGGCCGGTCAGGGCGACACCGTCGTCGGCGTCGTCGTCTCGCTGCTGCTGGCGGCGACGGTCGCCGGCCTGATCGGCTGGGGCGCGGCCCGGGCCATCGCCTGGGCCTTTCCGCGCGGCTATGTGCCCGAATTCCTGAAGTCCCCGGTGCTGCTGATCACCGTCATCGGCGTCTTCGTCGGCGGCAATATGATCCAGGACGAGGCCGGGCTGTTGACCGTGACGGTGATGGGTGTGGCCCTGGCCAATATGAACCTGGCCAGCTTCCGGGACTTCCGGCATTTCAAGGAGAACATCACCGTCCTGCTGGTGTCGGGCGTGTTCGTGATGCTTTCGGCGTCGCTGAACCTCGAGGTCCTGCGCCAGTTCGAATGGCGGTTCGCGGCCTTTCTGATCGTGTTGCTGTTTATCGTGCGCCCGGCCACCGTCCTGCTCAGCCTGGCCTTCAGTCCGGTGCCGCTGCGCGAGCAGCTGTTCATCGGCTGGATCGCCCCGCGCGGCATCGTCGCGGTCGCCATCAGCGGCCTGTTCGCCCTGCGGCTCGGTGAGTTGGGCTATGCCGACGGCAGCACCCTGGTGGCCCTGTCCTTTGCCGTGGTCATCGCCACCATCGTCGCGCACAGCTTCACCGCCAAGCTGGCGGCGCGCTGGCTCGGGGTCACGGGATCGTCGGACCGGGGCGTGCTGATCGTCGGCACGACGCCCTGGAGCCTGTCGCTGGCCCAGATGCTGACCTCGCTGAAGATCCGCGTGCTGATCGCCGATACCAGCTGGCAGCGCCTCGCCGCCGCGCGGCAGATGGGCATGCCGGTCTTCCACGGGGAAATCCTGTCGGAAGGCAGCGAGGACCATGTCGACATGGGCCAGTTCCAGGCCCTGGTCGCGACGACCGACAACGAGGCCTACAACGCCCTGGTCTGCAACGAGCTGGTCCCCGAGATGGGCCGTCATGCCGTCTTTCAGCTGGGCGATACCTCGGAAAAGAACCCGCGGGCCCTGCCCCCGGCCCTGCGTGGCCGCACCCTGTTCGCCTCGGGCCTCGGCGTCGAGGAGATCGCGCGCCGCGAACGCGAAGGCTGGGGCTTCCGCAAGACCCGCCTGAGCGAGAAATTCAGCATGGACGACGCCCGCGACGAGCTGCCCGCCGAGGCCGACCTTTTGCTGCTGGTCCGGGAAGACGGTAAGCTGCATTTCTTCAGCCATGCCTCGCGGCCCAGGCCGCAGCCGGGCGATACCGTCGTGTCCTATGTCCCGCCGCGGGATCCGGCCAAGGCCCGGGCCCGCAAATCCCCGCCCCCGAAAGGAGACGAAGGCATGACCCCACTTCCTTCGCCGGCCGGCGCATGAACCGTCATCTGCCCGTGATCGGCGTCGGCCTGGTTCTCGCCGGTCTGGCCGCCGCCTGCGACGACCGGTCCGTCGATCGCGGTCCCGCACCGGTGCCGGCGGTCGAGGCCGGCGCGCCGCCGACCGCCTCCATCATCCGCCCGTCGGTCCGGGCCGAGATCGAGAACCGCCAGGCCCCGGCACCGGAACCGGTCGAGGCCCGGGTCCTGTTCGACTACGGCAGCGCCGAACTGTCCGAGGCCGCGCGGGCCAGTCTGGACGCTGTGCTGGCGACCGAAGGGCTCGTCGACAACGGCTGGTCGCTGACCCTGACCGGTCGCACCGACAGCCGCGGTGGAACCCGGGCCAACCAGCGCATGGCCCGCGAGCGCGCCGAGGCGGTGCGCGACTATCTGGTCGAGCGGGGTCTTGCGGTCGGGCAGATCACCGTCGTCGCGGCCGGCGCGGTCGAACCCGCGCCGGACCAGGCCGGAACGGATGGGTCCGAAGCGCGCCGCGTCGACGTCCTGGCCACCCCGCCGCCGCCGACCTTACGTCCGTGAACGGGCCGGATCAGGCCGAGCGCAGCTTCAGGCCCTGACGCACGGCCACCGGCACCGCGTCATAGACCGTCGGCGGACGGATGCCGAGCGTCTGACGCACTTCGGTCAGCGGCCGCTCGAACAGGGCTTCGTAGTCGAGCGCCGGCAGCCAGCGCGCGGCGCGGCCGTTGCGCCACGCCTGCAGCACGGCCTTGCGGGCCGGGATGCTGCGGTTCTCGCGCTGGACCTCGCGGGCCGCGCCCCAGCCGATGAAGGCGAAGCCCAGATTGTGGGTCTGACCATAGGAAAACGACACGACGCAGGCCTCGCCCAGGGCGTCGGTCTCATAGCCGGTCAGCACGTGCCAGATGTCGTGGACGTCGCGCAGGCGACGCGAATACCAGATCAGCGGATGGGGGGCGTCGATGAAGGGCACCACCTCGCGCTCGACCGCGGCCAGGCCGTCGGCGGTAAAGCCCCGGGCGTTGCGGAACGACCGGTAGGCCCCGCCGACCGTGCCCTCGGGAAACCGGGCCAGCCACTCGGGATCGTCGAGCTTGTGGGCCAGTTCCTCGTGCAGGAAGGCCTGCCGTCCGCCCTCGGTGGTCTTCAGCAGCCGGTAGTAGCCGCGCGACACCGAGCGGCCGCTGAGCGCCTTCATGATCTCGAACACCTGGGCGGTGTCCTCCTTGTCGCGGATCAGCCGGCCGAAGGCCTGGAGGGCCTTGATCGGGCGCAGGCGTTCGGAACGCTGGCGCATGAAGTCTTCGGAGCCGGTCGCGGTGGTCATCGTCATGCCAGAGGCCTTCCTGATCACTGACAACATAGCGGCTTTCGCGTCGCACGGGAACGGGCATGGCGACCCGGACCGACTGGTCCGCGACGGGACGATCGCGCTAGGGATATCCACCGGCGATCACGCCGTCCGGGCACGGTCGCCATGCTGGAGCGGAGTGGATGCTGAAGAAGCGGTCGGTCATGCTGTCGGGCCACGCCACCTCGGTGGCGCTGGAACCGGAATTCTGGGTCATCCTGGACCGGGTCGCCGCCGCCCGCGGCCTGAGCCATGCGGGACTGCTGGCCTGGATCGACACGACGCGGGGTCGGCGATCCCTGGCCTCGGCCTGCCGGCTGCTGGCGCTGGAACAGGCGGCGCGCCACGGCGATTGACAGCTTCCCGCATCGGCGCATCCTCCGCCCCTGAACCCGGAGGCGACCATGCGCGACCATCCCCTGATGCCGGCCCTCGTCGTGGGGGCCCTGCTGGCCGTGGGCCTGATCGGCAGCGGGGCCTTTGTCGGCCAGGGTCTGGTCAATGCCCGGATCGGTGATCGATCGGTCACCGTGCGGGGCCTGGCCGAACGGGACGTCCGGGCGGATCTGGCGGTACTGCCGTTGCGCTTCACCGCCTCGGGCGATGTGCTGTCCGAGGTCCAGGGCCGTATCGACGGCGATCTGGTTATCGTGCGCCGCTTCCTGACCGCCCAGGGCTATCCGGAGGACGCCGTTTCGCTGGGGCGGCTGGAAGTGGCCGACACCCGATCCCGCGAATACGCCAGTCAGTCCGGCGGGCCGCGCTTCATCCTGGCCCAGACCGTGGGGGTGCGCAGCACGGACGTCGACCGGGTGCAGGCCACCAGCCGGGCGCTGAACGAACTGGTGCGACAGGGGGTGGTGCTGCAGGACTACGCCGGCCCGACCTATATCTTCACCCGGCTCAACGCGGTGCGCCCGGCGATGATCGCCGAGGCCACGGCCTCGGCCCGGACCGGGGCCGAGCAATTCGCCAAGGATTCCGGCGCGCCCCTGGGGCCGATCCGCCAGGCCAACCAGGGCTCGTTCCAGATTCTGGCCCGCGACGAGGTCGGCGACGAAAGCACGTCGCCGGACAAGAAGGTGCGGGTCGTAACGACGATCAGCTATCGCCTGCGCTAGGACTCACGGAGCCGGATCGGTCGCCGGAGCGGGTGCCACGCGCCGGTCAACCGGCGGCACGATCGGACCGTCCGGCAGGCGCGGCGTATCCGGCAGGGTCGGCTGCGGCAGGGGAAGGTCGACCTGGACCGGTCGCCGAGGCGACAGCGGCGCGGCCGCCCTGACGATCAGCACGATGAGAATGACCGCCAGCCCGACCAGCAGCCCCGCGACCACCAGTCCCCGCCAGCCGGGGCCGGCCCGGTGACCGGACGTGGTGTCGCGGGGCGCGGTCATGGCCGGATTCAGCCGGCCGGGGCGGGAACGGACGGGGCCGAGACCTCCGGCAGGCTGACATCGACGTCCACCTGCTTCGGCTCGGGCGAGGCCCCGGTGAAGACGAAATAGGCGACGATGGCCAGAACCACGACGATGCCGCCGACGATGAAGGCCAGGCCGGCATTGCCGCCGCCGCTGTTGCCGCTGTTGGTGTTGTTGTCGGTCATTTTGATCTCCTGATCCGGTTCGGTTGAAAGGCAAACGACGGTCAGGCTTGGCGGTTCCAGCACCGATGCCCGTGGGCAGGGGATGTCGGGAGCCGGTCGACGGATGTGCTCATTATGTTCTAGACATCGCCCTCCCCGCTCCCGACTGATCCGGAACCCCGCCACCCGTGACCGACCTGCCTGTTCCCAAGATTTCCGACCTCGCCCGCGCCCGTCCGCCGGGCGGCGGGACCGGCGACTATCTGGCCGGACTGAACCCCGAACAGCGGCTGGCGGTCGAGAGCGTCGACGGCCCCGTGCTCGTTCTGGCCGGGGCCGGAACCGGCAAGACCCGGGTGCTGACGACGCGACTGGCGCACATCCTGGCGACGGGACGCGCGAAACCGTGGGAACTGCTGGTCGTCACCTTCACCAACAAGGCCGCGCGCGAGATGCGCGAGCGGATTACCCATCTGATCGGCCCCTCGGCCGAGGGGTTGCGCTGGCTGGGCACCTTCCACTCGGTGGCGGCCCAGATCCTGCGCCGGCACGCCGAACTGGTCGGGCTCAAGTCCAGCTTCACCATCCTCGACACCGACGATCAGGAACGGGTCTGCAAACAGCTGCTGGAAGCGGCCAATCTCGACACCAAACGCTGGACGCCCAGGTCGCTGAACGGGCTGATCGACCACTGGAAGAACCGCGGCTGGACGCCCGAAACCCTGCCCCCGGCCGAGGATTTCGCCAACGGCAAGGGCCACGGCCTCTATGCCGCCTATCAGGCGCGGCTGCGCAGCCTGAACGCCTGCGACTTCGGCGACCTGTTGCTGCACAACCTGACCATATTGTCCCAGCATGCGGATATCGCCGAGGAATACCGGCGGCGCTTTCGCTATATCCTCGTCGACGAGTACCAGGACACCAATGTCGCCCAGTATCTGTGGCTGCGGCTGCTGACGGCCTCGACCGGCAATGTCTGCTGCGTCGGCGACGACGACCAGTCGATCTATGGCTGGCGCGGGGCCGAGGTCGACAACATCCTGCGCTTCGAACGCGACTTCCCGGGCGCGAAGGTCATCCGGCTGGAGCGCAACTATCGCTCGACCCGGCACATCCTGGGGGCCGCCTCGGGCCTGATCGCGGCCAATCGCGACCGGCTGGGCAAGACGCTGTGGACCGAGGACGACAGCGGCGACAAGGTCCAGGTGCGCGGCGTCTGGGACGGCGAGGCCGAGGCCCGGCTGATCGCCGACGAGATCGAGACCGCCCGCCGCCCCCATGCGGGCGAGCCCGGCATGAAATACAGCGACATGGCCGTGCTGGTGCGGGCCTCGTTCCAGATGCGGGCGTTCGAGGAACGGTTCGTGATGCTGGCCATCCCCTATGTGGTGATCGGCGGGCCGCGCTTCTACGAACGGGCCGAGATCCGCGACGCCCACGCCTATCTGCGGCTGATCAATTCCGAGGACGACGACCTGGCCTTCGAGCGCATCGTCAATGTGCCCAAGCGCGGCATCGGCGACACCAGCGTCCAGAAGGTGCTGTCGATCGCCCGCCAGTCGGGCGTCTCGGCCATGGCGGCGGTGCGCGACCTGATCACCTCCGACGAGTTGCAGGCCCGCACCCGCACCGCCCTGTCGAATTTCGTGCGCGACATCGACCGCTGGCGCGCCATGGCCGTCGACTCCCCCCACTGGGAGGTGACCGAGACCCTTCTCGAGGAGAGCGGCTACACCGACATGCAGAAGGCCGACCGCGCCACCGGCCAGACTCGGCTCGACAACCTCAAGGAACTGACCCAGGCGATGCAGGCGTTCGAGACGCTGGGGGCCTATCTGGAACATGTGTCGCTGGTCATGGAGATCGACCGCGGGGCCGGTGACGACGCGGTCCAGATCATGACCCTGCACGGGGCCAAGGGGCTGGAGTTCCCGCTGGTCTTCCTGCCCGGCTGGGAGGAAGGCGTGTTCCCGTCGCAGCGCTCGATCGACGAGAAGGGCGAGAAGGGCCTCGAGGAGGAACGCCGCCTCGCCTATGTCGGCGTGACCCGGGCCAAGGCCAGCGCCCGCATCAGCTTCGCCGCCAACCGGCTAGTTTACGGTCGCTGGACCAGCCAGCTGCCCAGTCGCTTCGTCGACGAACTGCCGATGGCCCATGTCGAGGCCCAGAGCGAGACCGGCTACTACGGCGCGTCGGACGGGATGAAGGAGGCCAGGTCGCGCTGGGACGAGGCCCCCAGCTTCGGGGCCGGTTATTCGTCACCCGGCTGGAAACGGGCCCAGAGCTTCACCGCCGGCGCGACCCCGCGCGACCGCCAGGCCCGCAAGACCGTGATCGAGGGCCAGGGCCGGCTGATCGCCACCGCCGACCCGAAGGCCGCTTCGAAATGGGCCAGGGGCGAGCGCGTCTTCCACCAGAAATTCGGCTACGGCACCGTGCGCCTCATCGAGGGCAACAAGCTGCTGGTCGATTTCGAAAAGGCCGGCGAGAAGCGGGTCATCGACAGTTTCGTGGAGAAGACGTGAGAGCGTTTCCATCGACCACTCAACACTGAAACATGCTAGTCTGATCGTCATGGCTGACGGCGCTCTGACACTCAAACTCGACCCCTACGCCACCGCAAAGCTGGCGAAGAAGGCGAAGGCCGCGGGCGTGTCCCCCGAAGAGCTCGCGACGTCGCTGCTGAGCGCCCAACTCTTCGACTACGACGATTTCGAATGGCCGGAGGGCGGCGACCCCCGCACGGCGGTCGCAGAACCCGTTGTCGAGGAAGGGGCTCGGGACTGGGATGAGGTGCGGCCGGAACTCGAAGCCTACCTCGAGGAGAAGCTGAAGGCCCGGCGTTGAAAGTCCGGCTGACCAGCCGGGCCCATCTCGATCTTCGTCTCCAGATCGACTGGCTGACCGACCGGTCGCCGCGTTCCGCCCGAAAGGCGGTCCGCGCCATCTTCGACACGATCAGTCGACTCACGAGCCATCCACTTTCGGGTCATGCAACCCCCGGCGATGAGCGCGAGGCGCAGGTGCGGTTCGGCCAGTTTGGTTTTGTCATTCGCTATGAGGTTCGGCAAAACGAGGTGATCATCGTGCGGGTCTTCCATGGGGCTCAGGATCGGTCCTGAACCGGCACCATCCAAGGCCTGGAACGTCGCACGCGCATCCCCGTCCCAACACTTCGTTAAGCACGACCGCGCACCCTGCGCCGGTGCGCCCGTCCCGTCCTGATTCCCGGCTGACCGATCGCGAACCGCTCCTGTGGGAGCGGGTCGGGGCGATGATCTGTATCGCCATGCTGACCGGGGCCCTGATCGGGCCGGTATTCGCCCCGGACCAGGGCGAGACGCCGATGCTGCGCCTGATCTGGCTGCCGGTCTATGCGATCATTTTTGGCCTGATCCTCGCGCGGTTCGAGCAGGTCGTGCGCGTCTGGCCCGCGTGGCTGGCGCTCGCCGGGCTGGTGGCCCTGGTCTATGCGTCGAAATTCTGGTCGATCGACCCGGCCGTGACCGGGCGCCGGGTCATCGCCATGACCATGACCGGCAGTTTCGCCCTGTACCTGGGCACCGCCTTCACCGGTGATCGCCTGCCGCGCCTGCTGATGCAGACCATGCTCGTCCTGGCCGTCGGCAGTCTGGTCATGGTGTTCGCCTTCCCGACCATCGGCGTGCACCAGCAGGACAACGCCGGCCTGTGGCGGGGCCTCTGGTACGAGAAAAACCAGATGGGGATCGTCATGGTCGCCGGGGCCACGGCCGCGGCGGCCTGCCTGGCGGCGGAGACCGGACGCTGGAAGGCCCCGGCCCTGACCCTGGTGCTGACCACGGCCCTGGTGGTCGCGACCCAGTCCAAGACCTCCCTGCTGTGCCTGCTGCTCGGTCTGGGTCTGGTCGCGGCCCTGTGGACCATGCGCCGGGGCGGACCGGTCTTCACCGTCGTCTGCGTGTGGCTGGGCATCGTCGTCGCCGGGATCGGCATGTACGTCTTCCTGACCGAGCCGGAGTCGATCCTGGTGGCGCTGGGCAAGGATCCCTCCCTGACCGGGCGCACCCACATCTGGGACAGCCTGATGCGCCGCGTCGGCGAGCGACCGTGGACCGGCTATGGCTACAGTGCCTTCTGGGGTCGGGAATCGGTGCCGGCCGCCTTCGTGCGCCAGGAGACCGGCTGGCTGGTGCCCTCGGCCCACAACGGCTGGATCGACCTGCTGGTGCAACTGGGCTGGCCGGGCGCGGTCGCGGTCGCCGGCCTGTTCGTCACCGCCACCGTGGTGACCCTGGTCCGGCTGGGGTCGGCCGGGCTGCGCGAGGGCTATTGGGCCATCGCCTATCTGGCGGTTTTCCTGCTGCTCAGCCTGTCGGAGAGCGTTCTGCTCAGCCATGCCAGCCTGCCGTGGACCCTGTTCCTGGCGATATTGGCGCGCGCCCTGTCACCGCAGGCGCTGGCGATATCCACATCGCTTGCCCCGAACCCGCAGGCGGCCTACCAGACCCGTTCCCGAATCGCCGCACAGTATGCCCATGGGCCAGCCCGCAGACCTCTTCTCAGCCTTTGACGACGACCAGCCGACGCCGGTGACGACCGCGGCTGCGCCCGCCACAGCCACGCCCGGTCCTCCGCCGGCCCCGGCGGCGGCGGACCCTGCCCCGCAGTCGGCACCGGCGAGCCCGCCCTCGGCCCCGCCGGTCCCCGGCAGCTATTCGGCCTCGTCGATCGAGGTGCTGGAAGGCCTCGAGCCGGTGCGCAAGCGGCCCGGCATGTATATCGGCGGCACCGACGAGCGGGCCCTGCACCACCTGTTCGCCGAAGTCCTCGACAATGCCATGGACGAGGCCGTGGCCCGCCATGCCAAGCTGATCACCGTCGACCTCGACGCCGACGGCTTCCTGTCGGTGCGCGACGACGGGCGCGGCATCCCGGTCGACCCCCACCCCAAACATCCCGGCAAGTCGGCGCTGGAAGTGGTGATGACGGTGCTGCACTCGGGCGGCAAATTCTCGGGCAAGGCCTATGAGACCTCGGGCGGCCTGCACGGCGTCGGCGTCAGTGTCGTCAACGCCCTGAGCGAGCGACTCGACGTCACCGTCTGGCGCGACGGTCATGAGTGGAAACAGTCGTTCTCGCGCGGTCTGCCGCTGGGCCCGATCGAGCGCGGCGTGCCGTCGAAGAAGAAGGGCACCTTGATCCGCTTCCGCCCCGACGAGCAGATCTTCGGCACCGGCGCCGCCTTCAAGCCCGCCCGCCTGTTCCGCATGGCCCGGTCCAAGGCCTATCTGTTCCGCGGCGTCGAGATCCGCTGGAGCTGCGCCCCGGAACGGATCACCGACCACACCCTGACCGAGGCGGTGTTCCACTTCCCCAACGGCCTGGCCGACGCCCTGGCCGAACGGATCGGCGATCTCGAGACCGTGACTCCCGCCTTCGAGGGTCGGGTCGAGCGCAAGGGCGAGGCCGGGGCGGTCGAATGGGCCGTGACCTGGTCGCCGATCGGCTTCGGCGAGTCCGACGGCTTCGTCCAGTCCTACTGCAACACCGTCTCGACGCCCGACGGCGGCACCCACGAGGCCGGCTTCCGCGCCGCCCTGGTCAAGGGGCTGAAGTCCTACGGCGAACTGAGCAACGAGAAGCGCGCCAGCCTGATCACGGCCGAGGACGTGATCGCCAATGCCGGGGCGATGATCTCGGTGTTCGTGCGCGATCCCGAATTCCAGGGCCAGACCAAGGACCGCCTGTCGTCGCCGGACGCCCAGCGTCTGGTCGAGCAACTGCTGCGCGATCCGCTCGACCACTGGCTGACCGAAAGTCCGAAACAGGCCAACACCCTGCTGGGCTTCGTCATCGAACGGGCCGAGGACCGGCTGCGTCGCCGCAAGGACAAGGAGGTCCAGCGGGCCCAGGCCACGCGCAAGCTGCGCCTGCCGGGCAAGTTGTCGGACTGCTCGCGTCAGTCGGCCAACGGCACCGAACTGTTCATCGTCGAGGGCGACTCGGCCGGTGGCTCGGCCAAACAGGCGCGCGACCGCACGACCCAGGCCATCCTGCCCCTGCGCGGCAAGATCCTGAACGTCGCCTCGGCCACGGCCGACAAACTGCGCCAGAACATCGAACTGTCGGACCTGCAGCTGGCGCTGGGTGTGATCACCGGCCCGCGATTCAACATCGACGACCTGCGCTACGAGCGCATCGTCATCATGACCGACGCCGACGTCGACGGGGCCCATATCGCGGCCCTGCTGATCACCTTCTTCTATCGCGCCATGCCCGAGGTCATCCGTCAGGGCCGGCTCTACATGGCCCTGCCCCCGCTGTACCGGATCAGCGCCGGGGCCCTGTCGGACTATGCCCGCGACGACGCCCACCGCGACGAACTGCTGGCCACCACCTTCAAGGGCCGCAAGGTCGAGATCGGGCGGTTCAAGGGCCTGGGCGAGATGATGGCCTCCCAGCTGAAGGAGACCACCATGGATCCGAAGAAGCGCACCCTGGCCCGCGTCACCCTGCCCGAGAGCGAGGACGAGATCGAGGATCTGGTCGAGCGACTGATGGGCAAGAAGGCCGACGCCCGCTTCCGCTTCATCCAGGACAATGCCCAGTTCGCGGTGGCCGACCTGGACGTGTAGCGCTAGGGTCGGCCCGCAACCCGGAGCTGTCCATGCGTCTCGCCGCCTTCGTTGCCGTCCTCGCGCTCGGCTGGCCCGCCCACAGCCTGGCCCAGACCCCGTCACAGCGTGACGCGGGTGCCCCATTGCCCGAGCCCGTTCCGATCGAGGCGTGGTCGACCGACAAGGTGTCGCGCATCGGTCTGGAGATGTACCGGCTGGATCGTGCGGCATGGCTGGCCACCGACGCCCTGCGCGACGCCATCCCCGGGCAGGCGCTGACCTCCGTTCGCGGCTGGCTGATCGAGTCGGCCGGAAACGGGCACAGGGTCCGGTTCTATCGCGACGGTGACCCCGATCCCGTGCCCGGCTGGGACGTCGTCGTGACCCGGACCGCCGGGCCCGCAACGCCCGCGACCGCGACCACCCTGACCCCGGGCGAGCTGGCGCAGACCCGCGCACTGGCGACGGCCCGGGCCAACATCGGCGAGCTCCGGTGCGCGGCGCGCGTCAACACCGTCATCATGCCGGATCCGGACAGCGATGACTGGCTGGTCTGGCTGCTGGTGCCGACACCGGAGAGCGGGGCCATCCCCGTCGGCGGACACTACCGCTTCCGGATCAGCCCGGACGGTCAGTCAGTGCTGCGCCGTGATCAGCTGAGCAACGGCTGCTTCTTCGCCGACCCGCCGCCCGAGGGTACCCGGGACACCATGCTGTTCTATACCCAGATCGTCTCCAGCGGCCCGACAGAGACCCAGGTCTTCCTGTCGATCCAGAAGCAGATGACGTTGGTGATCGTGGCGGGCGGGCGCTATTTTTCCGTCGGCGGTGCCCGGATCGCGGACATCACGGACAGGGTCAAACCGCGTTAGGCCGTCATGCCGGGCGGGCCCGCCGATCCGTCCGTCCGAAGCGGTTCGCCTAACGCCCCGCCTGCAGCTCGTTCTGGACGCGGCGGCCCAGCGGGTCGCGCGCCGGCCAGGTTTCGCCGACCGAGGCGTCGATCATCGGCGTGCAGAAGCGGGGAATGAGCATGCTGGGCTCGATCCGGTTCAGGCAGACGCGATCCCCGTTGACCGCCCACTGGGCCCGAAGTTCACGACCGTCGGAAAACCGGGCGAGGTAGGAGCCGTCCCGGTTGAACCAGTGCTTGACCCAGCCGCCGTCGGGATAGCGGCTGACGACCGTGTTGCCGAAGACCACATCGATACCGGCATGGCCGGGCGAGGCCATAAGGCATCCGGCCAGTGCGATGATCATGCCGAAAAGCCGCATGGATAAAGCCCCCACTTCCATCCCCGGAAACGACTATTAACGAACTGTAAGGAATTGCCAAGGGCCGCGCGATCCCGAACCCGACCCGCAAAACTTGACTTGGACGTGGGGTCTTCTATACCGCTGACATCCGGAACAGGTCTGGCGAATCCGCGCCGCCCGCTCGCCCATTGAGGGGCGGTTCCGCGCATTTGCCGCCGCCCCCTGACGAGGGGCGCCTATTGTTCCCAAGGATCCATGACAGAATTCAATCAACTGGGCCTCTCGCCCACGACCCTCAAAGCGGTCGCCGATACCGGCTACACCACGGCCACCCCCATTCAGGAGCAGGCCATTCCGGTCGCCCTGGCCGGACGCGACGTGCTGGGCATCGCCCAGACCGGCACCGGCAAGACCGCCGCCTTCACCCTGCCGCTGATCGACCGTCTGGCCAAGGGCCGGGCCCGGGCCCGGATGCCGCGGGCCCTGGTGCTGGCCCCGACCCGCGAACTGGCCGACCAGGTCGCGTCCAGCTTCGAGAAATACGCCAAGGGCACCAAGCTCAACTGGGTGCTGCTGATCGGTGGCGTGTCGATGGGCGAGCAGGTCGCGGCCCTGAACAAGGGCGTCGACGTGCTGATCGCCACCCCGGGCCGGCTGCTGGACCTGTTCGAACGCGGCAAGATGCTGCTGACGGGCGTCGAGATCATGGTCGTCGACGAAGCCGACCGCATGCTGGACATGGGCTTCATCCCGGACATCGAACGCATCTTCAAACTGACGCCGCCGCGGCGCCAGACCCTGTTCTTCTCGGCCACCATGCCGCCCGAGATCACCCGGCTGACCACCCAGTTCCTCAAGGATCCGACCCGGATCGAGGCCTCGCGTCCGGCCATGACCGCCGAAACCATCGCCCAGTATCTGGTGCGGGTCCCCAACAGCGATCCCAAGACCAAACGCGCGGCCCTGCGGGCCCTGATCGGCCGCGACGACGTGCGCAACGGCATCGTCTTCTGCAATCGCAAGTCCGAGGTCGACGTCGTCGCCAAATCGCTGAAGTCGCATGGCTTCGATGCGGCCCCGATCCACGGTGACCTCGACCAGTCGCTGCGCATGAAGACCCTGGCCGACTTCCGCTCGGGCGAGCTGAAGATCCTGGTCGCCTCGGATGTGGCCGCGCGCGGCCTCGACATTCCCGACGTCAGCCATGTGTTCAACTATGACGTCTCGCATCACGCCGACGACTATGTGCACCGCATCGGCCGCACCGGCCGGGCCGGCAAGAAGGGTCAGACCTTCATGATCGTGACCCCCGGCGACGACAAGTCGCTGGATAAGGTGCTGAAGCTGATCAAGATGGATCCGGAAGAATTGGTGCTGGATCTCGATTTCGGGGCCATCAAGACCGGCGCGCCGCGTCGCGAGGAGGGCCGGTCGGGCCGGGGCCGCAGCGAGCCCCGTGCCGAGAGCCGCAGCGAGAGCCGGGGCGGTCGCACGCCGCGCGCCAAGGCCGTGGACGCCCCCGCCGTCGAAGCGCCGGTCGCCAGGGTCGCGGCAGCACCGTCCCCGCCCCCGTCGGATGCCGGGACCGAGGAGGCCCCCCGCCGGGCCCGCAGCCGCCGCACGCCCAAGAGCGCCGCGGCCTGCCCGGCCCCGATCGATGCGCCCGTCGCCGAGCCTTCAGCCGCTCCGGCCGCGCCCGAACGCACGCGCAGTCGCACCCGGAGCCGGTCGGCAAAGCCCGACCGTGCGCCCCAGGTCGACGCGGCACCGGTCGTGCCGGAGGCACCGGCCGCCCGGCCGGTCCAGGAACCGCGCCTGCGCCAGGTCGACCGCCGTGCCGGTGCCGAGGCCGCCGAACCGGCGATCGCGGGCACCGGCAAGGCCTTCGGCGAATCCGACGTTCCCGCCTTCCTGCGCCGGCCCGCGACGCTCAAGGGCTGAACCGGGCCGGTGTGCCGGCTTTTGGCGCCGGTTTAACCCGACGTTACGGAAGCCGGGCCTAGTCTCTCCGCATCTAGGACCACTCCGACGGTCTGCGGGGGCTAAGAATGGCTGCACAGGTGGAAACCACGCTTCGGGGACCGGATTCCTACTCGCTGGCGCGTCGCGTCATCGAGGCGATGGAAGCCGCCGAAGTCTGGCCGACGCCGGTCAATTTCGAGCTCTGGCTCTACTATCTCGGCGAACCCGACGGGCCCCTGGGACGCGAGATCCAGCGCCTGCTCGAGACGCGCGAGCCGTTCAGCGAAGCCACCGCCGACATGCTGGCCGCCGAATACCTGCCCCGGGGCCGGCTGTCCGAGGAGATCCGCGACGCGGGCCGGGTGCTGGACCGCGAACTGTCCAGCGTCGCCGACGCGATTTCCGACGCCCACAGCAGCAATGTCGCGTTCAGCGCCACCCTGGCCGAGGCCTCGGCCAATATCGAAAGCGCCGACGACCCGGAGCAGCTGAAGATCCTCGTCACCGGCCTGACGGCGGCGACGCATCAGGTCCAGGCCGAGAACGCCAGTCTCGAACAGCGACTGGACACCTCGACCCAGGAAGTGGCCCGGCTGCGCGAACACCTGGAACTGGTGCGACGCGATGCGATGACCGACGCCCTGACCAACCTGGCCAATCGCAAGGCCTTCGACATCCAGCTCGAATCCGCGACCAAGGCGGCCGAGACCGGCTCGTCGTCCCTGGCCCTGGCGGTGCTCGATATCGACCATTTCAAACGGTTCAACGACACCTGGGGCCATCAGACCGGCGATCAGGTGCTGCGCTATGTCGGCAGTGTGCTGGCGCGGGTATCGCCGGAACCGCGCTTCGCCGCCCGCTACGGCGGCGAGGAGTTTGCGCTGATCTTCCCGGCCGAGAAGACGACTGCGGTGCTGGCCGCGCTGGAATGCGTGCGCAAGGAAATCCGTTCGCGCGCCCTGCGCCGGCGCTCGACCAATGACGACCTGGGGGCCGTGACCATCTCGATCGGCTTTGCCGAACGCCTGCCGGGCGAGACCGCCATGTCCCTGCTCGAACGGGCCGATGCCGCCCTGTACGAATCCAAACACGGGGGTCGCGACATGACGACCCGCGCGCGCAACCAGCAACAGGCCGCCGCCTGATCATCCGGTCCCGTCGGTCCGGGCCTTGGGCTTTCGCGGTGTCGTCTTGCGCGCCGCCTTGCGCACCGCCGCCTGCATGGCCCCGCGCGCCCAGCGGACGGCCTCGTCGGCGTCGTCGGCGGCTCTGTCCGGCAGGCTCCAGTAGGCCATCGCCATCGACCGGCCGTCTTTCGCGGAATAGGCAAATTGGCGCGCGCCCGCCGCGATCAGGGCCGGCGCGTTCCCGTCATCGGCCTTGAGCCAGACCACGCCGTCGTCGAGCAGGGCCCAGATCAGGCCGTTGGCATAGACGCTGGCCGCGCCGAACATCGGCTTGATCTCCAGCGGCCCCAGGGCGGCGAAATGTTCCCGAACCCAGTCGCCGAAGGCCCGGTCATAGGCCACGGTTCAGTCCTCGAGCGCCGCGGCCGGGATGATGGTGACGCTCTCACCGCAGCCGCAGGCGTCGGTCTGGTTCGGATTGCGGAAAACAAATTTCGACGACAGGGTCGTGGTCTCGAAATCGATCTCCGAGCCGATCAGGAACAGGATGGCCTTGGGGTCGATCAGGATGGTGACGCCCTTGTCCTCGACCACCTCGTCCAGCGGCTCGATCGTGTCGGCATAGGCGAAGGTGTACTCCTGACCGGCACAGCCGCCGTTCTTGACCCCGACGCGCAGCCCGACCCGCGGGGTCTCGGCCCGGGCCATGATCTCGCGCACGCGCGCGGCGGCGGCGTCCGTCAGGGTCACGACCTTGGGGCGGGGGCGGCGCGGGCGGGGAGCGGTCTGAAGGTCGGTCAATGATTGATCCTCAGAACATGTTCAGGGCCAGCTTGGCCTCGTCACTCATCTTGGACGGTTCCCACGGCGGGTCGAACACCAGGCTGGCGCGTGCCGACTTGATGCCGGGCACCCGCATAACCGCCTCCTCGACCCAGCCGGGCATTTCGCCGGCGACCGGACAGCCGGGGGCCGTCAGGGTCATGTCGATCAACACGTCCTTGTCGTCGGAAACGTCGACCTTGTAGATCAGGCCCAGCTCATAGATGTCGACCGGGATCTCCGGGTCGAACACCGTCTTCATCGCGGTGATCAGATCGTCCGTCAGCTGGTCCAGCTCGGCCTGCGACATGGCGCTCCTGGCCGACTCGTCCCAGGTCTCGGCGAAGGTGCCACTGCTGGTGGTAAGGGTTCCGTCGTCCATATCGTCCGTCATACAAAAAACTCGCGCGCCCTGATCAGCGCATCGACAAAGGCATCGGCGTCCTCTGTCGTATTATATAGGGCGAAACTGGCCCGGGCGCTTGAACTCACCCCAAATCGTTTCGCCAGCGGCTCGGCGCAGTGCAGCCCGGCCCGCACCGCCACGCCGTAACGGTCCATGATCTGCGCGATGTCATGGGCGTGGGCGTCGGCCACGGTGAAGGTCAGGATGGCCCCCTTCCCGTCTGCCGTGCCGAGGATGCGCAGCCAGTCGAATTCGGCCAGCCGCTCGCGGGCGTGATCATACAGGGCCTGCTCGTGCGCCGCGATCGCGGCCCGGTCGAAGCCGGACAGCCAGTCCAGCGCCGCGCCCAGGCCGATGGCCTCGATGATCGGCGGGGTCCCGGCCTCGAACCGGTGCGGAACCCCGGCATAGGTGACCCGGTCCTGTTCGACCGTGGCGATCATCTCGCCTCCGCCCTGATAGGGCGGCAGGGCCTCCAGCGCCGCACGTTTGCCGTACAGACCGCCGATCCCGGTCGGGCCATACAGCTTGTGGCCGGTGAAGACATAGAAGTCGGCGTCCAGCGCCTGGACGTCCGGCGCGCAATGCACCGCCCCCTGGCAGCCGTCGACCAGCACCAGCGCCCCGGCCGCATGGGCCAGGTCGGCGACGGCGCGCACGTCAGTCACCGTGCCCAGCACATTGGACATATGGGTGACGGCGACCAGCCGCGTGCGCGGCCCGATCAGGCCCGCCAGCGCCGCCATATCCAGGGCCCCGTCGTCCAGCACCGGGGCCCATTTCAGCACCGCGCCGAACCGTTCGCGCAGCATGTGCCAGGGCACGATATTGGCGTGGTGCTCCATCTGGGTGACCACGATCTCGTCGCCCGGTTTGATGGACGGGCCCAGACCGGCCGCGACCAGATTGATGGCCTCGGTCCCGCCCTTGGTCCAGACGATCTGCTCGGCGGATTCCGCGTTCAGGAACCGGGCCAGCGTCTCACGCGCCTTCTCGAACGCCTCGGTCGTCTCATTGGCCAGGGTGTGCAGGCCGCGATGGACGTTGGCGTAGTGCCCCTCCATCAGCCCGGTCATGGCGGCGATCACCGCGCGCGGCTTCTGGGCCGACGCGGCCGAGTCCAGATAGACCAGCGGCTTGCCGTTCACCGTCCGCGACAGGATCGGGAACTGGGCCCGGGCGGCGTAGGGGTCGAATGCCGGCGTTCCTCCCCCCCCGGGGGAGGGGGACCGCGAAGCGGTGGCGGGGGTCTGCCGCGCCGCCGGTGTCAGGGTCTGACCCCCTCCACCATGCTGCGCATGGTCCCCCTCCCCCGATGGGTGAGGAATAATCACAGCCGCCCCGTCAACCATTGATTCACCACATCCCGTACCGCCTCCGGCTCGATCCGGTCGGTCACCTCCCGCAGGAAGGCCTCGGTCAGCAGGGCGCGGGCCTCATCCAGCGGCAGGCCGCGCTGCTGCAGGTAGAACAGGGCCGCCTCGTCCAGATTGCCGACGGTATTGCCGTGCGCACACTGCACGTCATCGGCATAGATCTGCAGTTCCGGCTTGGCGTCGACCTCGGCCCGTTCACCCAGGATCAGGGCGTGGTGGCCCATGCGCGCGTCGGTGCCGTCGGCCCCGCGTTCGACGATGATCTTGCCCTGGAAGACGCCGCGGGCGCTGTCGCGCACCACCCCCTTGGTCAGCTGCGCGGTCAGGCCGTCGGGGCCGACATGATCGACGACCGTGGTCTGGTCGGACTGGCGGCTGTCGGACAGAACATACAGGCCGTCGAGCCGCACATCGGCCGCGTGGCCGTCATGGGTGACCTGGGTCTCCAGCCGCTGCAGCCGGGCACCGGTCGTCAGGATGGTCTGGCGATAGCGCCCCCCCTGCCCGACGTTGACCGTGGCCTGGGTGATCGAGACGGCGTCCCCGGGTTCGTCGACCAGGACGATGCGGGTAACCGTCGACCGGGGCGCGACGTCGATCGTCAGGCGGTTGTGGGCCGCATAGGCCGAACCCCGGCCCTCATGACTCTCGAGGATCAGCAGGTCGGCGTCCGGCTGGGCCGCGATGCGGACCGTGGTCGTATGGCCGGTCCCGACCGCGTCCGAAACGAAGCGCAGCCGCAGGGTCTTGCGGCCCCGGCCGACATAGGCGTCGGCCCCGACCGCACGCCCGTTGGCGAACACGATCCCGTCGCCACCCAGGGCGAAGAAGGGACCGCTCCCGTCGACCACACCCGGTGGCGACGGCGGCGGCGCGTCGCGCAGTCCGCGCTGCAGGTCCGTGTATTTCCAGGTCTCGACCCGCTTCGACGGGAAGGTGGAAACGTCGTTCAGATCGATGCGGACGGGCGCGTTCACGCCGCCGCCGGAAGGTACTGGTCGTAACCCTCCGCCTCCAGCTGATGCGCCAGTTCCGGGCCGCCCGAGGCGACGATGCGGCCGGCAACCAGCACATGCACCCGGTCGGGTTTGATGTAGTCGAGCAGGCGCTGATAGTGGGTGATGACCAGCATGGCCCGGTCGGGCGAGCGCATGGCGTTGACGCCCTCCGAGACGATCCGCAGGGCGTCGATGTCGAGGCCGGAATCGGTCTCGTCGAGGATCAGCAGCGACGGCTCCAGCAGCGCCATCTGCAGGATCTCCATCCGTTTCTTCTCGCCGCCCGAGAAGCCGACGTTGAGCGGCCGCTTCAGCATGTCGAAATCCATCTTCAGCGCCGCCGACGCCGCCCTGACCTGTTTCAGGAAGGCCGGGGCCGAGACCTCCTCCTCGCCACGGGCGCGCTTCTGGGCGTTCAGCGCCGTGCGCACGAAGGTCAGGGCCGGGACGCCGGGAATCTCGATCGGATACTGGAACGACAGAAACACGCCCCTGGCCGCGCGTTCGGACGGGTCCAGGGCCAGCAGATCCTCGCCCTTCCAGGCCACGGAACCCTCGGTCGCTTCATAGCCGGGCCGTCCCGACAGGGCATAGCCCAGCGTCGACTTGCCGGCCCCGTTCGGCCCCATGACGGCGTGCACCTCGCCGGCCGGGACGTCGAGCGTCAGGCCCTTGAGGATGGCTTTGTCACCGATGGCGACGTGGAGGTTGTTGATGGAAAGCACGTCAGGGCCTCGTTGGGAGAGATGCGGGTTTCGGGGCGGAGGCGGTCACTGAAGCGGGCCCGGCCTGGGTCGTGCCGGCGACACGGCATTCAGGTTCATCGCGATGCTGATGCGTTCGCCGGAGCCGGTGTAGGTCGATACCCCGTGCTTGAGCCACGAGGGGGACAGCACCAGGTCGCCGATCGCCGAACTGACCGTCAGCGCCCCGTTGTACCGGGCCCCGGAGGCGTCGGTCAGGCGGAAGCCCCGGTGCTGCATACTGGGCAGCGGATGGCGCGGATCCTCGAAATGCAGCCGTCCGCCCACGTCCTCGCCCGCCGCGGCCTCGCCCAGGTCGACGTAGAAGACCGCCGCCCACAAAGAGCCGGGATGGACGTGGATCGCGTTCGAGGCCCCGGGCCCGGAAATGTTGGCCCACATCTCAACCGTCCAGTCGAAGTCGTCCGGCGAAGCGTCGGCAAAGGCCGAGGCGCTCTTGGCCAGGCCGACGGACAGTCGGGCCAGGGTCCGCGCCGCCGAGCCGCCCCAGTCCATCATGTCATAGGTCGAATGCCAGCCGCCGACATTGGTCTTGGCCACACCCGGATGACTGTCGCGCCGGGCGCGGGTGACCGTCCCGAGGTCGCGCGCCAGCGCTTCGCCGCCGGCGATCTTCCCGACCACCAGCGGCGTCGAGAACAGATGGCTGACCTGGACCGTCATGTCGACGTCGGCGGCGGCGGGAGTCGTCATCCGACACTCCCCTCCAGCGAGATCGCCACCAGCTTCTGCGCCTCGACCGCGAACTCCATCGGCAGCTTCTGCATCACGTCACGGACGAAGCCGTTGACCAGCAGGGCCACGGCCTCCTCTTCCGAAAGCCCGCGCTGCTGGGCGTAGAACAGCTGGTCATCGGACAGGCGGGTGGTGGTCGCCTCGTGCTCCAGCTGGGCCGAGCCGTTGCGGGCCTCGATATAGGGCACGGTGTGGCTGCCACAGTCCTTGCCGATCAGCAGGCTGTCGCACTGGGTGAAGTTCCGCACCCCGGTCGCCTTCGGGTGCACCGAGACCAGGCCGCGATAGGTCGAGTCGGACTGACCCGCCGACACCGCCTTGGCGATGATCCGGCTCTTCGAATTCTTGCCCAGATGGATCATCTTGGTGCCGGTGTCGGCCTGCTGATGTCCGTTGGTGATGGCGATCGAATAGAATTCGCCCGAGCTGTCCTCGCCCTTGAGGATGCAGGACGGATATTTCCAGGTGACGGCGCTGCCGGTCTCGACCTGGGTCCAGCTGACCTTCGAGCGATCGCCGCGGCAGTCGGCGCGTTTGGTGACGAAATTATAGATGCCGCCCTTGCCCTCGGCGTCGCCGGGGTACCAGTTCTGCACCGTCGAATATTTGATCTCGGCGTCGTCCAGCGCCACCAGTTCGACCACGGCGGCGTGCAGCTGGTTCTCGTCGCGCATCGGGGCGGTGCAGCCCTCGAGATAGGAGCAGTAGCTGCCCTTGTCGGCGATGATCAGGGTGCGTTCGAACTGGCCGGTCTGCGAGGCGTTGATGCGGAAATAGGTCGACAGCTCCATCGGGCAGCGCACGCCCGGCGGGATGTAGACAAAGGAACCATCGGAAAACACCGCGCTGTTCAGGGCCGCGAAATAGTTGTCCGAGACCGGCACCACCGAGCCCAGATATTTGCGCACCAGCTCAGGATGTTCGCGCAAGGCTTCGGAAATCGGCATGAAAATCACGCCGACCTTGGCCAGCTCGGCCTTGAAGGTGGTGACGACGCTGACGCTGTCGAACACCGCGTCGACGGCATATTTCGGCGCGCCCTCGACCCCGGCCAGAACCGCCTGTTCGCCCAGCGGAATGCCCAGCTTGGCGTAGACGGCCAGCAGTTCGGGATCGACCTCGTCGAGGCTCTTGGGCCCGTCCTTCTTCTTCGGCGCGGCGTAATAGAACAGCTCCTGATAGTCGACCGGCGTATATTTCACCGCGGCCCAGGTCGGCTCTTCCATGGCCAGCCAGCGCTCATAGGCGGCCAGACGCCATTCCAGCATCCAGTCCGGCTCGCCCTTCTTCTCGGAGATGAAGCGGACGATGT
Source organism: uncultured Brevundimonas sp. (assembly GCF_963975535.1). Taxonomy (GTDB): domain Bacteria; phylum Pseudomonadota; class Alphaproteobacteria; order Caulobacterales; family Caulobacteraceae; genus Brevundimonas. The sequence goes on along the minus strand of NZ_CAXBHE010000004.1, from coordinate 110,745 downwards.
CGGCGTTCAGCCCCTTGGGCGCGTATTCGGTCTCGATGTCCGAGGTAAAGCCGTGCTCGTATTTCTCGAGGGCGGCGACGGCATCGATGGTTTTCTGGACAGCGGCCATGACTCAGGCGGTTTCCTTCGCGCGTTCGCTCAATCGGGCCCGGTGCTTGGCATAGGCGGCGGTCCACAGGTCGGCGAACCGCTGCCAGTCGGCCTCGGTCGTGCCCCAGCCGCCGGAGACCCGGACGCCACCGGTTTCCAGGTGATGCAGCCCCATGGCCGAGACGGCCTTGGACGGCTTGGTCTTGCCCGAGGAACAGGCCGATCCGGCCGAGACCATCACCCCCTGCAGGTCGAGGGTGATCAGCTGCTGCGGGCTGTCCCAGTCGGGCACGGCCATGAACAGGGTGTTGGGCAGGCGCTCGGCCTTGATTCCCAGCACCGTGGCCCCTGCGGCGGTGACGGCGGCGGCGGCGGCGTCGCGCCAGGCCGCGTGGCTCAGACTCGTCGGCAGGTCGCGCAGGGCGCAGACGGCGGACTCGCCGAAGCCGGCGAGGCCCGGGGTGTTCTCGGTGCCGGCGCGCAGGCCGCGCTCCTGGCTGGAGCCGTGCACCATGCGCACCACCGGCGCGCCCGCGCGCGAGATCAGCGCGCCGACGCCCTGCGGGCCACCCAGCTTGTGAGCCGACAGGGTCAGGGTGTCGGCGTCCAGCGTCGCCATGTCGACCGGGATCTTGCCCGCCGACTGGATGGCGTCGACATGCATCCAGCCGCCGGCGGCATGGACCAGACGCGCGGCCTCGGCGATCGGCTGGACCACACCGGTCTCGTTGTTGGCGTGGTGGACGGCGACCACGGCACGGCCCGGCCGCTGCAGGGCCTCGGCCAGCCAGGCCAGGTCGATCACGCCCTGGTCGTCGACCGGCAGGCACTCGACCGGTCGACCGAAGGTCAGGGCCGTCTCGGCGACGCAGGGATGTTCGGTGGCGCTGACGATCAGGCGCTCGCAACCGGCCGCCAGGGCGCTGAGCAGGGCCTGGCCGTTCGACTCGGTCCCGCCGGAAGAGAAGACCACGGCCGTCGCATCCACCCCGACCAGGGCCGCCACCTGGGCGCGGGCCGTCTCGATGCGGGCCCGGGCACGACGCCCGGCGGCATGCACGGCATTGGGGTTGCCGTTGTCGGCCAGGGCCGCGGCCATGATGGCCTGGACCTCGGGACGGACGAGGCCGGAGGCGTTGTAGTCCAGATAGATCGCGCTCACGCCGCCGCTCCAATATTGTCGTCACCGGCCGCGCGTCGTCGCGCCCCCGTTCGGTTCAGCACCACATCCTCCAGCGACACCTGCGCCAGAAAACGGTGAATCTCGTCGCCCAGATCGGCCCACAGATTGTGGGTGATGCAACGTTCCCCGGCCAGCATGCAGCCGCGCGGGGCGGTCTCGCCGGTGCAGCGGGTCGCCCGGATCGGTTCGTCGACGGCGAAGACGATCTCGGCCACCACCGTCTCATGCGCGCCCTTGGCCAGACGATAGCCGCCGCCGGGGCCGCGCACGCTCTTGACCAGACCGCTCTTGCGCAGCCGTGCGAACAGCTGCTCGAGGTAGCTGAGCGAGATCTCCTGGCGCGTGGCGATCTCGGACAGGGAGACCGCGCGATCCGTCCCGTTCCGGGCCAGATCGGCCATCGCCATCACCGCATATCGTCCCTTGGTCGACAGACGCATGGTCCACCTTCAAAAATCGCGCGCTTTTCAGGACCGCTGTGCTAGAACCCGCGCCTTCAAGAAGGCTGCAGCGCGCCTGCCGGACATAGAAAGTCCTACTAGCGCGGTCAAGTATTACGCAGCTGCGAAATAACTGTTTAACGGATTTTTCGAGCCCCCATGCCTGAAGTCATCCTGCCCGGCGCCTCCGGCCGCATCGAAGGTCGCTATTCCCCCGGCAAGCGCCCCAATGCGCCGATCGCCCTGATCCTGCACCCCCACCCCAAGGCGGGCGGGCATATGAACAACCCGGTGACGGTCACCCTGTACCAGCTGTTCCAGAAGCGCGGTTTCGCGACCCTGCGCTACAACAGCCGTGGCGTGGGCAAGTCGCAGGGCGAGTTCGATTCCGGCATCGGCGAGCTGGCCGACGCCGCCACCGCCCTGGACTGGCTGCAGGCGAACAACCCCGCCGCCACCCAGACCTGGGTCGCCGGCTATCAGTTCGGTGCCTATATCGGCATGCAGCTGCTGATGCGCCGCCCCGAGACCGACGGCTTCATCTCGGTGTCGCCGCCGTCCAACATGTACGACTTCAGCTTCCTGGCCCCCTGCCCCGCCTCGGGCCTGTTCCTGCACGGTACCGCCGACACCGTGGTGCCGCCGGTCGAGGTCGAGCGCGTGGTCAACAAGCTGCGCACCCAGAAGGGCATCGTCATCGACTATGAGCTGGAAGAGGGCGCGAGCCATTTCTGGCAGGACCATATCGACGCCGTCGACCGCCGCGTCGGGGCCTATCTCGACAAGCGCCTGGAAGAACGCCCGGCGTAACCCGGCCTCACCCTCCGCTCATCCCCGCGAAGGCGGGGACCCAGTTCTGTGGGCGATCGGCAGCACCGGTCGCCCCTCGCCATCAGTCCCACGCACATCGCGAGACGAAAACACTGGGTCCCCGCCTTCGCGGGGATGACCGGTTATTGTCACGGATCCCGCCCGGACGTCCCACGCCTGCGACCGAACCCGACGCAGCCATCTGCCAGACTGTCCAGCATCGGTCTTTGACAGTCGAATCCCCCATCCTCCGCCGCAACAGGACGATGTGGACTCAGTGGACCCGGTGGACTCAGTGGACTCAGTGGACTGTGTTTTTCGCCCACCTCGACCGGCCTGAAAACACCCAACCTGATCGTCAGGTGCAGGGCGGGTAGTCGGCGAACAGCGCCTCGTAATCTGCCAGTGTCCAACGGAAACCCATGGCCGCGCGGCGTTCGTCGGCATGCTCCGGGTCTTCGAGATTGGCGTGGTCGATCACCCATTTGCCTGCCTTGCACGTCATCTGGGTGCCGTACCTCTGCGGCCGACCTTCGTTGATGGCCAGCCGGTCGTACATCAGGCCGTAGCTTTCGCCGCGGACCTCACCGATGGCGACCAGCGGTTCGAGCACCGGTACAAAACGCTGCCACAGGTCCAGATTTCCGTGCTGGACGATCAGGAAGGCAGCGCTGGACGCGGCCTCACCGTAACGGCTCCTCAGAAACCAGCCTTCTGGCGGCACCATGGCCAGCAACTGCGCCTGGTGCACCCTGTCCACCGCCTGAATGGATAAGCCGATCGCCGCATCGGCCCGCTGTCGCTCACCGACCGGAAGGCCGGAAAGGTCGATGGTATTCCACACCCGCCTTCCGACCTGATCGAGCCGTCCCATCCGCTCCAGTCGCTCGCGGTCATCGACGGGGGGCGGCAAGGCAGCCTGCCGCGCCTGTTCGTCAGCGATGGATTCGGCAACCGGGGCGATCAGCGCCCGCGCCTGTGGCGACAGGGTGGGTATCTCGACGGCTGCGGGGCTCTGTTGAGACGTTTCCGGAGCGCAGCCACCCAGCAGGGCGGCGATCAAGAATAGCAGCTTCATCCCAACAGCCCCGCTTCACCTGCGACTTACCCCGGATAAAGAAGATGGGGACGCCGCGCCTCGATCCAACCCGCCTCATCGGGCACCGTGATCGCGTCCAGCTCGTCCGGCGTCGCATCGGCCCGGTCGACCCATTCGCGCAGCCCGGGCCCGCCGTTGATCACGTCGATGGCCAGCTTGCCGAAGGCGTATTCGTACGGGAAGTCGCGCCACAGGTCGTAGTCGGGATACAGCCGCCGGATCGCCTTGAATCCCAGGGCCTGGACCCGCCACGGCTGGAAGGTCGCATGGTCATAGGCGGGGTCGTCGACGTGGATCTGCACCCCGCTGCACAGTCGGCCGACGTGTTTGTGGAAGGTCGGCTCGAACCAGCAGTCGCGCAGCCGGCAGCCCGTCAGCCACTGTGGCGCGAACGCCTGCATCTCGGCGATCACCGCCCGGGCGTCGATGTCGGGGGCCCCGAACAGTTCCAGCGGCCGGGTCGTGCCCCGTCCCTCGGACAGGGTCGTGCCCTCCAGCATCACCGTCCCGGCATAGGCGCGCGCCATCGACAGGTTCGGGGCATTGGGGCTGGGGTTGATCCAGCTGCGCTCGCCGAGCGGCCAGCCGAAGCCGGGCCCCTGCTCCGGCTGCCAGCCCTCCATGGCGATGACGCGATAGTCGACGTCGAGCTTGAAGTGGTCGATGAACCAGTGACCCAGCTCGCCCAGGGTGACGCCGTGCCGCATCGGCATCGGCCCGGCCCCCACGAAACTCTCCCAGCCCGGCCGCAGGGTCAGGCCCTCGACCGGACGCCCGGCGGGATTGGGCCGGTCCAGCACCCAGACGGTCTTGCCGTGCCTGGCCGCCGCCTCCAGCACATAGAGCAGGGTCGTCACATAGGTGTAGATGCGGCAGCCCAGGTCCTGCAGGTCGACCAGGATGACGTCGAAGGTCTGCATCGAGGCGTCGGTCGGCCGCCGCACCTCGCCGTACAGGCTGAACACCGGAAAGCCGTGCACCGGATCGGTGAAGTCCGGCGACTCCATCATATTGTCCTGCAGGTCTCCGCGCATGCCGTGCTGCGGCCCGAAGGCGGCGGTGATCGTGATGTCGGGACAGGCCGTCAGGGCGTCGATCGCATGGGTCAGGTCGGCGGTGACCGAGGCCGGATGCGCCAGCAGGGCCAGCCGCCGCCCCTTCAGCGGCGCGCGCAGTTCAGGATCGGACAACAGGCGGTCGAGGCCGAATTTCATGCGGGCTCCGGGGGCGGCAGGGTCAGGGTGAAGGAGTCGGGATGGTGAAAGTCCGGCTTCGCTGACGGATGCGACAGGGCCCAGTAGGACAGGCCGTCGATGTCCTCGATGACGGCGGACAGACCGATCAACCAGGGCGCGGCCGGATCGAGCCCGTCCAGACGCAGGATGGCGGTCATGGCGAACTGGTCGTCATCCGACGCGCGGATCATGGCCTGGCTTTCCACACCGTCCGGTGACGTCCGGCCCTCGCGGTAGGCATCGAAGCCGTAAATCGCCCATTCGCCCGACGGCGACAGATTGACCTCATGATAGCCGGGGCCGGACCCGGCGCGGATGAAGGCCTCGAAACAGGTATGCCGCCACAGGTCGTCGGCCCGGCTGCGACCGGTCCAGCCCGGGACCAGCACCCGGAACAGGTCACCGGTCAGCACATAGTCCAGGGCCAGCACCGACGGCTCCGGCCGGAAGGCGCTGACGGTCAGCCCCTCCACCGGCCCGGCGGCCCCGGCGGGATGGACGATCAGCTCGTGAAGGGGCCCCGGCGCACCGGTGGTTCGCGCTTGCATAGGCTCGTGCTACACGCCCTCATCACTCCAGGCAAAGCCGATCCCGATGACCGATCCTGTGTTCAAGTCCGACTTCCTCAAGACGCTGCAGGCGCGCGGCTACATCCACCAGGTCACCCACCCGGTCGAGCTCGACGCGGCCGCCGCTGAAGGCATCGTCACCGGCTATATCGGCTTCGACGCGACCGCCCCCAGCCTGCACGTCGGCAGCCTGATCCAGATCATGATGCTGCGCCGTCTGCAGCAGGCCGGCCACCGGCCCATCGTCATCATGGGCGGCGGCACCACCAAGGTCGGCGACCCGACCGGCAAGGACACCTCGCGTCCCCAGCTGACCGAGGCCGACATCGCCGCCAACATCGCCTCGATCCGGACGGTGTTCGAGAAATTCCTGACCTTCGGCGACGGCCCGACCGACGCCCTCATGATCGACAACGACGAATGGCTGTCGACATACGGCTACGTCGAATTCCTGCGCGAATACGGCACCCATTTCACCATCAACCGGATGCTGGCCTTCGACTCGGTGAAACTGCGACTCGAGCGCGAGCAGCCGATGACCTTCCTCGAGTTCAACTACATGCTGATGCAGTCGGTCGACTTCCTCGAGCTGAACCGCCGCTACGGCTGCACCCTGCAGATGGGCGGCTCGGACCAGTGGGGTAATATCGTCTCGGGCGTCGACCTGGTGCGCCGCGTCGACCACAAGGCCGCCTTCGGCCTGACCACGCCGCTGTTGACTACGGCCTCGGGCGGCAAGATGGGCAAGACGGCCCAGGGCGCGGTCTGGCTCAATGCCGAACAGCTCAGCCCCTATGACTACTGGCAGTTCTGGCGCAATGCCGACGACGCCGACGTCGGCCGGTTCCTGCGCCTGTTCACCGACCTGCCGCTGGACGAGGTCGCGCGGCTGGAGGCCCTCGACGGGGCGGCGATCAATGACGCCAAAAAGGCCCTGGCCGACGCGGCCACCACCATGCTGCACGGGGCGGACGCCGCGGCAGCCGCAAGAGCCCGTTCCGAATCCCAATTTGAGCGGGGAGAGACGGTCGCCCTACAGGCCTATGATTTCGACTGGGATGGCGGCGAAGGCTTTACCCAGCGGACCCCTGAGGCCTTGGTCAAGGCCGCAGATATATCCTCGATCAAGGACGCCAAACGATCCATCGCCAATGGCGAAATTCGCATCAATGGCACGGTCGTGCGTGGCGACGAAACCTACGCGCGTGGCGACGTCTCACCGGAGCACGGTGCTTTTCTTATCCAGAAGGGCAAGAAAATATCCCGGCTCGTCCGCCCGGTTTAGCCCCATCCCGCTCATCCCGGCGAAAGCCGGGACCCAGTGCTTTGGGCGAACGGTGCGAGATGAAGGCAGGGCTGTCCATCCGGGCAGCGACACGAAAGACCTGGGTCCCGGCTTTCGCCGGGATGAGCGGAGTTATGATACCTGTGACACTCGAAACCGGTGACCAAGCCCCCGCCTTCGACATGGCCACGGACGGTGGCGGCCGGGCCCGCCTGTCGGACTTCGCCGGCAAGACCGTGGTCCTGTATTTCTATCCCAAGGCCGACACGCCCGGTTGCACCACGGAGGGTCGGGACTTCTCGGCCCTGATCGACGACTTCGCCGCCGCCGATACCGTGGTCATCGGCGTGTCCCGCGATCCCGTGAAAAAACTGGACCGGTTCAAGGCCAAACACGACCTCAAGGTCATCCTCGGATCCGACGAGGACGGCACCGTGTGCGAGGCCTACGGCACCTGGGTGCAGAAGCAGCTTTACGGCCGGGCCTATATGGGCGTGGAACGCGCCACCTTCCTGATCGATGGCCAGGGCACGATCCGCCGCATCTGGCACAAGGTGAAGGTAAAATCACACGCAATGGCAGTGCTTGAGGTCTCGCGTGCACCCGGGGGTTCGTAACGCGGTTATCCGACAAGCTTCGGCAAGGTCACGATAGATTCGTTTTTTCCCCTGACGGGCGAGTAATGCCCCTGTTCAGGTCATTATTCGCCTGAATCCTTGCCGGGGTGGTTAACCGCGGGTGAATCGTCTTGATGGACGGTCCCGGTTGCCGCATATTTGCCATATGTTATGGGGGCATTGCATATGAACGACGAAGAGATCGCTGCGAAGCGCTCTTTGATCGAGCGTTGGTTTCCGGTCCGCTACCTGTACCTCAGGGACGGGGACGACGTCCGCGCCTGTGCCCTGTCTCCCGGTCGGCAATGCCTGATCGCCGTGGCCGCCGTGATGTTCTCGGCCTGGACCCTCGTCGCGTCGGGTGGCCTGATCTTCGACATGATCGCCAACAACCAGGCCGACCGCGCGGTGATCCGCGCACGCGCCGCCTCGGAGCGGGTCAATGCGGACCTCCAGGCCCGGCTGGACAGCGCTGTGGTGCGGATGACCACGACAACCGGCTCGATCGACGACATGGCCACCATGGTCGAACGCCGTCACGCGGCCCTGACCAATGTCATGGGCATGTTCCACGGAGTCGAGGGGGCCGAACTGGCCCTGCGCCCGGCCCTGCCCGCGGCCACGGCCGCCGGTCGCAGCCCGGTCCAGAGGATCCTCGCCGTCCGTCTCGACCAGGAACGGTTGATCGCCCGCGCCGAGGAAGTGTCCCAGACCCGGGCCGAGCGGCTGCGGCTGGCCTTCCGTCTCGCCGGCCTCAATCCCTCGGCCTATGCCGCCACCGGACCCGGCCTCGGCGGGCCGCTGGTCGAGGCGAAGGACCCCCGGGCCCTGGCCGCCGTCCTTGACGTCGATGAGGCCTTTGCCGTCCGCATCCGCCATGCCGCCGACAATCTGAACGACATGCGCCGCCTCGCCGACGCGGCCGAGGGTCTGCCGTTCCGGCGGCCGACCCAGGCGCGCACCACCTCAAGCTTCGGCGTGCGCTTCGATCCGTTCAACCGTCGCCCGGCCCTGCACCAGGGGCAGGACTTTGCGGCCCCGTTGAACACCCCCATCTATGCCACGGCACCGGGCGTCATCTCTTTTGTCGGTGTCCGTTCAGGGTATGGCAACACCGTTGAGATAGACCATGGTCGCGGTTTCAAGACGCGCTTCGCCCATCTCAACTCCATGGCCGTCACATCCGGCCAGCAGATCGCGCTTGGCCAGCGCATCGGTGCCATGGGGACGACTGGACGCTCCACGGGCGTTCACCTGCACTACGAAGTGTGGATGAACGGCCGCCCTCAGAACCCCGCACGCTTCATGAAAGCCGGAGACCAACTTGTTCAACAAGAATAAATCCCCCGCCCCGTCGCCGCAGCCCCGTCCCGCGACCCCTGCGGCCATCCCGCCCCTGCCCGACATGCCGTCGGCCGCCGCCGCCAAACCGGCGGCCGCCGCCCCCGCAGGCACCTCGAGTCGTGGCCTGTCGACCCTGTCGTCGGACCTCAAATTCGAGGGCTCCATCAGCGGGGCCGGCGATCTGCAGATCGACGGCCAGATCAAGGGCGACATCCGTGTCGGCCGGCTGATCGTCGGCGAGACCGGGGCCGTCGAAGGCAATGTCTCGGCCGACTATATCGAGGTCCGCGGCCGCATCGTCGGCACGACCTCGGGCAAGCAGGTCAAGCTGGTCTCGACCGCCTATGTCGACGGGGACATCACCGCCGAACAGCTGTCGATCGACATCGGTGCCTATTTCCAGGGCCGCTGCGTCCAGGGCCGTCGCGACGCCCCGGCGGCGACCGCGCCCAAGCCTGCCGCACCGCCGTCGGACCTGGCCCCGATCCCGCAGCAGCCGCAGGCCCAGGTCATCGACATGAAGCCGCACTAGGCCGACGTCGATTTCAGAGGAAAAAGGGGCCCCGGAGCGATCCGGGGCCCTTTTCTATTCGCCCTTGGCGTCGCGGGTCTCGCCGACCCGGGCCGCCAGGGCCGCGCCCATGAAGGCGTCCAGGTCCCCGTCCAGCACCCCTTGGGTGTCGGAAGTCTCGACGTTGGTGCGCAGGTCCTTGACCATCTGGTACGGCTGCAGGACGTAGCTGCGGATCTGGTGGCCCCAGCCGATGTCGGTCTTGGCGTCGGCCACGGCCTGGGCCGCCGCCTCGCGCCGCTGCAGTTCCAGCTCGTACAGACGCGCCCGCAGCATCTTCCACGCCTGTTCGCGGTTCTGGTGCTGGGAGCGGCCGGCCTGGCACGCCACGACGGTATTGGTCGGGACGTGGGTCAGGCGGATGGCCGAGTCGGTCTTGTTGATGTGCTGGCCGCCCGAGCCCGAGGCCCGGTAGGTGTCGGTGCGCACGTCCGACGGATTGATGTCGATCTCGATCGTATCGTCGACCACGGGGGACACCCCGACCGAGGCGAACGAGGTGTGACGCTTGGCGGCGGCGTCATAGGGGCTGATGCGCACCAGCCGGTGCACGCCCGATTCCGACTTCAGCCAGCCATAGGCATTGGGCCCCGAGATCAGGATGGTCGCCGACTTGATCCCGGCCTGGTCACCGGATTCCTCGGCCTCCAGCTCGACCTCATAGCCGTGCGCCCTGGCCCAGCGCGAATACATTCGCAGCAGCATCCCGGCCCAGTCGCAGGATTCGGTGCCGCCGGCCCCGGCGTTGACTTCCAGATAGGCGTCATTGCCGTCGGCCTCGCCGGACAGCAGGGCCTCCAGCTCGGCCCGGGCGGCGCGGTCCTTGACGGCCTTCAGCGAGGCGCGGGCGTCCGCCAGAGCGGCCTCGTCCCCCTCCTCGTCGGCCATCTCGGCCAGCATGACGCCGTCCTCGAGACCGGTTTCCATCTGCAGCACAGTATCGATCTGCCCCTGCAACCGGGTGCGCTCGCGCATCAGGGCCTGGGCGGCCTCGGCGTCGTCCCACAGGGTCGGGTCCTCGACCCGCGCGTTCAGCTCATCGAGCTTGCGGAGTGCAGGGTCCCAGTCAAAGACGCCTCCTGAGCAGAGCGAGGCTCTGCTCGATGTCGGCCTTCATGGCCTCGACATCCGGTCTCATCGCAATCTCCACGCGACAGAAAAACAGGGCGGCGCGCCGTTTTCGGGGCGCGCCGCCGGGGGGCCTACCTAGGGCCTTAGTAGAGTCCGCTCAAGTCCTCGGCCGGTTCCTTCTTCGGCGGGGGCGGCGTGGCGGGTGACGGCGGCGGGGTCGGCGGGGCCAGACGCACGGCCTCCTGCTCGCGCCGGATCACGTCGGAATAGTTCTGCGGGCCCACGGGCGTCAGCACTTCCGGCACGAACTCATCCTGGCGGCGCCGTTCGGTGCCGGGGCGGAAGGCCTCCTCGATGCCGTTGACGGAGCGGAACACGGCATTGGGCGGGCGCACGAACGGCCGGGCCGGCCGCGTGCGCAGCGCCACCCGCATGAAGTCGGTGAACACCGGCAGGGCCGCCGATGCCCCGGCCTCGCCATAGCCCAGCGACCGGTTGTCATCGAAACCGACGAACACCCCGACCACCATGTCGGTGGTGAAGCCCACGAACCAGGCCGAACGGTATTCATTGGTGGTGCCGGTCTTGCCGCCGACCCAGCGCCCGAGGCTGCGGGCGCTGGCGGCCGTGCCGCGCTGGACCACGCCCTCGAGCATCGAGCTGATCTGGTAGGCGGTGATCGGATCGATCACCTGGGTGCCGCGCGGCTCCAGCCGGGGCGATTCCTGGCCACTGAAGCCGCGGTCGCACTCGCGGCAGGTCCGTTGATCGGCCTTGAACCGGGTCTCGCCGTTGCGGTCCTGGACCAGTTCGATCAGATACGGATCGACCCGGCGCCCGCCGTTGACGAAGGCGGAATAGGCGGCGGTCAGATGATAGGGGGTGGTCTCGCCCGCCCCCAGCGACACCGACAGGTTCGGCTGCAGGTCGTCGGCCACGCCCATCTTCTTCGACAGGTCGACGATGTTGCGCATGCCGACCTGTTCGGCCAGCCGCACCGTCATCACGTTGCGCGACAGCTCCAGCCCGCGCCGCAGCGACTGCGGCCCATAGTACTGGCGACTGTAGTTCTCGGGCGTCCAGCGCTCGCCGTTGCGGCCGCCGGCAAAGCTGATCGGCGCGTCCAGCACGATCGAGGCCGGGGTGAAATCCCCTTCCAGCGCCGCGGCATAGACGAACGGCTTGTAGGCCGACCCGGGCTGGCGATTGGCCTGGGTGGCCCGGTTGAAGCTGGACAGCACATAGGAATAGCCGCCGACCATGGCCAGCACCCGGCCCGACTGCGGCTCGATCACCACCAGGGCCCCGTTGACCGCCGGCACCTGTTTCAGGGCGAATTGGCCGTTGCTCGGCTCGACGAAGACCAGGTCACCGCGCTTCAGCGGCCGGTTGGCATTGGCCCAGGCCGCGTCGGCGCTGAGCAGGGTGCCGGTGCGGCCGTCGCGGGCCGTGCGGACCTGGACGCTGTTGCCGGACACGCTCTCGACCGCCGCCGCCTGCCAGGCGCGCCGCTCGGGCGGACGGGTCTGTTTCAGCGCCTCGGCCTGCCAGCCGTCGGCGAAGTCGGTGGTGCCCCAGGCCCCGCGCCAGCCGTGGCGCCGGTCATAGTTCTCCAGCCCGCGCATCAGGGCGTCACGCGCCGCCGACTGCAGGCCGGGGTCCAGCGTGGTGCGGATATAGTAGCCGGCCCCGTTGACCGTCTCGCGCCCGAAGCGGGCGATGGCCTGACGCCGCGCCTCCTCGACGAAGAAGTCGGCGTCGGCATACTGGGCCCGGCGCGGCGCGTCCTGGGTCACCAGCGGCCGGGCCCGGGCCTCGCCCAGCTGTTCCGGCGTCAGCCAGCCGCTCTGGGCCATCTCGCCCAGCACCCAGTCACGACGGCCCTTGGCCGCCCCCGGAAACCGCTTGGGATGATAGTTGTTCGGCCCCTTGGGCAGGGCCGCGAGGAAGGCCGCCTCGTCCGGCGTCAGCTGGCTCAGCGACTTGCCGAAATAGTTGTAGGCGGCCGAGGCCACGCCATACGAGCGATAGCCGAGGAAGATCTCGTTCAGATACAGTTCGAGGATCTGCTGCTTGGTCAGAGTCGCTTCCAGACGGCTGGAGAGGATCGCCTCCTTCAGCTTGCGGTTCAGGCTGGTCTCATTGGTCAGCAGCACATTCTTGGCCACCTGCTGGGTGATGGTCGAGCCACCCTCCAGCCGGCGCCCGGACACGACATTGAACAGGTTCTTGAACACGGCCCGGCCGATGCCGCCCACGTCGATGCCGCCGTGCTGGAAGAAGTTGCGATCCTCGGCCGCCAGGAAGGCCTGGACCACGGGCGTCGGAATCTGGTCGAACGACACATAGATTCGCCGCTCGTCCGAGAATTCCCCGATCAGGGTCCCGTCACCGGCATAGACCCGGGTCGCCGTCGGCGGGCGGTAGTCCGCCAGGTCAGAAGCGTCCGGCAGGTCGTGGAACAGCCACGCCGCATAGACGGCGACCACCAGCCCGACCAGCGCAATCGCGCCCAGCAGGCCAATGCCCGCCATCACGAACCAGCGTTCGGCAACCTTCACCGCAAACTCCGAAAAACCCACTCAAGGGAGGGTTTAGCCCGCGTCGCCACCGACCGCCAGAGCCCCGTTGCCACCCCCGGCGCGACGGTCCAGCTCCTGTCGCGCCGCGGCCACGACATCGGCGTCCATATCGTCGTGCCCCGCCATCCAGCGCAGATAGTCTTCGGGCGGCTCGGCCCACGGCTTGCCGCGATGTTTGCCGAACGGAATCCGGTCCAGTTTGCGCGGTTCATTGGTCCAGGCGATCATCTGCTCCACCGTCGCCGTGCGCAGCAGGTCGATCAGCAGATGCGCCGTCACCCAGGCGTCCGGCCCGGCCCGGTGCGCCGGATTGGCCAGCGCCGGATCCAGCTCCAGCCCCCGCCAGTAGCGCAGCACCTGGTTCGAATGCCCCGGGGCCTCGGGCCAGGCGTTCTTCGACGCCCGCACGGTACAGATCCACGGCAGGCCGCCATGCGCTGTATCGGCGATAAAGCCGCGCTCGAACTTGGCCGAATGCGCCACCATCACATCGGCCGGCTGCCCCAGGAACAGCTCGCGCAGCGCATATTCGTCGCAGTGCGGGTCTTCGTCCCGGAAATGCGCCGGCGTCAGATGATGCACCGCCATCGCATGAAACGAGATTTCGCCGCGCGGCCGGAACAATTTGGTCACCGGCGGCCGGGCCACCCACCCCGCCCCCTCGGCCACCACATCGACGATCCCGACCTCGAGAATCTCTGCGGTCCGGTCCCCGCCGGAGGTTTCAAGATCGACGACCCGTAAACGCATGGACCGGAGATAGGGGGTTTGGAGGTCGAGGGCGAGTGGGGGGATCCCCGTCCGCTCCAGGGTCCGGTGAGGCTGATGACCGCACCCGGCAAGGCACGATCCACGGGCTCAGAATGGTCTGCGGCTCAGGACGATGCTGCGACGCAGGCGTTGACGCCCGTCGTTGAGGCCGCCAGCGCCGTCAGCATGGTGGCCCGTTGGTCGTCCGGAAAAACACCGCCGCCGAACAACGACTCGCTTCCGCCCTGTTCCGCACTCTCGACGGACAGCGTCTGCTGGCCACTCGCCGACCGGTAGCGAAGGTAGGCGGCCAGGAAGCCGTTGGCCGTGGCCCGCATCAATCCATCGTGCGCCGCCAGCAGCTCTGTATCCTTTTCCCAGGACGACCTGGCATAGGACTCCAGCCGGTAGGCCGGGGCCAGGTGCTGGGTGATGCAGTTGGTTTTCAGCAGGGCATCAAGCCAGGCCTGTTCCCCCCCCGCATTGTTCACGCCGTCCAGTCTTGAGACGAAATTGCCCATCAGCGATGAGACCAGCGCATTGTCAGGATGGGCGTCCAGGCCGAGCGCGCCCAGCGTGTAGGTATTCAGGGTCAGGAGCACCAGATTGGTGTTCCGGCGGTAATTCCGTGCTCTGTCTGCACCCTCCAGATAGTGGCGGGTCAGCTCCTGCCCGACCGCAGCCGCCTCGTCGGCGCTGGTAACCCGATGGGTGAGCGTTTCGTACAGCTGGGTGACCTCCTCGGCGTTCTGTTGGCTCGACTTGGACGTGGTGACACAGCCACTCATGCCGATGGAGGCCAGCGCTGCGAGCGCCACAATCAGATGCTTCATACCGTCCTCTCCCTCGGGTTTGGAATATCAAAGATTTTCGAAATCTGTCAACCTAGAGTAGGTGGAGCCCCTATGCCGTTGCACCGTGCGGATGAAGGCCTGGTGCATGACAAATTCCCGCTCTCTGCCCCGCCCCAACCCCCGGAACCCGCGGCCCCTGCAACCTGCCCTAGACTCCCCCTGTCCCGTCGCACGGTGAGGCGCAGAGGCCTTGCGTGCTCTGGCGGCAGGATGCGGACAAGCGGGGTCGGGGGCGGGGGGGATACCCGTCCGGTCCGGGGACCGGGGATGCAAGCCCGGCCCGCCCGCCGGGGGCGCTGCGGTAAGGCGATGAGACCGCCACCCACGCCCGAGCAGCGGGCCCATGCGCGGATGACGGCCCTCATGCAGCCGGTGATCGACTGGACGAACGCGGTGAATACAGAGGCCTGGCGGCTGGTCTATGCCGACGGCGGCAATCGCTGCGGGCCCGAGCAATACGCCCGCGGCCGCCGGTCGTTGATCGAACAGGGCAAGGTGCCGCCGCCGGAGTGTGCCGAAGGGCCGGATTGAGCCCCCTTCCCCCGGTTGGTCCTCGGGGTATGAGCTGATTTCCTGGGGCTAACCCCGCGCCCCGCCGTTGGCCGCCATCTGCATATTGCCGGTCGGGTCGCGGAAATAGCGGTCGATGCCGTCGGCCACGGCCCGCATCAGGCGGCGGCGGCCGCGCTCGTCGCTCAGGGTCTGCTCGTCCTCGGGGTTGGTGATGAACCCCATCTCCAGCAGCACGGCCGGCACATCGGGGGCCAGCAGCACGGCCAGGCCGGCGTCGCGATGGCTGCGGCGCAGCATCGGATGGCCGGCCTCCTCCAGCCCGCCCAGCAGGGTCCGGGCCAGCTGGGCCGAGCGGTTCTGGGTGGTGCGCTGGGTCATGTCCAGCAGGATGCGGTCAACCGAGGGGTCACGGCCCGGCAGGCGCAGCTCGCGGTGCCAGTTGTCGCCGCGGGTGAACTCGCGCACGGCGCGGCCGGCCCCCTGTTCGGAGAGGGTATAGACGCTGGCCCCGCGCGTGGCCGGGTCGGACCCGGCGTCGGCGTGCAGACTGATGAACAGGTCGGCGTCGGACGAGCGGGCGATCTCGACCCGGCGGTACAGGCCGACATAGGTGTCGCTGTCCCGGGTCAGGCGCACGCGATAGCGGCCGGTGCGCTCCAGCTCCGCCTTCAGCGCCTGGGCGGCGGCCAGGGTCACGGCGCTCTCGTTGGCGTGGGCCCCGCGGGCCCCCGGGTCGCGGCCGCCGTGGCCGGCGTCGATCACGATCAGCGGCCGCTCGTTCGAGGCCCGTCCGCGCGACGGCGGCGGCGGGGCGCTGCGGGTGGCGAGGGCGCGGCCGGTGGTCTTCAGGTCGATCACATAGCGATAGTGAGGCACACCGTCGCCCGGCGGCAGCAGGAAGCGGCGCTCGATCTCCGCCCCGGTCGCCAGGGTCAGCTCGATGCGCGAGGCTCCGCCGACGGCGGCGACCCGGTAATCCCGGACCAGACCGCTGCCGGTCCCGCCCATCCGGCCCTGCGGCGCGACCCCGGTCAGGGCCACAACCACGCGGCCGTCGGCCCCGCCGGACACCACGTTGCCGCGGGTGTTGCGGTCCAGATCGACCACCACCCGGGTACGTTCGGCGTCACCGCCGAAGCGCAGACGCAGCACCTCCCCGGCGGTTCCGGCCGCCAGGCCACGCCCGGCCGCCAGCACCCCGAAGCAGAACACGACAAAGGCCAGGGCCGTCATCGTCCACTCACGCACGCCCCACCGGGACAGGTCCAATCGCAACATTCCGTTCATTCTGACGGCTACCCACCTTATTGGTTGGAACCACCCTGCCCCCGGGGTCCCTTGGATTCCGTTAAGGCCTTGGCGCTTTTCATTCCGGTCCGGCGTGCGTATGGTCCGCCGCGCATGCGAATGATCGCGTCCCCTGGCCTCCAGGTCCGGACGCGCCCTCCTCGCGGCGCTGACTTTCACCTATCCGAGGATCGCTCCGGCCTGGCCTGGCGATTTGACGACCGGACCCGGGACGCCGCCGTAACCGGCGCGTCCGGATCCAGGATCCTGACGAACCCCATGGGCTTTTCCGCCTGCGCCCCCACCCGGTCTGATTCGACAGACCTCGCCTCCGGCTCCGACACTGGTTCGGGCCGCGGCGACGGGATGACGCCTGCGTGCGCCTTCATTTCCATTCGGCGAGCCGCCTTGCCCGTCGGGACTGTCGTCCCGCGGTCCGGCCGAGCGCGCCCAAGAGAGAATTTCCATGTCAAAGACCATGCTTATCGATGCGGCACACGCGGAAGAGACCCGCGTTGCGATCGTCGAAGGACGCCAGATTGAGGAATTCGACTTTGAGTCGAAGGCCCGCCGCCAGCTGCGCGGCAACATCTACCTCGCCAAGGTCACCCGCGTAGAGCCCAGCCTGCAGGCCGCCTTCATCGAGTACGGCGGCAACCGCCACGGCTTCCTCGCCTTCAACGAGATCCACCCGGACTACTATCAAATCCCGGTCGCCGACCGCGAGGCGATCATGGCCGAGGCGGCCACGGACGACGACGAACACGACGACCTCGGCCGCGAAAGCGACGACGGCGACCATGAAGGCGGCATGGCCGACGAGGAGCGGCTGAAGCGTCGCCTGATGCGTCGCTACAAGATCCAGGACGTGATCAAGCGCCGCCAGATCCTGCTGGTCCAGGTCGTCAAGGACGAGCGCGGCGGCAAGGGCGCGGCCCTGACCACCTGGTTGTCGCTGGCCGGTCGTTACTGCGTGCTGATGCCCAACACCGGCAAGGGCGGCGGCATTTCCCGCAAGATCACCCAGGCCACCGACCGCAAGCGCCTGAAGGCCGCGGCCCAGGCCCTGGACGTGCCCAAGGGCATGGGCCTGATCATCCGCACCGCCGGAGCCAAACGCACCAAGGCCGAGATCAAGCGCGACTACGAATACCTGCTGCGCCTGTGGGAGACGATCCGCGAGACGACGCTGAGCTCGAACGCCCCCTCGATCATCTATGAGGAAGAGAACCTCGTCCGCCGCGCCGTGCGCGACATGTTCGACAAGGATTTCGACGGCATCCAGGTCGAGGGCGTCGAGGGCTGGAAGGAGGCGCGCGACTTCATGCGCGTGCTGATGCCGTCCCAGGCGAAGAAGGTTCACCTGTACCAGGGCTCCAAGCCCCTGTTCGCCGCCAACGGCATCGAGGAACTGCTGACGCAGATCCACCAGCCGGTCGTGCCGCTCAAGTCGGGCGGCTATCTGGTCATCAACCAGACCGAGGCCCTGGTGGCCATCGACGTCAACTCGGGCAAGTCGACCAAGGAACGCAACGTCGAGGCGACCGCCTTCAAGACCAACTGCGAGGCCGCCGTCGAGGCCGCCCGCCAGCTGCGCCTGCGCGACCTCGCCGGCCTGGTGGTCATCGACTTCATCGACATGGATGAGTCGAAGAACAACCGCACCGTCGAGAAGATCCTCAAGGACGCCCTGTCGCACGACCGGGCCCGCATCCAGATGGGCCGCATCTCCGGCTTCGGCCTGATGGAGATCAGCCGCCAGCGTCGTCGCCTCGGCGTGATCGAGGGCGCGACCGAGGTCTGCACCCACTGCCAGGGTTCGGGCCGCATCCGCTCGGCGGAATCGGCCGCGCTGATGATCCTGCGCGCCGTCGACATCGAGGCCGGCAAGGGCGGCGCGGGGTCGATCAACCTGCGCGTCTGCACCGCCGTCGCCCTCTATATCCTCAACCACAAGCGTGACTATCTGCAGCGCCTCGCGCAACAGCGCGGCCTCAACGTGGTCGTACTGATCGACGACAGCCTCGCCCAGGGCGAGCATGCCGTCGAACGCACCGAGACCAACGAGGACTTCGTGCCCGAGGACGGGGCCGTGGTTCTGCCCGACCTGACCGACGACTTCGACGACGACGCCTATGACGACGAGGAAGACGAGGACGAGATCTTCGAGGACGACGCCCTCGCCGCCGAAGACACGGATGACGACGCCCCGCGCGCCCGCGCAGAACGGCACGATGCCGAAACGGGCCGCGGCGATGGCGACTCCGGTCGGGGTCGCGGCCGGCGTCGCCGCCGCGGCGGGCGTCGCGACGAGGAATCCGCCCCGGCCGAAGGCGTCGAGGGTGAAGAGCCCGCGGCCGCCGGTGCCGAGGACGATGACAGCGAAGGCGCACGTCGCCGTCGCCGGGGTCGCCGTGGCGGACGCCGTGTCCGCGAGGAAGGCGACCGGGACGGCTTCACCTGGGTTCGCGGGCGCACGCCCTCGCTGGACGACCCCTATGTCTGGTTCGATCCGATCAATCCGGCACCGCGCGCCGAGCGCGAAGACGAGACCCCCGCGACCGCCCGCCCGGCGCGTGACGCCGCAGGTGAACAGGGCGGTCTCCCGGAAAACGAAGCCGGCGAACGCGAAGGCGGCCGTTCGCGCCGGCGTCGCGGTCGGGGTCGGGGTCGCGACCGCGGTGCTGCCACTGACGACACCCGGGAGGTGAAGGTCGAGGCCCGCGCGACCGGCGAGGGCATGCCCCCTGAGGGCTCGGCCGAAACGCCGATGGCCACCGTCGCCACGGATGAGGCTCCGGTCATCCTGGCCGAGCCGAAGCGCCGTCGTGTCCGCCGCAAGACCTCGACCACGGTCTCGACCGACGAACCCGTCGTCGAGCCCAATGAGGTCGAACCGGCCGGGGTCGCCGCGCATCTGGACGTCGCCCCGGTCGAAGCCGCCGCGGCCGCGCCCGAGGTCGAGCCGGAACCCGCGCCGAAACCGGTTGCCGCCGAGGTATCCCCGGTCGATATCGCCGCGATCATCGAGGACGATCCGAGCCAGATCGTCGCCCCGCCCGCCAAGGCCAAGCGCGGGTGGTGGCGTCGCTGACCGGACGGCGCTAGATTGAGGCGGACGAAGACGGGGGCGTCAGTCGTTAGGAGTGCACCTTGACCTGGCTTCCCCGAATTGTTTCCCGGTTCCTGGCCGCTGCGACCGCCGTCACCCTGACGGTCGCGACGGCCGGGCCGGCGGCCGCCCAGAGCGCCATCCGCGATACCGAGATCGAGGGTATCATCCGCGAGTGGTCCGATCCGGTGTTCACGGCCATCGGTCTCGAGCCGTCCGAGGTCGAAATCCTGCTGGTCGGCGACAATGATCTGAACGCCTTTGCCACACCGGGCCGGGTGCTGGGCGTCAACACCGGCCTGATCCTCAGGACCCGCAATGCCAATGAACTGCTGGGCGTGATCGCCCACGAGGCAGGGCACATCAAGAATCGTCACACCCTCAGGGACGGGGCCCGGGACGCGGGCATGCAGCCGATGATCATGAGCATGGCCCTGGGAGCCCTGGCCATCGCCGCTGGCTCGCCGACGGCGGGGGCCGCCCTGCTGGGCTCGAGCTCCTATTTCGGGGCCCTGGGCAGTCTGAGATACATTTCCCAGCAGGAAGGCGAGGCCGACAATTCGGCCGCGCGGGCGCTGGAGGCGGCCGGGGAATCCGGGCGCGGCCTGGTCGAGTTCTTCGAAAATTTCCGCTCTCAGGAAGTGTTCTCGGACGCCCGGCGCTATCCGTTCTTCCGCAGCCACCCCCTGTCCTCGGCCCGGATCGAGAACCTGCGTCGTCTGGTCAGCGAGGCCCCGCATTACGGTCATGTCGAAAGCCCGGAACGCATCGCCCAACACGCGCTGATCCAGGCCAAGATCCGCGCCTTCATGGATCCGCCCAACCAGACCCTACGGACCTATCCGTCGACCGACACCTCGCTTCCCGGTCGCTATGCCCGGGCCATCGCCTGGTACCGCGACGGCCAGACCAACCGTGCCCTGACCGCCGTCGACGGCTTTCTCGCGGAACAGCCGGACAACCCGTATTTCTGGGAACTGAAGGGTCAGATCCTGTTTGAGGAGTCCCGACCGGTTGAGGCCATCGAGGCCCACCAGCGTTCGGTCGAGCTGATGCCCGAGGCCCCCCTGCTGCGAATCAATCTGGCCCATGCCCTGATCGAGACCAGCGATACGAGCCGGCTGGATCAGGCGGTCAGCGAGCTCAAGCGGGCCACGGTTCTCGAGAAGGACAACACCCTGGCCTGGCGCCTGCTGTCACAAGCCTATTCCAGCCAGGGCAAGGAGGGCGAGGCCCGGCTGGCGTCCGCCGAATTCTATTTCGCCCAGGGCCGCCAGGACCAGGCCACCCAGTTCGCCCTTCGCGCCCGGGACATGCTGCCTCGCGGCTCGACCGAGTGGGTCCGGGCCATGGACATTGTCTTCGCCTCCGGCGCGACCCAGGAGGACGTCGACGCCGCTGACGAACGCTATCGCCGTGACCGGCCTGTCCGCGTCATCCCCGCCGACGCCGGCTGATTTTTTTCCGATCCAGGACCCCGCATGACCGACGACGCGCCCGCGCCCCTGCCCCCGACCTCGACCGTCCGCAACGGGTTCAGTGGTCCCCGGATCAGCATGGCTGCCCTGGCAGTCGCGCTGGTGGCCTTGGGCCTGGCCGGCGCGCCCTATCTGAACGGCGGAGATTTCGGCGGGCGGGTGCGCAGCTATCTTCTGGCCAATCCGCAGGTACTCGATGAGGTGGTTCAGGCGCGCGACGCCGCCGCTCGCGCCGACCGGACGTCCGGGATCAATGCCGTCGTGGCCCGCAACCCGGAAGCCCTTGCGCCGGCGGCCGGCGAACCGACCTTCGGTCCGGTCGACGCCCGGGTCACCGTCACGGAATTCTTCGATTACCGCTGCCCCTACTGCAAGATGGCCGCCCCGCAGTATCTGGAAATCATGCGGGCCAATCCTGACGTGCGGTTCGTCTTCCGCGAGTGGCCGGTGCTGGACCAGGGCGAAGACGTCACGTCCCAATATGCGGCGCGCGCGGCGCTGGCGGCGCACGCCCAGGGTAAATATCTGGCGGTCCACCAGGCCCTGATGGCCCAGTCGGCCCTGTCCGTCGACGGCATTGACCGGATCCTCGAGGCCAATGGCGTCGACCTGCCGAAGGCGCGGGCAGCGATGGCCACCGCCGACACCTCGCGCCTGCTGGCCGAAATCCACACCGGTGCCGCAAGCATGGGCCTGGAGGGCACGCCGACCTTCTTCATCAACGGCAAGGTGACCGCCACCAACAACCCCGCCGATCTGGCCCGGCTGATCACCGAGGCCAAGGGCGGCTAGGACACGCGCGGTATCCCCTGCCCCGGCCGGGGTTCAGCCAGCGGCCGGATCAGGGTTGGGACGCGACCCGCGATCTCGCCGTCAAGACAGAGGTCCACGATCCGGTCCCCGTAGTGCTGATAGACCGGCACCAGATGCTCGGCGCGCCACATCGCTGCCGTCCAGATCCGCCCCGTGGTCTTCTGGGTCACCCCTGTCACATCGCCCGCGAGGGCACGGGCCATGACCACAGGCAGTTCCAGCGCGTAGGTGGCGACCGCGCGACAGGCCAGGTCATGCAGGCCATCCCCACGGGTCAGGGTGACGCCGCTCTGGTGAATGATCGCTCCGCCGTCGATGGCGGCCGTGGTCTCATGCAGGGTCATGCCGGTCATCTGGGGCTCCAGCATGTACGATGGCCAGAAATGGGTGTGAACGCCGCGATACCAGGGCGACAGGCCGCCGTGGGTATTCCAGAACCGTGCCGGGACACTTCGCAGAACGGACTCATCCAGCCTGTGGCAGCCGTAGGACAGGACGTGGGACGGGGCCCTCTCTGCCAGAAAGGCACGCACCTGCTCACCGTTCAACTCCGGCAGGTCGACGGTCAGTCGGTCCGCCGCCACGTCGTCTGCGGACGGCCCACCGAAAGCCCTGTGCTCCGCCGCCTCGCGACGCCGGAAATGCTGATGGAACAGATCACGCAAGGCCGCGGGAACGTCGTCGCCCGGCGTGGGCACATGGGCTTCTCGTCGCTCGACGATCCAGCCGGACAGCAGACCGGCCCGGGCCAGCTGCTGCACCAGATAGACGTGGCGCGGGTGATCGCCGGTGACGGCGACGACGCTCATCGCCCCGCCGCCTTCAGCAGACCTTCAGCCTCCAGCCGGTCGACCACCGGCATCAGCTCGTCGAGGCTGCAGTCCAGCCGCGCGGCGATGTCGAGCATCCGCTGCTCACCGTCACATTCGCTGAGCACGGTCAGGATCCGGTTCAGCACGGTGCGGCTGTCGACCACCCTGTCGGACGAGTTCGCCCAGGTGGTCGGGCTGTTGACCGACGGATACAGCCCGCGCCGACCCAGCTGGGCCTCGCCATACGGGGCCTGGTTGACGAACACCCCGGCGTATTCGTGCCGGCGCAACAGGGCCTCGATCCGGTCGACCGCATCGACCAGGGGGTCAATGCCCATAAAGGCCTTGTCGTCGCCCGAGGTGTGATAACCGGGATAGTCGCCATACAGGGTTCGCCCCATCTGGCCCATCGGCAGGTTGAAGCCCGGCGAGCAGTACTGGCGCTCGTCTGATCCGCTGATGGGGGTGAAGGGCCGCACAGCAAAGCCCTCGTCCGCGCCGAGCCGGGCCACCAGAGCGTCGAGCGTCGAGGTCCCGCGGCGACTGGTCTTGTAACTCAAAATGTCAGCCGGACCGCCCAGACAGGTCAGGACCAGACCCGCCGCGAGATTGGCTCTCAGCTGGTCGCCGTGCCGGAACAGATAGCAGAGGCTGCCGATGGTCTCCGGAGCGAGGACGAACCGGTAGCTGAACCGCCGCCGCTTCCAGCGCGAGATCCGGTCAAACAGCCCGAGCAGCACCAACGGCCCGGACAGTTCGTTGTTGGCCAGGCTGGGATGGCACAGATAGCTGCTGAGCATGATCTCGCGGTCGAGGTCGCCGGGCAGGTGACAGTCGGCGAAATCGACCCCGCCGTCGTATTTCCGGCTCTGGATGACGGCACGATAGCGACCCGGTTTCAGGGCCTGTCGCGCCGTGTGTGTCAGGCAGAAGCCCCAGCTGTCGCGATAGTAGGCGGTGACATAGGGGATCAGGTCCGGCTGATCCGGAATCGAGTGCAGATGCGGCTGCAGGTCTTCCAGCGCCAGGTCGACGTCGACCGGCATGGCATAGTTGACCACCTGCAGATTCGAGCGGTCGCTGTCGGCGATGACCTCCCCGTCCGGTCCGGTCAGGATCGCGCGGGTCAGGGCCCATTCCGGCGGCACGGTCCAGTCGAACACCGCCGTGCCGCTGACGACCCGGTCCCGACGCAGCGGCATGTATTCGCCGAAGATGTCGAGACTCTCGCGCAGGCCCGGGCCGGTGATGCTGCGGGTGACCGGCAAGAGGCGGTCGAACAGATCCGAATAGAAGCCCGGTGCGGCCGAGCCGATCAGTTTCAGCCCGGTCACAGGTGCAGTCTGGAGCATTCAATCCGGATACAGGAATCACCCGAGTCGACCAACCGGGCGGCTTCGCCTCCGGTCAGGCTTGCTCGAGGCTCATTTCACCGCCCAGCCATTCCGCACCCGAGCGACGCAGGGCTTCGGCCGCCGCCGCGTCATGACCCAATGCCGCCTCGGCCCGGGACAGCACGAAATAGCTGTAGGGATCATTGGGCCAGTCCCTGAGCAACTCCTCGACCTTGGCCTTGGCTCCGGTCGCGTCACCGCCGGCCAGCATGGCGGCGGCCAGACTGCGACGGGTCGGATACCAGATCGCCGGCGGATCGCCGCCCTCATCACCGTCCTCGGCCTGCAGGGCCGCGGCCCGGCCAAAGGCCACGATGGCGGCCTCGGCATTGCCTTCGATCATCGCGGCGCGCCCCTCGAGCACCCGCTGGAACAGTTCGGTGAAACTCGCTCGCGCCTCAGCCATGGGCCCCGTGGCGAACCCCGGCGCTTCGCGAATCGCCCGGATCGCTGCGGCTTCGGCGCGTACGGCGGCCGCATCGCCCCGCCGGCTGGCGGCCTCACCCCGGCCGTAGCGCCAACTGACGCGCTGCAACGGATTGGCCGCGGAAGGTTCCTTCAGCGCCTCGACCTGGGCGGGGGACCCGAACCGTCCATACAGGGCATAGGCGTCATTGGCGGTGATCTGACGCCAGAGATTGTCGGCCGGAATGTCGGAAAACACGGTCAGGAACCAGTCGGCCAGCTTCAGCCCCTCCTGCGACCCGCCCGCCATCAGCGCACCGCCCATGCCGAAATGGATGTTGTGGCCGTGCAGCGGCATGCCGTTCACGCCGCCGGGCGGGCGGGCCAGACCGTCGTACCGGCGATCCAGGGCCACTGCGGCGACGTTGGACATCATGGCGTCGCGATAGCGACCGACCCGGAAGAAGGTGTGCGACGGCATATGCACCAGATGGCTGGCTCCCGGTGCCAGAGCGGCCAGCCGCTCGCCATAGGGGATGGCCTTGTGCGGATCGGCCGACCATTCGGTCAGGTGGATATACAGATGGATGGCCCCGGGATCATCCGGGGCCCTGGCCAGCGCCGATTCCAGAATGGTCATGGCGCGGGCAATACCGGGGTCCTTGGGCGTGCCGTCCTTGTTCCACCAGTCCTCGGCGTTGATCATCCAGGCGTCAGCCGCGAGAGCGGCCAGGGTGATGTCCTCGGGATTGTCCCGGGCCTGCCGGTCCATCACCCGCGCGAACCGGTCGCTGCGGCTACCCTTGCGACCCGAATAGCGCTGAATCAGGCCATCGATCATCCGTCGCTGTTGCACCGAGGCGTCGCGGGCCAGCCGGCGGGCGTCGCGGGCGATCTTCAGGGCCGCCGGATCGACCGAATCGGCCCGGCCACCACCGTTGAGATTGGGACCCATGGCCCAGGCCTCGCCCCAGGCGCACATGCCGCAGGCGGGGTCGAGCAGGCGCGCCTTCTGGAAGGCCCGTACCGATTCCGTGTGCTGGAAGGCCCAGCGCAGCTGGACCCCATAGTCGAACCAGGCCTGGGCCTCCGGGGTGGCATCCACCGCCATATGGCTGGACCCGATCCCGGGCACCATGACCATTTCGGCCACCGGCGTCCCGACCTGAACGTCATAGGGACGATTGGCGTCACCGCAGATCGAGGGGTTTTCGATCAGGTCGCGGACCGCCCGGTCCGCCGTGGCGTCGGCCACCGCCGCCGGACCGACCATGATGGCGGCCAGCGCCACCCCCGACAGAAGGATTGGTCGCATGGTTCGTCTCCCTGTTGAGTCGACCATGGACCGCGACCGCCGGTATACCAAGCGCTTGCCGGCCCGGCCGCCCCTAGATCAGGCCGGCCAGCGGCGACGACGGATCGGCATACATCCGTTTGGCCATGCGCCCGGCCAGATAGGCCTCCCGGCCGGCGATGACCGCGTGTTTCATGGCCCGGGCCATGCCGATCGGATCGCGCGCGCCCGCAATCGCCGTGTTCATCAGCACGGCGTCGCAGCCCAGCTCCATGGCGATGGTGGCGTCCGACGCGGTGCCGACCCCCGCATCGACCAGCACCGGAACCGTGGCCTGTTCGACGATCAGCCGGATATTGACCCGGTTCTGGATGCCCAGGCCGGAGCCGATCGGGGCGGCGGCCGGCATGATGGCGGCGGCCCCGGCCTCCTCCAGCCGTCTGGCCATCACCACGTCGTCGGTGCAGTAGACCATGACGTCGAAGCCGTCCTTGACCAGCATGTCCAGCGCCCGCAGCGTCTCGACCATGTCCGGGTACAGGTGCGGGGTGTCTGACAGCACCTCCAGCTTGACCAGATCCCAACCCCCGGCCTCACGCGCCAGTCGCAGGGTCCGCACCGCGTCCTCACCGGTGAAACAGCCCGCCGTATTGGGCAGGTAGGTGAACCGGTCCGGCTTCACATGATCGACCAGCATCGGCTGGGACGGGTCCGACAGATTGACCCGGCGCAGGGCGACCGTGACGATCTCGGCCCCGGCGGCCTCGGCCGCGGCGGCGTTCTGGGCGTAGTCGGCATATTTGCCGGTACCGACGATCAGGCGCGACGAAAAGGTGCGACCGGCGACGGTCCAGGTATCTTGGGGCGTTGTCATGGGCATTCCCCTAAGCCTCCCGAACGCTGCGGGGAAGCGACCGATTGGCGCAGGTCACCCGCCCCCGACGAATTGCACCAGTTCAATGCGGTCACCCCCGGTCAGCCTGGTGTCGCCGTACAGGGACCGGGGCACGATCGCCAGATTGCGCTCGACCGCCACCTTGCGCGGGTCGAGCCCCAGTTCGGTGACCAGCGCCAGGACGGTGGCCGCCGATACCGCGCGGGCTTCTCCATTGACCTGAATCCGGGGCAAGCGACCGTCCTCTGAACCGGGGGATCCGCCTTCTACACCGCCACCGGCACGCCTAGCCAGCCCGACCCGGCAGGCCGGCCGCCAGATCGCCGATCGCCCGCCTCAGCTCGGCAATCTCCCCGCGCAGGGCCGTCATGTCGGCAACCTCCTCGGCATGGACCTGCTGGCGCTCCTCGCTGGCCTGACGCAGGTCGGCTTCCAGCCTGTGTCGCTCAGCCTTGGCCTCCTCCTCATGCTCGCTCTGCATGGCGTTGACGACGATGCCGATGAACAGGTTGAGCATGGTGAAGGTCGTGCACAGGATGAAGGGCACGAAGAACAACCAGGCATAGGGATGGACTACCATCACCGGGCGCACGATTCCCATCGACCAGCTCTCCAGGGTCATGATCTGGAACAGGGAATAGGCCGACGCCGGAATCGAGCCGAACCACTGGGGAAAGTCACCGCCGAAAAGCTTGGTCGCCATCACCGAGGCCACATAGAAGATCAGTCCCAGCAACAGGGTGATTGACCCCATGCCCGGCAGGGCACTGATCAGCGCTCCCACCACCCGCCGCAAGGACGGCACCAGGGTGATCATCCGCAGCACCCGCAGAATGCGCAGCGCCCGCAGTACCGAGAAGGCCCCCGCAGCCGGCAGCAGGGCGATGGCCACGACCGTGAAATCGAACAGACTCCACGGGTCCTTGAAGAAGGCCGCCCGGTGCACCGCGATCCGGGCCACGACCTCGAGCACGAAGATCGCCAGCACAACCCTGTCGACCAGGCCCAGCACCGAGCCGAACCGCGCCATGACCCAGGGGCTTGTTTCCAGCCCGAGGGTGATCGCGTTGAAGATGATCAGAACGAGGATGAACCGCTCGGTATGAGGTGATGTCACCAGCTGTTTGAGCCGTTGCAAGGCAGTCTCCACCGAATGTCTTGGTGGCGCATGCCGCAATCCTGCGGTCCGCGCCAGATGGGTTGATCCAGACGTTGGGTCATTCCGTCAAATGCCCTAAGGTCACGGTTTCTGGCGCATGGTTTGATAACCGTCCCGCCTCAGCTAAAAGGCCTGTCCGATTCTGATCGGACCGCCACCTTCGCGAGCGAAATGCCCGACGCAACCGTCCTCTACGTCCTGAACGGTCCCAATCTCAACCTGCTGGGGGTCCGGGAGCCTGAGGTCTATGGTCGCGAGACCCTGGCGGATGTCGAGGCCCGGTGCGAATCCGCCGCCGGGTCAGCCCGGGTGGTGTTCCGCCAGACCAACCATGAGGGTGTGTTGATTGACTGGGTCCAGGAGGCCCGCGAACAGGCTTCGGCCCTGGTCATCAATCCGGCGGGCTACAGCCACACCTCGGTAGCCTTGCTGGATGCCCTGAAGACCCTGACGATCCCGATCGTCGAATGTCATCTGTCGAACCCGGCGGCACGCGAGCGCTTCCGGCATCGATCCTTCGTTTCGCCGGTCGCGACCGGCGTGGTTTCGGGCTTCGGCCCTTTCAGCTACGAACTGGCCGTGAAGGCCGCCCTGAACCTGGTGCATGACAAGGCGTCAGATCAGGGCCGTTCGCAAAACACATAAGAAGAAGAGGCACACTCGTATGGCCGACGCCCCCAAGAAGTCCCCGCCCAAGCTGGACAACGACCCAGCCGGCGAGATCGACACGACCCTGGTCCGCCAGCTGGCCGACATCCTCAACGACACCAGCCTGACCGAGATCGAGGTCGAGCGCGGCGAACTGCGAATCCGCGTCGCCCGTGAACTGACCATGTCCGCCCCGGTCCAGTACGCCGCCGCGCCGGCTCCGATGGCCCCGGCTGCCGCCCCTGCCGCGCCGGTCTCGATGCCGTCGGATCCGGTCACCATCGTGGCCCGCTCCGGCGAGGATGTGAAATCGCCGATGGTCGGCACCGCCTATCTGCGCCCGGCCCCCGAGGCCGACACCTTCGTCTCTGCCGGCGACAAGGTCCGCAAGGGCCAGACGCTGCTGATCGTGGAGGCCATGAAGACGATGAATCCGATCCAGGCTCCGCGCGACGGGGTGGTCAAGGAGATCCTCGTCGGCGACGCCCAGCCGGTAGAGTTCGGCGAGCCGCTCGTCGTGCTCGAGGCCCAGGGCTGAGCATGTTTACCAAGGTCCTGATCGCCAACCGTGGTGAGATCGCGCTGCGGATTCATCGCGCCTGCAAGGAGATGGGAATCTCCACCGTCGCCGTGCACTCGGAAGCGGATCGCGGGGCCATGTGGGTCCGCCTGGCCGACGAAAGCGTCTGCATCGGCCCGGCTCCGGCCGCCAAATCCTATCTGAACATCCCCTCGATCATCGCCGCGGCAGAGATCACCGGGGCCCAGGCCATCCATCCCGGCTACGGCTTCCTCAGCGAGAACGCGCGTTTCGCCGAGATCGTCGAGGCTCACGGCATGACCTTCATCGGCCCCACGCCCGAGCACATCCGGATCATGGGCGACAAGATCACCGCCAAACAGACGGTCAAGGCCGTGGGCATCCCCTGCGTGCCCGGGTCGGACGGCGGCGTCGCCACGGTCGAGGATGCGATCAAGGCGTCGAAATCCATCGGCTTTCCGCTGATCGTCAAGGCCGCTTCGGGCGGCGGCGGACGCGGCATGAAGGTGGCCCTGACGCCTGACGACCTTGCCGAGGCGGTGCAGACCGCCCAGTCCGAGGCCGCTGCGGCCTTCGGTGACGGCACGGTCTATCTCGAGCGCTATCTGCAGAAGCCGCGCCATATCGAAATCCAGGTGGTGGCCGACAGCCACGGCAATGTCGTCCATCTGGGCGAGCGCGACTGTTCGCTGCAGCGTCGCCACCAGAAGATGATGGAAGAGGCCCCCTCGCCCGCCCTGTCGGCGAAGGAGAGGGCCGCGATCGGCGCGACCGTCAACAAGGCCATCGCCGCCATCGGCTATCTGGGCGTCGGCACCATCGAATTCCTGTGGGAGGACGGCGAGTTCTTCTTCATCGAGATGAACACCCGCCTGCAGGTCGAGCATCCGGTCACGGAGATGATCACGGGTGTCGATCTGGTGCGCGAGCAGATCCGCATCGCCGCGGGCGAGCCCCTGTCCTTCACCCAGGACCAGGTCAGCTTTCATGGCCACGCCATCGAATGCCGCATCAATGCCGAGAACGCCGAGACCTTCACCCCGTCGCCGGGGACCATTACCGACTTCCACGCCCCGGGTGGTCTGGGCGTGCGGCTGGATAGCGCCATCTACAACGGCTATGCGATCCCGCCCTATTACGACAGCCTGATCGGCAAGCTGATCGTGCACGGTCGTGATCGGGCCGAGTGCGTGGCCCGCCTCAAGCGCAGCCTGGGCGAGATGGTCATCGGCGGTATCGACACCACCATTCCGCTGTTCCAGAAACTTCTGCAGGAGCCGGACATCCTGTCAGGCGACTATGACATCCACTGGCTGGAAAACTGGGCCCGGCGTCAGGGCGGAGCGGGCTGACAGTATCGGACGACGCCGCCCCACCGGAGGCCTGGATGACTGAACCGGATTTCAGCGTCTCCGATCCGTTCGGTGGTTTCGGTCCGCAACAGCTGTTGCGGTGCTATGCCGATGGCGTCTTTCCGATGGGCGAGGCGCGCGATGATCCACGCATCTTCCTGATCGAGCCCGATCAGCGCGGCGTTATTCCGCTTCACCGCTTCCACATTCCGACACGGCTGCGCCGCACCGTTCGCGGTGAGTTCTTCGACGTCCGGGTCAACACGGCTTTCGCCGATGTGCTGGACGCCTGCGCCGCGGCCGGTTCCGGACGCGAGGACACCTGGATCAACGGGCCGATCCGGCGACTTTACCTGGAGCTGTTCGCCATCGGCCATGCCCACAGTATCGAATGCTGGCAGGACGAGCGGCTGGTCGGCGGCCTGTACGGCGTGACCCTCGGCGGGGCCTTCTTCGGCGAGAGTATGTTCAGCCGCGAACGCGACGCCTCAAAAGTGGCGCTGGTTCATCTGGTCGCGCGCCTGAAACAGGGCGGCTGGACGCTGCTGGACACGCAGTTCCTGACCGGGCACCTGGCCCAGTTCGGCGCGCTGGAAACCCCCCAGACCGCCTATCTGAAAATGCTGAAACCCGCCCTGAAGGTCCGACCCGACACCGCGGCCCTGACGCAACCGCTCCGGGGCTCGGACACCGTGTCCTATGCCTTGCAGGACACCACCCAGGCATCGAACACCGGGTGCTGAAGACCGTTGACGGCGGGTGACGAGGCAAACATCCAGCCGCGGAAAATCTGGCGCGGCTCGGTACCCGGCAGCGTGCCGCGCGGCTGCAGGCTGACTTCGACATAGGCGATGGCATCGTCGGTCAGTTCATCCGGTGCCGACATTTCGCAGGCACGGACCTTGAAGATCAGGGTGTTGTTGAAGCGGACCGGCTGTCCACCGACCTCGACCTCGAACCGCATGGTTTCGGCGGTTACCTTGTCGATCGCCTGGAGCACGGCAACGGGGCGGCGCTGACGACGGGCGGGGACCAGGGGCTCGTCGGTCTTGGTCGCACTTTCGGAGACCACCACTTCAGGTTCCGGCTCGACGACCGGCGCGGCCTTTTCCTCGACCCGGGCCGCGACAGCCACGGGCGGCGGCGTAACCGCCACCGGCACGGCCGGGGCCGGTGTGCCGGCAGGGGCGGATTCGACGGGGGCCGGGTTCGCCGGTCGCGACGGAGTCTGGCGCAACAGATCGGCGACGGTATCCGGGGCCGGCGTGGCATCCTGGGGCACATCCAGACGCGCGCCCGCGTCGACGGCTCCTGACCCCACCAGGGTCAGGATCGCCACGCTCGCCAGAATTACCCCGCGATGGATCATTCCGGTTTCCACGACTCATAGTCACCGGTGGCCGCCGGGCGCTGACCTTCAGCGGCCAGCGACCCTTGCGGCAGCCAGGCCATCGGCGTTCCGGTCAGGTTGGGGATATGGTCCCGTTCCCAGGCGCGGCGCGGCAGCGGCTCGACAGTCGGCGGCTCCTCGAAGGTGTAATGCAGCCAGCCGTGCCAGTCGGGCGAGACCTTGGTGGCCTCGGCATAGCCGTCATAGATGACCCAGCGGCGCTTGCGCCCGTCATAGCTGACATTGTCGCGCGACTGGTAGTAGCGGTTGCCGTGTTCGTCGGCACCGACCAGCACGCCGCGCTTGGCCACGGTGAACAGGGTCCCGATCGTCGCCCCGTTCCACCAACCGAAAATCCTGCTCAGCACGTCCACGCACCCGTATCTTTCGACGCGCGGGGAGGTCCGGCGACGCTGGCGCGATCATAGAAACCGGCGGGCCGTCCGTCCAGCACAAGCCGCGACCGCGTCAGATCAATATGTTGGGGGTAACCCGGCACACCCACGCTAGATGTATTGCGGGGCGCGCGGAACATCTTCTAGGATCAGGGCTACGCCACCCGGGATCGCCGCATGCGCTTCATGGCCCGCTTCGCCGCCCTGGCGACGACTGCCACCGTCACCACCCGAGAAATCGAGCGCGCGAACCGCATTGATTCGGTGCTGGCACCGACAGACTGGACGGACGGGCGTATCGAGGCCTGGATGGACTGGGCCGACGCCCAGCCCGAGGCCCCTTTCAGCCCGGACGACTGGCTCGATGGCGCGATCGACGCCTGGGCCGCCCGGATCGCGGCGCGCGGCCTGAAACTGGGCCTGTTCACCCGGTCCATGGCCGAGGCCTTTGCCGGCGAATTGTGCGCTTCCATCCGCCTGGGACTCGCCGCCCCGACCCTCACTGACCAGAACCCGCCGGGCGAGCCGCTGGATCTTTCCGATCCCGACGCCCGCCGCTATCTGGCGGATGCCGTGGCGGTCCGCCGCTGTGACCGGCTGGCCCCGGCGGCCGTCGAGACCGCCTCGGTCGCCCTCAATGCGGTCGCCGATGCGGTGCTCCGTTGCGAAGGCCCGCGTGAGGACTGCGCCGATCCCGCGCGCAACCCGGCCCTGGGCCGCGTCGCCCTGGCCGCGCGGCGGGCCGGCGCGGGTGACGCCGACATCCTGCGTGCCATTGCCGGCGAACGGTTCGACATCCTGACCCGACCCGCACCGGCGCGCGCCCCGCTGGTGGCCTGCGCCGCTCGCGATCGCATCGCGGCGGGGGCCGTCGAGGCCGTGAGTGCTGCGGATGCCGCCCTGGACGGCGACCTGATCCTGACCTTCGCGACCGACGAGGCGGTCCGGCTGGGCCAGACCGGTCGGGGCGGCCGGGCCCTGTTTCACCTGCCGGCGATCGCCGCCCTGCCCGGCGGCTGCAGCGACGACAACCTGGACGCCCTCACCCGGCTCTGGACCGTCGCCCTGGACCTGGCCGGGGCCGGTACGGCCATCGCCCTGGGCCTGTCAGGGCTGGCGGATCTGACCGTCGCCGGGTCCGTGGGCGGTCTGCCGGGCGATGCCGAAGCCGCCCGGATCGGAGAGCGGATCGCCCGGGCCATGACCGCGGCCTCGATCGACATGGGTCGGTCCCGCCCCCCTGAGGGGGCGGGCAACGAGCCCCCTGGAGACAGCACGCTGCGTCGACACGCGGCCCTGTCCCTGTTCGTCGATGATACCGAGACCGCTCTGCGCCTGGGTGCGAGCCCGTTTTCGGCGATCGATCACTACCAGACCGGCGACGGCCAGATCGTCCGTCGCCTGCGCCCCTCCCTCGCGAAAGCCATCACCCGGTCCGGCGGCGACGTGGACTCAGCCGAGCGGTACCTGTTCGGCCACCGCACCCTGGCCGGCGCGCCCGGCCTCGACCATACGACCCTGCGAAGCCTGGGCTTTACCGACGTCGAACTTGAGGCGCTGGAGCGCGCCCTGGACGATGCCACCGACTTTGCCCAGGTCTTCGGGGCCCCGATCCTGGACTCCGGCTTCCTCAGGGACGTGCTGGGCGTCTCGGGACCCGCGCCCGTCGACCTGCTGTCCCACCTCGGTCTGGCCGCCGAGGCTGTCGGCGCGGCGCGCGCCTGGGTGTTCGGACACGGATCGCTGAAAGCCTGGCCCGACGCCCCGGAGACCCTGCAGGTGATCCTGGACGACCCCCAAGCCTTCGAGACCGATCTGCGGGCCGCGCTGGACCCGTTCAGCGAAGCCCCCGACGTCGCGCCGCTCATCCTCGACTGGCGCGCGACTCCGGCCGACGCCCTGGCCCGGCTGGGCGAGGCGGCGCAGTCAGGTCGACGCGCCGTTTACCTGCGTCGGGCCGCCCCCCCGGCGGGTCCGTTGCTGACCCTGGCAGAAGGCGAACCGGCGACTGCGCGCCGCGCCGAACCCGAAGCCCGGACCGTGGAACGGGTGGTCGAAAAGGTCGTCGAGCGCGACCGGACCCGACGCAAATTGCCCGACCGCCGCAAGGGCTACATCCAGAAAGCCGCCGTCGGGGGTCACAAGGTCTATATTCACACTGGCGAATATGACGACGGGGAGCTGGGCGAGATATTCATCGACATGCACAAGGAAGGGGCCGCCTTCCGCAGCGTGATGAACAATTTCGCCATCGCCATCTCGATCGGCCTGCAATACGGGGTGCCGCTGGATGAGTTCGTCGATGCCTTCGTCTTCACCCGTTTCGAACCCGCCGGCCGGGTCACCGGCAACGATTCCATCGAGTCGGCGACCTCGATCCTGGACTACATCTTCCGGGAACTGGGCGTGTCCTATCTGGACCGTCACGAACTGGCCAATGCCGGTGCTGACCAGCTCAATGCCGACGGTCTGGGATCGGGCAAGGGGCATGACATCGAGGCGGTGCCTGCTGCCCGCTTCATTTCCAAGGGCTTCGCTCGCGGTACCACCCCCGACAATCTCGTGGTCCTGCCGTTCGGCCAGAAGCGCGATTCGACGCCACCGCCCGCAAGCACGCCGACCGAAGCCGTTACCTGCCCGGCCTGTGGCGATTTCACGCTGCAGCAGCGCGGCGGCGGATGGATCTGCGATACCTGCGGCGTGGCTCCGTCCATGCAGGGATAGGTAAGGGTCTCAGCGCTATACTGGTCCGCGTCTTGCATTGCCCGACGCCAGAGACCGGAGAGCCGCCCGCCATGAAACGCATCCTGACTGCCCTCATCGCCGTGACCCTCGTGGCCACCGCAGCGCCTGCGTTCGCCCAGAACGCCAGTCAGATCGCGCGCGTTCGCGGCGGTGCCGGCTGCCCGGGATGCAATCTGTTCCAGGGCAGTTTCGGCGGCCTGGAGGCGCGGGGTCTCAACCTGTCGGGTGCCCGGCTCCGCCAGGCGGACCTGAGCCTGGCTGTGATGAACCGGACCCGGTTCAGCAACGCTGACATGCGCGACGTCGATGCCTTTGGCGCGGTGTTCTCAAGCAGCAATTTTTCCGGCGCCAATCTGACGAACGCCAGCTTTGTCGGAACCTATCTGCAAGGATCCAACTTTTCCCGCGCAACCCTGAACGGCACCAACTTCTCGGGCGCGCAACTGACGCGCGCGACCGGTTTGACCCAGAGTCAGCTGAACCGGGCCTGTGGCGATTCCTCGACCCGCCTGCCCCCGGGACTTCGCATTCCCGCCTGCTGACGGCCGCCTTCGTTACGGCGATTTAAGTAGGGTCATTTCGGCTTTGAAGGCATTGAAACAGGGTGATCCAGTTCAACCTGACCCGTATCTGTCGCCTCTCGACCGCCGGCCTCATCGCGGGTGCGGCGTTTGGCGCGATGACGCTGGCCACGCCGGCCGCCGCGGAAGTCCAGTTTTCGTTCCAGGACCGGGATATCGCCCGGATGGTTTCGCTGGGCGGATCCTGCAACGGCTGCGAACTGTCCGGACGGAACCTGTCGGGCGCGACCTTCACCGGGGCCACCTTCGTCGACGCGACCCTGGTCGGCACCAATCTGCGCGGAGCCGAGATGGTCGGCTCCAACTTCAGCGGCAGCGACTTTAGCCGGGCCGACCTCATCGGGGCCGGGATCCTGGGCGCGAATTTCACCGGGGCCAATTTCACCGACGCCAGCCTGATGGGAATCGAGGCCACGGGGGCCACTCTGGTGCGGACCCGCCTGAACAGGGCCAATCTGTCCGGTTCGGATCTTTCCGGAGCCAACATGAACGGGGCCGTCCTGATCCGCGCCAATTTCAGCGGTGCCGAAGTAAGGGGCGCAACCCTGGCCAATGTCGACGCGCGATCGGCGAACTTCAGTGACGCGGAGATCGATGCGTCGAACCTGTCCCGTGGCGACTTCCGCTCTGCCTCATTCCGGAACGCGTCGCTGGATGGTGCCCGGCTTCTGAACGGGCGGTTCGCCAACGCCGACTTTTCCAATGCATCGCTGAACCGGACGGATATCCGGGGCACGGATCTGTCCGATGCCCGCGGCCTGACCCAGAGTCAGGTCAGCCGCGCCTGCGGCGATTCCGAGACCCGCC
Source organism: uncultured Brevundimonas sp. (assembly GCF_963975535.1). Taxonomy (GTDB): domain Bacteria; phylum Pseudomonadota; class Alphaproteobacteria; order Caulobacterales; family Caulobacteraceae; genus Brevundimonas. The sequence goes on along the minus strand of NZ_CAXBHE010000004.1, from coordinate 74,624 downwards.
TGCCCGCGGGCCTGTCGGTGAGAGCCTGTCGCGGGGTTTCCATCATGCGCTACTCCGCGCCGCCCGTACCCCCTTCGCCCCCCGTGCCCCCACGCCGCAATTTCGCGACGGTCAGCAACGACTGACGGGCGGCTCAGCCCTTGAGCGGCAGACTCGGGCGGAGGTGCAGTTCCTTGTACTGCCGCGCCTCGGCATCCGACGGCGCATTCATCATCAGATCCTGCCCCTGCTGGTTCAGCGGGAAGGCGATGACCTCGCGGATGGCCGTCTGGTTGGCCAGCAGCATGACGATGCGGTCGATGCCGGGGGCCAGACCGCCGTGCGGCGGAGCGCCATAGCGGAAGGCATTGAGCATGCCGCCGAACTGCTTCTCGACCACCGAGGCGTCATAGCCGGCGATCTCGAAGGCCTTGAGCATGATCTCGGCCTTGTGGTTCCGGATCGCGCCCGAGCACAGCTCATAGCCGTTGCAGACGATGTCATACTGGTAGGCGAGGATGTCGAGCGGGTCCTTGCCCTCAAGCGCCGCCATCTCGCCCTGCGGCATCGAGAAGGGGTTGTGCGAGAAATCGACCTTCTTCTCCTCGTCCGACCATTCGAACATCGGGAAGTCGACGATCCAGCAGAATTTGAACGCGTCCTCCGGGATCAGGTTCAGGTCCTGGCCCAGCTTGGTGCGCGCCGATCCGGCGAATTTATGGAACACGGCCGGGTCGCCGGCGACGAAGAAGGCGGCATCGCCGGTCTTGAGGCCCAGCTGGGCGGCGATGGCGGCGGTCTTCTCGTCACCGAGGTTCTTGGCGATCGGGCCACCGGGGCCCTCGGGGTTCTGGTCATCGGCGGCGCGCCAGAAAACGTAGCCGAGGCCGGGCTGGCCTTCGCCCTGGGCCCAGGAGTTCATGCGGTCGCAGAAGGCGCGGCTGCCGCCGGTCGGTGCCGGAATGGCCCAGATGGCGTTCTTGGGATCTGCGGCGAGGATCTTGTTGAACAGGCCGAAACCGCCGTCGCGGAAATGCGCGGACACGTCCTGCATCTCGATCGGGTTGCGCAGGTCCGGCTTGTCGGTGCCGTATTTGGCGATGCTCTCGCGATAGGGGATGCGAACAAACGGATAGGCATCGACGGTCTTGCCGTCGGCGAACTCCTCGAACACGCCATGCATGACCGGCTCAATCGCCGCGAAGACATCCTCTTGCGTGACGAAGCTCATCTCGACGTCGAGCTGATAGAATTCCAGCGAACGGTCGGCGCGCAGGTCCTCGTCACGGAAGCACGGGGCGATCTGGAAATAGCGGTCGAAGCCCGAGACCATCAGCAGCTGTTTGAACTGCTGCGGGGCCTGCGGCAGGGCGTAGAATTTCCCGGGATGCAGGCGCGACGGCACCAGGAAGTCGCGCGCGCCTTCCGGCGACGACGCCGTCAGGATCGGCGTCTGGTATTCCAGGAAGCCCTGGCCGACCATCCGCTGGCGGATCGAGGAAATGACCCGCGAACGCAGGACGATGTTCCGGTGCAGGGTCTCGCGGCGCAGATCGAGATAGCGGTGCTTGAGGCGCAGCTCCTCCGGGTAGTCCGGCTCGCCGAAGACGGGCAGCGGCAACTCGGCGGCCTCGGACAGCACCTCGATGGCCTTGACCTGAATCTCGATGTCACCGGTCGGCAGGTTGGCGTTCCTCGTCTCGGCCGAACGGGCCACGACCTCGCCGTCGATCTTGATAACGCTCTCGGCCCGAAGCCGTTCGACGGCGGCGAAGCCGGGCGTTTCCGGATGCAGCACCAGCTGGGTCAGGCCGTAATGATCACGCAGGTCGATGAACAACAGACCGCCGTGGTCGCGCTTGCGATGGATCCAGCCGGACAGGCGGACGGCCGAGCCGGCGTCGGAAGCGCGCAAGGCGCCGCAGGTGTGTGAACGGTAGGCGTGCATGGGGGCGTTCGTCTTGGAAAACGGCTGTGAAACAGCGGAAATTTAGAGGGCCGGAAGGGCGCATTATCGCCCCCGAAAGTCAAGGCGGAGGCCGGCTTATCCGCCGTCCACAGTCGACGCGCTTTGTCCACGGTCGGTGCGCCGAACGCGTACGCGCCGCAGGACCGATCTGCTATGGGGAAGCGATGCATGTTCCGGTTCGCCGCGGTCAGTTGAAACTCCCCCTGCAGCGGGACGTCCCGGCGGGGGCGGCCGAATTCGTGTGTTCTCCCAGCAATGTCGAGGCCATGACGGTTCTGGCGCACTGGCCCGATGGCGGGGAGCAGGTGCTTGCGCTCCATGGTCCGGCCGGATCCGGGAAGAGTCATCTGGCCGCGATCTGGGCCGAACGGGTCGGAGCCATCGCCCTGCACGGGGCCGAGGCCGGTCTGGCCGACCCGCTGGAGCTCGAGGGCCGTCCGGTCCTGCTGGACCGGGCCCAGGACGCCGACGACGAGACCCTGTTTCATCTGATCAACCTGGCCCAGTCCGGCGGCGGGGCCCTGCTTCTGGCTGCGCGACCGGCCCCACGCGCCTGGGACACCGCCCTGCCCGACCTGCGTTCGCGACTGGACGTTGTGCGGGCCATCAGCCTGCAGGAACCTGACGACACCGTCCTGGCCGCCATCCTCAGGGCCCGTTTCGCCGCCCGCAGCATCACCCCGGGCGACGAATTGATCGATTATCTGGTGCGGCGTATCGACCGGTCGGCGGCGGCCGTGGAGTCGGTCGTCGACAGACTGGACGCCGAACACCGCCCGGTGACCCGGGCCCTGGCCCGTCAGGTGCTGGAGTCCGACGACTCGACCGGCGAACTGTTCGACTGATTTGCGCAGGACCCCTCGGTGCGGATCGACCGAATTGCGGACCCGCATCCGCCCTGCTGGACGCTGAACCCTTGCAGCCGCCGCACCCCCGCGTCAGAACCGGACCATGACTGATATCGCGGCCATCACGGATACGACCAGCGGCGAGGAGGTCCCGTCGTCCCGGGCCCCGCAGATGGACCTGTCCGAAAGCCTGATGGTCTCGCAGGAGCGGTTCTTCAATCGCGAGATTTCCTGGCTGAAATTCAACGCCCGGGTCCTGGAGGAAGCGGCCAATCCCGCCCATCCGCTGCTGGAGCGGCTGCGATTCCTGTCGATCTCGGCCAATAACCTGGACGAATTCTTCATGACCCGCGTCGCCGGGTTGAAGGGGCAGGTGCGTGAGCGGGTCCGGGTGGTCTCGGCTGACGGCCTGACGCCGGCCGAAACGCTGGAACGGGTCAATATCGCCGCCGGCACCCTGATGGATGAACAGCAGCGGCGCTGGCGCAAGCTGCGCAAGGAACTGACGGTCGCGGGCATCGAGGTCGTCGACGCCGACCGCATCACCAAGACCGAACGGGAACGGCTGGAGCCGGAATTCCTCAACCGCCTGTTCGCCGTCCTGACGCCGATGGCGATCGACCCGGCGCACCCCTTCCCCTTCCTGCCCAATCTGGGCTTCTCGCTGGCGCTGAAGCTGCGACGGCGGCGGGACAACCGGACCCTCTACGCCCTGGTGCCCGTGCCGACCCAGGTGAAGCGTTTCTGGCCCCTGGCCACCGATGGGCGCTCAAAGCCGGGCAAGCGCCGCTTTGTGACTCTCGAAAGCCTGCTGATGATCTTTATCGATCATCTGTTCCCCGGCTGCGAAATCCTCGAGCGCGGCGTGTTTCGCCTGATCCGGGACTCGGACATCGAGATCGAGGAGGAGGCCGAGGACCTGGTCATGGAGTTCGAGGAGGCGTTGAAACAGCGCCGCCTCGGCTCGGTGGTCCGAATCAAGATCGAGGCCGGCATGCCCGCCGATCTGCGCACCTTCATCACGGACGAGTTGAACGCCGCGCCGCGCGACATCGTGCTGGTCGCCGGCATGTTGGGCCTGTCGCAGGTCTCGGACCTGATCCCGGCCGGCCATCCGGACCTGAAATTCCCGGGCTACGAGCCGCGCTACCCGGAACGGGTTCGCGACAACGGCGGCGACATCTTCGCGGCCGTGCGCGAGAAGGATATGCTGATCCACCACCCGTTCGAGAGTTTCGACGTCGTGGTCCAGTTCCTGCGCCAGGCGGCGCGCGACCCCAATGTCATCGCCATCAAGCAGACGCTGTACCGCACCTCCAAGGACAGCCCGATCGTCGCCGCCCTGATCGAGGCGGCCGAGAACGGCAAGAACGTCACCGCCCTGGTCGAGATCAAGGCCCGCTTCGACGAGGAGGCCAATCTGCGCTGGGCCCGCGCCATGGAGCGGGCGGGCGTCCACGTCGTCTTCGGCTTCGTCGAGTACAAGACCCACGCCAAGCTCAGCATCGTCGTTCGGCGCGAAGGCGACGGCCTGAAGACCTACTGCCATTTCGGCACCGGCAACTACCATCCGGTCACGGCCCGGATCTACACGGACCTGAGCCTGTTCTCCTGCGACCCCGTGCTGGGCCGGGACGCCACCCGGGTGTTCAACTACATCACCGGCTATGCCCAGCCCGACGAACTGGAAGCCCTGATCGTCTCGCCGCTGAACATGAAGGCCAAGCTCGTCGAGATGATCGGCAAGGAGATGTCGGCGGCGGCCAGGGGCAAGCCGGCGGCCATATGGGCCAAGATGAACTCCCTCGTCGATCCCGAGATCATCGACGCCCTGTACCGCGCCAGCCAGGCCGGCGTGCGCATCGAACTGGTGATCCGCGGCATCTGCTGCCTGAGACCGGGCGTGGTCGGTCTGTCCGAGAATATCCGGGTCAAGTCGATCGTCGGCCGCTTCCTCGAGCACAGCCGCATCGTCGCCTTCGCCAATGGCCATGACCTCCCGCACGACAAGGCGCGGGTCTATATCTCCTCGGCCGACTGGATGAACCGCAACCTCGACCGCCGCGTCGAGCTGATGACCCCGGTGCGCAACGCTACCGTCCACGACCAGGTGCTGGACCAGATCATGGTCGCCAATCTGAAGGATGACACCCAGAGCTGGGTGCTCGACTCCGGCGGCGATTACCACCGGGTGCAGCCAGTCGATCCGGAGCGCCCGTTCTCGGCCCACAAATACTTCATGACCAACCCCAGCCTGTCCGGACGCGGCCGCAAGGTGAAGAACCGGCCGCGCGAGCTGTATTTCGACGATCGTCGCAAATGACCGGCTTCGAGGAGCCGGCGACCGCGCCGCGCGATATCGCCGTTATCGACATCGGGTCGAACTCGGTTCGACTGGTCCTGTACCGCCTGGAGGGCCGGGCCATCTGGACCGTGTTCAACGAGAAGGTGCTGGCCGGCCTCGGCCGCGATCTGGCGACGACCGGCCGACTTTCCGAGGACGGGGTTACCGCAGCGCTGGCGGCGCTGAAGCGGTTTGCGGCCGTCATCGAGGGGGTTCGTCCCGCCCGCACATTTATCGCCGCCACCGCGGCCGTGCGCGAGGCCGCCGACGGGCCTGACTTCTGCGGTCGCGTCGCCGGCGAAACCGGCCTGCAGGTCCGGGTGCTGACCGGGACGGAGGAGGCACATTTCTCGGCCCTTGGAGTCCTCGCCGGCATTCCCGATGCCGATGGCATTACCGCCGACATGGGCGGGGCCAGCCTGGAACTGGCCCGGATCACCGCAGGCGACGTCGCCCCCGGCATCACCCTGCCGCTGGGGCCGTTCGCCCTGGCCGATCCGAAAGAGTTCGACGCCGGCCGACTGCGCGAAACCATCGCCCGACGACTGAAGCCGGCGGGCGCTTATCGCGGCGAGCATCTGCTCGCCGTCGGCGGGGCCTGGCGGAGTATCGCCCAGGTGCATATGGCCCTGATCGACTACCCGCTGCACATCGTTCACCAGTACGAAATCAGCGCCGCGGCAATCCGCGACACGGCCCGACTCATCGCGCGCCAATCGCGCTCGTCCCTGGACAAATTGCCGGGTGTTTCCAAAAAGCGGGCCGAGACCCTGCCCTATGCCGCTCTGGTGCTGGAGGGGCTGATCGATCGTCTGGGGCTCAAACGCATCACGATGTCGGCCTGGGGCGTGCGCGAGGGTCTTCTGTTCGAGGCGCTGGACGGTGACTGCCTGGCGACCGACCCGCTGCTCGCCGGCTGCCTGGCCCTTGGGGCCCGACAGGGCATCTCCCCCACCCTGCCCGGAGCCTTGAACGCCTGGATCGGGCGACTGCTGGAGGCCGCGCCGGGCAGCGGCGATCCGGCGCGCGACGCCGTTCTGACCGCCGCCGCCTGCAATCTGGCCGACCTGGGCGCGCGCCTGCACCCTGATCATAGAACCGAGCTGGTCTTCGACCAGATCCTGCGCGCGCCGATCCCCGGACAGACGCATGCCGAACGGGCGTTTCTCGCCTGTGCCCTGAACGCCCGCTACGGCGGGGCTGCCGGCACGCCCCAGCCCGCCACCGTGTCGCGCCTGCTGACTGAAGATCAACGCTTGCGAGCCCGCACGCTGGGCCTGGCCATTCGCCTGGCCTGCGACCTGTCCGGCCGCTCGCCGCAGCTGCTGGCCAATGCCGGAGCCGCCGTCGACAAGGGGGTGCTGACGCTGACCGCCCAGGACGGCTATGCTGACGTACTTCTGGGTGAGCAGACCCGGCGCCGCGCGCGCGCCCTGGCCGACGCCATGGGGCTGAAACTCGACATCGGTCGCGGTGCCGGGGCAAGCTGACCTCCACACAGGAAGGCAGCGATATGGCAGTGACCGGAATCGGCGGACTCTTTTTCCGCTGCAAGGACCCCAAGGCCCAGGCGGACTGGTACCTGACCCATCTGGGCGTCGGCGCGCCCGAGGGCGTCTGGATCTGGAACCAGCAGGCGGGGCCGACCGTGTTCCAGCCGTTCAAGGCCGACAGCGACTATTTCCCCGCCGACAAGGCCTACATGCTGAATTTGCGCGTCGATGACCTCGACGGCCTGACGGCCAGCCTCAAGGCGGCCGGCATCGAGGTGATCACCAAACCCGAATGGGACGCCATGCCCGAGGTGGGCCGCTTCGCCCGCATCCACGACCCCGAGGGCAACGCCATCGAGCTCTGGGAGCCGGCGACCCCGCCAGCCTAACCCTCGGCTTCGATCTCGACGACCTCGACCCGGGCCCCGTTCAGCACCAGGGCGATCTCGCCGCGCTTGAGCTTGAGCGCGTCCTCGCCGAACAGTTCCCGTCGCCAGCCCTTGAGCGCGTCGACCGGGGCGTTGTCGTCCAGGGCGATCTTCTCGAGGTCGGCGACATTGCCGATCAGCTTGGTGGCCACGCCGGCATTGTCCGACTTGGCCTTGAGCAGCACCTTCAGCAGTTCGACCACCGAGGGCGGGGCCGGCTGGTTGTGGGACGGCCTGTCCAGCTTGGGCGCATGGGCCTCCGGATCAGCCAGCACCCGCTTCAGTTCGACGATCAGCTCGGCGCCGAGACGCGAACCGCCGAACCCCTTGGGCACCGAACGCAGCCGGTTGAAGGCTTCGGCGTCGGTCGGGCCCTGGGCCGCGATCTCGTCGATGGCGTCGTCCTTGAGAATGCGGCCACGCGGTTGATCCCGTTCCTGCGCCGCCTGTTCGCGCCAGACCGCCGTGGCCTTGAAGGCCGCCAGATATTTGGCCGAATATTTCTTCGGCTTCAGCCGCTTCCAGGCCTTGTCTGGGGTGGTGTCGTACAGGTCCGGATCGATCAGGCCGGCCATTTCCGAGGTCACCCAGCCCAGACGCCCGGCCTTTTCGAGCCGGTCGCGCAGCTTGGGATAGAGGGTGGCCAGGTGGGTGACGTCGCCGATCGCATAGACCAGCTGGGCATCGCTGAGCGGACGGCGCGACCAGTCGGTGAACCGGCTGCCCTTGTCGATCTCCTGCTTCAGCATCTGTCGGACCAGGGCTTCATAGCTGACCTGATCGCCGAAGCCGGCGGCCATGGCGGCGACCTGGGTGTCGAACATCGGGGCCGGCATCGCACCCAATTTGACGAAGATTTCTGTGTCCTGGCGCGCGGCATGAAACACCTTGATGATGTCCGGGTCGCGCAGCAGGTCGAGGAAAGGCTCCAGATCCAGGCCGTCGGCCAGCGGATCGATAATGGCCTCGTCCGTGGCTGAGGCAGCCTGGATCAGGCACAGCTTGGGCCAGTAGGTCGTCTCCCGCATAAACTCGGTGTCGACGGCGATGAACGGGGCCTTGGCCAGGCGCGCACAGAATTCAACCAGTGCGTCATTGGTGGTGATTGGCGTCATTCGGATGCTATAGCCCCGCGCGAGCCGGTTGTGGCAAGAGCCGCGACAGAATTCCGCCCCCTGATTCAGGCCGTGACCGATGAGTGACACTCCCGAAACCCCGCGTGGCGGCCTCACCTATGCCGATGCCGGTGTGGATATTGATGCCGGCGAAATGCTGGTCGATGCGATCAAGCCCCTGGCCAAATCGACTCGTCGCCCCGGCGCCGAGGCGTCGCTTGGGGGATTCGGTGCGCTGTTCGACCTGAAGGCGGCCGGTTTCATCGATCCGCTGATCGTCGCCACCACCGACGGTGTCGGCACCAAGCTGAAGATCGCCATCGAGACCGGGCGCCACGACGAGGTCGGCATCGACCTGGTGGCCATGTGTGTCAACGACCTGCTGGCCCAGGGGGCCGAGCCGCTGCTGTTCCTCGACTACTACGCCACCGGCAAGCTGGAGATCGACGCCGCCAAACGCGTCGTGTCCGGAATCGCCGAAGGCTGCCGTCAGGCGGGCTGTGCGCTCGTCGGCGGCGAGACGGCCGAAATGCCGGGCATGTATTCGGGCGGCGACTATGATCTGGCCGGCTTCTCGCTGGGCGCGGTCGAGCGTGGCCATGCCCTGCCGTATCTCGACCGTCAGGCGGCCGGTGACGTGATCATCGGTCTCGCCTCCTCCGGCCCGCATTCGAACGGCTATTCGCTGATCCGCAAGGTGGTCGAGGCCTCCGGCCTGGCCTGGGGGGACGACGCCCCCTTCGCCCGGGACCGCACCCTGGCCCAGGCCCTGATGGAGCCGACCCGCATCTATGTGAAGCCGGTGCTGCCGCTGATGAAGGCCGGGCTGATCAAGGGCGCGGCCCATATCACCGGCGGCGGCCTGATCGAGAATCCGCCCCGCTGCATCGCCGAGGGCCTGCAGGCCGAGTTCGACTGGAACGCCTGGCCCCTGCCCCATGTGTTCCAGTGGCTGGGCGAGGTCGGCGGCATCAGCGATCACGAACTGCGCCGCACCTTCAACTGCGGGGTGGGATTCATCCTGATCGTCGCGCCCGAGAATGCCGAACCGGTGCTGGCGGCCCTGCTCAATGCCGGCGAGGCGGCCTTCATCTGCGGCCAGCTCACCGCCGGCTGACGGCATCAGGGTCCCCGGCGACGCTCGCCGGGGCGCGTTGAGCCGTCGCATTGACCCTCCCGCGGCGGCCCGGCAAGGTCCGCGCCCCGGTATTCAGTGAGGCCCGATCATGCGCGTCGTTTCCATCGCTCTCTTCGGGGCCTGCCTCGCCGCCGCGTTCCCGGCCCTGGCCCAGACCCCGGCCGCCGTCGAACAGCCGCTGCTGCACACCCTGGCCGCCGAGGTGCAGCCCGAGCGGATGCGCGCCGACATTGAGGCCCTGGTGGGTTTCGGCACCCGTCACACCCTGTCGGAAACCCGTTCCGAGACCCGCGGCATCGGGGCGGCCCGACGCTGGACCCAGCGTCAGTTCGAGGCGATGAGCCGCGACTGCGGCGGCTGCCTGACCATCGCCACCCCCTCCGACACGGTGACCGGGCCCCGCGTGCCCGTACCGACCGAGGTCGTGAACGTGCTCGCCATCCAACGCGGCACCGGCGACCCGGACCGGGTCATCATCATCTCGGGCCATATCGATTCCCGGGTCACCGATGTGATGAATTTCACCGACGACGCGCCCGGGGCCAATGACGACGCCTCCGGCGTGGCGACGGTTCTGGAGGCGGCGCGGGTGCTGTCGAAACACCGGTTCGACGCCACCCTGGTGTTCGCGGTCCTGTCCGGCGAGGAACAGGGGCTGCTGGGCGGCAAGATCCTGGCGGATTATACGACCGCCCAGGGCTGGCGGGTCGGGGCCAATCTGAACAATGACATCGTCGGCAATTCCGAAGGGCAGAGTGGCGTGCGCAACACGACGCGGGTCCGGGTGTTCTCGGAGGGCACCAAGACGGTCGAGACCGCGGCCCAGGCCGAGCGGCGACGCTACAACGGCGGCGAGGTCGACTCCTCGTCACGCAACCTCGCCCGCTTCATCGACGGCATCGCCGACCGCTATCTGACCAATTTCGACGTCGAACTGATCTATCGCACCGATCGCTACGGCCGCGGTGGCGACCAGGTCGAGATGCTGCGCGCCGGCTTCCCCGCCGTGCGCCTGTCCGAAGGGGCCGAAAACTACGACCGCCAGCATCAGGACCTGCGCACCGAGGGCGGCGTCGTCTATGGCGACACCCTCGACGGCGTCGATTTCGCCTATCTGGGCCAGGTGGCCCGGCTCGACGTCGTCGCCATGGCCGCCCTGGCCAAGGCCCCCGCCACCCCGACGGGTGTGACCATCGACGGCGCGGTCAAGCCCGACACCACGGTGACATGGCAGGCCGTACCCGGCGCAGCGGGCTATCGCGTCTGGTGGCGCGCGACCACAGCCCCGCAATGGACCCACAGTCGCTGGGCCGGATCCGCGACCGAACTGGTCCTGCCGGGCGTGGTCATTGACGACTGGTTCTTCGGCGTCTCGGCGGTCTCGGCGGATGGCTACGAGAGCCCGGTGGTCTTCCCCGGTCCGGCGGGTGCGTTCGTCTCGGTCGGCGATCCCGCACCGCGTCCGGGGCGCTGATGCCGATCCGGATCCCGGGTCGCCGTCGGGTGGCCGTTCTGATCTCCGGGGCTGGATCAAACATGGCCACCCTGATCGCCACGGGCCAGGCTCCCGATGCCGCGTTTGAAGTCGTGCTGGTGATTTCCAACACGCCCGATGCCGGGGGTCTGGCGATCGCCGACGCCGCAGGCGTCCCCGCCCTGACCATCGACCACCGGCCCTACGGCAGGGACCGGGCGGCCCATGAACAGGCGATCGATGCCATGCTGAACGAGCACGGCGTCGAGGTGGTCGCCCTGGCCGGCTATATGCGGCTGCTGACCCCCTGGCTGGTGGGCCGCTGGGCGGGACGGATGCTGAACATCCATCCCAGCCTGTTGCCCCTTTACCCCGGTCTGGACACCCATGCCCGGGCCCTCGCCGCCGGCGATGCCGAGGCCGGCTGCACCGTCCACATCGTCACCGAGGGCGTCGACGAGGGCCCGCCTCTCGGGCAGGCCCGGGTACCGGTGCGCGAAGACGACACGCCCGAGACCCTGGCCGATCGGGTCCGGATCGCAGAACACGCACTGTATCCGGCCGTGTTGAGCAATTTCTGCCGGACCCTGCATTAGCGAATTGTACGTGCCGTCAGTCGCCGCGAGCGGCTCGTGACTCCGCCCGCCAAACGAAGGCCGTCAGCAGGACCACCGTAGCCGCAGCAGCCCACAAGGCCAGGACGCCGTACCGCAGGAACATCACCGCGCCCAGCGCCCCGCCGCAGGCCAGACCACCCCACAGCAGCAGAAATGGCACCCAGTCCCAGCGCGGACCTCCGTGCAGGGCTGTGGCGATCCTCTGGCCGATCCGCACCAGGGTGCCGGTCATATAGGTCAGTCCGACGCCGACCTCCCCGTTCTTCTGGAACACGGCATTCTCGACGCCCATGGCCAGGACCACAGCGACCATGCCCGGCCCGTTCAGCCCGACGGAGCAGAGACCAGCCCCGATCAGTAGCAGCCCGGCCTCAAGACCGAGGATTACCGCCCGCCGCCCCTCGCCGAAGCGCCGGGCACAACTGGCCCCCAGAACCACGCCGCAGACGAACAGGCCAATCAAGCCGATAGCCAGCAGGGCCTGGGTCCATTCACCGGTGGCCAGTCCAACACCGAACCGGGTCGAATTGCCGCTCATGAAGGACACGAAGAACCCGCCAAGCGTCAGAAAACCCACAGCATCGACATAACCGGCGAGCGCCGACAGGGTGGCGGCCAGAAGGACACCGCGATGGCCATAGTCTTTCACGGCATTGTTTCCTGCACCGGGGAAGCCTGACACGAAAACGGCCGGATCGTTACTGATCCGGCCGCCTGTCGTTCGATCTGGACGATCGCCTAGCCGACGATCTGGTCGTCCGTGAAGAACTGGGCGATCTCGATGCCCGCGTTCTCGAGCGAGTCCGAACCGTGGACCGAGTTCTCGCCGATCGACAGGGCGAACAGCTTGCGGATGGTGCCGTCAGCGGCGTCCTTCGGGTTGGTCGCGCCCATGACATCACGGTAGGCAGCGACGGCGTTGGGGCCTTCCAGCACCTGGACGACGACCGGCTCGGCGATCATCTGGCCGACCAGCTCGCCGTAGAACGGGCGTTCGGCGTGGACTTCGTAGAATTTCTTGGCCTGGGCCTCGGTCAGCTTGATGCGGCGCTGGGCCACGATCCGCAGGCCGGCACCTTCGATCACGGCGTTGATCGCGCCGGTCAGGTTGCGGCGCGTGGCGTCGGGCTTGATAATGGAGAAGGTGCGTTCGGTCATGGAAAAGGACTTCTTCTGTGGGAGTTTGAAGGTGGCGGGCTTATAGCGGCGCCCTCCCCGGTTTCCAACTGCTGTCCGAAACGTCTTTCCTGCCATGCTCCAGATCACCGACCTGACCTTCAACGCCTGGGGCCGCAAGTTCCTGGAAAACGCCTCCGTGAGCCTGCCGCCGGGGGCCAAGGTCGGCCTGGTGGGCCGCAACGGCGTGGGCAAGACCACCCTGTTCAAGCTGATCCTCGGCGAACTGGCCGCCGGTGGCGATGAGATCAGCCTGCCGAAGACCGCGCGGATCGGCTCGGTCGACCAGGAACACCCGGCCACGCCGTTCAGCGTGCTCGACACCATTCTGGAAGCCGACGTCGAACGTCACACCCTGATGGGACGGCTGGAGACCGCCCCGCCGGAAGAGCTGGGCGAGATCTGGGCCCGGCTGATCGACATCGACGCCGACTCGGCCCCGTCGCGCGCGTCGGAAATCCTGGCCGGACTGGGCTTCGGTCAGGACGACCAGCAGCGGCCGATGTCCGAATTCTCCGGCGGCTGGCGCATGCGCGTGGCCCTGGCCGCGGCCCTGTTCGCCGAGCCGGACATGCTGCTGCTCGATGAGCCGACCAACTATCTCGATCTGGAAGGTGCCCTGTGGCTGGAATCCCGGCTGGTCAAATATCCGCACACCGCCCTGATCATCAGCCACGACCGTGAGCTGCTGAACAACTGCTGCACCCACATCCTGCATCTCGCGAACAAGACGATGGAGCTCTACACGGGCAACTACGACACCTTCGAGAAGACGCGTGGCGAAAAGGCCCGGCTGCAACTGTCGGCCAAGGCCAAGCAGGACACCGAACGCGCCCACCTCCAGGCCTTCGTCGACCGTTTCAAGGCCAAGGCCTCCAAGGCCGCCCAGGCCCAGTCGCGGATGAAGCGGCTGGCCAAGATGGAGCCCGTCGCCACCACGATCGAGGAACGGGTCGCCCCCTTCACCCTGCCGTCGCCGCCGCGTCCGCTGGCCCCGCCGCTGATCCGGCTGGAACGCGCCAATGTCGGCTATGAGACCGGCAAGCCGATCCTGCGCAACCTCAACCTGCGCATGGACCTCGACGACCGCATCGGCCTGCTCGGCGTCAACGGCGCGGGCAAGTCGACCTTCGCCAAGATGATCGCCGGGGCCCTGAAGGTGTCCGACGGCGAACTGCACCGTGACCGCAAGATGCGCGTCGGCTGGTTCCACCAGCACCAGATCGAGGCCATGGACCCGACCGACACGCCACTGGAAATCATCCGCCGCGCGATGCCGGACTCGACCGAGAGCAGCCGCCGCTCGAAACTGGCCCAGTTCGGTCTCGGCTACGAGAAGCAGGAGACCACGGTCGAAAGCCTGTCCGGCGGCGAGCGCGCGCGCCTGCTGCTGAACATGGTGGCCATGGACGCGCCGCACGTCCTGATCCTCGACGAACCGACCAACCACCTCGACATCGACAGCCGCCGGGCCCTGCTGGACGCGCTCAACCGCTACAACGGCGCGGTGATCCTGATCACCCACGACCGGTCGTTGATGGAGCTGGTCGCCGACCGCCTGTGGCTGGCGGCGGACGGGACCGTCAAACCCTATGACGGCGACATGGACGACTATGCCAAATTCGTCCTCGACCGGGCCAAACAGGCCTCGGTTCGCCCGACCCAGGTCAAGGACGAGACCGCGGTCGCAGCCGGCGGTGGCGGCGGCAACAAGAACAGGAAGAACAACAAGAAGTCCGGCCCGTCGCCCTCGACCCTGCGCCACGCGGTCAAGAAGGCCGAGGAGCGGATGGCGGCCCTGACGGCCGAAATCGCCCGCATCGACGATGACCTGGCCAATGCGGCGATCAACAATCCCAAATCACTGGAAGGCCTGACCCGGGCGCGCGGCAAGACCCAGACGGATCTCGACGCAGCCGAGCAGGCCTGGGTCTCCGCCGAGGAAGCCCTGGCCGAGGTTTCCTGAGGAGACAGCGATGAAGCCGATCGAATTCACGCCCGCCGAACGGGCCGACATCTGCGGCCGTATCCAGGGCTGGTTCCGCGATGAACTGGATCAGGACATCGGCCGCCTGCCCGCCGAGATGCTTCTGGCCTTCTTTGCCCGGGAGATCGGCGGCGACTTCTACAACCGCGGCCTGTACGACGCCCAGGCGATCGTTGCTGCCAGGGCGGAGGATGTCAGCGAGGCGATCCTCGGCCTTGAACGCGCCCGGGGCCGGTGATCAGCCGCAGTCGACCGACTTGATAATGCCCGTCGCCTCATCAAAACGAATGTTCAGCCGGTCCGGATCGTGATCCATCGTGGCGGCGCAGGTGGTGCAGACCAGGCGCACATTGGCATCCCGCGGAAAGGTCACCGCCCCGACATGGCTGCCGATCAGCGAGCGTGAAGCCACGGCGTCGCAGCGCGCCGGCGTGGGGGCCTCCGTGACCGGAACCGGGGCGCACCCCGCCGCGAGGACGACAGCGAGCCCGCTCAGGACCGCGGCAAGACCGGGTTTTGACATGGGCAGTGTACCCCTAGCCACAGCGCACCTGCTCGACCAGATTGGTGTCTGCGTTGAAAAAGATGTTCAACCGGTACGGCGAATAGTCCTGGGTCACCGGGCAGGTCGTGCACACGACCCTCCGGTTGATGACGTCGACCGGCACCGGAATGTCGGTTCGGGGCTTGCCCACCAGCCATTGCAGCTCGCCCGCGCGGCAGAGGTCGCGGGTCGAATCGTCCGGCATCCGGGACCCGACGGGGCGGCTGCGCTGGGCCGCTTCCAGCGTCCGCGGGGCCGACTGGTCGGAGACCGGCGTCGACGAGCAACCCGCGAGGGCCAGCAGCACGATCAGCCCGCCTTTTCCCATCGCCCCTCGGGAGACTGCTTCCAGTAGGCCAGCGTCGCGCCCTGGGCCTTCAGCGCCTTCCAGCGCTCGCGCGACCCGGCCAGGGCCGCGTCGTTCTGTCCGTCGAAGATGATGAAGCATCGTTCCAATCCATCCGTGACGCCGATTTCAGCACCATCGATCATGAATAGCGCCTGAGCAGCATTCAGGTTCTCGCCCGATTCGCTCAACAGGATCGGCTGGCGATCGGCATTCGGCTCGGACGCCCGGCCGTGAGCCAGAAAGCTGTCGTCCCGCCACGTCCACAAATGCTCGTCCAGCGCCTCCAGCCGGGCCGGATCGGACACGTGAACCAGGGCCTTCCAGCCCCGCTCACGCGTCTTTTCCAGCAGTCCCGGCAAGACCTGCTCAAGCGTCGACCGCTCGAGATGATAGAACCAGAACTCGCACATCACAGCTGTCCGGGGTTTCAGCTCTCGTAGGTGTCGGCGACCATCCGGTCGAGCGTCCGCACGCCGAAGCCCACGGCCCCTTCCGGCACGATGGCGCGCGTCGACTTCTCGGCCCAGGCCACGGCGGCGATATCGAGGTGGGCCCACGGCGTGTCATTGACGAAGCGCTGCAGGAACAGGGCCGCGGTGATCGACGCACCGGCCCGTCCATTGCCCATGTTCTTCACATCGGCAATCGGGCTGTCGATGTGCCTTTCGTACTGTTTCGGCAGCGGCAGACGCCAGAAATTCTCGTCGACCTTCTTGCCGGCCGCGATGACCGGATCAGCGACCGCGTCCGAATTCGAGAACACGCCCGCATAGTCCTTGCCGAGGGCGACGATGATCGCCCCGGTCAGGGTGGCCAGATTGATCATGAATTTCGGCTTGAACCGGTCCTGGGTATACCAGAGACAGTCGGCCAGAACGAGCCGGCCCTCGGCGTCGGTGTTGATGATCTCGACCGACTGGCCGGACATCGAGATGACCACGTCGCCGGGACGCTGGGCGTCGCCGTCGGGCATGTTCTCGACCAGGCCGATGACGCCGACGGCGTTGACCTTGGCCTTGCGGCCGGCCAGCGCGTGCATCAGGCCCGACACGGCGGCCGCGCCACCCATGTCCCACTTCATGTCCTCCATGCCCTCACCCGGCTTGAGGGAGATGCCGCCGGTGTCGAAGGTCACGCCCTTGCCGACGAAGGCGATCGGCTGATCGCCGGCCTTGCCGCCATTCCACTTCATGATGGCCACCTGGCTGTCCCGGCGACTGCCCTGGCCCACGCCCAGCAGGGTGCGCATGCCCAGGATTTCAAGTTCGGACTCGCCGAGAATCTCGACTTCGAGGCCCAGCGACTCGAGCGCCTTGACCCGACGGGCGAACTCGACCGGATAGAGGACATTGGCCGGTTCGGCGACCAGGTCGCGGGCGAAGATGATGCCATCGGCCACGGCCGACATCGGGCCGAAGGCCGCCTGGGCGGCCTTCACGTCGGCACAGACGACCCGGACCGTGTTGATCGACGGGACCTTGTCGGGCTTCTGCTTGGTCAGGTATTTGTCGAACCGGTAGGCCGCGAGGCGGGTCGCGAAGCCGATCCGGGCCGCCTGTTCGGACGACAGGGCGGAGGCATCGACGGTCAACGCGGTGGCCCCGGACAATTTGGCGGCGTGATAGGCCGAGCCGGCCGCGGACTCGATCGCGCCGTCATTGAGCTTGGCCGCATCGCCCAGACCACTGAGCACGACCGCGCCCGCGTCGATTCCGGTCGGTGCCGACACCACCAGGGTGCTGTCGCTCTTGCCGGTGAAACGGCTGGCGGTCATCGCCCGGGACAGGGCACCCCCGGCGGCCTTGTCATAATCGGCACCGGCCCCGACCAGGGCGCGGTCCTCATGCACGAGGACAACCAGGATTTCCGCGGCACCGGCCGCCGAGACAAACTCGACCTTCATAGATTTACTCCAGCCGGAGCGGTCTGCCCCGGTCTTGATTACAGGCAACTGGGCAATCGTGACCGGTTGTCCCGGACACGTGACGGTGTGTATTAGAGTCCCTCTTTGGCTCGCCTGCAACCGGGCGATTTTTTTCTGTCATGACCCTCATTCAACGCTATTTCTTTCGCCAGATCGCCCTGCCCGTCGCGGCCGCATGCGCGGCGCTGGTCGGGATCGGCATTCTGAGCCAGAGCCTCGACCAGCTGGAGATTATCGTCGAGCGCGGACAGAGCGTCTGGGTCATGGTCAAGCTGACCCTGCTGGCGGTCCCGCAACTGCTGGCCGTGATCCTGCCCATCGGCCTGTTCGTCGGGGCCCTGATCTCCCTGACCCGGTTGCAGCGCGAGCAGGAACTGACCGCCGCCTTCGCCAGTGGCGTCACGCGCTGGGCTGTGATCCAGCCGGCCGTTCTGCTGGCGGCGATCGTGGTCCTGATGTCGCTGGTGACCACCCTGGTGCTGCAGCCCGCCGCCCAGCGGCAGGCACGGGCCGAAGCCTTCGCCATCCGGACCGACCTCGCCGCCCTGCTGGTCGAGGAGGGACGGTTCGTCCAGGGCCCCGGCGGCCTGACGGTCTACGTCCAGCAGGTCGAGCAGAATGGCCTGATGAAGAACCTGTTCGTCTATCTGGACAACGGCAAGGCCGTGCGAACCTGGGACGCGAACGAGGCGCGCTTCGGCCGCAGTGCCGACGGTGCGCCCACCCTGCTGCTGAAATACGGGACGATGCAGGAATACTCATCGAAAGGCGTCCTGAACCAGCTCTCCTTCGACAGCCTGCCTTTTGACCTGTCACCGTTTACCGACACCGATGAAAAGGTCCGTTACAAGCCTTCCGATCTGTGGATTGGCCAGCTGTTCAATCCGTCCCCAGCCGTGCTTGCGCGGGTCGGCACCCGCGGGGAATTGCTGGCTGAGGCCCATTCACGGCTGTCGTCGCCGCTCTATGCGCTGACCGCCATGGCCATGGCGCTCGCCGCGATCATGGGCGGGTCGTTCAGTCGCACCGGCTACGGTGCCCGGATCGGCAAGGCAGCCGCCGCCTTCCTCGTCGTGCGCGTCCTCGGCTATATCGTCGTGGCGGCCAGTGCCTGGAACGGCTGGCTCAACCTGCTTCAGTATTTGCTGCCCCTGGCCGCCACGGCCGTCGCGCTCAGGCTGGTGTTCATGGCATTGAAGCCGCACCGTCGCTGGACCGGGCCGGCCTGGCAGCGGCTGAAGGCCCGATTCGCATGATCGCTCCCGCCGTATCCCGCTTCGTCGTGCTGCCGGTCAGTCGCGTGCGCCTCGGCAGCATCGAACGCTATGTGCTGGTCCAGCAGATGCGCGCCCTCGGCATGGCCCTGGCGGTGATCTCGGCCCTGGTCATGCTGATCGATTTTGTCGAAATTTCCCGCGGCGTCGGTTCCGACGTCGACCTGTCGGCCCTGCGCATCCTTGGCCTGATGGTGCTGAAGTCCCCGGCCGTCATCATCCAGTTGCTCCCGTTCGTCTTCCTGTTCGGTACCCTCGCCGCCTATATCGGCCTGAACCGGCGCAGTGAGCTCATCGCCATGCGGGCCGCCGGGGTCTCGGCCTGGCGGTTCGTGCTGCCGGCCGCCGGCGCGGCCTTCCTGCTGGGGATCGTGACCGTGACAGCGCTCGGTCCGGCGGCGGCTTCGGCCGATGGCCTGTTCCAGCGTGAGCGCGGACGCCTGAGCAGTGGCGCGGCCGGGACGGACAGCTCCGGCGTTGTCTGGCTGCGCGAGGGCGACGGACCGCGTCAGGTGGTGATCCGGGCCGAACGCCAGGACCGGGCCAACGCGCGGCTGCTCGGCGTGACCTTCTTCATCTATTCGACCGACCCCGAGGGCCGGAGGGTGTTCACCGAACGACTCGACGCGGCTTCGGCCAGCCTCAGCGCCGGTCGCTGGCGGCTCGTTGATGCGATCGGGGCCCAGACCGGGCAACGCGCCGTGCCCTATGCAACGCTCGACCTGCCCTCCAGCCTGGCCGACGAGGAGGCCTTCGAGCGGTTCGCGCGACCGCTCTCGACCCCCTTCTGGTCCCTGCCGGCCCAGATCAAGCGTGTGGAGGACGCGGGCTTTTCATCGACGGCCTACAGACTGCGGCTGCAGCAGTTGCTGGCGACCCCGCTGATGTTCGCCGCCATGTCGATCCTGGCCGCGGCCTTTTCATTGCGGCTGATGCGGCTGGGCGACCTGGCCCGGATGAGCGCGGCGGCGGTCGTGCTCGGGTTCGGCTTCTTCTTTCTCAACCAGTCTGCTGCGGCCTTCGGGTCGGCCGAGGTGATTCCACCCTTTGTCGCGGCCTGGCTGCCCCCCATCCTGACGGCCCTCGCGGCCCTGACCTTGCTGTTCTATACCGAAGACGGCTAAGCGGACGCTCATCCGTCCCAGAGTGAATGTCGAATGCAGCGTGACCGCAGCGTCCTGAACAGGCGAGCCCTGCGCCTCCGGCTTCTGGCCGGAACGGCGGCGATCCTGCTTGGACCCTGGGTCCCTGTCGCAACGGCCCAGGCCCAGATTCCCGCACCGGCCGCTTCCGCCACACCCGGTCCGGACGGACTGACGCCCCAGGCGGCCTATTTCGACGCCGATATCCTGAGCCGCGACGGCGATGTAGTGACCGCCGACAGCTATCCGGGAAGCCGGGTTCTCGCGCGTTTCCAGCAACATACCCTGCGCGCCGGCAGGGTCACCTATGATCTGGCCGAGGGGCTGGCGTCCGCCTCGGGCAATGCCCAACTCGTGGATCCGGACGGCAACGTCGTCTTCGCCAGTCTTCTGGAGCTCAATTCCGATCTCCAGACCGGAGTCGCCGTCGATTTCGCGACCCGAATGGCCAACGGGGCCAGCCTGATGGCCGCCACCGCCGTGCGCCGCAGCGCCACGGTCAACGAGCTCAACTACGCGATTTTTACACCCTGCCCGGTCTGCAACGCCGACGGCAGCCACCGCACCCCCACGATCTCGATCCAGGCCGAGCAAGTGGTCCAGGACGAAAGCCTGCGGGCGATCCTGTACCGCAATGCCGTCTTCAAGGTCGGCGGCGTCCCGGTCTTCTACCTGCCGGTCTTCGCTCACCCCGACCCGACCGTCGAGCGCGCCTCGGGTTTTCTGGTGCCGTTGGTCAACTACGACGAAGGCCGGGGCATCAGCTACGAACAACCCTATCTCGTGGTGGTCTCACCGTCCGAGGACTGGTTGATCAGCCCACAGATCAACTCCCGGGTCGCGCCGCTGCTGAACCTCCAGTGGCGCCGCCGGTTTGCCAACGGCACTGTGGTGGCCCGAAGCGGCTACACCTATGCGCAGAATTTCGGTGATTTCGACATCGACGGCGACGGCATCGACGACACCAACGTTCCCCTGGCCGAAGAACATCGAAGCTATCTTCTGGCCCATGGACGGTTCGACCTGGACGGACCGTGGCGCTGGGGCTTCACGGCCGAACGGACCTCCGACAAAACCCTGTTCGACCGCTATGACGTGATCTCCCCCTACCAGGACAACGGCCTCTACTACGGCGACCAGCGCCGTCTGATCAGCCAGCTGTACGCCGAACGTCAGACAGCCCACGCCTATCTGTCGGTCGCGGCCTTCTCGCTCCAGAGTCTGCGGGTCGCCGCGGCCAACGAGGACGCCCCCGGCCTGAACATCTTCGAAAACGACAACAGTCTTCCGCTGGTCGCCCCGTTGATCGATGCCCGCTGGGAACCGTCCGGGCCCGTCTTCGGCGGTCGGTTGCGCCTGCACGGCTCGTCCGTGGCCCTGTTCCGCGACGCCTACGTCGGCGGTCCCGTCCTGCGGCCCGAGCAGATTCCGACAGGCTCCACCCTCGGTCTGCCCGGCGTCGACAGCCGACGCCTCACCGCCCAGGCAGAGTGGCGACGGATTGTCACCTCGGCCGCCGGGCTGCGGTGGGAGCCGTTCGTCGACGTGCGCACCGACGTCTATTCGGTATCGGACCTGCCGCCGATGCTCGGCGTCGACAGCACGACGATCACGCGCGGTCGCGCCACCGCCGGACTCGACGTCAGCTATCCGCTCATCCGCCGCTTCGCCGACGGCACCGACCTGGTTCTGGAGCCGGTCGGCCAGTTGTCCGTGTCCACCGATGCCGATCTCGACCCGCGGATTCCGAATGAAGACAGCCAGACCCTTGAGCTGGACGAGAGTTCGCTGTTCCGCGTCGACCGCTTTCCCGGCCAGGACCTCTACGAAGGCGGCCTTCGTCTGACCGCCGGCACCCGCGCCACATTGAACTGGGTCGGCGGCCGGCAGGCCAGCCTGTTCATTGGCCGCAGCCTGCGTCTGGATGAGGAACCGGCCTTTCTGGTCCCGGTGCCGGACGCTCCGTCGCAACTCTATGACCCGACCGGGCTGGCGGCGAAGTCGTCGGACTGGGTCGTGCAGGGCAGTTTCACCCCGTCGGACCGGGTTCGCGGCTGGGGTCACGCCACCGTCGACAGCAGCGGCAGTATCCGCCGCGCCGAACTGACCGTCGACGGTCGCTGGGGACGGCGTAACCAGGGGAGCCTGACCTATATCGTCGACCGCTCCGACCCCCTGCGGCGGCTGAACCCCTATCCCAACCCGTTCGATCCGGCCGCCCCGCCGATCCAGCAATCACTGAATCGCAACTACGAATTCGTCCAGTTGGCGGTGCAGCAATTTGTCCGCGGCAACTGGGGCATGACGGCGACCGGCATCGTCGATCTGGAGCGGGATCTGATCACCCGGTCCGAAGTGGGCCTGCTGTTCGACGATGATTGCTTCCGGTTTGAGATCGGTTTCCGCAGGGACAATACCCGCGTTCGACCCAGCGGCCCGTCCGAAGGTGTCTATGTCCGCCTAAACCTCGCCACTTTCGGCGGTTCAGGTTATGGACAAAGCGACAGGCGTTGGTAGCGACGCCGATAAGGCGCGCAGGCCGTTGGCGATCCATCCGGATCGATACGTTGCCGCCTCGAGGAATCAGGACTGACGATGCGTTTTAAGCGTTACATGACGGGCGTCGCCATCGCCGCGCTCCTGGCCGGCTCGGCCCATGCCCAGAATCCGGGACAATCCCCGATCGCTGCGGGAACCCTGAATCCGGCCTCCGAGGAGGCCCCGGCCCGGCCCGTCACGGCACCGGAATTCCGCATGGCCGACGGGATCGTCGCCACGGTCAACGACAGCATCATCACCGGCTTCGACCTGCGCCAGCGTATGCTGCTGGTCATCGCCATGACCCAGGTCCAACCGACGGACGAAAACATTCAGGCCATCCAGCAGGAAGCCCTGAACGTCCTGATCGATGAACGTCTGCAGGCCCAGGAAATCGCTTCCTACAAGGACCTCATCGTCTCGGACGCGGAAGTGGACGCCGAGATCGCGGCCATGGCGCAGGAGGTTGGCACCACGGCCGACACCTATCTGAGCTTCCTCGCCGAAGGCGGCATCCGCCCGCAGACCCTGCGCGAACAGATGCGCGTATCGATCGGCTGGCGCGCCCTGGTGGGGGGACGCTTCGGCAGCCGCGCCCGGGTCAGCCGGGGCCAGGTCGAGCAGGTCATGCGTCAGCTGGCTGAGTCCGCGTCCAAGCCCCAGTATCTGATCGGTGAAATCTATATCGAGGCCGCCCGCGTCGGCGGCCAGCAGCAGGCGCTGGACGGCGCGGCCCAGCTGGTCCAGCAGATGGTCCAGGGTGCCCCGTTCCAGGCCGTGGCCCAGCAGTTCTCGGCCGCGCCTTCGGCCGTGCGCGGCGGTGACGCCGGATGGGTGGTTCAGGGTACGGTCCAGCCGGCGCTGCAGACGGCTCTGGACCAGCTCAACGTCGGACAACTGTCGCGGCCGATTCCGGTCGAGGGCGGCGTCTACATCATCTACATGCGCGACAAGCGGGACAATTCGGCCAGCAGTCTGGTGCAGCTGAAGCAGGTGATGGTGCGCTTGCCGGAGTCGGCGAGCGAGGCCGACGTGATGGCCGCGACGACGCGGCTGACGGCGCTGCAGCCGCAGCTGACCTGCGACAACATGCTGGCGCGGGCCACCTCGGAAGAGGGCCTGCTCGGCGCCGACCTGGGCGAGGCCGAGGTGCCGAGCCTGGCCCCGCAGTTCCAGCAGGTGGCCCGGTCGGCCGCCGTGGGCTCGGTCAGCTCGCCGCTGCGTACGCCGCTGGGCGTGCATCTGGTGGCCGTGTGCGGCCGTCGCGCCGGCGGCATCGAGGCCCCGTCCTATCGCGACGTCGAGAACCGGCTGCGCAGCCAGAACCTGGCCATGCTGGGCCGTCGCTACATCCGCGACCTGCGCGCCGACGCCCTGATCGAGATGAAATAATGCCCGGGCCCCTGCCGCCGCTGGCCCTGTCGCTGGGCGAGCCGGCGGGCGTGGGGCCCGAGATCATCGCCGCCGCCTGGAAAGCCCTGAAGGCCGAGGGCCCCGTCTTCGCCGTGATCGGGGACGCCGGCCTGCTGCGGGCGCGGGAGGTGCCGGTGGTCGAGATCACCGCCCTGTCCGACGCGCCCGGCGTGTTCGCCCGCGCCGTGCCGGTCCTGCACCATCCCCTGCCCGCCCCGGTGCGTCCCGGCCATCCCGAGCCGGCCAATGCCGCGGCCGTGGCCGACGGGATCGAACTGGCGGTCAACCTGGCCATGTCGGGCGAGGCCTCGGGCGTGGTCACCGCCCCGATCGCCAAGGCCCCGCTGTATGCCGCCGGCTTCCGCTTTCCCGGCCATACGGAATTCATCGCCGAACTGACCGCCGACCTGCCGTTCCGCGGCACCCGCGGCCCGGTGATGATGCTGACGGCGCGCGACCTGCGCGCCTGTCTGGTGACCATTCACGCCCCCCTGTCGGAGGTGCCCGAACTGGTCACGGTCGAGCGGGTCTGCCGCACCGCCCGGGTGGTGCATGAATCGATGCAGCGCGATTTCGGCATCGCCCGCCCGCGCCTGGCCCTGGCCGCCCTGAACCCCCACGCCGGCGAAGGCGGGGCCATCGGCCTGGAGGAGATCGAGGTTCTGGCCCCGGCCGTAGCCATCCTGCGCGCCGAAGGCCTCACCATCAGCGATCCGACGCCCGCCGACACCCTGTTCCACGACGAGGCCCGGGCTGGCTATGACGCGGTCCTCTGCCTGTACCACGATCAGGCCCTGATCCCGGTCAAGACCCTGGACTTCTGGGGCGGCGTCAACGCCACCCTGGGCCTGCCCGTCGTGCGCACCTCCCCCGACCACGGCACGGGGTTCGACATCGCCGGCCAGGGCGTGGCGCGGGCCGACAGCCTGATCGCCGCGATCCGGCTGGCCGGGGTGATGGCGCGGGCAAGGGCGGGCTGATCGTCTCCTCCCTGTTGCGAAGCAATGGGGAGGTGGATCGACGGCGAAGCCGGCGAGACGGAGGGGGGGTGGTGCGCACGGCGGGTTCCCTCCACCGCTTCGCGGTCCCCCTCCCCATTGCATGGGGAGGAGACGGGGCGCGGGCGGTGCGCTAAGCCCCCCCAATGACCGACCTCCCCTCCCTGCGTGAAACGCTCGACGCCCATGGGCTGCTGGCCAAGAAGAGTTTCGGCCAGCATTTCCTGCTCGACCTGAACGTCACCCGCAAGATCGTGCGCCTGGCCGGGCCGTTCGAGGGGCGCAGTGTGATCGAGGTCGGGCCGGGGCCGGGCGGGCTGACGCGGGCCCTGATCGAGAGCGATGCCGGCCAGGTGGTTCTGGTCGAGAAGGATCCCCGCTTCCTGCCGCTGCTGGCCGAGCTGGACGACGGCACCGGGCGGCTGGTCACGGTCGAGGCCGATGCGCTGAAGGTGGATGAAGCGTCGCTGGTCGCAGGCCCGGCCCATGTGGTCTCCAACCTGCCCTATAATGTCGGCACGCCACTGCTGATCAAATGGATCACCGGGCCGTGGCTGCCGGTCGCCCTGACCCTGATGTTCCAGAAGGAGGTGGCCGAACGCATCGTGGCCGCTCCGGGCGAGGACGCCTATGGCCGGCTGGCGGTGATCGCCCAGGCCGTGTGCGAGGCGCGCATCGTCATGCATCTGCCGGCCGCGGCCTTTACCCCGCCGCCCAAGGTCGCCAGTGCCGTGGTGCATCTGATCCCCCGCCCCGACCGCCCCGACCGGGCCACGCTGAAACGGCTGGAGACGGTGACGGCGGCGGCCTTCGGCCAGAGGCGCAAGATGCTGCGCTCCAGCCTGAAACAGCTGGGCGGGGCAAGCCTGTGCGAGGCCGCCGGGGTCAATCCCGACGCCCGCGCCGAGGTCATCGACGGGGCCGGCTTCCTGCGGCTGGCGAACGCGCTGAAGGCGAACGCGCGCTGATGACGACCGGAATCGAACCGTTTCGCGCCATTGCCATCAGCCGGCTGGCCCATGCGCTGAAGGCCGGGGGGCGCAGCATCATCCATATGGAGTTCGGCCAGCCCTCGACCGGGGCTCCGGCCGCGGCCATCGCCCGGGCCCATCAGGTGCTGGACAGCGACGGCATGGGCTATTGGGAAAGCCCGCTGCTGAAGGCGCGGATCGCGCAGCATTATCAGGATCGCTATGGCCTGACGGTCGCGCCCGAGCGGCTGTTGCTGACCTGCGGGGCCTCACCGGCCCTGGTGCTGGCCCTGACCTCGCGTTTCGCGCCCGGCGACCGCATCGCCATGGCCCGGCCCGGCTATGTCGCCTATCGCAATACGGTGCGCGGCCTGCGCATGACGCCGGTCGAGATCGGCTGCGGGCCCGACGACCACTATCAGCTGACAGCGCGAGCCCTGGCGGCGCTGGAGCCGGCCCCGGCGGGGGTGATCATCGCCAGCCCGGCCAATCCGACCGGATCGATCATCCCGGCGACGGAGCTGGCGGCCATCGCCGCCGTCTGTGCCGCGCGCGGCATCGTCATCATCTCGGACGAAATCTATCACGGGCTCAGCTTCGGCGCGCCGACGCCGTCGATGCTGGAGTTCACGCCCGACGCCCTGGTGATCAACAGCTTCTCGAAATACTGGAGCATGACCGGCTGGCGGCTGGGCTGGCTACTGGTGCCGGCCGACCATGTCGAGACGGCGAAAGCCTATATCGGCAACCTGTTCCTGACCCCGCCGTCGCTGAGCCAGCACGCCGGACTGGTGGCCATGGACCAGCATGAGGAGCTGGAGGGCCATGTCGCCGTCTATCGCCGCAACCGAGAACTGATGCTAGCCGCCCTGCCCGCCCTGGGGCTGAAGACCATCGCCCCGCCCGACGGGGCCTTCTACATCTGGGCCGACATCGGCCACCTGAGCCACGACAGCCTGGCCTTTTGCGAGGCCCTGCTGCGCGACACCGGCGTGGCCACGGCCCCCGGCATCGATTTCGACCCGGTCGACGGCGAGCATTTCATCCGCATCAGCTTCGCCGTGTCGACCGCGGAGGTGGAAGAGGCGTTGCAGCGGATGGTGGCGTGGTTTGGGGCGCGGAAAGCGGGGTGATGGGGGCCAGCTGGCAGACTTCTGCCGATTGAGCGACGCCCGTTAATCTCCACGCTCAAACGGTATGATCGAGCAATCTTACGAAAGCCGGATCTTCAAGAATAAGGGACAACCCACGAATAACAGCTGAGGCTGGGTCAACCGAAATGCTTACGGGAAGACCTGTGTGGTCACGAACCTCTTCCGCTAGACCGCTCAGAAGTGCGCCACCACCAGTCAGCATGAGACCATTCCTCTGCGCCGCATCAGCAATTTCTGGCGGAGTTGCCTCAAGCGCTACCTTAAATGCTTCAATAATTTGCGTAACTGGCTCAGCAATAGCTTCTTCAACGTTCTGATCAGTTATAAATGTTGACGACTTTAACTTTCTAAACTTATCAAACCCGACAATTTCGTACGGTGAATTATTCTCATTTGAGAACCTTACCGCCTTATAACGCCTCTTGATCAACTCACATTCACTTAATGATACAGATACACCTTTAGTGCGAAATATGTAGTCCTGTAGTTTTATAGTAAGATCATCGCCACCAACCATTATTGATCTCGAGTAAATCAACCCGTTAAGAGCAACGACAGAAATTTCTGTCTTTCCTGCTCCAATATCAGCAATCATACATCCCTCTATGCCAGAAACATTCATTCCGGCACCCGCTGCGGCGGCAATAGGCGCATCTATAACTCGCACCTTCTTTGCCGGTAGCGTTTTGACGACGCGTTGCAGGGCTCGGCGCTCCACGGCGGTAGCTCCTGATGGAACTGCAACCAAAACCGTTGGCCTGGCGATTCCTCGACTTAGTTGGGCACCACTAACAGCACGCTTGAGGAACGCCTCTGTAACCGCAGCATCCGCAACCGCTCCGCCGATCATCGGCCGCGCCGATAAGGGGACGCCGCTCAGCCACTCCAGGCGCGTTGGGTTAGCTCCCCGCACCCGGGGAAGCACCTCGCTCTCCACCACGACCCCGCGCCCCTTAGCGAAAACCTGAAGCTTGGAAGTTCCCAAATCGACGGCGACATCGTCCGTTACAAGACCAAAAGTACGCGCCACATTGATCTGGACCGCTGCACTCACTGTCGAGGAAGCGCCATCTCCAAGCGCCTGCACAGCGCGCCTTAAAACTCCCAGCCCCAGGTCGGCCGTGGCAGCCGCCCGTTCCGTTACATCACGAAGGAGGCCTGTGACAGAATCTGGAATACCCTGAAGGGAAAGCGCTTGTCGAAGCGCAAGCCTCGCATTCGAAGCCATTCCTTGGAGCTGGAGGGACAGGGCTATCGCATCAATACCCGCGACATGGGCGAGGATGGACGACGCCACGCCAGCCGACTTTGTCACCGCATTTAGCGGAATACCGATCGGTCCGAAATTTAGCGAAAATCCATCGAGCGGATCGCGTCTTATTTCTTTTCTTATATCCTCTAGCGAGGATTGAATGAATTCAATCCCACTAAGCATCCCAGCAACTTCTTGCTCGTAATCTTCTCGCTTTACAAATAACTGCGCGGTAGCTCCGACACCCTTTCTGTCCACAATATCGCGAGCCGATTCGCGCAAACTTGCAACGGCATACTGATACCTCAGCTGATCGCTGGTAAAGTCTCCGTCAGAGAATTTTACGGGCAATACAATTTCTAAAATCTGTCCAGCAACTAATTCTGCTACCTCGTTTGAATCATCTCGAAGCATGTCTACAAACGCATGAATGATTTTCCATTCTACAATTTCATAGCCGTCGATTGGATAATTAGGGGCAGGCGTTTGCTTAAGTTGTTCTAGAGCCGAAGCTAAAGAATCTGACATTGCTGACATGGTGTGTCCGTACTGAGTATTGCGACATTGCACGACGACAAGCCGTCAGCCATCTAACGACCGCAGTGATTTCGGAACGTGACTTTGAAGTGTATTTTCGGAAGACGCACCAAAAAATGCCGCAACACGCCCGACGGGATAACGGTGTTGCCTTAGGAGTCGATCATCTCGCGTCTCGTGGCCCGCGATTGAACACACCCGACACACCGCCCCGGCCACAGCGGCCACAAATGCGACCTTCCCGGCCGGAATCCGCGCTTTGCTGCGCACCAGCCCGCTGATCTGACGCGGCTTTCTGCGGCGGAGCGCTGAATTTCCCGCCTCGGTCCGGGTCTGGGTGACACTGGGGCATGATCCTTACCCTGCCCGCTTCACCACACCGTCGTGCGCCTGGCGCATTCGCCGTCGGCGGGTGTGGGCGCGTACCCGTGCCCGCGATCTGGCGGGTGCGCGTGCCGCCGCCCTGGCACCGCCCCGGCGCGAGTCCAGCCGCGAACCGCCGGGACGGGTCGCCACCGCCGACACGAACATCAAGGATCTGAAGGCGATGCCCGGGAATTCAGACATCGGACCGCAGGCGTTGGACTCCTTGCACCCGGTTTATCCGGAGTGCTATTCGCCCGTCAGGTCGCGTCGCCCCTCGACCGCAACGCGGATTCCCTCCCCATGCAAACAGGGAGGAGACGTGTGACCCCCTAGACCGCCTCGTTCAGCAGGGCGCGGCGGTAGCCCTTGAGCCAGATGTTGCGCGACTGGCGCGAGCGTTCGGCGTGGTAGATATGGGCCAGCTCGGCGTAGGAGCGGTCGAAATCGTCGTTGACGAAGACGTAGTCGAATTCCTCGCAGTGCTCGATCTCGCCCTTGGCGTTCTGGATCCGCTGTTCGATGACCGCCTCGGCGTCCTGCGAGCGGGTCACCAGACGGCGGCGCAGCTCCTCGAGGCTGGGCGGCAGGATGAAGACGCGGACGGCGTCCTGCGGGCATTTCTCGGCGATGTCGCGCGCGCCCTGCCAGTCGATATCGAACAGCACGTCGCGGCCCTCGGACAGGGCGCGGTCGATCGGGGCGCGCGGACTGCCATAGCGGGCCCCGTGCACATCGGCCCATTCGAGGAAGGCGTCCTGGTCGATCAGGCGCTGGAACTCCTCGTCGTCGACGAAATGATAGTCGCGGTCGGCGACTTCACCGGGGCGGATACCGCGGGTGGTCATCGACACCGACAGCTCCAGCCCGCCGTGGTCGGCCATCAGCCGGCGACAGAGCGAGGTCTTGCCGGCACCCGAGGGACTGGCGACGATCAGGAGGACACCCCGGCGGGGCGTGCGTTCATTCGACATTCTGGACCTGTTCACGCAGCTGTTCGATCACCGCCTTCAGTTCGAGTCCGGTGGCGGTGAGCGCGGTGGTAGCCGATTTGGCGCACAGTGTGTTGGCCTCGCGCATGAATTCCTGGGTCAGGAAGTCGAGTTTCCGGCCGGCGGGGGGTTGGTGCAACAGGGTGCGGGCCGAGGCGACGTGGGCGGTGAGGCGATCCAGCTCCTCACGCACGTCGGCGCGGGTCGCCAGGGCGGCGGCCTCCAGCACGATCCGGTCGGCCAGGCCGGGGGCCCCCGCCTCGCTGAGATTCGGGGCCAGGTCGGTCATGCGCCGGGCGAAACGCTCGCGCACGGCGGTGGTCTGGTCTTCAGCCCCGGTGCCGGCCTCGGCGACGAGGGCGGCGATGCGGTCGACGAAGCCGGTCAGCACCGGCAGCAGCTGGGCCCCTTCCCGCTCGCGCGAGATCTTCAGGGCGTCGAGGGCGGCGTCGATGGTGGCGGCCATGGCGGCTTCGACGGCGGCGCGGGCGTCCGGGTCCTCGACCTCCTCGGGGATCTCCAGCACCCCGCGCAGGGCCAGCAGGCCGTCGGCGGTCGGCGGCGTGGCCCCCTGAACGGTCAGGGTTTTGGCCAGCGCCAGATAGTGGTCGAGCACCGGCTGGTTGACCCGAACGGTCGGCGTGCCGGCCTCCACCCGCCGGGCCTGCAGACCCAGGGTGACCTGACCCCGGCCGAGGCGGGCCTGGGCGGCGGCGCGGGCCAGCCGTTCCAGACTGTCAAAGCCGGGCGGCCCCCGGAAACGCACATCGAGGGTCCGGCCGTTGACCGAGCGGGCCTCGACCGACCACGTCCAGCCGTCCTGCGCCCCGTCGGCCCGACCGAAGCCGGTCATGCCCGAGATCGGGTTCATGGCCGGTCGAGGGCCGGACGGGCGGGGGCCGGCGGGCGGACCGTGATGACGGCGACACCGGCGGCCGGGGCAGCCGCAGCCTCCCCCTCCGCCGTGACCTCGGGGGCGACCTCGGGCGCGACCACCACCGGCGGCAGGCCGGCCTTCTCGCGTTCGATGGCGCGCCAGCGGGCGACATTGGCGAGGTGCTCGGGATAGGTGCGGGCGAAGGCGTGACCGCCGGTGCCGTCGGCGACAAAGAACAGCTCGTCGCTGCGCGGCGGGTTGAGCACGGCCGCCAGGGCTTCCTCGCCGGGGTTGGCGATCGGCGTCGGGGGCAGGCCGTTGATCTGGTAGGTGTTCCACGGCGTCTGCCGATCCAGCTCGGAGCGGCGGATGCCCCGGCCCAGCGGCCGGCCCTTGGTGATGCCGTAGACGATGGTCGGATCACTCTCGAGCCGCATGCCGATGCGCAGCCGGTTGGAGAAGGCGGCGGCGACACGCGGACGCTCCGAGGCGACCCCGGTCTCCTTCTCGACGATCGAGGCCAGGATCATCGCCTCCTCGGGCGAGCGGACCACAGAGGTGGGGCCGCGCAGCGCCCACAGCCGCGCCAGGTTGCGGTCGCGGGCCCGCTGCATCCGGGTGATGACGGCGGCACGGGCTTCGCCCCGGCTGATCTCGTAGGTGTCGGGCCACAGCGTGCCCTCGGCCGGGACCTCGACCTCGCCGGTCAGGATCGGCTGGCGCATCAGGATGTCGACCGCCTGGGCCGAGGACCAGCCCTCGGGCAGGGTCACATAGTGACGCACCACCCGGCCCTCGACGAGCAGGATGATGACCGAGCGCAGCGAGGCGCGCGACGGCACCTCATATTCGCCGGCCCGCAGCTTGCGGTCGGCCCCGGTCAGGCTGGCCGCCGCCTTGAACATGTCGGTCGAGCGGATCACCCCCGCCTGTTTCAGCGTGGCGGCGATGGCCGGAACCCCCGACCCGCTCGGCAGGGTGACGACCGTGGTGTCGCCCTGGGCCGCGGCCGGGCCCGGGGCGTAGAAGACGCTCCAGCCCCAGAACAGACCGGCGATCAGGAACAGGCTAAAGGTGGCCGAGGCGGCCAGCAGGCCGACCATCAGGCCGGACCGTCCCCCCGCGGGCGGGCCCGGCTTGGCGCCGCGCGCCATCTAGTCGACCTTCCGGAAGATGACCGAGGCATTGGTGCCGCCGAAGCCGAAGCTGTTGGACATGGCTACATCGATCTTGCGGGCCTTGCCCCTGTGCGGGACCAGGTCGATGGCGGTCTCGTGCTCGGGATTGTCGAGATTGATGGTCGGCGGCGCGACCTGGTCACGGATGGCCAGCACGCAGAAGATCGATTCGATGGCCCCGGCGGCCCCCAGCAGATGGCCGGTCATCGACTTGGTCGAGGACACGGCGAGGTTCTTCGCGTGGTCGCCGACCAGCCGCTCGATCGCGCGCAGCTCGATCCAGTCGGCCATGGTCGAGGTGCCGTGGGCATTGACGTAGTCGAGGTCCGAAGGCTGCATGTCCGCGCGCTTCAGCGCCGCCTTCATCGCCCGCAGCCCCCCCTCGCCGTCCTCGGACGGGGCGGTGATATGATAGGCGTCGCCGCTCATGCCGTAGCCGACGACCTCGGCATAGATCTTGGCGCCGCGCGCCTTGGCGTGCTCGTATTCCTCGAGCACCATGATCCCGGCCCCCTCGCCCATGACGAAACCGGCGTGGTCCTTGTCATAGGGCCGGCTGGCCTTCTCCGGCGTGTCGTTGAAACTGGTGCACAGCGCCTTGCAGGCCAGGAAGCCGGCGATGCCGATCGGCACGATCGAGCTTTCGGCCCCGCCCGCGACCATCACATCGGCGTCGTCCATGGCGATCATCCGCGCCGCGTCGCCGATGGCGTGGGCCCCGGTGGCGCAGGCGGTGACGACCGAATGGTTCGGCCCCTTGAGCCCGTGGCGGATCGAGATCTGGCCCGAGGTCAGGTTGATCAGGGCCGAGGGGATGAAAAAGGGGCTGACCCGTCGCGGGCCCTGTTCCTTGAGGATGATGGCCGTGTCGGCGATGGGGCCGAGACCGCCGATGCCCGAGCCGACCATGACGCCGGTGCGTTCCTGGTCCTCGTCGCTCTCGGGCTTCCAGCCGGCATCGGCCAGGGCCTCGTCCGCGGCGGCGATGGCATAGACGATGAAGTCGTCGACCCGCTTGCGGTCCTTGGGCGACATGATCTGTTCGTGATCGAACACACCCGGCTGCCCGGGCGCGCCGCCGCCGCGTCCGTCGACCGACGGAATCTCGCCGGCAATGGTGCAGCCCCAGCCCTCGACGTCGAAATTGGTGATGGGCCCGATGCCGGAGCGACCGTCCCGGATTCCCTGCCAATTATGCTCGACACCCGCCCCGAGGGGGGTCAGCAGACCGAGACCGGTGACTACAACGCGGCGCATGGGCGCTCCTTCAACAGAATCCGTGCCCAGAAACAGTAATGGCCGCCGGGCGGCCCCGCTAGGGGCGCACCACGGCGGCCACTGAAACCGTCAGTTGACCGGAGGTCAGCCGGCCAGCTTGCCGTCGATGAATTTGACGGCGTCGCCGACGGTCTGGATGTGCTCGGCGGCATCATCCGGGATCTCGATGTCGAATTCTTCCTCGAACGCCATGACCAGTTCGACGTTGTCGAGCGAGTCAGCGCCCAGATCGTCGATGAAGCTGGCCTTTTCGACCACTTTTTCGGGATCGGCGTCCAGATGGTCGATGACGATCTTGCGAACGCGTTCCAGGGTATCGGACATGGGGTCTCTGCCTTCATTATGGTGCCGCAGCACCAGCGTTTGTCTTCGCGATTGCCGTCCCACGACAGCGCCGGTGGCGCAAGCCCAAAGAGGCTGCACAGCCGGTTGCGTCACCGCCCTTTAGCACAGCCGCCCGCTTGGGGAAGAGTCGCCGCAGGCTTTGATTGCATGCCCCGGCCGCGACCGGACGGTCAGATCATCGCCATGCCGCCGTTCACGTGCAGGGTCTGGCCGGTGACATAGGCGGCCTCGTCCGAGGCCAGATAGACGGCCGCGGCGGCGATCTCGTCGCCGGTGCCGAGGCGGCCGGCCGGGATGGCCTTGAGGATGGTCTCGCGCTGGGCGTCGTTCAGCACATCGGTCATCGGCGAGGCGATGAAGCCGGGGGCGATACAATTCACCGTGATGCCGCGGCTGCCGACTTCCTGGGCCAGGGATTTGGAGAAGCCGATCATCCCCGCCTTGGACGCGGCATAGTTGGTCTGGCCCGGGTTACCGGTGACGCCGACCACCGAGGTGATGCCGATGATCCGACCCGAGCGGCGCTTCATCATCCCCTTCATCGCGGCGCGCGACAGGCGGAAATACGATTCCAGATTGACGGTGATGACCGACTGGAAGTCCTCGTCCTTCATCCGCATCAGCAGGCCGTCCTTGGTGATGCCGGCATTGGCCACCAGAATGTCGAGCGGTGCCCCGGCGGCCTCCTCGGCGCGGGCGATCAGGCCGTCGACCGAGTCGGGGTCCGACAGATTGGCGGCGGCGGCAAAGGCGCGCTCACCCAGCTCCTTCGCCAGATCCTGCAGCACCGCCTCGCGCGTGCCGGACAGAACGACAGTCGCGCCCCGGGCGTGCAGCGAGCGGGCGATGGCCCCGCCGATGCCGCCGGTGGCCCCGGTGACGAGGGCGGTCTTGCCAGTGAGATTGAACATTGATGGCTCCGGTTCAGGTCGCGGACGCGAAATAGGCGATGACCGCTGCCGCAATGGCCGCGATGGCTGATATTAAAGCGGCAACCTTGGCCGCGTTGCCGCTCTTTTCGGCCACCGCCAAGCGGCGTTCTTCGGCTGCGGCCTGCATAACAAAAGTCAGCAACATCGCAGTGGTCGTTTCCGATAAGGGACGGGCTGTAACCGGCGCACCCTGCTCTCTCAGTGCGTACCGCGCCTGCAATGCGTAGGCGGTGGAACCCGTATGCGTCGACTCACGGAAAAGGCCTTTGAATCCCTGCAGCACCCGCTCTAGGCGGGTTTCGTCGAGCGAT
Source organism: uncultured Brevundimonas sp. (assembly GCF_963975535.1). GTDB lineage: Bacteria > Pseudomonadota > Alphaproteobacteria > Caulobacterales > Caulobacteraceae > Brevundimonas. Next base: position 39,684 of record NZ_CAXBHE010000004.1, on the reverse strand, counting down.
AGCTCTTTGGCCATCTCCGAGGGAGAACGGGCCCAGTACCGCTCATAGACAGCGAGGTGCATAATCGCCGCAACCAGATACTCCTGCTCCTCGGAATAGCTTAGCCGCTTCATTGGAACGACTTCGCGAACGCTTCCAGATCTTCCGGCGTATTCAGGGCCATGCTCTCGGCATCCGGCGCGATGCGTTTGGCCATGCCGGTCAGGACCTTGCCCGAGCCGATCTCGGCGAAGCGGGTGATCCCGCCATCACCCGCCATCCACTCCATGCTCTCGCGCCAGCGCACGCGGCCGGTGACCTGTTCGACCAGCAGGCGACGGAGGGTCTCGGGGTCGGTCTCGGGGCGGGCGGTGACGTTGGCGACCACCGGCACGCGCGGGCCCAGCAGGGTGGCCCCGGACAGGGCCTCGGCCATTTCGTCGGCGGCGCGCTGCATCAGCGGGCAGTGGAAGGGGGCCGAGACGTTCAGCGGAATCGCCCGCGCGCCCAGTTCCTTGGCCTTCTCAATGGCGCGGTCGACGGCGGCCTTGTCGCCGGAGATGACGATATTGCCGGCGTTGTTGTCATTGGCGACGACGCAGACGCCGACCTCGGAGCCGGCTTTCGCGGCGGCCTCGGCCAGGGCCAGGTCGGTCTTGGGCCCGATCAGCGAGGCCATGGCCCCCTGCCCGACCGGCACGGCACGCTGCATGGCCTGGCCGCGCAGCTTCAGCAGCCGGGCGGTGTCGGCCAGGGTCAGGGCCCCGGCGGCGCACAGGGCCGAATATTCCCCCAGCGAATGACCGGCCACGAGGGCGGCGCGCGACACGTCGATATCGAACTCGACCTTCAGCACCCGGACGGCGGCGAGCGACACCGCCATCAGGGCCGGCTGGGCGTTCTCGGTCAGGGTCAGCTGGTCCTCGGGACCCTCGCGCATCAGCAGGGCCAGCTTCTGGCCCAGGGCGTCGTCGATCTCGGCATAGATCTCGCGGGCGCTGGCGAAGGCCTCGGCCAGGGCCACGCCCATGCCGACCGACTGGCTGCCTTGTCCGGGAAACAGGAGGGCGAGGGTCATGGGCGGTCCGAAGGCTGTTGAATCGAGGGGGCAGCGGTAAGACAAAGGCGGCGACGCGACAAGCCGTGGCCTCCCTCCGGCAACAGATTACAGATTAGTCAGGTTGTGGTCGAAGCTTCGACACAATGCTGACTAGAACCGTCAACGGGACAAGGGACGGGAATTCCACAACATGATCTGCAGAGGTCGGCGCGCTCTCGCGCTGGGTGCGACGATGCTGGGCCTTGGCGCGGTCACAGGGGTCGCCACGGGGGCGCAGGCCCAGGCGATCGCGCCAGCGGCGGTCGTCGACGCGAACGTCACCCCCTACCTGCCCGCCTTTTTCGCCGAATACCGGCCCGTCACGGCGCTCGACATGATCGGCCGGATTCCGGGGTTTCAGTTCGACGGCGGGTCGAGCGCACGCGGTTTCGCGGGCACGGCGGGCAATGTGCTGATCGACGGGGAGCGCCCGCCGACGCGCAGTGACAGCCTGAGCAGTGTGGTGGCCCGCATTCCTGCGGCCCAGGTCCTGAGAATCGACATCGTCCGCGCCGGTGCCGGCGGCATCGACATGCAGGGCAAGACTGTCGTGGCCAACGTTATCCGCAGGCCGGACGCGGGCATGTCCGGTGCCGTGTCGTCGAGCCTGAACATCACCGACGACCTGCGCCTGCAGCCCAGCGTCAGTCTGCAGGCCCAGCGCCAACGGGACGGCCGGTCGCTGGACGGGTCGGTGCGGCTGTCGACCGGGAGCCAACGGATCACCGGCCGTCGCGATCGCCGGCTGCCGGATGGCGACCTGATCTTCCTGGCCCAGAGCGATGCAGCGGTCGACTTCACCTCCGGCGAAACCACGGGTGTCTATGAGGGCCCCCTGGGCGGCGGGCGCATCCGGGCCAACGCCCTGATCAACTACAACGGCAGCGACTATCAGGGTCTGGACCGGCTGCTGATTCCCGGCGGCGAGGAGCGCAGTGGCAGCGATTCCACCCGCTGGCGGGGTGAGGCCGGTCTGCGCTGGACCCGCAGCCTGCCGCGCGGCTTCAACCTCGAACTGGTCGGGTTCCAGTCGCTGACCGACAACACCAATGACGGCCGCTATGCGTCGCCACGCTTCACCTCGGACACGACGACCGGACAGGTTTCGCGTGAGAGCATTGTGTCGGGGTCGGTGAAATTTCCGCCGACGGGTCGGTGGAGCCTGGAAACAGGATCGGAGATGGCGCTCAACCGGGTCGATACCGGGACCAGCTATACCTTCAACGGCAATCCGCTGCGGCTGGCCGGCGATGATACCCAGGTCGAGGAGTTGCGCACCGAGAGTTTCCTGACCGCAGGCTGGGCGGCGCGACCGGCGCTGAGTTTCGAGGGTGGTCTGCGGTTCGAGACCTCGCGGATCACGGCGGCCGGCAGCGCCGGAGAGGCGGAAACCAGCCTGCGCTATCTGAAACCGCGCCTGATGGCGACCTGGACACCCCGCCCCCGCGAGACCGTCAATCTCAGGCTGGAGAAGACGGTCGACCAGCTGTCGTTCGGGGCCTTCACCGCCTCGGCAGCCTTTGAGACCGGCATCTTCGGACGCGGCAACCCGGACATTCGTCCGGGCCAGGCGTGGCAGGCCAGTGCGCGGTATGAGCGGCTGTTCGACCGGCAGGGCACGGTCATCGCCGAATTCACCCACGAATGGCTCGATGACGTGCTCGGCTCGGTGGTGATCTACGAGATTCCGCCTGGCGAAGCCGTCGCCCGCCCCTTCAACATCACCCGAAACGTCGGCACGGCGACCCGTGACCGGCTGAGCCTGTCCACCCGTCAGCCGCTGGATCGCCTTGGCCTGACCGGGGGGCTGCTGAACGCCCAGGTGACCCTGCGCTGGTCGGAGACCGAGGACCCGGTCACCACGCTCAATCGACGGGTGTCCGGCGATCAACCGTTCGGCTGGTCGCTGGGCCTGAGTCAGAACCTCGTGGCCCGCCGCATCAACTGGAGCCTGAACACATCGAGCGGTCAGGATCAGAGGAGCTATGCGCCCAGCACCCTGTCCCGGTTCCGCAGCGATCCAAACGTCAACGCCAACGTCAGCTACCGGCCGAACGCGACCTTGAGCCTGTCGGCCGGTCTGTTCGTCGGCGGAAACAACGGCAACGAATTCATCCTGTTCAACGCGCCGCGCAACCAGGGGGCTCCGGTCTATGCCGAACGGTCTCGGACCGACGGCAACCGCCAGATCTATGCCTCGGTGCGACGCAGCTTCTGAGGCCCGCGATCGCTTGCCCTGCCGCCCCTTTTCCCCTATATGCGCCCGCTTTCCAGGGCTTCGGTCCTGTCGCGGAACATCAAAGGGTTCGGGAACTCATTCCGGCCGCCGCTGCAGGAGCCATCGTGGGAACGGACTTTAACCCGGTCTGTCTCACGCCGACGCCCACAAGGGAGACTACCGCATGGCTCTTTACGAGCACACGGTCATGTCGCGCCAGGATATCAGCGCGCAACAGGCCGAAGCGCTGAACGACACCATCAAGGGCTTGATCGAACAAGGCGGCGGTTCCGTCGCCAAGATCGAGTACTGGGGTCTGCGCAACCTGACCTACCGGGTCAAGAAGAACCGCAAGGCACACTATTCGCTGCTCGCCGTCGACTGCCCGCCCGCCGCCATGGCCGAGGTCGAGCGTCAGCTGTCGATCAATGAAGACGTGCTGCGCTGGCTGACCGTCCGCGTCGAGGAGCTCGACCTCGAGCTGTCGCCGTTGCTGGCCCGCCGTGAACGCGAGCGCGAACGTGAACGCGAACGCACCCCGCGCACCGACGAGGCCCCTGCGGCCGCCGTCGCCGAAGCCGAATAAGGAAAGCGCAGCATGACCGATACGACTGCTCCCGCCCGCGGCCCCGTGACCCCCGGCACTCCTGCCGGTTCCGGTGCCGCCGGCCGTCGCCCCTTCCATCGTCGCCGCAAGGTCTGCCCGTTCTCGGGCGAAGGCGCGCCGAAGATCGATTACAAGGATGTGAAGCTGCTGCAGCGTTACATCTCCGAACGCGGCAAGATCGTGCCCTCGCGCATCACCGCTGTTTCCCAGATCAAGCAGCGTGAACTGGCCAAGGCCATCAAGCGCGCCCGCTATCTGGCCCTCCTGCCCTATGTGGTGAAGTAATGAAGGTCGTTCTCCTCGAGCGCGTCGACAACCTCGGCGCCATCGGCGATGTCGTGACCGTCAAGGACGGCTTCGCTCGCAACTTCCTGCTGCCGCGCGACAAGGCTCGCCGCGCGACGTCCAACAACCTCAAAGCCTTCGAACTCGAACGCGCCGCCATCGAGGCCCGCAACGAGAAGAACAAGGAAGAGGCCGGCAAGATCGGCGGCAAGATCGACGGTCAGACCTATGTCATGATCCGTCAGGCCGGCGAGACGGGCCAGCTGTACGGTTCGGTCGGCGGTCGCGACGTCGTTGAGGCCATCACGGCCGAAGGCGGCAAGGTCGAGCGCAGCCAGATCGTGCTGAACACCCCGATCAAGCATCTGGGCGTCCACGAAGTGGCGGTCCGGCTGCACGCCGAGGTCTCGGTCAAGGTCAAGATCAACATCGCACGTTCGGCCGAGGAAGCCGAGCGTCAGGCCGCCGGTGAAGACGTCATCAAGGCCGCCTATGACGAGGACCGCGCCGCGGCTCTCGAACAGGCGCGCGACATGGTGGCCGGCGGTGCCGGCCAGCAGGACGGCCTGGGCTCGGAAGCCTAGGCCCTACACCGACCTAACGACGAAGAGGGCGCACCTTTGCGGGTGCGCCCTTTTTCGTGCCCGTCGCACCGGCTTCATGCCCTTGTTCGGCCACAATCCGCCCCACACACTGCCGCGTTCAACCGCAGGAAATACCCATGATCCGCAAGACATCGCTGGCCGTGGTCCTCGCGGCCAGCCTCATCGCCGGGGCCGCCAGCGCCAACGGGATGACGGTCCAGCAATTCCTCACCACCGCCGCCGGGATTCCGCGCAATCCGACCGCCATGCTGCGGTCCGACACGCGCCGGCTGATGAACGAGATGAAGGGGGCCTTCCAGACGGTTCGTTCGGAGGAGGCGGCCGCCCGCGCCGCCGGACGCCGCCCGGCCGCCTGCATGCCCGAACGGGTGTCGGTCAATCCGGAGCGGCTGCTGGGCCGGTTCAATGCCATTCCCGCCGCCCGCCGCAACATCAGCGTGACCCAGGCCATCCGCGAATGGATGGCCGAAGAGCATCCCTGCCCGGCCTGACCGGGCCGAAACGGACCGTCCACAGAGGTGTCCCCGTTCATCTGGACCGGGACCGACATTTCCGTCCGCTTCCGACGCAGCGGGGGGCTAAGCGTTAACCGATGAACGCCTTCGCCCCCTTCTCCGCCGACTCCGCGTCGATTTCCTCCCTGCCGCACAATCTCGAGGCCGAGCAGGCGCTGCTGGGCTCGCTGATGTTCGACAACGCCGTGTTCGAACGGCTGTCGGACCGCCTGCGCGGGTCGCATTTCTACGAGCCGTTCCACAACCGGCTGTTCGACGCGATCGAGGACCATATCCGCCAGGGCATGCTGGCCGAGCCGACCATCCTGATGGAACGGTTCAAGCAGGATCCGGCCTTCGCCGAGTTCGGGGGTCTGCGCTATCTGGCCGATCTGGTCGACCGGGCCCCGCCGGCCGCCAATGCCGCCGACTATGCGCGGGTCGTTTATGACCTGGCCCTGCGCCGCGACCTGATCCGCATCGGCGGAGATATCATGAAGGAGGCCCCCGATCCCGAACGGGCGGCCATGGACCAGATCGAACAGGCCGAGCAGTCGCTCTACTCCCTGGCCGAAACCGGCAAGCCGTCATCGGGATTCGTCAGCTTTTCCACCGCTTTGGCCGGGGCGGTTCAAATGGCGGGCGAAGCCTACCAGCGCGACGGCAAACTGGCCGGCCTGGCGACCCAGTTGCACGACCTCGACCAGAAGCTGGGCGGTCTGTATCCGTCCGACCTGCTGATCCTGGCGGGGCGACCGTCGATGGGCAAGACGGCGCTGGCCACCAACATCGCCTTTAACATCGCCCGCAACTATCGCTGGGAGCCGACGCCGGAGGGCCGCAAGACCGTCAACGGCGGCGTCGTGGCCTTCTTCTCGCTGGAGATGAGTGCCGAACAGCTGGCCATGCGGATCCTGGCCGACGCCTCGGGCGTGTCCTCGGACCGGCTGAGAAAGGGCGAGATCGACGCCTCGGACTTCGGCAAGGTGCGGGACGCGGCCATCGAGATTGGCGAAAGCCCCCTGTACATCGACGCCACCGGCGGTCTGGCCATCTCCAAGCTGGCGGCGCGGGCACGACGGCTGAAGCGGGCCGAACAGGGCCTGGACCTGATCATCATCGACTATCTGCAGCTGATCACCGTCGGCGACGGCAACAACCAGCGCAACCGGGTGCAGGAGGTGTCGGAGATCACCGGGGGGCTGAAGGCCCTGGCCAAGGAGCTCAACGTTCCGATCCTGGCCCTGTCGCAGCTGTCGCGTCAGGTCGAAAATCGCGAGGACAAGCGGCCGCAGCTGTCCGACCTGCGCGAATCCGGCTCGATCGAGCAGGACGCGGACTGCGTGATGTTCGTCTATCGCGAGAGCTACTACCTGGGCCGGACCGAGCCGCGCGAAGGCACCGAGGAGCATCTGAAATGGCAGGAGGACATGGACGTCCTGCAGCATCAGGCCGAGGTCGTCATCGGCAAGCAACGCCACGGCCCGATCGGCATCGTCAAGCTGAGCTTCGACGCCGACACCACCCGGTTCGGCAACCTGGCCAACGACGGCCGCTATTCGAACTTCCGCGACATCCCGGAATAGGTTCGACGTTTTCAGGTGTGCACTGCACAAAAGTTGCGGCATAAGGCGTTCATGCCCGCCCCCGCCACGCTTTCCGTCGACCTGAACGCGCTTGCGCACAATTTCCATGCGCTGGAGGCCCTCGGCGGCGTGCCGGTGCATCCGGTGGTCAAGGCCGATGCCTACGGGCTGGGCGCGGTGCCGGTGGCGCGACGGCTGATGGCCGAGGGCGCGCGAACCTTCTTCGTGGCCCGGGCCGAGGGCGGTTTCAGCCTGCGCAGAGCCCTGGGGCCGGAGCCGGTCATCCATGTACTGGACGGCTGCATCGGCGACGGGGCCGCCGCAATGATCGCCGCCGGCCTGAGTCCGGTCCTGAACCACGGCGCACAGCTGACCGCATGGCGGGCCGCCGGTGGCGGGGCCTGCGGCCTGCAGATCGACACCGGCATGAACCGGCTGGGTTTCCGGCCCGAGGACGCGCCCGAGCCGTTCGAGGGTCTGGGTCTGGTCATCAGCCATCTGGCCTGCGCCGACGCGCCCGAGGCGGCGATGAACCGGCAGCAGCGCGACGTCTTTGCCGCTGCGGCCCTGCGCTATCCCGGTGCGGTACGGTCGTTCGCCAATTCGGGCGGGGTCTTCCTGGGTCCGGACTTCGCGTTCGACGCCGTGCGCCCCGGCATCAGCCTGTATGGCGGCGGCCCCGAGGGGCGTCCTGACGACCGGCTGCGGCCCGTCGCCACCTTCACCGCGGAGGTGCTGCAGGTGCGGAACGTGCCGGTCGGCGAGAGCGTGGGCTATTCCGAAGGCTTCCGGGCCGAGACGCCGCGCCGGATCGCCATCTGCGCCGCCGGCTATGCCGACGGTGTGTTGCGCAGCAGCAGTCCCTGGGGCGCGGTGTGGCTGGGCGGCGCGTTACGGTCGATCGTGGGACGGGTGTCGATGGACGTCATCGCCGTCGACGTCACCGGCACGGACATCGCCGTCGGCGAGCGGGCCGAGCTGTTTGGATCCCGCCGGATGCTGGACGAGGCCGCGACGGCGGCCGGAACCATCGCCTATGAACTACTGTCGGCAGTCACGCCGCGGGTGCCGCGAGTCTATATCGGCTGAACCCCGGGCCCACCCGCGTCAGAAACGGACGCAGGCCTGTTCCGACCCCTGCCCCACCGTCCGCGACTCCTGTAAGTCAGGGTCATGGCCAGAGACGGTGCGATCTATGTTTGTCAGTCCTGCGGGGCGGTCCACGGCAAGTGGTCCGGTCAGTGCGGGGCCTGTAACCAGTGGAACTGTATCGTCGAGGAGAGCCGCTCGGCCCCGCCGGGGGCGATGAAACCGGTCAGTGCGGCCCGCACCCGCGGCCTGCAGTTCGAAACCCTGCAGTCCGACGCGCCCGAACCGCCGCGCATCGTCACCGGGGTCAAGGAGTTCGACCGGGTGTGCGGTGGCGGCGTCGTGCCCGGCTCGGCCATATTGTTGAGTGGCGATCCCGGCGTCGGCAAATCGACCCTGCTGCTCGACGTGGCCGGTCGGGCGGCGCTGAAGGGGGCGCGGGTGGCCTATATCTCGGGCGAGGAGGCGATCGAGCAGATCCGGGCCCGGGCCAAACGGATGGGCCTGTCCAGGGCCCCGGTCGAACTGGCCTCGGCCACGGCCCTGCGCGATATCCTGGGTACGCTGAAGCGCGAGAAATTCGACATCGTCATCGTCGACTCGATCCAGACCCTGTGGTCCGACGCCCATGAGGCCGGGCCCGGCTCGGTCACCCAGGTGCGGGCCTGCGCCGGTGAGATGGTGCGGCTGGCCAAGTCACACGGGGTGGCCGTGGTCCTGGTCGGCCATGTGACCAAGGACGGGCAGGTCGCCGGGCCGCGCGTGGTCGAACACATGGTCGACGCCGTTCTGAGCTTCGAGGGCGAGCGCGGTTATCCGTTCCGAATCCTGCGCGCCGGCAAGAATCGCTTCGGGGCCACCGACGAGATCGGCGTGTTCGAAATGGGCGACACCGGCCTGCGCGAGGTCAGCAATCCCTCCGCCCTGTTCCTGGGCGAGGGCAAGGACCGGGCCCCGGGAGCCGCCGTCTTCGCCGGGATCGAGGGCTCTCGCCCCGTGCTGGTCGAGATGCAGGCCCTGGTATCGAAATCGGCCTATGGCACGCCGCGCCGCGCGGTCGTCGGCTGGGACACCGGCCGGCTGGCCATGGTGCTGGCGGTGCTGGAGGCCCGCTGCGGTTTCGGCTTCGGCGACCAGGACATCTATCTGAACGTCGCCGGCGGCCTGCGCATCAACGAACCCGCCGCCGACCTGGCCGCCGCCGCGGCCCTGATCTCCTCGGCCACCGACAAACCCCTGCCCCAGGGCTGTGTGGTGTTCGGCGAAATCAGCCTGTCCGGCGAGGTGCGGGCCGTCGGCCGGGCCGAGGCGCGGCTGCGCGAGGCCCGCAAACTGGGCTTCGACCACGCCCTCACCCCGCCCCTGACGGTCAAGGGCGGCGGGGTGGCGGTGACTTCGGTGACGCGATTGACAGAAGCGGTCGATCGAATCTCGCAAAACCGCTATGAGGGTCTTCAGTAACTCCAATCCGAGGATCAACCGACCGCGTGACCGGCTTTGACGCTCTCGCCCTACTCGTGATCCTCGCCTCGGCTGCGGCCGGCTGGGTGCGCGGCGCGACGCGCGAAATCATCACCCTGCTGAGCTTCGTCCTGGCCGCCTTCCTGGCGCTGGTGGCCCTGCCTTTCACCACGCCGATCGGCCGGTCCCTGATTGATCCGGACTGGGCAGGTGCCATTGCTGCCGCCATCGCCTCCTTCCTGCTGGTCTATTTCGGCATTCGCATCTTCGGCTCGGCCCTGTCGAAACGGGCCCAGGCCCATCCGCAACTGGGCGGGATCGATCGCTTCTTCGGCGTCTTCGTCGGCGCGGCCCGGTCGCTGGTGCTGCTGGGCGCGATCCATCTCGTGATCGTCGCCTCGATGCCGGGCGAGGCCACGCCACGCTGGCTGACCCAGGCCATGCTGTATCCGGTCAGCGCCGGGGCCGCCCGCGTCATCCAGATCGTCCTGCCCGGCATCGGCCGGGGTGCCGACGCCCTGACCCCGGTGATCAATTCCTCGGTCCAGGAGGGCTTTTCCGATCCCCAGGCCTTGCCCCCGCCCCAAACAGGGCATACCCCGCGCCGCACCACCCCCTAGTCGCTTCCCGGACCATCGGAGTCACGATGCGCCACCAGATTGCCGATCCCGTCGTCCATCGTGACCACCATCGCGATCCCGACGATGACCGTCCGCGCCTCGAATGCGGTGTTTGCGGAGTCTGGGGGGCCGAGCCTGACGGGGCCGCCGCCATCGTCGCCCTGGGCCTGCATGCCCTGCAACATCGCGGCCAGGAGGCCTGCGGCATCGCCAGCGTCCATGAGGAGCGTTTCCATACCGAACGCCATCAGGGTCTGGTCGGTGATGCCTTCGGCGGCACCGATCTGTCGAAACGGATGCCGGGACAGGCGGCCGTCGGCCATACCCGCTACTCGACCGCCGGCGGCTCCTTCCTGCGCAATATCCAGCCGATGTTCGCCGATCTGGATTCCGGCGGCATCGCCATCGGCCACAACGGCAACCTGACCAATTTCCTGTTCCTGCGGAACCAGCTGGTCTCGGAAGGCTCCATCTTCCAGTCGACGTCGGACTCCGAGGTGATTCTGCATCTGATCGCCCGCTCGCGCAAAGCGCGGATCGTCGACCGATTCCTTGACGCGCTGGCGCGGATCGAGGGTGGCTATGCCCTGGTGGCGCAGACCAGCAAGAAAATGATCGGGGCCCGGGACCCGCTGGGCATCCGCCCGCTGGTGCTGGGTCAGATCGGCGAGGCCTGGGTGCTGGCGTCGGAGACCTGTGCGCTGGACACCATCGGGGCCACCTTCGTGCGCGACGTCGAGCACGGCGAGGTCGTGGTCATCGACAAGAACGGCCTGCAGTCGCTGAAGCCCTTCCCGACCCGCGCCGCCCGGCCGTGCCTGTTCGAATATGTCTATTTCTCGCGCCCCGACAGCATCGTCAACGGCCGCTCGGTCTATGGCGTGCGCCAGCGCATGGGTCAGGGCCTGGCGCGCGAGTTTCCGGTCGACGCCGACGTCGTGGTGCCGGTACCGGACTCCGGCGTGCCCGCGGCCCTGGGTTACGCCCGCGAAAGCGGCATCCCCTATGAGATGGGCATCATCCGCAGCCACTATCTGGGCCGAACCTTCATCCAGCCCAACCAGGGAGCCCGACAGAAGGGCGTGCGCATGAAGCACAGTCCCAACCGTTCGGTGCTGGAAGGCAAGCGGGTCGTGCTGATCGACGATTCGGTCGTCCGCGGCACCACCTCCGCCAAGCTGGTCCGGGCCGTGCGGGCCGCCGGGGCCACCGAGGTGCATCTGCGCTCGGCCAGCCCGCCGATCCTGTACCCGGACTTCTACGGCATCGACATGCCCGAGCGGGACCAGCTGATCGCGGCCAACAAGACGATGGCGGAGATGAAGGCGATGCTGGAGGTCGACAGCCTGGGCTTCCTGTCGGTCGACGGTCTGTATGAGGCTATGGACGCCGGACCGCGCGACCCGGTCAATCCGCAGTTCACGGACCACTATTTCACCGGCGACTATCCGACCCGGCTGCTGGATCGCGAGATCGAACAGGGGGGCCGCGACGCTACCTATCGCCAGCTGTCGCTGCTGGTGACCGCCTAAGGGACTTTGCCCCGGCCCGGGCGCGCGCTATCAGGCCCCATGTCCCCTGACCTTCCCCTGAAAGACCGTATTGCCCTCGTCGTCGGGGCCTCGCGCGGCATCGGCTATGAAGCCGCCCTGGCCCTGGCCAAGGCCGGGGCCCACGTCGTGGCCACCGCCCGCACCCAGGGCGGGCTGGAAGAGCTGGACGACGCCATCTACGCCGCCACCGGCCAGCACGCGACCCTGGTGCCGTTCGACCTCGTCGACGGCGGGGCCATCGACCGACTGGGCGGGGCCATCTTCGAACGCTTCGGCAAGCTGGATATCTGGGTCCAGGCGGCGGCGACCATGGGGGCCTCGGGCCTGACCCCGGTCAGTCACTCCGATCCGCGGGTCTGGGCCAAGGTCGAGAAGACCAATTTCACCGCCATCTACCGGTTGATCCGTTCGCTGGAGCCGCTGCTGCGGGCCTCGGACGCCGGGCGCGCCCTCTATCTGACCACCAGTGTGGCCGCCGCACCCAGGGCCTTCTGGGGCATGTATGCCGCGACCAAGGCCGGGGCCGAGGCCCTGATCAAATGCTGGGCCGACGAGATCGAATCGACGCCGATCCGCGCCGCCGTGGTTGATCCGGGCCGGATGCGCACCATGCTGCGGGCCCAGGCCTATCCGGGCGAGGATCCGCAGGATGTGCCCCACCCGTCCGAAATTGGCCCGCTGATCGTCGAGCTGGCCCGCAGTGACCGCGAGCCGCCGCTGGAGGTGACGTTCCGGGACTGGAAGTCCGGACCGGGCGTGGCGGCGCTGGTCTAGCGACCGGTGCCGGCGACTTTCCGTCGCGATGCGGGTCCGGGACCCGGTGGGCATCGATGTCGGACCGCCTTTTTGACCGACATGGGTGATTCTGGCCGTCCGGATGCCACAGGCTCCGGCCTGCACGGACGCCAAACGGCGTCAAAGACAGAAATTCTGCGCGGCATCGAAAACAGGCGTCAGGATCAGTCGCTTGCCCCCGAGCGTCCATGCATTAACCCTGACGTGCGCGCCGTTACAGCGTTTTACGAAGCGTGATATATTCAGATAATTCAAATGGCTGTCGGATAACACAACGGTAACGGGTGTCGTCGATCTTTCCGCCATGCGTATCGCCTTACACTTTCATCGGCGTTCAGTCTGGCTCTCTCGCCTGCTCCTCGCGCTCGCCGTCAGCGGCATGGCCTTACTCGGACTGTCGCTGGTCGCGGGGGCCCGGAGCGCCGACACCTATTCGGGCGAGTTCGAGCGTCGACAGATTCAGATCGGATTCGCGACCCGGCTGGACGAACTGGCGGCACTCGTCATGCCGCAGGTGACCTGGGACGAGGCTGTCGTCCGGCTCGATAACCGGTTTGATTCCGATTGGGCAAGCCTGAACATCGGTACCTATCTGAGCGAAGCCGACGGATTCGAACTGGCCGAAATCGTCGACCGCTCGGACCGGTCGATCTACAGGGCCGTTAACGGCGAAACCATCGACATGTCCACATCAGGCTCCCCTTCAATCGCCCTGCCGCATCTGATTGAGGACATCCGGGCGAAGGAACGCCAGCGCGGATTGTTTCGGGTCCGCAACCTGTCGCGCAAGATGATTGCCAGACCGATCCAGGCGGCAACCGTCTCAATGATCGGCGGTCAGCCGTATGCGATCGTGGCGACTCTGGTCCAGCCGGATTTCGGGGCCGCCCGCCCCGCCGGCCCTCGCGCGCCGATCGTATTTGCCGCCGACGCCCTGGACGAAACCTTCCTTGCGAACATCGCGGCGCGATACCTGCTGATAGACGCCGTTCTCGTGGCCCCCTCATTTCCCCGCAGCCCCGAGCAGGCGGAGGCGATCATCACCGACTACGGTGGCCAGCCGGTGCTGTCGGTGCGTTGGCGGCAACACAAGCCCGGAACAGCCATGCGTGAACAGACCTGGGTGTATTTGTCGGCCGTCTTCGCGTTCTTCGTTCTGAGCATCGTCCTAATCCATTTGGCCGTGGCCCGGGCGAACCGTGAACTGATGATGAAAGAGGTCGACCTGGAGGCCGCCCTCGCCAAGGCCGAACAGGCCAGCCGGGCCAAGTCCCAGTTCCTGGCCAACATGAGTCACGAGCTGCGTACGCCGCTGAACGGCATCATCGGCCTGATGGACCTGCTGCGTGAGCGGCAGACCGATACCCATAGTCGCGAGATGACGGACACGGTCATCGCGTCCGGCCGCACCCTGGAGCTGGTGGTCAATGACATCCTCGACGTGTCCAGGATCGAGGCCGGACAGCTGGCGTTCGAGACCGCGCCGTTCAAGCTTGGAGAGGTGCTGGGCAACGCCGTCGACCTGCATGCCGCGACGGCGACCGCCAAGGGCCTCAGCCTGACGCTGAGAATGGCCGAAGCCACGGACGCCACCTATCTCGGCGACCGGACGCGGATCGGCCAGATCGTCTCGAACTTGATCAGCAATGCGGTCAAATTCACCGCAGCCGGCGAGGTCAGCATCGCCGTGCGCCGTCGGCGGTCCGCCATCTGCATCAGCGTTTCCGATTCCGGAATCGGCTTTGATCGTGCCACGGCCAGTCGACTGTTCGACCGGTTTGAACAGGCTGACGTTTCTGTCAGCCGCAAGTTTGGCGGCACGGGCCTGGGCCTGTCGATCTGCCGCTCGCTGACGGAAATGATGGGGGGACGGATGGCGGTGCGGGGGAGCCCCGGCCGTGGATCGATCTTCTTCGCCTATCTGCCGTTGCCCCGAATTGCCGACGTTCCGTTCCACGTCATCGAGACCGTTCCGGACAGCCCGGCTCCCGACAGCGGCCCCCTGGCCCTCAAGGTCCTGTTCGCCGACGATCACGAGGTCAACCGGCGCGTCGTTTCGATGATCCTGGCCTCGGCGAATATCGACCTCACAGTGGTCGAAAACGGTGCACTGGCCGTTGAGGCGGCCGCGGCGAACCGGTTCGACATCATCCTGATGGATGTGCAGATGCCGGTGCTGGACGGCCTGTCGGCAACCCGCAGAATCCGGGCCCTTGAGCTGGCAGACGGTCGTGGCCGCACGCCCATCATCTCGCTCACCGCCAACGCCATGCCCGAAGACGTGACCCTGAGTCTGGAGGCGGGTTCAGACCTGCATCTGGCCAAGCCGATCCGGCCGGATGTCCTGCTGGAAGCGATCGCCCGCCTGGTGGCCCCGGAGGCGGACGTCGGGACCAGGGTCGAAGCGGCCTAGGGACGGGCAGCAGCCTCGTCACCGGCCGCAGACACAACAGGTTCAGGCAACACCGGCGGGGCTGCGTCCGGGTAGGTCAGATGGTCCGACCAGATGTCATGGCTCCGCTGGCGCGTGGCCTCGATCCGGCAACCCAGCCCCATGAGCGTGCGGATGGTGCCGGTCTTCCACTGGTCGTAAACACCCCGGCATCGGATATCGGCGTAGGCGGCCCATGCCGCCTGGGACGCATGGAGATAGGCGACGGACTGGGTGGCCTCGCCATACGACGGGTCGGCACTATCGGAATCGTGTGCGCGACCCAGGGCGGCTTCGAGATAGCGCTGCATCCGGGCCTGCTCGCGCTCGAGGTCGAGAACGCCGCAGGCGTTGAGCTCAAGCGTGTTGCCGCCGCGGTCGCAGACCGTCGACCCGTCCCGGGTGGATGACGACGCGTCGTCCTGACCCAGGGCAGCGGCGAGCAGGGCGATGATCAACATGACGGACTCCTCCGTTCGGACCCCGAAGGGTCCCTTCGAAACGCCGTCAGCAACGTCGTCACCCTATTTCTTGGGCGCGTGCTTCTGGCCGGTGCGGACGCGGCCCGAGCGCGAGACCTGACGGGCCCCGCCGCGGGCGCCCTTCTGGATGGCGACGCTGGAGCCGGCCTTCTTGTTCGAGCTGGACTTCAACCCGGTCAGGGGGCGGGGCTTGGCCGTGCGGGTCTTCTTCTGCTCCAGCGCCTTGCCGGGCAGGTTGGACAGGGCGTCGGCGGCGGCCTCGGACTTCTTGATGCGGCGCGGCGCGGTCTTGGCCGGACCGGTGAAGCGTTCCGGACCAGACTTGGAGCCACCCTCGCCGTAGGGGTTCTCGGACCCCGCCTTGACGTTGAGGCGGATCGGGGTGCCGGGCAGGTCGAAGCTCTCGCGCAGGCTGTTGACCAGATAGCGTTTGTACTGTTCCGGCATCGAGGCGGCGCGGCTGGCCATCAGCACGAAGGTCGGCGGGCGCGCCTTGATCTGGGCCATGTATTTCGGCTTGATCCGCTTGCCATCGACGGCGGGGGGCGGATGCCTCTGGGTGGCCAGGGCCAGCCAGGTGTTGAGGTCCTTGGTCTTGACCTTGACCGACCAGGTCGCGTGCGCCTTCAGGATCGCCGGCATCAGCCGCTCAACCCCTCGGCCCGAATGCGATGACAGGGCCACGAACGGCGACCCGCGCAGCTGGGGCAGCTTGTCCTCGGCCATCTGGCTGAGCTTGGCGAGTTTGGCCTGGGGCTCGTCCTCGAGGTCCCATTTGGCGGCGACATAGACCAGGGCCCGCCCCTCGCGCTCGACCAGGTCGGCCAGCTGCAGGTCCTGGGTATCGAAGGCGTCGTCCTTGTCCATCACCAGGACCACGACCTCGGCATAGGTGATGGCGCGGATCGTGTCAGCGACCGACAGCTTCTCCAGCTTCTCGTTGACCCGGGCCTTGCGGCGCATGCCGGCGGTGTCGACCAGACGGATGTTCTGGCCCTCGTACTGCCAGTCGACCGAGATGGAGTCGCGGGTGATCCCGGCCTCGGGGCCCGTCAACAGCCGGTCCTCGCCGATCAGGCGGTTGACCAGGGTCGACTTGCCGGCGTTGGGCCGGCCGATGATGGCGATGCGGATCGGCTTGTCGGGTTCGTCGACCTCCTCGACCCATATATCGGCGCTGGCCCCGACGATGGCGGCATAGAGGTCAGCCATGCCCTCGCCGTGTTCGGCCGAGATCGGCACAGGCTCGCCGAAGCCCAGGCCATAGGCCTCGCCGATCCCGCCGCCGCTCTCGCGGCTCTCGGACTTGTTGGCCAGCAGGATGACGGGCTTGTGCTGTTTGCGCAGTCGGTCGGCGAAGATCCGGTCCAGCGCCGTCACGCCCTCGCGGGCATCCATCATGAACAGGATCAGGTCGCCGTCTTCCAGCGCCGCCTCGGTCTGTTCGCGCATACGCGATTCCAGACTGTCGTCGGTGATGTCCTCATAGCCGGCCGTATCGATCAGGGTCAGATCGAAATCGCCGATATTGCCATCTGCATAGCGGCGGTCTCGGGTCACACCGGGGCGATCGTCGACCAGCGCCAGGCGCTTGCCGACAAGCCTGTTGAACAGGGTCGATTTGCCCACATTGGGGCGGCCAACAATGGCGACTTTTAATGCCATGTCGGCGTTCTAACCCAGATTGACTGCAGACGTCAGCGAATGCTGACGAGTTGACCGGCTTCGGTCACGACGTAGAGGGCCCCGTTGTAGGCGGAGGGCGCGACATAGACCGGGGCCCCGACCTTGAGACTGGCCAGCTGCTCGCCGGTCTTCGGGTTGAGGGCCACGACCTCACCATCGGAGTTGGCCAGCACCAGCCGGTTCGACGCCAGGATCGGTCCCGACCAGCTGGGGCGCACCGTGCGGTCAAAGAGGCCGAACAGGCCGCCTTCCTGACGCACCCGGCCCTCGTTGAGGTCGCGGGTCCAGTAGACCAGACCGGAG
Source organism: uncultured Brevundimonas sp. (assembly GCF_963975535.1). Lineage (GTDB taxonomy): Bacteria > Pseudomonadota > Alphaproteobacteria > Caulobacterales > Caulobacteraceae > Brevundimonas. Next base: position 22,391 of record NZ_CAXBHE010000004.1, on the reverse strand, counting down.
TCGCGATTGACCACGGTCAGCTCGCCTTCCTTGGACACCACATAGACCACCTCGCCCACCGGCAGCGGCGCGGCGACGCCACCGATCGGCAGGGTCCATTTCGGCGCACCCGAACGGATGTCCATCGCCGCCAGCACACCGGAATGGCTGATCGCATAGACCATGCCGCGGCTGATCACCGGGCGAGCGGCGATGTCGCGGATTTCGGACAGGGCGCTGGTACGGCTGGTGCGTGACAGCACCTGCTGCCACACCGATTGGCCGGTGGAGGCCCGCACGGCGACGACTTCACCCGAGGAGAAGGGGGCGATCACCGTATCGCCGGTCACGGCCGGACTGGCGGCGCGCATGGTGCGGGCCGGTTCCGGAATGCCGCGGTAGGACCAGTCCTGCAGGCCGGTCTCGACATTGAAGGCGTAAAGCTGGTTTTCGACGTCAACCACATAGACCCGCGTGCCCGACACCGTCGGGGCCCCGTGAATCGGCACCTCGACCGACGAGGTCCAGAGCACCGCGCCGGTGGCCTGGTTCAGGGCGGTCATGGTGCGATAGCCCGAGGCCACGAACACCTTGCCGCCGCCGACGGCCACGCCGCCCCCGAAACCGTCACGCTCGCGACCGGCCGGACGCACATTGGCGCGCCAGGCGACCGCCCCGGTGGAGGAATCCACGGCGGTTACGGTCGACTCGCCATCGAGGACGAAGACGCGGTTATTGTCGGCCACGGCGGGGGCCATGATTTCGCGGGTCTTGGACGAACCGGCCCCGATGTCACGCTTCCAGGCAATGGTGAAATTCACCCCCGCGATCGCATGCTCAACGAGGTTTTCCGAGGTGCCGCCCGGCTGGGTCCAGGCCGTGACCGCCTGCGGGCCCGGCAGGAAGAAGTCACGGCCGGCCAGTGATGCCGCCGGCGACAGCTGTTGTTCGAACTCCAGCACCGAGATGCGGGTGCCCGACGTGGCGGTCGACAACGGGGCTTCCTTGCCCCCCAGGCCGAACGGCAATGACTGGCGCACGCTGCTGCAGGAGGCGACCGTGATCGCCAGTCCGCTCAAGAGGGCGACTTTCAGCATTCTGTTCATGGACGTCTTCCTGAAAGGCCGGATCACGGCTGGGCCGGTGCCGCGGCGGGAGCCCCCGCCGAAGCGGCGGGCGCAGCTGGAATGAGCGCCTGGGCCGCGACGACGGGCGGCAGGCTGGCGGCGGTACCGGAATCAATGGCGGAAATGGCGATCTGGGCCCGCTGCTTGATCGGGTCCGGAACATCGAGACCGCGTTGAAGCAGGACGAAGACCTCACGCGCCTCGGGCAGTTTGCCATGCTGCAGCCGGGCCATGCCCAGCGCCTCCTGGGCAAACGGACGCAGCGGGCGGCCCTCGGCCGTCAAAGGCTCAAGGCGCTTTTCGACCGCCTCGAGAGAGGCGTCGGTGTCCATGACCAGCCAGACGGCCTTCAGCGCGGCGGGATCGGCGATAATCGGATCGTTGGCGACCTTGGCGGCCTCGTCGAACAGGGCGATGGCCTCGGGGGTCTTGCCGCCGCTGACGGCGATGCCGGCCCGCTGCATCAGGGCCAGGGCCTTGTAGGCGCGGGTGCCCACCTTGGCAGCCTCGGTGAAGGCGACGTCGGCACCGACCGGATTGGACGCCTCGAGGGCTTCCATACCCCGGTCATAGGCGGCCGAGGCCTTGTCAGCCTGGGACGTCTGCCAGCTCTGCCAGCCCCACCAGGACAGGGCCGCGACCAGCGCGATCGCCAGAACGGCACCGACGACGGGCAGCCAGGTACGGGCCAGCCGCTTGTATCGATCGGAGCGAAGCTCCTCCTCGACCTGTTCGAAGACATCAACCACTGAAACGTCGCCCCAAAACCGCTATTCGCAAACCGTCCGCGACCCTAGAGGGTCGGCTCGACGCCCGCAACGCAGCGGATGCGGCGAGACCGGCTTTTTGGATGAGTAGGGCCCGACTTCGGCAGGAAAACGGCGGGATCGTTGCCGATCACCGCCATCGCCGGTCCCGTACCGCCCGCCAAACCGGTGACGGTGCTAGATTTCCTCGGACAGTTTCATCACCCCGGCGGCCGCCGCGGCGACCAGCAGGGCGGTGGTGACCCAGAACAGCTCGATGCCGCCCATCCCGCCCAGGGCGAAACCTCCCAGACCCATCTGGTCAATTCCCGCCTGGAACAGTGACTGGACTCCGCCGCCGGCGGACTGGAGGCCCTGCTCCAGCGCCCGGCTGGCCACCGGCCCCTCGTTCGCCGACAGGTTCAGATTGACCGACATGGTCTCGCGCACCGCCACGACCCCGCCGACCAGTCCGGCCAGCGTCAGCGCCACGGTTCGCACCCGGGTCCCGCTCTGCAGTCGCGCCTCGACCCGCTGGGCGAACAGGGCGGCGTCGGCCATGACGGGGGCCTGGTTGAACAGGCGCTCGACGAAAGGATCGAATTCGTCAGCGGACATGTGTCGATCTCCCCAAGGCTTCCGGCTGCGGCTGGAGCCGCGCGCGGAGTCTATCCAGACCACGTTTGACATGAGACTTCACCGTACCGAGCGGCAGATTTAGGGCAGTCGCGATTTCGGGGTGCGAAAGCCCGGCACCGTGACAGAGGGAGACGCACAACCGCTCGGGTTCGCTGAGCGTCTTCAGGGCCTCGTCGAGATCAACCCGCCCGGCCTGATCGGTATCCGGCGCGGCGTCATCGACCTCCACTTCGGCGACATAGCGAGCCTCCTTGGCGCGGCGCTTGATGTAGAGCCGGGCCGCGATGCGCCGGACCCAGGCGGAGAAGGTCCCCTCCCCCCGGAATTCGCCGCAACGTTCGAAGGCCTGGATGAAGGCGTCCTGGGCGATGTCGTCGGCGAGGGCCGGCTGGGCCCCCATCCGGAGCAGCAGGGCCCGGACCGCCGAGCCGTGACGGCGCACCAGTTCACCGAACTCGCGCCGCCCGCCCGCCGCCGCGAGGGCGGCGAGCTCGACATCGTGTCTGTCGATCAGGGCCTGGGCCATGCGATTCCCCCCTCAGCCTGCGCTCAGCCCTTGTTCTTGTTGAAGACACTCAGGATGACGAAGGCCAGACCGATCATGGCCGGGATCGCGGCGATACCGACGAACGGGTACAGGGCGTCCATTTCCTCGAAGCTGATTCCGTAGCCCATCAGGGCGATACCGGCACCGACGGCCAGCAGGATGACGCCCAGACGCAGGTCGCGGGCGGCCGTGGCCGGGGGCCGGACACTGTCCTTGCTCAGGGCGTCGACCAGTTCGGGTGGCAGGGTCTGGCCCTTGTCGATGGCCGCCCGCAGCGTCTTCTGCATTTCGCGGCGTTCGTTGGTCCGGTACCAACGCGGAATGATCACGATTGCCGCAACCATCAGGAATGGTGCCAGCGGAATCAGGATTTCAAATCCGTCCATAATGTATCCCTCATTTTATCGACCGAGCCATTTGCTTCGGCCTCATGCTGACAAGAGGCAACAGCGGGGCCGTATGGATGCAGGCGGCGAGGTGAAACTTTCGTAAGGTCGCCGTCAGGCCCGGCCGAGCCGTCGCGTCAGCCACAGGGCCGCCATAAGCGACCCGCCGACCAGGGTCAGGGTCATGGCCACCGGCACCAGCACCGGCCCCACCTGGTCCGCCGCCGCACCAATCACCGGCTGCAGACCCCACAGACCGGCCGTCACGGCGATCAGCCACGGCACCAGCGACAGGACCGAGGCCCAGGCCCGGTGTCGCGCAATCCGGGCGACGACCTCGGCCTGGAAGGCGTAATCCCGGGCCGGCACCGTCTCGGCGGCAAACAGAGCCGTCATTTTCTGCTCAGGTGTCATCCGGTCCTCCGAGCGCGGCGAGCAAACGGGCCCGTCCCCGCGCAATATGCGACTTGACCGTGCCAAGGGGCAAGTCGAGCGCCAGCGCCGCCTCGCCGTGCGACCAGCCCTCGGCCAGACACAGGGCCACACAGGCCCGAACATCTTCCGGCAAGGCCGCCATCGCCGCGGTCAGGGCCAGCCGGTCCTCGGGCTGGACGCCCTGCGGCACCGAGGCTGCTTCCAGCCAGCTCCCATCCCGCGTGGCGGCGCGCCGCAGGCTGCGTTGCCGATCGCGCGCCTTGCGCCGGGCGATGCCGCACAGCCAGGCCCGGACCCCGGACGGGTCCTTCAACGCGCGCAGCGAGCGCCAGCCGGTGACGAAGGTCTCCTGGGCCAGGTCGTCCGCCTCGGCGGCGGCTGCGAGGCCGGTCCCGCCCAGCATGCGGCGCAGGAAACCGCGCACCGCCGCCTGGTGCCGGGCGACCAGCCGGGCATAGGCGGCATCCGACCCGGCGACCGCGGCGGTCACCAAATCGGCGTCACTCAGGATCAGGGCCAAGGCCGGCGCGCCCGTGTGCTTCGGACGGGACCGTCAGCGATCCCGGTTCCGGCTGCGGAACACGGCATTGATCAGGGCCCAGAAGGCCACGGCCGCCATGGTGAAGCCGACGATGGTGAAGGCCCCCGACCCGCCGTCGAGGTTCAGATAGTAGCCGGCCCCGAGGAAGCCGGCGGCCAGCATCGTGAAAAGGCCGAACAGCGACCAGTAGTTGGTCGCGCCACTGCGGGCCTGGCCCACCGGGGCCATGCCACCGTCGGCGAAGATGTCTTCAGGTGCCGCGCTCCGTTCGAGCAGCGTCAGCAGGGCGGGCGGCGGTTCCTGGCCCTTGTCGACATAGGCCTTGATCAGGTTCAGCGTATCCCTGTGCCGCCGGTAGCTCATCAGGCCGGAAAAGCCTGCACTGACAAACCAGGCCAGCGGGAACAGCAGCCACCAGTAGGACCGGAACAGGTCTTCCATCGTCATCTCCTCCATGCGCGTGGCGGCGATCGCCGTGCGTTCACAGCATAGTCGCCGCCAATGGTGCCACTGGATGCACTGCCGGAACAAAAACTGCGGCCACCGCTTGAATCCCCAGCGTAACCGGAGCCTCCCATGACCCACGTCACCTATCGTATCGTTCAACATGACGGCGGCTGGGCCTACAAGCTGGGCGACAGCTTCTCCGAGACCTTCACCAGCCATGACCGGGCGCGGGCTGCGGCCGTGGCCGCCGCACGCGAGCAGCGGGTGCCGGATCAGACGGCGATGATTGAATACGCCGACGCCTCGGGCGAGTGGATCACCGAACGCGCCGACGGGCACGACCGGCCCCGGGTCGATGTCGAAGGCTGAAGACACGCCGGCCATTGCGGCCTCGGCGGTCGCGGATATGGTGGAGACCTTCGACAACGGGAGGTTTCCAAAATGAACCGCTTCTGGATGACCCTGTCGGCAACCGCGCTGGTCGCGATGGCCGTGCCGGCCTGCGCCCAACAGGTGCAGTACTATGACGTGCCCCCGGGCGGGCGCGCGCATGACGTCGCCGTCACCGCTGACGGCAAGGAGGTCTGGTGGACCGTCCAGCGTGGCGGCGGCCACGGCATCCTCAATCCCGTGACGGGCGAGACGACCATCGTGCCGCTGGGCGAGGGCTCGGCCCCGCACGGCGTCATCGTCGGTCCCGACGGTCACGCCTGGATCACGGACGGCGGCCAGAACGCCATCGTCCGGGTGGATCGGCACACGCATGCGGTCAGGGTCTGGCCCCTGCCCGCCGACACCGGCCCGATCAATATGAACACGGCCACCTTCGACCACCGCGGCCGCATCTGGTTCACCGGCCAGACCGGCTACTACGGCCGACTCGACCCGGCCACCGACGACCTGCAGGTCTGGGCCGCGCCGCGCGGTCGCGGGCCCTACGGCATCGCCACCACCCCCTCGGGCGACGTCTGGTATGCCTCCCTGGCCGGTAACCATATCGCCCGGGTGGATCTCGACACCGGCGAGGCGACCATCGTCGAGCCGCCGACCCCGAACCAGGGCGCGCGCCGGGTCTGGTCCGACAGTCAGGGTCGCATCTGGGTCAGCGAGTGGAACAGCGGCAACGTCAGCGTCCACGACCCGCGCGACAGCAGCTGGCAGACGTGGAAACTGCCAGGGGAATCGCCCCGGACCTATTCGGTCTATGTCGACGAGACCGACAAGGTCTGGCTGACCGAGTGGTCGGCCAATGCCATCGTTCGCTTCGACCCGGAGACCGAGATCTTCCAGAGCTTCCCCAGCGACCGGCCCCGCGCCGAAGTGCGCCAGATGCTGGGTCGACCCGGCGAGGTGTGGGGCGCGGAATCCGGCACGGACCGGCTCGTGGTCATCCGGCACGGCGGCTAGGATATGCCGACGGTCTGGCTCCTGATGGCGGTGCTGACCGCCTCGCTCTCACCCGCATCGCCATCCGCACCCGCGGCTGCGCCCGTGGCGCAGGCCGCGGCCGATCCCGGGGCGCGTGCCTTTCAACGCTGCGCGGCCTGCCACTCGCTGCGGGCGGACGTCCATGACGATCCGGGCCCGAACCTGAGGGGCGTGTTCGGGCGGCGCGTGGGCGCGGTCAGCGGCTTCCCCTATTCGGACGCCCTGCGCGCGGCCGGCCGGCGCGGGACAGTCTGGAACGCGGCGACCCTGGATCGCTATCTCGCCGACCCCGAGGCCGCCATGCCCGGCACCACCATGCCCTATCAGGGCGGCACCGCGGCCGACCGGGCGGCGGTGATCGCCTGGCTGCGCCGGGCCGGCTGAGGGTCAGGCGAACGCGGCCGCGTAGATTTCGGGCTTGAAGCCGACGATACGCCTGTCGCCGAGGTCCAGGACCGGCCGTTTGATCATCGCCGGTTGGGCCAGCATCAGGGCGATCGCCCGGGCGTCGTCCAGATCGGCGCGCTCCGCCTCGGGCAGCTTGCGAAACGTCGTTCCGGCACGGTTCAACACTGTCTGCCAGCCGTGCTCGGCCACCCAGAGCGTCAGCGACGCGCGGTCGACGCCAACCTTTTTGTAGTCATGAAAGACGTAGGCGATGTCATGCTGGTCCAGCCAGACACGGGCCTTCTTCATCGTGTCGCAGTTGGGGATACCGTAGAGGGTCGGGGTCATGCCCGTGGTCATGCCATCGCGGGCACCCGCAGTTCAAGCGGCCGCGCCGGTCGCCGGGCAGGCCACGGGCCGGTGGATCGACTACCGACCGTCACGCGACTCCGTCACGGCCGCGCCGCAGGCTGATGGCGAACTGGCGAATCCGGTCCGCGGACGCGCCACTGCGGACGTCGTTTTCTGCCAGGCTCAATGTCGCGCGCGGGGGAAGACCGGCCAGGCGTTCCATCGCCTGGAACACGCCGGGATAGGCCTGCCCGCTCGCCGACACGCAGAAGGGGGCCAGGGCCCTGATCCTGCGACCGTATCGCGCCAGATAGCTGCGCACAGGCGGCGTCGGCTGTCCGGCCCAGACAGGGGTGCCGACGAGGACGAGTGCATAGTCGGCCGGATCACGGGCCGTTTCCACCGGAGGTCCGCGGCGGGTCAGGGTCTGCCAGAGACCGCGGACAAGCCCGCCCGGGCCCGTATAGGAGTCCGGCGACTGGATGAGGTCGAGATCGGCCCCCAGGCTCTCCGCCAGGGCGCGGGCGGCCAGCTCGGTCGAACCGGTTCGCGAGAAACAGGTCACCAGCACGTCCGACATCACCCAGCCTCCTCTGCTGATCCTTCATGCACGCAGGATCAGCTCCGGGCGTTGATGCAGGTCAAGGCTCGCATCGTGCAGAACGGCGCGGTCCGGGACCGGGATCCGCCCCTACCGCTGCATCCAGGGCTTGGACTTGCCGGAGGCGATGCTGGCCGACTGCTCGCGCTGGAAACGGCCACCGCGCGGAGCCTTGGGCCGGGCGTCGATCACCGCCTGCTTCATGCGCAGCGCCCGCTGAACCGGGGTTTCGCCCGGGACGGCGTCTGGGGGGCCGGCGGCGGGCGGGGACTCACTGTCGATCGGGTCGGTCATGGCCATGTCCTGAAGGGGCGGCGAAGGCGCGGGGCCGCGTGGCCCCCTCCCCCCTATTCCCACTCGATGGTGCCGGGCGGCTTGCTGGTCACGTCATAGACGACGCGATTGACGCCGCGCACCTCGTTGACGATCCGCGTCGCGCATTTGCCCAGTACGGCCCAGGGGAATTCGTAGAAGTCGGCGGTCATGCCGTCGGTCGAACTGACAGCGCGCAGGGCCAGCACCTTCTCATAGGTGCGGGCGTCGCCCATGACGCCGACGGTCTTGACCGGCAGCAGCACGGCGAAGGCCTGCCAGATGCTGTCGTACAGGCCGGCCTTGCGAATTTCGTCCAGATAGATGGCGTCGGCCTGCTGCAGGGTGGCGACGGCGTCGGGCGTGATCTCGCCGGGAATGCGGATGGCCAGGCCGGGTCCCGGAAACGGATGGCGGCCGACGAAGGCATCGGTCAGGCCCAGTTCGCGGCCCAGGGCGCGGACTTCGTCCTTGAACAGTTCACGCAGCGGCTCGACCAGCTTCAGCTTCATGAAGTCGGGCAGGCCGCCGACATTGTGGTGGCTCTTGATGACATGGGCCTTGCCGCTGGACGACGACACGCTCTCGATCACGTCGGGATAGAGGGTACCCTGGGCGAGGAATTCGGCTCCGTCGATCTTGCCGGCCTCGCGGTCGAAGATCTCGATAAAGACCCGGCCGATGATCTTGCGCTTGGTCTCGGGGTCCGAGACGCCGGCCAGTTCGCCAAGGAATTCCTTCGACGCGTCAACGTGGACCAGCGGGATATTGTAGTGTTCCCGGAACAGGGTGGTGACCTGGGTCGCCTCGTCCTTGCGCAGCAGTCCCGTATCCACGAACACACAGGTCAGCTGGTCGCCGATGGCCTCGTGGATCAACACCGCCGCCACCGAGGAATCGACTCCGCCGGACAGGCCGCAGACGACTTTGGCATCCCCGACCTGTTCGCGGATCTGGGCGATCTTCTCGTCGCGATAGGCGGCCATGGTCCAGTCGCCGGTCAGGCCGGCGATGCCATGGGTGAAATTCTTCAGCATCGCTGCGCCGCGCGGCGTGTGCATCACCTCGGGGTGGAACTGGACGCCGTAGAAGCGGCGGGCCTCGTCGGCGATGATCGCAAAGGGCGAACCGGTCGAGGTGGCGACGGCATGGAAGCCCTCGGGAATGGCGACGATCTTGTCGCCGTGGCTCATCCAGACGGTCTCCTCCGCGCCGACGGGGGCCAGACCGGCCAGCAGGGGCGACCCGGTCTGCACGGTGATCTCGGCCCGGCCGAACTCGCGGTGATGGCCGCCCTCGACCTTGCCGCCCAGCTGTTCGCACATGGTCATCTCGCCGTAGCAGATGCCCAGCACCGGGACCCCGGCCTCGAACACGCCCTGGGGCGCGCGGGGGCTGCCCTCTTCGTGGACGCTCTCGGGTCCGCCTGAGAGGATGATCGCCGCCGGTTGCATGGCCGCAAGCGCCGCCTCCGCCTTGGCGTAGGGATGGATCTCGCAATAGACGTTGGCCTCGCGCAGGCGCCGGGCGATGAGCTGGGTCACCTGGCTGCCAAAGTCGACGATCAGAACCTTCTGGTGGTCTTGCGGGGTCATGCGGGCTCCGTCTGGAAAGGCACGTGGGGCTGGATCGGCCGGCTCAAGCCGACCGCTCGAACAGGGCGAAGAAGAAGCCGTCGGTGCCGGTCGAGGCCGGCGACAGGCGCAGGCGGGTGCCGCCGTCGGCCAGTTCAGCCAGGCGGGTGCGGGCCGCCGGGGTCAGGCCGGGCGCATCGAGCAGACGGGCGATCGGCACCGGACGGAAGCCGGGGAAATCCTCCTCGAACCCGTCCATCGTGGCCTCGTTCTCGCCGCGCAGCATCGAACAGGTGACATAGGCCAGACGGCCGCCGGGCCGTACCAGCCGGGCGGCCTGGGCCAGGATGCGGGTCTGCAGGCCGTTCATGCGCTCGACCTCCTCGACCTTCATCCGCCAGGCGTCCTCGGGCCGGCGCCGCCAGGCCCCGGTGCCGCTGCAGGGGGCGTCGACGAAGACCAGATCGGCCTTGCCGTTCAAATCCTCGACCCCGCCGCCGTTCTGGCCGAGCAGACGCAGGTCGGCCTCGACCCCGGCGCGGGCCAGACGCGGTCGGATATTGTCGAGCCGCTTCTGCACCACATCGCAGCCGATCAGGGTCCCCTGTCCGGCCATGGCCTGGGCCAGGCCGACCGTCTTGCCGCCGCCGCCGGCACAATAGTCGACCACCGTCCTGCCGGCCGAGGCCCCGGCCAGCCAGCACACCAGCTGCGAGCCCTCGTCCTGGATCTCGACGCGACCGGACTGGAACACCTCCAGCGCCGGAATATTGGGGGCCGGGTCCGCCGTCAGGCGCAGGCCCCAGGCCGACCAGGGCGTGCGGGTCGGCTGCAGGCCGGCGTCGCGCAGCTCGGTCATTACCGCTTCGACCGTGGTCCTGGCCCCGTTGACCCGCAGATCGACGGGGGCCCGCTCCATCAGGGCGTGGGCCTCTTCGAACCAGCGGTCGCCATAGGTGGTCTTGAATTCCTCGACCACGAACTCCGGCACCCCGGCGGCGACACCCTCGGGCATGTCGCCGGGCGCTGCCGCCAGACGCGCGCGTTCCTGTTTCGACAGCGGGCGCGGGCCGTAGCCGTCACCGCTGTGCAGGGCCTCGATCTCCTCCAGGGTCAGGCCATCGAGCACCGACAGGGCCCCGATCACCAGCGCCCGGCCGTCCTCGCGTCCGCCCATGGTCCAGACCAGCCGCGCCCGACTGCGCAACACGTCATAGACCCGCTCGGCCACGGCCCGGCGGTCGCCCGACCCGGCATAACGGTTGGCCTGGCCCCAGGCCTTGAGCACGACCTCGGCCGGCGAACGGCCCTGGGCAATGCTGTCGAGAACGGAGGCGGCGGCGGTGAGGCGTGCGGCGGGGGTCAAATCAGGCTTTCAAACAAAAAGGGCGGCGATGACCATCACCAGACCGACGAGGGACACGCCCCAGGCCAGGCTGCGGATGTAGGCGACGCCGAGGGCGTAGAGCGGCAGATAGAGCAGACGGCCGAACAGGTAGAGGTGGCTGCCGATCAGGGTCAGGCCGGTCCCGTCCCTGGCCGTCATCTGCGCCATAAGGATGGCGGCGATGAAGATCGGCAGGGTTTCGAACAGATTGGCCTGGGCCCGGAGCAGTCGCCCGGCCAGCTTGCCCGGAGGGGCAGTCTCGCCGTCACGGGCTCCGGCGTTCCATTTCAGGCCCAGTTCGGCCGTGCGCGCCGTGGCGGCCAGCAGGATCTGCACCAGGGCCAGGATCAGCACCCCGGCCAGGGTCATGAACTCGGGCGTCATCTGCATGGTCGTGCTCCTATCCCTGCCGGTAGTTCGGCGCTTCGCGGGTGATCATCACGTCGTGAACGTGGCTTTCACGCAGGCCCGCCCCGGTGATGCGGATGAATTTCGCTCGCGCCTGGAAGTCGGCGATGGTCCCCGCCCCGACATAGCCCATGGCGGCACGCAGCCCCCCGACCATCTGGTGCAGCACCGGTCCGATAGGCCCCTTGTACGGGGTCTGGCCCTCGATGCCCTCGGGCACCAGCTTCTGGGAGTCGGCCACGTCCTTCTGGAAATAGCGGTCGGCCGAGCCGGCCCCCATGGCCCCGACCGAGCCCATGCCGCGGTAGGATTTGTAGGACCGGCCCTGGTACAGGAAGGTCTCGCCGGGACTTTCGTCGGTGCCGGCGAACATCGAGCCCATCATGGCCACGCTGGCCCCGGCGGCGATGGCCTTGGCCAGATCGCCGGAATATTTGATGCCGCCGTCGGCGATGACGGGGGCCCCCGAGTCCCGGGCGGCGCGGACGGCCTCCATGATGGCGGTCAGCTGCGGCACACCCACACCCGCGACGATGCGGGTGGTGCAGATGCTGCCCGGACCGATGCCGACCTTCACCGCGTCGGCCCCGGCGTCGATCAGGGCGCGGGCGGCGTCATAGGTGGCGACATTGCCGGCGATGATCTGGATGCGGTTGGATTCGCGCTTGATCCGTTCGACCACGCGGGAGACCTGGATCGAATGGCCGTGAGCGGTGTCGATGACCACCACGTCGACCCCGGCCTCGGCCAGGGCCATGGCCCGCTCATAGCCGGCGTCGCCGACGGTCGAGGCGGCCCCGACCAGCAGCCGGCCCTGATCGTCCTTGGCGGCGTGGGGAAAGGCCTGCGACTTCTCGATGTCCTTCATCGTGATCAGGCCGGTGGCGCGATAGTCGTCATCGACGACGATGACCCGCTCGATCTTGCGATCCCGCAGCAGGGCCAGGGCCTCGTCGCGGCCTGCGCCCTCGCGCACGGTGATCAGATCGCCGGTCGTCATCATCTCGACGGCCTTGCGGTTCGGATCGGTATCAAACCGGGTATCCCGGTGGGTCAGGATGCCGACCAGCCGGCCGCTCTCGGGATCGACCACGGGGAAGCCGGAAATCTTCCGGCGGGCCACGATCTCGCGGACCTCGCCCAGCGTCGTCTGCGGGGTGATGGTCACCGGGTTGATGACCATGCCGCTCTCGTAGCGTTTGACCACGCGGACCTGCTCGGCCTGTTCCTCGACCGTCATGTTCCGGTGCAGCACGCCCAGACCCCCGGCCTGGGCCATGGCAATGGCCAGCCGGCTCTCGGTCACCGTGTCCATCGCCGACGAGGTCAGCGGGATGTTCAGACTGATGTTGCGAGTCAGGCGGGTGGAGACATCTGCCTCTGCAGGCATGACCTCCGACGGGCCGGGTTCAAGCAAAACATCGTCGAAGGTAAGCCCTTCGCGTATCTCCATGAGGAGTCTCCGTTTTGCGGGCCGCGTATAGCGGTCATGCCCCCGGAACCGCAAGGGCCCATGCGATCTATCGTTAAGTCAGGGTCAAAAGGCTTGCGCTGTGCGGCCGCGACCCCACATCCAGTTGAGAATGGTTCGCATACTAATCACCGCCGCCCGCCGACTCGCACTGAAGATCGCGAGCTATGGTGTGATGCATCTGGGGGTCGCCATCCTGGTGGCCTTCGCCATCACCCGTGACTGGCGGCTGGCGCTGGCGGTCGGAATGGTGGAGCCGGTGTTCCAGACCCTCGCCTATTCGATTCATGACCGGGTCTGGCACCGGATCGAGCGACGGCAACGCCTGTCACGGCTGGAGGAGGCGTCCGAAGCCTTCACCGCCCGGCTGGACGTGATGGCCCCGCGGGAACAGATGCGCGCCCACGGCCACCCGGGCCACAGCCACGCCCTGCCCGGGTCGCTGAAACAGGTCGCGGCCAAGACGGTGACCTATGGGCTGATGCATTTCGTCGTCGCCGTCAGCGTCGCCTTCGCCCTGACCCGCGACTGGCGCATCGCCCTGGCCATCGGCACGATCGAGCCGCTGGTCCAGACCGTGTTCTTCACCCTGCACGACCGTGTCTGGACCCGGATCGAGGGGAAGACGTCCGGGCGTGCCGACACCAGGCCGGCGTCATCGCCGGCCGGCCTGGGTCAGCACTGAACAATCCCCCCTCAGGATTCGCCCCTACTGGGCCGAACGCACCTCCAGCGGCAGACCCAGGGCCTCCAGCTGCGGGCGGACGACCGACGCGTCACCGACCACGACCCAGACGAACTGGTCCGGATGGATGACCTGGCGGGCGGCCTCGTCCATCTGGGCGGCCGTCAGCGCGCGGGTGCGGCTGGCGATCGTCTCCTGATAGTCGTCCGGACGGCCGTACAGGGCATTGGACCGCAGGGCGCCGAGGATCTGGGCCGAGGTCTCGTAACCGCCGGCCAGCGAACGGGTGTTGCCGTTGACGGTCCGCTCCAGCTCCTGCGCCGAGACCCCGTCGACCTCCAGGAACCGGTCGTACTGGGCGATCAGGGCCGCCACCGACTCACCGGTGCGGTTGGCCTGTACGGGAGCGTTGACGATATAGGGCACGCGGTGCTCCAGCGCGGTGACATTGCCCCGCACACCGTAGGACCAGCCCTTGGTCTCGCGCAGATCGGCGTTGATCCGCGACAGGAAGTCCGAGCCCAGGATCGAATTGGCCGCGTTCAGCGTCAGCAGGTCATCGGTACCTGACAGCGGCAAAACCGCGCCGCCATAGATCAGCGACTGCGGCGACTGCGGACGGTCGATCAGGACGATCCGGTTGGCCGGGGCCGGTACGGAGTCGCTGAACGCCTTGATGCCTTTGGGCGCGGCGGGTGCCCGCCAGTCGCCGAAGGCGGCTTCCAGCTGCGGTGCCACCTGCGACAGGGGCAGGTTGGACACGACGAAGATCGTCGCATTGTCCGGACGGACCCAGGCGTCGTATTCCTGGACCAGATCGGCGCGGGTCAGGGCCGTCACTGTGGCCGCGTCGCCGGTGCCGGTGAAGGACCGGCCATAGGGGCTGTCCGTGCCGTACAACAGCGGCGGCAGGGCGCGGGCGGCGATCGCACCCGGCTGGGTCGCCTCGCTGGACAGGGCCGCCAGGCGCTGGGCCCGAAGGCGCTCGATTTCCGAAGGCGCGAAGGCCGGGTTCCGCAGCACGTCCGCCATCAGGGTCAGCGACGGGGCCAGGTTGGCGGTCACGACCGACAGGCTGGCCGAGGTCCGGTCCATGGAGGCACCGACCTGGATCGAGGCACCGAGGCGCTCCTGCTCCTCGGCCAGTGTGTTGGCGTCGCGGGTCGTCGTGCCCTCGTCCATCAGGTCCAGCATCAGGCTGTGCGCGCCCAGGCGATCGGCTCGGTCAGCCGCATAGCCGGCGTTGAACTCCACCGCCACGCGGGACGCCGGCACCGTGCCGACGTGGGCGTAGACCACCTGCATGCCGTTCGACAGGGTCGCGCGTTCGACGGCGGGGAACTGCAGGTCCTGGACCTCGCCGATCGCCGGCATCGGGTCACGCGCGACGCGCTGGATCTCGGCGGCCGGGACCGGCTCGGCCCTCGTGGGTGCCGCCTCTTCATAGGCCTCCCGCTCGCCCGGAGCGATGGTCAGGCTGAACACCGGACGGGTCAACCAGCGCTGCATGGCGGCGGTAACCTGGGCCGGGGTGACCGCGGCGTAGGCGGCGAGCTCCGTCTTGTAGTGGTCCGGATCGCCGGCATACAGCTGGCCCTCGGCCAGGACGTTGGCCTTGCCGTTGACCTGTTCCAGGCTCTGGATGCGACGCGACACATACTGGGTGGCGACGCGGGCGACCTCCTCCTCGGTTGGCCCGCTGGCGATGAAGTCGGCGACGATGGCGTCCAGTCGGGCGCCCACCTCGGCGGCATCCTGTCCCGGCTTCACATTGACCGAGATGTCGAAAATGCCGACGCGATGGAAGTCCGACAAATACGACGACACCTGAACGGCGGTCTGCTCGCCGCGCACCAGCTGGTTGTCGAGGCGCGAAGAGGCCAGGCCGCCCAGCACCGAGGCGGCGACCGACAGCGGCACCGCATCGTCGCTCAGCAGACCGGGCACGGCCCAGCTGCGGGTCAGGCGGGTGGTGGCGACCCGGTCATACATGGTCTCGATGATCGGCGCGGCCAGGGTCGGGACATCGGCATCGGCCGGAGTGTTCACCGGCCCCCGCGGAATGGCCCCGAAATAGCGCTCCATCAGCGGACGGGCCGCCGCTTCGTCGATGTCGCCCGACAGGACGACGATGGCATTGTTCGGGCCATAGTTCTCGCGGAACCAGTTGCGCACCGTCTCCAGGCTGGCGGCGTCCAGATCGGCCATCGAACCGATGGTCGAGTGGCGATAGGGGTGACCCTCCGGGAACAGGGCCTCCAGCTGGGCATATTCGAACAGGCCGTACGGCTCATTGTCGCCCTGGCGCTTCTCGTTCTGGACCACACCCCGCTGCAGATCGAGCACATCCTGGCCGACCTCGCCGAGCAGATAGCCCATGCGATCGCTTTCCAGGAACAGCGCCTGTTCCAGGGCCGGGGTCGGGACGGTCTGGAAATAGTTGGTGCGATCGAACCAGGTCGTGCCGTTCAGATTGCTCGGCCCCAGATTGCGCATCCGGCCCAGATAGCTGCCGGTCGCATTCTCCGACCCGCCGAACATCAGGTGTTCGAACAGGTGGGCGAAGCCGGTCGAGCCGGCCGGCTCGTCCTTGGAACCGACATTGTACCAGACCGAAACCGCCACCACCGGGGTCTTGCGGTCCTCGTGCACGATCACCGTCAGGCCGTTGTCCAGCGTGAATCGTTTCCAGGGGATGTTAACCTCCGACACCAGCTCGGCGACCGGCGCGGCGCGCAGCTCCGTGGCCAAGGGCGACGTCGCGGCCCGGGGCGCGGCAGAGGTCTGCGCCAGAACCGGCGCGGCCGGTGCAATCGCGGTCAGAAGGGCAACGAGCGAGATGGAACGAAGACGCATGGGAAACGGTCCTTAACCTGGGGAGGACGGACATTACCCGACCGGTTCAGTCGTGCAATCGGCACGTTGCCCCGAAGCGGCCCTAGCGTTTGTTCATCGCCACCAGGAAGACCTCGGCACTGTCCTTGCGGCTGGCTTCGGGCTTGACGTATTTGACGGTCTCGAACTCCTCGCGCAGCCGGGCCAGAACCCCGCCGCCGTCGCCGCCCTGGAAATTCTTGGTCACGAAATGCCCGCCCGGCTTCAGGGTACGAATGGCGAAATCGGCGGCGATCTCGATCAGGGCGATAATCTTCAGGTGATCGGTCTGACGATGGCCGACGGTGTTGTGGGCCATGTCCGACAGCACCAGGTCCGGAGCCCCGCCCAGCAATTCGAGCATCTCCTGATCCACGCCCGGATGGGTGAAGTCGGCCTGCAGCAGGATGGCACCGGGGATCGGTTCGATCATCAGCAGGTCGACGCCGACCACGCTGGCCGCGCCGCGCGCCAGGGCCACCTGGACCCAGCCGCCGGGGGCCGCGCCCAGGTCGATGACCCGGCTGCCCTTGCGGATCAATTTGAAGCGGTCGTCGATCCCGATCAGCTTGAAGGCCGCGCGACTGCGATAGCCTTCGGCCCGGGCCCGCACCGACCATTTGTCCGACAGCTGACGCTTGATCCACTGCTGACTCGACATCGACTTGTCGTCGGCCGTCTTCATTTTTGCGCCCATGCTGCGACCGGCTGCGGTCCCGCCCGTGGGCAATTTGACCATGCGGCGGCGCTCGGGCGGCTTGTCGGCGGGCTTTTCGTCTTCACTCATCGTTCCCACATAGCCCCCACGACCGTTGCGGGCTATGTCCCGCGCATAATCAAATGGAGCGTGCCGATGGCCGATCAAACCCTGACCCTGACTCTCGACACCGGTGACGTGGTCATCAAGCTGCGCCCCGACCTGGCCCCCGGCCATGTCGCGCGCATTTCCGAACTGGCCCAGGAAGGCTTCTATGATGGCGTGGTCTTCCACCGCGTGATCCCGGGCTTCATGGCACAGGGCGGCGATCCGACCGGCACCGGCACCTCGGGGTCGAGCAAGCCGAACCTGAAGGCCGAGTTCTCGAAAGAGAAGCATGCCCGCGGCGTCTGCTCGATGGCCCGCACCTCGGATCCGAACAGCGCCAACAGCCAGTTCTTCATCTGCCTGGACGACGCCTCCTTCCTCGACGGCCAGTACACCGTCTGGGGCGAGGTCACCGACGGCATGGATCATGTCGACGCCCTGCCCAAGGGTGAGCCGCCCCGCGCGCCGGGCAAGATCGTCAAGGCGACGGTCAGCTGATCTGAAGACGGCGGGGGACTCAGTCCCCCGCCCACCAGCGGAGCCGGACTCCGCTGATCGACCGGCCACCGACCTTCAGGGTGCCGGACACGACCGCGCCCTCATCGCCAAGATTGCGGCGGGCCGTGGCCAGGGCGTCGGCGTCCAGACGGCCCTCAAAGGCGACCTCGCCCAGGTCCGCCGTCCGCCCCGCAAATCGCACCAGGGTGCCGGTGACCGTATAGCGCGACGGCAAGACCCGGGTCCGGGCACCGGTCGCCGTCTCGAACTCCAGCATGACCGGCGCGAGTCCGGCCGTCCGCTCGGCCTGTTCCCAGGCGGTGAAGTCGGCGGCCTGTCCCATAAACAGATGGCTCAGGGTCCAGTCGCCGCTGCGGACCGGTGTCAGGGGCCGGTAGTAGCCGGACTGGTCAGCGCTGATGTTGTGGCTGAAGGCCGGACCGGTCGCCGGCTTGCCCGATCTCTCGATCGACCCGTCGCAGGCCGCGACCGCCGTCAGCAGCAGTACCCAGATGACCGTGAAGGACCGGATCCCACGCATGCCGGGGCTCAGGGCAGATGGATCAGGGTCGCCAGCCAGCCGGCGTGCTGGCTGGTCTCAATCCATTCAAACAGGGGCACGGCCAGCAGCATGACCATGCCATCGCGCAGGGTGGTCAGAAAAAAGGTCGGTCGGACCTCCAGCGTATCCTGGTCCTCCCAACGCGAGAAATTGGGCCAGAAGCGCGGGGTACGCTTCATATAGGCCTCGTAAACCGCGCCGAACTCACCGGCCAGCCACGCCTCCTCGCGCTTCACCGTCAGATAGAAGACCCCGACGGTGACCGCCAGGAACAACACGGCCATGGTGACGCTGCCGGACTGGGCCCCCATGCCGAAGGCCCCGATGAAGCTGAACACATAAAGTGGGTTGCGGCTGATAGAATAGGGGCCGCGATCGACGATCTCGGCCTTTTTGCGCCCGCCGATATAGAGGGAGCACCAGGCCCGGCCGACGATACAGATCGCGATCAGCAGCAGGCCGAACGCCTCCAGCCCCTCATGCAGCGGGGTCTCCCCGCCGAGGGTGCCGGTTACGGCCGCCAGCCCCAGCAGGCCGATGATCCCGGCCAGCAGTGCTGCCTTGCGGATCAACTGGACCGTGCGCAGGTCCAGACCCTTGGTCACCATCATCAACACATCCCCGCAACGCGGCCTTTCCGATGAACCGGAATCTTCACGTGTGCAACAGGACAACTACTGATCCAGGCCGCGATCCAGGGCGCGGAAGGCGGCGATCGACAAGGCCGTCGCACTGACGAAGACCGACGGTGTAATGCGCTCGAAGTCATCGCTGGGGCGGTGATAGTCGGGGTGGTAGTTGACACCCAGATACAGGAACGGGACGCGGGCGCGGTGGAAGGCCGCATGGTCCGAGGCCTCGACCCAGTTGTCCTCGCCGGTGTCCTGCGGCGTGTCCTTGCCGAAGGCCAAAGCCACTGCGCCGTCGGCGGGAATTGGCTCGAGAATCGGCCGCAGGGTCGGATTCTGATACGTCCCCGTGACCCACAGCTTGCCGTCGGTCTCGGCCCGGGCGGTCATGTCGAAATTCAGGTTCAGACTGATCGACTCCAGCGGCACCGGCGGCACCTCGACGAAATGGGTCGCGCCCAGCAGGCCGCGTTCCTCGCCGTCGAGAGCCACGAACAGCACGCTGTGTTCCGGGGGGCGGCGCTTCAGCTCGGCCGCCAGGGCCAGCATGGTGGCGACGCCCGAGGCATTGTCATCGGCCCCGTTGAAGACCTGACCGTCGTTGACCCCGACGTGGTCGTAATGGGCGGTGACCACGATATAACGGCCGCCGACCCGGGTGCCGGGAACCAGGCCGATGATATTGGTGCCGTTGAAGACCTTGACCGCCTCGCGGGTGCGGCCCCGGGCCTCGAACGGCTGCAGCCGCCCCATGCCCGGCGCGGCCACGCCCAGCGCGTCCAGACGCGCGACGATATAGGCCCGGGCCCGCTCGCCGCCCGGCGCGCCAGTATCGCGCCCCTCCATGTCGTCGGCGGAGAGGATGCGGACGTCCTCCAGCAGTTGGGCGTCGCCAAGGCCGGGTGCGGCCACCGGAGCCGCCGCGCCCTCCCCGGTCCCGCCCAGAAGCGAACAGCCGGACAGCGACAGGGCCACGGCGAGCGGCAGCAGGGGGCGGGAAAGGCGGGACAGACGCATGGCGGCTCCTGAGGATCGGCCGGCACGCTAGCGAGCCCGGGGCTCCGCGTCAGATTAACTTCCTGTCATGACGGTAATCGCGGCCGTCGGTGTGTCCGCAGTCTCGCGCCGCGGCGTCAGGGTGCTAGAACGACCCCTTTCCGGACCCCGCGCGATTCCCATGGCCCTGCCCCCCGTCGACCAGCTGACCGAAGATCAGGCCCGCGCTGAACTGGACCGGCTGGCGACCGAGATCGCCGGCCACGACGCCCTGTATTTCACCGAGGACGCGCCGCAGATCAGCGACGCCGACTATGACGCCCTGAAGCGCCGGGCCCTGGCGATCGAGGCCTGGTTCCCGTCCCTGAGCGGAACCGGCACGCCGTCGCAGACGGTCGGGGCCCCGGTCTCGACCCAGTTCGCCGAGGTGCGCCACGGCGTGCCCATGCTGTCGCTGGACAATGCCTTCGACGAGGGCGAGGTCACCGATTTCGTCGCCCGCATCCGCCGCTTCCTGAAACTGCCCGCTGCCGAGCCGGTGGCCTTCGTCGCCGAGCCCAAGATCGACGGTCTGTCGGCCAGCCTGCGCTATGAACACGGGGTGCTGGTGGTCGGGGCCACCCGAGGCGACGGCCGGACCGGCGAGGACGTGACCGCCAACCTGCGCACCCTGAAGGACATCCCTCAGCGCCTGAAGGGCACGGGCTGGCCGGATGTCGTCGAGGTCCGGGGCGAGGTCTATGCCCCCGGCGACGCCTTTGCCGCCTTCAATGCCGAGGCCGAGGCCGCCGGTCGCCGCACCTATGCCAATCCGCGCAATTTCGCCGCCGGTTCGCTGCGCCAGAAGGACCCGGCGATCACGGCGCAGCGGCCGTTGCGCTTCTTTGCCTATGCCTGGGGCGAGACCTCGGCCCCGTTCGCCGAGACCCAGCACGAGGCGATGACACGGCTGGCAGCCTGGGGCTTCGTCGTCAACGATCGCTCGCGTCAGGTCGAGGACGTGGCCGGCCTGATGGACGTCTATCGCGGGCTGGAACGTGACCGGGCGCGGCTGGGCTATGACATCGACGGCGTGGTCTACAAGGTCGACCGGCTGGACTGGCAGGCGCGGCTCGGCTTCGTCGCCCGCAGCCCGCGCTGGGCCATCGCCCACAAATTCCCGGCCGAGCAGGCGACCACGGTGCTGGAAGGTATCGACATCCAGGTCGGCCGCACCGGCTCCCACACCCCGGTGGCCCGCTTGCATCCGGTCACCGTCGGCGGCGTGGTCGTGCGCAACGCCACCCTGCACAATGCCGACGAGATCGCCCGCAAGGATGTGCGCATCGGCGACACCGTGACCCTGCAACGCGCCGGGGACGTGATCCCCCAGATCGTCGGCGTCGTCGATGCCGACCGCCCGGACCGGGGACCCGCCTATGTGTTTCCACTGACCTGTGTCTGTCCGCTGAAGACGGCGCTGGTCAAGGAGACCAATGCCTCCGGCGAGGAGAGCGTGGTGCGGCGCTGCACCGGGGAACTGGCCTGCCCGTTCCAGCGCATCGAACACCTGAAGCATTTTGTCAGTCGCCGCGCCTTCGACATTGAAGGTTTGGGTGAAAAGCAGATCATCAGCTTCGTTGAACGCGGTTGGATCCGGGAGCCGGCCGACATCTTCCGCCTTGCCCGCGACGCAGAGAAGCTGGACATCCTGCGCACCGAGGACGGCTATGGCGAGACCAGTGTCGCCAATCTGGTGGCCGGAATCACCGCGCGTCGGACCATCAGCCTTGACCGGTTCATCTATGGTCTGGGGATACGCGACATCGGCGAACAGACCTCGCTGGTACTGGCCCGGGCGTTCGGGAGCTGGACCGCCTTCGAGACCGCCTGCGTCGCCGCCTCGACCGGCCTGCCCGGCGACGACTGGGTGGCCCTGGCCGACACGCCCGGTGTCTCGGCGCGGGTGCTGACCGTTCTGGCCGAGGCTCCGCCGCGGGCCACCGATCCCTGGCCCGACGCCCCGATAGACATGAAGATCAGCCACGCCTTCCCCGGCCTGACCAGCCCGGCCCGGCGCGCCCTGGCGGCCCTGGCTGACGACTGGACCGGACTGGCCCGACTGGCGAGCATTGCGCGGAACGAAGGCCCCTCCCCGGCGCTCGGTCTGATCGCCGGCCTTTCCGGTGTCGGCCCCGTCGCCGCCCGGGCCCTGGCCCTGTTCTTCCGCGAGACCCACAACCGCGCCATGGTCGACGCCCTGGTGACCGAGCTGGACCGGATCGAGGACGCGGAGAAGCCAAAGTCGGACACCCCCGTCGCCGGCAAGACCGTGGTCTTCACCGGGGCGCTGGAACGGTTCACCCGCGACGAGGCCAAGGCCCGGGCGGAAAGCCTCGGGGCCAGGGTCTCGGGCTCGGTGTCGAAGAAGACCGACTATCTGGTCGCCGGTCCGGGCGCGGGATCAAAGATGGCCGACGCCGTGAAGCACGGTGTCACCGTCCTGACCGAGGACGAGTGGCTGGCGTTGATCGGAACCTGACGTCTCCTCCCTGTCGCGTAGCGATGGGGAGGGGGACCGCGAAGCGGTGGAGGGG
>NZ_CAXBHE010000003.1:0-390545 GCF_963975535.1 uncultured Brevundimonas sp. | reverse complement strand
ATGGCGAGGTCGGCCACCAGCTGGCCGTCGGTTCGCCCCTGGTCGAGTTCGCGGTCGAGGGGGCGGGGAATGCCAGTGCGGCCGCCGATAACCCCTCCACCGCTTCGCGGTCCCCCTCCCCATCCGCAAGCGCGGACGGGGAGGAGACACCCGCCGCCGTCGCTCCTGTCTCCTCCCCACGCAGTGGGGAGGGGGACCGCGAAGCGGTGGAGGGGAAATCTCCCCCCGCCGCCCCCGGAGCCAACCACGTCTTCAAACTGCCCGACGTCGGCGAGGGCACGGCCGAGGCCGAGCTGGTCGGCTGGCACATCAAGGTCGGCGACAGCGTCGTCGAGGACCAGATCGTCGCCGACATCATGACCGACAAGGCCACCGTCGAACTGACCAGCCCGGTCAGCGGCACGGTCGTGGCCCTGCACGGCGAACCCGGCCAGCAACTCGCCGTCGGCGGCCCGCTGGTCTCGTTCAAGGTCGAGGGCAAGGGCAATGTGGTGGCTGCGGCAGCCCCGGTCCCCGCCACCGCTTCGCGGTCCCCCTCCCCGCAAAGCGGGGAGGAGACACAGCGCGCGCCGTCTGTCCCCCTGTCAGGGGGACCGAAGCCTGCGCAGCAGGGTTCGAGGGGGGCGGCGCCGCAACGTCAGCTCTCCGCCCGCAACGCACGCCCGCTGGCCTCGCCCGCCGTGCGCAACCGCGCCCGCGACCTCGGCATCGAGCTGCAGTTCGTGCCCGGATCCGGCCCGGCCGGTCGTATCGAGCACGGCGATCTGGACGCCTTCGTCGCCTCGGGCGGTCGCGGGTCATCCGACGCCGCATCGTCCGGCACCACCTTCGCCCAGGCCGAAGGCACGACCGAGACCCGGATCATCGGCATCCGGCGCAAGATCGCCGAGAAGATGGCCGAGTCCGTGCGCCGCATCCCCCACATCACCTATGTGGAGGAGATCGACGTCACCGCGCTCGAGGACCTCAGAACCCACCTCAATGCGACGAAGGCCAAGGACCAGCCCAAGCTGACCCTGCTGCCCTTCCTCGCCCGGGCCATGGTCGTGGCCCTGCGCGACCAGCCGCAGATCAACGCCACCTATGACGACGAGGCCGGCATCCTGACCCAGCACGCCGCCGTGCATCTGGGCATCGCCGCCCAGACGCCGAACGGCCTGATGGTCCCGGTGGTCCGCCACGCCGAGGCCCGCGATCCGTGGGACACGGCACTGGAGATCGGCCGCGTCTCGACCGCGGCCAAGGACGGCAGCGCCAAACGCGAAGACCTGACCGGTTCGACCATCACCATCACCTCGCTGGGCACCCTGGGCGGGGTGATCCACACCCCGATCATCAACCACCCCGAGGTCGCCATCGTCGGCCCCAACAAGATCGCCGAACGCGTGGTGGTCAGGAACGGCCAGATGGTCGTGCGCAAGATGATGAACCTGTCCTCCAGCTTCGATCACCGCATCGTCGACGGCCACGACGCGGCGGTCTTCGTCCAGCGCATCAAGACCCTGCTGGAGAACCCCGCGACGTTGTGGATGTGAACGAAGGCCCGTCTCCCGGTGGGAGAGGGGTCCGAATGGCGAGCAAGACATGGTCAGGACGCTGAAAACCAGAGTCCTGACCCTCGTCGCCGAAATTTGCTGCGACCAGCCGGGCCACGAAACCGCGCGGGTCGGCCGCCCCTAGGCGCGCAGCTCGACGATCCGCTCGCCGCCGTCCAGCCGTTCGACCACCTGGGGCCAGTTGCGATCGATGATGTCGAACAGGTCGCGGTTGGCGCGGTTGCCGACGCGCAGCCGGACAAGCCGGCCCTTCCGCGCGGCGAGGACCATAAAGTCACTGTCCTTGCTGACCACGACGGCGTCCTGTCGCCGCGCTTCGGCCCACACCTCGGCATCGGTCGCCGTGCCCAGTCCCAAGACCTCCACATGCAGGGCCTCGTGCCCCTGCTGTTGAAGAAGCGCACACAGACGAACAGGCAGATTCTGGTCGAGCAGAAACCTCAAGCCGCAGCCGTGACCGAGGCGTGATCGACCTCGGCAGCGGCATAGGCCAGGCAGGCGTGGATATCCTCGCGGGTCAGGGCCGTGTAGTCGGCCAGGATCTCGGCCTCGCTCATGCCCGACGCCAGCCAGCCCAGCACGTCACCGACCGTGATGCGGGTATCGCGCACGCAGGGGCGGCCCGATCGTTTGCCGTTCTCGATGGTGATGCGGCTCGGAAGCTGGCTCATGGGCGCAATCTACACCAGGCGACGATCTTCGGAAACTCCGGGCGGGTTTCCCGCCGCGCCAACCGCAGCTAGAAGGCCGGTATGACCCAGACCCTGAAAACCAAAGTCCTGATCATCGGTGCCGGCACCGGCGGCTATGTCGCGGGCATCCGCTGCGGCCAGCTGGGCCTCGAGGCCGTGCTGGTCGACGGCGGCGACGGCCTCGGCGGCACCTGCCTGAACGTCGGCTGTATCCCGTCCAAGGCCATCATCCATGCGGCCTCGAAATTCGAGACGGTGGCCAAGGCCGCCAATGGCGGGACGCTGGGCATCACGGCGGCCAAACCGGCCATTGACCTGGCCCAGACCACGGCCTGGAAGGACGGCATCGTCAAAAAACTCAACGCCGGGGTCGCCGGCCTGCTGAAGCGGTCGAAGGTCAAGGTCATCAACGGCTGGGCCGAGTTCACCGACGCCAAGACCTGCACGGTCAGGACTGCCGACGGTGACATCACCATCAGCGCCGAACACGTCATCCTGGCCACCGGCTCCGAGCCGGTCGAACTGCCGTTCCTGAAATTCGGTGGCGACGTCCTGTCCTCGACCGAGGCCCTGTCCCTGTCCGAGGTCCCGAACAAGCTGGTCGTGGTCGGCGGCGGTTATATCGGCCTGGAACTGGGCATCGCCTTCCGCAAACTGGGGGCCGAGGTCACCATCGTCGAAATGGCCGATCGCCTGCTGCCGCTCTACGACAAGGCCCTGACCGATCCGGTCCGCAAATGGCTCGAGACGCACGGCGTCGAACTGCATATGGGCGCGAAAGCCGGGTCGTTCGAAAAGGGCCAGCTCAACGTCACCACCGGCGACGGCAAGGCCATCAAACTCAAGGCCGACAAGGTGCTGGTCACCGTCGGTCGTCGCCCGCGCACGAAGGGCTGGGGCCTCGAAACCATGGGTGTCGCCATGGAGGGTCCGTTCGTGAAGATCGACGACCGCTGTGCCACCAGCATGAAGAACGTCTGGGCCGTCGGTGACCTGACCGGCGAACCCATGCTGGCCCACAAGGGCTCGACCCAGGGCGAGATCGTCGCCGAACGCATCGCCGGCCACGACAAGGTCTTCAACCCGGTGACCATCGCCGCCGTCTGTTTCACCGAGCCCGAGATCGTCTCCGCCGGCCTCGGCCCGCTGGATGTCGAGGGCCGCGACGACGTGATCACCGCCGTCTTCCCGATGTCCGCCCTCGGCCGCGCCCTGGCCATCGAGGCCGCCGACGACGGCGGCTTCGTCCGCGTGCTGGCGTCCAAGAGCGACCATCGCCTGCTCGGCGTCCAGGCCGTCGGCCAGCACGTCGCCGAACTGTCCAACAGCTTCGCCCAGATGCTGGAGATGGGCGCGGTGCTGGAGGACGTCGCCGGCATCATCCACGTCCACCCCACCCTCGGCGAGGCCTTCCACGAGGCGTCACTGCGGGCGCTGGGGCACGCCATCCACATCTAGGTCCGACCCGTCCGGGTCAGGCGGCGGCGGCCTGGCGTTCCGGGGTGCCGGGCTCGAACACGGCGCGGAAGGTAAAGACCGAACCCTCGCCCGGGACCGATCGCACGGTGATGTCCCCGTCCATCAGCCCGGCCAGCGTGCGGCAGATGGTCAGCCCCAGACCGGTTCCCCCGAACCGCCGGGTCGAGGACTCGTCGGCCTGGGCGAACGGCTGGAACAGGTCGTCGATGTCAGCGTCGGCGATGCCGATTCCGCTATCGGCCACGCTGATTTCCAGTCGGGTTCGACGGTCCTTGACCGGCGAACCTGTCACCGTCAGCGTCACGGTGCCGGCCTCGGTAAATTTGAGCGCATTGCCGAGCAGATTATGGGTGATCTGCGACAGACGCAGGGGATCCAGGGTCAGGGTGGCGGGCAGCACGCCCCGGGTTTCGGCCATGAAACGGACACCGCGGGACTCGGCCTGGGCGCGGAACGGACCGACCAGCCGTTCGACCAGACCGTCGGTATCGACCACCACCGGGTCAAGGGTCATCCGCTCGGCCTCGATCTTGGTCACGTCGAGAATATCGTTCAGCAGCGCCATCAGGTTATCGCCCGAGGACAGGATCACCTCGACCATCTCGGTCTGACGCGCATTCAGTCCGGTGACCTTGAGGACCTGGGCGGCGCCCAGAACCCCGTTCATCGGCGTGCGCAGTTCGTGGGACATCACGCCGAGGAAGCGCGACTTGGCGGCATTCGCCGCATCGGCGCGGTCGCGCGCGGCGGCCAGGTCCTCGATCAGCCCGGCCTGGGCCAGGTTGACGGCCTGGAGCTCACCGTCCTTCATCTCGGTGATGACCACCTTGATCAGCAGAGCCATGACGACCACCGGGACCAGGCTGAGGGTGATCGCGAACCCGGGCGTACCCCACAGCCCGATGATCAGCCCGACGACCAGCACCGTATAGGGGGTGGACACGATCAGGGCTTCGCGCGGCGCGGCGCGCATCTGGGTGAAGACGAGGGTGTAGCCGGCGAGCAGCAGGGCGACGGCGACCGTCGACCCGAGCGGTCCGCCGTAGAGGATCGCCAGCAGCGGGGCTCCCGCCCATGCCGTGCAGGATACGGTGGCGACCGCCAGCTTGAGCCGGGCCAGCCCGGCGGGGTCCAGACCGGTCAGGCGGGACTCGACCAGGGTCCGGACCAGGCCGAGAGCAGTGGTGACTCCGAACCATGCCAGCGCCAGCCGCCAGGAGGTGGTGACCCACAGGGGCAGGGCCCAGGCGGCGATGATCCAGTAGCGGAGATGACCGGCGGCGATAAGCCGGTGCAGCCGCGGGACCGGCGGTCCATCCGCGGCGGCCGAAATCGACGTCATTACAATCTCCTCAGTAGGCGCAGGATCACCCATCAGTCCTAAGGGGCTGTGAATCGGCCGGTCCGGATCCCGACGCGCGCGGCACGTTTGCGGGTGCCCTTGAGTGGGCGCGACAGCCACGGCATCCTGACCGCTGCATTGAGGAGGATTTCATGCGCGTGACGATGTTGATGACGGCCATGGCCGCGACGGCGATGCTGGCGGGCGCCGCCCAGGCGCAGACCGGGACCGCCCCCGAGGGGGCCCGGTACCAGGCGGCGCTGGAGCGGATGATCACCGAAACGGCCCAGGGGCGTTGCCCGGCCGATCTCATGGCGGAGCAGCTGCTCACCGCCTGCAACCAGCAGATTGCGGCCATGTCGACCGGGCTGCAGTCGCTGGGTCCGATCCAGACGATTACCTTTCTCGGCAGCGAGGACCGGGCCGACGGCCGGCTCGAGCGCTATGCCGTCAAATTCACCGGCGGTGCGACCCTGAACTGGGGCATCGGGGCCGAAGCCGCCGGCAAGTTCGGTGCCGCCTTCGCCGGCGGCTGACGACGGCGGCACAAAGCCCCTCTCCCGGCGGGAGCGGGGTTGGGGAGAGGGCGTACGGTCTCACCCCGGTCGCACTGTAAACCTCGCTTGTAATGGCTGTCGTCATCCCGGGGGCGCGTAGCGAACCCCGGGACCCAGCGGCACCGCAGCGGAGCGGAGGCGACCTTGCCCCCGCACGACCAGCGGCGTTCGCGGCAGGGTCGCGCTATCGCGCGCCGCTGGTCGTGCGGGGTCCGCGCGGCTGCGCCGCTTGCCTCGGGATGACGAAAGCAGGCGGGACGTGCGAGGTGTTTGCCAAAAATCCCCCTATCGACGCTCCCCAAACCTGAGCGCCATCAACCCCCTGGCCAAATCCACCCGCAATCTTCCCGCCTCATCTCCAGCCGCGCCGATAATGCCCCCGTCCCGTCGCACGGGGGCTCGCTCGGCCGGCGATCCGCAGCGGCGGCGGGAGCGGATGGAGCGGGCGCAACCCGGAGCCGGATCCCCTGTCGGGGTCGCTGGCCGCGGGGATGCGAGGTCGAGCCGGGTGAAAAGCCGGACGGCCGAGGGGGCGGGGCGGAGACCCGCACCGGTCCAGGAGATGGTCGCTGCCATCCCTGCCCGCCGTGTGCAGAAGGACCCCTCGTCAACAGCGAGGCCCATGGTCCGGGCATGTGGAAACCCGTCCGCGCGGAGCGTCTGACGTTCGCCGAAACGGTATTTTTCAACACACCGGGCGTTCGCCCGGCGCTCCGCCCAGGCTCCCCGTCACCGCGGCCCGACCGGCGCGCGGGGCTTCAGCCTGCGTGATGATCCCTGGAGCGTCCGAAGGCGCACAATTTCCGCTCATCTGCTCGCGGGAGGCGTGTGCGGCCTAGCCCCGCAGATCGGGCGGGGTCGCCTCTTCGGTCAGGATGCGGATGGCCTCCGCGACCGGCACCACCTCCTGCGCCTGTGAGCCCAGCCGGCGGATCGCCACCGTGCCCTGTTCGGCCTCGTTGCGGCCGACCACGGCGATGACCGGGACCTTGCCGACCGAATGTTCGCGCACCTTGTAGCCGACCTTCTCGTTACGCAGATCGGACTCGACCCGCAGTCCGGCCGCCCGGAACTGGGCGGTGACCTCGCGGGCATAGTCGTCGGCGTCCGAGGTGATGGTGGCGACCACCGCCTGGACCGGGGCGATCCACAGCGGGAAGGCCCCGGCATAGTTCTCGATCATGATGCCGATGAAGCGCTCGAACGAGCCGAGGATGGCCCGGTGCAGCATGACCGGCCGGTGCTTCTGGCCGTCCTCGCCGATATATTCGGCGTTGAGCCGCTCGGGCAGGACATAGTCCAGCTGCAGGGTGCCGCAGGTCCAGGTCCGGCCGATGGCGTCCTTGACGATGAAGTCCAGCTTGGGCGCGTAGAAGGCCCCGTCGCCCTCGGCGATGACCGGCTCGATCCCCGCCTTGCGCGAGGCGTCCAGCAGCATGGTCTCGGCCTTGTCCCAGAATTCGTCGGACCCGGCCCGGACCTCGGGGCGGGTGGCCAGGGCGATCTCGTGCGTGGTCATGCCCAGGTCGGCGTGGACCATCTGGGTCAGGCGGATGAACCGTTCCGTCTCGTCGACGATCTGGTCCTCGCGGCAGAAGATGTGGGCGTCGTCCTGGGTGAAGCCGCGCACCCGCATCAGTCCGTGCAGGGCCCCCGACGGCTCGTAACGGTGGCAGGCCCCGAACTCGGCCATGCGCAGCGGCAGTTCGCGATACGAGCGCTGGCCCTGGTCGAAGATCTGCACATGGCCCGGGCAGTTCATCGGCTTCAGGCTCAGGGTCTCGCCCTCGACCGTCTCGCAGACGAACATGTTGGGCCGGTACTTGTCCCAGTGGCCGGACTTCTCCCAGAAGGTGCGGTCCAGTACCTGGGGCGTCTTGACCTCGACATAGCCGGCGGCGTCGAGGCGGCGGCGCATATAGTCCTCCAGCACCCGCCACAGGACCCAGCCCTTGGGATGCCAGAAGACCATGCCGCGGCCCTCTTCCTGCATGTGGAAGAGCTCCATCGCCTTGCCGATCTTGCGGTGGTCGCGCTTCTCGGCCTCCTCGATACGCAGCAGATAGGCGTCGAGGTCCTCCTTGGACGCCCACGCCGTCGCATAGATGCGCTGCAGCTGGGCATTGCGGTGGTCACCGCGCCAGTAGGCCCCGGCCAGCTTGGTCAGCTTGAACGCCTTGCCGACGAATTTGGTCGAGGGGAAGTGCGGCCCGCGGCACAGGTCCTTCCAGTCGCCCTGGAAATAGACGCTGATGTCCTCGCCCTCGGGCAGGTCGCGGATGATCTCGGCCTTGTAGGTCTCGCCGATCGACTCGAAATGCCGGATCGCCTCGTCGCGCGGCCAGACCTCGCGGCGGATCTTCTGATCGCGGTCGACGATCTCGGCCATCTTCTTCTCGATCCGGGCGAAGTCGTCGGTCGAGAAGGGTTCGTCGCGGGCGAAGTCGTAATAGAAGCCGTCCTCGATGGCCGGGCCGATGGTGACCTGGGTGCCGGGGAACAGGGCCTGGACCGCCTCGGCCATCACATGGCTGGCGTCATGGCGCAGGGTGTCCAGCGCGACCGGATCGTCGCGCATGATGATGCGCAGCGCGCCGGACTGGCCGACCGGGCCGTCGAGGTCCAGCAGCCTGCCGTCCAGCTCGATCAGGGCGGCCTTCTTGGCCAGCGACGGCGAGATCGAGGTGGCGACATCACGGCCCGTGGCGTCGTCGGGAAACTGGCGCACGGCACCGTCGGGGAATTTCAGATCAATCATGGGTCAGTCTTCTGCTTCTTGGTGGAGCGAATACCTGATTTCGGCTGCGCCGAAACGGTTTCGCTCGTCGGAACCGGGTCAAAGCCCGATTTTCCGAAAGGATGACATTTGCACAGGCGTTTGATGGTCAGCCAGCCGCCGCGTGCCGGTCCGTGTTCGATCAGGGCCTGGGCCGCATAGTCCGAACAGGTCGGCATGAAGCGGCACGATTGCCCGATCAGCGGGGACAGCGTCAGCTTGTAGCCCCGGTGGGCCGCGCGGACGCTGCGTTCGTAAAGGGTTTTGCCGGGGGCCATGTCGGACTGCTTATCCCCCGTGCGGGGGCATCGGGCAACCGGCGGTCAGGCCGCACCGGCGAGGCTGGTTCGGGTGTCGAGGGCCTTGCGGGCCAGGGCGGCGTGCACCGCCTCCAGCGTGGCCTCGATCGCCACCAGGGTCGAGGCGTGGCGGGCCGGGTAGTCGGCCACCTGTTTCAGGGCGCGCAGGCCCTCGAACCGGCCGGTCGGGCCGTCGCCGCCGGTCTTGAGCATGGCCAGGGTGGCGTCGCGGGCGGCTTGGATCTCGACGAGTGTCGCTCCGATCACGGATTCGCCCAGCACCCCGGCCGCGGCCTGGCCGAGGGCGCAGGCCTTGATGTCCTGGGCGAAGGCCGAGATCCGGTCCTGGTCATCCAGCGCCACGTCGACGATCGCCTTCGAACCGCACAGTTTGGCGACGCGCTCTCCGGTACCGTCGGGCGCGGGCAGGCGTCCGGCATGGGGCAGGTTGGCGGCCAGCCTGAGGATGTGGGCACTGTAGAGATCGTCGATCATGCGCCGAATATAGGCGATCAGGAGCCCTGGAGCGAGGTCCAGGTGCGGGCGGTCGCCGAGGCCGGGATGGCCGAGCCGGTGCGATTGCGCAGCCAGGCGATGTTGCGGTCGGCCTGCTCGGGCGGCAGGTCGCGACGCAGCATCTGTTCGGCCTCGGCGATCTTGTTCTGCAGGCCCATGGCCATGGCGAGGTTGAGCCGGACCTGCAGGCTGGCCCCGGGCTGGGCCACCGCGCGACGCAGCAGGGTCTCGGCTGCGGCCGGATCCCCGGCGGTCAGCCAGCCGATGGCGACATTGTTGAGGATGTCGGGATTGTCCGGCGACAGGCGCAGGCCCTCGTTCCAGGCGAGGCGGGCGTCCTCGGGACGGCGCACCTGCTGATAGGCGGCCCCCAGCAGCGACAGCGGCCGCCAGTCGTCAGGGCGGAGGGCGCGGGCCTGTTCGAGGGCGGCGATGCCGTAGAAGGCCTGGCCGCGGGCGATATGGGCCCGGCCCAGTTCCAGCAGGGCGTCATAGTTGGCCGGCTGGGCCACCAGGGTTTTCGCGGCGGCCTCGGCGGCCTGGTCATAACGACCCATTTCGCGCAGGGCCTGGGCGGCCCGGGGACCGGCCACGGGGTCTGCGGGATTGATCTCCATCTCGCCGGTCCAGAACAGCGACCGGGCCAGCGGATCCATCCGCTCATAGGTGGCGCGGACGGCGGCCGAGGCGGGCGCGCGGACGGCCGGCGCGGCCTGGGCCTGGGGTGTGGCCGGGGCAGGGCGCGGATCACCGGCCAGGGCCGGCGCGGTGCCGAGAGTCAGCGCCAGAACGGCGGAGACGGTTGCGACCTTGGCGAGGGTGGGCGACATGGGAGTCATCCGTGAGAATTCCGGGCGGGCTCCAAGACTCGCGCGTTCACGTCAACCTTTGGTTAATCGGCCCGACGACGGGCCGGAAAGGCGTCACCGATGTCCGTGCTTCATCCCGATTCGCTCGTGGCCGCGGCCGATGGAAGCCTGCCGGTGCATATCGTCCTGAAGGACGGGGCGCTGGACGGCGCGGGCGGGGCGGCGACCGTGGCCTGGGCCCGGTCCCATGACTTCACCGGCAAGACCGGTCAGCTGCTGATCCTGCCGGGGCCGGACGGGACGGTGGCCGGGGCCCTGTTCGGGGCCGGGGAGTCCTTTGATCCGACCTCGGCCCGGGCGCTGGCGGTGCGGCTGCCGGCCGGACTGTGGCGGCTGGAGGGGGTGGGCGGCGCCGAGGCCGAGACGGCAGCCCTGGCCTTTGCCCTCGGCGGCTATCGCTTCGATCGCTACCGGGCCCGTCCCGGGGAGGGGCGGCCCCGGCTGGTCGCGCCGAAGGGCATGGATGTGGCTTCGGCCCTGCGCATCGCCGCCGCCTGCGCCCTGGCCCGGGAGATGGTCGACACCCCGGCGGCCGACATGGGGCCGCTGCAGATCGAGACCATCGCCCGCGAGATCGCCGGCGAGAGCGAGGCGACCATCGCCGTGACCGAGGGCGAGGCCCTGCTGGAGGCCAACTATCCGGCCATCCACGCGGTCGGCCGGGCCGCCGCGCCGGCGCGCCAGCCGCGCCTCATCGAGATCGGCTGGAACCTCGATCGGACCGAGCTGCCGCTGGTGGCCCTGGTCGGCAAGGGGGTGGTGTTCGACTCCGGCGGCCTGAACATCAAGGGCGGGGCCGGCATGCGCAACATGAAGAAGGACATGGGCGGTGCCGCCCATGCCCTAGCCCTGGGGCGGCTGGTGATGCAGTCGGATCTGCCGGTGCGGCTGGTGGTGCTGGTCGCGGCCGTCGAGAACGCCATTTCCGCCGACTCCTTCCGGCCGGGGGATGTGCTGAACAGTCGCAAGGGCCTGACCATCGAGATCGGCAACACCGACGCCGAGGGGCGGCTGGTGCTGGCCGACGCCCTGTGCCGGGCCGGGGAGCATGCGCCGGACCTGACCCTGGACTTCGCCACCCTGACCGGCGCGGCGCGGATCGCCCTCGGGCCGGACCTGCCGCCGCTCTACTCGGACGACGACACCCTGGCGGAGGACCTGCTGACGGCTGGTCGGGCGGTGCATGACCCGCTCTGGCGCATGCCGCTGTGGCCCGGCTATCGCGCGGCCATCGACAGCGAACTGGCCGATGTTCGCAACGATTCGGCGGCCTGGGCCCAGGCCGGTTCGGTGACGGCCGCCCTGTTCCTGCAGAAATTCGCCCCCGCAACCGGAGTCTGGGCGCATATGGACATCTTCGCCTGGAACCCCCGGGCCCGGCCCGGCTGGCCCGAAGGTGGGGCGGCCCAGGCCCTGCGCGCCTGCCATGCTATGCTGGTTCGACGTTTTTCCGCGGTCCGTTAACGGGGTTTTTCGGTTTCCTGAGTCAAAACAAGGTTCAACTGTACGGACCCCGGTTTGACCGTTTTTGCTGCCGCCATGGATCCCCGCACCACGCTCGCCCGGCCCGATCTGGCCGAGCAGGCGCTGGAAGGACTCGTGCCCGCCGCAGCCTACCGGCCGGTGACCCCGATGCAGTGCGTCGTCGCCGTCACCCCCGTGCGAGCCACGGCCGGTGCCGGCGGGGAACAGACGGATCAACTGGTGTTCGGCGAAGGCTTCGATGTCCTGGACCGCAAGGACGGCCAGGTCTGGGGGCGCGCCCGTCGTGACGGCGTCGTCGGCTGGGTCGATATCGCGACCCTGTCGGAGACCGTCACGCCACCAACCCATCGCATCTGCACCCTGATCAGCCCGGTCTACGCCGCCGCGACCTCGGCTGACAGTGTCGCGTCCCTGCCTCTCAATGCCCTGGTCACGACCGGCGAGTCCGGTCACGGACGCGTCGAGGTGCCGGGGGTCGGCTGGATCGCCGTTCGTCATCTGGCCCCGCTGGACCGGTTCGATGCCGATCCGGGCGAGGCCGCGGAGCGATTCGTCGGCACCCCCTTCATGCCGGGCGGCCGCACCGCCCTCGGCACCAACGGTTCCGGCCTGGTACAGCAAGCCTTGTATGCCTGCGGCCTGGGCGGTCCGCGTTTTCGCGACGGGCAGTCCGATCTGGGTCACCCGGTTGAGGCTGCGGTCCTGCGCCGGGGCGATCTCGTGGTCTGGGCCGACCATACCGGGGTGATGATCGACGGCGAACGGATCGTGCACGCGACCCGTCATCATGGCAGTGTGACGGTTGAGGCCCTGGCCGAGGCCGACGACCGTGAACGGGCCGGCGGCTCGGAAGCCCCGCGGTTCCGGCGGGTCACCCTCTAGAACAGCAAAAAGGCGGCCCGAGAGGACCGCCTTCCTGAAGTCTGGATCCTGACCGAAGTCAGTTGGCGACGGGTGTTGCCTGGACCGCCGCCGTGTCGGCCACACCGTCGGTGGGCACTTCGGCACCATCGGCCGGAGCGGCAGCAGGCTCTTCCGCACCGGGGACGGGCGGCTGGCGTGCCGGGTCCGGCGCGGGAATCGGGAAACCGGCCGAGCCCTGCGAGCGCAGATAGGCGATCAGATTGACCCGGGTCTGGGTGTCGCGCAGGCCGGCGAACGACATCTTGGTCCCGGGAATGTAGCGGGTCGGGGCGGTGATGAACTGGTCCAGGGCGTCCAGCGTCCAGGTCGCGTCGACCGCCGTGTGGCCCGTCATCGCGTCGGAATAGGCGAAGCCGGCATGGCCGGCGACGGCGCGACCGACGATCCCGTTGAGATTCGGGCCAACGCCGTTGGCACCGCCCGCGGCGATCGTGTGGCAGGCCTGGCAGCGGGCGAACGCGGCTTCACCGGCGGCGAGATCGGCAGTCGGCAGGATCGTGCCCCAGTCAGGCGGCAGCACCACCTCTTCGGCACCGCCGGCAGCCTCTTCCGGGGCGTCAACGAAATAGCCCATTTTTTCAGGGGCATCGGTCTTATAGACCATACCGGCGACCTGCTGGACCACGAGGATGGCAAACACCGTCCCCAGACCCGCGCCGAAAATTTTGTTCCACTTCAGATCGCCGCTCATAGCGTCGTCGCATCCCGTTTCTGGGCCCCTCCGGAAGATCGGTCACTGGCCGGTCCTGGGGGCTTATCCTTGCGTGGCCGTCTCTTACACGGTAGCGCGGCCTGCGCAAATGGCCCGAGCCTGTCCGGGCGTCGCAGTGTGAAAACAACCCCATGAACCCTCTGGTCCTGATCCCCGCGCGGATGGCCGCGACCCGGCTGCCGGACAAGCCCCTGGCCGATATCGGCGGCGTGCCGATGATCGTCCGTGCCTGGCGTCAGGCGGTGGCTTCGGGCCTGCCGGTCGCCGTGGCCGCAGGCGACCCCGAGATCGTCGCGGTGATTGAAAGCGCCGGAGGACGGGCCGTACTGACCGATCCGAACCTGCCGTCCGGGTCGGACCGGATCCGCGCCGCGCTTGAAGCGATCGATCCCGAGGGCCGCTACGATGCGGTGATCAATCTGCAGGGCGACATGCCGTTCGCCGATCCGGGTCTGGCCACGGCCTGCGCCGCCCTGCTGCACGGTCAGCCGGGCTGCGACATCGCGACGCTGATTGCGCCTGAAGCCGGGGTCGCGGACCGGTCGAATCCCGATGTGGTCAAGGCCGTGGTCGCCCTGGACGAGGGAGAACATCACGGCCGGGCTCTGTATTTCACCCGGTCGACCCTGTTCGGGGACGGACCGGTGTGGCGGCATATCGGTCTCTACGGCTACCGGCGCGACGCGCTGACCCGGTTCTGCGCCGCCCCGCCCTCGCCCCTGGAAAAACGCGAGAAGCTGGAGCAACTTCGGGCGCTGGAGATGGGTCTGTCGATCTGGGCGTCCGTCATCCCCGAGGCCCCCCTGTCGGTCGACAATGCCGACGATCTGGCTGCGGCCCGGAAGCTGGCCGCAGGGACCTAAACCTCAAACCCGTCGACCCAGGCCTGCAGCAGGGTCCGGGCGATGGCCACGCGCGGCGGGGCCTTGATCGCCGGGTGGGTGCCGGCCAGAACGGCGCGGGCCTCGTTGCGGGTCAGCCAGGCCACGGCCTCCAGCTCGGTCTGGTCGGGTGCGGCGTTGTCATCCGACACCTCGGCGATCAGGCCGATCATCAGCTGGGACGGAAACGGCCAGGGCTGGCTGGAGTGGTAGCGGACCGCCGTCACGGTCAGGCCGGCCTCTTCCTCGATCTCGCGGGCGCAGGCCTCCTCAATCGATTCGCCGGGCTCGAGAAAACCCGCCAGCGCCGACATTCGGCCCTCGGGCCAGGCGGCCTGGCGGCCCAGCAGGCAGCGGTCGCCCTCGGGCGATTTGAACACCGGCAGCATGATGGTGACCGGATCGACGCGCGGGAAATGCTCGACCCCGCAGGCCGGGCAGATGCGTTTCCAGCCGCCACAGGCGGTTTCTGATTCGATCCCGCAGGCGGCGCAGAAGCCGTGACGGCGGCGCCAGTCGAACAGGGACTTGGCCACCCCGGCCATGGCCGCGTCGGCCTCGCTGAGCAATCCGCCCGCCTCGCGCATTTCGTGGAACGCCCCCAGACCGGCTACAGGGCCGGTCGCCGGGTCGATCGAACCCTCGAACTCGACCGCAAACACCGGGGCCTGCTTCCACAGGCCGAGGAAGACGTCGCGGTCAGGGATCATGTCGCGCGCGTGTTTCAGCGACAACCAGGCCAGACGGGGCCCGTCCGCGTGATCCTCGATCAGCGGCCGCCCCTCCCAAAGTACCAGAGCGATGGCCTCGGGGTCAGCCTCACGTCCGGCCAGCCAGTCGGGGTCGTTGCGGAGGTCACCGGCCCGGTCGAGCGGATTGCCGGCGAAGGTGTTCAGGGCGCTAAGAGGCATGACGGTCTTCATAGCCTCAAGCGGTCGTCCGGGGGAGGTGTCTTGATTTCGGCCACATGAACCGCGATATAGGCCTCGGAGATCGCGGGCGAAGGTTTCGCCAATCTGGTCAGGGCCGGAAGGCAGCAGCCACAACGAATTCCCCTTCGGGTCGCGGTCTCCACCTCCTTCTTCCTGGCACGCTTGATGCGGTAGCGCAGCGCACGCCCCGCACACTGCCATTGACGGCGATGTATGATGGTCGTTGATTGGTTATCGTCAGGGGACCGGTATGACTGCTTGGGTAGCTCTTCTTACGACTGTGGTTGGGGCGTTGCTCACCGCCGTTTTGGGAAACCGGCTTGTTCAGTCTTGGCAGCAGAGAAACTGGCTCCACCAGCAGCAATTTTCAGGGCTGGAGAGAGAATACGTTGCCCTGAAAGCGCTGACTGATGTGCTCGTCAGGGACTGTGGTGGACGTCTTGCTGCGATGCGCGACTTGGTCGCGGCGCTTCGGAGGAACGCCTATCAAGAGGAGTTGAAGGCGTATCGGCTCGTCCTTGCGACATGGAACGGTTCCATTCATGCTCACTACGCGCAGCTTACTTTTCAGCTGAAATGGGACTGCACGACTCACCTCGAGCATCACATACACGACAAGTTTGTAAGCACGGGCCGATTGATTGAAACTGAGATCCGCCACCAGAAAGCAGGAGGCTCAGTCAACGGCGGGCGCTGCGGCGCGTTGGATCAAAGTCTAGATGACATAGCGGGCGAGATTGCTGATTTCAGCCGAATTTTGGTTCGCGCTACGGAAGAACGTCGACAAGAAGTGTTCTACGGTCGAAAAATTTCTTACTCAAAATCAGATATAGTCCGGCTCGGAAACTTGGATCTTATCAAGCTTCTCTTTGAGTCTGACATAGACAATTTTGCCGTAGTTCGCCCTACGACTGACGTTGTTAGTCCACTTGGACGTCGCC
Source organism: uncultured Brevundimonas sp. (assembly GCF_963975535.1). Classification (GTDB taxonomy): domain Bacteria; phylum Pseudomonadota; class Alphaproteobacteria; order Caulobacterales; family Caulobacteraceae; genus Brevundimonas. Next base: position 374,584 of record NZ_CAXBHE010000003.1, on the reverse strand, counting down.
TTTAGCGGCTTCGGATACACCAACAGCGCCGCGATGGTGGACGCTTCCTCCAAGCTTAGGTCATCAGGGTCCTTCCCGTACATCGCCTGTGCGGCCGCCTGCGATCCGTACAAATGCGATCCGAAGAATGCGCAGTCTAGGTAACCTCGAAGGATGCGAATTTTTGAGTATCGGTACTGAATCAGGTTTGACAGCATGATTTCGTATAGCTTTCGACGAAGGGTCCGTTCTTTCCGACGCGTCACCGTTCGGACGAACTGCATGTCGATTGTGCTTGCCCCGCCGTGGCGCTGGAAAGTCACCGCACGAAATATCTCGCGGCAGGATGAATACAGATCACTCCCAGAATGATCGAAAAATCTTCGATCCTCTAAGGTGAGCACTAGTTTCTCTAAGAGCGATAATTGCGCGGGTTCCACTCGCCGTGGGACACGGTCGTGGATCGCCAGCAAGTCGATGTGCACACCGATCAGCCACCGTCGAAGGCTCGGAAGCTTCAGTCTTGTCGGACGCTCTCGCATAGCCTTGCGTAACCGCGGTAGGGATGGCTGCCAAGCAAATGCTGTAGTTTGGGCCGTCGTGTCCAGCGGTTCCGCTAACGTCAGGCGACTGATCCACTAACTCCTTCCGGCGAGGGGGTGCGCGAGCGCCGTCTCTCGCTGTATGACCTAGACATGACCGACGTCGACGCGAATCCCGATGGCCCTCCGTGGGAGGAGGACGCTCCCGAGCGGGACGACAATACTGACGACATGTTCGGGGCCCCGGCGGCTGCGCCCGAGGCCACGCCCGGAGCTGAGTCGGAGGCACCTGCGGCCCCGGTGGCCGCGCCCGTGTCCGACGACGGGCTGGCCGCCCATGTCGATGACGGCGCCGCCTATACGGTGCTGGCGCGCAAATACCGGCCGCGCACCTTCGAGGACCTGATCGGCCAGGAGGCGATGGTCCGCACCCTGACCAACGCCTTCTCCAGCGGACGGATTGCCCACGCCTTCATGCTGACCGGGGTGCGCGGGGTCGGCAAGACGACCACCGCCCGCCTGCTGGCCCGGGCCCTGAACAACCAGAGCGACACGATTGACCGCCCCTCGCTGGCCTTGAGTGCCGACGGGCGGCATGACGCGGCCATCATGGCCGGTCAGCACATGGACGTGATGGAGCTCGACGCGGCCTCGCATACCGGTGTGAACGACATCCGCGACATCCTCGAGAGCGTCCGCTACGGCCCGGTCGAGGCGCGCTACAAGGTCTATGTGCTCGATGAGGTGCACATGCTGTCCAATCAGGCCTTCAACGCCCTGCTGAAGACGCTGGAAGAGCCGCCGCCGCACGCCAAATTCATCTTCGCCACCACCGAGATCCGCAAGGTGCCGGTGACCATCCTCAGCCGCTGCCAGCGGTTCGACCTGCGCCGGGTCGAGCCCGAGGTGCTGGTCGGCCATCTGGAGCGGATTTCAGCGCGTGAGGGCATGACCATCGAGTCCGACGCCCTGGCCCTGATCGCCCGCGCCGCCGAGGGTTCGGTGCGCGACGGCCTGTCGCTGCTCGATCAGGCCCTGGTGCAGGGCGAGCGCGGCGAGACGGTGAAGACCGAGACGGTGCGCGACATGCTGGGTCTGGCCGACCGCAGCCAGACCATCGCCCTGTTCGAAAGCATCATGGCCGGGCGCACGCCCGAGGCGCTGGAGAATTTCCGTACCCTGTACGGCTACGGGGCTGACCCGGTGCAGGTGACCAATGACCTGCTCGAACATTGCCACGCCGCCTCGGTGGCCAAGATGCTGGGTCCAAACGCCACCCGCCTGCCCAATGATCAGGCCCAGACGCTGGCGGCCCTCGGGGCTGCCATCTCGGCCGGAACCCTGGCCCGGGTCTGGCAGATGCTGCTGAAGGCGCTGGACGAGGTGCGGCGCGCGCCCAGCCCGGCCGACGCGGTCGAGATGGCCATCGTGCGGCTGGCCTATGCCGCCGACCTGCCGGGGCCGGAAGAGGCGTTGAAGGCGTTGCGCGACGGCGATCCGACGGCCGGTGGCGGGGGTGCGGGCCCGCGCGGCGGCGGTGGCGGCACCGGGGGTGGCGGGGCCTCGGCCCAGATGGCCGTACGCCAGGCCGTGGCCCCGGCCTTCCCTGACCCGCAAACCTTCGAGGCCACGGTGGCCCTGATCGGCGAGAAGCGCGAGATCAGCCTGCAGATGGACGTGCAGCGCTACGTCAAGCCGGTGGCCTTCAAGCCGGGCGCGATCACCTATGAGAGCGGGCCCGGGGCCCCGTTCGACCTGGCGCGGCGTCTGGCCAGCCGGCTCAAGGAATGGACCGGCCGCACCTGGCTGATCGCCGCCAATGGCCAGGGCGGGGGCGAGACCCTGATCGAGGGTGAGAAGCGCGGCCGGGCCGAGGAACGGGCCGCGGTCGAGGCCGACCCCTTCGTCCAATCCGTGCTGGCGGCCTTCCCCGGCGCGAAACTGGGCGAGATTCGCACCCTGGCCCCGGCTGTCGAGATGCCCGCCATTCCCGATGAGGGCGAGACCGACGAGGATTGAACCGGCCCCCTGTCGCTGACCGTTCCAAGGACCTATCTAGAGCCCATGACAGATCTCAATGCCCTGATGCAGCAGGCCCAGGCGATGCAGCAAAAGCTGCAGGACGCCCAGGCGAAGATGGCCGAAACCACCGCCAGCGGATCCAGCGGCGGCGGTCTGGTGACCGTGACCCTGAAGGGGCCGGGCGACGTCACCCTGGTCGTGATCGACGACAGTCTGATGGCGCCGGGGGAAGGCGAGATCCTGGCCGATCTGGTCATGGCCGCCCACGCCGACGCCAAGCGCAAGCTGGATGAAATCAACAGCGCCCTGATGCGCGAGGCCGCCGGGCCGATGGCCGGGATGAACATTCCCGGCATGCCGAAACTGTTCTGACTTGGCCGCCTCGGCCGGGCCGGAAATCGAGCGACTGATCAGCCTGCTGGCCAAGCTGCCGGGGCTGGGACCGCGTTCGGCCCGGCGCGCGGCCCTGGCCCTGCTGAAGCGGCGCGAACAGCTGCTGGTGCCGCTGGCGGCGGCGCTGCAGGAGACGGCCGACAAGGTCACCGCCTGCTCGGTGTGCGGCGCGCCCGATACCCGCGACCCCTGCTCGATCTGTTCCGACGGCGCACGCGACAATGCCCTGATCTGTGTGGTCGAGGAGGCCGGGGCCCTGTGGGCCATGGAGCGGTCCGCGGCGTTTCGCGGCAAATACCATGTGCTGGGCGGGCTGCTGTCGGCCCTGGACGGGGTCGGGCCCGAGGCCCTGAGGATCGCCGAACTGACCGGCCGGGTGCGCGGCGGCGAGGTACGCGAGGTGGTGCTGGCCCTGCCGGCCACCGTCGATGGCCAGACCACGGCCCACTATATCGCCGAACGCCTGACCGGGACGGGTAATTCGGTGGCCGTCACGTCGCTGGCCCGGGGCGTGCCGGTGGGCGGTGACCTGGACTGGCTGGATGACGGCACCATCGTCCAGGCCATGCGGGCACGACGCCCGGCCTGAGGTTTTCCTCGCCTCCCGGCCCGGGTTTGCCGGTGGCGGCGCGGAATGCGGACTCTCCGGACGTCCGCCATGGGGGGGGCTGACATCCGTGCCGCCAGCTTTCAGGGCTTTGAGCGGACTTCAGCCAGCCATCTCGTCGCCTCGGCGCGGTCCGCCACCGCCTGCGTGGCTGCAGCCCCGGCCTCAACACCCCGATTGCTGTGTTGTTTACCTGAGGGCCCTGTTCGCATCATCTGTTTGGATGACGACTGTACGACCTTGACCGGTCCACAGTTCGGTGGTGTCGCGTTGGTCTTGCAGGCTCAGCCGGATCGACTGGTGCAGGCGCGATTAGCCTCTCGTTGGCCGCGTCTGTTCCGTGCCGTGTCAATACGTCCGTCATTGCGTCGGGACGCGGATTTCTGTTGCTCAAGCGTGTTTGGAGAATCGCCATGCTTCGTCCTGCTCTCGTCCTGACAGCCGCTCTGCTGGCGGCAGCGCCGGTTGCAGCCCAGAACCGCCTCACGATCGGGCAGACAGTTTCGGGGGAATTGACGAGCTCGGACCCACGCCTCTCCGACCAGACCCACTATGACTGCTATGCCGTGGAAACCACGCCGGGCCGCAGGGTCCAGGTCGACATGTCGTCGGATGCGTTCGACAGCTATCTGATGGTGGGGGGACGGGCCTGCACAGCCCTGACCGACGCGGAGCAGGATGACGATAGTGGCGGGGGGCTAAATTCCCGTATCGTGCACATGGGCACGGGCCAGACGCTGTATATCCTTGCCAACAGCGTCGGGGCCGGCGCAACGGGAGCCTATCAGTTGCGGGCCTGGTCATCGGCCGGCAACCCATCGGTAACCCGCCTGAATGTTGGCCAGACGGCCAACGGCACGTTGACGTCGTCTGACATGACCCTGCCGGACAACAGTCACTATGATTGCTTCTCTGTGCAAACCCGCGCCGGTCAAAGGTTGCAGATCGACCAGACGTCGAGCGATTTCGACAGCTATCTGTCTGTCGGCACAGTCAGTTGTGAGCAACTCACGGCGTTGGCGCGAGACGATGACAGCGGCGGCGGACTCAATGCCCGGATCGTCCATGAGGGTGATGGTGGGGTGCTATTCATTCAGGCCAACTCCGTTAGCGCCGGCCAGACCGGAGCCTATCAACTGCGTGTTTCTCAGGCCCAGAGCCAAGCCACGATAGTGGTCCCGCAGAACAGGCCCGCGCTGCCTCAGGTAGAAAGCCAGTCGCCTTCCAATTCGGGCTGCACAAGCAGGGCCGTCGAGGGAAACCGTCCGCCCACGGCCAGCCTTCAAGCGACCCCTTTAAACATCGGCGCGAGTGCCAATAGAACCGTCACTGTGGCCACGACCGCGGCTGACCCCGACGGAGACGAGTTGTCCTACAGTTATACCTATAGTGGCGGTCGAATGAGCGGCGAAGGCCCGAATGGTGGGGTCTGGAACCTGAGCGGCGTGCAGCCGGGGACCTATGAGGTGAGTGTTTTCGTTCAGGACGGCAAGGGCTGTTGGGCCTCTCCCGGCATATCCGTTAGAATAGAAGACTAACGCGGATCCTGACCACGGCGGCAATGGTCGATGGCGGCTGCGAGGTCCTGTATGGCTCGAAAGCGGCCGCTTGCCTGAATAGCGTATTTAACGGGTCGACACCGGCCGGGGGTGCGACGCCGGCGGGGTTTAGGGCCCGCTTCCGTGGGCGGGCGACTCCGGCTAGGAACGGAGCATGAACACGATTTCCCTGGCTATCGCTGCCGTCGCCGTCCTGATGGCGGGTGGATTCCTGTGGGCCTGGCTGGGCTGGCAGAAGGCGCGAGGCGCGCTGGGGGCGGCCGAGACGCGGCTGGAGCTGATCGAGGAGAGCCGCGAGTCGATGGCGGCCTTCCTCAAGGCCCAGGCCTCGCAGTCGGCCCAGACGGTCGCCGACCAGATGGTGACCCGGGCGACCGAGACCTTCCAGGCCCAGGACCGGGTGGCCCGTGAGCGGATGGAGGCGCAGCTGAAGCCGGTGGCCGAGACGCTGAAGAAATTCCAGGACCATGTGACGGCGCTGGAGAAGACCCGCAACGAGGAGACCGGCGGGCTGAAGGAACAGCTGGCCCTGTTGATGACCGCCTCGACGGCGACGCGCGACGAGGCGCGGCGGCTGACCGAGGCCCTGCGCGGCAATACCGGCCGGCGCGGGCGCTGGGGCGAACAGACCTGCCGCAATGTGCTGGAGGCCGCCGGCATGGCCGGGCGCTTCGATTTCGAGGAACAGACCTCGTCGGCCAATGAGGAAGGGCGGCAGTCGCGGCCCGACTTCATCGTGCGCCTGCCCGGCGGCGGCATGTTCGTGATCGACGCCAAGGTGTCGCTGGCCTTCGTCGATGAGGCCGACGGCGACGACGAGGCCCAGCGGGTTGCAGCCTCGCTGCGCACGGCGACCAGTATGAAGACTCACGTCCGTCAGCTGTCGTCCAAGGCCTATCAGGACCAGTTCAAGCCCAGCCCCGATTTCGTCGTCATGTTCGTGCCCGGCGACGCCTTCCTGGCCGCGGCGCTGGATCATGAGCCCGATCTGATGACCACGGCGATGAGCTCGCGCGTGGTGATCGTGACGCCGACGACCCTGTTCGCCCTGTGCAAGGCGGTGGCCTACGGCTGGCGTGCCGACGAACAGGCCCGGAATGCCGAGGAAGTCGCGAAACTGGGCAAGGAACTCTACAAACGCCTGTCGGTCATGGGCGGACACGCGGCCGCGGTCGGCCGGGCGCTGGATACCGCCGTCGGCAAATACAACCAGTTCGTCGGCTCGCTGGAGAGCCAGGTCATGGTTTCGGCCCGCCGGTTCGAGGACCTGCAGGTCGATCACGAGGGCAAGGAGATGCCGGTCCTGCCGGCGCTGGACCAGACGCCCCGCACCCTGAGCCGGCCCGAACTGGTCGCGGGGGCCGCGGATCCGAAGACGATCGGACAGGATGCGAAGCCGGGCTGACCGCGGCGGGTTCAGGGCGTGGGTGGACATTTGTTTGTCGTTTAGCTAAATAACGACACATGAGCTTCGTCGTCCCTTGCAACGCCCGGCCTGACCGACGCCTGGCGGCCCCTCTGTCAAGCGAACTTGTTTTTATGACAAGGGTGCTTGACCTGTTCGCTGGGCGGTGTAAAACACCCTTGTCAAATAGACACGGGAGCTTGTCATGAACATTTCAACGGCCCTGGCCCGTCGGCCCTTGGTTCGCTATCTCGCCGCCGCCGTCGGCTGTGCCATCGGCGGCGGGATCGGGGCCGGGGTGGCCGTGGGCTTCGGCTCAACCAGCTCGGTGGGCCTTCTGATCGCGGCCGTCGGCGGCACGGTGGGGATGCTGATCGCGATCTGGGCGACCCTCCTGTGGTGGAACACACTCGATGAGGCCGCCCGCGAAGCCCACAAATGGGCCTGGTGGTGGGGCAGCAACGGGGGCATCGCCTTCGGTGGTATCGCCGCCATCACGCTGTTCAGCACCGCACGCGGGGGTCAGGCCCTGGCCTCTCTGGGCAGTGATCCCGTGGATTTGCTGCTCCTGGGAGGGTTCATCTGCGCCATGTTCCAGGTCTGCGGCTACGCCCTCGCCTGGGCCGGCTGGTGGCTGGTCCGGCGCTAGGGGGCTGACATGAACAACCGCCTCAAGATCCTGCGGGCCGAACGCGACTGGAGCCAGGCCGATCTGGCCGAACAGCTCGGCGTCTCACGCCAGACCGTCAATGCGCTGGAGACCGGCCGCTACGACCCGTCCCTGCCGCTCGCCTTCAAGATCGCCCGGGTCTTCGACCAGGCGATCGAGTCCATTTTTTCCGAATAACCCCAACCCTCCACCGGCTTTTCGCCATCAACCTCGAACAGGATCTCACCATGACCTTCATGACCCGCCTCAAGACCTCCGCCAGTGATCTGGCCCGCCATGCCGTCGGAGCCGCCTTCGGCGTCGCCCTGACCGCCGCCCTCGTCGGCAGCCTGCCGACCACCGCCCTGGCCCAGACCCCGGCCGCCGCCGCCAGCACCCCGGCCCCGCGCGCCGAGGGGAACGGTCCGGCGCTGTGGGTCGTCCGCGATGCGGATTCGACCCTGTATCTGTTCGGCACGGTGCATGTGCTGCGTCCGACCACGGCCTGGGGGTCCGACACCGTTGACGCCGCCTTCGACAGCGCCAGCCGCCTGATCCTCGAGGTCGCCAACCCGGATGACCAGGCGGCGGCCATGCCGTTGATCATGCAGTACGGCATCTCGCCGGAAACCCCCCTGTCCAGCCTGCTGACCGCGGATGAACTGGCGGCGCTCGATGTCGCGGCCAAATCCATCGGATTGAGCGCGGCCCAGATGGATCCCATGCGCCCCTGGCTGGCGGCGCTGACCCTGTCGGTCGCTCCGTTGACCAAGGCCGGGTATGATCCGACATCGGGAGTCGACCTGCTGTTGAAGGCGCGCGCCGAGGCTTCGGGCAAGACGGTCACCGGCTTCGAGACCCTGGACGAGCAAATCAGCATACTGGCGACCTTCCCCGAGGCCGGACAGCTGACCTTCCTGCGCAGCACTCTCGAGGATTTCGAGGACGCGACGGTCGAACTGGACAAGCTGGTGACCGCCTGGGCCGGCGGCGACATCGAGGCGATCGAGACGATCGGAGTCCAGCCGATGCGCGATGCGAGCGAACTGATGTACCAGGCGCTGCTGGTCGACCGGAACGCCAACTGGGCCGGGCAGATCGAGACCCTGCTCGAGGGGTCGGGCACGGTCTTCATCGCCGTGGGGGCCGCCCATCTGGCCGGGGATGACAGCGTCCAGTCGATCCTCGCCGCCCGTGGCGTCACCGTCGAGCGCGTGCCCAACTAGACGCCTGGCGTCGTCGATACGAAAGGCCCGGCCGCTGTGAAGCGGCCGGGCCTTTTGCCGTCTGTCGGACGCCCGCCCTAGCGGAAGGCGCAGCCGGATTTGAAGCCGAACGCCCGGAACACCAGGGCCGCCGGACAGAAGCCGGTGAAGGCCGACTGGATCAGGTTCAGGGCGGCGAAGACCGTCAGGGCAATCCACCACGGATGGACCGTCAGGCTGAGGGTCACCCCGATCAGGATGACAATGCCGGCGAAGACGAGAATGGCGCGGTCGAGGTTCATGATCATGCTCCGATTAGGGTGAAGGGGCGGCTCAGCGCTTGAGGCGATGGGCCCCGATCAGGTCGAGGCCCAGCCGCTCGTAGAAGGGGACGCTCTCGCCGCGCCGGACCTTGCCGATGAAATATTTCTCGAATCCGACCTTGGCGAGGTGGACCCATTTGCCGCTCGAGGCCCAGTTGATGTTGCGCGGCGGGATCTGTGGCTGGGCGAAGAAGGCGACGCCGCCATCGCCGAAATCGGCCAGGCAGATCGCGTTCCAGGTCGCCTCGTGGGTCGGGGCCTGGTCGTTGATTTCCTGGCGCAGATTGTGGGCGATCGCCGCGACCATGCTCTCGATCATGAAGCCGGTCTTGGGCACCCCGACCGGCACCGGGGTGGGGCCGACCGGCGGAATGGCGACGCAGACGCCCAGCGAATAAATGTTGGGGAAGGTCGGGTTGCGCTGGTGTTTGTCGGCCAGGATGAAGCCGCGCGGATTGACGAGACCCTCGACGTCGCGGACGGCCGGCACGCCGCGGAACGCCGGCAACATCATGGAATAGGTGAAGGGCAGGGCGTGGGTCGCCTTTACCGAGCCGTCGTCGTCGATCGCCTCGACGTGCAGGGTGCCCGACTCGACCTTTTTCACCCGGGCGCTGGTGATCCATTTGATGTGGCGGTTACGCATCTCGCTTTCGAGCAGGCCGCGGGTATCGCCGACGCCGTCGAGGCCGAGGTGGCCGATGTAGGGTTCCGAGGTGACGAAGGTCATCGGCACCTTGTCGCGGATCTTGCGGCGCCGCAGCTCGGTGTCGAGGATCATGGCGAATTCATAGGCCGGACCGAAGCAGGACGCGCCCTGGACCGCGCCGATGATGACCGGGCCGGGGTTGGCCGCCAGGGCGTCGAAGGCATCGGCGGCGACCTCGGCATGATCGACGTGGCAGACCGACTGGGTGAAGCCGGGTGCCGGGCCCAGGCCCTCGATCTCGTCGAAGGCCAGCTCGGGGCCGGTGGCAATGACCAGGTAGTCGTAGTCGAGGACCGCGCCGTCGCCGAGGTCGATCTGGCTGTCGGCGGGACGGACGCGCGAACAGCCCTGGGGCAGAAGGCGGATGTCGCGCTTGCGGTAGACGGGCTCGAGTTGAACCTCGATGGCGTCGCGCTTGCGCCAGCGCACGGCGACCCAGGGGTTGGACGGGACAAAATGAAAGGTCGAGCCCTGGTTCACCACCGTGACGTCGGCGGCATAGCCGAGGGCGTCCTTGATCTCGAAGGCGGCGACGGTGCCCCCGAGGCCCGCACCGAGGATGACGACATGGGGTTTCTTGCTGTCGGCCATTGGCCTGAACTCCCTGTGATGACGCCGCGCCGATCGCCGGCGACGCTTGACGATTACAACATAGACATAATATACGCAAATACGAAACTAACGATGGTCGGCGGTGTGTCGATCCTGTGTCCACCAGACCCCCTTCGGAGCGACCCGGCGATGATCCAGATCAAGGACGTAAAGACTCTTTCGGCCGAGGACGTTCAGGCCGCCCAGGCGGCCGGCCGCGTGCTTGTTGTCGATGTCCGGGAGCCCGGCGAGTTCGCGGCGGAACGGATTGTCGGGGCGATCAATCAGCCGTTGTCTTGCTTCGATCCGGGCCGGTTGGTGGAGATCGTCGGCTCGGCCTCCGTCGTGTTCCAGTGCGGTTCCGGCGTACGGTCCCTGAAGGCTGTCCATGCCTGCCGTGCCGCCGGTGTGGCCGCCGACAGCCATATGGGCGGCGGTATTGGTGGCTGGAAGGCTGCCGGCCTGCCGACTGAACGATCCGGGCGCTCCGGCGGTACCCGGTAGCAGGAGTGATGAACATGTGGCCGTTCCCGAGCCCTGATTTGACGCGGATCGCCGCTGTGGCCCTGACGGGTCTGGCGCTGACCATCGCGGGCTGCGGTCCGGCGACCCCGACCTCCGAGGCTCCGACCGCGCCTTCGGCAACCGGCGGCCATGTCGTCTCCCTGCGCACCATCGCCGACATGAAGCCGGTCGCCGGCGAGGTCACGACCCGCGACATGGGCATGGCCACGGCCCGGATCGGCGGCACCCTGGTACGACTGAACGTGCGGGAGGGCGCGACGGTGCGCGCCGGACAGGTGATCGGCGTGGTCCGTGATGACCGGATCAATCTGCAGACGGCCGGCTTTGACGCCATGGTCCGCGCGGCCGAGGCCGAGGCCGAGCGTGCCCGGGCCGATCTGACCCGGACCCGAACCCTGTTCGATCGGGGCATCTATGCCCAGGCCAAACTCGATCAGGTGGCGGCGACGGCGCGGGCCGCCGAGGGCAATCTGGAGGCGGCGCGAGCCCAGAGGGCCGCCAGCGCCGAGTCCGGGGCCCAGGGGGCCATCCTGGCCCCGACGGCCGGACGGGTGTTGAAGGCCGATGTGCCTGTGGGCTCGGTGGTGATGCCCGGTCAGTCGATCGCCACCGTCACGTCCGGGCCGCTCGTTGTGCGGGTGCAACTGCCCGAAGGCCAGGCGCGGGCCCTGCAGGTCGGGACGCGGGTCGAGATGACGCCGGACGGTCCCGGCGGAGACGCGATGACGGCCCCGGTCGCCCAGGTCTATCCGGCGGTGGACGCCGGCCAGGTGGTGGCCGACATCGACGCCTCGGGACTCAGTGCCAGCCTGATCGGACGTCGCATCGGCGTTCGCCTGCCGGTTGGCGAGCGCCAGGCGATCGTCATTCCGGCGACCCATGTGGTGAGCCGTTTCGGGGTCGACTATGTGCGGCTGGTCCGCGGCGGGACCGTGGCGGATACGCCGGTCCAGATCGCGCCGGGACCGTCGGCGGCCGAGGTCGAGGTGTTGAGTGGCCTGGTGGCCGGGGACCGGATCGCCGCCCCCGCGGGAACGAGCCGATGAACCTTGGAATCTCGGGCCGGCTGACCGCCGCCACCATCCGGTCACCGCTGACGCCGCTGATCCTGATCGCCGCCCTCGCTGTCGGTCTGCTGGCCCTGATTAGCATTCCCCGCGAGGAGGAGCCGCAGATCAGCGTGCCGATGATCGACATCATCGCCATGGCCCCCGGCCTGTCGGCCCCGGATGCCGTGGAACTGGTCGGCAAGCCGCTGGAGAGCATCGTCAAATCGATCCCCGACGTCGAGCATGTCTATACCTTCGCCGATGACGACCAGGTCCTCGTTGTGGCCCGGTTCAAGGTCGGGACCCATCCGGACAACGCCATCGTCCGGGTCAATGAGCGGATCCAGGCCAATATGGACCGGATTCCGGTCGGGATCGCGCCGCCCCTGATCCAGGTCAAGGGCATCAATGATGTGCCGATGCTGACCCTGACCCTGTCGCCGGATCCGGCCAATGCCGGGCGCTGGGACGAGGCGACCCTGCGGCTGATCGCCGATCAGTTGCAGACGGAAGTGGCCAAGGTTGCCGACATCGGCACGACCTATGTGGTCGGGGGGGCGTCCGAGGAGATCCGGGTCGAGCCCGATCCGGCCCGCCTGGCGCTGCACGGCGTGTCCCTGGGCGCGCTGATCGACACGGTGCGTCAGGCCAACCGCAGCTTTCCCGCCGGTTCGGTGCGTGACGGCGGCCAGGCCGTGTCCGTGGTGGCGGGCCAGACCCTGACCGCCACCGGAGACATCGGTCTGCTGACCGTGCCCTCGACGACCGGCCAGGCGGTGGCGGTCCGCGATGTGGCCACCGTCGTGCGTGGCCCGGCCGAGACCCAGTCGCGGGTCAGTCGCTGGTCCCGCGACGCCGAGGGGACCTGGAGCAACGCGCCGGCCGTCACCCTGGCGATCGCCAAGCGCGAGGGGGCCAATGCCGTAGTGGTGGCCGAGGCCGTGCTGCACCGGGTTGAGGCATTGGAGGGCACCTTGATCCCCGAGGGTCTCCACGTCGCCGTCACCCGCGACTATGGCGAGAGTGCCAATGAGAAGGCCAACGAGTTGCTGCTGCACCTCGGCCTGGCCACGGTGTCGATCGTGGTCCTGATCGGATTCGCCATCGGCTGGCGCGAGGCGGCGGTGACCGCGGTGGTCATCCCGACGACCATCCTGCTGACCCTCTTCGCCTCGAACCTGATGGGCTATTCGATCAACCGGGTCAGCCTGTTCGCCCTGATCTTCTCGATCGGCATCCTCGTCGATGATGCCATTGTGGTGATCGAGAACATCGCCCGGCACTGGGCCATGGATGACGATCGAACGCGACAGCGGGCGGCGATCGAAGCGGTGGCCGAGGTCGGCAACCCGACCATTGTCGCCACCCTGACCGTGGTCGCAGCCCTGCTGCCGATGCTGTTCGTCTCGGGCCTGATGGGACCCTATATGGCCCCGATCCCGGTCAATGCCTCGGCGGCGATGGTCTTCTCCTTCTTCGTGGCCATGGTCATCGCCCCCTGGTTGATGGTGCGGTTCGCGCGCAAGTCGCTGGCAGGCGGCGGCCATTCTGCCCATGACGAAGGTCCGCTGGGGCGGCTTTACCGTCGCGTCGCGGGACCGGTCATCGCCACACGGCGCTCGGCCTGGACCTTCCTGATCGTCATCGGGATCGCCACCCTGCTGTCGATGGCCATGTTCGCGACCAAGGCGGTGACGGTGAAATTGCTGCCGTTCGACAACAAGTCCGAACTGATGGTCGTCGCCGACCTGGCCGAGGGCACGACGCTGGAAGCGACCCAGAGGGTGCTCGCCGAGGCGGCGGGCGTGGCCCGGACGCTGCCGGAGGTCCTGGCGGTCGATTCCTATGCCGGCACGGCCTCGCCGTTCAATTTCAACGGCCTGGTACGCCACTACTATCTGCGGACCCTGCCCGAGCAGGGCGATCTGTCGATTACCCTGGCGGCCAAGGGCGACCGCAAACGCAACAGCCATGACGTGGCCCTCGACCTGCGGACGAAGCTGGCCGACCTGACCCTGCCGGCCGGGACGTCGCTGAAGGTGGTCGAGGCCCCGCCGGGGCCGCCGGTCATGGCCACCCTGCTGGCCGAGGTTTATGGCCCGGATGCCGCGACCCGCCGGGATGTCGCCGAACGGCTGAGGGCCATCTTCAAGTCCGTGCCCTATGTCGTCGACGTCGACGACAGCTATGGCGTGGCGCGGCCGCGGCTGCGGCTGGTACCGGACCGCACCCAGATCGAACGGTTCGGAGCCTCGGAGCGTGAGGTGCTGGATTCGATCGGGGCGGTGATGGCCGGACAGGTGGTGGGCTATGCCCATCGGGGCGAGGGGCGCGATCCGCTGCCGATCGCTGTGCGCCTGCCGCAGTCGGCCCGGACCTGGAGCGAGACCCTGGCCTCGACCCCGGTGGCCAATACAGCCGGGGGCGGCCGGCTGGTCTCACTGGGCGAACTGGTGACGGCGCAGACCCAGGCCGGCTCGACCCGCGTCTACCGCCGCGACGGTCGCGACGTCGACATGATCCAGGCCGAACTGGCGGGTCAGTACGAGGCCCCGATCTACGGCATGCTCGAGATCGATGCCCGCATCCGCGACGCCCACTGGGGCGCGACCGGAACGCCGGCCATCCGGATGAATGGCCAGCCCGATGACGAGAGCGTCCCGACGGTGCTGTGGGACGGCGAGTGGGAGATCACCTGGGTGACCTTCCGCGACATGGGCGCCGCCTTTGGTATCGCCCTGCTGGGGATCTATGTGCTGGTCGTGGCCCAGTTCAGGAGCTTCCGCGTGCCGCTGGTGATCCTGACGCCGATCCCCCTGACCCTGGTGGGGATCGTCATCGGGCACATGGTGTTCGGCGCGCCGTTTACCGCCACCTCGATGATCGGCTTCATCGCCCTGGCCGGGATCATCGTGCGAAACTCGATCCTGCTCGTCGACTTCATCCGCCACAGCCAGGGCGACGGACGGCCCTTGCGTGAGGTCTTGCTGGAGGCCGGGGCGATCCGCTTCAAGCCGATTCTGCTGACGGCCCTGGCCGCGATGATCGGGGCGGCGGTGATCCTGTTCGACCCGATCTTCCAGGGGCTGGCCATCTCGCTGCTGTTCGGCCTGGCGTCCTCGACCCTGCTGACGGTGCTGGTGATTCCGGCCATCTATATCGTGCTGCGCGACGACCAGCCGGTGACGCCGCCGGCACCGTCGCCGCAGACAGTGGCCGTCCAGCCCTAGCGGCGTTCGGGCGGCGGGATCATCCGGGCGAAGCGGGCCCGGTCGCCGCGAAGCGGTTCAGCCGGCGCGGGCGCGGCCTCGTCGGCAAGGCGATCGGTGACGGCGCGCGGGTCCTTGCAGAAGATCTCGTGCAGCATGGACATGACGGCCAGGGCCCGCTCGTCGGCGATCGAATAGAAGATCGAGCGCGACTCGCGCCGGGTCTTGACCAGGCCAGACTGGCGCAGCTCGGCCAGCTGTTGCGACAGGCCGGGCTGTTTGATGCCGAGGTCCTGCTCCAGCTGGCTGACCGAACGTTCTTCCTGGGAGATGTGGCAGAGGATCAGCAGGCGGTTGGCGTTGCTGAGCTGGCGCAGCAGGTCGGCGGCCTGGGGCGCGCGGGCCTTCAGGGCGTCCATGCCGGTGAGGGGGGTGTCAGGGTTCATGACCGGCGCTCGCGCGTGTACCAGCCCTGTCCCCCGGCCTCGGTGGCAAGGGCTTCGTCGAGGGTGACGGCGGCGGGTTCCATCAGGGGGGCACCGGTGGTCCAGCCGGCCGGAGCCGAGGCCTGTTCGCGATCGGTGACCTGCAGGGCCGTCACGAGGCGAAGCAGTTCGTCGACCGATCGTCCGACCGTCATCGGATACCAGCTGATCGCCCGCACAATGCCGTCAGGATCGATGATGAAGGTGGCGCGGACGGTGGCGCTGTCCGGTGAGGTCGCGTCGACCATGCCGTAGGCCGCGCCGATCACCATCGAGGGGTCCTCGATCACCGGGAAGGGGATGCGCACGCCGTAGCGACGGTCGATGTCCGCCAGCCAGGCGATGTGGGCATAGAGGCTGTCAACCGACAGGGCCATCAGGTCGCAGTCGAGGGCGGCGAAGGCGTCGGCCTGGCGGGCCAGGGCGACGAACTCGCTGGTGCAGACCGGGGTGAAGTCGGCCGGGTGCGACATCAGCACCAGCCAGCGGCCGCGATAGTCACTGAGACTGCGCTCGCCCATCGTGGTGCGGGCGGTGAAGTCCGGGGCCAGGGCGTTCAACCGCAAGGGCGGGACAGCGGCAGGGAAATCGGACGAATCTTGCATGGTCACTCCGGGTCGGGGCGGGTCCCGATCTGCCGGGCAGGATCGAGTCACGCCCAACAAACTACATAGTTGCGTGAAATATGAAAAGATATAGGGTTGAGCCAACGCCAATATGGAGTTTTCCGATGTCCCGTCCCGCTGTCGATCCTGCGCGTGATCGTGCCGCCGAGGTGGTGCAGGCGGCGCTTTCGAACAGGGCGCGCCGGCCGGTCGTCACCTCCTTCTTCGATGAAGCGACCTTTACGATCAGCCATGTGGTGCGCGATCCCGGGTCGAGTGCCTGTGCGATCATCGACAGCGTTCTCGACTATGACGCCGCGTCCGGGCGGACCTCGACCGCCTCGGCCGACGCCCTGATCGCCTTTGTTCGCGCCGAGGGGCTGACCGTCGAATGGCTGCTCGAGACCCATGCCCATGCCGATCACCTTTCGGCGGCCCCCTATCTGCAGGCGGCTCTCGGCGGGCAGATGGCCATCGGGGGCGAGATCGTCCAGGTGCAGCAGGCTTTCGGCGAAATCTTCAATGAGCCCGCGGCCTTCCACCGCGACGGCAGCCAGTTCGACCAACTGTTCCGCGACGGCGACCGCTTCAGCATCGGCGGACTGGAGGCGGCGGTGCTGCATGTGCCCGGCCATACGCCGGCCTGCCTGGCCTATGTGATCGGCGATGCAGTCTTTCCCGGCGACACCCTGTTCATGCCGGACTACGGGACGGCCCGTTGTGATTTTCCCGGCGGCGATGCCCGCACCCTTTACCGGTCGATTCACCGGCTGACCTCGCTGCCGGATGCGGCGCGGGTCTTCCTGTGCCACGACTACATGGCGCCGCCCGGACGCACGACCTACGCCTGGGAGACCACCATCGGGGCCGAGCGGACCGGCAATATCCATGTTCGCGACGGCGTCAGCGAGGACGAGTTCGTCGCCATGCGCACGGCCCGGGATGCGACCCTGTCGATGCCCAAGCTGATCCTGCCGTCGGTGCAGGTCAACATGAACGGCGGCCAGTTGCCGCCGCCCGAGGACAATGGCGTGCGCTATCTGAAGGTGCCGCTCAACCTGTTGTGACGCCCCGGCCGCCCCGGGCCTGATGACCAGAAGGAACAACGCTATGGATATTCGCAAGATCGACGACCGGCTGGATGCCGCGCCCCAGATCGCCCTGGAGGACATGAAGGCGATCGCCGGTCTGGGCTATCGCTCGGTGATCTCGAACCGGCCCGACGGTGAAGAGCCGGGCCAGCCCGATGCGGCCCAGGTGAAGGCCGCTGCCGAGGCCGAGGGGCTGACCTTCCGGCATATCCCGGTCACCGGCGCGAGCATGGGTCCCGAGGCCGTGGCGGCCATGCGCGCCGCCCTCGACGAACTGCCCGGTCCCGTGCTGGGCTTCTGTCGCAGTGGCACACGCACCACCTGCCTGTGGGGTCTGGCCAGCGCCGGGACGCGTCCGGCGCAGGAGCTGATCGAGACGGCCCGCGCCGCCGGCTACGACCTGTCGCCGCTGAAGCCGCGGCTCGAGAACGGTCCGGCCTGACGTGGAGATCGCGCCCCAACTCAGCCTGGTCCAGTATCTTCTCGGGGCCGGGTCCGGGGGGCTGGTCGGTTTTTCGCTGGGCCTGGTCGGCGGCGGCGGTTCGATCCTCGCCGTGCCGTTGATCGTCTATGTGGTGGGGGTGCGCGATCCGCATCTGGCCATCGGCACCAGTGCCTTCGCCGTGGCCGCCAATGCCGCGGCCAATCTGCTCAACCATGCCCGGGGGGGCACGGTGAAATGGAAGATCGCCGGCCTGTTCGCCGTGGCCGGCGTGATCGGGGCGTTGGCGGGCTCGACCCTGGGCAAGGCGGTCGACGGCGAAACCCTGCTGGCCCTGTTTGCCATTCTGATGCTGGTGGTCGGGGCCATGATGCTGAAGGGGCGCGGCACGGCGGGCGATCCGACCGTTCAACTGACTCCGGGCAATGCGCCGAAATTGATCGGCACCGGGGCCGCGACCGGCATCCTGTCCGGCTTCTTCGGCATCGGCGGCGGATTCCTGATCGTGCCCAGCCTGATGTGGTCGACCCGGATGCCGATCTACAATGCCATTGGCTCGTCCCTGGTCGGGGTCACGGCCTTCGGCCTGACCACGGCGCTCAACTATGCGGTCTCGGGCTGGGTCGACTGGCCGCTGGCGGCAGTGTTCATCGCCGGTGGCGTGCTGGGTGGTCTCGGCGGTGCGCGTCTGGCCAAGGTCCTGTCCGACCGGCGCGGGGCGCTGACGTCGGTGTTCGCGGCCCTGATCTTCGTGGTGGCCGTCTATATGCTGTACCGCAGCGCCGGGGCCGCCGGTCTGATCTGACCGGGCCAGCGGCTCTGATCGTCAACAGATGGTGCGGGCGGCCGGGGTCGAACCGGCACTCCTTTCGGAACTGGATTTTGAGTCCAGCGCGTCTACCAATTCCACCACGCCCGCAGTGTCCGCGCGGCATCGCGCCGGACCCGGCGGTGGTAGCCCGGTGGGTCCGATCCCGTCAACGCGGGATTGCGGGATGCAGCCGGTGCATCTGACCAAAGCTTAATCCGGCTGTTGCATCCGCAGGGTGTCCCCGGGGCCTCTCCCCTGTGTCGTAGTCAACACCGGAAGGCCGTCATGTCCCGCAAATGCCCGCTCGCCGCCCTGGCCGCCCTGATGGTCGTGGCCTCGTGCGCGGGGCCGACGCTGGTCATGGCGCAGGATGTGAGAACACCGGTGACTCAGCGGAGCGGCGCGACTTTCTGTTCGATGGCCCCGAAGATCGAGTGGTGGGTGTCGTCCAGCATCTCGATCCGCACGGTGTCGCCGTGTTTGAGGAAGGGCGTCTCGGCCTTGCCGCGCAGGATGGTCTCGACGGTGCGGACCTCGGCGATACAGGAATAGCCCAGACCGCCGTCGGCGACCGGCTTGCCGGGTCCGCCGTCGGTGTCGCGGTTGGACACCGTGCCGGATCCGATGATGGTGCCGGCGCACAGGCTGCGCGTCTTGGCCAGATGGGCGATCAGGGTGCCGAAGTCGAAGGTCATGTCGACACCGGCGTCGGCCTTGCCGAACTCGGCCCCGTTCAGATGGACCGACAGGGTGCCGTGCAGCTTGCCGCCGTTCCAGCGCGGTCCGAGCTCGTCGGGGGTGACGAACACCGGCGACAGGGCCGATGCCGGCTTGGACTGGACAAAGCCGAAGCCCTTGGACAGTTCGCCCGGGATCAGATTGCGCAGCGACACGTCGTTGACCAGTCCGATCAGGCGGACGTGGGTCAGGGCGGCCTCGGGCGATACGCCCTGGGGGACGTCGCCGGTGACAACCACGACCTCGGCCTCAAGATCGCAGCCCCAGGATTCGTCGGCCAGGGGGATGGGATCGCGCGGGCCCAGCATGGAATCGGACGCGCCTTGGTACATCAGGGGGTCGGTCCAGAAACTGTCGGGCATTTCCGCGTTGCGCGCCTGCCGCACCAGGGCGACGTGATTCACATAGGCCGAGCCGTCGGCCCATTGATAGGCGCGGGGCAGGGGGGCGGCGGCCTCGCGTTCATGGAAGCGGCCGCGCGGCACGCCCTCATGCTCGAGGCTCTCGGCCAGGGCACGCAGCAGGGGTTCGCAGCGCGCCCAGTCATCGAGCGCCGCCTGCAGGGTCGGGGCGATCAGGAAGGCGTCCGTGAACCAGTTCAGGTCCCGCGAAATAACGACGAGGCGGCCATCACGGCCGTGCTTGAGAGAGGCGAGTTTCATGCCTCAGGCTTAGGCGGTTTTGGACGGGGAGGGAACCGTTCGATGTCAGTGATGGGCGACGGGTTTGAAGGGGGCCGTGTGGCAGAGGGCGTTGCGGGCCTTGCGAAGCTCGGCGAGGCGCAGGGCCTTTTGGGACCAATGGTCGTGAAAGGTCCCGATGGCACCGCGCAGGGCGGCGGCGCGTTCGGCGTCGGTCATTTCGCGATCGGCCGGCGGCGGTGGCGTGGCGGGCGGAGTCACTGGAGCGATGCCGCCGCCATCCTCGCCACGGACGACGATCTGGCTGTTCTGAAGCACGGTGACGTGCGGCGCGCAGGCCGCTGCGGCCGTTGTGGCCCGGTCATCCCGGGTCCTGCCCTTGATGGCCGTGTCGAGCCCGCCCAAGGGTTTGTTGAGCCCTTCGGCCAGTCCCAGGACCGGGCCCAGCCGGGTGGTGATCTCCTCGCGCAGGGCCTTGGCCCGGGCCAGCAACTGGTCGCTGTTGGCCCCCATGGCCAGAAGACAGGCGGTGTGGATCGCGGTCCAGATATCCTCCGCGGCGTCGGGGTCCTTGCGGCCGAACAGGTCCCGGGCGAACCAGGCGAGGACGACGGCCAGGGCCAGCAGCAGCAGGAAGGTGGTCAGTAGCACCGGCGACAGGCTGAAAAACACGTCCGGCGAGACCGGGTCGAAACCCCCGCCGTTCTGAAACTCTGACGGATAGTGCGTCATGCAGCCGATGCCCCAAGTTGTGCGACCGCATGTTGCCGCCGCCAGCCCGATTGGCAATCGAAAAGGTTAACGCCGGTCGGTGAACCGGGTCAGTCGGGCGGGTTGATCAGGGCCCGGGCCTCGGCTGCCTGCTGTCCGCCGGACACTCGCACCTCGATCTCGACGGCAATCGCGCCCTGGGGTTCGTGGGACCAGAGGTAGCGGCGCTCGATCTCGACCTCGCGACCCGAAGGGGCGAAGCCGGTAAAGGTATCGCCCCAGGGGGTGATGCGTTTCAGTTCCGGCCATTTGAGGGCGCAGGCGGAGTCGAGCTCCTCAATGGCCATGCTGGACAGTTCGTCGTCGGCAACAAAGGCAGTCACAGCCATCTCCTGACCCGGGCGCAATAGGCCTGGTAGGCCGCGCCGAATTTGGCGGCCAGATAACGTTCCTCACGGGCGATGACGAAGCGGTCGACGGCCAGCAGGCAGGGGAACAGCAGACCGACGGCGAACCAGCTGTCCATGGCCACGGCCAGGCCGACATAGGTGATGGCGAAGCCGACGTAGATCGGATTGCGGCTGAAACGGTAGGGGCCATCGGTAATGAGGGTGGTCGAGGGTTTCCACGGCTCGACCGCGGTATCCCAGCGCCGGAACAGGCCCGCAGCCATGCCGTCCAGCAACAGTCCGGCGAGGATCAGGCCGATGGCCAGGCCACGCCGAACTTCGACCGTCAGGCCAAGATCGGGGCCGCGCAGCCAGACGTGCAGCCCCCAGCCGATGGCGAGGAAGCCGAAATAGATCAGCGGAGGCGGCAGGACGACGCCGGGATGGTCGCGCTGGGTCATGTCAGATCGTCTGTCCGGTGGGGGCGGTGAAGGCGGACGGCGCAGCGTCGCCGGTGTTGATGACGTCAGACGGCTCGAAAATCATCACTTCGGCCTCGTCGTCGGCGGCGGTGCGGTGCTCGACGCCGCGCGGCACGATGATGAACTGGCCGGGGGCGAGACTCTCGACGCGGTCGCGAAATTCGACCCGGAACCGGCCCTTCCACACCAGGAACATCTCCTCCGCCTCGGCATGGCTGTGCCAGGGGAAGACGCCCTGGACCTTGACCAGTCGCACGTCCTGTCCATTCAGTCGGGCGGCGACGCGCGGCTGCCAGTGGTCGGAAATGCCGGCGAATTTTTCGGCCAGATCGAGGACGGCACCATGGGTCACGGGCGCAACTCTTCGTCGCCGTAGATGGCGGCGCGCGCGGGCTGGTTGCTGGAAACCGCGCCGCGATACATGCCTGAGGTGGTCATGGCAAAACTCGGTTGACCCTCAGCGTCCATGACGATGACGCCACCCGAACCACCCAGGGACAGGGCATCATCAACTTCCGCCTGGGCAGCGGTCTGGCTGGTCGATCCGGCGGCGATTCTGGCGCAGATATCGCGGGCCACGGTCGCGCGGATGAAATACTCGCCATCGCCCGTCGCCGACACCGCGCAGCCGTCGCGGTTGGAGGCGTAGGTGCCGGCACCGATCACGGGCACGTCCCCGACCCGACCCCAGCGCTTGGCGGTCATGCCGCCGGTCGAGGTTCCGGCCGCGAGCCGGCCCTGGCTGTCCAGCGCCACCGCGCCGACCGTGCCGAATTTGCGCTCGTTGAGCGGCGGGGTGGTCAGGGTGTTGTCCGCCATCGATCCCGGCACCCCCGCGGGGCGCGACGGGATCGGCAGGTTCTGGTTGCGCAGGGCGCTCTCCAGCCCCCGCCAGCGGCGCTCGGTGAAGAAGAAGGCCGGATCGACCTGCTCAAGCCCGACCGACTCCGCGAAGGTGTCGGCCCCTTCTCCGATGAGCATGACGTGCGGTGACTGCTCCATCACCGCCCGGGCGGCGGCGATCGGATGGCGGGTGGTGGTCAGGCCGGCGACGGCCCCGGCGTTCAGGTCCGACCCGTCCATCACGGCGGCGTCCAGCTCATTGCGGCCCGCGGCGGTGAAGACAGCCCCGCGTCCGGCATTGAACAGCGGGTCGTCCTCCATCAGCGCGATGGCGGCCTGGATCGCGTCCAGCGACGAGCCGCCGGCGGCCAGCACCGCCGAGCCGGCCTCCAGCGCGCGATGCAGGGCGGCGCGATAGGCCGCGTCCTGTTCCGGCGTCAGGCTGTCGCGCTCGATCACGCCCGCCCCGCCATGGATGGCGAAGGACCAGGCCGGAGCTTGCTGGGCGGTGGCGGCACCGGCCAGTCCGACGGCCAGACAGAAGGCGAGGATGGCGGACTTCATGACGGGCCCCTCCCGGGCAGGATCGGTATGGCGGTGGAAAGACGGGATCGTAGCGACGTCCTGCGGCCGTTACGATCCCGAATCCGGACCTAGGCGTCGACCTTGATGACGCCGCGACGGATCTGGTCCAGCTCGATCGAGTCGAACAGGGCCTGGAAATTGCCCTCACCAAACGCCTGGTTGCCCTTGCGCTGGATGATCTCGAAGAAGATCGGGCCGAAGGTGTCCTGGGTGAAGATCTGCAGCAGCAGGCCTTCCTCGTCCGAACCGTCGATCAGGATACGGTTTTTCCGCATCCGGGCGACGTCCTCGCCGTGGTTGGGCAGGCGTTTGTCGATCAGCTCGAAATAGGTCTCGATCGTATCCTGGAAGGGAATGCCGCGGCGTTTCAGCTCTTCCACCGTCTCGAAGATGTCGTCAGTCGCCAGGGCGATGTGCTGGATGCCTTCGCCATTGTAGCGCCGCAGGAATTCCTCGATCTGGGAGTTCTCGTCCTGGCTCTCGTTCAGCGGGATGCGGATGGCCCGGTCGGGCGCGATCATGGCCTGCGAGAACAGGCCGGTCGCCTTGCCCTTGATATCGAAATATTTCTGCTCTTCGAAGGCAAAGACGTCGCCGTAGAAGCCGGACCAGGTCCGCATCTGGCCGCGCCGCACGTTGTGGGTCAGGTGGTCGAGCATGAACAGGCCGACCGAATTCTTGCGCTCGGCCTCTTCCCAGCCCTCGATCTCGTCCCAGCCGTCATAGAGCGAACCGGCGTCGCCATACTGGTCGACGAGGTACAGCAGCGAGCCGCCGATGCCCTGCAGCACATAGGGGTACCCATTGCCCAGGGCCCCGCCGTCATGGCCTTCGGCCGGGCGGCCGCCACGCTGGACCGCGCCGTCGAAGGCGGCTTTCGCATCGGAGACCCGGAAGGCCATGCCGTTGGCCGAGGGGCCGTGGTCGCGGGCGAAATCGGCGGCCTGGCCCCGGGGCGTGCGATTGACCAGCAGGGTGATGTCGCCCTGCTTCAGGCGCACCGCTCCGGTCTTCGGATTGACATGGGTCGGGGTGAAACCCATCAATTCCAGTCGGCTGACCATGGATTCGGGCTCGGGGCCGGTGAATTCGACGAATTCAAAGCCGTCGACACCGAGAGGGTTTTCCTGGTCGAGGCGGACGGCGGCATCGGACTGGGGCGCGTCATGCATGGGAGCGTCTCCTGATTGGGGTAGCGGCGCGACGCCGCTCTGTGGCGCGGAACCTAGTGATCCGCACCGTCTTCGCCAACCCGCCGGCCGAACACGATCTGGAGGGTGCGTCCGCCGGCGAGGCCTGCTAGAGGCGGAGGAACGCCCCGAAAGGACCCCATGCTTCGCAAGATGTACGACTGGGTCTTCGCCCTTGCGCGAAGCCGACACGCGACTCCGGCCCTGGCCGTCGTCTCATTCGCCGAGAGCTCCTTCTTTCCGATTCCGCCCGATGTGATGCTGTGCCCGATGATTCTGGCGCGGCCGGAGCGGGCCTATTTCTATGCCGGGGTCTGCACGGCGGCATCGGTGCTGGGCGGCATCCTCGGCTATGCCATCGGCTATTTTCTGAATGATGTCGGGCTGTGGGTGCTGAGCCTGATGGGGCACTCCGACGGTCTGGAGCATTTCAAGAGCTGGTTCGCCGACTGGGGGCTTTGGGTCATCCTGATCAAGGGGCTGACCCCGATCCCCTACAAGCTGGTGACCATCGCGTCGGGTCTGGCGGCCTTCAGCTTCCCGGTCTTCATCGCGGCCTCGGTGGTGACGCGCGGCGGGCGGTTCTTCCTGGAGGCCTGGATCCTGAAGAAATTCGGTCCGGCCATGCTGGCGGTGGTGGAGAAACGCCTGGCGCTGTTCTCGATCCTGGGTGTGATCCTGCTGGTCGCGCTGATCGCTGCGGTGAAGCTGCTGTAGCGCTCCATCGACGGACCCCGCGCAGGCGTCTATGAATAGGCCGATGACCGACCTTTTTCGTCTCCTGACCCGTTGGTGGACCGCCTTTGCGCTCGGCATTTCGCTGGCGATGCTGGCGGCGGCCCATGCCTTCGAGCGTTTCGGCGGTCTGGCCCCCTGCAATCTGTGCCTGAGGCAGCGCGAGGTCCTGTGGGGCGCGGTGGCCATCGCCCTGGCCGCGACGTTGTGGGCCCTGGTCAGCCGGGCCAGTCGCGGCACGCCGCGGATTGCGGCCTTTCTGCTGTTTCTGGTCTTCCTGACCGGCACGGTCACGGCCGCCTTCCATGCGGGTGGCGAACTGCACTGGTGGGAACTGCCGGCGACCTGCGCGGCCGGGGGCGGCGGACTCGATCTCGAGGCAGCCCTGAATTCGCTGGCCCTGGGTACCGGCCCGGTGGCGCGGGTGGCCATGTGCGACGCCGTGGCATGGAGCTGGCTGGGCCTGTCCATGGCAGGATGGAATGCGCTGATTTCGGCGACCCTCGCCATCGTCAGCCTGCTGGCCGCCAAACGGCCCAAGGATGCCCGTGCCCCCGCAAAGTGACGCCGACGACCGCCGCATTCCCCTGCCCCGCCCGGGTCGGGGAGCCGGTCGCGCGCGCCGGGCCGAGATCCTGAGGGTGGATCACGCCGGGGAATATGCCGCAGTCCATATCTACCGCGCCCAGCAGGCGGTGTTCCGCGGCCGTTCCGGTCATGAATCCCTGGCCGCCGACATGGGCGAGATGGGTGAGCAGGAGGCGGTGCATCTGGCCCGGTTCGAGGCCTTGCTTAACGCCGAACGGGTGCGGCCGACCCTGATGACCCCGGTCTGGCGTCTGGCGGCCACGGCATTGGGGGCGGGGACGGCGCTGATGGGCGAAAAGGCCGCCCATGCCTGTACCGAGGCCGTTGAGAGCGTGATCGAGCAGCATTATGCCGAACAGATCGCCGAACTGGCCGACCGGGATCCGGCGCTGGCCGCCGAACTGACGCAGTTCCGGGACGAGGAACTGGCGCATCATGACCATGCGGTCGAACAGGGTAGCCGCGACGCCCCCGGTCACCGCCTGCTGAGCGCCGTAATCAAGGCCGGCTGCCGGGTAGCGATCAAGGTCAGCGAGCGGGTCTGATTGCGCCGCGGCCCGACGGTCAGTGCCGGGCGTTGGCCAGGTCGAAGGCCAGCAGCAGGGTGCGCTGCCTGTCGCTGAAATTGTCGTCGGACAGCAGGTAGAGCCGGACGCCACCGGGGGTGGCGACGGCGGCAATGCCTTCGAAATTGTCGACCGTGCCGGGGTGTTTAAGCTCGATCAGGACAGGGCCGAGGCTGCCGTCCACCGCCATGCGGCGCACGCGGGCGCGCACGTCGGCGGGCGGGCGGAAGCTGCGTTCAACCGCAAACCAGCCGTTTCCCGCCGGGTCCCGGTCCAGGCCGGTGATGCGGTAGTCGGCATCGGTCAGCAGGGCCGCAGGCGGCGCGACCACGGCGCGACAGCCGGTCGACCCACAGTCCCAGACGCCGCCGGACTCCCCGGTGGCACGCCAGCCGCCCGGCGCGGCACTGAGCCCCTCCATCCCGTCATTGGCCGGAAAGGCATAGTCGGGTGCGGCGACGGGGACAGGGTGTGCGCCCGGCCGGGCCAAGGGGCCATAGTTCCAGATGCGGTGGTCGCGCTCGAAACTGATCAGCAGGTCGCCGGTGGCGGTGATGACCAGGCCTTCGGCGTCGCCGTCGACCTTTTCGGTGATCGGGCGGCCGTCGGTCAGGGTCAGGCGGCGGACGCGGGGCTGGTCCAGGCCTGTCAGGCGACCCTGACGGTCGAGCCTCAGCCGGGCCCGGACAAGGTCTCCGGCATCGGTCACGCTGACCAGGTCACCGTCGAGGATTTTCAGATCCGACAGGCCGTGCAGGGGCGTGGTTTCGGGGCTGGCGACGACGATGCCACCGGCGAACCGGACCCCTTCCACGAGCCGGGCCCCGGGCAGCAGGCCGAGACTGACCGGGCGGGTCTGCGCCGCAACCGGAATCCAGCCGTCGGCGGACGTCGTGACATACGGCGCGACAGGCAGGGTGGCGCAGGCCGCCAGGGCCAGGGCCGCGGCCAGCGCCCCGAAGCGTCTGAACAGGGTCATGCGGCTCTCCGGGATCGGGCGCGGCCGGTGGCGCGCTCGACCGTCTTGGGCTTGGCGTCGAACAGTTCAGCCAGTTTCTCGATGATGACCCCGGCCAGCTGTTCCACATCCACGATGGTCACGGCGCGACGGTACCAGCGGGTCACGTCATGGCCGATGCCGATGGCGATCAGTTCGACCGGCGAGCGGGTTTCGATCTCCTCGATCACCTGACGCAGGTGTTTGTCCAGATAGAGGGCGGCGTTGGCTGACTGGGTCGAGTCGTCGACCGGCGACCCGTCGGAGATGACCATCAGGATGCGACGGGCCTCGGGCCGGGCCGTGAGCCGGTCGTGGGCCCAGGTCAGGGCCTCGCCGTCGATGTTTTCCTTGAGCAGCCCCTCGCGCATCATCAGGCCGAGGTTCTTGCGGGACCGGCGCCACGGCGAGTCGGCGGCCTTGTAGATGATGTGGCGCAGGTCATTCAGCCGGCCGGGCATGGCCGGCTTGCCGGCGCTGATCCAGGCCTCGCGCGACTGGCCGCCCTTCCAGGCCCGGGTGGTGAAACCGAGAATCTCGACCTTCACCCCGCACCGCTCCAGCGTGCGGGCCAGGATGTCGGCGCAGACGGCCGCGACCATGATCGGGCGTCCGCGCATGGAGCCGGAGTTGTCGAGCAACAGGGTCACGACCGTGTCGCGGAACGGGCTTTCGCTCTCGGCCTTGAAGGTCAGGGGCGCGGTCGGGTCGGTGATGATCCGGGTCAGGCGGGCCGTATCCAGCACCCCTTCCTCGAGATCGAACGACCAGCTGCGGTTCTGTTGGGCCATCAGGCGACGCTGCAGCTTGTTGGCGAGGCGGGAGACGATGCTGCTGAGGGCCGTCAGCTGCTGGTCCAGCAGGGCGCGCAGCCGGTCCAGTTCCATCGGGTCGCACAGGTCGGCGGCGTCGATGACCTCGTCATAGGCGGTGGTGAACACCTTGTAGGCGTCGACGGCCCGGCCGTCGTCGCTGGTCTGCTGGCGGTTGGGCAGGGAGCCGTCATCCAGTTCCGGCCCGTCCTCGGTCGCGTCGCCGTCCGGATCGGCCGGGCTGCCGTCGGGGCGGGCGTCGCGATCCTCCTCGGCCGACTGGTCGTCGGCGGTGCCCTCCATCGACTGGCCGCCCTCGCTGCCGGAGTCATCCTCGTCGTCCTGATCGTCGGCGGCGTCCGGGTCCTGGGGGTCGGGCTCCTCGTCGCCCTGGTCCTCGGACGCGTCGTCGCCCCGGCCGTCGCCGGGGTCCATGTCCAGCGCCCGCAGCACCTCGCGCAGCTTGAGAGCGAAGGCTTCCTGATCGTCGGCGCTGGCTGCAAGGGCGTCCAGCGGGTCGCCGGCCCGGGTTTCGATGTCGGCGCGCACCAGATCGACCATGGCCCGGGCCGCGTCGGGGGCGGGCAGGCCGGTCAGGCGTTCGCGCACCATCAGGGCCAGGGCCTCGGGTACCGAGACCTGTTCGGCGTCGGCGGCGCGCAGGGCCCCGCTCTTTTCCAGCCGGGTCAGCAGGGCCGCGCCCATATTGGCGCGCACGCCGGCGAGGGACCGGGAGCCGACGGCCTCGACCCGGGCCTGCTCGACCGCCTCAAACACCTCGGCGGCGCGGCTGTCGGCGGGGCGCAGGCGGCTGTGCAGGCCTTCGTCGTGATTGGCCAGACGCAGGGCCAGCCGGTCGGTCTGTCCCCGCAGGGTGGCGCTGTCAGGGCCGGACGGGTCGCGGGGCGGGTGCGGCAGGGTCAGGATGCCGTTGACCAGCCGCGGCCCGTCGGAGCCGAAGGTCACCTCCAGCTCGGCCTGCTCCGCCAGGGCGCGCGCCGCATGGGCGAGCGCACGCTTGAAGGTCTCGGCGGGGGTGTCGGCAGCGGCCATGGGCTTCGTTAGCGTGTCCTGCAGGAGGGGTGAAGACATGGTCGCGGTGGGCGAGGGCTTATTCTCGTCCGGTGGTGGATTTGGCAGGGTTCTGGAAAAACGGGGTGCCAACCCTGCCAACCCTGCCAACCGGCCCTGGTGTCCGGCAACACCGGCCGCACAGCCAAATGCGACCCGCGCAATTTACCACACCGGACGCGGGCGCCAGGTTCTGGACGGGATATTTAATGAAAACCCGGCGAATCCAGACGGTTGTAACGGCCTGAGGTGCTGGAAGCCGGCAGGTTTTCCGCGCCGGATCAGGCGGCGTTGGCCTCGATGGCGGCCTTCAGCTTGTCCTGGTGGGCGCGCATGCCCGTGACGATCAGCTCTGCCGCCTCGCCGGCGTCGCCCCAGCCCTTCACGGTGGTTTCCTTGTTCTTCTCCAGGTCCTTGTAGCGGGTGAAGAAGTGCTGGATCTGCTCGACCATGATGTTGGGCAGCTGCCGGTAGCTGGCGATGTCGGTGTAATAGGGGTGCAGGGCGTCGACCGGCACGGCGAGGATCTTCTCGTCCATGCCCTTTTCGTCTTCCATGATCAGCACGCCGATCGGCCGTGAGCGGATCACGCAGCCCGGCACGACCGGGGTCGGGTTCAGCACGATGACGTCGCAGGGGTCGCCATCGTCCGACAGGGTGTGCGGCACAAAGCCGTAGTTGCCCGGGTAGTACATGGCGGTGTGCAGGAAACGGTCGACGAACAGGGCCCCCGACTCCTTGTCCATCTCGTACTTGACCGGGAGACCACCCTGCGGGATCTCGATGATCACATTCAGGTCCCAGGGCGGATTGGGGCCGACGGGGATGGCGTCGATGTTCATGGTCGAACCGTATTGTGCAACTGCGAAGGAGAGGCGGGCGTGATAGTCCGGGTCGGGCCGGGGAGCAAGGCTGACTTGCTCCTGGACCCATCCGGCGGCAGGACAATGGCGCCGCGCGACCCAGGGAGTGGACGATGACGATTCCGGATATCGCGGCCTTGAGCCTCTTCATGGTGTGCTGGCTCGGCTACGGACCCCTGCTGGATGTGCTGGCACGGCGCAGCGGTACGCTGAACGATGACATGACCCTCGTGCGGCGGGCCTGGATGCGGGTCATGGTCCACCGCGAGATCCGCATGGTCGACAGCCAGTTGATGGGCCATACGATCAACTCGGCCTCCTTCTTCGCCTCGACCAACCTGCTTCTGATCGCGGCCGTCGGCGGAATTTTGTTCGGCGGTGAGGGCGCGCTGCGGGGCGTGGCCGCGGTCGGGGCGGAGGCGGTCCCGCTGCCTCTGCTCGAAGGCAAACTGGCGCTGATCCTGGTCTGCCTGGCGCGGGGGCTGCTGGACTTCATCTGGTCGATCCGCCAGCTCAACTACACCCTGGCCCTGATCGGGGCGGCGCCGGAGACCCATGAGGCCGCGGATCGTGTCGCCCTGGGCGATGCTGCGGCGGCCTTGCTGAATCCGGCCCTGAGCGCCTTCAGCCAGGGGGTGCGCGGCTACTATTTCGCCCTGGCAGCGGCAGCCTGGCTGTTCGGACCCTGGTGGCTGGCGGCGGGCGTCGCCTCGGCCTTCGCCCTGCTGATCTGGCGACAGGCCGGTTCGCCGGCCGCCCGGGCGATCCGCACCGCCCGCAGGCTTCTGGAAACGAAATAGGTTTGCCGGCAACGCTTGACTGATCGCGCCGCCCGCGCGGCCCGGACCGGAATGAACAGGCCGTAACAGGCGGTGATCGCAGGTGCGAGAAGGTCTCTTGACGTATTGTGCGCTGCAACCTAACTTTCTCGACGACGCCTCCGGGCGTCATGCCCTTTCTGGGCGTTTCCTCCCTATAGACTTCAATGCCGCACCCCCGGGTGCGGCATTTTTTTCAGGGCGCGTCGGCACACAGGGCGGTGATGACCCGCTCCAGTCCGCTGACGCAGCGCGACCAGCCCGGGCCCGGCTCGCGCGTCGATTCGTCGAAATAGAGCCCCCGGTTCAGTTCGATCTGGATGGCGTTGAAGCCGTCGTCCGGCCGACCCCAGATCCGGGTCGAATACCCGCCGGAATAGGGCTGGTTCAGGGCGACCCGCCAGCCGAGGCGTTCGAAGGCGGCTCTCAGATATCGGGTCAGACCGGCGGCGCAGCTCGTGCCGAAGCGATCGCCGAGGACCACATCGGGACCGGTCGCTCCGTCATTCATCCGCGCCGGCATCGAATGCCAGTCGATCAGGACGGCGCGGCCGTGACGGGCTTGAGCGGTCTGCATCAGGCCGGCCAGGGCCGTGTGATAGGGCGTGTGGACCCGCGCGATCCGGTCCCGGGCCTCGTGCAGTGGCAGGGTACGGTCATACAGAGGCAGACCGTCGCTGCCGAGGCGTGGCAGGACGCCAAATCCCCCCGCGACCTTGGCCGACATCGGGACATCGGGGACATCGTCGATCAATCGGGGGTCCAGTTCGGCCGGGTCCCGGTTCAGGTCCACATAGGCGCGGCCGATCTGGCCGGCGATGACCACGGCGCCATGGTCGGGGCCGGACTCGATCAGGCGGTCGACCAGGGCGTCCTCCGTGCCGTGCAGGGCCTTGGGCGTCAGGTCCGCCCTCGCCCGGAGATCGGCCGGGCAGAACCGGCCGGAGTGGGGCGAGGCGAAGACGAACGGGCCGGGAGCGTTCCGGCCCGGGGTGATACGGTAGCCCCCGGGCAGGGCCGGTCCGGCGGCGTCGCTGGCGACGGCTGTCATCTCTGGCTTCATCCGCGGCATGTCTGCATCATTTCCCGGACCGTACACAGGTCGCGTCCAGGCATATTGCTGTTTTTCATGGCCGGTTTACCGTTCCGGGCCTAGCGTCAGGGTCAAAGATCAAGGGACGACCGGGGTATGGCGCGAATTCTGCTGGCTGAAGACGATAGTTCGCTACGGGGATTCCTCACGCGAGCGCTGGAACGGGCCGGCCATTCGGTGGTCGACTGCGAGAACGGTGACGACGCCATCGACGCGCTGGACCAGGGCCCGTGGGACCTGCTGCTGACCGATATCGTCATGCCCGGTGCCGACGGGATCGAGGTCGCCCGCGTCGCCGCCGCCCGTCAGCCGGGCATTCGCATCATGTTCATCACCGGTTTCGCCGCCGTGGCCCTGACGGCGGCACAGGCTTCGCCCCAGGCCAAGGTCCTGTCCAAGCCCGTGCATCTGCGGGATCTGGTGACCGAGGTCGAACGGATGGTCGCGGCCTAGCTTCACCGCCGCCGCCACGGCCCCCGGCGTTCAAATTCATTTGTGAGCGGTTGCGGCGTGTTGGCTCTTGCAGTGCGCGCGGCGACCGGGTTATAGACCGCTCCTTCCCGTTCCGGACCTGTCCGGAACCGCTTTGGCGGATGCGTAGCTCAGCGGGAGAGCACCTCGTTGACATCGAGGGGGTCACAGGTTCAATCCCTGTCGCGTCCACCATTCCCTTTTCCTGACAATCAACCCAGCCATCGCCCGACCGGGTCGGGTGGGGGCCGGCGTTTGCGCGGATCACGTCCGGTGGCGTCGGTCGAGGCCGGTGGGCGGCCAACCCGGGCCGTCCCGGTTCAGGGCGCGGTGACGGCGTCATCCAGCACGGGGGCCGGCAGATCGTCCGCCATGATCGGTGCGGCAGACGCCGACAGGGTGGCCGCGAGGCGTTCGTATTCCTCCGCCAGTTGCAGGTCCGCCGCCTTCGCCCGGGCGTCGTGCCGTTCGGCGGCCCGCTGTCGCCAGACGGCGGCTCGATCCCTGAATTTGTCCGCGTCCACCCGAAACCTCACGACGACGGCAAAGCTGCCTGCGAAGGTCCAACGACGGAGCGGGACGAATTCATCCCATGGATGGCGTCAGGGTTCAGGCCATCCGGCGGCGAGGAGATCGGCCTCGGTGGCTGTGTCGAGGCTCTGACCGCTGATCAGGGCGTCGACCTCGGCCAGGATGGCCGGCGGCGTTTCGGCCGAGGCGGTGCGCAGACCGGAGCCGGGCGCGACCCACGGGGTGATCACCCGGGCCTGCCAGTGGCCGTCCCGGCGACAGGCCAGGCCCGCCACGCCGTCGGTGTCGGCGGCAAAGGTCCGGCACCATTCCCCCTCGACGGATCTGAAGGTCAGGTTCACCCGGTGTCCGGACGCGTCGGCCCCGTCGCCGGCCCGGCGGGTGTCGAGCACGCGGGTCAGGGCCCCGTCGGCGATTTGTCCGCCTGGTTGCAGGACAAGACCGTCCGGCGTCGGACCCGGCGCGAGCCAGCCGACGCCGATCCCGGCCGCGAACCCGGCGGCGGCCAGGCCGGCCCACAGCGCCGGGCGCGGAAGCCAGGCGGCGAGCCGGTCTGCGGGCGCAAACCGCCGCGCCCGCGCGCCGCGGGCGTTGGACCGGATGCGGGCGGCGAGAGCGGCATCGCGGGGGTCGACGACGATCGGAAAGGCCTCGCGCGCCACCGTACGGGCCCCGCGCAGGGCCTCGGCACGGGCCTGCAGCGCCGGATCCCGCGCGAGGGCGGCCGCGACCCGCTCGTGCTCGGCGGCGGGCAGTTCGCCGTCGACAAAGGCCATCAGGGTCAGGTCGTCGAGGGTCATGGATTCACTCCCTGTGCGGCGAGGGTCTCGATCAGGGTCTGTCGGGCCCGGACCAGACGACTGGTCAGGGTTCCGGCCGGGACTCCCGCGACGGCGGCCGCCTCGGCGTAGGACAGGCCGTCGATCAGGACCAGGGCCACGGCCAGCTGCTGGTCGCGCGGCAGGGCGTGGATGGCGGTGCGCACGGCCATGGCGTCGGCGCGCAGGGCTTCGCCGGCCATGCTGACGTCGGCCACGGCCTCGCTCGCCGCGGTGGCCGGCGTGACGACCCGGCCCCAGCGGGTGCGCGACCGCCCCTGGTCGATGAACAGGCGTCTCATGATGGTGAAGGTCCAGCTGTCCAGACGGGTGCCGGGCCGAAAGCCCGAGCGTTTGGCCAGGGCGCGTTCAACGGTGTCCTGGACCAGATCGTTGGCATCGACCTCGGAGCGGGCCAGGGCGCGGGCCAGCCGGCGCAGGCGCGGCAGCAGCGCGACAAGGCCTTCCTGAAACTCATCCAATGGCGATCCCGGGTCATGATGGATAGAACGGTGTCGGCCGGACGTTTCATCCATAACGGCCGCGCGACCAAGAATTTTCTGACACGGCCCGGCGGAACGGAGGCGCGAATGATTCGATCAGTCATGGTGGCGATCGTCCTGGCGGGGCTGGCTACGGGTTCGCCGGCCCTGGCCCAGATCGGCCTGCCGTCACTGCCGGGACCGGGTCTGCCGCCGGGTCGGATCGAGACGCTGCCCGGCCGGGTGGTCGGACGCGTGGACGCCCTGGAGCGGCAGGTTGACGCTGTGGTCGAGGCGGCTCCGTCCCATCTGACCCGCCTGATCCGTCAGTCGCGCGGGGCGCTTGAGGCCGATCCCCAGGGCTGGCCGGTCGTGCGCGGCGAAATTCTCGCCACGGATCCCGATCCGGCCGCGCTTGAACGGGCCCGGGCCGACGGTTTCTCCGTGCTGCGTGAAACCCGGCTGGAGGGGCTGGACCTGACGGTCGTGGTCCTGACCCCGCCGCGGGGTATGGCGCTGCGGGACGGGGTCGAACGCCTGGCGGGTATCGATCCGCAGGGCAGCTACACCTTCAATCACATCCACGGGCCGGCCGGATCCGCAATTGTCGTTGCCGGGCGGGTGGCTGTGCCGACCTCGGGGTCGTCGCCCGGTCGACGGGTCGGGATGATTGATACCGGCGTGGAGGGCGGTCATCCCAGCCTGTCGTCCGTGACCCTGATCCAGCAGGGCTTCGCCGGTCCCGTTCGTCCCGCCGCCCACGGCACCGCGGTTGCCTCGTTGCTGGCCGGACGCGGGCCGGGCTTCGCGGGGGCGGTGCCCGGCGCGGACCTGTTTGCCGCCGATGTCTACGGCGGGGCGGTGACCGGTGGTTCGGCCGAAACCCTGGCAAGGGCGCTGGCCTGGATGGCGGCGCGCGACGTCAGGGTGATCAACATCAGCCTGGTCGGCCCACGCAATCCGCTGGTCGAGGTGGTGGTCGGCCGACTGGTCGGGCGCGATCATCTGCTGGTCGCGGCGGTCGGCAACGACGGTCCGGCCGCGCCGCCGTTGTTTCCGGCGGCCTATCCGGGTGTGATCGGCGTCACGGCGGTCAGTGGTCGCGATCGTGTTCTGCCGGAGGCCGGGCGCGGCGCGCAGGTGGATTTTGCGGCACCCGGGGCTGATATGGCCGCGGCCACGCTGGGCGGAGGCTATGCCACCGTGCGTGGGGCCTCCTTCGCCGCCCCGCTCGTCGCCGGCCTGCTGGCCGCTCGCCTGGAGGACGGGCGGGCGGAACGAGCCGTCGCGGCGCTGGCACGGGAGGCGCGCGACCTGGGGGCCGCAGGGACCGATCCGGTCTACGGCCGGGGTCTGGTCGGGGCTGAGCTCCGGGTCGCCCCCCGGGCCGTCGGGGCGCGTGGACGACTGACGCGCTGAAAGAAATCCGGACGACGGATGAAATCCGCATGGCCCGTCGTTGGGCTCACTGAGGGCAACGTCTGTCCTCAATGAGTTTCAGGAGAAGACACCATGCGCAAGATCCTATTGCTGACCGCGAGTGCGACAGTTGCCCTGGTCATGGCCGGCGGGGCCCAGGCCCAGGTGGTCGGCGGCATTACCGGCGGAATCACCGGAGGTGGTGGTGGCAGCCTCGGTGGACTCGGCAGTGTGACCGGGCAGGCCGGCGGTTCGGGAAGTGGTGCCTTCGGCGGATCGATTGATCGCGGCATTGTCAGCGACCGTCTGGGCGAGACCACCAGCCTGGCCGAGCAGGCCCGCGCCCGGGCCGAGTCCCGCGCTGAACGAACCCGCGCGCGGGCCTCTGCCGCCGCTGCGCGCGCGGAACGCGCGGCCGCCCGTACCCGGGACCAGGCCCGCGGCACCGCCGCCGGTGCACTCAATACTGTCCGGTCGACCGAACTGTCGGGTGCCGCCGCCGGATCGGGTTCGGGCCATGCCGGGACCGACAACGGTGTCGGAACCACCGGTGGGCTGATGTCGGACAGCCGGTCGGAATCCGGCAACAGCGCGGCGCGGGGTGGAGCCTCGTCGTCCGGCTCGGCGTCCGCCAATCGTAACGGTGTAGCGGTGTCTGCCAGCGGCGACGCCGATGCCTCGGGATCGACCCGTCCGCAATAGTCGACCGCCTCCCCGACAGCCGATCGGCCCCGTCGCGCGAGCGGCGGGGCCTTTCCGTGTGTGCCTCCCGGTCGCTCCCCGGACTGGACGCGCGGCGTGTGCCCGCGCCATAGAGGCGCAGGTTTTTCGCTGGAGTCCCTATGTCCGAATTGTTCGTCCGGCCGACCCGTGCCCAATGGGCGGCCCAGGCCGGCAAGGCCCTGAAGGGGCGCGCGCTGTCAGAGTTGACGCGAACGGACGCCGACGGCCTGACGGTCGCGCCCCTGTATGCGGCCGATGATGCGGTCGCCCCGGTGTTCGCGTCGCGGGCCGCGGACGCCGACGGCCGGGCCTGGGATCTGCGCACCCTGATCGAGGGCGACACCCCGGAGTCGGTCAATGCGGCGGTGCTGGCCGATCTGGAGGGCGGCGCGGCCTCGGTGATCCTGTCAGGGGCCGTTTTGTCGGACAGCGACCTGCTGGCGCGCGCGCTGGACGGGGTGGCGCTGGAGCTGGCGGCGGTCGGGCTCGACGCCGGGCTCGCCGGTCCGGTCGCGGCCGATGCGCTGGCGGTGGCGGCCAAGGGCTCGCCGCGGGCGATGCTGCGCTTCCACCTGGATCCGGTTTCGGCCTTCGCTGCTGCCGGGGCCGCGCCGCGGCCGCTCGATGAGCACCTGACCCTTGCCGCCAATACAGCGGCGCGGCATGCGGGTGCCTATCCTGAAGCCAGTTTCTTCCTGGCCAGTGGCCGGGTCGTGCATGAGGCCGGGGGCTCGGCCGGACAGGAGCTCGGTTTTGCCGCCGCTTCGGCCCTGGCCAGCCTCAAGGCGGGCGTCGCGGCGGGGCTTAGCCTCGAACGGGCGGCGCGGGGCACGGTTCTGGGTGTGTCGGTCGATGCTGAATATTTTGACGCCCTGGCCCGGGTGCGGGCCCTGCGGCTGATCTGGGGTTCGCTGGTCAGGGCCCTGGGGCTGGAGGTGCCCGCGACGATCGAGGCGCGCTCGTCGCGGCGCATGCTGTCGGCGCGCGATCCCTGGCCCAATCTGCTGCGGCTGACCGCAGCGGGATTCGCCGGAGCCGTCGGCGGGGCCGATGCGGTGGTGCTGGACGGGTTCAGTCGCGCCGCCGGACGCCCGGACGCCTTCGCCCGGCGGCTGGCGCGCAACACCCAGCTGGTGCTGATGGAAGAGGCCCATCTGGGCCGGGTCGACGATCCGGCGGCGGGTTCCTGGTTCCTCGACGCCCGCACCCGCGATCTGGCCGAGGCCGGCTGGGCCGAGCTCCAGCGCATCGAGGGCGAGGGCGGCGTGATCGCGGCCCTGAAGGCCGGAACGATCCAGGCGCGGGTGGCCACGGCCCGCGCATTGCGCGAGACCGATCTGGCCGAGGGCCGGGCCCAGCTGATCGGGGTCACCAAATTCGTCAATGCCGAGACGCGTTCGGCCCCGGTCGAAGCCGAGCCGGCGGCGACTGTGTCCGGCGGCGGTGATGCCTGTGTGCCGCTGACCCCGGTGCGGTTCGCCGCGCCCTTTGAGACGGCGACGCAGGAGGCAGCCCGATGAGCGGCTTTCCCGACTTCACCCGCATCGATCTCGACCCCGGTAGCGTCGGACCCGCACCGCGCCGCGCGGACTGGGACACCCCCGAGGGCATCGTCGTGGCCCCGACCTATGGCCCTGACGCCGTCGACGGGCTGGACTTTACCGGTGGCCTGCCCGGTTTCGCGCCGTTCGTGCGTGGCCCCTATCCGACCATGTATGCGTCCAACCCCTGGACCATTCGGCAGTACGCCGGCTTCTCGACCGCCGAGGAATCCAACGCCTTCTACCGGCGCAATCTGGCGGCCGGTCAGAAGGGGCTGTCGATCGCCTTCGATCTGGCCACGCACCGGGGCTATGACAGTGACCATCCGCGGGTCGCGGGCGATGTCGGCATGGCCGGGGTGGCGATCGATTCCATTCTCGACATGCGCACCCTGTTCGACGGCATTCCGCTGGACACGATGAGCGTGTCGATGACGATGAACGGGGCGGTGCTGCCGATCCTGGCCCTCTATGTCGTGGCCGCCGAGGAACAGGGCGTGCCGCACAGCGCCCTGACCGGGACCATCCAGAACGACATCCTCAAGGAGTTCATGGTCCGCAACACCTACATCTATCCGCCGGAACCCTCGATGCGGATCGTGTCGGACATCTTCGCCTGGACCGCGGCCGAAGCCCCGCGCTTCAACTCGATCTCGATCAGCGGCTATCACATGCAGGAGGCCGGGGCCTCGGCCGATCTGGAGCTGGCCTACACCCTGGCCGACGGCATCGACTATATCCGCGCCGGGGTCGCCTCGGGCATGGATGTCGACACCTTCGCGCCGCGGCTCAGCTTCTTCTGGGCCATCGGCATGAACTATTTCATGGAGGTGGCCAAGATGCGGGCCGCCCGGCTGCTGTGGGCCGAGCTGGTCCAGGCCGAGTTCGCGCCGAAGGATCCCAAATCCCTGTCGCTGCGGGCCCACTGCCAGACCTCGGGCTGGTCGCTGGCGGCCCAGGATGTGTTCAACAATGTGCCGCGCACCGTGGTCGAGGCCATGGCCGCGGCGGGTGGCCAGACCCAGAGCCTGCACACCAATTCGCTGGACGAGGCCCTGGCCCTGCCGACCGATTTTTCGGCCCGGATCGCCCGCAACACCCAGCTGTTCCTGCAGATGGAGACCGGCCTGACCGGAACCATCGATCCCTGGGGCGGCAGCTTCTACGTCGAGCGCCTGACCGCGGACCTGGTCACACGGGCGCGGGCGCACATTGCCGAGATCGCGGCGCTGGGCGGCATGACCAGGGCCATCGAGGCCGGCGTGCCCAAGCTGCGGATCGAGGAGGCCTCGGCCCGGACCCAGGCGCGCATCGACACCGGCCAGCAGACGCTGGTGGGGGTCAACCGCTATCTCAATGATGTGGCGGACGACATTCCGGTGTTGAAGGTCGACAACGCCGAGGTGCGGGCGCGGCAGATCGAGAAGCTGCAGAAGCTGCGGGCCGAGCGCGACGAACCGGCGGTGCAGGCAGCGCTGACCGCCCTGACCGAGGGCGCGCGTGGCGACGGCAACCTGCTGGAACTGACCGTCCGCGCGGCCCGGGCCCATGCGACGGTCGGCGAGATCTCCGATGCGCTGGAAGCGGCCTTCGGGCGGCATGTGGCCACGGTCAAGACGGTCACGGGCGTCTATGCCAAGGCCGCGGGCAAGGATCCGAAGATCAGCCGGGCCCGCGACATGGTCGCCACCTTCATCGAGAACGACGGCGGACCGCCGCGGATCCTGATCGCCAAGCTGGGACAGGACGGCCACGACCGGGGTCAGAAGGTCATCGCCACCGGCTATGGCGATCTGGGACTGGCGGCGACGGCCGGAGCCCTGTTCCAGACCCCGGCCGAGGCGGCGCGCGACGCGGTCGAAAAGAACGTCCACGCGGTCGGGGCCTCGTCCCTGGCGGCCGGGCATCTGACGCTGGTGCCGGAGCTGAAGGCCGAGCTGGAGAAGCTGGGGCGGCCCGACATCATGATTGTGGTCGGCGGGGTGATCCCGCCGTCGGACGTCCAGACCCTGATCGACATGGGGGCGGCGGCTGTCTATCCGCCGGGCTCGGTCATCGCCGAGACCGCCATCGATCTGATCGATCGCCTGAACCAGCGCCTCGGTTACGCCCAGAAGCGCTAGAGCCCGATCGGTTGCGGTGAGCGAGGGGCCAGCGCGGTCCGGATGTCGCGCCGGGCTGGACGATCTAGGGGCGGTAGCGGTCCGGCAGGGCGGCGGCCTGTTCAGCCGTCAGCCGACGCACGACCTCGACCCGGCACGGGGTCGCGGGCGAGATCGAGGCCGAAACAGATAGCTGCGCATGGTCGCCGACGCACAGTCGTCGGGGTGGCCCGGGCATCGGCGTGAAGGCCAGGGCGTCGGCGGTGTCGAGATCGCGACAGTGGGCCGAGGCCCTGAGCTCGAAGATGTCGGCACCGACCGCGCGCACATAGAGCGACTGGCTTTCTCCAGGGCGAAAGCTGCTGACTTCGTCCTGATAGAAGCATGCGCGTCTGGAGGACGGGTCCGTCGGGTCGATGCCGGGCCCCGGGGCGCAGGCTGGGGCAAGGATGACGAGGGTGGCGGCGGCAAACACAGGTTTCAGGCGCGACATCGGACTCTCCGGGGGTCAGGGTCTCTGGTCGTCGGGCAGGGCGGCGATCTCTTCAGGCGTGAGGCGGCGATCGATGCGGGCGCGGCAGGTGGCCGGTTCACCCCCCAGACTACGCAGGGTAATGCGGGCGGGATCGCCGACGCACAGGCGGCCGACACTGCTGAAGTCGGAGTGGATCGCCACGGAACTGGCGAGATCCAGCTCCTGGCAACGCTCAAGCGTGCTCACCGCGAAGACCTGATCGGCGCGGTCCCGGATATAGAGGTGGCCGTGGTCACCCTGGCGAAAATTGGTGAGGGACGAGGCCCAGAAGCACTGACGCGCACCACCGGCACCGGCGGCATTGGCGGCCGGCTGGCCGGGTGCACAGGCGGCCAGCGACGTCAGGGTCAAGGTGAGGGCCAAGGTCCGGGCCATCGGAATCGAGACGGTACGCATGCACACTCCTCTCGGCGGCTGTCGAAATTCAAACAAGCGCGTCCTGACGCGGTTCCGCAAGGGGCGGAATGCGGATCAGTCGTGCGGGATCTACCTGTCTGGCCACGGCGGCGGGTAGGGGGGAGGGTCGGTCGAGAACCAGGGCCGCGACATGTTCGGCCAGAAGTGGCGCGAAGCTGAAGGCACGCGATCCCAGACCTGTCAGCATGAACACGCCCTCGCTTTCGGGCAGGGCCCCGGCCAGGGGCAGGCGATCCGAAGTGGTGGCCCGGACAGCGGCGCGGGCCTGGCCGGGCCCAGAGGCGGCGATCCGGGCCGCGAGGTCCGGCAGACGCCCGCGCAGGGCCTCCAGATTGCGGCTGCCGTCCGCGTCCCGCACGTCGGTGCCGGTGTCGCCGCGATCATGGGTGGCCCCGTACAGGACCCCGTCAGCGGTCGGAATGGCATAGCCGCCCCAGGCGACGGCCGGCGTTGTCGGGCCGTCGGTCCAGCCGGCCTGTCCGCGGACCGGCGCAAGAACAGGATGGTCGGATCCCAGCAGGGCGGCCGAGCCCCAGCCCGCCGCGATGATCACCCTGTCCGCCGTCAGGATCGGTGTGCCGTCTTCGGCGATCAGGCGCCAGCCGTCCCCGGCAGGTTCGAGGTGGTGCACGGCGGTGCCTGTCCTGACGGTATCGGCTAGCCAAGCGGCGAGGATGGGTGACGGTGCCACGGCCATGGCGGTGGTCATGTCCAGCCCTCCGGTCGGGACATCCTCTCCCAGGCGTTCGCTCGCGGCCCCGGCGGACAGGACGCGCATGGCCCCGTCCGGCCACAGGGCCTGGTCCGCGACCCTGGCAAAGCGCCGCGCGTCCCGGGGGGCCTGTTCCAGTTGCAGGACGCCCCGGGCCAGAACGGCCCCGGGGACGGCGGCATAGAGGGTGGTGGCCCGATCAAGGGCCTGGGCCCCCAGGGCGGCGATCACCGCATCGCCCGCGTCGAGACGGGGGGTGACCAGGGCCGCCGGAAAGCCGGACCCGCCGGCACCGGGCGCGACGGTCTCGATCACCGTGGCGGTGACACCGAGCGCCGCCAGGGCCCGGACCAGGGCCGCCCCGGCGATACCCGCCCCGATCACGGCAACCGACGGCAGGGCAGGATCGGGGTGCGACCGGGTCGGCAGGATCGCTTCCAGCCGTTCGCGCTTGCGGCCGTGCCCCGGGCATTTGGCGACGGCGAACCCCCGGTCGGTCAGACCGCGACGGACCGCTCCGGCGACGGTGAAGGTGGCCAGACGGGCCCCGGGGGCAGACCGGGCCGTAATCGCGTCGAGGACCCGGGGCGACCACATGTCGGGATTGGTCGCGGGGGCGAAGCCGTCGAGGAACCAGGCGTCGGCACGCCCCTGCCAGGCCTCCAGCGCCCAGCCGACCTCACCCACGGCCAGATCCAGTGTGGCGTGGCAGGCGGGTAGATCGATACGGTGAAAGCCGGGGGTGGGGTCGGGCCAGGCGTCCAGCAATGGCGTTGTCACGCCGGCGAGCGTCGGCCAGGCGGCCAGGGCGCGCCGGGCGTCCTCCGCCCGGAGGGGAAAGCCCTCGACCGAAAAGATGTGAAGATGGGCACCGGGCGAGGCCGTACGCTGCCACAGGTCGAGCAGGGCCGCGATGTTCAGGCCGGTGCCGAAGCCGAGTTCGCCGACCGTGAACCGGCTGCGTCCGACCCAGACCTCGGGAAGACCACAGCCAGCCAGAAAGACCGCGCGACTTTCCGCGAGCCCGTCCTGCCGGGAATAATAGACGTCGTCGAAACGGCCGGACCGCGGTGACCCGTCTTCGGCCCAGATCAGACGGGGCGACAGGTCGGGGGGCGGGTCGTCATGCGGCATGGTCGCGCCTTACACCCGGGGGGAGGCCACGCGCACGAAAAAAGGGGCCGCCGAAGCGACCCCTTTTCCGTTCCGGGCCCGAAAGCCCGAAATGATTGCCTGTAAGCTGGAAAGCTTAGTGGGCAGCCGGAGCCATGGCAGCGTCGGCGGCCGGAGCAGCTTCGGTGGTGGCAGCAGCTTCGCCGGCGGCGACAGCAGCGTCGGTGGCGGCGGCGTCGGCGGTGACGGCGGCGTCGGCGGCGGTGTCGGCAGCGGCCGTGGCGTCGGCAGCGGCGTCTTCAGCCT
Organism: uncultured Brevundimonas sp.; assembly: GCF_963975535.1. Taxonomy (GTDB): domain Bacteria; phylum Pseudomonadota; class Alphaproteobacteria; order Caulobacterales; family Caulobacteraceae; genus Brevundimonas. The sequence goes on along the minus strand of NZ_CAXBHE010000003.1, from coordinate 332,091 downwards.
TGTCGGTGGCGGCCGGCTGGCAAGCCGAGACGGTCAGAGCGAAGGCGGCGGCGGCCGAGACGGCCAGCAGTTGACGGATGGTCATGTGGAATTCCTTCAGGAGAGGGTCAAGCGAGGTCATGAATCCCCGCAGGAGGGTGATAACGGATTTGTGAGCCATTCCGCAAGCGAAATCTCACGCGTTCGTGATCACCCTGGCCGGGCAAGAAAAAAGGGGCCGCCCGATGGGCGACCCCTTTTCCGCTCCGGAGGTTGCCCCCCGAAATCAGGTAGATAGCTTAGTGAGCAGCGGCGGCCGGAGCAGCTTCGGCCGGAGCGGCTTCAGTGGCGGCAGCAGCGGCAGCGGCGGAATCCGTAGCGGCAGCGGCGTCCATGGCGGCCGAATCGGCGGCAACGGCGGCGGTGTCGGCAGCGGCGGCGGCGGTGTCAGCCGATTCAGCGGCCGGCTCGGCGGCGGGCTGGCAGGCGGCGACGGTCAGAGCGAAGGTGGCGGCAGCCGAAACGGCCAGCAGTTGACGGATGGTCATGAGGTTACCCCTGAGTTGGAATCACACGGGGGCAATCCCCGCGGTTCCCTCGGTAACGCGTTTGTGAGGTCTCACGCAAGCCCGGATGCAAACGGCAAGGCTGCGGCCGCGATCCAGGCTGGACACGACACCGCTGCAATCAGGCCCCGTCGGCGGGGACGCTGGACAGGGTCTCTTCCATTTCGAGGAATGAGGGCTGGCAGGTGGTCGGGATATCGACCCGGCCGATTTCAACCGAGATCTGGGCCGCATTGCCGTGCAGGTGCGCGACCAGCACCGACTGGATGATCTTGTAGTAGGCACTGTCGCCATCGATGACTTCCTTGAGACGGGCCGCCAGCGGTCCGACCAGGCCATAGGCCAGGAAGACGCCGAGGAAGGTCCCGACCAGGGCGCCGCCGATCATGCCGCCGAGCACTTCCGGCGGCTCGCTGATCGCGCCCATGGTCTTGATGACACCCAACACGGCGGCGACGATGCCCAGTGCGGGCAGGGCGTCGGCCATGTTCTGGAGCGCATGCGCCGGACCGAGCGCCTCGTGGTGGTGCTTCTCCTGCTGCTTTTCCATGACGTCCTCGATCTGGTGGGGATCCTCGAGGTTCATGGTCATCATGCGCAGGGTGTCGCAGATGAAGTCCGTGGCGAAATGGTCCTTCAGGACCTTGGGGTATTTCTGGAAGATGGTGCTTTCGGCCGGCTTCTCGATATGGCTTTCGAGGGCGATGACACCCTTGGTTTTCATCGTCTTGGTCAGCTGGAACAACAGGCTGAGCAGGTCCTTGTAGTCCTGCTTCTTCCATTTGTTGCCGCCGAACATCCGGCCGAAACTGCCGCCCAGACCCTTCAGGGTCGCGACGGAGTTGGACATGATCAGGGCTGCAGCCGCCGCGCCGCCGATCATCATCATCTCATAGGGAAGCGAGTGGGTGATCACGCCCATCTTGCCGCCGGCGATGGTGTATCCACCGAACACCATGCCGAACAGGAGAACGATGCCGATGATCTGGAACATGGGGCGGTCCGGGCGTCCGTGGACGGAAAGACCTGCACAATCGCCGTTAATGCTTAAGGGGCGGTTGCGATTCCCGGTGGATCAGAGTCGAGTTTCGCCACGCATGATCGCCGCATAACCCTCGGCGGTCAGCTTGGTGTAGCCGGCCTTGCCGCCGCGCACATAGAGCTGGGCCGAGACCTTGGACGGGTCGAAACCCTCCTCGACGAGGTCACCCTTGCGGTATTTGAACGTCCCGGTCGTTTCGGCGCTCTTGAGCAGGCGCACGAAGATCGGGCGGGCGTAGGACGGCAATTCCGCATCCGCCCATTCGGCAAAGGCGCGGGCGCTGAACCGGCCCTCGACGATCAGGGCCACCATGCCGGCCTTGCCGTCCTGGTCCGGAACCGGAACGCCATAGGATACGACTTCCTTCACTCCGGGTGCCTCGGCCAGGCGTTGCTCGATCTCGGTGGTGGATACGTTCTCACCCTTCCAGCGGTAGGTGTCACCGATCCGGTCGACGAAATAGTAGTACCCGTCCGAATCCCGGCGCATCAGGTCGCCCGTCCGGAACCAGCGGTCGCCGCGCTGGAAGACATCCGTCAGGACCTTCTTCTCCGAGGCGGCCTTGTCGGCATATCCCGAAAAATTGTGCTGGATGTCGTTGCCGATCATGCCGATGGCCTCACCGGTCTCACCGGGCCCTGTGGGCTGACAGAATCCGTCCGGACCCCGCATCGGCTCCTGGGTCTCGATATCAAAACGAACCAGACGGATGTTGATCCGGTTCTTCACGAAATTGGGGACGCGGCCGATTGCGCCGGGCTTGCCGTCGAAATTGAACAGGGAGACGTTGCCCTCGGTCGAGCCGTAGAACTCCAGAATTTCCGGAATGGCGAACCGCTGCTGGAATTCCTGCCAGACGTCCGGCCGCAGGCCGTTGCCGTATGCGAGCCGGAGGTTGTGGTCGCGTTCATCCGCATGCTCCGGGCAGTTGACCAGATAGCGGCACAGTTCGCCTATGTAGACGAAGATCGTCGCGCCGGACGCTTTCACATCGGGCCAGAAGGTGGTGGCGGAGAATTTCCGCCGCAGGATCAACCGGCCACCGTTCAGCAGGGCCGGACCCACGCCCACCAGGCCGCCGGTCGAATGATAGAGGGGCAGTACGTTGTAGATGCGGTCAGACGCGGTGGATGCGGTGGCTCCGGCGAAGGCGCGCATATAGGTGCGGGCGCGGGAGTGCGGCATGCGCGCGGCCTTGGGCAGGCCTGTGGTCCCCGAGGTGTAGATGTACAGGGCCGTGTCGCGATTGGTCAGGCCGGCGCGAATTGACCGGTTGGGTCGAACCGAGGAGCCGCCGCGCAGAGGCTTGTCGAGACCGCGCCGATTGTCCGCCTCCGCCTCGTCCTTCAGGTCGATTACCCAGAGCATCAGGTTGCGGTTGACGAAGGGCCGGGCCTCCTCGACCTGGTGCCAGCATTCATTGTCAGTGACGATCTGGGACGCCCCGGAAATCTCCAGGCAATGCGCCAGGGTGTGACCGGTCAGGTTGGTGTTGATCAGCGCGGTGGCGACGCCGACCTTGGAAAAGCCGATCCAGGCCGCCAGATATTCGGCGCGGTTCATCATCATCAGGGCGACGACGTCGCCCCGGTGCAGGCGGCGACTCTGGCCCCAGTGTCCGAAGCGATTGGCGAGTGCGTCCAGCTCCCGGTAGGTCAGGGTGCGATGATCGTCCTCGATGGCGATATTGTCCGGGAACCGGTCGACCGCCTCCTCGAAATCGTCACAGACCAGATCAGGACTGTCGAGCTGGATTGGCTTGATACGCTGAAGCAGTCGACGCAAACCCGCTGCGAACTTCAGGTCGCGCCGGATGTTGGCCATCAGCTTCATGGTCGCGTCTGCCTTTTTGAATTGGATCGTCGAACGCCCGTGATGGACAACCGGCCTGCCCGGGTCAACTGCGGGGGGAATTCCGACGTCATTTCCCCGTGGCCCGGACCAAGATAACTGCGGCCCGTGGCGCCGTTGCGCCGGTGACGTCGGGTCAATCTGCCTCCGGACGGGCGCTCGTCTTGAACGCCGCAGGGACCGGCGTACAGTACGGATACCGACGGTCGTCGACCTGATGTCGCCCGATCGTTCGGAGACATGGAGCCAGACATGCGTCTGATGATCGTTGCCGCCCTCACCCTTGTCTGCGTCGCGCCCGCCGTGGCCCAGGATTTCACCGCCGCCCCCAACTACGGGGATGTCCGTCTGGCACCGGGCTTCTCGCCGGATCCGCACCTTGTCGTGGTCCAGGCCGGGGGATCGATCGATGTCGACGGCACGCTGTCGAATTGCTCCGGGTTCATAACCAGCGCGCCCGATCTGCGGCTGTTCTGGGACGGCAACGGTTCGCTGGACCTCAAGGTGTCGGCGATCTCGAATGCCGATACCACGCTGGTGATCAGCGGCCCGAACGGTGCCTGGTACTGTGATGACGACGGCGGTGACGGGTCCAACCCGTCGGTCACCCTGTCCTCGGTGTCGGGGCAGTACGATATCTGGGTCGGCACCTTCGACGATGGTGAGACCCGGTCGGCGGTCTTGTCCATATCGGAACTGAGCAGCTTCTAGGGCGACCGGCAAGCAAAGCTCAAGTGAACACGGGGGTGATGGTCGCCTCATCTGTGTCCGCAACAGTGTTTCTTTGTGGCGGTGTCTTTTAACCGGAACCCCGGAGCGGGTGTTTGGTTGTTCATGGCGTCGTTATGGAGAATAACCATGTCAATTACATACCCTGACCACATCGTCGTCGATCGTCCGGTTCCGTCGAACGCGGGCACCGGAGCGAACCCCGTCGTCGACAGTGCCCCCTACACGCCGGTCTATGCCCGCAGCGGCAAGGCCCGGAATGGACGCAAGGCGGTCAAGACCTGGATGATCCTGGCCCCCATCGGTGCTTTGGTGCTGATCGGCGGTGGGGTGGCCATGGCCATGGGCGGCGAAACGGCCGAGCCGCTGGACGCGCCGGTGGCGATGGCGTCGATGCCGGTCGCAACGCCGATGGAGCCTGAAGCCGCACCGTTGGCCCTGGAGGCGGCCGCGCCGGTCGAGACCGCAGCCGCGATCACGCCCGCGCCGGTCGAAAAGCCGGCCGCGGAAGCGCGCAGCCGTGCGCCTGTGGTCCGGTCGCGGGTCGCAGCCGCCCCAGTCGTGGCTCCGGTCGAGACCGCGCCCCCGCCTGCCGGTCCCCAGCCCTATGTAAGCGCGACCGAACCGGCCGCCTCGGCCGTCGCGCCGGCCCCGCCGACGCCGGTCCTGCCGCCGGAAACGGTGACCGGTCCGCCGATCGACTGAATGATCGGGGGCTGACCCCGTCGAAGGCCCCGCCGGTTCGCGCCGACGGGGCCTTTGTCGTTGGTCGAGGTCTCAGGGTCGTGCCGGGGACACGCGCCAGATCACATTACCGACGTCGTCGGCGACCAGCAGCGCTCCGGCGGCGTCGGTCTCGACCCCGACCGGGCGGCCCATGGCCTCGCCGTCCGCGTTGAGAAAGCCGGTCAGGATGTCGCGGGGCGGGCCGACGGGGCGGCCGTCGACAAAGGCCACGGAAATGACCTTGTAGCCGCTGCGCGGCCTCCGGTTCCACGATCCATGCTGGCCGATGATGGCGGCGTTGCGCCAGGCCGGGACCAGCGCGCCTTCGTAGAAGGTCAGGCCGAGCGATGCCGTATGGGATCCCAGGGCATAGTCGGGCCTGAGGGCGCGGGCGACCATGTCGGGATTGCGGGGCTCGACCCGGGTGTCGACGTTCTGGCCGTAATAGCTCCACGGCCAGCCGTAGAAGCCGCCGGGCGTGATCGAGGTCATGTAGTCGGGCACCAGATCGTCACCCAGTTCATCGCGTTCGTTCACCGCCACCCAGAGCTGCCCGCTCTCGGGGTTCCAGGCCATGCCGACCGGATTGCGCAGGCCGGAGGCGTAGACCCGCCGCGTGCCGGTCGCGGGGTCGATTTCCAGCACGGCGGCACGATCCACCTCCTCGTCGAGGCCGTTCTCGCCGATATTGGAGTTGGATCCGACGCCGACGTAGAGGCGGGAGCCGTCGGCGCTGGCCACCAGGCTCTTCGTCCAGTGATGATTCCGGCCTGCCGGCAGGTCGGCGACCTTCACCGGGGCGGCGGTGATCGCGGTCTCACCGGTCCGGTAGGGAAAGGCGACGACGGAATCAGCGTTGGCGACATAGAGCCGGTCGCCGACGAGGGCCATGCCGAAGGGCGAATTCAGGTTCTCGAGGAAGACGGTCCGGAGCTCGGCGGTGCCGTCGCCGTCGGCGTCCCGCAGCAGGGAGATGCGGTTGGCGCTCGGCACCCGGGCCCCCGCCCGCTTCATCACCAGCCCCTGAATCCAGTCGCGCAGCCCACGCGTCTTCTTCGCCGCGCGGGCCGGCGCATTGGTTTCGGCGACCAGGATGTCGCCGTTGGGCAGGCGGTAGAGCCAGCGGGGGTGATCCAGGTCGGTGGCGAACGCCGCGACCTGTAATCCCTCGGCCGCGACCGGGGTCTGTCCGGCGGGCCATCCGGTGGCCGGCGCGATGTTGACGGTCGGCAGCAGGGGACTGCGGGGCGCGGGCAGGGTCGGGTTCGGACCGAACCGCTCCGCCTCCGGAACCCGGGAGCTGTCGGCGCAGGCACCGGTGGTCAGGAGCACAGCAGAGGCGAGCAGTACCGGCAGACGGTTCATGGCGTTGATCCTATGGAGCGCACGGCTCAGAAGGCGGGGAATTCGAGCCGGCTGACATCATAGCCCAGTTGCCGGGCGCGCTCGACCAGTCGGTCACGCTGGGCGAGGGAGGGCACCTCCCGGGTGTAGATCCACAGCTTGTCGAAGGTGGGATCGGCGGAGATGAACCAGCTGTAGTCCTCCGCGTGATCAAGCACCCAGTAGTCCCAGGTGATCAGCCCCCCGACATAGCGGGCGCGAAGCTTGGCATTGGTGCCCGGGTCGAGAATCTCGCCGCGGGCCCCGATCGCCTTTTCCCGGCCCGACGGCGTGCCGACCTGACAGGTGTCGCGGACGTCGACCCGGGTTTCGCTGACCACGGTGTAGCTGGTGGCACCGGCCACGCAGCCGTCGGTCAGGCGCATGGGCAGGCGGGCGATTTCCAGCCAGCGCCCGGCATAGAAGCGGTTCAGGTCGACGGCGCGGACGGGCTGTGGCGCGCGCACCTCCGACGGTCCCGGGGCGGTTACGCAAGCGGCCGGACCGAGCGCCAGAACGGCGGCGGTGAGAAGGGCAGGCAGACGGGGCAGGGACACGGCGAACATCCTTCGGGCTGGAAAGCCAATGAGACAGATACGGCGGCGGTTCCCCATGGATGCCCGGTCTGCGCAAACCGTTCTTTTGTCCGACGGGTTGAGCCGGCGGCGAACGACGCCATATTCGACGCGGGAGCGGCATGGGCCGCGCGGGGACGCTCAGACAGATGCAGCCGGTTATCGCCATCGAGGGTCTGACCAAGACCTATGCCTCCGGTCTCCAGGCCCTGAAGCGGATCGATCTGGAAATCAGCAAGGGCGAGATCTTCGCCCTGCTGGGTCCGAACGGGGCCGGCAAGACGACCCTGATCAGCATCGTCTGCGGCATCGTCACGCCCTCGACCGGCACGGTGCTGGCCGACGGGTTCGATATCCAGACGGACTACCGCAAGGCCCGGTCACGGATCGGCCTTGTGCCCCAGGAACTGACCACCGACGCCTTCGAGACGGTGCTGGCCACGGTCACCTTCAGTCGCGGCCTGTTCGGCAAGGCCCCCAACCCGGCCTTCATCGAGCAGGTGCTGCGTGACCTCAGCCTGTGGGACAAGAAGGACGCCAAGCTGCGCACCCTGTCCGGCGGGATGAAGCGGCGCGTGATGATCGCCAAGGCGCTGAGCCACGAGCCCGACATCCTGTTCCTCGACGAGCCGACGGCGGGAGTCGACGTGGAGCTGCGGCGCGACATGTGGGCCCTGGTCAGGGGTCTGCGCGATCGCGGTGTCACCATCATCCTGACGACCCACTACATCGAGGAGGCCGAGGAGATGGCCGACCGGGTCGGGGTCATCCTCGGGGGTGAACTGATCCTGGTCGAGGACAAGACGGTGCTGATGAAAAAGCTGGGCAAGAAGACCCTGACCCTGAACCTGCAGGAGCCGATGACGGCGATCCCGGTCGCGCTGGCGGACTGGTCACCGACGCTGAAGGCGGACGGGCATGAGCTGGAATATGTCTTCGACTCCAATGCCGAACGCACCGGTGTCCCGTCCCTGCTGCGCCGGCTCGGCGAGCTGGGCGTGGCCTTCAAGGACCTGAATACAAGCCAGAGTTCGCTGGAGGACATCTTCGTGACCCTGGTGAATTCCGACCGGACGGAGACCGCGGCATGACCCTCAACGGCTACGGTATCTGGGCCATATACCGCTTCGAAATGGCGCGGGCCCTGCGCACCGTCTGGCAGTCGCTGGTCACCCCGGTCATCACCACGGCGCTCTATTTCGTCGTCTTTGGCTCGGCCATCGGCAGCCGCATGACCGAGATCGACGGCGTGCCCTACGGAGCCTTCATCGTGCCTGGCCTGATCATGCTGAGCCTGTTCACCCAGTCGATCTTCAATGCCAGTTTCGGCATCTATTTCCCGAAATTCACCGGCACCATCTACGAGATTCTGTCGGCCCCGGTGTCGCCGCTGGAGATCGTCATCGCCTATGTCGGGGCGGCGGCGACCAAGTCGGCCATCCTGGGGTTGATCATCCTGGCGACGGCGACGCTGTTCGTGCCGCTGCACATCCTGCACCCGGTGTGGATGCTGGCCTTTCTGGTGCTGATTTCGGTGACCTTCAGCCTGTTCGGCTTCATCATCGGCATCTGGGCCGACGGCTTCGAGCAGCTGCAGATGATTCCGATGCTGGTGGTCACGCCGCTGACTTTCCTCGGCGGGTCCTTCTATTCGATCGACATGCTGCCGCCGATGTGGCGCACGGTGACCCTGTTCAACCCGGTGGTCTATCTGATCTCGGGCTTCCGCTGGGCCTTCTTCGGCACCAGCGACGTGGGGGTGGTGATCAGCATGTCGGCGACGCTGGGCTTCTTCTTCACCTGCCTGGCCGTGGTCGGCTGGATGTTCAAGACCGGCTACCGGCTCAAGAGCTGAGCGTGTCGGCGGTGCGCCGGGCGGTCAGCGGATCGTCAGGTAGCCGCGCTCGACCATGCGGCGCATGGCCTCGTAGGCTTCGGCCAGTTCCTCGTAGGCGGTGCGGTGCGCGGTCAGGCGGGCGGCCTGGTCCGGCGTGACCGGCGATCCGGATTCCGACAGGCGCAGCGCCTCGGCGGCCCATTTTCCGCGTGCGGTGGCGGTGATGACCGCCAGGCGCTGGAAGCTGCCGGCGTCGACGCCGACCAGCATCTGGCCGATGACCTCGCGGTTCGAGACGAAGGCGGCGTAGTCGATCTTTTCCAGCAGGCCGCGAACGCGGCGCTGTTCCTGGGGGTCGGTATCCTCCGGCTCGAAATGATCGCGGGCGCGGCGGTAGCTGGACGTTTGAACGGTTGACATGGCCCTACTCCTGGACGTCAGGCGACAGGCTGCGCCTGACGGGTTAACGGGCCGTTGCCGTGCCGGTCGGGGCCAGACGGATTTTGCGGCGGTCGGACGGACCCGTGCCGCGCGGACAGGCCATGGGGGCCCAGGCGGTCGAATAGCAGAGCCGGACCTCGCGCAGCCAGTCGTCCTCGGCCAGCACCACGGTCACCGCGCTGCGCGGCAGGCCGGGGTTGGCCCGGGCGAAGGCGTCACGAACGGCTCCGGCAGTCAGTCGCCCGGCCGGGACGGCTTCCAGGTCGGGGCGGGCGAGGCCGTTCCAGAGGGTCGCGGCCTGGGCGAAATAGGCCTCGGGGCTGGACCAGCCGCAGGTGCCGTGGGCGGCCCATTCGTGCTGCATCAAACGCGGCGACGGGGTCATGCAGAAATTGGCGCGCACGGTTTCCGGCTGCAGGGCCGGGCCCGGGCCGCAGTAGCGCGGGTGACGCCGGTCCGGACCGTTGGGCCACAGGCCGTGCAGGGTCAGGCCGAAGCGGTTGTCGCGGCACTGCAGGTTGGGGTCGGGATAGTCCTTGCCACTGCGGCAGGCCTGGGGCGACCAGCTGACGGCCAGCAGATAATAGGCGGTCTCGACGTCGCGGACGATTTCGTCGGCGGGCGGATCATAGGGCCGGGCCGGGGCCAGGCGGGCGGGGATCTCGCACCGGGCCGCGCCGGCGGCGCTGGAAACCGGCGGCGACGGGACCGCCGACCCGCAGGCCGCCAGACCCAGCAGCAGGGCGAGGGCGGCGGCGCGGGACAGCGGTCGGATCATGGCGGTCCCGCGCGGCCGGTCAGGCGGGTTTGCGCGGGCCGCGGGCCTCGGCCAGGCCGGCGACGACGCGATCGAAGGTCTCGGCCACCTCGCCGGTCGGAGCCTTGCCCATCAGGCTGACCACGACGATGGCGAGGAAGGAGAGGATGAAGCCGGGCACGATCTCGTAGACCAGGGTGCCGAGCACGGCCCCGTCGGCCAGCACCGGGGCATAGGTCCAGACCAGCACAGTGGCGGCACCGACGATCATGCCGGCCAGGGCCCCGTTGCGGGTCATCCGCTTCCAGGTCAGGGACAGGATCACCAGCGGCCCGAAGGCGGCGCCGAAGCCGGCCCAGGCCTGGGACACCAGGCCCAGCACGCTGTTGGACGGGTTCCAGGCGAGGATGCCCGCGGCCACGGCGACGGCCAGCACTGTCAGGCGGCCGACCAGCACCAGTTCCTTCTGCGAGGCGTTCTTGCGCAGGAAGATGCCGTAGAAGTCCTCGGTCAGCGAGCTGGACGAGACCAGCAACTGTGAGGAGATGGTGCTCATGATGGCGGCGAGAATGGCGGCCAGCAGGAAGCCGGTGATCAGCGGATTGAACAGCACGTCGGACAGCAGGATGAAGATGGTCTCGGGGTCCTCGACCACCAGGCCGGTGCGGCTGGCATAGGCGAGGCCGGCGAGGCCGGTGCCGAGGGCCCCGACCAGGGTGACCAGCATCCAGCTCATGCCGATGTTGCGCATCGTGGCGACGTCGCGGACGGACCGGACGGCCATGAAGCGGACGATGATGTGCGGCTGGCCGAAATAGCCGAGGCCCCAGGCCATGGCCGAGATGATGCTGATCAGGGTGGCGTCCTTGAACAGGTCGAGCAGGCCGGGATCAATGCCGCGGATGGTCTCGGTCATGCCCGCGACACCGCCGACATGGGTCAGGGCCACGAACGGCACCAGGATCAGGGCCACGAACATGATGCAGCCCTGGACGAAGTCGGTCAGGCTGACGGCCATGAAGCCGCCCAGCAGGGTGTAGGCCATGACCACGCCGGCGGTGATGAACAGGCCCCAGCTGTAGTCGAGGCCGAAGGCGCTCTCGAACAGCTTGCCGCCGGCGACCAGGCCGGACGAGGTGTAGAGGGTGAAGAAGACGATGATGACGAGCGACGAGATGACCCGCAGCAGGCGGGTGCGGTCGAGAAAACGCTTGTCGAAATAGTCGGGAATGGTCAGGGCGTCGCGGGCCAGCTCGGTATAGAGGCGCAGGCGCGGGGCGACGATCAGGTAGTTGGCGAAGGCCCCGATGAACAGGCCAATGGCGATCCACATCGACGACAGGCCGCTGAGGTACATGGCCCCGGGCAGGCCGAGCAGCATCCAGCCACTCATGTCGGAGGCCCCCGCGGACAGGGAGGCGACGGCGGGGCCGAGGCGGCGACCGCCGAGGATGTAGCCCGACACGTCGCTGGTCGATTCGCGATAGGCATAGAGGCCGATCGCCAGCATCAGGACGAAATAGAGGCCGAGGGTGATGAAGGTTCCGGTTTCCATGGCCAAGGGGTAGCAGCGTTACCGCGATCGGGACAAGCCGGGGTGTTCTGGCCACCCGTGCGGCCCCGTCCGGGAACCGGCGTGCGTCATCGGCCGCACGCGGCGCTGCGGGGACGGGGAGCCTGGGCGGAGCGCCGGGCCTTCGCCCGGAGACCGTATGGGATAGTGTTTCGGCGAACGTCAGACGCTCCGCGCGGACGGGCTTCCACATGCGCGGACCATGAGCCTCGCTGTTGACGAGGGGTCCTTCTGCACACGGCGGGCAGGGATGGCAGCGACCATCTCCTGGACCGGTGCGGGTCTCCGCCCCGCCCCCTCGGCCGTCCGGCTTTTCACCCGGCTCGACCTCGCATCCCCGCGGCCAGCGACCCCGACAGGGGATCCGGCTCCGGGTTGCGCCCGCTCCATCCGCTCCCGCCGCCGCTGCGGATCGCCGGCCGAGCGAGCCCCCCGGGCGACGGGACCGGGGCATTATCGGCGCGGCTGGAGGTGAGGCGGGAAGATTGCGGGTGGATTTGGCCAGGGGGTTGATCGGGTTGGGGTTTGGGCAGCGCCGATAGGGGAGTTTTTGGCAAAAACCTCGCATTCCCGCTGTCGTCATCCTCCGGCCAGCCGCGCCTGCGCGGCGCAGACCGGGGGACCCAGCGGCGCCGCAGCGAAGCGAAGGCGAAGGGCCCCGTGCCGACCGTGCCTGAACAGATCGCGCTCCGCGCGCCGCTGGGTCCCCCGGTCTCGCACCCGCTGACGCGAGCGCTCGCCGGAGGATGACGACAGCGGGGAGGAAGTGCCGGTGCGACCGGGGTGAGGGGCTTCAGTGCGACGCGGGTGGCACCGTAAGCCCACGCCCCAACCCCGCTCCCGCCGGGAGCGGGGCTATGGGTCGGCCCCTAGCGGAAGATGCAGGAGACGCCGGCCCAGAGGGCGGTGACCTTGGCCGAGGGGGTGGTGCCGGTCAGGATGCCGAAGATGTCGGTCGCCGCGAACTCGGGGCCGATGGTGTCATTGATGACCTCGACGCCCGGCCAGGCGGCGCGGACCTCGGCCAGGGTCGAGCCGACATGGATGTCCTGGACCGTGCTGAAGCCGGCGGGGGCGCGCTCGCCGGCCCACCAGCCGACGAATTTGCCGTTCTGGAAGGCCAGGGTGAAGTCGTCATCCCAGCGGGCGAAGGTGAGCGGGCCGGCCCCGCATTCATCATTGCTGTCGAGGTTGGGGGCGGTGCCGCCGTGCAGGCCGGTCATATAGGTGATCACCGTATCCCGCGGCGCGCCGAAGCTGAGCTTGAGCCCGGTGCCGCGACCGCCGGGGTTGGCCGGCATGAAGCCGTTGCCCTCGAGCAGGATGGCGGTCACGCCCGTCGTCGCCGGGGTGGCGGGACCGGCGGCGGGTGCCGGTTCAGCGACGACCGGCGTGGCCGGCGCCTCGGCCGGGGGCTCGGCGGCGGGGCCGCAGCCAATCAGGCCGAGGGCCAGCGTCAGGGCGAAGGCGGGGGTCAGGGCTGAGGCTTTCATGAGGCCGGAGCCTAACCGGACGGGGCCGGTTTGTGAACCGGCGGTATCCCGGCGACTCCTTCTCCCGGCGCGCCCGGCACCTATATGCGGTCTCCCCCCAAGGAGCGCGCGCCATGACCCAGACCCTGAAAATCGATTTTGTTTCCGACGTCGTCTGCCCCTGGTGTGTGGTTGGTCTGGGCGGGCTGGAGGGGGCGCTGGCGCGGGTCCGGGCCGACGGCATTGACGCCGAGATCACCTTCCGGCCGTTCCTGCTGAATCCGGACATGGCCCCCGAGGGCGAGACTATCGGTGCGCATATCGCCAGGAAATACGGCTCGACCCCCGAGCAGTCGGCGGCCAGCCGGCAGCTGATCCATGACAAGGCGGCCGAGGTCGGCTTCACCATGAACACCGGGCCCGACAGCCGCATCTGGAACACCTTCGACTGCCACCGGCTGCTGCACTGGGCCGGGGAAACGGCCCCGGACAAACAGGGGGCGCTGAAGAAGGCGCTGTTCGAGACCCATTTCACCGGGGGGCGCAACCTGACCGATCCGGAGGTGCTGGCCGATGCCGCGGCGACGGCCGGGCTGGACCGGGCGGCGGCGGCGGCGGTGCTGGCCGACGGGCGCTATGCCGAGGCGGTCCGGGCCGAGGCGGCGCTGTGGATGTCGCGCGGCATCAACTCGGTGCCGGCGGTGGTGATCGAGGGCAAATACCTGATCTCCGGCGGACAACCGGCCGCGGTGTTCGAGGAGGGGCTGCGGAAGATTGCGGCGGACAGGGCGGCGGCAGAAGCGGCGGGATAGGCCGCGGTCAGTCGATCGGCTCGACCCGGCCCAGGCGCAGGACATCGACCGTCAGCTCGTCGAGATGCAGGCGGCGAACCCGCGCCCGGCCGACGGCGAGCCGGCCGATGGCCAGGGCCCCGATCGCCAGCGCGCCCACGGCCAGCGCTCCGAGCGCCAGGGCCCCGATGGCGACGGCCCCGCCGGTCCCGGTGCCGACGGCCGCCCGCTTGACGGTCAGCGGGCGCGGGTCTGCGGAGTCGGTGCGCGCGTCGGGCGGAGGGGCAGCATCGGTCATGCCGTCTGAACGAACGGGGGCGGCAAGGGTTCAAGTCTGCGGTGGGCCCATCTCGCCTTGTGGGGCAGACGGGGGTCCCGTCTCCTCCCTGTCGCGCAGCGACGGGGAGGTGGCCCGGCGCGTAGCGACGGGACGGAGGGGCCCGGGGCAGCACCGAGGTCGGCGTGCGCGGCCAGGGCCCCTCCACCGCTTCGCGGTTCCCCTCCCCATGGAATGGGGAGGAGACAGGAGTCGCGCGGAGCCTTTGCCGTTCCGGGGCATTGAACGGGCCTGATTTCGCCAACCGGGAAAACCGATGTCGCACACCCGCCTGCACAGCCTGTGGACCCGCCTGCGGCGGCGGCCGTCGGACAAGGTGATCGAGGGGCTGGCGCGGGTCGGCTATGGCGCGCGCGGCTTTGTCTATCTGTCGGCCGGGATGCTGACCCTGCTGGCGGCGACCGATCAAATGGGCGAGGCGGCCGGCTCGACCGAGGCCATCGGCTGGCTGGCGCAGCAGGCGTTCGGCAAGGTCTGGCTGGTGCTGCTGGGGCTGGGGCTGTGGGCCTTTGTCGCCTGGCGGGGGGTGCAGGCGCTGTTCGACGCCGACCATCAGGGCCACGACCTGAAGGGGATCGCGGTGCGGGTCGGCCAGGCCAGCAGCGCCCTGTTCCACGGCCTGCTGGCGGCGACCGTGTTCGAATATCTGGACGAGTTCGGCGGAGCCGCGGCCGAGGCGGCCGAGGACCTGGCCGAGCGGCGCGAGAAGGCCGAGATGCTGCTGGCCCTGCCGATGGGGCAGTGGCTGCTGGTGGCGGCCGGGCTGGCGGTGCTGGCCCTGGGCATCGGCAATATGGTGCGGGCGGTGCGCGACGACTTCACCGACTCCCTGGCCTGTTCGCCCAAGCTGTGCCGCCGGCTGAGCCCGCTGGCCCGGACCGGCTATGCCGCGCGCGGTTTCGCCTATCTGCCGCTGGCGGCCTTCGTGATCCTGGCCGGCCTGCGGGCCGAGCCCGGGGCCGTGACCAGCCTGGGCGAGGCGCTGGACGCGCTGGAGAAGCAGCCGGGCGGGAGCTGGATGCTGGGGGCGACGGCGCTGGGGCTGATGGCGTTCGGGGCGTTCGCGTTTGTCGAGGCGCGGTGGCGGAAGATCCGGGCCCCGCTGTCGCCGGGATGACGACAGGGGAGAAAGCCTCCCTCTCCCGGGCGGGTGGACGGAAAAAACAGGGTCCACTGAGTCCACTCAGTCCAGGTGACCGGCCCCCTGACCGGCCCCGTGACCGGTATCGGGGTCGGGCGAGGTTGCGGCCGGGCCGTAGTGGTAGTCCCACAGCCGCTGTTCCTGTTCGGCCAGCCGCGCCTCGATCGCCGCCTCGGCCTCCAGCACCAGGCGGACGCGGCGCCAGCGCAGGGCCTCGGCCGCCTGGCCGCGCAGCACGGCGCGCATCATGCGGCGCATGGCGACATGGGTCAGTTGCGACAGCTCGATCCGGTCCAGATCGCCGCCGACACTGTCGTCGAGCTGAAGCCCCTCATCATCGGGGTCGAGGGTTTGCGGCGGGGTCCAGACCGCGTCGGCCCGGCGCCAGCCGTCGCGCGCGGCCCGGTTGCGCATCGCCGTCAGCCCGACCCCGTGCCGCTGACAGACCACGGTCGCCGGCAGGCCGGACAGATAGTCCTCGCGCACCCGGGCCCAGACGTCGTCGGGCGCGCGGCGCGGATTGGCGTGAAACGGCGACGGGGCGTCGGGCATGGTGGCCTCCCGGAGGTGAAACGGGCGGGGAGACTAGCAGGCGGGGACGTCAGGATCGGGCGTGGGGCTGACGCGGGTGTGGGGAGAGGGTGTCTCCTCCCTGTCGCGCAGCGATGGGGAGGTGGCAGGGCGCGGCTTCGCGCCCTGACGGAGGGGCGGGGGGCAGCACGGTGGGGTCGGTGTTCGCGGCTAGCGCCCCTCCACCGCTGCGCGGTCCCCCTCCCCATGGCATGGGGAGGAGACGGGAGGCTTAGGCCGCCTTGCCTTTTTTGGGTTTCGACAGGCCGTCGTCGGTGGCGGTGACGACGCGGCCTTTCCAGCCGGGCGGCGGGATGAAGCGGCCGGACTGTTCCTCACGCGTGCCGTGTTTCGCAATCCAGGCGGCGTCGCGCCCGGCTTTCAGGACCGTCTCGATGTCGAAAAGCTTGCTCATCGTGGGCTCATTTCTAGCAGAACGAGGCCGTCTTCGCGACTCGCATAGACCTCCCACTCGTCCACGAGCGGTTTGTAGACCGTCTCCAGATAGTCGAGGCTGAGCGGGAAGCGGCGGCGCAGGGTGGCCTCGGGGATGCCGTGGCCGCCGCGTTCGACGCGATGGCGGACGCGGGCGATGGAGGCCTCGGCATCCGGCAGGCGCAGATAGGTCAGCTCGATCCGGTAGCCGGCGGCGCGGCAGGCTCGCAGCCGACGCGCGAGCGAGCGGGTGGCCAGGGTGGTCTCCAGCACGATGTCGGCGCGGGCGGCGATCAGGGCGTCCAGCCGCTCCAGCACCCGCCGTCCGGCGGCGAGGTCACGGGCGGGGCCGGAGCCCGTGAGGTCGCGCGCCACCTCGTCCGGATTGACGAAGACGAAGGTCTCGGCCCGCCGCTTCAGGAAGCGGTCGATGAGGGTGGTCTTTCCGGCACCGTTCGGTCCGGCGAGCAGGACGAGGGTGGGCATGGGGGGAGGTTAGGCCCGTGGAAGGCTGACCGCGAGGACTTGCACGCACCGGTGGCGACCAGCGCCACCCTCTCCCGGCGGGAGAGGGCTTGAGGCTCGCAGAGCGCAGCGATGCGCCAGCCGAAAGGGTGAGGGGTTACTTCCTGAAGTCAGTGACCGCCATTTCCCTGCGACGGCTCACGCCGACGGCTACACCGACCCCTCACCCTTTCGCGCAAACCTGATCGCCTGACGGCTCTCAGGCGCTCAAGCCCTCTCCCGCCGGGAGAGGGAGGGGGATGTGTGTGCGGCCAGTGCCCCTCCACCGCTTCGCGGTCCTCCTCCCCACGGGGTGGGGAGGAAACAGGGCGGACGCGGGCTATCTCACCACGATAGAAATTCTGCGATCTGTTCCCTCCTCGCCGACGCTAGAATCCCAAGTTGCTCCAGTTCTTTGGTCAACTCGGCGTGGTCGGCTTTAGGGGAGTATTGAATTACATTTAAACCCCGTGTTTTTTGAAGTAGGTCCGCTTGTTGTTTGGCGAATGGAGACGGGAGTACTATGTAGTGAGGAGACTCGCTATGTTTGTACCGGTAATCCTCAAATATAAGTTTCATATCGGGGTCGGATAAGCCGCAGCCGACGCACAAAAATGTATGCGTGTGTAGTAGGGCTGTCATAATTTCATAAAATGCGGCGTGTTCAACGCGGGCTTTAGCGTAATCTTCGAGTGTGAAGATCATTTTTGACATCGTATCAACAGTGCCGTGGGGCTTGATAAGATATCTGTCCGTTCCCGCTACGGCCTGACGTACATCTGCATCGTAGTAATTTTTTATAACAAGCGTGTTCTCGCTCGCCGGGATCGCGTAGGTTTCATAAATTTTGTCAAAGTTTAGCGACGCAACAATTCGGCAATCCAAATTAAATATGTGCTTATGAATATCTGCGGTTCGAAACCCTGGAGTAACAAAGGTAGTTCTTATCAGCTGGTTCCACGCCTCTTTACCATGCTCAGATTTGAGATAGTCGCATGCCTCCAAGTAATCGAATCGTTTAAGGGCTGCCGCAATGTGCTTGTGGCTTTTACCTAGATCGCCATATGCTTTCTTGAGAAATTGTCCCCAAGTTGGCGGCCTAGAACCGTTATCTGCCGCCGCGTTAGCTGAAATTCCCGAGCCAATCAGAATAACAGCGCGTCGTCGTGCCACTGCGTCGATGAGGGCGTCGGGCCATTTCGGCGTCATTGGGATAGCTCTTCGACATTTCGAACTAGCTGGTCAGTAACGCTGCGAAAAATGTCCTCTGCATCCTTCACTTTATTGAAATGCGCTCCCCGAACCCCATCTTTGGCCTTCAGCTGAAAAACAGGCTTTCTTGCCGACTGCGACATGGGAATGAGGCTGTAAAGATTGGGAATGCGACCAATTTCGTACCTAATGGCAACGTCGTCAGTCTTAAATTTGTCAACGAAATTGGCTTTGATGGTCTTGGGAATTTTCTTTAGTATAGATTCATAAGCCGCGACGACACGTTTCTCTCCAGATCGAGTCTTTTGAACGTACTGTTGAGCAACGTATCCAGCGAACTGGATATCAAAGCCGCCGCTGTCGGGTAGGTCGTCGATTTGGTCGGCTGGAACCTGAGATACGCCCAGTTTTAGCCGCCGCTTCCATTCGAGAATTGCAGTAGAGATATTCTCTATTGCCTTAAGGCTGAAAATATCAATAGACATTGGACTTACAAAATAGTCACACGCCAGCAACACAGCTCTGTTTATTGATCCAAGCGAAGGGCCCATATCGAACAATACGTAGTCGTATTCCTCGCATCGGCTCAGAAGTTGAGCGAAAAGATAAGATGTGCGGAGACCTCTAATGTCGCCAGACGTTGCATCCTGCCAATCCTTAGAAAGTAGGTCTTCTTTAAGCGCAAGCCGCGGGTCGCCGGGGATCAGGTCAAGCCCGTAGTTCTCTATTCGACGAGGTGACAGCGTCTGTGAATATCCTTTGCCAATGGACAGTGGGTGAATAACGCTGTGTATCGTAAATGCTGAGTTGTCATCATAGAGGTCGATAACCTCTAGCTCGTCCAACATTAGCTGCGTCGCGTTGCACTGCGGGTCGGCGTCGACAACTAGGACTTTCTTGTTTCGTTCCAGTGCGAGAAACGCTGCAACGTTACAGAGAAGCGTCGTTTTCCCCACGCCGCCTTTGTTGTTAAAAAACGCGATTGATTCCACGTTGTCCCCCTATGGTTGCGTAGCTGACCAGACGATGTGCGCTCCGGTCAAGACCTAGCGTGAGAACGTCGCGTAGGCCCGGAGCGGTGCCTGCTCAATGCCCCTCACACCTTCACCTCCACCACGCTCCCGCCCGCCCGGAATTTCGCGCTCATCTCCGCCATCCCCTTCTCGGCCTCATCGGCCAGGCTCCCGCCCGCATCGTTCTGCGCCTGGGCATCCCTCCGGATGTCCTGGCTGATCTTCATGCTGCAGAATTTGGGGCCGCACATGGAGCAGAAATGGGCGGTCTTGTGGGCTTCCTTGGGCAGGGTGGCGTCGTGGTATTTGCGCGCCGTTTCGGGGTCGAGGCCGAGGTTGAACTGGTCTTCCCAGCGGAACTCGAACCGGGCGCGGCTGAGGGCGTCGTCGTGCAGGCGGGCGGCGGGGTGGCCCTTGGCCAGGTCGGCGGCGTGGGCGGCGATCTTGTAGGTGATGACGCCGTCCTTGACGTCCTGACGGTCGGGCAGGCCGAGGTGCTCCTTGGGCGTGACGTAGCAGAGCATGGCCGTGCCGAACCAGCCGATCATGGCCGCCCCGATGGCGCTGGTGATGTGGTCATAGCCGGGGGCGATGTCGGTGGTCAGCGGGCCCAATGTGTAGAAGGGGGCCTCGTGGCAGTGTTTCAGCTGCTCATCCATATTGGCCTTGATCTTGTGCATCGGCACATGGCCGGGGCCCTCGATCATCACCTGGCAGCCCCTGGCCCAGGCGATTTTCGTCAGCTCGCCCAGGGTGCGCAGCTCGGCGAACTGGGCCTCGTCATTGGCGTCGGCGATGCTGCCGGGGCGCAGGCCGTCGCCGAGGCTGAACGACACATCATAGGCCCGCATGATGTCGCAGATGTCCTCGAAATGCTCATAGAGGAAGGACTCGCGGTGATGGCTCAGGCACCACTTCGCCATGATCGAGCCGCCGCGTGAGACGATGCCGGTGACGCGTTTGGCGGTCATCGGCACGAACGGCAGGCGCACGCCGGCGTGGATGGTGAAATAGTCGACGCCCTGTTCGGCCTGTTCGATCAGGGTGTCGCGATAGACCTCCCAGGTCAGGTCCTCGGCCACGCCGTTGACCTTCTCCAGCGCCTGGTAGATCGGCACGGTGCCGATCGGCACCGAACTGTTGCGGATGATCCAGTCGCGGATGTTGTGGATGTTGCGGCCGGTCGACAGGTCCATGACATTGTCGGCCCCCCAGCGGGTGGCCCAGACCAGTTTGTCGACCTCGTCGTCGACGCTGGAGAGCACGGCGCTGTTGCCGATGTTGGCGTTGATCTTCACCAGGAAGTTGCGGCCGATGATCATCGGCTCGACCTCGGGGTGGTTGATGTTGTGCGGGATGATGGCCCGGCCGCGGGCGATCTCGCTTCGGACGAATTCGGGCGTGACGAAGTCGGGGATCGAGGCGCCGAAATCCTCGCCGTCGCGGATGCAGGGGGCGGTCTGTTCGCGGCGCAGGTTCTCGCGGATGGCGACGTATTCCATCTCGGGCGTGATGATGCCGGCGTTGGCGTATTCGTACTGGGTGACCGGGCGACCCTCGACGCCCATGAAGACTTTATGGTTCGAGGTGTCGAAGCGCGGGGCCAGGTTCTTGCCGCTGGCGTGGCCGTTGTCCTCGGGTTTCACCTCGCGCGGGTTGAGGACGGGGGCGATGTCGCCGCGGTCGAGCTGCCAGCTGGACTTGACGAGGGGCAGGCCCTTCCTGATGTCGATGGTCACGCTCGGGTCCGTATAGGGGCCGGACGGGTCATAGATGGTCAGCGGCGGCTCATTGGCCGAGGGGTGCAGTTCGACCTCGCGGAACGGCACGCGGATGTCGGGGAACAGCTCGCCCGAGGCATAGACCTTGCGGCTGCCGGCGCGCTCGCCCGTCGGGATGGTGCCGGTCTCGCGCATGACTTCGTCGCGCGCGTCTTTCAGCGCCAGATCGACGCCTGTTTCGTGGCTATCGCTCGCGACGCGGTCGCTCGCTGCTTGAGCCTCGGACGTTTTGGGCGGGGTGACGACGATGTTCATGGCGGCCTCTGGGTGCAGAGGGTCCGCCGACGTCGGTGCCTGCTTTCGCAGGAATGACGAGACCTCCCGCGTGAACGGGAATGGTGTGGTCTCATCCCTTCGCCGGCATGACCCGGATCAGGTTCGACGGGTCAGGCGATTACGCCAATCTCAGCCGCTGACGCGCGACCCCCCGGAGAACGCCCCAGCCATACGCCGGAGCCGGGAGCAGTTCAACGGGCCCGTTCAGTCGCCGGGCCCGCCGGGCATGCGCAGGGAGCTGAACACATCCCCGGATCCGGCCGGGGCAGGCTCGCCGGCGAGGCGGCCCGTGGCGTCGTTGTAGCCGCCGAACGGCAGGGACAGCAGCTTGAGCGTATAGCCGAGGGCGCTGAGCGCGCCGATGATGCCGAGCCCCCAGGCCAGGCCGCCCGAGGCCACGGCGGCGACCATCACGCCCCAGGCGATGATCAGGCCGATGCCGACGAAGATCAGATCCTGCAGCACCACCCGCAGCCGGCGCTGCTGCATGGCGGGTGTCAGGGCCTTGCACCGGGGGCAGGGCACGACGAGGCCGCGGTCGAAGATGCGGTTCAGCTTCGCGTGGCCCCGGGCGCGTTGCTCGGCCGAGGTCAGCACATTGCCGCTGTAGGTGGCCTCATCGACCTCGGCGGTGGCGGTCTGGTCATAGTCATAGGCCGCGCCGCAGCGTCCGCAGGTGACGTGCTGGGTCACGGTCTCGTTCAGGGTGAGTTTGCTCATGGACGATCCCCTCGTGTCGCCGCGTCACCCTGCCAACAACCGGACGGTCTGGCAAACCGGCGGTATCACGGGGTGCGGTGGCGATACAGGAGGGAAGGGGCGGCCCGGCCAGCGTCGGGGGGGCGTTAACAGGCCGGGCCGCGGGGTCTCTCGGGCATAGGATCATCCGGGAGGTCCGCCAGATAAACCGCGTTCGGCGGGAATGGTTCCCGAGGCGACATACAGCCGGTGCTCGCCGTTGCGGCGGGCCGCCTTAACCCCCGGTCAACCCGGCTGCGGCTAGCGGAAGGGCAACGGAGGAGCGTGTGGTGCCGGTACTGGAACAGATCGTCTACGGCAGTGTGGCGACGGGTCGAACCGACTCGCTGCTGAACGCGGCGACCATTCTGGCGGAGTCGCAGCGCAACAACGGGCGCGACGGACTGACCGGGGCGCTGGCCGCGCATGAAGGCCACTATATCCAGGTGCTGGAAGGTCCGCCCGGCGCGCTCGACGGCCTGTTGCGCCGCCTGGCCCTGGACCCGCGTCACCGGGACATCGAGATCTATGGCCGGACGCCGATCGCCGCGCGGCGCTTCGACGGCTGGAGCATGGCCAATGCCCGGATCACCCCGGCGCTGGCCCCGGTTCTGTCGCGGGTGATGGCGGAGACGCCGCGATCCCCGGAGCGGCTGGTCGCGCTGCTGACCGAAGCGGTCGCGGCCGACTGAATCCCTTCCCCCTTTATCGTCGGGCGGATCGGGTCCAGGGACAGGGGCAGACTCAAGGAATCCGACCATGCATCTCGCCCGCTTTCCCCGCATCCGCCTGGCCCATCTGCCGACGCCGCTGGAGCCGTTGCCCCGGCTGAGCGCGGTTCTGGGCGTCGAACTGTGGATCAAGCGCGACGACTGCACCGGCCTGGCCGGGGGCGGCAACAAGACGCGCAAGCTGGAATTCCTGCTGGGCGACGCCTTCGAACAGGAGGCCGATACCCTGGTGACCCAGGGGGCGGTGCAGTCCAACCATGTGCGCCAGACGGCGGCGGCGGCGGCGGCCCAGGGGCTGAAATGCGAGATCATCCTCGAGGCGCGCACCGGCTCGACGGCGCTGGACTATACCGGCAACGGCAATGTGCTGCTGGACCGGCTGTTCGGGGCGGGTATCCGCACCGTGCCGGGCGGGTCGGACATGACCGCCGAGCTGGAAAAGACCGCGGCCGAGGTGCGGGCCCGCGGCGGCCGGCCCTACATCATCCCCGGCGGCGGCTCGAACCCGGTCGGGGCCCTGGGCTATGTCGACTGCGCCCGCGAGATCGTGGTCCAGGCCGATGAGCTGGACATGCCGATCGACCGGATCGTGACGGCCACCGGCAGCGCCGGCACCCACGCCGGTCTGGTCGCCGGGCTGGCGGTGATGGGGGCCGACATCCCGGTGCTGGGTATCGGCGTGCGCGCGCCGAAGGCCAAACAGGAAGAGAATGTGCTGAAGCTGGCCCGGGCGACGGCGGCCCTGCTGGGACGGCCCGATGCGGTGACGGCGGACATGGTGGTGGCCGACTGCGACTATGTCGGCGCGGGCTATGGCCTGATCGACGATGCAGTGATCGAAGCCCTGAAACTGGCGGCCCGCACCGACGGCATCGTGCTGGATCCGGTCTATACCGGCAAGGCGATGAAGGGGCTGATCGCCCTGGCCGGGGCGGGCCGGTTCGAGAACGAGACCGTGGTCTTCCTGCACACCGGCGGGGCCCAGGGGCTGTTCGGCTACCAGGGCGAGATCGAGGGGGCGCTGTAGCGGCGTAACCCTGCCCGCTGTCGTCATCCCGGGGCGAGCGCAGCGAGACCCCGGGGACCCAGCGGCGCCGCAGGCGACCCCTTTCGACGGGCTCCGTCAGGCACCGGCATTCCCGACAGGTTCGCGCTCACGCGCGCCGCTGGGTCCCGGATCGCGCCGCTGCGCGGCTTGTCCGGGATGACGACAGCCGGGGGAGCCGAACCCTACCCCGCCCCCGCCGCGATCTGCATCATCACCAGGCCGGTGAACCAGGCGGCGGCGGTGCCGACGATATAGCCGACCACGGCCAGCAGCACGCCGACCGGGGCCAGCGACGGGTGGAAGGCGGCGGCGGCGACGGGCGCGCTGGCCGCGCCGCCGATATTGGCCATCGAGCCGACGCCGAGGAAGAAGCTGGGCGAGCGGATCAGGAAGGCCATGCCGAACATCAGGGCGATGTGGACCAGCATCCAGACGCCGCCGATCAGGAAATAGACCGGACTGTCGAGGATGGCCCCGATGTTCATGTTCAGGCCGACGGTGGCGACCAGCACATAGACGAAGACCGAACCGACCTTGGACGCGCCGGGCCCCTGCAGCTTGCGGGCCCCGGTGAAGGACAGGACCACGCCGATCATGGTCGCGGTCAGCACCAGCCAGAAGAAGCTGGAGTCGAACGACAGGCGCTGGGCCCAGTCGAAGGTCTGGCCGAACCAGGCCGACAGGGGATCGGCGATGGCGTGCGACAGGCCGACGGCGCCGAAGCCGACGGCGAGGATGAACATCAGGTCCTTCAGCGACGGGATGCGGGCGTGTTCCAGCTCATAGGCCTCGGCCTTGTCGCGGACGCGATCGACGGCACTGGCGTCGGCGCGGAACAGCTTGTCCATGGTGCGCTGGTTGGCGGCGATCCACAGCACCACGGCCATCCACATATTGGCGACGACGACATCGACGGCGATCCAGATCGAGAAGGTGTCGGGTCCGGCCCCGTAGATTTCATAGAGGGCCGTCTGGTTGGCCGAACCGCCGATCCAGCTGCCGGCGACCGTGGCCATGCCGCGCCAGATGGCTTCGGGGCCCGCGCCCATCAGCTCGGGCGCGATCCAGCTGGTCAGCAGCAGGGCGACCGGGCCGCCGATCATCACCCCGACGGTGCCGGTGGCGAACATGATCAGGGCCTTGGGGCCGAGCCCCAGCACCGCCGGCAGGTCGGCCGAGACGGTCAGCAGCACCAGGGCGGCGGGCAGCAGGAAGCGCGAGGCGATGAAATACAGGCGTGAGGTCTCGGGATCGACCACGCCGAAGGTGGTCAACAGCGAGGGCAGGAAATAGCAGAGCAGCAGGGCCGGGATGACGGTGAAGAAGCGCTTGACCCAGGGGTGGCTCAGGTTCGAGGCCCAGAACACCCCGCCGAGGATGACGGCGAGCAGGCCGAGCACGACGGCGTCATTGGTGATCAGGGCCGTCGCGGCTTCAGTTTCGGTCTGCATTGGCATCCTCAAGCGGTTTCAGCGCATAAGGGCGACTGAATGTCAGATTGGCAAGCGGGTGGACCCCGGGAGTGAAGGCGAGATGAGCAAGGTTTTGGGCGTATTGGGGGGCATGGGCCCCGCGGCGACGGTGGCGTTTCTGGCCCGGGTGCAGGCGCTGACGCCGGCCGAGGGCGATGCGGACCACATCCGCATGCTGGTCGATATCAATCCGCAGGTACCGGATCGCAATCGCGCCCCCGAGGCCGCGGATCACATGCTGGGCGAGATGGCGGCGCGTCTGCGCGAGGCCGGGGCCCAGGTCCTGGCCATGCCGTGCAACACGGCCCATGCCCAGTCGACGGCGCTGCGGGCCATCGGCCTGCCGTTCATCGACATGATCGCCGAGACCACGGCCGCGGCGACCGCCGGCGGGGCCAAGAAGGTCGGCGTGCTGGCCACCCCGGGCGGCGAGGCCCTGTACACCTCGGCCCTGGCCGGACAGGGCTCGAAGATCGTGCGTCTGGGCGGGGCCAACCGGCAGGCCTTCATGGCCTGTGTCGAGGCGGTCAAGCGCGGCGACACCGGCAAGCCCGTGCGGGCCGAGATGCGGCGTCTGGCGGCGGCCCTGGTCGCCAGCGGGGCCGAGGTGGTCATCGCCGGCTGCACCGAAGTGCCGCTGCTGCTGGGGCCCAAGGACGTATCGGTGCCGCTGTTCGACTCCGCCGAGGTGCTGGCCAGGGCCTGCGTGAAGGCCTGCCGCTGACGCCTTGCTGAACGGCCACCCGCGCCCTTGACTCGAGAACGGCCCGGATCCCATCGTTCCGCCATGGCGTGGAGGCGATGATGCGTATCCTTTTGGCCGTCCCGGTCCTGATGACCCTCTGTCTGACGCAGGCGGCGGCGCAGGAGTATCCACGCCGTCTGCCCAGCGCGGGCGGCGAGGTGATCATCCCGTCGCGCGGCGGCCAGTATGCCCACGACGAGATCGGCTATGCGCCGGCGCGGCGGGCGGGGGATACGCTCTATGTCTCCGGCGCGATCGTCTCCCGGGCCGAGGCCGAGGGCCGGGATGTCGCGGCCTTCGAGGCCCAGGTGCGCCGGACCCTGACGAGTCTCAACACCATGCTGGAGGCGGCGGGCGCGACCATGGACGACGTGGCCCTGGTCAACAGCTTCCACGTCTGGGAGGGGCCGGACTTCACCGGCACGCGCAACGAGCAGATCGCGGTCATTGCCCGGGTGTGGCGCGAGTTCGCCGTTGGCCCGCGGCCGGCCTGGACGGCGGTGGGTACCACCGGGCTGCTGGGATCGGGCGGGATCGTCGAGATCCAGCTGACCGTGCACGCGCCGGTTGAGGGCGACTGATCCGACTGGACCGGTGACCGTTCCCGCGCCAGCATGGCCGACATTTCGCCAGCAGAGCCGATTTCATGTCCCTGATCGCCGTCGCCGCCGTGCTGTTGTTCGCCCAGACCGAGGCACCCGCGCCGACGTATCGGGAGGCGGACGTCGCCCGTTTGGAGCGCTGCGTCTACGGCGGAGCCGATGTGGCCAGGTGCGGCAGTTTCTCCGAGGATGTCAGGGTGCTGGAGGCCTGCACCGGACGCGCCGACCTGGCTGGAGGCGTTGAAGGCTTCGGTGAAGCGTGGTGGACGTGCGATTCCGCCCTTCCGTGCCACCTGGAAAAGCCGCAGCCTGACCAGGGCACGCTGGTGCTGCGAAATTGCGCAGCGCGGGACGTGGCCGCGCGAAAGCTCATCGCTGCGCGCTGGCTTGCACAGCTTGAGGCGCGGCTGACGCCGGAGGACCGGGCGCTGCTGGCCCAGTTGGAGAAGAGACTGCTGGCAGGACCCGAGGCACCGGCTGCCGGCGACGATCCCCTGCAGGCCAGCGCGTACTGGTCCGTGGGCTGGAATTCCTACCTGATGTTCCTGCGGCTCGCACAGATCACCGGTAAGGCCGGTATCTGAATTCCGGGCTTGTCGCGGGGGGCGACGCTCCCCAAAGCTGGTGGGGTGAAAACGCAAAGCCTGATCATCGATTGTGACCCCGGCGTCGACGACGCCCTGGGTCTGTTCCTGGCCTTCGGGTCGCCTGCGCTGGAGCTGCTGGCGGTGACCACCGTCGGCGGCAATGTCCCGGGCGAAATCACCGCGCGCAACGCCCGCATCATGCGCCAGCTGGCCGGGCGCGAGGACGTGCCGGTGCATGCCGGGGCCGACCGGCCGCTGGTGCGTGAACCGGTGGCGGCGGCCGAGTTCCACGGTGAGGGCGGTATCGGCGACATGACCCCGTTCGAACCGCGTCTGGGCAATGCCGCGGGCACGGCGGCGCAGGCCATCGTCGACCGGGTGATGGCGCGACCGGTGGGGTCGGTGGCGCTGGCGGTGATGGGGCCGATGACCAATGTGGCCCTGGCGCTGCGGCTGGAGCCGAAACTGGCGGCGCATCTGGGTCCGGTCTCGGTGATGGGCGGGGCGCGGTCGGAAGGCGGCAACATCACCGCCTCGGCCGAGTTCAACATCTATGCCGACCCGGAGGCGGCGGCCGAGGTGTTCGCCTCGGGCTGCGAGATGATCGTGTTCGGTCTCGATGCGACGCATCAGGTGCGGGCGACCGAGGCGCGGATCGCGGCGATCGAGGCGCTGGACGGCGCGGCGGCGCGGGCGGCCGGGGGCCTGTTGCGCTTTTCGCAGCGGGTCGAGCGCGAGATTGTCGGCTGGGACGCCGGGCCGCTGCATGATCCGTGCACCGTGGCCTGGCTGCTGGACCCGACCCTGTTCGCGCTCAAACCGTGCCGGATCGCGGTCGAGACGGTCAGTGAGCTGACGCGCGGCCACACGGCGGTGGAGTTTCGCGTCGATGCGGCCACCGCCCGGCACCGCTGGGCGGTGACGGCCGACGGTCAGGGTGTGTTCGACCGGATCACCGAAAGCCTGGAGCGCCTGCCATGAGGATCACCGTCGTCGGCTCGATCAATCTGGACCATGTGGCCAGCGCCCCGCGCCTGCCGGGCCCGGGCGAGACGGTGACGGGAGCGACCCTGGCGCGGCATCCCGGCGGCAAGGGGGCCAATCAGGCGCTGGCGGCGGCGCGGCTGGGGGCCGAGGTGACGATGATCGGCCGTGTCGGGCGCGACGGCATGGCCGGCGAGGCCCTGGCCCTGCTGCTGGAGGCCGATATCGATGTGGCCGGGGTCATCACCGACGCCGAGGCCCCGACCGGGGTGGCCCTGATCGCCGTCGATCCGTCGGGCGAGAACCAGATCGTGGTGGCGGCGGGAGCCAACTATAGCGTGACGCCGGAACAGCTGCCGCAGCGCATCGAGGGGCCGCTGATCCTGCAGCTGGAACTGCCGGTGGCGACGGTCGAGGCGGCGGTCGGCCGGGCCGTGGGCTTCGTCTGCATCAACCTGGCCCCGGCCGCGCCGGTGTCGGAGGCCCTGCTGCGGCGGGCGGACCTGATCGTCGTCAACGAGACCGAGGCCGCCTATTACGGCGACCTGCTGCACAGCGGCGGTGGCCGGGTGGTGGTGACCCTGGGTGCGCGCGGGGCGCAACTGTTCCAGCGCGGCGGCCTGATCGCCGAGGCCAGCCCGCCCGAGGTCACGGCGGTCGACGCCACCGGGGCCGGCGACACCTTCGTCGGGGCCATCACCGTGGCCCTGCTGGAGGGGATGGCGCCCGAGGCGGCGCTGCGCTTCGCCTGTGCCGCCGGGGCGATTGCGGCGACGCGGCCGGGGGCGCAGCCGTCGCTGCCGATGCGGGATGAGGTTGAGGCGATATTGGCGGGGTGAGGGCTGGTGACGGATACGCTGGATGTCACGCCCATCTACGGATGGGGCTGGTTTATGGACGAGCCAACCTCAACCCCCGAGGTGCCGGCTCCGTTTACGATCCGAGCCGCCTCATCGGACGAGCGGGTTTGGGAGGGGGCGGTCACGACGCCCGGCCACCCGTTCGAGGGCCATCAGGTCCTGCTGTCAAAGCGCCATGTCGCGTGGGACGGTCACGTCAACGTCAAGGTTCGGGAGGGGCCTTCAGGTCGTGTTTTGGCCTCGGGGTTCGCCGTTGTTGCGATGTAGGACGGGCGACGAAGTCGAGGCGAGGATGACGGGGTGGGGGTGTCGGGGGGCTAGAATTCCACCACCAGACGCACGACCTCGCCGTCGGCCAGCCGGTCGAAGCCTTCGTTGATGTCGTCCAGGGCGATGGTGCCGCTCATCAGGCGGTCGACGGGCAGGCGGCCGGCGCGGTAGAGGGCGACGTAGCGGGGCAGGTCGCGGGACGGGACGCAGGTGCCGATATAGCTGCCCTTCAGGGTGCGTTCCCCGGCGACCAGATCGACGACATTGACGGCCAGGGTGGCCTCGGGCGGGGGCAGGCCGGCGGTGACGGTGGTGCCGCCGCGGCGGGTCATCTGCCACGCCGATTCCAGGGCCCGGACCGAGCCGGCCATCTCGAACACAAAGTCGGCCCCGCCCTTGGTCAGGGCATGCACCTGATCGACGGCGTCGGGGTCGGCGGCATTGACGGTCAGGACCGGGCCGAGGCTGCGGGCCAGGGCCAGCTTGTCCTCGCTGAGGTCGACGGCGATGACGGGCGAGGCCCCGCTGGCGAGCGCGCCCAGCATGCTGGCCAGACCGACGCCGCCGAGACCGACCACGGCGACCGACTGGCCCGCCCGGACGCCGGCCGTGTTCACCACCGCCCCGACCCCGGTCAGGACCGCACAGCCGAACAGGGCCGCCTCGGCGAAGGGCAGGTCGGGGTCGACCCTGACCAGCGAGCGGCGCGAGACCACGGCCCGCTCGGCGAAGGCCGAACAGCCGAGGTGGTGGTTGAGGTCGCCGCCGGGGCCGTGCAGCCGCGTGCCGCCGCCCAGCAGTTCTCCCCTGCCATTGGCCGCGGCCCCCGGTTCGCACAGGGCCGGGCGGCCGCCGGCGCAGGGGTTGCAGTGGCCGCAGCTGGGCATGAAGACCATGACCACATGATCGCCGACGGCCAGGTCGGTGACGCCATCGCCGAGGGCCTCGACCACCCCGGCGGCTTCGTGGCCCAGCGCCATCGGCAGGGGGCGGGGCCGGTCGCCGTTGATGACACTGAGATCCGAATGGCACAGGCCCACGGCCTTGATCACCACCAGAACCTCATCGCGGCCGGGCGGGTCGAGGGTCACGGTCTCGATCACCAGCGGCCGGCTGTCGGCATAGGGGCGGCTGGCACCCGGGGTGCGAAGGACGGCGGCGCGGGTTTTCATGGACCGACGCTAGGCGCTTGACGCGGCCTTCGCCAAGCCGGAACGTCGACAGGAAGCGCGCACAGAAAGCGCTCAAGCAGCGCGGTGCCGCGCACCGAGCGATAGCGCACAAACATCAGGGGAGAATTCATGACGGGTACGATCGAACGGACGAAGCGGAGCGACTACCGGCGCTTCCAGGCGATCTCGACGCGGTGGATGGACAATGACGTCTACGGCCACGTCAACAATGTCGTCTATTATTCGTGGTTCGACACGGCGGTGAACCGGCTGCTGGTGGTGGCCGGACAGATCGACATCCACAAGGGCGAGGTCATCGGCCTGGTAGCCGAGACCGGCTGCCGCTATTTCGCGCCGACCGCCTTTCCGGACCAGATCGAGGCCGGGGTGCGGGTCGCCCATGTCGGCTCATCGTCGGTGCGCTATGAGATCGGCCTGTTCCGCAACGCCGAGGACGAGGCCGCGGCGGTCGGCTATTTCGTCCACGTCTATGTCGACCGCGAGACCAAGAAGCCGGTGCCGCTGACGGACGCGATGCGCGGGTTTCTGGAGTCGCTGAAGGTCTAGACGTCCAGACGGTCGCGCAGGGCGAGGACGGCGACGGTGGTCAGGACACCGAGGGCGAAGGCGGCGAGCAGGCTGCCGCCGGCGACCTCGGCCCGGATGCTGAGGGCGCGGGCCACGGCGTGGTCGACGCGCTCCTCTTCATTGAGATCGTCATACTGGAAATTGGCGGCGTCATAGAGGACGCCCTCGACCGTGCGGGCCTCGGTGGGTTCGTCGATCGGGGGAACGGTCATTCAGCGACTCCGACAGGGGTAGACAGATAATCCATGCCAAGCTTGGCGGTTCCCGGCAACGGGCCGTGGTGACAAGTGGCCCGGTCCGGGCTAGATGCCCGCCTCACGTTTTCGCCATATCAAACGACGGACTCATGGCTGGCCATTCCAAATACAAGAACATCATGCACCGCAAGGGGCGCGCCGACGCGGTGCGGTCCAAATTGTTCTCGAAACTGTCGCGCGACATCACCGTGGCGGCCAAGGCGGGCATGCCCGACGTGGCCCTGAACCCGCGCCTGCGTCTGGCCGTCAACAACGCCAAGGCCGAGAGCCTGCCCAAGGACGTGATCGACCGGGCGATCAAGAAGGCGGCCGGGGGCGACATCGATACGATGGAGGAGGTCCGCTACGAGGGCCGCGGCCCCGGCGGGGTCGGCATCATCGTCGAGGCCCTGACCGACAACCGCAACCGGGCCGCCTCGAACATCGGCACCGCGTTCAAGAAAAACGGCGGAGCGCTGAGCGAGATGAACTCGGTCGCCTTCATGTGGGACAAGGTCGGGCGGATCCACTACCCGGCCGAGGCCGGGTCCGAGGATGCGGTGATGGAGGCCGCGATCGAGGCCGGGGCCCAGGACGTCGAGAGCGATCTGGTCAAGCCGGACATCTATGAGGACGCGCCGGGCCATGTGATCTGGACCGCCTTCGAGGACCTGAACGAGGTGGCCGAGGCCCTGTCGAAGATCCTGGGCGACGCCAAGTCGACGGCCATCGTCTGGAAGCCGCAGTCGCAGGTGCCGGTCACCGGCGAGGCGGTCGGCACGCTGATGAAACTGCTCGACGCGCTGGACGCCGAGGACGACGTCTCGGCGGTGTTTTCGAACGAGGACATTTCCGACGAGGACATGGCGACCTACGGGGGGTGATCGCCGACGTTCGGCCCGGCCGGCGGCGCGAATCGAGCGGTGGATGAAATTCCTCCACCCTCGACAGAAGTCACGAGTCTCATTAACCCTTGATCAATGATTGGGAAGGCGCTGCCGGAGCACTGATGCCGGCACCTGCACTCGCTCGGGTCGACCCGGTCAGTTGGATGTCGAGGAGCGACCATGATGCTTTTGTCCAGAATCGATCGGGCCCTCGCGGGAGCGGCCGGCAAGGGTGACCGCGGCCGGCCGGCGCTGGTGGCAGAGCAGCCGGGTTCGGCCGCAACCGAGGCCGCCTCGGGCATGATCGGCGAACGCTTCGAAACCATCCTCGGCAGTCTGGACCAGCTCGGCGAGCTGGCCGAACAGTTCCGGGCCTTTGAATCCCTGCTGGGCGAGGTGCGTGAGCCCCTGACCGAGGAATTCACCGCCCGGCGCGACGCTCACATCGAATTGATCAACCTGCGCACCTCCCAGGTCGAAATGGCCGAGCGGGTCGAGGTCGTCACGGCCGAGAACCGCGCCCTGGTCACCGCCATGGCCGAGGCCGAGACCCGGATCGAGGAACTGAAGGCCTACGGCGACGAGCACGCCACCGGCCTGCAGGAGGCGCGGCTGGAGCTGGACCGTCTGCGGACCAGCCTGTCGCAGTCGACGGCGCAGCTCGAGGCGCTGCAGGCGTCGGAACGCAACAGCGCGCAACGCATCATCGAACTGGAGCACGATCAGGACGCCCTGCGCGCGCAGCTGGCGACGGTCGATTCGGCGCGGGTCGAGGCTGACTCCGCCCGGGCCCTGGCCAGCCGCGATCACCGGCTGGCGGCCGACGAGAACGAGGCGCTCAAGCGCCGCATGGAAGAGGTCGCCGGCGAGGTGGCCAGCCTGGCCCGGGCCTCCGCGACGGTCGAGGCCCAGCTGACGGCGGAACGCTCGCGCGCCGCCGCCGAACAGGCCGAGAGCGCCCGTGTGCTGCGGGCCATGGAGAACCAGGCCGAGAGCGCCCGCTCCGAATCCGCCGCCACCCTGGCGCGGCTGGATACGGCGACCGCCCGTTCGCTGCGGCTGGAGACGCTGAACGCCGATCAGGCCACGCGCCTGGCCGAGCTGCAGGCCACGTCGCAGACGGCCGAGCGTCGCGGCGAGGAGTTGCAGACCAGCCTTGACCGGGCGCTGGAGCGGATCCGCGGACTGGAAGTCGTGGTCTATGAGGCGCGTGAGCGCCACGCCGCCATGGACAGCGCCCGCCACGCCGCCGTCGATCGCGCCGAATCGCTGACCAAGGCCGCCGCCGTTCACGAGAAGGCGCTGTCGCGCAGCGAGGATCGCCTGACCAAGCTGCAGGCCAAGCTGAACGCGGCCCAGACCGACACCGAGTCCCAGGTGGCCGCGCTCAACGAGCAGATTGCCACGCTGCGGGCCGAACTGGAGGCGGCGCGGGCGGATTCGGCCATGACGTCAGCGGCGCTGGACACCGCGCGTCGCGACCGCAGCGGCCGCGATCGGTCGGGCCCGGACAGTGGCGGGTCGATCCAGGCCATCGCCAGCTAGGGCAAGGCCAGCGTGTCCAGAAGGGCGGGGCGGTTCGCCGGGCAGGTTCAGGCCTGACCGGAGGCGTCGTTGCGTCCGGGGCTTCGACGGGGGACCGGCGCGTCGCATCGCGCGGGCCGCCGTCTCTGGACCTGCCGGTCGAGGGCTTCGCTCAGGTCGAAGAGCTGGGTATCCGACAATTCCGCGCCCGTTCGCAGGATCTCGCTGCGCAGCGCCTGATAGTGCCGGGGGTGCAGGCCGTGGCCGGCCGGCCGAAATGCGGTGACATTCACCATAACGTCGATCTCCGATCTCCCGAACAATGCGCGACGCTGTGTCTGGTTCCCGACACATGCGGCCGGTGCCGCGTGGTCCGGCACCGGGGCAGGACAGCGCCTCCCGTCCCGGTCGCCATCGAACGGGCCGGAGTCCTTGATCGTGGCGCGCTGCCGGGACTAGGCTAAAGATTCGTCAGTTGTCGGAGCGAATTCATGATCGATATGGGGCTGGTCTGGCCGGTGCTGGCGGCGATGACGGCCGGGGGGCTGATCGGGGTCGAGCGGACCTATCACGGCCATCCGGCGGGCTTCCGCACCCATATCCTGGTCTGTATGGCCTCGTGCCTGCTGATGCTGGCCGCCATGCACCAGAGCCAGTGGGGCTTCGTGGCCTTGCCCGGACAGACGGTGGTCATCGATCCGACCCGGATGGCGCATGGCCTGCTGACCGGCATCGGCTTCCTCTGCGCCGGGGTGATCTTCCGCGAGGGGTTTTCGGTCAAGGGCCTGACCACGGCGGCGTCGCTGTGGATGACCTCGGCCATCGGGGTACTGTTCGGCGTCGGCATGCTGCAACTGGCCCTGATCGGCTCGGTGGCGACCCTGGCGGTGCTGGCCATCCTGCGGCTGCTGGATGCGCAACTGCCGCACATCGGTGTGCTGGACCTGCATCTGCGCTGGACCCGCGGCAGCGCCCCCGATGAGGTGGCCCTGCGTGCCCTGTTGCGCGAGAACGCCCTGAAATGCGTGCAGATCGGCCATGTCGTCAGTCCGGACGGTCAGTTGCACGAGCAGCATATCAAGGCGCGGGGGCAGATGCCGCTGGACATCGACGCCCTGGTGCGGCGGCTGTCGGACACCCCCGGCCTGGCCGGGTTCTCGGTCATTCCGCGCGACAATTGAGGCCGCGCGCGCGCTGGTCATTGTTCGGTAACCGCGATTGGGGCATGAATGGAACGAATGACGAACGTTCCGATTCCTGCTGCGACCCGTATCCTGGGTCTGGACCCCGGTCTGCGCCGCACCGGCTGGGGCGTGATCGTGGCCGAGGGGTCACGGCTGCGCTGGGTCGCACACGGGGTGGTCAGTCCGCCCGAGGCTGCGCCGTTCAGCGAGCGACTGTTGTTTCTGCTCGAGGCGGTCGGCGAGGTCTGTGCCGCCCACGGCTGTGACGAGGCGGCGATCGAGGAGGTGTTCGTCAATATGAACCCGGCCTCAACCCTGAAGCTGGGCCATGCCCGGGCGGCGGTGATGCTGGCCCCGGCGCGGGCCGGTCTCAGCGTGGCGGAGTATGCGCCGAACCTGATCAAGAAGGCGGTGGTCGGGGCCGGCCACGCCGACAAGAGCCAGATCGCCTTCATGGTCAAACGCCTGCTGCCGGCCGCCGGAGACGTGAAGGCCGACGCGGCCGACGCCCTGGCCGTGGCCATCACCCACGCCCAGCTGCGGCGTCTGAAGCTGCTCATTCCGCCCCCGCTGGGGGCGGGGGACCGCGAAGCGGTGGTGGGGGCCAGCCCTGGACACGGTGTCGGCGGTAAGCCCCCTCCGTCACGGCGCGCAGTCGCGCCGCGCCACCTCCCCCAATGGGGGAGGAGCACATGATCGGCCGTCTCAGAGGCATGCTGGCCGAGGTCGAGGAGGGGCATTGCCTGATCGACTGCGCCGGGGTCGGCTATGTCGTGGCCTGCGGGGCGCGCACGCTGCAGCGGCTGCCGGCCCCGGGCGACGAGGCGGTGCTGCATATCGAGTCCAGCTGGTCGGCCGAAAACGGCCCGCGGCTGTACGGCTTTCTGACCCGCGACGAGCGGCGCGCCTTCACAACCCTGACCGGCATCCAGGGGGTGGGACCCAAGGCGGCCCTGTCGGTGCTGGATGTGCTGCCGCCGGCCGATCTGGCGGCGGCGGTGGCGCGGGACGACAAGGCGGCGGTGGCCCGGGCCAATGGCGTCGGCCCCAAGCTGGCGCTGCGCATCGTGCTGGAACTGAAGGGCAAGTCGCTGGGCGAGGTGTCGTTCACCCCGGGCGGCCCCGGCGTTCACGCCGAGGCGGTCGCCCCGGTGCCCAGCGTCACTGGCGAGGCGGTTTCGGCGTTGCTGGGTCTGGGCGTGGCCGAGGTCAATGCCCGCCGCGCCGTCGATCACGCCCTGACGCGGCTGGGCGAGGATGCCGACCTGTCGGCGGTGATCCGCGCGGCCCTGCAGGAGCTGGGGCGGTGAGTTTGTTCACCGCTCATCCCGGCGAAAGCCGGGACCCAGTGTTTTGGGCCCACCGGTCTCACCGGCGATGCGCCGACTCTGGTCCCTCGCAGCCTGCCTTCCGAAAGAACTGGGTCCCGGCGTTCGCCGGGATGAGCGGGTGTTGGGATGACTGAGGACAGGCTTGTGGACGCGGCCCCCGCCCCCGGCGAGCCGCATGACCGGGCCCTGCGGCCGCAGGTGCTGGCGGATTTCGTCGGTCAGGAGCAGGCCAAGGGCAATCTGAAGGTCTTCATCGAGGCGGCGCGCGGGCGTGGCGAGGCGATGGACCATGTGCTGCTGTTCGGGCCGCCGGGACTGGGCAAGACCACCCTGGCCCAGATCGTGGCGCGCGAGCTGGGCGTCGGCTTCCGCACCACCTCGGGACCGATCCTGGCCAAGGCCGGGGACCTGGCCGCGATCCTGACCAATCTGGAACCGCGCGACGTGCTGTTCATCGACGAGATCCACCGGCTGGCCCCGACGGTCGAGGAGATCCTCTATCCGGCGATGGAGGACCATGTGCTGGACCTGATCATCGGCGAGGGGCCGTCGGCGCGGTCGGTGCGCATCGACCTGGCCCCCTTCACCCTGGTCGGGGCGACGACGCGGGCCGGGCTGCTGGCCACGCCACTGCGCGATCGGTTCGGCATTCCGCTTCGGCTGGAATTCTACACGGCCGAGGAGTTGATGCGGGTCATCAGCGGGGCGGCGCGCAAACTGGGCGTGGGCATGACCGATGACGGCGCGCGCGAGATCGCCGGCCGCTCGCGTGGCACGCCGCGGGTGGCCGGGCGGCTGCTGCGGCGGGTGCGCGACTTCGCCGGGGCCGAGGGGGCGGCGACCATCGACGGCCGGGTGGCGGCGCGGGCCCTGGCGCGGCTGGAGGTTGACGAGGCGGGGCTGGATTCGCTGGACCGGCGTTTCCTGCGCGCCCTGATCGAGAACTATGGCGGCGGGCCGGTGGGGATGGACACCCTGGCCGCGGCCATTGCCGAGGCGCGCGACGCGGTCGAGGATGTGATCGAACCCTATCTGCTGCAGCAGGGCTTCATCCAGCGCACGCCGCGTGGACGGATGGCCTGCGCCCGGGCCTATGAGCATCTGGGCCTGACCGCCCCGCCGGCCGGACCGGAGCAGGCCGGGCTGTTCGGCGGCAAGTGATCGCGGGCGGGTCTTCACCCCGTCGACAAAGCCGGTCATGCTGGGGCTTCGGACGGAGGCGGCATGCGGCGACGGGCAATACGGATCGACAGGCTGATCGCGGTGCTGGGCCTGGCCGTGCTGGTTCTCGGCGGCGCACTGCTGTGGCTGGCCACCCGGGGACCCACGCCCGGCGTGATGAGCGAGCCGGTGTCGGACCGGGTCCTGCGTCAGGCCCGCGAACAGCTGGGCCCCCGGGCCGAGGTGCAGTTGATCGAGGCCGGCAGCGGCCGGGTCGTCTGCGGCTATGTCGCCGCCGAGCCGCGCGGGGCGGCGGTGGGCTTCGTCTCCCGACCCAACCGGATGTTGCTGAGCCAGGATCCGTTGAGCACCGAGTTCCGCGCCATGCTGGCGGCGGACTGCCCCAATTTCCCCGAACCGGTACACGCGCGGCCGCACCCATGACCGACACCCCCACCGCCGGCCGGTTCGACGGCCGCGATCACCTGCTGCCCGTGCGGGTCTATTACGAGGACACCGACTTCACCGGTCTGGTCTATCACGCCAACTATGTCCGCTATCTGGAGCGGGGGCGGTCGGACTGTCTGCGGCTGATGGGGATCGGCCATGCCGACCTGCTGGACGGTGACCAGCCGATGGCCTTTGTGGTCTCGACCCTGGAGCTGAAATTCCTCAAGCCCGCCCGGATCGACGACGCCCTGGTGGTGCGCACGACCTATCAGGCGATCAGGGGGCCGCGGCTGCTGATCGCGCAGTCGGTCGAGCGCGCGGACGCCGTCCTGTGCCGGGCCGAGGTGGTGGCGGTGTGCATCCATCTGGACGGACGGCCGTGCCGACCGACCCGCGCATTGCTGGAAAAGGTCCGGCCGTGGCTGCCCCCGCAAGCTTGACCGTTCACGATCCTGTCAGGTGTAAGCAGGTGACGGAATCGCCGGGTCCGGCTAGACCCGGCCTCAATGCCACACAAAGGTCACGCCAGCCCGCTGGATAGGGTCGCAGACCGTGCCGAGGATTGAACCATGACCGTGCCCGCCGACGCCTCGATGATCAATCCCGTGGCGCTGTTTCTCGCCGCCGACTGGGTGGTGAAGGTCGTGATGATCGGCCTGGGCGTGGCCTCGCTGTGGTCGTGGACCGTGATCATCGACAAGGCGGTGCGGTTCGCGACCCTGAACCGCCAGGCCGCGGCCTTCGAGCGTGAAGTCGCCTCGGGGCGTCCGCTGGAGGAGATCGCCAATCGTGCCGGTCCCGAGCCGGTCCACGCCCTGCCGCGCATGCTGGTGATCGCCATCACCGACTGGCGCGAGGCCCGCAAGGGCGGCACCCTGACCGAGGGTCAGGGCAATATGCTGATGGCGCGGATCGACCGGGCCCTGGACGCGACCATCGCCCGCGAGGGCCAGCGCATCGAGGAAGGCCTGGGCGTGCTGTCGGTGGTCGCGACCTCGTCACCCTTCATCGGCCTGTTCGGCACGGTCTGGGGCATCATGAACGCCTTCGACGCCATCGCCACGGCCGGCAACACCAATCTGACCACGGTGGCCCCGGCCATCGCCGAGGCCCTGTTCGCCACGGCGATCGGTCTGGCGGCGGCCATTCCGGCCTATATCGCCTACAACAAATTCTCGATCGACGCGGGCAAGTTCACCGG
Source organism: uncultured Brevundimonas sp. (assembly GCF_963975535.1). Classification (GTDB taxonomy): domain Bacteria; phylum Pseudomonadota; class Alphaproteobacteria; order Caulobacterales; family Caulobacteraceae; genus Brevundimonas. The sequence goes on along the minus strand of NZ_CAXBHE010000003.1, from coordinate 293,329 downwards.
CCGGCTGGAGAGCTTCGCCGACGACCTGCAGGCCGCCGTGGCCCGGCGTCTGGGCGGCCCGACCCCGCCCGCCGCTGCGCCCACGGTCGACACCAGCTACAACCGGGGCGTCTGACCCATGGCAATGGGTGGAGCCGGGGGCGGCGGACATGTGCGGGGACGACGGCGCGCGCGCAAGCGGCCGCTGAGCGAGATCAACGTCACGCCGCTGGTCGATGTGATGCTGGTGCTGCTGATCATCTTCATGATCTCGGCCCCGCTGTTGACGGTCGGCGTGCCGGTCGACCTGCCCAAGACCGAGGCCGGGGCCGTGGAGCAGAGTCGCGATCCGGTCAGTCTCTCGATCGACCGCAACGGCAATATCTTCGTCGGCGAGAGCGAGACCCGGTGGGAGCAGCTGATCCTGCGCGTGGCGGAGTCGGCGGGCGAGACGGGGCGCGAGACGCCGGTGTTCATCCGCGCCGACGGCGCAGCCCCCTATCAGGCCGTGGCCCGGGTGATGGCCCGGCTCAGCGCCTCGGGCTTCACCAGGCTGAACCTGATCACCGATACCGCCCCCCAGGGCAGCCCCGCGTCCGATCCGGAGGGCTGACCCCTTGCGCCGGCCCAGTCCCGCGATCCTCGGCTCCATCGCCCTGCACGCGGGGGTGGTCGCGCTTGCCTTCGTGACCTTTGACCATCGCGACGCGCTGAAGCCGATGATCACGGCGGTGCCGGTGACGATCGTGTCGGACATGGTCATCGCCGCCGCGGCTCCGGACAATCCGGCCGAGACCCCGAGCGACGAGGACGCCTCGACCGCGCCGGTCGCCGAGGCCGAGCCGCTGCCGACGCCACCCGAACCGGTCCCGGCGGTTCCGTCGCCGACCCCGACCCCGACGCCGCGTCCGGCCGAACCCACGCCACCGCGCGCGACCCCGACCCCGCCCCGGCCGACACCGACGCCACCGCGTCCGGCCCCGCGTCGCGAGGAGCCTAGCCTCGATCTGGATGCCCTGGCCGGTGCGCCGCGCACCACCCCCAATCGCGGCCGGGCCCCGGCAACGGGCCAGCAGGGCAGTGGATCGGCCTCGCAGGCGACCGGTCCGCAGTCCACGGCCTTTTTCAACCAGGTCTATGCCAACTGGATCCTGCCCTGCGACATTCCCGGGGCCAATGAGTTGCGGATCCAGATCGATGTGACCCTGTCCGGCGACGGACGGATCACCTCGGGGCCGACCCTGGTGTCGCCGCGGTCCGACGCCGTGTATCGGGCCGCCGCCGACGGCGCGATCCGGGCCCTGCGCCAGACCGCCCCCTTCGACGTGCCGTCCGGTTTCGAGGGCGGGGCGTTCCGGCCCATCTTCAACACCGAACGCGCCTGCCGCGGCCGCTAGACCGTTTTTCGGTTCAAACCGGAACGACCGGTCCCGCCGTCCTCAAAGTCGCCCCATTCGGACCGATGACTGGTCATTCGGGCCCGGTCTGGCGATAAGGACGGGTCGAACTGAATCTGCCGGAGTGAACCATGCGTCTCAATCGTCTTCTCGCAACGGTCGCGGTCCTGGCGATGGCGGTGCCGTGGGCTGCCCAGGCCCAGACCCCGACGCCGGGACAGCCGGTCGAGGTCGAGATCGACCAGGGCGTCCTGCGCCCCCTGCAGATCGCCATCGCGCCGTTCGCCGGCCAGAACGGGGCCGAGCTGGCGGGCGTGGTCCGGGGCGACCTGCGCCGGTCGGGCTATTTCGAGCCGCTGGATCCGGCCAGTTTCGTCGAGACCGGCCTGACCCTGGCCAATGCACCGAACTTTCCGCAGTGGACGGCGATCGGGGCCCAGGCGGTGCTGTACGGCAGCGTCACCCCGCGGCCCGACGGTCGCAACGACGTCGGCTTCCGCCTGTATGATCCTTACCGCCAGTGCCAGCTGGTCAGCTACCAGTTCACCGCCACGCCCGAGCAGTGGCGCCGGATCGCCCACAAGATCGCCGACGTCGTCTATCAGCGGATGACCGGGGAATCCGGCTTCTTCGACAGCCGGGTGATCTTCGTGGCCGAGAGCGGCACCCAGCTGAACAAGCTGAGCCGCCTGACCATCTCGGACCAGGACGGCTATAATCCGGTGTTCCTGACCCAGGGCGACGAGGTGATCATGTCACCGCGCTTCTCGACCTCGGACCCGGACGAGATCACCTATGTGGCGCTGGGCCGGGACTACAGCCGGATCTATATCTACAACCTGTCGACCGGCCGGCGCGAAAGCCTGGGCGAGTTCGACGGCCAGGTGCTGGCTCCGCGCTTTTCCAACGACGGGACGCGCATCGCCTTCTCGATCATCAAGGGCGGCAATACCGACGTCTGGGTCATCAATCTGCGGACCCGGCAGCTGTCGCGCCTGACGTCGGATCCCGGCATCGACACCTCGCCCTCGTTCAGCCCGGACGGATCGCAGATCGTGTTCAACTCGGACCGCACCGGCACGCCGCGCCTCTATGTGATGCGGTCCGACGGCTCGGGCCAGCGCCCGATCTCGCGCGGCGGCGGCATCTATACCTCGCCGGCCTGGAGCCCGCGCGGTGACATGATCGCCTTCACCAAACAGTCGGGCGGACGGTTCTCGACCGGGGTCATGAATACCGACGGCTCGGGCGAGCGCCTGCTGTCGTCCAGCTATTTCGAGGAGGGGCCGTCATGGGCCCCCAACGGCCGCTATGTGATGTTCGCGCGCTCGGCACCCGGCGGTGACGCCCGGCTGTGGACCGTCGATCTGAGCGGCCGGGTGGTGTCCCAGGCGGGCTATGCCGGACGGGGCTCGGACCCGGCCTGGTCGCCGCTGCTGGACGGTCCGCCATCCAATATCGGCTTCAACCAGAGCCCGGACAGTTGTCCCAACTGACCGGGGCACCGGCTTTCGGAGAACCCGCCGCTCAACAGTTCGTTATCCCGTGATCGCGGCGGGTGAATTGGCTGGATCGCCGTCCGTAGTCCACTATAGCCGAGCTTAAGTGCCCGATTTCAGAACCCTGCCAGGAGACGACCTGATGAAAACCTCGACCTTTTTGCGTCTCGCCCTCGTCGGCGTCGCCGTTACCGCCATGGCCGCCTGTGCACCGCGCCGCGCGGTCGAGGGTGCCGTGCCGACCGCCCCGACCGGTCCGCAGTACCCGACCGCCCCGACCGCGCCGGTGACCGGTACCCCCGTGGGATCCGTGATGCCCGGCTCGGAGCAGGACTTCGTCGTCAACGTCGGCGACCGGGTCTATTTCGACCTCAACCAGTACCAGATCCGCCCCGAGGCGTTCGCCCGCCTCGACGCCCAGGCCCAGTGGCTGCAACGCTATCCGCAGGTCACGGTCCGGATCGAGGGCAATGCCGACGAGCGCGGCACCCGCGAGTACAACCTGGCCCTCGGCGCCCGCCGCGCCGAGTCGGTGCGCAACTATCTGGTCGACCGCGGTATTCCCGCCGGCCGGATCGACACCATCAGCTACGGCAAGGAGCGCCCGATCGCTGAAGGCTCGAACGAGGCCGCCTGGGCGCGCAACCGCAACGCCCACACCGCCATCGTCTCCGGCGCGCCGCGCTGATACCGACTCTCCTCCCTGCCGCGACGCGGCGGGGAGGAGCCGCCTTGCGAGTGCCGCAAAACGGTGGGACCGTTGATCCATGATGCTGAAGCCTGACCTGTTCCGCTCGAAGACGGCCGTGCTGACGGCGGTCGGTCTGGCGCTCATCGCCGGCACGACCGTCGCCCAGACCGTGCCCACCGAACCGATCCAGTGGGACAAGCGCCGGCTGGAGCAGCTGGAGCGCACGGTCCGCCGCGTCGACCGGGCCCTGACCCAGTCCAGCGCCGCCGGCGAACCCTTCATTCTGCAGACCGATCCCGAGGTTCTGGCCCTGCAGGGCCGGGTCTCGACCCTGGACCGGCGCGTCAATGACGTCGAGGCGACACTGCAGCGCGTCAACGGTGACGTCGAGCGCCTGACCTTTCAGCTCGAAGAGGCCGCGCGGGACAATGCCGCGCTGCGCACGCGCCTGACCGATTTTGAGCGGCGGGTGAAGGCGATCGAGGATGCGGCCCGGGCCGAGGCGGAGCTCAACGGACCGATCGCAGCCCATTCGCCGACCGGCAACGCCGCCGGGGACCTGGCCGCGGCCATACGTCTGGTCACCGCCGAACCGGCCCGCGGGGGGCGGGCCCTCGAGACCGTCGTGGTGACCTGGCCCGACACGCCCCAGGCCCGTGAGGCCAATGTGGCCCTGGGCGATCTGCGGGTCGCGGCCCGTGACCAGGCCGGCGCGGTCCAGGCCTATGCCGCGGCCCTGAGCGGCTGGCCCCGGACGTCGTGGGCCGCCGAGACGACCGTGAAGCTGGCCGCGGCGCTGGAAGCGAGCGATCGCGACACCCAGGCCTGTGGCGCGCTGGGCGAGTTCACCCGCCGCTATGCCGAGGGGGCGACCGCGGCCCTGCGGACCCGGGCCACGCAGGTGAAAACCCGCGCCGGGTGCAGCTGACGCCGGTCGGGGCCGACACGACGACTCCGGCCGCCGGTCTGGCGTCGCGGGTCTTCGAGCGGCTGGATGCGCGTCTTGAATTTCATGTTGAGCGTCCCGTCGTCCTGGCCCTGTCCGGCGGCGGCGACTCCATGGCCCTCCTGGATCTGGCGGCACTGTGGGCCGCGCGGCGCGGACGTCGGCTGCTGGCCGTTACCGTCGACCACGGACTGAGCCCCGCAAGCGGACGCTGGAATGCCATCGCCGCGCAGGCGGCAGCCGCGGTCGGGGCCGAATGGCGCGGCATTCGCTGGGACGGCCCCCGGCCGTCGACCGGCCTGCCGGCGGCGGCCCGGGCGGCGCGCCATGCGCTGATCGCCGACGTGGCGCGGGCGGCCGGGGCGCGGGTCATGCTGTTCGCCCATACGTCGTCCGATGTGGCCGAGGCCGACTGGATGCGGGCGCGGGGTTCGAGCCTGGGCCGTATTCGCGCCTGGGCCCCGTCGCCGGCCTGGCCCCAGGGACGGGGGCTGATGCTGCTGCGGCCGCTGCTGCCGGAGAGTCGTGAACGGGTGCGGACCTATCTGGCCGAACGCGGGCTGGGCTGGGTCGAGGACCCGGGCAATGTCGATCCGCGCTATGCCCGCAGCCGGGCGCGCCAGGACCTGGCCGCCGCCGGGGCGATCCCGGTCGCGCCACCTCTGCCCCGGACGATCCGGGGACCGGCCCCCCGGGTCTCGCCGATCGGCGTCATCCAGCTGTCGCGCGCGGCCAGCGCCCGGACCCTGGCCAAGGCCGCGGTCTGCGCCGGCGGCGGCAGTCGCCCGCCCCGCAGCGAGCGCCTGACCCGGCTGCTGGTCCGGCTGGCAGCGGGCGAGGACTTCACCGTGGCGATGTGCGGCGCGCGCATCGAGGCGGTGGGGCCCCGCGTCACCCTGATGCGCGAGGCGGGGGAGTTCGTGCGGTTTCCGCCGACGCCGCAGGTGGTGACGACGGGCGGTCGTCTGGTCTGGGACGGACGGTTCGAGCTGACGGCGCTGGCGGGCGGGACCCGGGTGGTGGCCGCCGCCGGTCGGCTGGCGCAGCTGTCGCCCGAGGATCGCCAGCGTCTGGCGCGCCTGCCGGCCGCGGTCCGGCCGACCCTGCCTGTCCTGATCCGGGAAGGATCGGATGCACCGGTTCTTGCAGGGCGGGCCGGTGACGCCCGGTGTCTGGTCGGCGAAAGGCTGGCGCTGGCACTGGACGAAACGCCGCATGAGTCGGGCCTTGGTGACGCGCTGCATGGCGCAAAGCCTCCGGACCCCCTATTTTCTGTCTGAACCATCCCAGACCGGCCCGGCACCTTCGCCGAACCGGCTTGCAAGACAAGCGACCGAGGACCGAATGAACCTTCGCAACATGGCCATTTTCAGCGCCATTCTCCTGATGCTGCTGGCTGCGACCCTGCTGTTTGACCGGGAAGGCCTGACGCCCGGGGCCGATGGCGCGACCGCGGCCAAGCCGGCGATCATCAACTATTCGGAACTGGTCGCCGCCGTCGAGGGCGGTCAGATCACCGACGCGGTGGTCAAGGGCGACGAGATCACCGGCACGCTGAAGGACGACAGCACATTCACCACCATCACCCCCTATCCGAACCTGGAGCTGGTCGAGTCGATCCGGGCCTCGGGGGCGCAGGTCGACGTCAAGACGACGAAGTCGCCGTGGTGGATGGGGGCGCTCAGCCTGCTGCTGCCGGTCGGCCTGATCATCGTCTTCTGGCTGTTCATCATGAACCGGATGCAGGGCGGCGCGCGCGGGGCCATGGGCTTCGGCAAGTCCAAGGCCAAGCTGCTCACCGAACACAAGGGCCGCAAGACCTTCGAGGACGTGGCCGGGGTGGATGAGGCCAAGGAGGAGCTGTCCGAGGTCGTCGAATTCCTGAAGGATCCGGGCAAGTTCCAGCGTCTGGGCGGCAAGATTCCCAAGGGGGCCCTGCTGGTCGGACCGCCCGGCACCGGCAAGACGCTTCTGGCCCGCGCCGTGGCCGGGGAGGCGGGCGTGCCCTTCTTCTCGATCTCGGGCTCGGACTTCGTCGAGATGTTCGTCGGCGTCGGCGCGTCGCGGGTGCGCGACATGTTCGAACAGGCCAAGAAGAACGCCCCCTGCATCATCTTCATCGACGAGATCGACGCGGTCGGTCGCCACCGGGGTGCCGGTGTCGGCGGCGGCAATGACGAGCGCGAACAGACGCTGAACCAGCTGCTGGTCGAGATGGACGGCTTCGAGTCCAACGAGGGCATCATCCTGATCGCCGCCACCAACCGGCCCGACGTGCTGGATCCGGCCCTGCTGCGCCCGGGCCGTTTCGACCGCCAGGTCGTGGTGCCCAATCCCGACGTCGGCGGTCGCGAGAAGATCCTGCGGGTTCACATGAAGGACGTGCCGCTGGCCGCGGACGTCAACGTCAAGACCATCGCGCGCGGCACGCCCGGCTTCTCGGGGGCCGACCTGGCCAACCTGGTCAATGAGGCGGCGCTGATGGCGGCGCGCAAGGACCGGCGCATGGTCACCCACCGTGATTTCGAGGACGCCAAGGACCGGGTCATGATGGGGGCCGAGCGCAAGTCCATGGCCATGAACGAGGAAGAGAAGCGGCTGACCGCCTATCACGAGGGTGGCCACGCCATCGTCGCCATGAACGTCAAGATGGCCGACCCGGTGCACAAGGCCACGATCGTGCCGCGCGGCCGGGCCCTGGGCATGGTCATGCAGCTGCCGGAAGGCGACCGCTATTCGCTGAAATACCAGCAGATGATCGACACCATCGCCATCATGGCCGGCGGCCGGGTGGCCGAGGAGCTGATCTTCGGCAAGGCCAACATCACCTCGGGGGCCTCGTCGGACATCCAGCAGGCGACCAAACTGGCGCGCCGGATGGTGACCCAGTGGGGCTTCTCCGACGTGCTGGGCACGGTGTCCTACGGCGAGAACGAGCAGGAGGTCTTCCTCGGCCATTCCGTGGCCCGCAGCCAGAACGTCTCCGAGGAGACGTCGCGGATCATCGACGCCGAGGTCAAGCGGCTGGTCACCGACGGCTGGAACGAGGCCCGCAAGATCCTGAAGAAGAAGTCCGGCGATCTCGAGAAGCTGGCCCAGGCCCTGCTGGAATACGAGACCCTGTCGGGCGACGAGATCCGCGACCTGCTGGAAAAGGGCATTCTGCCCAACCGCGACGAAAGCAGCTTCCCGGTCGCCGGTCCCTCGGTTTCGGTGCCGATTACGCCGGCGACGGAACCGGCACCGGAGGCCGCGCCGACGGTTCACTGATACGGGGCGATCCCCCGGAGAGGCGCGTGGCCCGGCTGCGCGCCTCTCATTTTGACCAACAAGTTTGCAATTCAAACAAGTCTATGCGACACCCGTCCGGTCGATGCAGGGAGGTGCGCGCATGACCAGGATTCAACGACCGGCGGATGACCGCCTGCACGGGCTGGACGCCCTGCGCGGCGCGGCCCTGTTGCTGGGGGTCGTGCTGCATGCCGCCCTGGCCTATTTCCCGGTCACGATCTGGATCGTGCCGGACACCGACAATTCGCCGGTTGCCGGCGTGCTGTTCTTCGCCATCCACCTGTTCCGGATGACCAGCTTCTTCCTGATCGCCGGCCTGTTCGCCCATATGATGCTGCACCGGCGCGGCCCCGTCGGCTTCATCCGGGACCGGCTGGTGCGGATCGCGGGGCCGCTGTTCGCCCTGTGGGCCCCGATCTTCGCGGCCTTCGTCGCGGTGCTGATCTGGATGGCGGCGATCCGCAACGGCGGGGCGATCCCGACCGGCGGCCCGCCGCCGCCGGCGATGACGGTCGGAAACTTTCCCCTGACCCATCTGTGGTTCCTGTGGGTGCTGCTGATCCTCTACGTCGCCATGCTGGTGCTGCGCGCGCCCTTCGCCGCGCTGGATCGCGGCGGCGGCTGGGGCCGGTTCATCGACCGGATCACGGGGGCCCTGATCGGGCCATGGACACCGGCCCTGATGGCCGCGCCGCTGGCGGTCGCCTTCTGGCTGGCCCCGGACTGGATTCCCTTCTTCGGCATTCCGACGCCGGATACGGGTCTGGTGCCCAACCCCGTGGCCCTGACGGCCTTCGGGTCCGCCTTCGGCCTCGGCGTCCTGCTGAACCGCCGCCGGGATCTGCTGGCCCGCATCGAGCGACTATGGCCGGTGTTCACCGTCATGGCCCTGGGGGTCGGTGCCGGGGCCCTGGTGCTGGCGGGCGGGCCCGTTCCGCAGCTTGAGCCGGTGACCGATCCGGCTCTCAAGGCGGCGCTGGCGGCAGCCATGGCCCTGGCCGTCTTTGCCTCGACCTTCGCCGTCCTGGCCCTGGCCCTGCGGTTTGCCTCGGGTCGCAGCGCCGTCCGTCGCTATCTGGCCGACGCCTCCTACTGGATCTATCTGATCCATCTGCCGCTGGTGATGGTTGGTCAGGTGCTGGTGGTGAATGCGGTGCTGCCGTGGTTCGTCAAGTTCGGCCTGGTGATCGGCGGCACGATGGTCGTCAGCCTGCTGACCTACGAACTGCTGATCCGCCACTCCTTCATGGGCCGCTGGCTGAACGGTCGACGCGTCCCGTGGCGTCGCCCGGCGGTCGCCACCGCCGTGCCCGCCGAATAGCTTGCCAACATCGGCCGGCTCGTCCACCTCCGGGGGGCGCGCCGGTCCCGGAGAATCGCCCATGCCGACCAAGTCCGCCAAGCCTCACCCGCATTCCGCCGAGGATGATCTCGCCTTCATGCGCTCGATCGTCGAGGGCGGCTGGCGTCCGCCCCTGACCCTGGCCGTCTGCTATCTGGCCGGCGGCCTGCTGTACGGTCTGCAGTGCCTGTTTCATGTCGGTCAGGCGACCGGGCTGATCCGCTGGCCCGACCTTGCCAACCTTTCCTTTGTCGCCGGGATCACGATCGCCTTCCTGGCGGTGCTGACCTGGGCCATCCTCAGGGATCGCCGGGACGGCCCGCCCAATCGCGGACCGTTGGCCGCCCGCACGCTGAGCGCCGCCTTCAGCGCCACCGGCATGGCCAACCTCGCCGTGCTCATCGTGTTCGGCGTGGGGGCGGTGCGGGACCAGGACTTCGCGATCTGGCTCTATTACGCATCCATCGTTTTCGCCCTGCAGGCCGCGGCCTGGTACATGGCGTGGACGCTGAAGCGGAAGGGCTGGATGCTGGCCACGGCACTGGGCGGCTGGGCCACGGCGGTAGCCCTGGGTGTGCTGGTGCGCGAGCCCCTGTGGTACCTCGGCGTCTGCACCGTCGCCCTGTTTGCCCTGTTCGCCCTGCCGGGCTGGATCATGGTCCGCGACGCCCGCGCCGCGTCGACGGGCGGGTGAGTCCATCATGGGTGTCGCCGACCTCGGCAAGATCGACGACGTCATCCACGGCCGCATGCGGCTGGGGATCATGGTCTATCTGGCGGATTCCGAGAGCGCCGAATTCACCGAGCTGAAGACGGCGCTGGAGGCGACCCAGGGCAATCTGTCGGTTCATCTGAAGAAACTGGAGGAGGCGGGGTTCGTCACCCTTGCCAAGAGCTTCCACAACAACAAGCCGCTGACCCGTGTCTCGATCACGGCCCAGGGACGGACCGCGTTCGGGGCCTATCTGGAGGCGCTGGCGGGATTGATCGGCGGCGGCAGCACATGAGTCGGCCGCAGGTCATGGGCATCGTCAATGTGACGCCCGACAGCTTCTCGGACGGCGGGCGGCTGGCCACGGTCGAGGCCGCCGTCGCTCATGGTCTGACGCTGGTGAGGCAGGGGGCGGACATCCTCGACATCGGTGGTGAGAGCACCCGGCCGGGGGCCGCGCCGGTCAATGCCGCCGAGGAGATGGCCCGGGTCCTGCCTGTGATCACCGGACTGCGTGCCCGCTGGGCCGGGCCGATCAGTATCGACACGATGAAGCCCGAGGTGGCCCGGGCGGCGGTCGCGGCCGGGGCCACGATCTGGAACGATGTGACGGCCCTCGGGGCGACCGACAGTGCCGCGGTGGCGGCCGAGACCGGCTGCACCGTGGTGCTGATGCATATGCGGGGCGAGCCCCGGACCATGCAGGCCGACCCCCGCTATGACGATGTGGTGGCCGAGGTGGGCGACTGGCTGGCCGGACGCGCCGGGGCGGCGATGGCGGCCGGGGTGGCGCGCGAGCGTATCTGGCTGGATCCGGGCATCGGCTTCGGCAAGACACCGGCGCACAATCTGGCCCTGACCGCCGGTCTGGAACGGCTGATCGCGCGCGGCTTTCCGGTGCTGTACGGGGCCAGCCGCAAGCGGGTGATCCAGTCGATCGACGCGTCGGCGGTCGAGGCCGGGGACCGGCTGGGCGGGTCGCTGGCCCTGGCGCTGGCGGCGGCGCGGCGCGGGGCGGCGGTGATCCGCGTCCACGACGTGCGCGAGACGGTCCAGGCCCTGGCGGTGCAGGCGGCGGTGAACGCGGGCTTGCCCGGCCGGCCGGACTGACGCATCTGACGGGGATGGCTTCCGCTCCCCAGTCCCTCGGACGCGTCCTGATCATCGCCGGCTCGGACTCGGGCGGCGGGGCGGGACTGCAGGCCGACATCAAGGCCGTGACCATGCTGGGCGGCCATGCGGCCACGGCCGTGACGGCCATCACCGTGCAGAACACCCTGGGGGTTCACGGCGTGCACCCCCTGCCGCTGGACCTGATCGCGGCCCAGGCGCGGGCGGTGCTGGATGATATCGGCACCGATGCGATCAAGACCGGCATGCTGGGCACGGCCGAGGTGGTCGAGCGGGTCGCGGCCATTCTCGATACCTCGGATGCGCCGGTGGTGGTCGATCCGGTGATGATCGCCAAGGGCGGCGCGCCGCTGTTGCAGGCGGCAGGTGTCGCCGCGGTCCGCTCGCTGCTGGTGCCGCGCGCCGCCCTGCTGACCCCCAATGCCCCCGAGGCCGAGGCCCTGACCGGGATTACCGTGACTGATCTGGACGGCCAGCGCCGGGCGGGCGCGGCCCTGCTGGCGCTGGGGGCGAAGGCGGTGCTGATGAAGGGCGGTCATGTGCCGGGCGAGACGGTCATCGACCTGCTGCTGACCCCGGACGGCGAGACGGCGATGGAGGGGCCGCGCCTCGACACCCGTCACACCCACGGCACCGGCTGTACCCTGGCCAGTGCCTGCGCCGCCGGGCTGGCCAGGGGCCTGACACTGGACATCGCCGTGGCCGGGGCCCGGGCCTATGTGTTCGAGGCCATTCGCCGGGCCCCGGGACTGGGCGGCGGGCACGGGCCGCTGGACCACGGCTGGCCGCTGAGGGACCGGACATGAGGGATCTGGAAGCCCGGCTGGCGACCATCGTCCGGGACAATCCCGAGCTGATGCAGGCGCTGACGACCGTGCGCGGGCTGGACCTGCCGGACTGGCGGGTGTTCTCGGGGGCCGTCTACCAGGCGGTCTGGAATGCGCAGACCGGTCGACCGGTCGGCTATGGCATCAAGGACTATGACCTGGGCTATTTCGACCCGGACACCAGCTGGGACGCCGAGGACGTCGTGATCAAACGGGTCGCCGCCGCCTTCGATGCGCCGCTGCGGGACCTGGTCGAGGTGCGCAACCAGGCGCGGGTGCATCTGTGGTTCGAGGCGAGGTTCGGCGAGCCGTACGACGCCCTGCCCGACACCGACACGGCCCTGTCCCGCTTCGTCGCCCCGGCCTTCGCCGTCGGGGTGCGGCTGGAGGCCGATGACACGATCAGCGTCGCCGCCCCGTTCGGGCTGGAGGATGTGTTCGCGATGACCCTGCGGCCCAATCCGGTGCGTGGCGTGGCGCGCGGATGGCAGCGGACGGTGGACAATGCCCGGGGGCGCTGGCCGGAAATCACCGTGATCGAACCTGAAGAGCCAGACTGATGCGCCAGTGGACCGTCGACGCCTTTGCCTCTGCCCCGTTCCGGGGCAACCCGGCCTGTGTGGTCGAACCGTTCGACGTCTGGCCCGAGGCCGGCTGGATGCAGGCCCTGGCGATGGAGAACAACCAGGCCGAGACCGCCTTTCTGCGGCGCACGGCCGATCCGGCGCGCTTCGATCTGCGCTGGTTCACTCCGGCGACCGAGGTTGATCTGTGCGGGCATGCCACCCTGGGCGCGGCCCATGTGCTGCTGGCCGAGCTGGGATCGACGGCGGCGCGGTTGACCTTCGACACCCGCTCGGGGCCGTTGATCGTGGGGCGGCGGGGCGAGGGCTATGAGATGGACTTCCCCGCCGATCCGCCGCGCCGCACGGCGGTGCCCGAGGGGCTGGTCGAGGCGCTGGGAGTCGTTCCGGTCGAGGTGCGGGCCGGGCGCTATCTGGTGGCGGTGCTGGCCGATGCGGCGGCGGTGCGGGCGGTGAGCCCGGACTTCCGGCGGCTGGCGACGATCCGGGGCGAGGCGGGCGAGGCCGGTCATGTGATCGTCTGTGCCCCGGCCGATGCGGCCGACGGCGTCGATGTCATCGACCGCTTCTTCGCGCCCGGCTGTGGCGTCGACGAGGATCCGGCCACCGGCTCGGCCCACTGTCTGCTGGGACCGATGTATGCCGAGGCGCTGGGGCGGCCGGTCGTGCGCTTCCTGCAGGCCTACCCCGGGCGTGGCGGCGAGATCGAGACCGAGGCCGCGGGCGAGCGGGTGCTGATCCGGGGGCGGGCCGTGACCGTGCTGGAGAGTGTGATCCGGGCCTGACCACGGCAAAGGGCGCGACCCTTGCGGATCGCGCCCTCGACATCCGGGGAGGATGGTCGGCGTCTAGTTGTGGCGACCGTTGCGGTCGTAACGATCGCGGCGGTCATGACGGTCGTTGCGATCATACCGGTCATGCCGGTCATTGCGCTCGTAGCGGCTGTTGCGGGTCTGGCGGTCGTTGCGCTCCATGCGGATCTGCATCGACAGGTGGTCGAAGCGACGATCCAGGTCGGCCATTTCCCAGCGATCGAGGCCGTTGCGACGATAGCGCGACTCGAGCCGGGCGATCTGGTTGAACTCATGACGCAGCCGGGCGGCTTCACGACGCGTCAGCGAGCCGTTGCGAACACCGACGTCGATGCGACGGTCGAGGTTGGCCTGACGACGGTTGATCGCCTGCCAGGCGGGCTGGTTGTAACCGCGGTTGTAGCCGGCGTTGTGGCCGTAGCCGTAGGCGGGGCTCGTGCCGAAGCTGATGGTCAGGCCGGACTGGCGGGCCGGGCCATACGACTGGGCCATGGCGGGCACGGCGACCGAGGCGGCGGCCAGGACGAGGGCGGGGAGAAATGCTTTCTTGATCATCGGGTCTGTCCTTCCGTAGGTCGCAGACCGGGGGGGCTGCGTTGGAATGAACACTGCACCCTGGCGGCTGAGCCTGATCTGAACGGTGCGGGTCATCTGCGGTTCATGTTCCGGCGCGGGTCGGGACCGCGGTCGCCGATTTCGGGAACGGACTGCCCATCACGATCAATTCTGCCTAGGGTGGACGTTCAGCCGCCGTTCAGAGGCTGAGGCCTAGACCCGTGTTCATGACCCGCATCCGTGTTCTTATCCTCGCCGTCCTGATGACCGCCACGCCGCTGGCCGATGCGGTGGCGCGGGACCTTGACCAGTCGCGCGACCGCCGCGAGGAGTCGCGTCAGCGCCAGGACGAGCGCGAGCAGCGGATCAGCCTGGCCGAGGCGGAACGCAGTGTCCGCGCCGGGCGGCCCGGGCGCTATCTGAACGCCAGCGACCGCGGCAATGTCATTGTGGTGCGCTGGGCCTATCCGGATGGCCGGATCGCCGACATTACCGTGGACGCGCGCAGCGGCCGCATCATTGGAGAACGCTGAATGCGCGTGCTGCTGGTTGAAGATGACGTCGACCTGTCCCGTCAGCTGAAGGGCGCGCTGGGCGATGCCGGCTATGCGGTGGATCATGCCGCCGACGGCGAGGAGGCGCATTTTCTCGGCGACACCGAACCCTATGATGTGGTGGTGCTGGATCTGGGCCTGCCCAAGGTCGACGGCGTCTCGGTGCTGGAACGCTGGCGGCGCGACGGCAAGACCACGCCGGTGCTGATCCTGACGGCCCGCGGGGCCTGGTCGGACAAGGTGGCCGGGTTTGACGCCGGGGCCGACGACTATCTGACCAAGCCGTTTCACACCGAGGAACTGCTGGCGCGGCTGCGGGCCCTGCTGCGCCGTTCGGCCGGTATCGCCTCGGCGACCCTGGCCTGTGGCGACCTGCGGCTGGATCCGCGCGCGGCCCGGGCCAGCGTCGGCGGCGAGCCGCTGCGCCTGACCTCGCTGGAGTACCGGCTGCTGCACTATCTGATGATGCACCAGGGCCGGGTGATCAGCCGGACGGAGCTGGTCGAGCATCTGTATGATCAGGACTTCGATCGGGATTCCAACACCATCGAGGTGTTCGTCGGCCGTTTGCGCAAGAAGATCGGGGCTGACCGCATCGAGACGGTGCGCGGCCTGGGCTACCGGCTGACCCCGCTGGCCGGCGAGTCGGACACGGACTGATCGGGCCGCCATGACGGGCAGCACGGACGTTGAGCCGGACGCGCCGGCCCTGAAGCCGTCCTGGGGGCGCTGGTTCGGACGACCGGGCCAGTCCCTGACCCGCCGTCTGATCTGGCTGGCCTCGGCCTGGATCATGATCGCCCTGGTGGTGACCGGGCTGGTCCTGACCTCCCTGTTCCAGGAATCGGCGCTGCGAAGGCTGGGCAATACGCTGAGCGACACCATCGACGAGGTGGTGGTGGCGTCAAACGTGAGCGGCGACACCGTCGTCACCTCGGAAATCAAGGATGCGCGTTCACTGCGGCCCCTGTCCGGGAAATACTGGGCGGTGGCCGAGCCGACCGCCGACGGGCGGCTGCGCATGCTGGTGCGCTCCGACTCCCTCGCCGGAGCCGACCTGATCGTGCCGGCCGACCTGCCGCCGCGGTTGAGTGCCGCCTTCGGTCAGACCATCACCTACAATGCCGCCGGTCCACGGGGAGAGCCGTTGCGGGTCGCCGCCAGCATGAAGCAGATGCCCGGCCGCACCCGGCCGGTGGTGTTCATGGCCGGTATCGACCGGTCGGACGTCGAAAGCGATGCGCGGCAGTTCGCCACCGTGACCTGGGTGGTGCTGCTGATGATGGGGCTGGGTCTGGCGGCGGCGGTGCTGATCCAGGTGCAGATCGGCCTGCGCCCGTTGTATTCCCTGCGCAACGAGATCGCCGACGTCCGCAAGGGCAAGACGGCGCGCATCGTCAACCGCTACCCCCTCGAAATCCAGCCGCTGGCCGACCAGGTCAACCGGCTGCTGAGCCACAACCAGGAGACGGTGGAACGCCAGCGCACCCACGTCGGCAATCTGGCGCATGCGCTGAAAACACCGCTGTCGGTGATGCTGGCCGAGGCCGGAACCGCCGAGGGGACCCTGCCCGACATGGTGCGTCGCCAGTCCGACATCATGAAGGCCCAGGTCGATCACCATCTGCGTCGGGCGCGCGCCGCGGCCCGGGCCCAGTCGATCGGGGAACGCACGCCGATCGCCGGGGTCATCGACGAGATGGCGGTAATGCTTGAGCAGGTGTTCGAGTCCAGGGGGGTCGAGATCGACTGGCGGGCGCCCGATGACCTGGATTTCCGCGGCGAGCGGCAGGACCTGCAGGAAATTCTGGGCAATCTGATCGAGAACGCCTGCAAATGGTCGACGCGCCGGGTGCGGGTGGTGGCGACGCCGTCCGGACCGGGGCAGATGACGGTGGTGGTCGAGGACGATGGTCCCGGCCTGCCCGAGGACCAGCGCGACGAGGTGCTGAAGCGCGGCGCGAGGCTGGATGAGAGCGCGCCCGGTTCCGGACTGGGCCTGTCGATCGTCGATGAACTGGTCCGGGCCTACGAGGGCCGACTGACGCTGGCGTCCAGTGCCATGGGCGGGCTCAAGGTGATTGCCGAACTGCCTGCCGCGGAGAGCTGAACGGCTCGCGCCGATCCGCGGAACCTGGGAAGCAGATATTAACCCTATTCCGCCAGATTGCCGCATTCGGAGCAGTTTCCGGTCCTGGGAATTCGGCATGGCCGCACCGGCGTCCATCAATCGGATTATGGCCCCGCTGCTGGGGCGGTGCGCTGACGCCATGCTCCAGCAGTTGCAGAAGGCTGTCTCGGGCATGCCGGGCGAGCGCGCCCGTCAGCTGGAAATCCTGCTGGTCGAGGAGGTGGTCGACCGCCAGCGACGGTCCGTCGTGCTGGGGCCGATCCTGCCGATGTTCCGACCCCGATCCGACGGCGTCGAGGGGGTGGTCTTCCCGGCCGCAGTCCTGCCGCTGCTGTGGAAGGCGGCCAGCGCCCGGGAACCGGCCCTGTTGCCACGTCTGGACAAGACCGGTCCTCACGCCATCCGGGTGGCCGACCGGATTTGCCTGGCCGCCGCCGCCGTGGTGCGCGACCAGCCCGCCGCGGTCTGGCCGGAAAACCTGTCGTCGCCCGAGGACCGAACCCGGGGGCTGACGGACCTGGCGGCCAGTCTCGACCTGATTCACCTGGCCCGGAAGGGCCTGCCGTCGCTCGACACCTGGCTGAAACGGCCGGACGGTGACCAGGTGGCGGAGCTTCGCCTGATGATTCGCGACAGCGCGGAAATTGTCGCGGACGGGGCGCAGCGGGTCCTTGAAATCCTGTTCTCCCATCTCGACGACTCGGTCCTCATCCTGCGAATTCTGACCCAGGCCTCGGGTTCTGCCGGACGGGAATCGTTTCTCAGCGCTTCGGAACTGGCCGGATTCGTCGACCGGCTGATCGCCGGGGTGATCCAGAGGGTCGAGCGGGTCGGTGCCCATAAATCGGGTGCCGGTCCGATCGAGCCCGTGATCGACGATGTCGCCTGGTGTTCGGCGGTTCTCGCCGAGCTGGAGGCGACCCTGCAGCTTCAGCCCGACAGCGCGTGGGGCCGGTCGGCGCGGCACGCCCGGGTGGCGATCTCGAAACGACTCTGCACCCTGCTGCGGACCAGCGAGAAGCTGCTGGACCAGGCCCTGCCGCTGGTGCGGGTACGTATCGCCGGCGGCATGAGCCGTGAAATCCCGGATCTCGAGGCCCCGTCCAGGGGCGAAAACATCGACGCCGCCCGCGACCTGTTGCGCCTGGTCGGTGCCGTTCGCGGCCCCGCCGGGGTGTTCGGGTGTGAGTCCGAGCGCAAGCAGGTCGTGGAAATCCTGTCGCAGAAGCTGAGCTGCTACGCCGAGGAGGCGATCGGCACGGTGAATGCCGGCGAGATCCCCGATCCCCGTCACGCGCTGGAACTGGTCAGTGTTTCCGCCGACTTCCTGACCCTGATCGATGAGGAAGAGGCCGCCCGCACCGTCCGGCGGCGTGTGGCCGTCGCCACCCGTCCCCGGCGCAGCGCCGCCCCCGGCAAGGCGGTCGCCTGACCGGCTGCGACCTTGTCACCCGGCCAATGTCGGGTGAAACACTTTCCCTCGTGCCCCCCGGTCTCTAGACCATCCGCCCATGACGGTATTCTGGATCCTGACCGGACTGCTCACGGCGCTCGCCGGTCTTCTCGTGCTGGGCGGTGCCCGCCGCGGGGTCGGCGGCGAGTCCACGGGCATGGCCGAACTGGCCCGGCGCGAACTGGACGAGCTGGACCGGCTCAAGGCGCGCGGTCTGCTCGGAGCCGAGGCCTGGGTGACGGCGCGGGCCGAGGCCGGGCGGCGCTGGCTGGCCGGGCGGCCCGAGACGGTGTCCGTGGCGTCCCGGACCGCGGATCCCCGCTGGGTTCTGGCGGGACTGGCCCTGGCCGGCAGCTGCGCCCTCGGCCTGTATGTGCTGACGGGCGCGCCGGGCCAGACGGACCAGCCGTTTCAACGGCGGGTTGACGCCTGGGCCGGCAATCTGGAGTCGCTGGAAGCGCCGCAGCTGGCGGCCGTGGTGGCCCGGGTGGTGCGCGACAATCCTGATGACCATCAGGCCCTGGTCATGCTGGGCGCGGCCCGGTTCGAGGCGGGTGATCCCATCGGCGCGGCCTCGGCCTTCCGGCGGGCGCTGGCGCTGCAACCTGACGACGCCCAGAGCTGGGCGCGCCTGGGCGAAAGTCTGGTTCGGGCCCAGGAAGGCACCGTCGGCGGCGACGCCGAGGCCGCCTTCCGCGAGGCGCTGAAGCGTGATCCCGGACAGCTGGGTGCCCGCTATTTCCTGGGCGAGGCGGCGCTGGCCCGGGATGACCACCAGGCCGTGCGGATGCTGTGGGGGCCGCTGATCGCCGCGCTGGATCCCGCCGATCCGCGTCGCCTTGACCTGGAACGCCGTCTGCCGCCGGCCGATGCCGGAGCGGTCCGATGACGCGTTGGAGCCGGTCGGACCGGAGGCTATACGTCAGCCGCTGTCACCTCCGCCACGGGCCTTTCACACCATGAGCTGGCTTCCCAGATCCCCCAAGGCGCGGCGTCGTCTCTGGGTCGTCGCGGCTGTCGCGCCGATCCTCGCCCTGGCCGTCGGCCTGTCGCTGTGGGCGATGCGGGACTCGGTGACCTTCTTCTTCTCGCCGTCCGAGGCGACCCCCGAAACGGCCCCGGCCGGGCGGGTGGTGCGTCTGGGCGGGCTGGTGGTCATCGACAGCGTCCGCCATGAGCCGGACGGAACCGTCGTCTTCGTGGTCACCGACAATGCCGCCGACACCCGGGTGACCTATCGCGGCAATCTTCCGGACCTGTTCCGTGAGGGGCAGGGCATCGTGGCCCAGGGGGCGTTCGCGCCCGATCGCAGCTTCCGCGCGACCCAGGTGCTGGCCAAGCATGACGAGACCTATATGCCGCGCGAGGTCGCCGACAGCCTGAAGGCCAAGGGCGAATGGCGTCCCGGGGCCGGAGCCACCCCGCAATGATCGTTGAATTCGGGGCCTTCGCCCTGATCCTTGCCCTCTGCCTTGCCGCCTTGCAGACCGGTCTGTCGATCGCCGGACGCATCCGGCGCAGTCCGGTGCTGGCCGGGGCGGCCCAGGGCGCGGCCCTGGCCAGCGCGGGGGCCGTCGCCGTGGCGTTCGCGGTGCTGATCCACGCCTTTGTCGTCAGCGACTTCTCGGTCGCCAACGTCGCGGCCAACAGCCACACCGACAAGCCGATGCTCTACAAGGTCGCCGCCGCCTGGGGCAGCCATGAGAGTTCGCTGGTCCTGTGGTGTCTGGTGATGACCGGGTTCGGCGGGGCCCTGGCCCGGGCCCGGGGCCTGCCGTTCGGGCTGAAGACCTCGGCGGTCGGGGTGCAGGGGGCCCTGGGCAGTCTGTTCCTGGCCTTCGCCGTCTTCACCTCCAATCCCTTCGCGCGTCTGGATCCGGCTCCGATCCAGGGCGCGTCCCTGAATCCGCTGCTGCAGGATCCGGCGCTCGCCTTCCACCCGCCGCTGCTCTACGCGGGCTATGTCGGGTTTTCGGTCTGTTTCTCGCTGGCGGTCGCGGCCCTGATCGAGGGGCGGGCACAGGCCAGTTTCTGGCCCGCCTGGGGCCGCTGGGTGCGGCCGTGGGCCCTGGCCAGCTGGGGCCTGCTGACGGTCGGCATCACCCTCGGGGCCTTCTGGGCCTATTACGAGCTGGGCTGGGGCGGCTGGTGGTTCTGGGACCCGGTCGAGAATGCGTCCTTCATGCCGTGGCTGGCGGGCACGGCCCTGCTGCATTCCGCGGTGGTGACCGAGCGGCGCGGGGCCCTGGCCGGATGGACGGTGTTCCTGGCCCTGCTGGCCTTCACCTTCTCGATGCTGGGGGCCTTCCTCGTGCGCTCCGGCGTCCTGACCAGCGTTCACGCGTTTGCGGTCGATCCCGAGCGGGGGATGATGCTGCTGGCCATTCTGGGTCTGACGGCAGGGCTGGCCTTTGCCCTGTTCGCCTGGCGGGCCCCGCAGCTGAAGGGCGGCGGCCTGTTCGCCCCGATCAGCCGTGAAGGGGCGTTGGTCCTCAACAACCTGTTCCTGACCGCGGCGGCGGTCACGGTCCTGCTGGGGACCCTGTATCCGCTGATCCTCGAGGCGGCGACCGGGGCGACGATCTCGGTGGGACCGCCCTGGTTCGCCATCACCTTCACTCCGCTGATGGTCATCGCCTTCCTGATCCTGCCGGCCGGGCCGATGCTGGCGTGGAAGCGCGGTGATGCCCGGGGCGCGCTGCAGCGTCTGGCCCTGGCGGCGGGGCTGGCCCTGCTGGCCGGACTGGCCGGCTGGGCCGCGTTCGAGCCGCGCAAGGCGCTGGCCGCCGCCGGTCTGGGCCTCGGGGTCTGGCTGATTCTGGGGGCGCTGGCCGAGGTGGCGGACCGGATCCGCCTGTTCCGGGCCCCGCCGGCCGAGGTGGGCCGTCGCGCGCGGGGTCTGCCGCTCGGGGCCTGGGGCATGACCCTGGCCCATGCCGGTCTGGGGGTCTTCGTCATGGGGGCCGTGGTCGAGACCGGCTACCGGATCGAGGCCGCGGCCGTCGTGGCCATCGGCGGCGAGGTCGAGGCCGGGCCGTGGCGCGTGCGCCTGAATGCGGTCGAGGTGGTCGAGGGCCCCAACTATCTGGCCGAGCAGGGCCGGTTGACCGTGATGCGCCCCGACGGGGCCGCCGCCCGGGCGATCGTGGCCGAACGGCGCTTCTTTCCGGCCGGCGGACAGACCACGACCGAGGTCGGGCTGGATTTCCGCGGGCTGGACGACGTCTATGTGGTGATGGGCGAGCGCCGGGCCACGCCCGCCGGGGAACCGGCTTGGACCGTCCGGGTCTGGTGGAACCCGTGGGCGCGGTTGATCTTCCTCGGACCGGCGATCATGGCGCTGGGCGCCCTGCTGTCGCTGCTGGACCGGCGTCTGCGCGTGGGCATCGGCACCCGGAGCAAGGCCTCGTGAGGCGCGCCCTGCTAATCTCCCTGGCCGCGGTGGGCCTGATGGCCGCCGAACCGGCGGCGGCCCCTGACCGGCCGCTGCCCGATGCCCGGCAGGAGGCGCGGGCCCGGGCCCTGTTCGTCGATATCCGCTGCGTCGTCTGTCAGCATGAGTCGATCGCCGACAGCCCGGCGGGCATCGCCGGGGACATGCGCCGGCTGGTGCGTGAGGAAATCGCCGAAGGGCGCAGCGACGCCGCCATTCGCGAGGACCTGGTGCGACGCTACGGCGATTTCGTCCTGTTCCGGCCCCCGGTACGGCCCGCAACCTGGCTGCTGTGGTTCGGACCCCTGGCCCTGGTGGTGCTGGCCGGGATCGGGCTGATGCTCGCGGGGCGACGGCGACCGCCCGAGGTAACCGCCCTGTCCGCCGAGGAAGAGCGGCGTCTGACCGAACTGATGCAGGAACAGGCCGTTCGCCCTGATCCTGACGCATCTTCGCCCAATGACCGGCACGGGGACGGGTCAACCATCTAGGTTTGGTGGTTTGGTTACAGGCCAGTCCGTCCTATATTTGCTGATGAACGGGTGCGCGGCACCCGCCTGAGAGGATCCACGCCCGACATGATGAAGCGTAAGGAGTTCATTCTGGGGGCCGCCGTCGGCCTGACCTTTGCCGCCGTCGCCACGGCGGGTGGTGTCATCCAGTGGCCGGGGGCTCATGCCGAACCGGCCCGGGCCGCCGGTCAGCTGGTGCCGTCGGCCGGTGCCGCGGGTCTGGCCTTCGCGCCGCCGCAGGGGGCACCGCTCAGCTTTGCCGACATCTTCCAGCAGGTCGCCCCGGCGGTCGTGCAGATCGACGTGAAGACGCGCATCCCGCGCGCGCGTCGCGGGACCGTCACCATTCCCGGCTTTGGTGACCTGCCTCTTCCCGGTGTCCCGCGCGGCGGTCAGGGACCGGACACCGAGGACGAGGGCGCGACGGCCATGGGGGCCGGATCAGGCTTCCTGATCTCGGCCGACGGCTTCATCGTCACCAACAACCACGTGATCGAGAACGCCGAGGAAATCACGGTCAAGCTGAGCGACGGCCGTGAACTGCCGGCCCGGCTGATCGGTCGTGACGAGGATACCGACCTGGCCGTGATCAAGGTCGCGGGCGGGGACCTGCCGTTCGTCAGTTTCGAGGAACAGGCCGAACCGCGCGTCGGCGACTGGGTGGTCGCCATCGGCAATCCGTTCGGCCTGGGCGGTACGGCCACCGCCGGGATCGTCTCGGCCAAGTCGCGTGACATCGGGGGGGGCGATAATCCCTATACCGACTTCCTGCAGATCGACGCCGCCATCAATCGCGGCAATTCCGGCGGCCCGACCTTCGACATTTACGGACGCGTCATCGGGGTGAATTCGGCCATCTTCTCGCCCACCGGTGGATCGGTCGGCATCGGCTTCGCCATTCCGGCGTCGCTGGCCAAGCCGATCACCGACCGGTTGATGCGCGGCGAGACGATCGAGCGCGGCTATCTGGGTGTGCAGATCGGCGACCTGGATCCGTGGCGCGAATCGCTGGGTCTCCCCGACAACGCCCGCGGGGCCTTCGTCAACGACGTCACCCCGGGCGGACCGGCGGACCGGTTCGGCCTCAAGGCGGGCGACATCATCGTCGGCCTGAACGGCACGCCGGTCGTCAGCTCCAGCGACCTGACCCGCCGGGTCGGGCGGGCCAAGGCCGGCGACACGCTGCGCATCGAGATCCTCCGCAATGACCGCCGCCAGACCTTGAATGTCCGGTCGGGCACGCGCCCGTCCCTGTCGGAGCTGCGGGCGGGCACCGGTCCGGTCGAGCCTGACGCGCCGCCTGCGGCCGCGACCCCCAGCGGTCAGGTGGTGGCCGGTCTCAACCTGGCTCCGATGAGCCCGGCCCTGCGCCAGCGCTACAGTATTCCGGAGGCGGTGGACGGTGTCGTGGTGACCGGCGTGGCGGCGGGCGGAGACCGCCGGTTCGAGCCGGGCTTCGTCATCATGCGGGCCGGGACCGCACCGGTCCGGACGGTCGCGGATGTACAGGCCGCAGTGGCTGCGTCGCGGCAGGCGGGCCGGGATAATGTGTTCCTGCTGATCCGGACGCCGCAGAACAATGTTCCGGTCGCTCTTGAGCTTCCGAAAGCTGACTAAGCCTTAACTGACGGGATCGCCGCCGATGCGCTAACATCGGCGGCGAATCTGAATTCGGGGGCATTGAATGCGTATTCTGGTGGTTGAAGACGACGCGGAGGCGGCCACGGCGATGGTGCGTGGCCTGACCGAGGCCGGCAATGACGTGGTCCATGCGGTGGACGGGGCCTTCGGCCTGCTGGAAGCCCAGAAGGGCGGCTATGACGTCTATGTCGTCGACCGGATGATGCCGCGCCTCGACGGCATCGGCATGGTCGAGACCCTGCGCAAGGACGGCGACCAGACGCCGGTGCTGTTCCTGTCGGCCATGGGCGAGGTCGAGGACCGCGTCGTCGGGCTGAAAGCCGGCGGCGATGACTATCTGGTCAAGCCCTATGCCTTTGCCGAACTGATCGCCCGGGTCGACGCCCTGTCGCGTCGCCGCGAGACCGGCGGGGTCCAGACCGTGCTCAAGGTCGGCGACCTGGAGATGAACCTGATCGCCCGCACCGTGCATCGCGGCGAGACCGAGATCGACCTGCAGCCGCGCGAGTTCCAGCTGCTGGAATTCCTGATGCGTCACGCCGGTCAGTCGGTGACCCGCACCATGTTGCTGGAGAAGGTCTGGGAATATCATTTCGACCCCCAGACCAATGTCATCGACGTCCACATCAGCCGGCTGCGCGCCAAGATCGACAAGGGCTTCGACCATGCGATGCTGCAGACCGTGCGGGGCGCGGGTTACCGGCTGGAGCCCTAGGGCTGCATGCGTCTGCCTTCGCTTTTCCGGCGGACGCCGTTCCGGCTGACGCTGCTGTTCCTGGCCCTGTTCGCCGCGGCAGCCAGTGCGGTGCTGGCCTATGTGTATTTTGCCTCGGCCTCGGAGGCGCGGGCGCGGGCCGAGGCCGATGTGCGGGCCGAGACCTCGGTGCTGACGGCCCTGTACCGGACCCGCGGCGTCGATGTGCTGAACCAGGCCCTGGTCGAGCGGGTCACCAAACGCAGCCCCTATCTGTACCTGCTGATGCGGGCCGACGGCAGCAAGATCACCGGCGACCTCAGCGTCACCGAACGTACGCCGGCGGGCACCACCAACGCGCAGCCGACCAATGTCTCGCCGATCGAGAACTATCGCGGCGGCGAACAGTGGGCGACCTTCCGCTTCACCGACACCGACGCCGCGGGCAATGTCGTGCGCAACCAGGCCCTGGGCGTCCAGGTGACCCTGTCAGGCGGCGAGATGCTGCTGGTCGCCCAGGACCTGGGCGACACCGAGCGCTATCTGTCACGCCTGACCCAGGCCCTGTGGGCGGCCATGGGGATGGTGCTGTTGCTGGGGGCCGGCGGCGGTCTGATCCTGAGCCGCAACGTCGAACAGGCCATGGGCCGGCTGAACCGGGTGGTCACGGCGGTGCAGGAGGGTGACCTCAAGGCCCGGGTCGAGGTGCGCCGCAGCGGCGACGAACTGGACGAACTGGGAGCCGGGCTCAACGCCATGCTGGACCGGCTGCAGGCCTCGATGGCCTCGATCCGTCACGCCGGGGATGCGATCGCCCATGACCTGCGCTCGCCGCTGACCCGGATGCGGGCCAAGCTGGAGGTCGCCCTGATCGACGCCGAGGCGGGCAAGATCGACGGGGTCGACGCGTTGCAGCTGTCGCTGGGCGAGGCGGACGAATTGTTGAAGACCTTCAACACCGTGCTGGCCATCGCCCGGCTGCAGGCGGCGGCCGGACGCACGCCGGATCCGGAGAAGTTCGACGCCGGGTCGCTGGCCGCCGACATGGCCGAACTCTACGAGCCCGCCGCCGAGGACAAGGGGCTGGAGTTTTCGGCCGAGATTGAATCCGGGCTGATGATCGAGGCCAACCGGCCGTTCCTGGCCCAGGCCCTGGCCAATGTCATCGACAACGCCATCAAATACACTCCGGCCGGCGGCGCGGTGATGCTGCGCGCGCGCCGGCGCTCGTCGGGGGATATCGAATTCTCCATCACCGACACCGGGCCGGGCGTGCCCGCCGCCGATCGTGACCGGGTGGTCGAGCGGTTCGTGCGTCTCGACAACAGTCGGACCGAGCCGGGCTCGGGTCTGGGGCTGTCGCTGGTGGCGGCGGTGCTCGAGGCCCACGGCGGCCGGGTGCAGCTGGACGAGGGGCCGGGTGAATACGGCGGCTTCGGTCCGGGCCTGCGCGTGGCCTTGATCCTGCCGGCAGCGGCACCGTGACCGGCCCGCTGGGACCGCGGCTGAAGCCCTGCGGTCCGGTTCGGGATGCGGAGGCGGCGGCGCGGACCCATCAACGGCTGGCCGAAGCCGCCGCCGCGGACGGCTGGAGTGAGCGGCTGGAGACGGCCTGGCCGGCGCTGGCCCCGGTGTTTGCGGCGTCTCCGTATCTGCGCGGACTGGCCCGACGCTGGCCGGACCGGTTGCGCACGATCCTCGAGTCCGATCCGGCCGCGCGCCTGGCGGCCATTCTCGCGGACACGGCGGCGCTGGACGGTCCCCCGGAGGCGTTGAAGGCCCCGCTGCGCCGGCTGAAGGCCGAGTTGCACCTGCTGACGGCCCTGGCGGACGTCGGCGGAGCCTGGGATCTGGATCAGGTGACCGGTGCCGTCTCGCGCTTCGCCGATGCCGCCGCACAGGCGGCCCTGGCCGCGGTGGCGTTCGAACAGCGCGCGGCGGGCAAATTGCTCGCTGCGGCAGATGATCCACGCGGTCCGGTGCCCGGCCTGTTCGGCCTGGCCATGGGCAAGCACGGGGCGTTCGAGCTCAACTATTCCAGCGATATCGACCTGTCACTGTTCTACGAGCCGGAGGCGCTGGAGGCGGCCCTGGCCCCGGGCGTCGAGGCCCAGAGGTTCGTCAATCGCGCAGCCCAGACCCTGGCCGGCCTGCTGTCGGAACGGACCGCGGACGGCTATGTGTTCCGGGTCGATCTGAGACTGCGGCCCGATCCGTCCTCGACCCCGCCGGTGGTCGCCGCGCCGATGGCCCTGGCCTACTATGAATCCGTCGGCCAGAACTGGGAGCGGGCGGCCTTCATCAAGGCCCGGGCCGTTCTGGGCGATCCCGTCGCGGCGGCCGATTTCCTGCAGGCCCTGACGCCGTTCGTCTGGCGGCGCAGCCTCGACTTCCCGGCCATCCTCGATATCCAGTCGATCAAGCGCCAGATCCACGTGCACAAGACCGGGGACGGGCTGGCGGCGGCCGGGGCCAATCTGAAGCTGGGGCGGGGCGGCATCCGCGAGATCGAGTTCTTTGCCCAGACCCAGCAGTTGATCCTGGGCGGACGCGACGCCGCCCTGCGCGCGCCGCGCACCGTCGACGCCCTGAAGGTCCTGGGTGAAACCGGGCACATCGCCCCCGATGTCGCGGCCGAGCTGAGCGCTTCCTATGTCGCGCTGCGGGGTCTGGAGCATCGCGTGCAGATGCTGGAGGACGAGCAGACCCACAGCCTGCCGGCGGACGAGGCCGGACGCGCGGCCGTGGCCGCCCTTGCCGGCGAGGATGACCTGGCCCGTTTCGATGCCGGTGTGGAGCGACTGCTGCTGGGGGTCAACCGGCGCTACGGCGAGTTGTTCGAGGGCGGGGAAGACCTGTCGTCGCCCTACGGCAGTCTGGTTTTCACCGGGATCGAGAACGATCCCGGCACGCTGGAGACCCTGGGCCGCATGGGCTTCAGTGAGCCGGCCATGGTGGCCGACACGATCCGCAGCTGGCACCATGGACGGATCCCCGCCACGCGCAGCGCCCGGGGGCGTGAGCTGTTCACCCGTCTGGCCCCGCAGCTGCTGACCGCCGTGGCGCGCACCGGGGCGGCGGACGCCGCCTTCCGGCGCTTCGCCGTGTTTTTTTCGGGCCTGAGCGCCGGCGTCCAGGTCCAGGCCCTGTTTCTGGCCCAGCCCAGGCTGTTCGACATGGTGCTGGGCGTGCTGGCTTTCGCCCCCCGACTGGCCCGGACCCTGGGCCGGTATCCGGCGGCGCTGGACAGTATTCTGGACGCCCGGTTCCTGCGGGATCTCGACGCCGAGTCGGGGCTGATGGGACAGCTGGTTGCCGAGGTCGCGGAGGCCGAGGACTTTGAGGCGGCGATGAATGTGGTGCGCCGGGTGCATCGCGAGCAGATGTTCCGCATCGGTGTCCAGACCCTGACCGGGCGGGCCGGGGCGGCCGCCGCCGGGCGCGCCTATACCGCCCTGGCCGACGGGGCGATGCAGGCCCTGGGACCGGTGGCCCTGGCCGAGGCAGTGCGAATGGGCGGGACGATGGCGGGCGGCGTGGCCGTGGTGGCCATGGGCAAGGCCGGGTCGCGTGAGATGACCGCGGCGTCGGACCTGGACCTGATCACGGTCTATGAATCGCCGCCCGAGGCGGTCTCGACGGGCCGGGGCTGGAGCCCCGAGGTCTTCTATTCGCGCTTCACCCAACGGCTGATCGCCGCCCTGTCGTCGCACACCGCCGAGGGTGGGCTGTATGAGGTCGACATGCGGTTGCGGCCGGGCGGATCCAAGGGGCCGGTTTCGGTCCGGCTGGGGACACTGGCGGACTACTATGCCCGGCATGCGGACACCTGGGAGTTCATGACCCTGACCCGGGCGCGAGTGGTCTGGGCCAGTGACGCGGCCTTCGCTGCACAGGTGACGACCGCGATCGAGGCGGTCTTGCGACGCCCCCGTCCTGACGCGGATGTGGCCGGGGATATCCGGCGGATGCGCGACCGGATGGAGCAGGGCCGGCCGGCGCACGGCGTGTGGGACCTGAAGCTGGTGCGCGGCGGACAGGTGGACGCCGAATTCGTCGCCCAGTACCGCCAGCTGGTTCGCGCGGCGACCGGAGGAGCCCTGACCGTATCGACGCTGGAAGCGCTGGCCGATGACCCCGAGATGGCGGAAGCCTGGCGCATGCAGCAACGCCTGGCCCAGGTGATCAGCTGTGCCTTCGCCGAGCGGCCGGATCCGGAGACCGAGCCGGAAGGCTTCCGGCAGCGCCTGGCCGAGGCGGCTGCGGAACCGGATTTTGAAACCCTGAAACGCCGTCTGGCCGAGGTCCGGGCGGCGGCGCGGGCGGCCTTTGAGACGGTTCTTCCGCCTTCCGGCGACGGAACCTGAGCCGTGCCGCGTTAGAGACTTCAGACGGGGAAAACTGCGACCGCCAGTTCCGCGGTCTCTGGAGACTGATCGTTATGAAGAAGACCCTCATGCTGAGCGGCCTGGCCGCTCTCACACTCGCCGC
Organism: uncultured Brevundimonas sp.; assembly: GCF_963975535.1. Lineage (GTDB taxonomy): Bacteria > Pseudomonadota > Alphaproteobacteria > Caulobacterales > Caulobacteraceae > Brevundimonas. The sequence goes on along the minus strand of NZ_CAXBHE010000003.1, from coordinate 264,654 downwards.
CGGTGGTGGTGTGGCCCTGGCACAGCAGGCCCCGGCCGCTGCGCCGCAACGCCACGTTCGCGCCGATACCAATGCCGATGGCCGCATCAGCCAGGCCGAATTCGTGCAACAGCGCATCCAGCGCCTGACCGCCAGCGATACCAACCGCGACGGCACGGTGACGCTCGAGGAACGCCGGGCGGCGATGCAGGCCCGGCGCGCCGAACGGCACGCCACCCGCTTTACCGCCCTGGATGCTGACGGCAACGGGGCCATCAGCCGCAGCGAGTTTGACGCTGCCCATGCGGCCCGCGCCGAAGGCGGTCGCGATGGTGCCCGCGGCGACCGCAGTCGGGGTCATCGCGGCGGCCGGCATGCCAACCGCGGAGGCGACATGGCCCGGCAGGGCGGGCATCACGGGGCCGCTCGGGGTCCGGTGGTGATCGCCGAGGCGCAGGCCCGGGCCGCCGAAGCCTTTGCCCGACTCGACACCGACAGCGACGGCTATATTTCGGCCGACGAGGGCCGGGCCGGACGGCAGCTGATGCGCGAGCAGCGGCGTGAACGGATGGGCGAGCGGCGTGCGAACAGACAGGCGTCGCCTGCGCCGTCCGCTTCGGAGTAGGATGATGTCGGGGAAGGCGGTCATCGACCTGTCGGCCCTTTCGGTCAGCAACGAAAGAGGCCGGATTGGCAGGTATCGCCGACCCCGACGAGGATCTGGTGCGCCGTGTGGGTCAGGGCGACCCCGCGGCCATCCAGGCGATGGTGGCCCGCAAGCTGCCGCGCATGCTGGCGCTGGCGCAGCGCATGCTGGGCGACCCGGTCGAGGCCGAGGACGTGGCCCAGGAGGCGATGGTCAGGGCCTGGCGGCAGGCCCCGCGCTGGACGCCTGGCAAGGCCAAGTTCGACACCTGGCTGCACCGGGTGGCGCTCAACCTCTGCTACGACCGGCTGAGGCGGCGACGCGAGATTCCGACCGGGACCCTGCCGGACCGTCCCGACGAGTCGGCCGCCCCGGACCGGGGGCTGATGGCTGCGGATGTCGGCCTGCGGGTCGACGCCGCCCTCGCCCGACTGCCCGAGCGGCAGCGCGAGGCGGTCGTGCTGTGTCACTATCAGGAATTGACCAATATCGAGGCCGCGGCCCTGATGACGGTCAGTGTGGACGCGCTGGAAAGCCTGCTCGCGCGCGGGCGACGGGCGCTGCGACAGGCGCTGGCCGACCTGGCACCCGAGGGTGTCCGGGACCGGATTGAGGGAGGACGATGATGACCCTGGACCGTTTGACTGTCCTGGCCGACGCCTGGGGCGGAGACCTGCGGCGCTGGCCGGAGGCTGACCGGCCGGCGGCGGAGCGGCTGCTGGCGACCGACCCGGCCGCCCGCGCCGTGCTGGATGCGGCGATGGCGTTTGATGCCCTGCTGTCGAGCTCGCCCCAGCCCCGGGCCTCGGCCGCCCTGCGTGACCGGGTGATCGCCGCGGCCACCGGGGCGGGTCTCAGGCCGCGTCCGGCCCGGCGGTTCTGGTTCGACCGGCTGGTGCTGGCGTCGGGGGCCGGCTGGGCGGCGGCGGCCTGTGCCGGTGTCATCGCGGGCCTGGGCCTGACCACCCATATGACGGCCGACGTCCAGGCGGATGCGGTCCTGTACCAGGCGACCCTGGCCGGGGTCGATGACACGGAGGTTCTGGGGTGAGCCCGAAAACACTGAAGATTGCCCTGGCCGCCTCGGTGGCCCTGAACCTGTTCGCGGTCGCGGCCGGTGTCACCGTCATGGTGGGCCAGGCCCGGATCGAGAAGCGGGTCGAGTCCCAGCACCGGGGGCCCCGGGTCCCGTTCAGGGTCATGCTCGAATCGATGGACCCGGACGTCCGTGACCGGGTCCGTCAGGAGCTGCGCGCGACGGCCATGGCCTCGCGCCCCGATTTCGACGAGGCCCGGACGGCCCGACGGGCGGCCATAGCGGCCGCCGCGGCAGAGTCGTTCGACGCTGCCGAGGTGGCAAGGCTGCTGGAACAGTCCCGCGCCGCGGAGCTGCGGGGCCGAACCCGGCTCGAGGCGGGGGCCGTGACCGTGCTGGGCACGCTGGAGATCGATGACCGGCGGGCCCTTTCAGTCATCCTGGCACGCAACGGCGGGCGCGGCGGGCGGCATGGTGGTGGTCGCGAGCGTCGGCCTGATGCCCCGGCGACACCGGTCGCCCCCTGAGGCTGACGATCAGGCCGCGCGGGCCTGTCGGGCCTGATGGTCTTCCGGGCGTTCGATCGGCAGGGCGAAGCTGACGGTGGTGCCCTTGCCCGGCTCGCTCTCGATCAGCAGTTCGCCGCGGTGCAATTCGATCAGGGACTTGGTCAGGGCCAGGCCGAGACCGGTGCCCTGGGTCGTCTTGGAATGCTGCCCCTCGACCTGTTCGAACGGGCGGGCCAGACGGGCCACGTCCTCGGGGGCGATGCCGATGCCGGTGTCGGTCACGGCGATGCGGATGTGGCTGTCCTCGCGGCGCAGGGCCACGGTGATGTCGCCGCCCTCCGGGGTGAATTTGACGGCATTGGAAATGAGGTTGAGCAGCACCTGTTTCAGCCCGCGGTGGTCGGCATCGATCTCGGGCAGGTCGGGCGCGTCGAGATGGACGGTCAGGCCGCACTCCTGGACCTTGCCGCGCATCAGCCGGATGGCGTCCTCGCAGATCTCCTTCAGCGCCACCTTTTCATAATGCAGGGTCAGCTTGCCGGCCTCGATCTTGGCCATGTCGAGAATGTCGTTGATCAGGCTGAGCAGGTGCTGGCCGGATTTGAGGATGTCGCTGGCATAGCCCTTGTAGCGCGGGTCGCCCAGCGGGCCGAACATCTCGGCCTCCATGATCTCCGAGAAGCCGTTGATGGCGTTCAGCGGCGTGCGCAGCTCGTGGCTCATATTGGCCAGGAACTCGGACTTGGCCAGGTTGGCGGCCTCGGCCCGGGTCATGGCGACCTCGTATTTGCGCGCCAGCTGCGACAGTTTTTCCTGGCTGGTCTCCAGCTGGTCGACGGTGGCCTGGAGGTCGTCTGCGGCCTTCTTGCGTTCGGCCTCCTGGCGCTTGATCGCGGTGATGTCGGCGGCGGTGACCACCGAACCGCCCTCGGAGGTGAAACGCTCCGAGAGCTGAAGCCAGCGCCCGTCATGCAATTCGACCTCCCGGGCCCCGGCCTGGCCGCCGGGCGCGGGATGGTCGCCCCTGATGGCGAGGGCGGCGATGCGGTTGAGATCGTCCTTCAGGGCCCCGCGACGGATCACATTGGCCTCGAAGCCGAAGGCGTCCTGGAAGGCCTGGTTCCACAGGATCAGCCGGTTCTGCCTGTCGAACAGGACGAAGGCGTCCGAGACGCTTTCGATCCCGTCGCGCAGCCGGCTTTCGGCCGCCTGGGCCTGGGCCTTGGCGCGGCGGGCCTCGGTGATGTCGAGCGCGACGCCGAGAATGCTGGCGAAGCCCGATTCGCCGCGCGCCCCGCGCGACTGGCCGCGCGCATCGATCCAGCGCGCGCGGCCCTGTTCATCGGCAACCGGGAAGGTGACCTCAAAGGTTCCGAAGGTGGCGGCCTGGCGCAGGGCGTGGTCGACGGCCTCGCGGTAGCGGGGGTGGATCCGCTCGCGCACCGCCTCGGCGGGAACGGGGCCGGCCCCCTCGAATCCCAGCAGCACAGCCATGAAGTCCGACAGATTGACCTCGTCCTCCTCCAGGTCCCACTCCCAGACGCCGCAACGCGCCCCCTCGACGGCGACGCGAAAGCGCCGTTCCGAGGCGGCCCATTCACGGCTGGCCCGTGCCTGTCGCCGTTGCATCCTCAGAACCAGTCCGAGCACGACCACACCCAGGACCAGGGGGACGATCAGGATCCAGGCCTCGTCGAGGAGGATATAGGCTCCGATGTCGACGGGCGTGGAGGCGGCGGCGATCAGGCCGGTGTCGCCGACCGGTGCCGCCGCGCGGATCACGCTGCCGCCCGCGAGGCCGACCGGAACGACCTGGCCGTCGGTGCGGATCGGTGCCGCGACCAGGCCGAGCCGATCGGTGCCGACGGCGGCGTCCGGTTCGCCGGCGACCAGGACCGTGACCGGGTCGGCCAGCAACCACAGATCGACCCCCATCCGGCTGGCCATCGCCGGCAGGGGCACCCGTCCGACGACGGCTGAGCTGTTCGGCCCGGGAGTCTGGATCAGCAGGGACCGGCCGTCCGCGGACAGCCGTGGCGTGTCGGACTCGTCGGTTGTCGTGCTGAAGGCGGCGGAGTCCGCGCCTGTGGCGGCGAGGACGCGACCGTCGATGTCGATGACGGCAAAGGCCGTGTCGGGCGCGATGGCGCGCGCCTGCTCAACGGCGTCCACGGGCCGGTCCGGCCAAAGGTCGAGAGCCTGTGCGGCGGACTCGATCCCGGCGCGCGCGGGACCCAGCCGGGCCTCCAGATCATAGGCCAGCAGGCGGGCCTCATGGGACACGGCCTGGGTGCGGAGGGTGTCGACTTCCTGGCCGGGGCGGGCGATCTCGCGGGCGAACAACAGGACATAGGCGGCCACGGCCAGGGTCAGGGACAGGATCAGAACGCGGATCCACGCCGGCGCGCTGTCGCGTCCGTCAGAGGCCCGTCGCCCCTGGTTGGTTATGCGGCGCTCATTGCCCCGCAAGGCGCTCTCCCGGACGATTCGACGACGAAGGCCCGAATCTAGGCTGCGTCGCGGATTCGTGTCGAGCCTTGGTTAACGCCCGTCAGGCCGCTTGCGACGTCGCCGTCTCGTTTAGCTGGGGAGAGGTCAGGGTATCGGTCACCGACTTGAGCAGGTCGCGGGCCGTCTGGGCCAGGTTCCGGGACTCCGGCGGGGCGTCCTCGGGGGACTCGTCGACGGCGGCCACGAGCCGTTCGGCCAGGGCCATCAGGGCCGGGGCGGCGGCGATCAGGCGCGCCTGGTACTCGATACGTCGGGGGTCGCGGTCATACTCGGCCCCGGGCACGCGCCAGCCGCCCCAGTCGGCGGAGTCGGTGACCACGACCGGATAGGTTCCGGGGTGGGGATGGTGCAGGCATTCGTCGGCCTGCTGCCACTTGTTGCGCGCGCGCAACAGCCGCCAGTGTTCGTCGGCCTGGCCGACGGCCGCGTCCTCGACCGGCAGCATCAGTTCATGCCCGAGGAATTCGCGACCGAGACCGACGTCATAGGTGACCCGGACCGGTTCCTCGAAGCCCTTGGCCCAGACCGGCTGCACCTGCTCGACCTGTGCCCATGCGCCGACACATTCGACCCAGACCTTCTGGCCCTTCTGGAACTGTGCGCGTGCCATGACGTCTCCCTATCTCAGCGCGCCACTATCCGCGATCGCGATGAACAGGGGGTTCCGCCGTGTGGTAAATTACCGGTGAAAGCCCGTGCCCTACTGGCGCGAGATTTCCTCCAGCGCCTCGCCGGCGTACTTTTCCTTGACCCGGGTCGACAGGTCGCCCAGCGACACCACACCGGCGATGCGACCGTCATTGTCGACGACCGGAAGCCGGCGAATCTGCTTCGAACCCATGGCCTCCAGCACGGACCTGGCATCCTCGTCCTCGCGCACGGTTTGCGGATCGCGGCTGATGAATTCGCGAACCGGGGCGGTCGCGGCCGCGCCGGTGGCGATGGCCCGGACCGTCATGTCACGGTCGGTGATGGTCCCGATCAGCTGGTCGCCGTCGACGACCGGCATGAAGCCGAAATCCCCGGCCGCCATGCGTGAGGATACGGACTGGAGGCTGTCGTCGGGACGGGCGATCTGAACGTCACGGCTCATAAGGTCGCGGATTTTCATCGGGGGCTCCTGAATTGGGTTCACCGACAAAACCCCCTGGCCCGGCACGGGTTCCGCTTTCGTCCGTCCGCCGGGGGCGTTAAGCGGGACGGCAAAGACGGAGTATCCTCATGACCACCACCGCCAATGCCGCCAAGACCATCCTGACCCGGTTGGGCGTCCCGTCGTCCGTCTGGGACGGCACCCTGACGGTGCAGTCGCCCATAGACGGCCTCGCGGCCGGGGCTGTGGTCGAGGCGGATCAGGCGGCGGTCGAGGCGGCGCTGGTGCGTGCCGGTCAGGCCTTCGACGCCTGGAAGCGGGTGCCGGCCCCGCGCCGTGGCGAACTGGTGCGGCTGCTGGGCGAGGAACTGCGGGCGGCCAAGGATGACCTGGGCATGCTGGTCACCCTGGAGGCCGGCAAGGTGGTGTCCGAGGGACTGGGCGAGGTCCAGGAGATGATCGACATCTGCGAATTCGCCGTCGGCCTGTCGCGTCAGCTGTACGGCCTGACCATGCCGTCCGAGCGGCCCGGCCACCACATGCGCGAGACCTGGCAGCCGATGGGGCCGGTGGTGGTGATCACCGCCTTCAACTTCCCGGTCGCGGTCTGGGCCTGGAACTCCGCCCTGGCGCTGGTGTGCGGCGACCCGGTGATCTGGAAGCCGTCGGAGAAGACGCCGCTGACGGCGCTCGGTGTCCAGGCCGTGTTCGCGCGGGCCGTGGCGCGCTTCGGGGATGAGGCGCCCGAAGGTCTGGCCCAGTTGCTGGTCGGTGATCGCAGCATCGGCGAGGCGCTGGCCCGGGATCCGCGCGTCGCCCTCGTGTCCGCCACCGGCTCGACCCGGATGGGCAAGGCCGTGGCCCGGACCGTGGCCGGGCGCCTCGGCCGGTCGCTGCTGGAGCTGGGCGGCAACAATGCGATGATCCTGACGGCCAGCGCCGACCTGGAGCTGGCGGTGCGGGCCATCGCCTTTTCGGCGGTCGGCACCTGTGGCCAGCGCTGCACCAGCCTGCGCCGGTTGCTGGTGCACGAGGATGTCGCCGACGCTCTGCTGACCCGTCTGGCCAGGGCCTATGACACCCTGCCGGTCGGCGACCCACGCGACGACGGCATCCTGGTCGGGCCGATGATCGACGCGGCGGCGGTCCAGGGCTTTGAATCGGCCCTGTCCCGGGCCGTGGAACAGGGCGGCGAGCTCCTGGCCGGCGGTACCCGCGTCGACCGCGACGGCCACTATGTGCGTCCGGCCATCGTGCGCATGCCCGCCCAGACGGACATCGTGCGGCACGAGACCTTCGCCCCGATCCTGTACGTCATGACCTGGCGGGACTTCGACGACGCCATCGCCATGCAGAACGACGTGCCCCAGGGCCTGTCCAGCTGCGTCTTCACCGACAGCGTCCGTGAGGCCGAGCAATTCCTGTCGGCCTGGGGTTCGGATTGCGGCATCGCCAACGTCAACATCGGTCCTTCCGGGGCCGAGATCGGCGGGGCCTTCGGCGGCGAGAAGGAGACCGGCGGCGGCCGTGAGAGCGGCTCGGACGCCTGGAAGGCCTATATGCGCCGCCAGACCCAGACGGTGAATTTCTCCAGCGAATTGCCGCTGGCCCAGGGGGTCAAATTCGAGGTCTGACAGCGATCGCGGATCGGCGGTTCCGCATTGCGAATGATAATGCGATTGACTCGCAATGTACGGTCTGCTGAAAGCGGGGTCTTGTTTCACCGACCGATCGTGACCCCCCGATGTTCAGACGTTTCGCCTGCGCGACCAGCGCCCTGGCCCTGTGTTCCGCCGCTTCCGGCACCGCCCTGGCCCAGTCGGCACCGCAGATTACGGCGCTTGATGACGTCGTCGTCACCGCCGCCCGCACCGCCCTGCCGCGCTCGGCCCTGCCCGCGACCGTCGAGCTGATCGACCGGGCCGCGGTCGAGCAGCAGACGGCGCTGGGTGCATCGGCGGTCGAGACGGTGGCGGCCCTGGTCCCGTCCTTCTCGCCGACGCGGCAGAAGCTGTCCGGCTTCGGCGAAACCCTGCGCGGCCGCTCGCCGCTGTTCCTCGTCGACGGGGTGCCGCAATCGACCCCGCTGCGGGATGACAGCCGTGACGGCTTCACCATCGATCCCTTTTTCATCGACCGGGTCGAGGTCATCTTCGGCTCCAATGCCATCCAGGGCATCGGTGCCACCGGCGGGGTGATCAACTATGTGACCGCTGCCACGCCGCGCGAGGGCGCCGGGTTCAGTGGCCGGGTCCAGGCGCTGACCACCTTCGACGCCGACCGCTTCGGCGACAGTGCCGGCTACAAGGTCGCCGCCATCGGCGGGCAGGATTTCGGACAGCTCGATCTGACCGTGGGGGCCGCCTATGAGGCGCGCGGCGTCTACTACGACGGCGAGGGACGGCGGATCGGCTTCGACGGCACCCAGGGCGAACTGCAGGACAGCGTCAGCTGGTCGCTGTTCGCCAAGGGCGGAATCGACCTCGGCGCGAACCGCCGCCTCGAGGCGATGGTCAATCATTTCACCCTCGAGGGCGACGGCGACTATGTCACCGTGGCCGGCAACCGGATCACCGGCCTGCCGACCTCGGCGGTGCGCGGGACGCCGCCGGGACTGCCGCCCTCCAACACGGTCACTTCGGCCGTCCTGGCCTACAGGGATGCGGGTGTGTTCGGCGGAACCCTGCGGGCCCAGCTGTTCGCCCACGACTACGCCGGTGTGTTCGGTGGCGGCACCTTCGGTACCTTCCAGGATCCGGCGATCGCGCCGGTCGGGACGTTGTTCGACCAGTCGGGCAACAATTCGGAGAAGCTGGGATTCAAGATCGAGTGGGAGGGGCCGGTCGCGCCCGTCGCCGGTCTGCGGGCCCTGGTCGGGCTCGACGGCCTGCGCGACACCACCAACCAGGAACTGGTCCTGACCGGCCGCGACTGGGTGCCCCTGACCCGGTACGAGAGTCTCGCCCCCTTCCTGCAACTGAACCAGCCACTGGCCGACGGGCGGCTGCACCTGTCGGGCGGGCTGCGCTTCGAGAGCGTGACCCTGAGCGTCGACGACTTCCAGACCCTGTGGACCTACGGACCGCAGCAGGTGGCCGGCGGATCCCCCGGCTTCGAGGAACTTCTGGGTAACCTCGGCGCGACCTATCAGCTCACGCCCGGCCTGCTGGTCTACGGCTCCTGGGCCCAGGGCTTCAACATGGCGGATGTCGGCCGCGTGCTGCGCGGCATCAACACGCCGGGGCAGGACGTCGACACCTTCCTCGACATCGCCCCGGTGGTAACCGACAATTTCGAGGCCGGGCTGGAATACACCCGCGGCGGGTTCGACGCCTCGGCGGCGGTGTTCCGCTCAACCACCGACAAGGGCTCGCGGCTGGTGCTGGTCGGGGGCGTCTATGAGGTGGCGCGCGAGGCGACCGAGATCGAGGGGCTGGAGCTGACGGCCCGCTATACGATCAATCCCGACCTGCGCTTCGGCGGGGCCTATTCGCACCTCGAAGGCCGCAGCGACACCGACGGCGACGGGGCTCTGGACCAGGAGCTGGACGGGGCCAATATCTCGCCGGACCGGCTGCTGCTGTGGGGCGAGGTCGACCACGGTGACCTGTCCCTGCGGGTCCAGGCCCAGCAGCTGTTCGCCCGCGATTTCCAGGGCCAGGTCGCCGAGAACAGCTTTGAGGGCTACGGCCTGATCGACGCCATCGGCGTCTGGCACGCCGGGTTCGGCGACGTCAGCGTCGGGGTGCAGAACCTGCTCGGCGAACCGTATGTGACCTACTATTCCGACGTGCAGCGGCCGGGTGACAACCTGTCCTACTACGCCGGTCGCGGTCGCACGGTGACCGTCGGCCTGACCCGGCGGTTCTGATCATGATCGGGGTGCTGCGCACGGTCCACGCCTGGGCGGGAGCGATCCTGTCGCTGCTGCTTCTGGTGCTGGGCCTGACCGGCACCCTGCTGGTGTTCGAGGACGACTGGCTGCGCCTGACCGTGCCCGAGGCGCGGGCCGAGGTGCAGCCCACGGCCGCCCGGCTCGGGGCCGTGGCCGACCGGCTGGAGGCCGGGCACGGCGACCTGCGCTCCGTCAATTTCGCCGGGGCCGGGGTCGGTATCCAGCGCCTGTATAGGCACGACCACGGCTATGGTTATGCGGATGCGTCCGGGCGCACCCTGGTCACCTGGCACGGGTCGGCCCGACCCGAGGCCTTCGTGTTCGACCTGCATCATGAGCTGATGGCGGGCGAGATCGGTGAGGTCGTCGGCGGCATCGCCGCGCTGGCCGCCGTGCTGCTGGTGCTGACCGGACTGGTGGTCTGGGCCCCGGCCTGGCGGGCGACCCGGCTCAGGATCTGGCCGAAGTCCGGACGGCGCGCCGACATGGTCTCCAGCCATCGCAATCTCGGCCTGATCGCGGCCCTGCCGATCCTGGTCTTCGGCCTGACCGGGGCGGGGCTGGTGTTCTACGCCCAGTCGCAATCCCTGCTGGCCCCCGGCGCGCCACCGCCGCCCGAGGCCCCGGTTGTGGGAAGCGGAGACATCGACTGGCCGGCGGCCTTCGCCGAGGCCCAGGCCCGCTTTCCCACGGCGACGATCCGCATGGCCGGATGGCCGTCAGCCCCGGGCAAGCCGGCTTCGATCCGGATGAAACAGCCCGGCGAATGGCACCCGAACGGCCGCACCACACTCCTGATCGATCCCGCCACCAGCCGGGTGGTCCAGGTGACCGACGCCCAGCGCCTGCCCTCCGGCCTGCGCGCGACCCACGCCCTGTATCCGATCCACGCCGCCTCGGTCGGGGGCTGGCCCTGGCGCATCGTGACGGCGCTCAGCGGTCTGGCCCTGGCCGTGCTGGGCGGGATCGGGACGTGGTCCTTTCTGATCAAGCCGCGGCGCAAGCGGCGTGCGGCCAAAACCCGGACGACCTAGGGTCGGCTGCGCGCCGGCAGGGTCTCTGCCGCCCGCACCAGGCCGACGAACTCGGCCCGCTCGCCATAGGGATCGTCACCGCGCGCCCCCAGTGCCTGTTCGATGATCGCGTCCCAGCCGTAGTCGGGGTTCATCCACGGATCCCCGCGCAGTTTCTGGCCGAAGGCGGCGACGGCGATGGCCCAGCGCGTGCTTTCGGGCGGCTGGGCGCTGACCCGTCCTTCCGCGCCGGTGTTGGAGATGACGCGCTGGATCAGGCGGGACTCCGTGCCGCCGGGCAATTTGTAGCGCACCTGCACGAAGCCGACCTCGCCGTTCGGGTCGCCGCCGCCGACGCCGATCGACCGGTTGCCGTCGTAGCGCCGTTCGGGGATCTGGCTGGGCCCGCCGACCGGGGTGATCTCGTACAGGGCGGTGACCGCCGCCCCCGAGCCGACCTCGCCCGCGTCGACGCGGTCGTTGGCGAAATCCTCCTCGTTCAGCAGCCGCGTCTCATAGCCGATCAGCCGATACTCGCTGACCCGGGCCGGGTTGAACTCGACCTGGATCTTGACGTCGTCGGCGATCGGGAAGGCCCCCTGGTCGAAGCGCGGGCCGAACAGGCGACGGGCCTCGTTCAGGTCGTCGACATAGGCGGCGATGCCGTTGCCGGCCTGGGCGATGGCCTGCATCCGGGCGTCCTGGTAGTTGCCGCGCCCGAAGCCGTAGACCGACAGATAGATGCCGTCGGCGCGCCGGTCGGCGACATAGTCCTCGAGCCGCCTGTCGTCGGTGACGCCGACGTTGAAGTCGCCGTCGGTGAACATCAGGATGCGGTTGACCCGGTCGGCGGCGAAGCCGGCCCGGGCCTGGTCATAGGCATTGGTCATGCCGGTGGCCCCGGCGGTGCCGCCCGAGGCGAACAGGCTGGCCACGGCACAGCGCAGCTTCAGCTTCCGGTCGCCCGGCGTCGGGGCCAGGGTCGTGCCCGCCCCCTCGGCATAATAGGTGACGGCGACGGTGTCCTGGGGGCGGAGGCGGTCGATGACCAGGTTCATCGCCTTCTGCGCCAGGGCCAGCTTGTCAGGGCTGCCCATCGAGCCGGACACGTCGACGAGGAAGGTCAGGTTCAGCGGCCGGCGCGCGGCCTCGGACAGTTCATAGCCCTGCAGGCCGATATGGACGATCTGGCGGCCCGGGGCCCAGGGGGCGGCGGCGATGGTCGTGCGGATGGCGAACGGCGTCGAGGCCGAGGCCGGACGGGCGTAGCCATAGTCGAAATAGTTGACCAGTTCCTCGACCCGGACCGCGTCGCGGGGCGGGGCCACGCCGTCGTCGATGAAGCGCCGGACATTGGCATAGGCGGCGGTGTCGACGTCGATGGAGAAGGTCGAGACCGGGGCGTCGGCGACGCGCTGCACCGGATTGGGGGTGGCGTCCGGATAGCGTTCAGTGTCGAGCGGTCGGGACGGCAGGGTCGGGGCGGGCCGCATATGCCCGACCGTCGCGCCGGGCGCGATCCGGCTTGCGCTGACGACGATTTCGGCCGCGCTGCCCATGATTTGCGACGGCGGCGGCGGTGCCGGGGGGGGTGGCGGCGGCGGGGGCGGCGGTGCCGTCATGGCGGGTCCGGTGACCCCGTGCACCGGTCGGTCCGGCCCGCGGGTCGGCAGGGTGAAACCGAAGGCGGCACAGGCCGCCGCAGAGACGACACCGTCGCCCGGCTTGTCTGCGTTCGGCCCGGGGACCTGGGCGGCGACGGGCAGGGCGGGCACGGCGAGGCCGAGGCTGAGGGCGGCGGCAAGAACCGGCTTGAGCGGGCGGGGGGGCATGGGGTCACTCCTGCAGCGTTCGGCCCCATGAGACAGGGTTGGATCGGGCAAAACTGTGGCGCTTGCCCGGGTATCGGCGCGATCGGGCTGGCAGATCGGGGCGCGCCGCCCCACTATCGGGGCCGGCAGGGAACACGATATGCACGAGACGACGGCAATGGGACTGGGCCACGCGGTGGCCTTGCTGGCGGCCATGGCCGTGGCCGCGACCCTGTTCCGGCGTCTGGGGCTGGGGGCGGTGCTGGGCTATCTGGCGGCCGGTGTGCTGATCGGTCCGTCGGTGCTGGGCGTCGTGCGCGACCCGCAGGCCGTCCTTCATGTCGCCGAGTTCGGCGTCGTCATGTTCCTGTTCATCATCGGCCTGGAGATGCGGCCGGCCCGGCTGTGGAACCTGCGGCGCGAGATCTTCGGCACCGGGGCGGTGCAGGTCGGCCTGTGCGCCCTGCTGCTGACCGGGGTGGCGATGGCGGCCGGTCTGGTCTGGTATGCGGCCCTGATCGCCGGCTTCGGCTTCGCCCTGTCGTCGACGGCCATCGTCATGCAACTGCTGGAGGAGCGGGGCGAGAACGCCGACCCGGCCGGCCAGCGCGTGGTCTCGGTGCTGCTGTTCGAGGACCTGGCCATCGTGCCCCTGCTGGCGCTGGTCGCGGTGCTGGCCGGAACCTACGGATCCGCGGTCGCGACCGGTCATCCGGTCTGGATGACCGTGGCCCTGGCCGTCGGGGCGGTGGCGGTGGTGATCGTGGCCGGACGGTGGGTGGTCAATCCCTTCTTCCGCCTGCTGGCGCGCTACGGCGGTCGCGAGATCATGACCATGGGCGCCTTGTTCGTGGTGCTGGGGGCGGCCTACGCCATGTCGCTGGGCGGCCTGTCGATGGCCATGGGAGCCTTCCTCGCCGGGGTGTTGCTGTCGGAATCGACCTTCCGGCACCAGCTGGAAGCCGACGTCGAGCCGTTCCGCGGCCTGCTGCTGGGGCTGTTCTTCCTCAGCGTCGGCATGTCGCTGGACCTCGGTGTGGTGTTCGCCGACTGGCCGCTGGTGCTGGGCGGTCTGGCGGCCTTCATGGGGACCAAGATGATCGCCGTCTATGCGGTGGCCCGGCGGCGTTCGGGTCACGGCGAGGGCCTGCTGCGGGCGGCCCTGATGGGTGAGGGGGGTGAGTTCGCCTTCGTCCTCTATGCCGCCGCCCTGGCTGCGGGCCTGTTCGATCCGCGGACGGCGTCGATCCTGTCGGCGGTGGTCATCCTGTCGATGGCGGTGACGCCGCTCCGGGTGTTGATCGCCGACCGTCTGAGACCGCGGGAGCGGGTCTCGACCGACGGCGTCGACCATGCCGAAAACCTGCGCGAGCGGGTTCTGATTATCGGATTTGGTCGCTTTGCCCAGGTGGTGTCACAGCCATTGCTGGCCCGGGACGTCGATGTGTCGATCATCGAGGTCGATGTCGAGATGATCCGGGCCGCCGGCAATTTCGGCTTCAAGGTCTTTTACGGCGACGGCGCGCGGCTGGACGTGTTGCGAACCTCGGGGGCCGGCGAGGCCGAGACCATCCTGGTCTGTGTCGACAGGCCCGAGGTGGCCGACCGGATCGTCGAGCTGGTCAAGGCCGAGTTCCCGCTGACCAAATTGTTCGTCCGGGCCTTTGATCGGGGCCATTCGCTGCGGCTGATCGAGGCCAAGGTCGATTATCATATCCGGGAGACGTTCGAGTCCGCCCTGACGTTCGGCGAGCAGGTTCTGATCGATCTGGGGTTTTCGGACGAGGAGGTTCGCGAAACCATCGAGGACGTCCGTCGGCGCGATCAGGAGAGGCTGGCCCTGCAGGTCTCGGGCGGGCTGACGGCCGGACGCGCCTTGATGCGGGGCAATATGCCGACGCCGCAACCCGCTCCCTACGTCACGCCCCGGCGCGAGGGGCGGCTGCTCAACGACACACCGGCGGCGACGACCGAAGAGTCAGGCCCCTCATGAAAAAGGGGCGGCCCCTTGCGGAGCCGCCCCTCGGGTCGATCACGGGATCAGGGCTTACTGGGTGCCCTGGGCCCGGGCGTTGATCAGGGCGATACGGGCCTGCAGGCTCGCGTCCTGCGACACGGCCGTCGAGATGGTGTTGAAGCGTTCGATGTCGAGGCCGGAGTTCTGGACGGCAGACGCCATCTCGGCCTGCTGCTCGGCCGTGGCGGCTCCCCCCTCGACCCGGGCGGCAACGGTCTGGACCACGGCCATGGCCGCGGCGAACTGGCTCAGTTCCTGATCGTTGACGCCGGCGGCCACCGAACCCGGCGCGGGGGCGGGGGCGGTCACGACGGCGATGCGGGCACGCAGGGCCGGGTCCTGGGACACGGCAGTGGCGATGGTGTTGAACCGGTCGATGGCCAGGCCGGAGCCCTGGACCGCAGCGGCCATGGCGGCCTGCTGTTCGGCGGTGGGCGTGCCCTCGACGGCGGCGGCGACGGTCTGGACCTCGCCCATGGCGGCGGCGAAGGCGCGCAGGTCGGCGTCGCTGATGCCGTCGGCCGCTTCCTGGGTCAGGGCGGCGGGAGCCGTGGCGGCGGGGGCGGCGATGGACTGGCCGGCGGCGGCGAGGGCGACGAACGAGACGGCGACGAGAAGGGTGTTACGCATGGAAATCCTGACTGTTGATCACGAACCGATGGGGCTGACGTTCGGCTTGGCGAACGGCGTTTCCATCACGGTTTGATAGAATGTGATTTGAATACAATGGGTAGTGGGGAGGTCCGTAGGGTAGCGGCAGGCCGCCCCGAGCGCAAATCAGGCCGAAGATGGGCGGCCCGTGACTGGAAAAGCGTCATGATTTCGGGTGACTAGAGCCAGAGACCGGGGCACGGCCATCTTCTTGCCCCCGCGGAATCGCCGGCAGATTTCCGCGACGGAATGGGCCGGGTAACCCGTTTACAGTCCGGAACCTGGCAGCGTCGGGTCCGAGACCTCGCCGACCCTGACCATGGAACCCGCCGCGATGATTTTGTCCTCCCTGTTGATGTACGGCGTCGCCGCCGGTGCCCTGGCCGATGCCGCCGCCGGCCAGGACCAGACGGTGCAGCCGCAAACCCCGCCTGCCGTGGCGGCACCGATGGATCCCGAGACCTTCGATCTGGGGGAGGTCGTCATCAGTGGTGGACGGCCGCGCGGGAGCGTCCTCGGCGACATCGAGCCGGAGCTCGTGCTGGATGCGCGTGACATCCGGGCCTACGGGGCCAACAATATCACCGACCTGCTGGCGGCCCTGACCCCGCAGACCGGCAGCGCCCGCGGGCGCGGAAGCGGTCGTCCGGTCGTCCTGCTGAACGGCAAACGGATTTCGGGCTTCCGGGAAATCCGCAGCATTCCCACCGAGGCGATTGAACGCGTCGAGATCCTGCCGGAGGAGGTCGCGCTCACCTATGGCTACCGGGCCGACCAGCGGGTGGTGAATTTTGTCCTGCGTGAGCGGTTTCGCGCCCTGACCACCGAGGCGGGCGTGTCGGCTGCCACCGCCGGTGACCGGACCACGAGCCAGATCGCCAGCAACGCCCTGCGGATCCGCGGCGACGAGCGCTGGACCCTGGACGTCCAGTACCAGCACGCCACGCCGGTCTTCGAGAGTGACCGCGACATCGACCGGCCGTTGGGGGACAGCCCCTATGACCGGGTCGGCAATGTCGGCGGGGTACCGGCGGGGGGCGAGATCGATCCCGCCCTGTCGGCGCTGGCGGGGGCGGTGGTGACCGTGGCCGGGGTGCCCGGATCGGCGACCACCCGCAGTCCGACCCTGGCCGACTTCGCGGCCACGGCCGGCACGCCGAACACCAACGATGACCAGGCCTTCCGGACCCTGCTGGCCCGATCGGATTCCGGTTCGATCAACGGGGCGGTGACCCGCGCCTTCGGCGACGTGATGGCCACCGTCAACGCCACGGTCGAGGCGAGCGACAGCCGCAGCTACCTGGGCCTGCCGACGGCGAATTTCGCCCTGCAGTCGGCCAGCCCCTGGTCGCCGTTCAACAACGACGTCAGCCTTTATCGCTACATCGACACCCTCGGGGCGAAGGCCCGCGACTCCGACAGCCTGTCGGGTCATCTGGGGGGCGCGGCCAACGGCGAGCTGGGCGACTGGCGCTGGACCGTCACCGGCAATCTGGACCAGACCCGCAGCGAAACCGTTACCCAGCGCGGGCTCGACGTGACGGCCCTGCAGACCCGCATCGCGGCCGGTGATCCCGGCTTCAACCCCTATGCGCCGCTGGCTGCGGCCGACCTGGTGCGGCTGCCGGATGATCGTTCACGGTCGACGTCGCGCACCGTCGGGGGCGAGGCGGTCTTCAACGGCACCCTGTACGAACTGTCCGCCGGCGCGATGAGCGCGACCGTCAAGGGCGGGTTCGAGAGCGTGTCGCTGGACGCGCGCAGCGAGCGGTCAGGCGTGGTCCAGGAGAGTGATATCTCGCGCCAGACCGGCAGCCTGCAGACCAGTCTCAACCTGCCGATCGCCAGCCGCCGCAACGCGGTGCTGGCGGCGCTGGGCGACCTGTCGGCCAACCTGAACCTGCAGTATGAGGACCTGTCCGACTTCGGCGGCCTGGCCACGATCGGCTACGGCCTGACCTGGTCGCCGGTTGAGCCGGTCCGCTTCATCGTCAGCTATACCGACGAGGACGGGGCCCCGACGGTGCAGCAGCTGAATGATCCGACGATCTTCACGCCGGGCGTCGCCACCTATGACTACGCCACCGGCCAGACCGTGGATGTGACCCGGGTCACCGGCGGCAACAGCGCCCTGACCGCCGACAACCGGCGGGTGCTGAAGGTGGGCGCGAACTGGAAGCCGTTCGACGAGACTGACCTGAGACTGTCGGCGGACTATGTGCGCAGCAATACCCGCGACCAGGTGTCGGATTTTCCGTCCCTGACCCCGGACATCGAAGCGGCCTTTCCAGATCGGTTCACCCGAGACCTCAGCGGCCAGCTGACGTCCATCGATGCCCGGGCCGTGAATTTCGCCCGGGCCGACCGTCAGGAGATCCGCTGGGGCTTCAACTATTCGCGGGCGATCCGCGACACCAGTCCGCCGCCGCAGATATCACCCGAACTGCGGGCCCGGTTCATCGCCGAGCGGGATCGCCGGATTGCGGCGCGGAATCGCGAGGAAGGTCGCCAACCCCAGGCAGCGACCGGTGACCAGCCGGCCCCGGCGGCCGGCGCGGCAGGTCCGGAGGGCGCGCCGGCTGCGGGCGCTACCGGCCGGCGCGGTCCGGGCGAGGGCGGCGGGTTCCGCGGCCCCGGCGGCGGTGGCCCTGGCGGCGGGGGACCGGGCGGCGGCGGCTTCGGCGGTCGCGGTGGCGGTGCGCGCGAGGGCCGGCTGCAGATGGCCGTCTATCATACCTGGCGCTTCCAGGACGAGATCCTGATCCGTGACGGCCTGCCGGTGCTGGATCTGCTGGACGGCGCGGCCGTGGGCAGCCGCGGCGGTCAGCCCCGGCACGAGGTCGAGCTGCAGGCGGGCTATTCGCTGAACGGCCTCGGCGCGCGCGTCAATGCCAGCTGGAAGGCGGCTACCGACGTCAACGGTACCCTGTCATCGGGCGACCTCCACTATTCGGACCAGGCGACGGTCGGATTGAAATTCTTCGCCGATCTGACGGCCCGGCCCGAACTGATCAGCCGCTTCTTCTGGCTGCGCGGTTCGCGCATCAGCCTCGACATCGACAATGTCTTCGACAGCCGCCTCGAGGTGCGGGACTCGCTCGGCGTTACCCCGGTCGGCTATCAGCCCGACTATCTCGATCCGACCGGCCGGACGATCAAGCTGAGCTTCCGCAAGCTGCTGTTCTAGGGCGTCATCACCGGACGGCGAAATTCCCCGCATAGTTCGCTATGAGGGGGATCACGCCGTCCTGCCCTGACCCTGAACATCCGAGACCATGTCGCCATTTCCCGCCCACCGCCTGTCCGTCGCGCCGATGATGGACTGGACCGACCGGCACTGCCGGGCGTTTCACCGCGCCCTGACGACCCGGGCGCTGCTCTACACCGAGATGGTCACGGCCCCGGCGATCCTGCACGGCGACGTCGAGCGGCTGCTGGGCTTCGACGCGGTCGAGCATCCGGTGGCCCTGCAGCTGGGCGGGTCGGATCCGGTGCAGCTGGGCGAGGCGGCCCGGATCGGTGCGGCCTGGGGCTATGACGAGATCAATCTGAACGTCGGCTGCCCGTCGGACCGCGTCCAGTCGGGCCGGTTCGGGGCCTGTCTGATGCGCGAGCCGACGCTGGTGGCCGAATGCATGGCCGCGATCCGCGCGGCGGTCGACGTGCCCGCCACCGTCAAATGCCGCATCGGCGTCGATGACCAGGACCCGGCCATCAGCCTGTTCGAGACGGTCGACGCCTGCGCTGCGGTCGGTATCACCACCTTCATCGTCCATGCGCGCATGGCCTGGCTGAAGGGACTGTCGCCCAAGGAGAACCGCGACGTGCCGCCGCTGGATTATGCGCTGGTGCGGCGACTGAAGCGCGACCGGCCGGAACTGACGGTCTGCATCAACGGCGGCATTCCATCGCTGGACGCGGCCGAGGCCCATCTGGATGACAGTGACGGCGTGGCGCTGGACGGGGTCATGCTGGGCCGCGCCGCCTATCATGAGCCCGCCATCCTGGGGCAGGTCGACCGCCGGCTGTTCGGCGCGGCGGTCGAGGACGTCGATGCCTTCGCCGCCATCGACCGCTATCGCCCCTATCTGGCGGCGCGGCTCGACGAGGGGGTGCATCTGCAGGCCATGGCCCGCCACATGCTGGGTCTGATGCACGGTCGGCCGGGCGCGCGGGCCTTCCGGCGCATTCTGACGGTCGAGTCGATCGTGCCCGGGGCCGGGCTTGAGGTCGTCGACCGCGCGGTCGCGGCCGTGCGCGAGGCCGAGGCGCGGCGTGACCGCGCCGACGCGGCCGCGTGACGGCCCTGTCCCTGAACGACCTGCTGATGCTGCTGGCGGCCCTGACCGGGGCCGGCCTGGTCGGCGGCCTGATCGCCGGCCTGTTCGGCGTCGGTGGCGGCACCGTGATCGTGCCGGCCCTGTTCTATGCCTTCTCGGTGCTGGGTCTGGGCGGCGAGGCCAATCTGCACACCGCCATCGGCACCTCCCTGCTGACCATCGTCGCCACCTCGTGGCGGTCGCTGCGGGCCCACCGCAGCCACGGGGCGGTGGACGAGGGCGTGCTGCGCCGCTGGACGCCGTGGGTGGCGGCCGGCGGTCTGGTCGGGGCCGCCGTGGCCGGGATCACCTCGATGGAGGGGCTGGCCATCGTCTATGGCGTCTGTGTGCTGGTGGTCGCGATCCAGATGGGCCTGCTGCCGGAACGGTTCGTGCTGCGACCGGACCTGCCGACCGGCTGGGGACGGCGGATCGTCGCGACCGTGATCGGCCTGCTGTCGGCGATGATGGGGATCGGCGGCGGCAGCTTCGGCGGCATGACCATGGCCCTGTGCGGGCGGCCCATCCATCAGGCCGTGGCCACGGCCTCGGGCTTCGGCCTGGCCATCGGGGCGGCGGCCAGCGTGGGCTTTGTCGCCTTCGGCTGGGACGCACCCGGACGACCACCGTATTCGCTGGGCTACGTCAACATCCCGGCGGCGCTGGTGATGGGACTGCTGACCACCCTGGTGGCACCCTGGGGGGCGCGGCTGGCGCACAGTCTCGACAAGCGCGTGCTGCGCAGGGCCTTTGCCGTCTACCTGCTGGTGACCGCGGCCTCGGTGGTGCTCAAGGCTCTTTAGGGCTGCAGGGTCAGGGTCGCCGGCGTGGCCTGAAACCCGGACAGACGACCCAGATAGCTCATGCCCAGCAGGGAGTTGGGCAGGCCGGACTCGACCACGAGGGCGGCGACGCGTTCCACCCGCGCCCCGGCGACCGAGACGCTGTCCAGATCGACCGCGGCGGCGCGCGCCGGACCCGAGGCCGTGGTGACCGTGGTGGTGAAGTCCGCCGGTTTGAGGCGCAGACCCAGGCGCAGGGCATCCTCGCGGGTCAGGGCCACGACGCTGGCCCCGGTATCGACCAGGACGCGGATGGCATGGCCGTCGATATTGGCCTGGGCCCAGTAGTGACCGTCCGCCGCCCGCACGATCTGGGCCGTGTCGCCCGAGGCCGACGGGGGCAGGGCGACATAGGCCGAGGCGGCCCGGGCCTCGCCGTTGTGATCGAGATGGTTCAGCCAGAAGGCCGCGCTCAGGGACGAGGCGACGGCCAGGGCGACCACGGCGACAGAGGAGAGATCGAAGCGGACCATGCAGACTCACGCGACACAACCGCTTCTGCGGTCGATGTCACCATGGGGCCGACGGGTTGGTATGGGGTGAACCGATGTGGCTGACCATTGGTTAAGACCGCCCGGGGCCGTGGGTTCAGGACGGGGACAGCAGGGTGGGGTCGATCCGGGCGCGGCGTTGGGGCAGTTCGGCCATGACGGCGGCGCGCTGCTCGTCGCTCAGGCTGCTCCATCCGCCGATCTCGCCCAGGGTCCGGAAGCAGCCGAGGCAGAGGTTCGAGGCCCCGTCGACGATACAGACCTTGGTGCAGGGGGTGGCGATGGCCGGCGGCGGATGGGTCACGTTAGATGACGACCTTGCGAATATTGCTCTGAATGCGGAACATAAAACTTGAAAATTCCAGGAGCCCTGCTACGGTTGTGGTGACGCGAAACGACTATGACGGTGAGATTCCCGATCAGCACGACGCGTCTCTTTTCATCTTTCTGCGAAAGGAGACGCCAGGATGAACGATAAGCAACGTAACCTCCAGCACGCCTT
Source organism: uncultured Brevundimonas sp. (assembly GCF_963975535.1). Classification (GTDB taxonomy): domain Bacteria; phylum Pseudomonadota; class Alphaproteobacteria; order Caulobacterales; family Caulobacteraceae; genus Brevundimonas. The sequence goes on along the minus strand of NZ_CAXBHE010000003.1, from coordinate 243,339 downwards.
GATGTCCTTTGCCCTGTGGGGCGGGATGCTGGTGAACACGAAGACGAGCAACGGTGCCGGCGACCGCGTGGTCAGCCACCCGTCAAACTTCGTGCCGATCAAACTCAAGGGCGCGCGCAGCTAGCTGCGACGCCCCTTCGATTGACAGAGCCCCGGACCGCAAGGCCGGGGCTTTGCAATTGGGGCCCGGACCGCTAGCCCTGCGCGCCAGCGCAAGGAGCGGACATGGGCGATCTGATCAGACAGGAACGACGCGGACCGGTGATGGTCTGGACCCTCGACCGGGCGGACAGACTCAATGCCCTTCCGGATCTCGGTGACGGCGAGGCGTTCGCGGCGGCCTGCGAGGCCGTCAACGCGGACCTGTCGGTGCGGTGTGTGGTCCTGACCGGGGCCGGACGGGCGTTTTCCGCCGGCGGCGACCTGAAGGCGATGCGCGACCGGCGCGATATGTTCGCCGGTTCGGGCACGGACATCCGCGAGCGCTATCGCCGGGTCGTGCACCGGATCGTGCGCGCGCTCTACGGACTGGAGGTGCCGCTGATTGCGGCGGTGAACGGCCCGGCCATGGGCCTCGGCTGCGACATCGCCGGTCTGGCCGACATCCGCATCGCCTCGGACGCCGCCAGTTTCGGCGTGCCCTTCCTCAAGCTGGGGATCCTGCCCGGTGACGGCGGTGCCTGGCTGATGCCGCGCAACATCGGCTATGCCCGGGCGGCCGAAATGCTGTTCACCAGCAAGGTTCTGGACGCCGCCACGGCGCGCGAGTGGGGGCTGGTCAACCGGGTCGTCCCGGCTGACCGGCTGATGGACGAGGCGCTGGCGACCGCGGACGAGGTCGCGGCCCAGCCCCCCCAGGCCCTGCGCATGACCAAGGCCCTGCTGCGCCAGGGCCGTGACGCGACCTTCGACCAGATCCTCGAGATGACCGCCGCAATGCAGGCCCTGGCTCACCTGACCGACGACCATCTTGAAGGCGTCAATGCCGTGCTGGACAAGCGGCCGGGGGCCTTCACCGGGCGCTGACCCTGCACGTCAGAAAAAGGACCGGCCGGACGATGTCCGACCGGTCCCTGACCCGTGTGGGCGGCGTCGCCGGCTCTAGCGCGCCGGTGCCCGCATGGCCCGGTCGGCGGGCACGCCGATGCTCGGGGCCCGCGCCGCGCCGGCGGTCTCGCCGGGTTTCATGAATTTGACCAGGACCCGCTGGCCGATCAGCAGAGGCGCGTCCCCGGCGCTGACGACGACCTCGATCACCCGCTCGTCGCTGCGCTGCGACGGATCGTCCGAGGTCAGCTTGCGCGCCCCGAACACGGCGGCCCGGCGCATCACCTCACCGACATAGATCTTGGTCGGGTCACCCTCGGGGGTGATCTCGACGGCCTGGCCGACGGTGATGTTGGGGATGTCGCTCTCGACGATCTCGGCGCGGGCGATGCGCGGCGCATCGGGCTCGAGATCGAACATGTTCGACACGTTCAGCGTCGAGGCCCCGGCCCCCGGATTGGCGTAACGGCGCACGATCCGGCCGCTCATCGGTGCGCGGATGATCGTCAGCTCCAGATTATAGGCCGCCTGGGCCGCCTGGGCCCGGGCAGTCTGGATCGCGGCCTGCTGGGAACCGAGACGGGCCCGGGCCGAGGCGATGGCGTCGCGGGCCTGGTCCATCCGCTGGGCGGCGACGAAATTGGTGGCCACCAGTCGCTCCAGACGGTTGTACTCGCGCTGGGCGGTGGAGATGTCGACCTGGATGTTGGCCAGCTGGCTCTGGGCCTGGGCCAGCTGGGCCTGGGCGCTCTGCACCGCCAGCCGGGCCTCGTCATCCTCCTGTCGGGCCAGCACCTGGCCGGCGGCGACGCGATCGCCCTCCTGGACCAGGACCTCACGAACGATGCCGCCGCGGCGCGCGGCGACCTGGATGATGCCGCCCTCGACGTCGACCTTGCCGTTGGCGATGGCCGCATAGGGGCTGACGACCTTTGCGGTCGATGCCTGTTCGATCTCGGCCTTTTTGGCGGCCGAGGATTTCTGGAAGACATTGAAGCCGACGACGGCGACGATGATCAGCACCAGGCCGATCCAGAGCCATTTGTTCTTCAGAAAGGCAGGCATGACGAAGTGTCCTTGAAGGGCGGGATTCAGTGCGACGCCAGGGCGGCATCGGGATTGGGGGTGCGGCGCTGGTCATCGAGGATCTTGCCGTCCTCGATGTGAATGACCCGGTCGGCCCAGGCCTCGAGGCGCGGGTCGTGGGTCACGCAGATCACCGCGGCGCCGTGTTCGGTCGCGGCCCGGCGCAGCAGTTTAATGACCACCTGGCCGTTCTCGCCGTCGAGGGCGGACGTCGGTTCGTCGGCGAACAGGATCTGCGGATCCTTGGCCAGGGCGCGGGCGATCGCGACACGTTGCTTCTCGCCGCCGGACAGGGACGAGGGGCGCTGGTGCAGGCGCGGTCCCAGACCGACCTCCTCCAGGGCGTCCTTCGCCCGCCGCCGGGCCGCACCGGGCGACAGGCCCTGGTATTTCAGGACCACCTCGACCTGCTGCAGGGCCGTCAGGGCGGGGAAGAGGTTGAAGCCCTGGAAGATGAAGCCGCAATTATCGAGGCGGAATTTGTCGATCTTGCCGCTGTTCAGCTTCCACAGGTCGTTGACCCCGAGCGTGGCGACCTTGCCTTCCTCCGGGCGCAACAGGCCGGACAGGGCCGCGACCAGCGTCGACTTGCCGGAACCGGAGGGGCCCATGACCATGGTCAGGTCGCCGTGACGGGCGTCGAAATCGAGCCCCTTCAGGACCTCCACATAGCTGCGGCCGGTCTTGAAGCGTTTGATCAGGCCCTTGGCCTCGATGGCGAAGTCGCCGTGCTTGCCGTGGGATTTGGTCGGGCTCATCGCAGAAGATCCGCCGGCTGGCTGTTTTTGAGAACGCCCATCGACAGCAGGCCGGAGCCCATGGCGATCAGGATCAGGCCGCCGCCGACGACCAGCAACAGACTCATCGGCAGGGCGATGATGACCGCATTGGAGGCGGCGAACAGGGCGACCAGCCAGGTCAGGCCGATCGCCGCGGCGACGCCGAGAATGCCGACCCAGAAGCTCAGCTCGACGACGATCCGGCGCAGGGATCCCATGCTGACGCCCAGGGCGCGCAGCGAGGCGAACTCCTTGATGTTGGCCATGATCGCCCCCTGCAGGGTCTGCCAGGTGATGGCCACGCCGATGATGGTGCCCAGCACGACACAACCGCCGATGATGATGACGAGAATGCCTTCCTCGAACATCGCCCCGGCATTGGCGTCGGCCAGTTCCTGTCGGGTCCAGGCCTTCCACTGGCCGTTGCCCATGGTGTTGAGCTGGGCCGCGACGGCCACGGCCCGGCCCGGGTCGCGCAACTTGACCATCAGCGGGCCGACCCGGGGGCCGGTATCGGCCTGGCCCAGCATCCGCAGGGTGTCGCGCGACATCACGATGGTCGACGACATCATGTTGGGATAGCCGCGGAGCACGGCGATGACGGTGACGGTCTGGCCGTTGTAGAGGGCCTTGTCGCCCAGCTTGACGCCCAGCGGTTTCAGCGCGGTCTCGTCGATCGCCACCGTATAGGGCTGGCGCAGGGCGTCGATCAGTTCCTGGGAATAGTCGGTCGGAATGGTCACGGCATCCGGCGTGGTGTCGATGATGCTGGCCTGGACGAACTGCTGCTTGGGCGCGCCGCGCCGGGCGCGTTCGGCCTGGCTCATGGTCGGGTCGACGTTCTTGATCGACTGGAACGATCCGCCGGCCCCGTCCAGGGGCTGCACCTCGACCACGTCGGGATGGTTGTAGGCCAGTGGGATGAAGCGCCGCGGCACGCCCGAGGGGCCGCCGATCAGGCTCTTGGCCCCGGGCTGCATGATGATGATGTCGGCGCTGGAGCGTTCGATCGTGGCCGTGAATCCCTTGCCGATGCCGATGAAGACACCGGTCATGGCCAGGACCAGCAGGCCGGACAGGGCCAGGGCCATGACGGCGGCCATATAGCGGCGCCATTCGTACAAGAGCGTTGAAAGTGCAAGCGACATCGAACTGGATGAACCCCCGAAGTAGTCACGCTATGTGAAGGGCGACGGGCGACGGGCCAAGTTAAATCGGGGTAAGGCAAAGGTCACCGGCGTTCACGGCGCGAAATAACTGGCCGTAGACGGCCTGTGTTCTTCCGGCGTAATCAGGCGGCGACCGTGTCGCGATCCGACGCGCATCCAACGGGAGTCCGGTTCTGATGTCACTGCCCTCATTTCGCCTGACCGCCGCGTTCGCCGCCTTCGGCGTCGCGTCGGCCATGGTTGCCACCCTGCCCACGCCCGCCCGGGCCGACGAGGGGATGTGGACCTTCGACAATTTCCCGATCCAGGTCGTCAACGACAAGTACGGCACCCATATCGACCAGGCCTGGCTGGACCGGGTGCGGGGCGCTGCGGTTCGCCTCCAGGGCTGTTCGGCCTCGTTCGTCTCGGGCGAAGGCCTGATCCTGACCAACTGGCACTGTGTGGTCGGCTGCGTGCAGGAGCTGTCGAGCGCCGAAAACGACTACGTCAAGAACGGCTGGATGCCGGGGACCCGTGAGGAGGAGACAACCTGCCCGGGCCAGACGGCCGAGGTGCTGACCGACATCATCGATGTGACCGACCGGGTGCTGGGTTCGGGCGAGGGCCTCGAGGGCGCGGCCTTCAACGCCGCGCGCGCCGCCGAGACCCGTGCGATCCAGCAGGAAAACTGCGCCGACGACCCCAAATTGACCTGCCAGGTGATCAGCTTCTACCGCGGCGGGCGCTACGCCCTGTACAAGTTCCGCAAATATGACGACGTGCGGCTGGTGTTCGCGCCCGAGAACCAGGCGGCCTTCTTCGGCGGCGATCCCGACAATTTCAACTTCCCCCGCTATGCGCTCGATGCCGGATTCCTGCGGGCCTACGAGGACGGCAAGCCGGTCGAAACCCCCAACCATCTGGCCTGGAACCCGAACCCGCCGGCCGAGGGTGACGTCACCTTCGTGGCCGGCAATCCGGGCTCGACCTCACGCCTGCTGACCCAGTCGCAGCTGGAGCGCCTGCGCGACCAGCAGCTGCCGCTGCAGCTGATCCAGGGCTCGGAACTGCGCGGTCGCCTGCTGCAATATGCGGGGACCAGCGAGGAGGCCGGCCGGGTCTCGTTCGATCCGATCTTCGGTCTCGAGAACAGCTTCAAGGTCTATTTCGGCCAGCAGGGAGCCCTGACCGATCCGGTGTTCATGGGCCGGAAGCGGGCTGAAGAGGCCGAGCTGCGCGAGATCGTGGCCGGCGATCCGGCGCTGCAACAGCGGATCGGCAACCCGTGGGCCGAGCTTGAGCAGGTCCAGGCCGTCGCCCGCGATCTGTTCGTCCCCTACTATCAGCTCGAGGCCCGCGCCGGCGGCGGCTCGACCCTCTACAACTATGCCCGCGCCATGGTGCGGGCGGCCAGGGACCAGGCCAAGCCGGCCGACCAGCGCCGCATGAGTGCCGCCGCCCTGGCGTCGCTCGGCAATCGCCTGGCGACCGAGACGCCGATCTCGACCGATCTGGAACAGATCTACCTGACCTTCTGGCTGTCCAAGACCCGGGAATATCTGACGGTCGATAATGCCCAGGTGAAGGCCCTGCTGGGCCGTGAAAGCCCCGAGGCCCTGGCCGAACGGCTGGTGTCCGGCACGCGACTGGCCGATCCGGCCTATCGTCGCTGGGCCCTCGACCTGACCCCGGCCCAGATGGCCGAGGCCGATCCGCTGCTGGCCTTCGTCGTTGCCAATGATGACGCGGCCCAGGCGGTCGGCGACCAGTGGGCCGCCGCCGTCAACGCCCCGACCGCCCGGGCGGCCGAGCGCGTCGCCCAGGCCCGGTTCGCGGCCTATGGCGACAACCTGTATCCGGACGCCACCTTCAGCCTGCGTCTCAGCTACGGCCAGGTGAAGGGCTGGACCTATCGCGGTGTGACCGTGCCGGCCTTCACCTATATGGGCGGCCTGTACGAGCGGGCCACGGGCGCGGTGCCGTTCAACGCGGCCCAGGCCTTCCTCGACCGCAAGGCCGATGTGAACATGGACACCGTCTATGACTTCGTCTCGACCAACGACATCATCGGCGGCAACTCCGGCTCGCCGGTGATCAATGCCGCCGGCGAAGTCATCGGCACCGCCTTTGACGGCAACATCCACTCGCTCGGCGGATCCTATGGCTATGACGGTGAGCTGAACCGCACCGTTTCCGTGTCGACGGCGGCGATCACCGAGGCGCTGCGCAACATCTATCGCCAGCCGCATCTGCTGGACGAGCTGGGCGTGCAGTAGACTGTCTCCTCCCTGTTGGCGGAGCCAACGGGGAGGGGGACCGCGAAGCGGTGGAGGGGTTGTTCCCCACCCCGTTTTCATCCGCTAAATCGGATAACAGGCATCAACCGGAGGGGGCCTCGCCCGGCGTCGACCCTTCCACCGTTTCGTGGTCCCCCTGCCCGTCACGGGTGATGGGGAGGAGACAAATCCATGCGCTACCTCGCCCCTTCCATGGCCGTCCTCGCCCTGACCCTCGTCGCCGCCGCGCCCGCGCAGGCCGAGGAAGGCATGTGGACCTTCGACAACTTCCCCATCGCCCGGGCCAATGCGACGCTGGGCACCGCCATCGACCAGGCCTGGCTGGACCGGGTGCGGCTGTCGTCGGCCAAGTTCGGCGGCTGTTCGGCCGGCATCGTCTCGGCCGAGGGTCTGGTGATGACCAACAACCACTGCGTCTCCAGCTGCGTCGCCAATCTGTCGACCCAGGCCATCAACTATGCCGAGACCGGCTTCACCCCCGCCCGGCGCGAGGACGAGCTGAAATGCCCGGGGGGCACGGCCGAGATCCTGACCGACATCGCCGATGTGACAGAGCGGATGCACAGGGCGGGCGAGGGGCTGTCCGGTCAGGCCTTCACCCAGGCCCGCGACGCCGAGAGCGGGCGTATCGAACAGGAGGCCTGCGCCGGCGACACCGGCAAGCGCTGCCAGGTGGTCAGCCTGTATCGGGGCGGCCAGTTCAAGCTCTACACCTACAAGAAGTACACGGACGTTCGCCTGGCCTTCGCGCCCGAGGACCGGGCCGCGACCTTCGGCGGTGACCTCGACAATTTCAGCTTCCCGCGTTTCTCGCTCGATGCCGCCTTCGTCCGCCTGTACGAGAACGGTCAGCCGGCGGCGACCCCGACCCATTTCACCTGGAACGCCGCGCCGCCGGTCGAGGGCACGCCGGTGTTCGTCTCGGGCAGCCCGGGATCGACCCAGCGCCTGCTGACCCAGAACCAGCTGATGACCATCCGCGACGTGGTCCTGCCGATGGACCAGCTGCTGGCGTCGGAGCTGCGCGGCCGGATGATCCGCTTCTCGGAGGAGAGCGAGGAGAACGCCTTCATCGCCATGGACCCGATCTCGAGCGTCGAGAACACCTACAAGCGTGGCCTCGGCCGGATGCGGGCGCTGATCGATCCGGCCTTCATGGCCCGCCGGGCCGAGGCCGAGGCCGACTTCCGGGCCCGGGCCGCGGGCGGTGACATCACTGGCGATCCCTGGGCCGATCTGGCCGCGGTCCAGCCGATCCAGCGCGAACTCTATCCGGCCTACAGCCTGCTCGAGGCGCGCTCCGGCGGCGGCTCGAGTCTGTACGGCTATGCCGAGACCCTGGTCCGCGCGGCAGTCGAGCGGGCCAAACCGTCCGACCAGCGGCTGCCCGAGTTTGCCGACTCCCGTCTGTCGAGCGTCGAGTCCCGCCTGATGGCCGTGCGTCCGGTCTATCCGTCGCTGGACCAGCTGCGTCTGGAATGGTGGCTGTCCAAGACGCGCGAATGGCTGACCGTCGACGACCCCCGCGTCCGCGTCCTGCTGGGGCAGGAGTCGCCCGAAGGGCTGTCGGCGCGGCTGGTCGAGGGCACGACCCTGGCCGATCCCGCGGTGCGCCGGGCCCTGTGGCAGGGCGGTCTGGCCGCCGTGCGCGCCTCCAACGATCCGCTGATCCAGTATGCGTTGAAGGTCGACGACCAGGCCCGCGCCGTGCGTGCCGACTGGGAGTCCCGGGTCGAGGCTCCGACCGCGCGGGCTTCGGAGCAACTGGCCGCCGCCCGTTTCGCCGCCTATGGAGACGCCGTCTATCCCGACGCCACCGGCACCCTGCGTCTGACCTACGGCCGGATCGAGGGCACGGACGTTCCCGGCCAGCGCTTCGGCGCCTTCACCACCTTCAACGGCCTGTGGGACCGGGCCACCGGGGCGGCCCCGTTCGACGTGGCCCCGAGACTGCTGGCGGCGAAGGACCGGATCGACGGCGACACCGTGCTGAACATGGCCGTGTCCTCGGACACCATCGGTGGCTCGTCGGGCAGTCCGGTGGTCAATGAGGCGGGCGAGATCGTCGGGGCCAATTTCGACTCGACCGTGCTGAGCCAGCGCAACGCCTACGGCTATGACCGCAACGTCAATCGCAGCGTGATCGTGACCACCGGCGCGGTGACCACGGCCCTGCGCGACGTCTACGGCATGCAGCGGCTGGTGGCGGAGCTGGGGGCCGACTGAGCAGGTAGGGTGTAGGTCTTAGGTCTTAGGTCTTAGGTCTCAGGTTTCTGAGTCTGCCCAGGCCCTAAGCCCTGGGCCCTGGGCCCTAGAGCTCGGCCATCTGCCGCTTGGCCGTGTCGAAATACTGCCACCCGGTCCACAGGGTGACGATGGCGGCGGCCCAGATCAGCACATAGGCGAAGGTCTGGAAATGCGGCTGCCATTCCAGCGGGAAGCCGAAACCATCCCACAGCAGGATCAACTGCTGGGCCCCGAGGGCGACCATCTGCAGGGTGGTCTTCCACTTGGCCAGCAGGGTCACCGGCAGGTGGACCTTGCCCGCCATGGTCTCGCGCAGGGCCGAGACGGCGAATTCGCGGAACAGGATCAGGCCGCAGGGAATGGCGATGAAGGTCAGGGACCCTGAGGTCAGCAGGCCGAGGATCGCGCCGGTGACCAGGATCTTGTCGGCGATCGGGTCGAGGATCGCGCCCCAGCGGGTTGTCGAATTCCAGCGCCGGGCCAGATAGCCGTCGACCCAGTCGGTCGAGGCGGCGATCACGAAGATCCAGAACGCGGCCCGATAGAGGGCGAACTGGTCATCGGGGCTCAGATAGCCCGAAAGCACCGGAATGCCGGTGGCCCCCGCCAGGATCAGGAACATGATCACCCCGGCGAACAGGCGGATGCCCGTCAGAATGTTGGGGATCGGGTTGGCGTGGGTGCGGGTCATCAGCGTTTCCGGTCGGCGTTCATCCGGTTTGCCACGGTTCGCGCAGGCTGGCGAGGGTCGACTCAACCCAGGGGTTCGAACCGCGGCTGGTCGGTCAGGGCCGTCAGAACGCCGTCGGCGATACCGAAATGCAGGCCGGTCAATTCCAGGTCCCCGGCCGCCTCGCGCTCGGCGATCCACGGGAAGGTGCGCAGATTGTCCAGCGACAACCGGACCACCGCCTCCTCGGCGACCCGTTCCGCCGCGTCCGGGCCGATCGACTCGGTCGCGAGGCGCACCGTCTCGGCGCCCTGGGCGACCCAGGGGGCCACAAAGTCCTGACAGTTGCCGGGCGCGCCGTTCCGCATGGCGTTGACGCCACCGCAGTGGGCGTGGCCCATGACCACGATCCGCTTGACCTTCAGGACCTTGACCCCGAACTCCAGGGCGGCCGAGACACCGTGCAACTGGCCGTCGGGCTCATAGGGCGGCACCAGATTGGCCACGTTGCGCACCACGAACAGCTCGCCGGGGGTCGCGTCGAAGATGGCGGCCGGATCGGCGCGGCTGTCGGAACAGGCGACGATCAGCGTATGCGGTTCCTGGCCTTCCTCGGCCAGGGCGATGAAGCGGGCCCGCTGCTCGGGCCAGGTCGTATCGCGGAACCGGCGATAGCCGGCGGTCAGTTCGTCGGATGCTACGGTCATGAATCGGCTTCTATTGCAGCTTCAGGGTTTGCGGAAGTAGGCATGAATACGTTCGGCCAGGGCCTGGTTGATGCCGGGGATTTTCACCAGGTCGACGACCGCCGCCCGGGACACGCCCTTGGCGGAACCGAACGCATGCAGCAGGGCCTTCTTTCGCCCGGGACCGACCCCCTCGATCTCGTCGAGCGGGTTCTTCTTGATGTCCATCGAGCGGCGGGTGCGGTGCGCCCCGTTGGCGAAACGATGCGCCTCGTCGCGCAGCCGCTGCACATAGTACAGGGCCGGTGATTTCAGCGGCAGCATGAAGGGGGGCTTGCCCGGCATAAAGAACCGTTCCATCCCGGCGTCGCGATCCGGCCCCTTGGCGATTCCGACCACCGCGATGTCCTCGACCCCCAGATCGGCCAGCACCGCCAGCACCTCGGCCAGCTGGCCCGCCCCGCCGTCGATCAGCAGCAGGTCGGGGCGGACCACCGCCTCGCCCGCCGCCTCGTCCTTGACCAGACGACCGAAGCGCCGGCGCATGACCTCGCGCATCATGCCGTAATCGTCCCCGGGGGTCAGGTCCTCGCCGCGGATGTTGAATTTGCGGTACTGCGAGGTCTGGAAGCCGTCCGGTCCGGCCACGATCATGCCGCCGACGGCGTTGGTGCCCTGGATGTGGGCATTGTCATAGACCTCGATCCGTTCCGGCCGGGCCTCAAGTCCCAGCACTTCGCAGACCTCGTCCAGAATTTTGCCCTGGGCCGAGCTTTCGGCCATGCGCCGGCCCAGGGCCTCACGGGCATTGGTCAGGGCGTGATCGACCAGACCCAGCTTGTCGCCGCGTTGCGGCCGGGCGATGTCGACCTTGTGATCCGACTTGAGGCTGAAAGCCTCTTCCAGCAGTTCCAGCTCGTGCGGCCGGACATTGGACAGGATCAGGCGCGGCACCGGTCGGTCCTCGTAGAACTGGCCCAGGAAGGCCGCGAGGATCTCCGGATCGGTGTCGCTGCGGTCGACGCGCGGGAAATAGGCCCGCCCGCCCCAGTTCTGGCCGGCGCGGTAAAAGAAGACCTGGACGCAGGCCTGGCCGCCTTCGGTGAACAGGGCGAAGACGTCGGCCTCGGCGATGCCGTCGGCGCTGACCGAATTCTCCATGGCGATGGTCGACAGCGCCCGGATACGGTCGCGGACCCGGGCCGCCTGCTCATAGTCCTGCACCTCGGCCGCGGCGGTCATCTCGTCCGACAGGCGGGTGATGACGGCCCGCGAACGCCCCTGCAGAAAGGCCGAGGCCTCTTCCACCAGCGCGCCATAGTCCTCCAGCGAGATCAGGCCGGTGCACGGGGCCGAACAGCGCTTGATCTGGTGCAGCATGCAGGGGCGGGTGCGGCTCTCGTAGACGCTGTCGGAACAGGTGCGCAGCAGGAAGGCCCGCTGCAGGGTGGTCAGGGTACGGTTGACGGCCCAGGTCGAGGCGAAGGGGCCGAAATAGTCACCGGGCGTGGTGTGGGCCCCGCGATGCTTCTTCACCTGGGGGGCACGGTGGTCCTTGCGGATCATCAGTTCGGCGAACGACTTGTCGTCGCGCAGCAGCACGTTGAAGCGCGGCTTCAGCTTCTTGATGAAGTTGGATTCCAGCAGCAGGGCCTCGGTCTCTGACGCCGTGACCACCAGCTCCATCGCCCGGGTCAGCGACACCATCAGCCCGATGCGCTGGGTGTGGAACCGGCCCTGGGCGTACTGCAGGATCCGCTTCTTCAGGCTGGCCGCCTTGCCGACATACAGGCAGGTGCCGTCCTCGCCATACATGCGGTAGACGCCCGGCTTGTCCGGGGCCCGGCGCGCCTCGTCGCGGATCAGGTCGGCGGCGGTCAGCGCGGGGGCCTCGTCAGTCACATCGGTGATCGTCGGCTCGGTCATCCCGTCCGATATAGGCTCAGGAACGCCGCACCAGAAGGACGCCGATCAGAACCAGGGCGACGCCGGCGACGCGACCGAGGTTCATCGGCTGTTTCGGCACGTCCATGACCCCGAAATGATCCAGCACCAGGCTGAGCAGCAGCTGGCCGGCCACCATCAAGGTGATGGTGGTGGCCACGCCCAGCTTGGGCACGCCCCAGGCTGCGGCGACGACGAAGATGGCCCCGTACAGCCCGCCGACCCAGGCATACCAGGGCAGGGCCCGCGAGGCGGCCATGTCCGGCCGCGTCTGCAGCACCACGGCCAGAATGCCCAGCGCGGCCGTGCCCACCGCGAAGGAGACGAAGGCCGCGTTCACCGGCGAGCCGACCGCGGTCATCATCTTGGCGTTGGTCGGGGCCTGCAGGGCCGTGGCGGCTCCGCCGAAGACAACGGCGAGCATGGCGAAGAGTGAGGGGTTCATGGCTTTTCGCTAGCCCCGAACAGCGGGGGTTACCAGTCCGGATCACTGGATTTGCCGCCCAACACCTCCGTCAGCCGGGCCCGGCTGGCGTGGTGGGTGTCAGCGGGCAGGGCGTCGGGGGCGAACCAGCCGATCTCGGCGATCTCGCCGTCGGGGGGGCGATCGGTCAGGCTGAAGGTGTCGATACGGTAGACCAGCACGTGGTCGCCGGGAAAGAAACGCTCATTGGAATGGGCGCTGACCAGGCGGGGGCGGCCTTCCACGAGCACGCCGGTCTCCTCGCGCATCTCGCGGATCACGGCCTGTTCGACGGTTTCGCCGCGGTCGACGCCGCCGCCGGGCAACCACCAGCCGTGCAGATAGGTGTGCCGCACCAGCAGGACCCGGCCCCCGGCGTCGACGGCGATGCCTCGCACGCCCAGCGTCTTGCCGCGCGTCATTCGCGACCAGGCGAAGAACAGCGGACGGGTGACAGGTTCGATGCGGGTGCGCCAATTGCTCATGCGCCGCGAGGATAGGCCGCGCCGGTTGCGCTTGAACAGGCGGGCCGGGGGCTTTATTGCGGCGCACGAACAGGAGTGTTTTCCATGCTGGCTCTCGGCATCATCTTCGGCTTCATCGCCGTCCTCGCCCTCATCAATTTCATCGAGTTCGGCCGGATTGACTGACGCCCGCGCCAGTCGCGGCGCGGCGCTGGTCACCGGCGGATCGAAACGGATCGGCCGGGCGATCTGCCTCGCGCTGGCCGCGGCCGGCTATGACGTGGCCATCCACCATCGCGATTCGGGTCCCGAGGCGGATGACGTCGCCGCCGCCGTGCGCGCGCGCGGCCGGCGCGCGGTGGTCCTGGCCGCCGACCTGACCGACGAGGCCGCGACCCGGGCCCTGGTGCCGGAAGCCGTCGCGGCGCTCGGCCCGCTGACGGCCCTGGTCAATAATGCCTCGGTGTTCGAGGACGACCGGGTCGGCGCGCTGGACCGCGCCACCTGGGACCGTCACCTCGACACCAATCTGCGCGCCCCGATCGTGCTGGCCGAGGTCTTCGCCGCCCAGGCCCCCGACGGATCGGCCGTCGTCAACCTGCTGGACCAGCGGGTGCTGAAGCCGGATCCGCGCTTCTTCTCCTACAGCCTGTCGCGCAACGCCCTGTGGTGGGCGACGCAGACCCTGGCCCAGGCCCTGGCCCCGGCCATCCGGGTCAATGGCGTCGGGCCGGGCCCGACCCTGCCGTCGGTGCACCAGAGCGCCGCCGAGTTCGCGGCCGAGGCCGCCGCCACCCTGTTGCAGAAGCCGGGCAGCCCCGAGGCGGTGGCCGCCGCCGTGTGCTGGCTGCTGGACGCCGACATGGTGACCGGCCAGATGATCGCCGTGGACGGGGGGCAGCACCTGGCGTGGCGCACCCCCGACATCCTGGAGTAGCGCCGTATGAGCTCGTCCCCCACGGTCACGCCGTTTCCGCTCGGCGACGCCTTCCAGCGCGAGGGGCTGAGCGTGTTCGTGCGCGGCCTGCGCCTCGACGTCGGCATCGGTGTCTATGACCATGAACAGGGCCGGCTGCAGACCCTGGTCATCGATGTGACCCTGGAGATGGGGCCCGTCGTGGTCGAGCACCTGGCCGACACCATCAACTACGAGACCGTGGCGGCGGCGGCCCGGGCCATCGCGGCGGCGGGCCATGTCGGCCTGGTCGAGACCTTCGCCGAACGGCTGGCCGTGGCCTGTCTCGACGACCCGCGGGTGCGGCGCGTCGCCGTCCGCATCGAGAAGCCCGGGGCCCTCGACGGGGCCGAGGCCGCCGGCTGCGCCCTCGCCTTCAGCCGCTGACGGTTGCGCGGCGCGGGCCGGAGCGGCATTGTCGACCCAGACCAGAGGACCTGACCTTGGCCGAACCCGGCGACCCCCACCAGCCCGACCCCGACCCCGTCGTCCCGCCCGAGCCGGAGCCCCAGGCCCCGCGGCCGGTCGTGGATGACGCTGCCGGGGAACCGGACCCCGAATCGACCACGGTGCCCGAGCCCGAGCCCGAGCCCGAGCCCGAGCCCGAACCCGAACCCGAACCTGAGCCCGAGCCCGAGCCCGAGCCCGAGCCCGAACCGGAGCCCGAACCTGAGCCCGAACCCGAACCGGAGCCGGAGCCGACCCCCGAACCGGAGCGCGAGCCCGCGGCCGTGAGCCCGCGCGCGACGCTGCACGACGAGGACGCCCACGTCGGCTTCGCCTCGGCGGCCTCGCTGGTCGGTCAGACCCGGGCCTCGGCCCCTGATCCGGACCTCCAGCCCGTCGTGGTCACCCCGGCCGTCGACGCCGGATCGACCTTCGCCCTGTCCGAGCCGCGCAGCCGGCGCCGCCGCGAGCCGGCGGCGGTCGCGGGCAGCACCGGGCTGTTCACCGTCTACGCCCTGATCCTGTTCGCCATCCCGACCTTCGGCGTCTCTGCCGTGCTCGGCCTGCTGGCGGTGACCGGGCGACCGCTGCCCGACGACGCCGTGGCGCGCAGCCATCTGATCTTCCAGCAGCGCACCCTGTGGGCCGCGGCGGTGATCGCCGTGCTGGGCGGCATATTGATCGTCGTCGGGATCGGCGTCTTCATCCTGTTCGCCCTGGCGGTCTGGCTACCGGTGCGCGGCGCGGTCGGCCTGTGGGATCTGAAAGCCGGCCGGGCCGTTTCCAATCCTCGCAGCTGGCTGATCTAGGAGCTCGTCATGTCCGCCGTCCCCCCCGATTCGTCCTATCGCGCCGACACTGCCAACGGCTCCGAGGGCAAGGTCGCCGCCCTGGTCGCCTGGGTGCTGTTCCTGCTGTCCCTGCCCAGCGCCAACATCCTGGTGCTGGTCGGCCTGGTCGTCGCCTATGCCGGACGGGCCCACGCCACCGGCATCGGCCGCGCCCATATCGAGGCCCAGATCCAGCTGTTCTGGTCGGTGTTCTGGTGGACCATCGCCTGCTGGATCGCCATCGCCGTCAGTGCCGTGGCCTCGCTGGCCCTGATCGGCATCCCCTTCCTGCTGCTGTTCGGCATCCTGTGGTTCGTGATCACCATCTGGTTCACGGTGAAGAGCGTGTTCGGCCTGCTGCGCCTGCTGCAGGACAAGGCCCCCTGATGGCGGACGCCGCCCTGATCGACCGGCCCGGGGCGATGCGCTTCGAACAGGCCGTCGCCACACCCGAGGGCGGCACGGCCATGGTCTGGGCCGACTATGCGGCGCAGGGCATGACGCGGACCCTGCTGCATGTCGAGGCCGAGGCGGCCCTGCGCGGCAGCGGCGCGGCCGGGCGTTTCATGCAGGCCCTGGCCGACCATGCTCGGGCCGAGGGCCTGACCCTGGCCCCGCGCTGCGGCTATGCGGTGGCCTGGTTCAAACGCAACCCGGACCAGGCCGACGTTCTGGCCGGTTAGCGTCGCCGCCTAGTGCAGGCGTTTCACAATGGCACGGATGGCCTCGGCCTTGGCCGGCAGGTCCGAGGCCAGCCGCGAGGCCATTTCGCGGGTGCCGACCGGATAGGCGTCACCGCCGTCGGCGATCTCGCGCGCCAGGTCGGCCGCGTCCTGCAGGGCGGTTTCCAGCGCATGGACCTGATCCAGCGCCAGGGCGCGGGCTTCCTGCAACAGGCTGCGCACCCGGGCCGAGGTACTCTGGGCCCCGCCGGCACGGGATTTCAGCGCCGGCGCGGTCTCGACCGGTGCCGAGGCCAGCACCGCCGCCTCGACCGCGGCGGCGCGATCGGCCCCGGCCGCGACCAGACGCAGGTCCGGCTTGCTCGACGCGGTCTTGCGGGGCGTCGTCACCCGGGATGAGGCCGACTTGGCCATGGGAAGCTCCGTTCCTGACCGAACCGGGGATCCGGCGGTCATTCCCGGCGCTGCAAGGGGTGTGCCGAAGGGGCGGATCCGGCTGCTGTCGTCATCCCCCGGTCGCTACGCGCCGGAGGATGACCACGGTGAGGGCTATCGGGTCCGGTTGACCACCGCCCGCAGGCTGTCGGCGCGTTTGGGCAGGTCGTCGGCGAGGCGGGCGGCCATGTCGCGGGCCCCGACCGGATAGGCGTCGCCGCCGTCGGCGATTTCGCGGGCCAGGGCGGCGGCGGTGGCCAGGGCGGCGTCCAGCGCCTCGACCTGTTCCAGCGCCAGGGCCCGGGCCTCGGCCTGCAGCCGGCGCACGCGTTCCGACGCCGTCTGGGCCGGCCGCATCAGGTCATAGACCTCGGCCTCGGCACTGACGAGGCGCAGGTCGGGCTTGGTGTCGTTGTTGGCGCGGGGCAGGGGCATTTGTCTCTCCGTTGGAGACCCTAACGGGGCAGGAACGGGGCCGTTCCCGGGGGGGGCAGACGCAGGCCGCGGAGTGTGGCGGCGGAGTCACTGTGGGCGGCCGGGCGGCCTACGGGGACGCCCCCCCTACAGCCGCCCCTTCCGGAACCGCTCCTGCGCCTCGGCCTGCGCCTCTTTCCGCCACTTCTTCGGCGCGGCCTTGTCCACCGCTTCCCCCGCCCCGGTCATCACCTCATTGGCGAACTCCAGGTCGAGCAGCTTCATGCGCTTGATCTCGTCGCGCAGGCGGCCGGCCTCCTCGAACTCGAGGTTTGAGGCGGCCTCGCGCATGCGGCCTTCCAGGTCGCGCAGGGCGGTCTGGAAGTTTGCGCCGGTGAAGGGGCGGGCCTCTTCGGCCACCGTGGTCGGGACCAGCACGCGGTCCTTCTCATAGGGGCTGGCCAGGATCTCCTTGATGTCGCGCTTGACGCTCTCGGGCGTGATGCCGTGTTCGAGATTGTAGGCGCTCTGGCGTTCGCGGCGGCGGTCGGTTTCGGCGATGGCGCGTTCCATACTGCCGGTGACGCGGTCGGCGTAGAGGATGACGCGGCCGTCGATGTTGCGCGCGGCGCGGCCGATGGTCTGGATCAGGGCGGTCTCGGAGCGCAGGAAGCCCTCCTTGTCGGCGTCGAGGATGGCGACCAGGCCGCACTCGGGGATGTCGAGCCCCTCGCGCAGCAGGTTGATGCCGATCAGCACGTCGAAGGCCCCCAGCCGCAGGTCGCGGATGATCTCGATCCGCTCCAGGGTGTCGACGTCGGAGTGCATGTAGCGGACCCGCACCCCCTGTTCGTGCATGTATTCGGTCAGGTCCTCGGCCATCTTCTTGGTCAGGACGGTAACCAGGCTGCGATAGCCGGCGCGGGCCACGGCGCGGACCTCGTCGATCACGTCATCGACCTGGTTGCGGGTCTGGCCGGTCACCGGGCGGATCTCGACGGGCGGATCGATCAGGCCGGTCGGGCGGATCACCTGTTCGACGAAGACGCCGTCGGTGCGGTCCATCTCCCACGGGCCGGGGGTGGCGCTGACGAAGACGGTCTGGGGGCGCATGGCGTCCCATTCCTCGAATTTCAGCGGCCGGTTGTCGATGCAGCTGGGCAGGCGGAAGCCGTATTCGGCCAGGGTGGATTTGCGGCGGTAGTCGCCGCGGAACATGCCGTTGATCTGGCCGACGGTGACATGGCTCTCGTCCACGAACAGCAGGGCGTCGTCGGGAATGTATTCGAAGAAGGTGGGCGGCGGCTCGCCCGGGGCGCGGCCGGTCAGCCAGCGGGAATAGTTCTCGATGCCGGCGCACGAGCCGGTGGCCTCCATCATCTCGAGGTCGAAACGGGTGCGCTGTTCCAGCCGCTGGGCCTCGAGCAGCTTGCCGTTCTCCAGCATCCAGTCGAGCGTCTCCTTCAGCTCGGCCTTGATGCCGTGGGTGGCCTGGTTCAGCGTCGGGCGCGGGGTCACATAGTGGCTGGCGGCATAGACGGTGATCTCGGTCAGGTCGGCGGTTTTCGCGCCGGTCAGGGGGTCGAACTCGTGAATCGACTCGATCTCGTCGCCGAACAGGCTGACGCGCCAGGCCCGGTCCTCCTGGTGGACGGGGAAGATCTCGATCGTGTCCCCGCGCTTGCGGAACATGCCCCGCTCAAAGTTGAGGTCGTTGCGCTTGTACTGCAGCGCGATCAGGTCGGCGCGCAGCTTGGCCTCGTCGATCTGGCCCCCGACCTTCAGACTGAAGGTCATGGCCGTATAGGTCTCGACCGAGCCGATGCCGTAGATACAGCTGACCGAGGCCACCACGATCACATCGTCCCGCTCCAGTATCGACCGCGTCGCCGAATGCCGCATCCGGTCGATCTGTTCGTTTATCGAACTGTCTTTTTCGATGTAAGTGTCTGTTCTTGGTACATAAGCTTCCGGTTGGTAGTAGTCGTAGTACGAGACGAAATACTCGACCGCATTGTCCGGAAAGAAGGCCTTGAACTCGGAATACAGCTGGGCCGCCAGGGTCTTGTTCGGGGCCAGGATCAGGGCCGGGCGCTGGGTCGCCTCAATCACCTTGGCCATGGTGAAGGTCTTGCCCGAGCCGGTCACGCCCAGCAGCACCTGATCGCGGTCGCCGGCCTCGGCCTGGGCGACCAGTTCGGCGATGGCGGCGGGCTGGTCACCGGCGGGCGTGTATTGCGTCGCCAGCCGGAACGGGGTGCGGACGCGGGCCTCGGGCCGGACCGGGCGGTGCGGGGACCAGTCGCCGGGGCCGGCCGGAGCCTCTTCCGGCACCAGGCGCGGGCCGGTGACCGGGGCGAACATCGGCGCGGCGGCGCTCGTCTTCGCCGGGGTGTGGACCGGCTTCTTCAGCGGGGTGGTGCCAGCCTTGGGGGTCGAGGAACGGTTCATGAACGGAACCTAGTGTCCCGCCGGCCCCGGTGCCAGTGGGGGACGGGACATCAGGCCGGGTCGGACCCCTCGGGATCGTCAGTCTCGGGTGCCAGGTTCTCCACCGGGTGCGACAGTTCCTCGGCCGCGTCATTGGCCGTGGGTCCGGCGGCGGCGGCAGGACGCGGGGCCGGACGCGGGCGTTTCAGCCCCATCGCCTCCAGCCCGTCGTCGCCGGCGTGGCCGAACACGCTGCGCACGCGCAGGTCGGTCTGGGGGAAGGGGATCTCGATGCCGGCCCCGTCCAGCGCGTCGGCGATGGCCCAGGTATAGGCCGCGTGCATGGCGGCCGGGCGCTTGACCGCATCCAGCGTCGGCCAGACCAGCAGTTCGAAATTGAGGCTGGAGTCGCCGAAACCGGTCAGCCAGACCTGACATTTGCGGGTCTCGGTCTCGGGCAGGGTGAAGGGGCTGGCCCGGGCGGCGGCCAGCACGGCCTCGCGCACCGCGGCCCGGTCGGACTCATAGGCGACCCCGAACGGGATGTGGATGCGGCGGGTGTCGCCCTTCAGCGTCCAGTTGGTGACCGTGCCCTCGATCAGTTTCGAATTGGGCACGATCACGTCGATGTTGTCGTTGTTGCGGATACGGGTGGCGCGCGGGCCGATCTCGGCGATGACGCCGCGCACCCCCTCCAGTTCGACATAGTCGCCGACCGAGACCATGCCGTCGAAGATGATGAACAGACCCGAGACGAATTCCTTGACCACCCCCTGAAGGCCGAGGCCGATGCCGATGCCGATGGCCCCGGCGAACACCGCCAGCGACGACAGGTTCAGCCCGGCCGCCGACAGGCCGAAGAAGACGCCGGCGACGATGATGCCGTAGCCGGCCAGTTTCTCGAGCAGATACAGGGCCCCGGTGGCGCGCCGCGCCCGCACCCGCAGCCGGCGGATACCGCGCGTCACCGCCCAGGCCAGCACCAGGGCGACCCCGATCGTCACCGCGCCGGTGATCACGCCGCCGAGGGTCAGGGAAATATTGCCCAGCTTGATCAGCGGGGTTTCCTCGAGGGCGGTCAGGTCAGGCAGCATCGCGCCAGTGTGAGGCCCCGAGCGGGGGCGTCAAGGGCGGGCCCGACGCCGGGTGGCGGCCGGATCAGCGGCGCGCCTGCTCGACCCGGACCTCCAGCGCCACCCAGCGCCGGCTCAGCTCGCGCAGCTCGTCGCGCAGCCGGGCAGCCTCGGTGCGGCTGATGCGGCCGTCACGTTCGCCATCGCGGATGCGGGCCTCGAGCTGCGCCGCGCGCGGATCGGTGCCGTAGTCGTCGCCATAGCCGCCGTCACGGCCGTCGCCCACGCGGCGGTTCAGTTCGGCCAGGCGCGCGGTCAGGTCCTGCTGTTCGCGGTCGCTCAGGCCGTCGCGGCGATAGTCGCTCTCGACCCGCACCAGGGCGTCGAAATCGGCGCGCAGCCGCACCGCCTCATAGCGGCTGAGGCGGCGGTTGCGCTCGGCGGTGTCGACCCGGGCGCGGAAGGCGCTGCGCTGCTCGACCAGCGGTTGCCAGCCCCAGACCGGGCCGTCGGCACGCTGCTCGGCCACGCGCTGCGACAGGGCCTCGTAGCGGCGGCGCAGGTCGTTGCGCTCCTCGGCGCTCAGGCGGCCGTCGGCGGCATAGCGTTCCTCCAGCCGCACCAGGGCGTCGTAGTCGGCGCGCAGCCGCATGGCCTCGCCGCGATCCAGCGAGCCGTCGCGCACCCCGGCGTCGATGCGGGCGTCCAGCGCGCCGCTGCGCTCGGCCAGCGGCCGGCGACCGCGGTTCCAGTCATCCTCCAGCCCCGGGCTCTGGCCGTAGTTGTCGCCGAACACCGCCCCCAGCAGCGCGCCCAGTACCCCGCCGGGCGCGGTCTGGACGCTCGCGCCGGTGTCGCTGTCGGGATACAGCGGGCCGGTGCGCGCGGTCGCCCCGTAGCAGCTCAGCACCCCGTCGCGGTTGGTGATGTCGCCGCGGCAGTCATCGGCGCGGATCGTGCTCCAGCGCCAGCCGCCGTCGGTGCGGCACTGGGCCGAAATATAGCCGTTCTCCAGTGCCTGCACGTCGCGGCACGAGCTGGTGAAACTGCCCGACGGCGTGCCGTAGCGGCTGCCGCCGTAGGGCGTCTGGGCCGCGGCCGCGCCGGCGGCCGACAGGGCCAGGGCGCTGACGGCCAGGGTGGTCAGGGTGGTCAGGGTGCGGGCGTAGACGGTCATGGCAGGTCTTTCCGGTGAACGGGGGTTACCGGCAGAACGGGATGCGGCGGGGAAGGTTGCGGGGAGGGGGCTTGGGTGCCCCTGCTTTTCCGGTTCCCGTCCGGCCCGGGCCCCGCTAGCGTCACGGCATGACCCAGACTCCTGTCCCGGCCCCGCCGCCGAACCGTATGCGTGCCCTGCTGTCGTCGCTGAGTGTGCGGGTGCTGGCGGCGCTGGCCCTGGGGCTGGCGGCGGGGGCGGCGGTGCAGGTCTGGGGCATTCCGGGCGGGGCCGGGTCGGCCGGGATGATCGATGCGATCGGCCAGCTGTGGCTGAACGCCCTGCGCATGACCATTGTGCCGCTGGTGTTCTCGCTGCTGGTGGTCGGTATCGCCACCATTTCCGACGCGGCCCATACGGGGCGGCTGGCGCGGCGGGCCCTCGCCTGGTTCGCGGTGCTGATCGCGGCGGCGGCCGTCTATGCGGTGCTGGCGGCCTTCGGCCTGCTGGCCCTGTGGCCGATCGATGCCGAGGGCGGGGCGCGGCTGCTGGCCGGCATTCCGCCGGCCCCGGACAATATCGGTGCGGTCGCGCCGTTCTCGGAATTCGTGAAGACCATCGCCCCTTCCAATGTGCTGCGCGCCGCGACCGAGGACGCCATCCTCGGCCTGGTGGTGTTTGCCGCCTTCTTCGGCTTTGCCCTGACGCGTCTGCCGGACCGGCTGAAGGGGCCGCTGGTGACGCTGTTCGAGGCGGTCAGCGAGGCGATGATCGTCATCGTGCGTTGGGTGCTGCTGGCCGCGCCGGTCGGCGTGTTCGCCCTGGCCATGGGCGTGGGGCTGAGCGCCGGGGCCTCGGCCGCCGGGACCCTGGCCCACTATGTGGCCATCGTGTCGCTGAGCGTGATCGGCCTGATCCTGCTCTGCTATCCGCTGGCGGTGGTGTTCGGCCGGGTCGGCCTGGCCCGGTTCGCCCGCGCCGTGGCTCCGGCCCAGGTGGTAGCGGTCTCGACCCAGTCGTCGCTGGCCAGTCTGCCAGTCATGGTCGAGCGCGCCGTCGACGAGCTGGACGTCAGCCGCCAGACCGCCGGCCTGGTCCTGCCGCTGGCCGTGGCCCTGTTCCGCATGACCAGCCCGGTCGCCAACCTGGCCGTGGTCATCTATTGCGCCCACCTGTTCGGACTGGAGCCGTCGCTGGGCCAGATCGGCGCGGCCATGCTGACGGCCATGTTGATCAGTATCGGCTCGGTCGGTCTGCCCGGCCAGATCAGCTTCTTCGCCAGTGTCGCCCCGATCTGTATTGCCATGGGGGTGCCGCTGGAGATGCTGCCGCTGCTGCTGGCGGTCGAGGTCATCCCCGACATCTTCCGCACCGTCGGCAATGTCACCGCCGACCTGACGGTGACCCGTATCGTCAGCCAGGGCGAGGGCACCGCGCCCCCCGTCTGAGGTCGCCCGCCGACCCGGTCGCCCTCGATCGTCCCTTCCTCGACCCAGACTTGACTCCCTCATACAGTATGTCGCATACACTGTACGACACACACTATGTGACGTGCATGGAGAATGATGTGGCTGTCGATCCGGACCTGTTTGAAACCATGCGGCTGGAGCTGCGGCGCGGGTCGCTGGTGCTGGCCGTGCTGGCCTGCCTCAGGACCGAACGCTACGGCTATACGCTGCGTCAGGCCCTGGCCGCCGACGGGCTGGAGATGGAGGAAAGCACCCTCTATCCGCTGTTGCGCCGGCTGGAGAGCCAGGGGCTGCTGAGCAGCGAATGGCGCGAGGAGGAGAAGCGGAAAAAGCGCTTCTACGTCCTGTCGCCCACGGGCACGGCCATGCTGGCCGCCCTGACCGATGAATGGCGGCGCATCAATGCCTCGCTGGACCGAATTCTGTGATCGAGAGGAGGGCATGATGACCCTGGTCGAAACCTATCTGCGGGCCGTCGCGGCCCAGCTCCCGGCCGATACCCGGGACGACATCGTCGCCGAGCTGCGCGACGACATCCTGACCCGGATGGAGGCGCGCGAGGCCGAACGCGGTCGGCCGCTGACCGAGGCCGAGCAGGAGGCGGTGCTGCGCGAACTGGGGCATCCGCTGACGGTCGCGGCCCGTTTCGGCAGTGGCCCCCAGCATCTGGTCGGCCCCGAGCTGTTCCCGTGGTGGATGTTCGGGGTCCGGGCGGCCCTGACGGTGCTGGTGGTGATCAGTGTGATCGGCGTGGTGGTGCGGGTGCTGATCGGCGACGCCGATGCCGGCCGGGCCACGGCCCAGGCCTTCCACGGCCTGTTTACCGGCGCGATCACGGTGGTCGGTGTGGCCACGATCATCGCCTGGGTCATCGAGCGCCAGAGCGAGAAGCCGCGCTTCCTGACCCGGTGGCGGGTGCGTGACCTCGGCATGTTCGAAGTGGACCTGTTCGGCAAGGGCTGGAACGCGGGGGCGGGGGCCATGACCGGTGCCATGGCCGGCAGCGGCAAGGTCAGTAGTCCGTCGATGTCACCCACCGCGCGGGCCATCGCCAGTGCGGCGGCGTGGAGTGTCTTCCTGCTGTGGTGGACCGGCGTGCTGGGCGGCGAGTTCCGGCCCCAGAACCTGGGCGGTGTCTTTCTCGCCGATGGCGTCGACTACGGCCGGCTGATCGCCGACCTGGTCGCGCAGGTCTATCCGTTCGTGGTCGCCTGGGCGGCGGCCATGATCGTCTTCCACCTGGCGCGGGCCGCCTTGCATCCCGGTCCGCGCACGACGGCGGCGGGCGATCTGGTCTTCGCCGTCGTCGGTCTGGGTTTCGTTCTCTGGATCGCGCTCTATTCGCCGCTGGCGGCGATTATCGCCGTCGACGGCCTTGCGGATTTCGAGGGCCGGGTCCGGCATCTGATCCAGACGCGCGATCCGGTCCTGCCGACCGTGCTGATGCTCGGCGTGGCCGCCAGCATCATCGGCGAGATCTTCAGCGTCCTCGGCGCGGCGCGGCGGCTGGTGCTGGGCCGGTGAGGAAACGTATAAGGACGGCAGCGATTCCCCGGTTCAGGCATTCAGTCCCGGCGGCGGGGTCCGCGACCGTGAGGCAGGCGAGTGACTCTTCAACAAGGCCTGGCCTTCGGGCTGGTGGGGCTGACCATCTTCGCCTTCGTCTGGGGGCGGTTCCGGTATGACCTGATCGCCCTGGCCGCCCTGGTCGTCGGCATGGTCGTGGGAATCATTCCGGCCGCCGCGGCCTTCGACGGCTTCCGTAACGACATCACCATCATCATCGCCGCCGCCCTGGTGGTGTCGGCGGCCTTTTCCCGATCGGGCATTGTCGAGCTGGCGCTGCGCCGGCTGTTGCCGCTGCTGAAGACGGAACGCAGCCAGGTGCCGGTGCTGACCGGGGCGGTGACCCTGTTGTCGATGGTGACCAAGAATGTCGGGGCCCTGGCGATCCTGCTGCCGGTGGCCCTGTCGGTCAGCCGCAAGACCGGGTCGCCGCCGTCGCGCCTGCTGATGCCGATGGCCTTCGGGGCCATGGCCGGCGGGATGGTGACCCTGGTCGGGACCTCACCGAACATCATCGTCGCCGGGGTGCGGGCCGACATGCTGGGCGAGCCCTTCGCCATGTTCGACTACGCCCCCGTCGGCCTGGCCCTGACCGGCATCGTTCTGGCCTTCCTCGCCTTCGGCTACCGGCTGCTGCCGAAGGACCGGCAGGGGGCGGTCAACCTGTCGGACTCGTTGGCGGCCAACGCCTACACCACCGACCTGAGGGTGCCGGATGACTGGGGCCCGGGCTCCATGACGGTCAAGGCCCTGACCGCGGCGGGGGGCGGGGCCGTGCGTATCCTCACGGTCATCCGCGACGGGCGGCGGATCAACCGGCCGCGCGGCAATGTCGTGGTCCGGGCCAGCGATCTGGTCGTGCTGGAAGGCCGGGCGAGTGCGCTGGACGATTTCGTTGAGCGCACCCTGCTGCGACTCGCGGGCGACCACCGTGAGATCATGCGGGCCGAGCCGACCGACGACATCCGGGTGATCGAGGCCGTTGTCGGGATGAACTCGCCCCTGCTGGGCCAGACCCTCGCGGCCTCGGACCTGCACGGCCAGTACGGGATCAATCTTCTGGGCGTGTCGCGCAGCGGCTATCCGGTGACCCAGCGGTTGCGCAACACCCGTCTGCGCCAGGGGGACATCGTCCTGTTGCAGGGCAGCGAGAACAGGCTGCCGGAGGCGCTGGGGGAACTGGACCTGTTGCCGCTGGCCGAGCGCAGCGTGGCGCTGGGCAGCGGGCGCAAGCGGTTCATGCCGGCGATCGTGCTGACCGTGGCCATGGTGCTGGTCGGATTCCAGGTCGTGCCGGTGGCCGCCGCCTTCTTCGGCGCGGCCGTGATCATCCTGGCCCTGGGGGGGCTTAAGATGAAGGAGGCCTATCGGGCGCTCGACGGGCCCCTGCTGGTGCTGATCGCTGCGATGATTCCGGTGTCCGCGGCCATCCAGACGACCGGCGGGGCCGACCTGATCGCCGATGCCCTCGGCGGGGTGTTCGCGGGCATCCCCGGGCTGGCGGCGGTCGCGGCCCTGATGTTCGCCGCCATGGCGGTGACGCCGTTCCTGAACAATGCCGCGACGGTGCTGATCCTCGCGCCGATCGGGGCGACCCTGGCGACGCGGCTGGGCTATGTGCCGGACGCCTTTCTGATGGCGGTGGCGGTCGGGGCGGCGTGCGACTTCCTGACCCCGGTCGGGCACCAGTGCAACACGCTGGTGATGCGGCCGGGCGGCTATCGCTTCGGTGACTATGCGCGGCTGGGGACGCCGCTCAGCCTGCTGGTGCTGGTGGCCGGGCCGCCGCTGATCCTGCTGTTCTGGCCGCTTTAGGTTTGGCCGCGGTCACAGGGCTCCGCCCTGTCGACCCGACGCGGCCCATCCATGTCCGAAAACCGCGAGACATCGGCGGGGCGAGGGTTCAGTCTGCGGGCATGGAAACGCCGCTGGATCAGGACGCCTGCTATCGCGCCGTCGTCACGCGCGATGCCCGCTTCGACGGGCGGTTTTTCGGCTGTGTGAAGACGACCGGGATCTATTGCCGTCCGGTCTGTCCGGCGCGCACGCCGAAACGCGGGAACATGCATTTCGTGGCCACGGCGGCGGCGGCCGAGGCGGCCGGGTTCCGCGCCTGCCTGCGCTGCCGCCCCGAGACGGCCCCCGATCTGGGGGCCTGGCGCGGCACCTCCAACACCGTCAGCCGGGCCCTGGCCCTGATCGAGGCGGGGGCGCTGGACACGGCCGATGTCGACGCCCTGGCCGGACGGCTTGGCGTGGGCGAGCGCCAGTTGCGGCGACTGTTCCGTCAGCATCTGGGTGCGGCCCCGGTCAGTGTGGCCCAGACCCGGCGGGTGCTGCTGGCCAAGGCCCTGCTGCACGAGACCGACCTGACCATGGCCGAGGTGGCCCATGCTGCCGGCTTCGGCAGCGTGCGGCGCTTCAACGAGACCTTCCAGAGCCTGTACGGACGGCCGCCCTCGGCCCTGCGACGCCGGGCCGAGCGCCCGTCGGACGGCGGGGTGCGGCTGAGTCTGACGTACCGGGAGCCGTGTGACCTCGGCACCCTGATGGCGGCGCTGGCGGCGCGGGGAGACCCGGTGGTCGACGGGCGTTGGTCGCGAGATCTGACGGTGGCGGTCGACGGCACGACCGGGACGGTCAGCGTCACGCCGGGGGCACGCGGGCGGCTGACGGTGGCGGTCGAGGCCGGGGACCTGAAGGCCCTGCCGGGCGTGCTGGCACGGGTGCGGCGGGTATTCGACCTGTCGGCCGATCCCGAGGCCATCGCCCGGGACCTGTCGGCGGATCCGCTGCTGGCCCCGCTGCTGGCGGCGCGGCCGGGCCTGCGACTGCCGGGGGCGTGGGTCGACACCGGCGAGGACGCGCCCAGTGACCGGCTGGACGGGGCCGGACCGGCCCTGCGGCGACGGGCCGACGCCTGGCGACCGTGGCGCGCCTACGGGGTCCTGTATCTGCGTATGTCCGGCATCACCGAGACCGAACTGACAGCCCTGGAGAGCGATCATGGCCGCCAAGCCGCCTGAACCCTTGACCCTGGACCGGATCGCCACCCCGGTCGGCGAACTGCTGCTGGTCACCGATGGCGACGGGGCCGTGCGGGCGCTGGAGTTCGACGATTTCGAGGACCGGCTGCTGCGGTTGCTGACCCGTCACTACGGCCCGGTCGTGCTGACGTCCGGGCGCGCGCCGGTCCCGGTGCGCGCGGCCATCGATGCCTATTTCGCGGGGGACCGGCGGGCGCTGGACGGGATCACGGTGCGCACCGGCGGCACCGAATTCCAGCGTCAGGTGTGGGCCGCCCTGCGCACCATTCCGGCGGGCGAGACCCGCAGCTATGGCCAGCTGGCGGCGGCGATCGCCCGGCCGAAGGCCGTCCGGGCCGTGGGTCTGGCCAACGGGGCCAATCCGGTCGGGATCATCGTGCCCTGCCACCGGGTCATCGGAGCCAACGGCACCCTGACCGGCTATGCGGGCGGGATCGCGCGCAAACGCTGGCTTCTGAACCATGAACGCCGCGCCTGAGCGCCCGCCGTCAGAATTTGTAGTTCACACCGACCTGGATCACCGGGAACAGTCCGTAGTCCTCGGCCTCGTCGGTGATATTCCGGCTCTCGTCGCGCAGCCGGGCGCGGAAGGTCGCATCATTGGACAGGCTGCCGCCGGTCGAGGTCAGGGCGACCTCGGGCTTGTCGCTCCAGGCGACGCCGGCGATGGCGCGAAAGCCCCATCGACCCTGGCGATAGAAGGTGTCGTCCCAGCCGATTCCAACGAACGGGGCGATGTCGGCCAGCTTGACGGTGCCGTTCAACGTGCCGACCTGGCCGGGCGTATAGGTCTGGCCGCCGATGTCGACCGGTCCCGTCGGCGTGGCGGCGAGGGCGACGTCGCGGCTGCCGACATAGGCACCGCCCGAGATCAGCAGGCCGTTGGCCAGCGGGTGCATGTCGATGAAACCGCCCAGCGTGTCGAAGGCGATGTCGGCGTTGTAGTCGATGCCGTCATAGCTCTGGTCGGCGCTGTGGCTCAGGCGGTCCAGGGACCCGCGCAGGGTGAAGATCGGCCCGATCTTCACCTGGACGTCCAGTCCTATTCCGGGCGTGCCCACGGTGGCCCCGACGGCGACGCCGGGTCCGGATGATTGCGCCATCGCCGATCCGGCGGACAGAAGCAGGGTGGCGGCGACGACGGGGATCAGGCGCATGGTATTCTCCGGAGACCTGGCCCGTTGCACCCTGTTCCGGTTAACATCGTGTTTCCCATGATCGGGTCGCGCCTCGTCCCCTGCGACGGCGACCCGAGGCGACCGCGCGGATCTGACACCTTTCTGCCCTTGCATTCGCGCGGCACGGGACTACATTGCGCCTGCTTATGCTAACTTTGAGCATAAGTGCCGCAAGGAGGCGGATATGGCGGACGGCCAGGTTACCCCGATGTTCGGGCTTTCGGAGTCCACGGCGCGCGAAACCGCGCCCGTCTGGGCCAGGGTCAAGGATTTCGTCACCCCGATGGAGTGGCCGGCCCAGGCCGGGTTGATCGTCGAGATCAACCGGCTGAAGCGCGAGCGCGACGCCGTCATCCTGGCCCACAACTATATGACGCCCGAGATCTTCCACGGGGTCGGCGACTATGTCGGCGACAGCCTGGGGCTGGCCAGGGAGGCGGCGCGGTCGAAGGCGAAGGTGATCGTCCAGGCCGGGGTGCATTTCATGGCCGAGACCTCGAAGATCCTGAGCCCTGAAAAGACGGTGCTGATCCCTGATCTGCGCGCCGGCTGTTCGCTGGCGGCCTCGATCACCGGGGCCGATGTGCGGCTGATCAAGCAGCGCTATCCGGGCCTGCCGGTGGTCACCTATGTGAACACCACGGCTGACGTGAAGGCCGAGACCGACATCTGCTGCACCAGCGCCAATGCCGTTCAGGTGGTGGAATGGGCGGCGAGGGAATGGGGCGTCGATCGCGTCATCCTGATCCCCGACGAATTCCTGGCGCGCAATGTCGCGGCCCAGACCAACATCGGAATCATCGCCTGGAAGGGCCGCTGCGAGGTGCACGAGCGCTTTACCGGAGCCGATATCGCCGAGATGCGGGCGGCCTATCCGGATGCGGAGATCCTGGCCCATCCGGAATGCCCGGAAGAGGTGCTGGCAGCCTCGGACTTTGCCGGATCGACCGCGGCCCTGATCGATCATGTCACCGCCCGCCGCCCGAAACAGGTGGTGTTGCTGACCGAATGTTCGATGGCCGCCAACGTCGCCGGCGAGGTCGAGGGGGTCCAGTTCATCGGCCCCTGCAACCTGTGCCCGCACATGAAGCGGATCACGCTGGAGAACATCCGTGACTGCCTGCTGAACATGCAGTTCGAGGTCACCGTGCCCGAGTCGATGATCGCCCCGGCGCAACGGGCGGTGCAGCGCATGGTCGATCTGCCGCCGCCGGCGGTTCCGGCGCGCTATGACATGGTCAAGGCCCGTCACCATGTCGCTGTGGAGCTGATCTGATGCCCTCCGTATCGCCCATTCGCGTTGGGCCGACGATCGCTGGGCGCAACCTGCGGCGTCTCGCCCTGCCGGCCTTGTGGCCGCGGTCGGAAAAGGCCACGTCCCCGGGATGACAGACAAAAGCACGCACCGCCCCGGTCCCTGGGATCCCAAGCCGGGTTCGACCCTGGCCGCACCCGGCGTCCCGGCGAGCGGCGGCGCGTCCGCGGGCACCGCCGGCCCGCCGATGGTCCAGGGTCAGTCGCTGGTCTGGGCCCTGATCTCAACGGCCCTGCTGGGAGCCTTCCTCTGGTTCTTCAGCGGCAGCTGGGTCGTGGCCGTGGCCGCCATCTGGGGGCTGCTGGTGCATGAGTACGGCCATGTGCTGGCGATGAACCGCTACGGCATGGGCCCGGCGAAGATCTACATTATCCCGTTCCTCGGCGGCATGGCCCGCGGCCAACGGCTGCCCGACAGCGAATGGGAGGGGGTCAAGGTGTCACTGGCCGGCCCCGTGTTCGGCCTGCTGGCGGCCATCCCGTTCTTCGTCCTGTTCCTGGTGCTGGGCGGCAAGGTCTGGCTGGTGGGCGCGGTGGTGATCGCGGCGATCAACCTGGTCAATCTGGCCCCGGCCCCGCCGCTGGACGGCTCGCGGGCCCTGGGTCCCGTGCTCGCCCGTATCCATCCGATGGTCGAGAAGGGTGCGATGATCGCCATGGGCGCGCTGGTCGTGCTGTGGGGCATCTCCAACGGCAGCTATATCTTCGCCGGCTTTCTGGCCCTGGCCCTGTTCGGGCACCTGCGGCGCGGAGCCTGGCGTCCCGAGGGGCGGCCGTTGAGCGGGGCCGAGGCCGGCTACAGCGTCGGCCTGTTCGTGCTGGCGGCCCTGGCCTGTGCCGCGGTGACGCTGGCGGCCTTGATCCCGCTCGGTGACGGGACCCTGCCGGGAGCCCTGACCATGGCCATCAGCTATCTGGAATTCGGCCGGTGAGCCGCATCCATCACGACGGTCCGGTCATCGTCGGCGGAGGTCTGGCGGGACTGTCGGCGGCGCTGGAGGCCGCGCCGCGCAAGGTGCTGGTGATCACGCCTGCGGCCCTGCTGGAGGCCTGTTCCTCGGCCTGGGCCCAGGGCGGTGTGGCGGCGGCCCTGTCGGCCGGCGACGCCCCGGCCCTGCATGCGGCGGATACCGCCGCCGCGGGGGCCGGTCTGGTCGAGGCCGAGGCGACCCGGGTCCTGACCGGCGATGGCCGGGCGACGGTGGAATGGCTGGCCCGGATGGGCGCGCCGTTTGATCGCAACGCCGTCGGCGGGTTCGCAGTCAGCCTGGAAGCCGCGCATTCGCGGGCCCGGGTGGCCCGGGTCGGCGGTGACGGGGCCGGGCGTGCCATCCTGTCGGCCCTCGTCGCGGCGGTGCGCGCCGCCGACCACATCGAGGTCTGGGAGGATGGACGGCTGAGGAGCCTGATCCAGGACGCCACCGGGCGTGTGCGGGGCGTGCAGATCGCGCGCGGCGACCGGTCGGTCGAGGTGCTGGCCCCGGCCGTGGTGCTGGCCACCGGTGGGTCGGGCGGGCTGTTCGCCGCCACCACCACCCCGGCGGCCCTGCTGGGCGAGGGCATGGCCCTGGCCTGGCGCGCGGGAGCCGAGATCCTCGACCCCGAGTTCGTGCAATTCCATCCGACGGCCATGGATGTCGGCCTCGATCCGATGCCGCTGGCCACCGAGGCCCTGCGCGGCGAGGGTGCCCGCCTGATCGACGGCGAGGGCCGGTACCTGCTGGGCGAGGCTCCGGGGGCCGACCTTCAGTCACGCGACGTCGTCGCCCGGGCCGTTCATGCGGCGCGGGCCGCCGGACGGGGGGCGTTTCTCGATTGCCGCACCGCCGTCGGTGCGGCCTTCCCCGATGATTTTCCGGCCGTCTTCTCCGCCTGTATGCGCGCCGGTCTGGACCCGCGCGTGACGCCGATCCCGGTGGCGGCGGCGGCCCATTATCACATGGGCGGGATCGCCGCCGGTCCGGACGGACGCACCAGCCTGCCGGGTCTCTATGCGGTCGGGGAGTGCGCGGCGACGGGGGTGCACGGGGCCAACCGGCTGGCCTCCAACTCCCTGCTCGAGGCCGCCGCGTTCGGGCGGCGGACCGGCCAGTCCGCGGCCGGTGAATTCGGCGGTCAGGGCGCGTTGCTGCCGGTGAGTGCCGGGGCCGATCTGCCCGATGCGGCCCTGGCGGAGCTGCGGCGCGGCATGAGTGACGGGGCCGGGGTGGTGCGGGATGCCCGGGGGCTGACGGCCCTGATCGCCCTGATCGACCGGCTGGACGCCGAATGGCCCGGGGCGGCGCCGGTGACGGCCGCGCGCCTGATCGCCGAGGCCGCCCAGGCCCGGCGCGAGAGCCGCGGCGGACACTGGCGCGCGGACTATCCGCAGACCGACACCACGGCCCGCCATACGCGCGTCCGGCGTGAGCACGCCGCCATGGCCCCGCAGCCGATCGAGGTCGTCGCATGATCCGCCAGCTTCCCGATCTGTTGATCGATCCGGTGGTGCGCATGGCCCTGGCCGAGGATCTGGGCCGGGCCGGCGATGTCACCGCCCAGGCCTGCATCCCCGAGGGGGCGCGGATGAAGGCCGTGTTCGCCGCGCGCAAGCCAGGCGTGCTCGCCGGGATCGACTGTGTGCGGCTGGCGGTGCTGGCCCTCGACCCGCAGGCGACGATCGTTGTGAAGCTGCGCGACGGTGAGGCCTTCGAGGCCGGGGCGGTTCTGGCCGAGGTCGAGGCGGACGCCCGTGCCTTTCTGGCGGCCGAACGCACGGCGCTGAACCTGCTGGGGCGACTGTGCGGTATCGCCACCCTGACCCGGGCCTATGTCGACGCGGTCGCGGGGACGCGGGCGCGGATCGCCGACACGCGCAAGACCACGCCGGGGCTACGGGCGCTGGAGAAGCACGCCGTGGCCTGTGGCGGCGGGGCCAACCATCGCTTCGGCCTGGATGACGCCATCCTGATCAAGGACAACCACATTGCTGTGTGTGGCGGGGTGTCGGCCGCGGTGCGCCGGGCCCGGGCGGCCGTGGGCCACCTGATGAAGATCGAGGTCGAGGTCGACAGCCTGGACCAGCTGGACCAGGCGCTGGCCGAGACGCCCGACGTGATCATGCTGGACAATTTCAGTCTCGAGGCCCTGACCGAGGCGGTCCGCCGGCGCAAGACCAGCCCGTTCGGCGCGGTGATCCTGGAGGCCTCGGGCGGGGTCAGTCTGGAGACGGTGGCGGCGATTGCCCGAACCGGCGTCGATGTGATCTCGGTCGGGGCGCTTACGCACTCGGCTCCGGCGCTGGACATCGGTCTGGACGTGACCAGCGGCTGAACGGCGACCGGCTACCCGGACCGAACACTCGGGCGTTCAGCCAGCGCTGGATCGGGGCGTCGATCATCCGGTTGTAGAGGTCGGCCACGACCAGGGCGGCGACCCCGGCCCCCAGCCACAGCATCCAGCCCTGCCAGGCGACCGTGTCGACGGACGGCAGCCGGCGCACGACCTGCGGACCGACCAGACCGAACCAGACGGCCCCGGTCAGGGTATGGGTCATGAACAGGCTGAAGCTGACCCGGGCACCCCATTCGGCGCCGGGCAGGGGTCGGGTCACGGGCGTGGCCCCGCAGCCGACGATGACGGTGGCGATGGCCAGGACATTGATCAGGTCGGGTCCGGACAGGATGGCGTTGCCGAGCAGCATGACGAGGCCGCCGAGACCGATGATCCGGGCTGGCGCCGGGTGCCAGGCGGCGGTCTGCGTGATCCGGGCCAGGGTCAGGCCGACGAGAAACAGGGGCGCGGCGCGGACGAAGGCCCACTGGAACGGCAGGCTGAACTGTTCTGCACCCAGCAGCGCCCGGCTGGCCATGTCGGCCCCGACGAGGATCAGCAGGCCGAGGCCCAGGGCGGTCTGCGGTCGCTGGATCACCAGCATCCGCCGCCACACCCATGGAAAGCCCGCATAGCAGACCAGCAGGGCCGACAGGGTCCAGCTGGGGATGTTCCACTGCCCGCCGCCCTGGCCGAACACGTGCAACAGCAGGATCTGGGCGGGCAGGCCCGACCACTGGAAATTTTGCGGATGGCTGGTGGCGACGCCCATAAGGGCCGCGGTGGCGACCATGGCGGCCAGCAGGCCCAGGGTGATGAGGTGGGTCGGGTAGCAGCGGGCGAACCGCTTCCACCAGAACCGCCCCGGCGAGACCGCGCCGGACGCGACGGAGGCTCCGTAGGCGCGGGCCAGGATGAAGCCTGACAGCAGCAGGAAGAAGTCGGTCGCCAGATAGCCGCGCCCCAGTCCCTCGTGCAGCGAGGCGATGGCGACGGGCGCTTCGTCCCCGAAATGGAACACGACGACAAACAGGGCCGCCAGGAAGCGCAGGAGGTCAAGCGGGCCGCCGCGGACGGCACCCGGGGCCCGGGCCGGAATAGCGGGGCTGGCAAGGAAGGGCACGATGACCGGGTACTCGACTGCGGCCATGTCCCGGGACGGGACGGCTCGGCCTCGCCGGTGCGATCGGGGTGCCGGTCAGGCGGTCACGAGGACGGGGCGTCGATCACCGCGGTCGGGGACCGGCGCGGGCGGATCAGGCCTTGGGCTGAGCCGGCACCGGCGTGGTCGCCGACGGGGCGGTCGGCACGGTCGCCGTCGGGCGCTGGCTGCCGGCCGCGGCCGCGGAGGCTCCGGCCGGAGCGGGGGCGGCAACCGGGGCCGAAGCCGGTGCCGGTGCCGGGGCCGCGCGTGCCGCCGGGGCGGTCTCGGCGCGATCGGCGGTCGGCGTCAGGCCCTCCTGGGCCAGCACCAGGGTATAGGCCACGGCCTGACCGGCCTGGCGGACCGACTCGGTCGGATCCATGCTGGCCTGGATCAGGCGCGGCTGGTCGTCGCTGGACGACGGGCGGGCAGCGTAGTTGAAGGCGGCGCTCGAGCCCGAACGCCCGCCGAAGCGGTAGAACAGGTGGCTGCCGACCTGGTTGACCCGGATCAGCGAGTTGCGCCAGCTCGGCGAGACGCCGGTGGTGTGGAAATGGGTGGCATTGCCGACGCTGGCATAGACGCTGCCGGACAGGGCCTTGGCGGCGACATCACGGGCCCGGTTCCACGCGACCGGATTGACGCCGCGGCGCATCGAGCCGTTGCAGGTGAAGCTGAACTGGCAACCGGTGCTGCGACCGGCCCCCTGGAAGACGACGCCGCAGACGCTGTTGGGAAAGGCCGGGTGGCGGGCGCGGTTGAGCACGACCTGGGCCACGGCCTTCATGCCGTCGCGGCCCTCGCCGCGGGCTTCATAATAGGCTGCCTGGGTCAGGCACTCGAGATCACGCGATTCGTCGAGGGCGTTGCCGAGGCGGAAGGGGCGGGCCGCCGGATTGGCCGAGGTCAGGCTGACCCGGCGCAGACCGGAGTCGGGCCGGGCGCGGAGCTGTTCGAGCCGGGCGGTGAGCAGTTCGGCCTGGCGATCCCGCTGGGCCCCGCCGGCGACTGTATAGGGGTCATGGCGACGCGCGATCGACAGGGCGCTGGCGTCAAGGCCCCCGGCCGCGGCCGACAGGGCTTCTTCGGTGAATCCGGCGGCGGTGGCCCCCTCGATACGCTCCGCCTGGGCGCGGACCGTCGTCGCCTTGGCGGCCGAGCCGCCGACATAGGCGCAGCCCACTGTCAGTCCAACCAATGCACCAAAGGCCACTGCTGCCGTCACGGGCCGGATACGGGCCACGCGTTCGACGTGCAAGGACACACGCTGGTGCGAGGGATGCGACAAAGGCTCTATCCTGTTCCGCAGGGCGCAATGCCGCCCCTGAAATTCTAATTCGGTACTGGTCGACCCACGTAAGCAAGTCGCGGTCCAGCGCCGGATACCGACAGTCATCGAATGACCAGACCGTCGGGGACGCGCCTTAAGCCAGCCGTTTATGGCCTCAATGTGTTTGATTCGCAAGTTTTGGGTGCAGTGCAACATTGTGTCGCTCCCCCGTGAGTTGAGTCGTGCAACCCCCTGTCCGGGCAGACTCAGCGACGAAGTGAACGATACCAATACTGTATCAGGTCTCGGCCGTCTGCTCGAGTTGAGCTTGACCGGCGGGTCCTGTTGATGCTGCGTTGCACGCCTTGTTGCCAAACGTGACTTTCATGTTCAGCGGCCGGCCTCTGAATTCTGTGGAAAGGAACCCCGGCGGTCGCCGGTACGTTCGGGTCGCACTGATTCACAGGAATGCCGCCATGATTCGTCCCGCCGCCGCCCTCCCCCTCATCGTGTTTGCCACGCTCGGCCTGGCCCTTTCCGGGTGCGGGACGACGATGGAGCAGAAGGCGGCAACCGGAGCCGTGGCCGGTGCCGTGGTCGCCGGACCGGTCGGGGCCGCGGTCGGGGCCGCCGCCGGGGCCGCCATGGCCAAGGCCGACAAGCCGTAGGACCACGACCGCATCCGTCGCCGGCACGGCCTTGACGCCCGTGTTTCCGGCGGTCGGGGCGGGGCGATTCTTTTGCCCCAACCTTGATTTTTGCCACGATTTCCGCTTAGGCACGCCGCCGGGTTGAGCATCGCTCGCCCGTTCGCGGCCATTTTGCCGCCTGTCACTATTTGGGATTTACCGACCTCCGCATGAGAGATCTGAAACAGACCGCCTTCACCGACCGGATTGCCACCCAGCAGGAGGCCAAGAAGGCCCTGCTGGCGCGCTTCAAGCCCAAGGCGGCGGCTCCGGACCCCGAATTTGACAAGCTGGCCGCCAAGCGCGCCGCCGAGAAGGAAGCCCTGCGCCAGCAGCACGAGCTGGTAAAGGCCGAGCAGCGACGCGAGCGCGCCGAGAAGGAGGCCGTCCGTCTGGCCGCCGAACGCGAGGCCGAGGAGGCCGTCGAGGCCGAGAAGCGCGGGGCCCGCAAGGAGCGCAAGGCTGTGTCCAAGGCTGACCAGAAGGCCGCCCGCGACGCCCGTTACGCCGCCCGCAAGGCGCGCCAGCGCTGATCCATCGGCCGGGGGGCCATGCTCCCCGGCGCGTCGCTCAGCCCGATGAGGCCGCGGCGTCGACCGGCGCGAGATCCCCCAGGATCCGCTCCAGCTGTTCGGCCGAATAGGGTTTGCGCAGGAACGGCCAGGGCGCGGCCGTCAGGGCCTCGTCCACATCGTCGCCGGCATAGCCCGAGGTCAGGACGATCCGCATGTCGGGATGGTCGCGGGTGCAGGTCCGGGCCAGTTCGATCCCGGTCATGCCGCCCGGCATCACCACATCGCTGAGCATGATGTCGAACCGCTCGGTCTTGAGCATGGTCAGGGCCTCGGGCCCGGTTTCGACGGCCTGAACCTCCAGGCCCAGTCCCTGCAGCAATTCCATCGCCACATCGGCGACACGCACATCGTCCTCGACCAGCAGCAGACGGCGCCCGGCGGCGACCGGCCGGGCCGGGGCACCTGCGGGGGCGTCGACGGTGCGACTGTCGACAGCCAGCGGCGGCAGGTAGATGCAGATTTCCGTACCCTCGCCGACCGTCGAGGTGATCCGGGCCCCGCCGCCGCTCTGGCGCGCGAATCCATAGACCTGGCTCAGGCCCAGGCCGGTGCCCTTGCCGACCGCCTTGGTGGTGAAGAAGGGTTCGAAGACCCGGTCGATGACGTCGGGGGCCATGCCGGTGCCGGTGTCCGACACGGTGACGCAGACGTACTCGCCCGGCGGCAATTCATGAACCTCGCCGTCGATGACCTTGCAGGTCCGGGTCTGGATCACGACCCGGCCGCTGTCGCCAAGCGCGTCACGGGCATTGACCACCAGATTGAGCAGGGCAGCCTCGAACTGGCCGGGGTCGACACTGACCCGGACACCGCCGCGGCGCAGTTTCAGCCTGAAGTCGATCGCCTCGCCGACGGCGCGGCGCAGCAGGGGGTCGCTCTGGCGGATCAGGGCGTTGAGATCGATCGGCTCGGGTCGCAGGGTCTGGCGACGCGAGAAGGCCAGCAGCTGGTGGGTCAGGCCCTCGCCGCGCCGGGCGGCCGCCAGGGCGGCCTCGCCCAGCTTCTTGCGCTTGGCCGCGTCGTCGGGCGAGCGCAGGATGATGTCGAGCGCCCCGATCACCACGGTCAGCAGGTTGTTGAAGTCGTGGGCCACGCCGCCGGTCAGGCGACCGACTGCCTCCATGCGCTGGGCATGCATCAGATTGGCCTCGGCCTCGGCCTTTTCGGCCATGGCCGCGCCGACGCGTTCTTCCAGCAGTTCATTGATGCGTTTGAGATCGTCCTCGGCGCGCTTGGCCTCGGTGACGTCGAGGCTGGCCCCGACATAGCCCTGGAACTCCCCGGCCGCGTCGAAGCGGGGAATGCTTTCGCAGCGGAGCCAGCGCAGGCCAAGGTCGCCGTGATCGATGCGCAGCAGGCCCTCGAACCGGTCGCGCGTCTTCATCGCCCGGATAAAGGCCTCGGAAAAGGAATCGATATCCTCCGGGTGCGCCAGCTTCTTCCAGCGGGCCCCCATCAGCTCGCCGGTGTCGACGCCGAATACCCTCTGGTAGTGGCGGTTGGCGAAGGTGATGCGGGTGTCCGGATCGGTCATCCAGATGAACACCGGGGCGCTGTCGGCGACCGTGCGGAACCGGGCCTCGGACTCGGTCAGGCGGTTTTCGGCCTGGACCCGTGCTGTCTCGTCCCTGAGCGTCAGTACGGCCCCGATCCGGGCGCTGTCAGGACCGATCACGGGCCGGGCGTTGCCGACCGCCACCACCTCGGTACCGTCGGGACGGAGAATCCGCCAGCGGGCGTCGGTGACGGTCTCGCCGTGGCGCACCGCCCGGGTCAGGGGCAGCTGGTCGGTCGGATAGGGGCGACCGTCCTCGGTGAACAGCTGATAGGTTTGCGTGTAATCGTCGGGGCCGGTGCCCAGGACCTCGATGCCGTGCTGACGTTGCGCCGCCTCGTTGATGAACACGATCCGGCCCTCGGGATCGGTGACGATGACGCCTTCGGCCAGCTGGCCCAGGATGGCGTCGCGTTCGGCGGCACTGGCGGCGAGGCGGGCATTGGACTCGCGGATATCGGTTATGTCGAACGACATGCCGACGTAGCCGAGAAACCGGCCCAGGCTGTCCAGCCGCGGATTCACCGCCACCCGCATCCAGCGCCAAGCGCCGTCAGCCCGGGCGAAGCGGGCCTCGAACTCATAGGGCTTGCAGGCCGGCCGCGCCGCAGCCTGGGCCGCATCGACCGCCGACAGGTCGTCCGGGTGGATCGACTCGCGCCAGACATCGCCCAGGATCTGATCCGCCGGACGACCGTAGAAATGCACCAGGGCCTGGTTGACGAACTCGACCTCGCCGCCGGTTCCGCTCAGCCAGATGGGGGAGGGGGCCGTGTCCGCGGTCAGGCGGAAACGCTCCTCACTCTCGCGCAGGGCCAGTTCGGCCTCCCGAATCTCGGTGATGTCGACATTGACGCCGATCATGCCCTGGAAGTCGCCATTGAGATTATGCCGGGGGCGGGCTTCGCTGCGGAGAATGCGCCAGGCCCCGTCGTATCGGCGAAACCGGCCCTCGGTCTCAAACGGCACCTGGTTGCGGTGGGCGTCGGTCGCGACCTGTCGCAGCCGGTCGCGATCATCGGGGTGTACCGTCTCCAGCACGTCGAAGCCCTCGAGCGAGCCGGTCACGTTCCAGAATTCGCGCTGGGCGCGGTTCAGGTGGGCGCATTCGCCGTGGGTCCCGCTCATCCACAGCATCACGGGGGCATGCTCGTTGAGCATTTCGAACCGGTGCGCGCCGTCATCATCGCGAATGTCCGATGTGCGCCGGGTCTCGGTCGCGCGATCAAGCCGCAACAGGGTCCGGCGCAGGGCGGCGGCGACCAGGGTGGCGAAGAGTCCGGCAAGGACGAAATTGACGATGGCGAGCCGCTCGAGAGGCTGGCTGACATCCAGTCCGGCACCGTTCGGGCCGACCAGCAGCCAGCCGCCCGCCAGGGCCGTGGCCGTGGCGGCGAAGCCCGCCGTGCGCCCGCCGGCGAGGGCGGCCAGAATCACGGCCGGCAGCAGGATCATGAAGCCGGTGATGTCACCGAGGGCGGCGGACAGCGCCCAGCGCACCCCGAGCATCACGACGGCAGCGGCGACGCCGATCAGAATGCCGGTACCGACGGATTTCGGGCGCACCCGGGCCAGCCACTCCATGGCGGCGTCAGTGTCCATCACGCGTTTGAACAACGCTGTTGCGCTCATTCGGCCCCCGCCCGTCGCTCGAGCGACGCCCTGCAACGCTTGAAACGATCCCGCGTTCCAGAGCCGGAAATTTGCGTTCCAATGCTTGGTTCTTCGCTCGGGCGATACCACCTGAAGGGTTGCAGTATCGAGTCTCAATGCCACAGGAGCAACCATGACCACGACCATCGACACGGGTCTGACCAAGACCGAGCGCACGGATGTGGCGCGGGAACTGACCAAGGTCCTGGCCGACAGTTTTGCCGTCTATCTGAAGACCCACGGCTACCACTGGAACGTGCGGGGGCCGGAATTCTTCTCGCTGCACACCCTGCTGGAGCAGCAATATCGAGAAATCTGGGAGGCGCTGGACACGATCGCCGAACGTATCCGTGCTCTGGGCGAGTTCGCCCCGCAGGGCTATGCGACCTTCGCCAACCTGACGTCGATCAAGGACGGGGACGCCGAGCAGGACGCCCCGGCGATGCTCAAGGAACTGATGAAGGACCACGAGACGCTGATCGCGACCGCCCGGTCCGCCCTGAAAGCGGCGGAAGGCGAGGGTGACGATGTGTCGGTGGATCTGCTGACGGTGCGTCTGGCGGAGCACGAGAAGGCGGCCTGGATGCTGCGGGCCACGCTCGGCAGCCGTTGACGCGGTTTGACCGGACGGTGGTTTTCGCCTGAAAACGGCCGTCAACCCGCGTCATGCTTCAGGCCGGACAGGGGCAGACCCGAGACGGAAACCGAATTGGCCAATTTCGACTGGACACCGACCTTGCGACTGACGCGCCGGCTTACCGCCGCCGCGCCCGTTGCGCTGGCGGCGTTCGGCGTGGCCATGGCCGCCAGTTCGACGCCGCGGCCCGAGCTCGACCTGCGCGTCGAGGCGGTCGCCCGGGTCACCGGCGGGGACCCGGGACCGGGGGGGCTGGCGGCCCTGTCGGCCCGGATGGATCCGGCGGCCCTGGCCCTGGCCATCCGGCACGATCCAAACGCCCCCCGGGCGACGCCGCTGGGCCTGACGCCCGGCTGGGAGAGTCTGACCCTGGCCGGCAAGCCCTCCCTCGTCGTCGGGGCCTCCGGTGTCGAGGCGCAGCGGATCAATGCCGCCACGCCCGGCCTCGCCGGTCTGCTGGCACCGGCGCGTCCGTTCGTGTTTCGCGCCGCGACCGGCGAGGATCGCAGCCGCGCCCTGCGGTGCCTGACCCAGGCAGTCTATTACGAAGCGGCGCTGGAATCGGACGAGGGCCAGGCGGCCGTCGCCCAGGTCGTGCTGAATCGGGTCCGTGACCGCAACTATGCCAATACCGTCTGCGGCGTGGTGTTCGAGGGGGCCGAGCGGCTGACCGGCTGCCAGTTCAGCTTTACCTGCGACGGGGCCCTGGCCCGGACGCCGATCGCCTGGGCCTGGAACCGGTCCCGGGTCGTGGCCGAGCGGGCGCTGAACGGCCATGTCGCCACCCGCGTGGGCACCGCGACCCATTATCACGCTGACTATGTTCACCCCTGGTGGGCACCGACCCTGAACAAGCTGACCCAGGTCGGCAGCCACATCTTCTATCGCTGGAAGGGGCCGTCGGGCGAGACAGCCGCCTTCAGCCAGACCTATGCCGGTCGGGAGCCGAAGATCGACGAGGCGCGCTTCGCCCGCCCGCGACTGCTGGTCGTCACTGACGACAGCGGTGCCGGTCCGGTCACGGTCGACGCTCCGGCAACGGTGATGGTCGACGGCCATCCCCGCGTCGTCGGCGTCGCCTCTCTGGGCGGGCGCCGTCAGCCTGACAAGGCCGAGATCGCCGCGATCAACGCCCGTCTGGCCGCCTTTGAGGCCCCGGTCCGGGAGGTCGTACCGCCACCGCCCGGCGTGACCGTGATGGCGGTCGAGGAAGTGGGCCGCCCGACCTCCTGATCAACGCAACCGGCGGTCGGCCTGCAACGGTTGTGATCGCTCTGCATTATCCCTCACTCCCGGCGCTCGGCGCCTCTGCAAGGCCCACCGGTGTCGACAGACGAAGTGACGACCAACAAATCCTGGACCGAAGCGTCCCGCATGGCGGCGCTGCACGCCTATGACGTGCTGGACACGGAGGCCGAGGCCGAGTTCGACGATCTCGCCGCCCTCGCCGCCCGGATCTGCGACGCACCGACCGCCCTGGTCAGCCTGGTCGCCGAGGACCGCCAGTGGTTCAAGGCGCGCGTCGGGCTCGAGACGCCCGAGACCGGACGTGACGTCTCCTTCTGCGCCCACGCAAT
This sequence comes from uncultured Brevundimonas sp., assembly GCF_963975535.1. Classification (GTDB taxonomy): domain Bacteria; phylum Pseudomonadota; class Alphaproteobacteria; order Caulobacterales; family Caulobacteraceae; genus Brevundimonas. The sequence continues at coordinate 201,096 of NZ_CAXBHE010000003.1, read as the reverse complement.
GTCGCGGGGCGGCGTCATGGTCGTGGCCGACACCCGGCTGGACCCGCTCTTCCGTGACAATGACCTGGTCACCGGGCCTCCGCATGTCCGCTTCTATGCCGGTGCCCCCCTGGTGACCGGCGACGGCCTGCCGCTCGGTACCCTGTGCGTGCTGGATACCGAACCCCGTCCGCACGGGCTGACGGCGTTCCAGATCCATGCGCTGGAGGTGCTGGCGCGACAGGTGATGAACCTGCTGGAGCTGCGCCGGGCCCTCAAGGCGCGCGACGAGAGCGAACAGACGACCCGCCGGGCCCTGGCCGCCTCGGAATATGTCGGGGCCTGGGACTGGGACGTGGCCACGGACCGGGTCGTGGCCGACGAGCGCTTTTCCGAGATGTACGGTGTCGATCCGGCGATCGGCAAGGCCGGGGCCCCGCTGAAGACCTTCACCCGGGCCGTGCACCCGGACGACTACAGGCGCGCCCGGGCCGAGATCGAGGCCACGCTGGAGAGCGGCAATCTGTATGTCAGCGAATACCGTCTGGCCGTGCCGGGGCGGCCGCTGCGCTGGGTGCTGGTGCGCGGACAGGTCTATCGCGACCATGACGGCACCCCGAACCGCTTTCCCGGCGTGGTGGTCGACATCACTGACCGCAAGGCGCGTGAGGCCGAACTGGCCGAGGCGGTCACGGCCCTGGCCCAGAGCGAGGCCCGGTTCCGGGCCATCGCCGACTCCATGCCCCAGATGGTGTGGTCGACCCGGCCGGACGGCTTCCACGACTACTATAATGCGCGCTGGTACGAATACACCGGCATGGAGCCGGGCTCGACCGACGGCGAGGCCTGGAACGGCATGTTCCATCCGGGGGACCAGGACCGGGCCTGGGCGCTGTGGCGGCAGTCGCTGGAGAGCGGCGAGCCCTATGAAATCGAATACCGGTTGCGCCGTCACGACGGCGTCTATCGCTGGACCCTGGGCCGGGCCATGCCGATCCGTGACGAGGCGGGCGGGATCGTGCGCTGGTTCGGGACCTGTACCGACATCGACGACCTGAAGCGGATGGACCAGGCCAAGGAGTTGCTGAGCCAGGAGCTGAGCCACCGCATCAAGAACATCTTCGCCGTGGTCTCGGCCCTGGTGGCGCTGTCGGCGCGACAGTTCCCCGAGGCCAGGGCCTTCGCCGCCTCGCTGCGGACGCGCATCAATGCCCTGGCCCGCGCCCACGAGTTTGTGCGGCCGCATACGGAAACGTCGCGGCCAACGGTCGGGTCCATGACCTTGCATGCCTTCCTGAACTCGCTGTTCCAGGCCTATGCCGACGGGACGGGCGCGGCCCGAATCCGCATTTCGGGCGACGACGCGACCTTCGACGACCAGGCCGCGACCTCGGTGGCCCTGCTGTTTCACGAACTGGCGACCAATGCCTCGAAATACGGGGCGCTGTCGCTCGAGGGCGGGCATGTCGATCTGCTCACCCGCGACGCCGGCGACCGGTTCATCCTGACCTGGATCGAGCACGGGGGGCCGCCGGTCAGCGGCGCGCCCGAACGGACCGGTTTCGGCTCGTCCCTGGCGACCCTGTCGGTTGAAGGTCAGCTCGGCGGGCGGCTACAGCGGGACTGGGCGACGGAGGGCCTGCGGCTGACGGTGGACCTGCCGTCGACCGCCCTGTCCCGGCGGCGAGCGGCACAGAATGTCGCAGCGGCATCCTGAATCGAAACCCTGGCGACATATCGGCGTTGGTAGAGCAGTCGCGTTTTTTGAATCCCAGCGGAGTCCTGATCCAAGCCGATGTCTGCCCGTGTCCTGATCATTGAGGATGAAGCCCTTGTGGCCATGGAACTCCGCTTCGTGCTGGAGGACCTGGGGCATGAGGTCGTGGGCACGGCGTCGGACGCGAAAACCGCCCGGGCCCTGGCGGCGGAGACCGATATCGACCTGGCGCTGGTCGACATCCACCTGTCCGACGGCCCGACCGGCATCGCGCTCGGGCGGGAACTGGGTCAGGATCTCGGTGTCACCGTGCTGTTCATGACGGCCAACCCCGGCATGGTGCGCGAAGGGGTGGCCGGAACGGTCGGCGTCCTGTCCAAGCCCAGTGACGAACGCGCGGTCCAGACGGCGGTCGACTATGCCCTCGGACGTCGGGCCGGACGTCCGGTCGAGTTCGCCCCGCCTGAACTTCGCCTGTTCGGCTAGGGCGACGCCCGTCGGGGCCGGCGCGTCACCAGACCCCGATCTTCTCGGCTTCCGCGGGGCTGATGGGGGTGTTGGCCGCCTTGTGGTCTTCCTCGGCGAGGAATCGCACCGCCTCCAGCGCCGCCATACAGCCCATGCCCGCGGCCGTGACCGCCTGGCGGTAGACGTCGTCGGTCACGTCCCCGGCGGCATAGACCCCTTCGATGGCCGTGGCGGTGCTGCCCGGCTTGACCACCAGATAGCCCCCGGTCTTGGTCTCCAGCTGGCCGGCAAACAGCTCCGACGACGGGGCATGCCCAATGGCGATGAACACGCCGTCGGCGGCGACCTCGCGGGTTTCCCCGGTCTTCGCATGCTTCAGCCGCACGCCGGTGACATTGCTGCCGCCGTCGGCGGTGACGCCCAGGATCTCGTCGACCTGGTGGTCCCAGATGACCTCGACCTTGGGATTGGCGAACAGCCGGTCCTGCAGGATGCGCTCGGCGCGGAACTCGGCCTTGCGGTGGACCACCGTGACCTTTGCAGCGAAATTGGTCAGGAACAGCGCCTCCTCGACCGCGGTGTTGCCGCCGCCGACGACGATGACGTTCTTGCCGCGATAGAAGAAGCCGTCGCAGGTGGCGCAGGCCGAGACGCCGAAGCCCTGATAGGTCTGCTCGCTTTCCAGGCCCAGCCATTTGGCCTGGGCCCCGGTCGAGATAATCACGGTCTCGGCCAGCAGTTCGGTGCCGGAATCCAGCTTGAGCCGGAACGGACGCGACGACAGATCGGCCGAGACCACGATGTCCTCGATCACCTCGGTGCCGACATGTTCGGCCTGGGCCTTCATCTGCTCCATCAGCCACGGGCCCTGGATGACCTCGGCGAAGCCGGGATAGTTCTCGACATCGGTGGTGATGGTCAGCTGGCCACCGGGCTGCAGGCCGGCGATGATCACCGGCTCCAGCATGGCGCGGGCGGCATAGATGGCGGCGGTCCAGCCGGCGGGACCGGAACCGATGATGGCGACGCGGACGGTACGGGGAGTGTTCATATCCTCCATTTAGGCGCTGATTCCCCCGCGCGCGATGGTAGGCTGACGCCGAAGTGGTCATCGAGCGGAGATTCTCATGCCGGAACGCAGTTTTGTCGGTGTCGGGCTGGGCCTTGGAGCCGGCATCGGGGCTGCCCTCGGTATCGCCTTCGACAATCTGGCGCTGGGTATTGGCCCGGGAATCGCCGTCGGTTTGTTGATCGGTCTGGCCCTCGACAAACGCGACGCGCGGCGTCGGGGCGGAGACGGATCCGCCGGCGCGTCGGATATCAGCGACGGGACGCACGGCGGCGATGACGGCGGCGGTGGCGACTGATACCACCGCACCTTCATGACGAAGCCCAGCCCCGCCCGAACCCCCGACAGCGATCCGGACATGCGCAAGATGCGCAGCCTGGTGCGCAGACTGCTGGCCCTGTCGCGCCGTGGTGTCGACCACAAGGGGGTGGCGGCCAACGTCTATGACAACGGCGGCATGAGCGGCCGCTATCTGATCATGACGGTGATCTCGGCGGCCATCGCCACCCTGGGTCTGATGCTGGGCTCTCCGGCCGTGGTCATCGGGGCCATGCTGGTGTCGCCGATGATGGGGCCGATCGTGGCCCTGGGCTTCTCGCTGACCCTGCTGGACTGGGACGAGCTGAAACGGGCCCTGTTCGCGGTCGGCATCGGCCTGGCCGTGGCCCTGTTCGTGGCCCTGCTGCTGACCTGGGTATCGCCGCTGAAGGAGCCGACGGCCGAGATCCTGGCCCGGACCCGACCCAATTTCTTTGACCTGCTGATCGCCGTCTTCTCGGGCGTGGCCGGGGCCTATGCCGTGGTGCGCCAGCGGGGCGAGACCATCATCGGCGTGGCCATCGCCACGGCCCTGATGCCGCCGATCGCCACCATCGGCTTCGGCCTGGGGACCGGCGACTGGCGCATCGCCGGCGGGGCCTTCTTCCTGTTCATGACCAATCTGGTGGCGATCGCCCTGGCCGCGACCCTGACGGCGGGCTTCTTCGGCTTCCGGCCGCGGCTCGGGGAACGTCCGGCCCCGTGGCAGGGCCTGGCCGTGCTGCTGGTGTTCGCCGTCCTGGCGGCCCCGCTGGTGGTGTCGCTGCGCTCGATCGGGCTGGAGAGTCAGGCCACGGCCGAGACGCGGATCGCGGTGGCCGACATCTTCAGCGGCGCGGATTCACGGGTCACCCTGCTGGAGGTCCGCAGTGACCATAACGAGACGACGGTCTCGGCCCTGATCAGCACCCGGACCCTGATCCCCGACGCCCAGCCCCGGCTGCAGGAGCGGCTGAACGCGGCCCTGCACACGCCGGTCAAGGTCAGTCTGGACCAGATCGTCGTCGCCGATCCGCGCGCGGCGGCGCGGGCGGTCCAGGCCAGTCCGGTGTCGACCCCCACGGCCGCCGAGACCCTGAGGACCCGGCTGATCGACGCCGTGCCTTTCGCCACCGATGCGGTGATGACCGACGATACCGGCACCAAGGCCATCGTGCTGCTGCGGCCGGAGGCCGGTCTCGACCTGGCCAGCGCCTATGCGCTGGAGCGGGGGCTTCAGGGGCGCTTCGACGGTGTGGCCATCTGGGTCACGCCGCCGCTGGCGGCGCTGGATACCGTCGATCTGGGCGATCCCGACGCGGTTCAGCAGGCCGCCTGGGCCCTGGGGCGCTGGCGGGCCCGGCCACGCGTCAGCTTCTGCCGCCCCGAGCCGGCCCCGGAAGTGGCCGAGGGTGCGATCGCGCCGCCGGGGGCCCAGGCCCGCTTCGTCGCCGCCCTGACCGCCATGGGCGTGGCCCTGGCCGAGGCGGACGGTCCGGCCTGCGAGCGCCGCGACCGCAACCTGGCGCGGCTTGGCCTGGGCTAGCGCGAAGGCGGGTACGTCGAGCGGTTTGATCCCGTGTCGCTGGGTGAGAGACCTGTCGTTAGGCGGGTGCCCCGGTGCCGGGCTTGCGGCGTCGCCCGAGCCACCAGACGAGGAGGAAGGTTGACAGGAAGGCGATGCCGGCACCGATGGCGACCCAGGTCAGCATTTCCTTGAGCTCCATGGTCACTGTCAGGAAATCGACCTTGCCTGTCGCCCAGAACACCCATTCGCCGGAAAGCTCCGTCGCGAGGAGCTTGTTGCCGGTTTCCAGCAACACGATCCCGTCGCCGGTGGCCGGGTCCAGTCGTACGGCGGTGTTGATCGCCGGCTCATTGTCACCGTCATGGCCGATAATGAAGTCGCCGGCATTGTTCGGGGCGTAGAGCATGACGCCGAGGCCCCAGATGTCGGCACCCATTTCCGAGGCGTGCGGTTGGCGCATGGCGCTCAGGGTTTCGGCGCTCAACACGCCGCGACCCGCGGGTTCGCCGTTGCGGCCCGGCAAATGGGCGGCGATGAGCCGGGCCATGTCGCCCGCCGAGGTGTACAGCGAGGTGGCGGCCAGGGAGGTGAAGCGGAAATGGGTCGCCGGTGAACCGTCCATATCGTACAGCACGGCGACATTCGCGGCGGCGTCATCGAGCACATAGGTCGACCGGCTCATGCTCAGGGGCGTGAAGACGGTCTGGGTCATGAAGTCGTTGAAGCCCTGCCCGGACACTTCCTCGATCAGCAGTTGCAACAGGGTGTAGCCACCCCCGGAGTATTTGAAGCCGCTGCCGGGCTCCATACCGACGTGGACCGAACCGTCCGCGCCCGGCGAAGCGTCGGAGGCCCGGGTCAGGGAAGCTTCGAGAGATTGCACCGGGACGCCCGGCTCGAAACCTGCGTAACCGAGGCCGTCGGTCAGGCCAGCCGTGTGGCTGAGCAACCGCCGGACCGTGACCTTGTCATTGTCGAATGCGCCGGCCGGCAGCTGCCAGCGGGTCAGATAGCGGGACACCGGCGCGTCAAGGTCGACCTTGCCCTGTTCGACGAGTGTCATCACGCCCCAGGCGGTCACCCATTTGCTGAGCGACGCGACCTGAAACTGCGTGTCCCTGTCGACCGGCGCGCCTCGCGAGACGAAATGCTCGCTGACCGGAAGGCCGTCGTCGACCAGAATGAATGCGGCGTTGCCCACGGACTCCTGGTCGAGGCGGGCGGCGACGGATGCGGCAAATTGCCCGGTCTCGCCCGCGGGTACAAGACGGGCGCGCCCCCAGCCCTCGACGGCACCGAACAGGATGACGGCCCCGGTCAGGGTCGCAGCCAGCAACCCGGCCAATATCGACAGGAAAAAACGTTTCATCAGGCGGTTCCTTGCGCACCCCCGAAACCCGCGCCGACGCGGGATCGCAGCCGGATCAGGAGCACCGAGTCAAGCTACACAGTATCGAGCCGGTTGCGAAACCGCGCTCACGTTCGGGGCGAGCCGGCCTTCAGCGCGCCGCCATGGCGTCGAGCACGGCCCGGGCGGCCAGATCGGTCTCGGCCAGGGGCTCATAGGTCCAGACCGGCAGGGTGGCGGCGAAGGGACGGGTTGCGCCCCGGCCTTCCAGATCGGCATGCAGACGGGCGAATTTTCCGGCAGGCCTGCGGGCCACCATCGGCAGGATATGCACCGGCCGTCCGGTCGCGGCGGCCTCGGCGGCCATGTTGGCGCTGTCCTCGGTGACCAGCACATGATCGGCCGCGCCGAGGAAGGCGAAATAGGGGTTGGGGCCGCGCTCGTCCCAGATCAGACCCGGCAGCCTCGCCAGCCGGTCGGTCATCACGGCGCGGGCACCGGCCGGGGTGCGGCGCGAGAAGGTCAGCAGCAGCGATCCGCCGGCGGCACGGATTGCGCGGGCGATCCGGTCGGCCAGATCGGCGGCGTGGGCCTCGGTCAGGTCGAACGCGGCCGAGCGCCCGCCGATCAGAACCGCGACACGCGGATGCGGCAGGGGCGCGAGGGTGTCGGCCATGGCGGCGGCGGCGGCGGCGATGCGCGCCGGGGTGACACGGTGCGGCGAGCCGGTGATGCGATAGACATTGTCCCCGGCCAGCTCGTCATGGGCCGGGGCCACGACCATGTCGAAGCGCGACGGCGACAGGCGCGGGTCCTGGGTCTGGACCACGAAGGTGCGGCCGCCGGAGCGGCGACGGACGGCGAGGCTGAGGGGCAGGGTGGCGCGTCCGGTGGCGATCCACAGATCGGGCCAGGCTTCGCCGGGGACGGGGGTGACGGAATCCGAAGAGGGATCCAGCAGGGCCGGGGTCTTGAGAAAGACCGGCAATCTGTCGGCCCGGGGCCGCCAGCGGATGCGTTTGACGGTGAGGGTGGCGGGGGTCAGGCGCTGGATGGCCTCGGCCAGTCCCAGCGCCTGGTTCTCGATTCCGGCCCGGCCGTCGGAGACGACCCAGACCGTGAGCGGTCGCGCGGTGGTGGCTATTTCCACTCGACCTTGAGGATTTCGTAGGCCTTGACGCCGCCGGGGGTGTTGACCTCGACCACATCGCCGACCTCTTTCGAGATCATGGCGCGGGCGATCGGCGAGGAGACGGAAATCCGTCCCTCCTTCACATCGGCCTCGTGTTCGCCGACGATCTGGTAGCGACCCTCCTCGTCGGTGTCCTCGTCGACCACGGTGACCGTGGCGCCGAATTTGACCGTCGATCCCGACAGTTTCGACACGTCGATGACCTGGGCGCGGCTGATCTTGTCCTCGATGTCGGCGATCTGCCCCTCGATCCACCCTTGCCGCTCCTTGGCGGCATGGTATTCGGCGTTTTCGGACAGGTCGCCGTGCGCGCGCGCCTCGGAAATTGCCGCGATGACGCTCGGCCGTTCGACCGACTTCAATTGTCGGAGTTGATCGTCGAGGACACGGTAGCCCTCGCCCGTCATAGGCACTTTTTCCATAGTGTCGTGAGTTTCTTGTTTCGCCCGACTGAGAGACTTGTTCGGCACAGATAGTCGCTGGGCGCTAGCGACCGGCCAAAGAGGGTACGGCGCCCCGCGCCAATACTCAAGCCACCCGATTGCCGGACCGCGACCGGACCTGTCGGATCAGGCTCCAGGCCAGCCAGGCAAGGGCCGCCAGCCCCATCCCCATGAACAGGGTCGAGACGATCAGGATGCCGGCGGCCATGAAGGCCAGGCAGAAGGCCAGCGCGGCGAGCAGGGCCGCGACGATCTGGAAAGGTTGTACGCGCATGGCCGGTTAACGCCGAACCGCACGGCCGGTTGCAGATCGCCGGTCGGTCAGCCGTAGCTGTAGGGGCCGCCCCGCTCCAGCGCCCGCTGCCAGGCGGGGCGGGCGTGGATGGTCGTCAGGAAGGCGGCGATACGCGGCCTGTCCGGTCCGAACGGCACCCGGCTGCCGGCCGCCTCCAGCGGAAAGCTCATCATGATGTCGGCGGCGCTGAACGCATCGCCGGCGAACCAGGCGGACCGGCCCAGTTCCGCCTCCCAGTAGTCGACATGGCTGGTGATCTGCGGATCGATGAAGGTCTGCTGCACCTTGCCCGCCACCGCCCCGACGATGCCGCGGATCAGCAGGGGCGAGCGTTTCGGCAGCTGGCTGAACACCAGTTTCAGCAGCAGGGGCGTCATGGCCGACCCCTCGGCATAGTGCAGCCAGTAGGTGTAGCGACGGGCCTCGGGCGTGCCGGGGGCCGGTTTCAGCCGCCCGTTGCCGTGGGCCTCCAGCAGGTATTCGATGATGGCCCCGGTCTCGGCCACGCGGACGTCGCCGTCCTCGATCACCGGCGACTTGCCCAGCGGATGGATGGCCTTCAGCGCCGCCGGGGCGAGGCTGGTCTTCGCATCACGCTGGTAGCGTTTGACCTCATAGGCCAGGCCCAGCTCTTCCAGCAGCCACAGCACCCGCTGCGAGCGGGAGTCGTTCAGGTGATGGACGATGATCATGAGGGGGCTCCGGAGTGTCGTGTCACCATGGGCGGGTGACGCGACGTCCGGCAAGCGTCTTCAGCCCTTCGGCATCAGGGATTCGGCCGCCACGACCATGGCCTCGACCCCGGCGGTGACCGAGGGTTCGGGGGCGATGCGGAACAGGGGCGAATGGTGGCCGGCGGCGGTCCCAAGCTCGGCCACCGGCGTGCCGCCGACGTCGAAATAGACGCCCTTCACCCCGCTCTCGGGGGTGACGAAATAGGCGAAATCCTCGGCGCCCATGCCGCCGCGCGGCTCGTCGATCATCCGGGCCTCGCCCATGGCCCCGGCGATGGCGGCGCGGACGCGGGTGGCGGTCGGGGTGTCATTGACGGTCGGCGGGGTGGTCTCGACGGTCGAGCGCACCACGGTCGGCATCCGGTCCTCGGGCACGCCCAGGGCGATGGCCGTGCCGCGGGCGACGCGGTCGATGCCGTCCAGCAACCGGGTGCGGACCTCGGGACTGTCGGCGCGGACGGTCAGCTGCAGGTCAGCGCGGTCGGAGATGATGTTGTGCTTGATGCCGCCATGGATGGCCCCGACGCTGACCACGGCCCCCTCCAGCGGATTGACGGTGCGGCTGCGCAGCGACTGCAGATTGACGACGATGGTCGAGGCGACCAGCACCGGGTCGACGCCCAGATGTGGATAGGCCCCGTGGGTGCCGACGCCGTGCACGGCGATGTCGACGCTGTCCGAGCTGGAGGAATGGATCGCCAGGGGCACCGAGATCCGCCCGGCGGGCACACCGGCCGACACATGGAAGGCCAGGGCGTAGTCCGGCTTGGGAAAGCGGGTGTAGAGGCCGTCCTCGACCATGGCCCGGGCCCCGAAGATGCGCTCCTCGGCCGGCTGGGCCACCAGCACCAGGGTGCCGGACCAGTCGCCACGCCGGGCCATCAGCTGCCGCGCCGTGCCGATCAGGGCGGTGATGTGCACGTCGTGACCGCAGGCATGCATGACCGGCTTCTCGACCCCGTCGCTGTCGACCTGACGCGCGGTCGAGGCATTGGCCAGGCCGCTGGCCTCCTGCAGCGGCAGGCCGTCCATGTCGGCGCGGATCATCACCGTCGGGCCGTCGCCGTTGCGCAGCACCGCGACCACGCCGGTGCCACCGACGCCGGGCGTGACGTCATAGCCGAGGGCGGTCAGCTGGGCCGCCATGATGCCGGCGGTGCGGACCTCCATCCCGGACAGTTCGGGATGGCGATGGAAGTCGTCGAACAGGGCCGCGAGGTTGGCGCTGTAGTCCTGCTGGATCGCCGCCGTCAGGGCGCTGTCCTGGGCCGTGGCGGGCAGGGCGGTGGCCAGGGCAAACACGGCGGTCGCCGCCGCCAGAGTGGTCCGCAATCGCATGGTTCAGCCCCCGCCAGTGGATGTCCGGCTACCGTTGCCCATCGCCGGACGGGGGTCAAACGCCGTTGTCACCGACTGCGGGTGAAGACCGCCCGGGCTCCGGGATAGTCGAGGGTCATGACCAGGTCGCGGAAGGCATTGCCGCCCAGCGCCCCCTCGATGGGCGCGTCCATCATGCCGCTCATGTATTGGCGAAAGGCCGGGTCGGGTCGATGGGTGAACCAGACCGGACCAACCGTCAGACCGCCGATCCCGACCCGGGGGACCTCGATCATCGCGGACCCGGAACCGGTCTGGGCGGCCTCGATCACCCGCCAGTCAGGATGGGCCGCCTGCCAGCTCCGGAAGACGGTGTCCGAGATCATGCTCGTCGCCCGCAGGGGCGGGGCCCCGTCGTCGAGGGCCGCCAGCGCCTCGGGTGTCAGCATTGTCGTGGCACCGGTATCCAGCAGCAGGGCGACGGTCTGGCCGTCGATCTCGACCTCGATGCGCGGGAAATGGGTGGTGCGCGCCCCGTCCCGGACCTGAAAGCCCAGCGGCAGGACCACGGCGTGCTCCGGCACCCTCCAGGCCGCCGTCTCGGCCGTCAGCCGGTGGTTCGGATAGTCGAAGGTCCATATGCGGTCGGCGAACCAGGTGCCCCCCAGCATGGCGTCATGATCGGAGGCCCAACTCGGCATCAGACCGGCCCCCACCACCGGCAGCGGCCCGGTCGGCAGCGGGGCGGTGGGCGAGCCCGGGGCCAGGCCGGGCCAGGTCGTGACATGGGACGGTCCGCCCGGCGACGCGTCGGGAATCGGCGTCAGCGCGAGGTCCAGCCGCGCCGCCGCCCCTGCGGTGATGTAGCGCCCGCCCCCGGTGTCGGTGAAGAAGACGATCGGCTGTCCGTCCGCCGTCGTCTCGTCGACCAGAACCCTGTCGGCCACGAACCGGGCGGTCAGGGGCTGGCCGTCCTGGGCGACCACCGGACCGGCGAGACAGGCCGCCAGCAGGGGGAGGAGATGCAGAATTCTCATAGCCTGGGCTCCCGGAAGTGAAGCTTGCTCCTGAAAGTGTCGCTTGATTGAGACTCCCGGGCCGGTCGAATGCAAACTGAATCTGCCCGCTCGGCCTCGATCCTGCGCCGGTCGCCCGGTGTCGCCCCCTGTTGAGTTCCCCGGTGGTTTGGCCCTAAGCCGATGCCATGACCGCCACCGAACCCCGACTGACCTCCCTGGCCCATGGCGGCGGCTGCGGCTGCAAGCTGGCCCCGGCCGTGTTGCGCGAGATTCTGGCGAGCATGCCCCAGGCGGCGGTGTTCACCGATCTGATGGTCGGGACCGAGACCAGCGACGACGCGGCGGTCTGGCGGCTGAATGACAGTCAGGCGCTGGTGGCGACCACGGACTTCTTCATGCCGGTGGTCGACGATCCGTTCGACTTCGGCCGCATCGCCGCGACCAATGCCCTGTCCGACGTCTATGCGATGGGGGCGACGCCGATCTTCGCCCTGGCCCTGGTCGGCATGCCGGTCGCCACCCTGTCCACGGCGACCATCGGCAAAATTCTCGCCGGCGGGGCCAGTGTCTGTGCCGCGGCCGGCATTCCGGTCGCGGGCGGCCATTCGATCGACAGTGTCGAGCCGATCTACGGCCTCGTCGCCCTGGGTCTGGTGCATCCGGATCAGGTCCTGACCAATCGCGGGGCCCGGGCCGGGGATGTGCTGATCCTGACCAAGGGGCTTGGCGTCGGCATCCTCAGCGCCGCCTTCAAACAGGAAAAACTGTCCGACGCCGGCTATGCCGCCCTGATCGGCTCGACCACGCAGCTGAACACCCCGGGTGCCAAGCTGGCGGGTATGACGGGGGTCCATGCGGTCACCGACGTCACCGGCTTCGGCCTGCTCGGGCACGGGCTGGAGATGGCGCGCGGCTCAGACCTGTCGGTCGAGATCGAGGCCGGTGCCGCGCCGCTGCTGGACGGGGTCGAGACCCTGGCCCGCGACGGGATGCGCACCGGAGCCTCGGGCCGCAACTGGGCCAGCTATGGCGAGGGCGTGGTCCTGCCCGAAGGCTTCGACGCCTGGCGGCGTGACCTGCTGACCGATCCCCAGACCAGCGGCGGCCTGCTGATCGCCGTTAGCGCCGATCAGGCCGGGGCGGTGCTGGATCTGGTGCGGGCCGAGGGCTTCGACCGGGCAGCGGTGGTCGGGCGCGTCGTCGACGGTCCGGCCGTGGTCCGGGTCCTCGGCTGAATGATCCGGCGCACCACCGATCTGGGCCCGGCCGCGTGCGACGCCTTCGACGCCATCATCGATGTGCGCAGCCCGGCCGAGTTCGCCGAGGACCATGTGCCGGGCGCGATCAACCTGCCGGTGCTGGACGACGCCCAGCGCGCCGCCGTCGGTACCGAATATGTGCAGCGCTCCAAATTCCTCGCCCGGCGCAGCGGTGCCGCCATGGTCGCCCGCAACATCGCCGACCATCTGGAGGGCGGGCTGGCCGACCGCGACGGCAGCTTCCAGCCCCTGGTCTATTGCTGGCGCGGCGGCCAGCGCTCGGGGGCCATGGTCACGGTGATGGACCAGGTCGGCTGGCCGGTGACCCTGCTGGAGGGCGGCTACCAGACCTGGCGGCGGCAGGTGGTGGCGGGCCTGTACGACGCCCCCCCGGCGCTGCGCATCGTGCTGATCGACGGCCCGACCGGCAGCGGCAAGACCGAGATTCTGAAGCGGCTATCCGTCCACGGCATCCAGACCATCGATCTGGAGGGCCTGGCCAATCACCGCGGCTCGCTGTTCGGGGCCATGCCGGACGGCCAGCCGTCGCAGAAGGCGTTCGAGAGCCGGCTGTATGACGCCCTCCAGCGCCTCGACCCGGCCCGCCCGATCGTGGTCGAGGCCGAGAGCAGCCGCGTCGGCGAACGCACCGTGCCGCCCGGTCTGTGGGCCGCCATGGGCACCGGACAGGTGATCACCCTGTCCGCCCCGCTGGCGGCGCGCGCCCGCCATATCGTCGATACCTATGTCGAGATCGCCGCCGACCCCGAGCGGCTGGACCGCGCCCTCAGCCGCCTGCCACGCCACCACGCCAGGGCCACCGTCAGCGAATGGCGGGCCATGGCCGCGCGCGGCGAGATCGAACCCCTGGCCGGCCAGCTTATGGCGGCCCACTACGATCCCGCCTATGCCCGCACCAGCGACCGCCGCGACCGCACCGTGCTGGGCACGGTGACCCTGACCACGCTGGATGTTGACGATCAGACGCGGGCGGCGGGAGTGATTGCGGGGATGGTGGCCGGGCTGGGGTGAATCCAGGGCGGAGGGGATGGTCCGTCTGCACACCTTGTCATCCCGGACGCCGCGAAGGCGGCGATCCGGGACGGCGTGCCCCCACCGTCCCGGCCCTCCCGGAAATCGCGACGCGATTATCCGGGAGACGGGTGCCGCCCCGCGGGAGCCTGACCTGTCTCCCGGACAGCGGCTGCCGCCGCCTCCGGGAGGGTCAAATGTCTTCGCTCAGGCGTCCCGGATCACCGCTGCGCGGTGTCCGGGATGACGAGGGCGCAACCCCCGGTCCGAAGGATGACGACGCTTTTCGCCTAAACACCGCGACGCCCCGGCACCGTCACGACCGAACGCTCTGCCCCGGCCCCCGCGATCCCGCCCCCTTCTCGCGGTGCGGACAGCCGGGCCAGCAACAGGGGCGGCGCTTGCCGGCCTTCAGGTCGGCACAGGCCCGCTCGATATGCTGGCGGCGGGTCTCGTCCCGCTTCACCGACTCGATCCAGCAGATCCATTCGTTGCGGGCCAGCGGGGTGATGTCCTCCCACCGTTCCAGCGCTGCAGGGTCGGCGACGAGGCGCGCCCTGAGGTCTTCGGGCAGGGCGTGCACGACGCCGGCACTGATCGGCATTCCGGTCATGGGGGCGGTTCCGTCCGGCGAAGAGACCGCACCCTACCGGCGGAGCCCGGTCCGGCCAAGATCGCCGCGTCGTCCGCCGTCAGCGCAGGATGAGGGCGGCCAGACCGGTCACGACCAGCAGGCCATGCAGAACCAGCATCACACCCAGCCATGACCGGAACGGCTGTTTGCGGGTCTTGTGGCGCAGCAGCTGCTGACCCAGCCAGGCCCCCGCGCCGCCGAACAGGGCGGCCCACAGCAGGGCGCGCTCCGGCACCCGGCGGCCATGGTTGCGGGCCCGGACCTTGTCGAACCAGAACAGGCCGAAACTGCCCAGGCTGGCGGCGGCCAGGCCCGCCAGGGTCACGGCGAGAACCGACGGCAATGTCATGGTCGGTACTCCCTCCGTGCCCCTACCGGCTGCGGGGCGCACCGTCGGGAATACCACGCCAGGCGTCCAGCGACTTCAGGGCCTCTGCCGCCCGGATCAGGACCCGGGCCTCGACCGCCCGGCCCTCGCTGACCAGCCAGGCGGCGCGGCGGACGGCGCGCATCACCGCCACGTCCGGATCGATCCACGGCGGGTCCTCCGCATCGGCGGGCGAGGTCGCGACGGGCAGGGGCTCCAGCCCCGGGCCCGGGTCGTCGGCCCCGCCGCGCACCGGCTTCAGGTCCAGGGTTTCGGCGATGCGGTTGCGGGTCCAGCCCTCGGCCATGGCCCGCCGCCGCAGATTGGACAGGCCGACGTCGAAACGCCGGGCCACGGACGGGGCCGGCTCGCCTGCCACATAGGCGGCCCTGACCCGGGCCCAGGTCTCCGGACCGCGATATTTGCGCAGGCGATGGTGCTCCATGCCGGCAGGATGCACCCTGTCTGCGTCAGGAACGGGCGCAGGCCGCCCCCCTGCCGCCGACCGGTTCTCCGTCGCGCTGTCCCGGTTGTCCCGGTTGTCGCGGTCAGGTCTGGCCGGTTTGTCCCGGTTTTGTCGCGGTTTCGTCCCTGTTGTCCGGCCACAACCAGGACAGAATTGTCCCGGTTTGTAGCGGGTGTCCCTGACCGGACTGTCCGGATCACCGCTGTTTCAGGGGGGGCGGACAGGTCGAAATCGTCACCAACTGACCGCCACGATCCTTCAGTGCGCGTAGTCCTGGATCGGCCGCACATCCAGATCGCCGGCCTTGATCGCCCCGATGGCCTGGGCCGCCGCCAGCGCCCCCGCGGCCGTGGTGTAGTAGGGGATCTTCATCATCAGGGCGGTGCGACGCAGGCTGAAGCTGTCCTGCAGCGACTGCTTGCCCTCGGTGGTGTTGAACACCAGCTGGACCTCGCTGTTCTTCATCGCGTCGACGATATGGGGCCGGCCCTCCAGCACCTTCTTCACGTGCCCGACCTCCAGCCCCTGCTCGACCAGATAGCTGTGGGTGCCGCCGGTGGCGAGGATGGAAATGCCCTCGGCGATCAGCGTCTTCACCGCCTCGATGATGAAGGGCTTGTCGGCGTCCTTGACCGAGACGAAGGCGCAGCCGGAGACGGGCAGGGTGGTGCCGCCGCCGATCTGGGACTTGGCGAAGGCGCGGGCGAAGGCGGGGGCCATGTCGGCCTCGCCGTCGCGTTTCCAGTCCAGTCCCATGACCTCGCCGGTCGAGCGCATCTCGGGGCCGAGGATGGTGTCGACCCCGGCGAAGCGGGCGAACGGGAAGACGGCTTCCTTGACCGCGATATGGTCATAGGGCCGGTCGGTCAGGCCGAACGACTTCAGCGGCACGCCGGCCATGACCTTGGCGGCGATGGCGGCGACCGGGTGGCCGATGGTCTTGGCCACGAAGGGCACGGTGCGGCTGGCGCGCGGATTGACCTCCAGCACGAAGATGCGCGGTTCGGCGCTGTGCGGCTCCTCGATGGCGAACTGGACGTTCATCAGGCCGCGCACCTTCAGGGCCCGGGCCATGGCCTCGGTCTGGCGCTTGAGCTCGGTGATGATGGCCTGGGACAGAGAGAAGGGCGGCATCGAACAGGCGCTGTCGCCGGAATGGACCCCGGCCTCCTCGATATGTTCGAGAACCCCGGCCACGAATACCGTCTCGTCGTCGCACAGGGCGTCGACGTCGACCTCGGTGGCCCGGTTCAGATAGTGGTCGATCAGCACCGGGTCATCGCCCGACACCCGCATGGCCTCGCCGACATAGCGGTCCAGCTGTTCGCGATCATGGACGATGACCATGCCGCGCCCGCCCAGCACATAGGAGGGACGCAGCACGACCGGATAGCCGACCTCATCGGCCTTCTGCGCGGCCTCCTCGGCGCTGCGGGCCAGGCCGTTGGGCGGCTGCATCAGGCCGATGTCATTCAGCATGACCTGGAAGCGCTCGCGGTCCTCGGCCAGGTCGATCGAGTCGACGCTGGTGCCGAGAATCGGCACCCCGTCCGCCTGCAGGGCATGGGCCAGTTTCAGCGGCGTCTGGCCGCCGAACTGCACGACCACGCCGATCAGATTGCCGTTGGACCGCTCGACGTCGATCAGTTCCAGCACGTCCTCGGCCGTGAGCGGCTCGAAATACAGCCGGTCGGAGGTGTCATAGTCGGTCGAGACGGTCTCGGGGTTGCAGTTGACCATGATCGACTCGACGCCGATGTCGGCGAAGGCAAAGGCCGCGTGGCAGCAGCAATAATCGAACTCGATCCCCTGCCCGATCCGGTTCGGCCCCCCGCCCAGAATTATCGCCTTTTTTCTGTCGGTTGGCGCGGATTCGCATTCCGGCACCTGGCCCAAGGCCCCGGTCTCATAGGTCGAATACATATAGGCGGTGGCCGAGGCGAACTCGGCGGCGCAGGTGTCGATGCGTTTGAACACCGGGCGCACGTTCAGGCCGCGCCGCAGGGCGCGGACTTCCGATTCCGTCGTTCCTGTCAGTTGCGCGAGGCGGGCGTCGGAGAAGCCCTTGGCCTTCAGGCGGCGGAACTCGCGGCGGTTCCCCTCCACCCCTTCGGGGTCCCCCTCCCCATCGCTGCGCGACAGGGAGGAGACGGCGGGCCGTCCTGTCTCCTCCCCACGCAGTGGGGAGGGGGACCGCGAAGCGGTGGAGGGGTGAAGCCCCGGCAACCCCTTGACCCGCAGATGCCCCTCCTCGCGCACGATGTCGGCGATCTGGCGCAGGAACCAGGGCTCGTACGAACAGGCGGCGTGGATCTCCTCGACCGACAACCCGTGGCGGAAGGCCTGGGCGATGACCAGGATCCGGTCCGGCGTCGGCTGGCCCAGGGCGCGCAGCACGGCGGCGCGGGCCCCGGCGTCGTCCTCGGCCCCGGCGACACCGTCGATCTCGATCTCGTTGAAACCGTTGAGGCCGGTCTCCAGCCCGCGCAGGGCCTTCTGCATCGACTCCTGGAAGGTGCGGCCGATGGCCATGACCTCACCGACCGACTTCATCGAGGTCGACAGGGTCGCCTCGGCCCCCGGATATTTCTCGAAGGCGAAGCGCGGGATCTTGGTCACCACATAGTCGATGCTCGGCTCGAATGACGCCGGGGTGACTTTGGTGATGTCGTTGGTCAGCTCATCGAGGGTGTAGCCGACGGCCAGGCGGGCGGCGACCTTGGCGATCGGGAAGCCGGTGGCCTTGGAGGCCAGGGCCGAGGACCGCGACACGCGCGGGTTCATCTCGATAACCACCATGCGGCCGTCGGCCGGATTGATGGCCCACTGTACGTTCGAGCCGCCGGTCTCGACGCCGATCTCGCGCAGGACATTGATCGAGCCGGTCCGCATCCGCTGATATTCCTTGTCGGTCAGCGTCAGGGCCGGGGCCACGGTGATCGAGTCGCCGGTGTGGACCCCCATCGGATCGATGTTCTCGATCGAGCAGATGATGATGCAGTTGTCCGCCGTGTCGCGGACCACCTCCATCTCGTATTCCTTCCAGCCCAGCACCGACTCCTCGACCAGCACCTCGGTGGTCGGCGACAGGTCGAGCCCGTGGGCGACGATCTCGTAATATTCCTCGACATTGTAGGCGATGCCGCCGCCGGTGCCGGCGAGGGTGAAGCTGGGGCGGACGATGGCCGGCAGGCCGACGAAGGCCAGGGCGTCCTCGGCCTCGTCGATGGTGTGGATCGCCTTCGACCGCGGGCTCTCGAGGCCCAGCTTGTCCATGGCGTTGCGGAATTTCTGCCGGTCCTCGGCCTTGTCGATGACATCGGCTTTCGCGCCGATCATCTCCACGCCCCATTTCTTCAGCGCGCCCGAGGCATCCAGCGCCAGGGCCGTGTTCAGCGCCGTCTGGCCGCCCATGGTCGGCAGCAGCGCGTCGGGCCGCTCCTTGGCGATGATGCGCTCGACGAACGCCGGGGTGATCGGCTCGATATAGGTGGCGTCGGCCACCTCCGGGTCGGTCATGATGGTGGCGGGGTTGGAGTTGACCAGTATGACCCGGTAGCCCTCGGCCTTCAGCGCCTTGCACGCCTGCACGCCCGAGTAATCGAACTCACAGGCCTGCCCGATCACGATCGGCCCCGCGCCGATAATCAGTATGGATTTCAAGTCTGTACGTTTGGGCATGGGCCTGAGGCTCTTCTTCTTGGGTCTTCAGTTCGTCACGACCGCGCACTCCCAGCCGTCATAGTCCAGCTGGAAGGCCGCGGCCCAGGATTGCATCATGGAGGAAACGGGCGCGAACGAGGCGGCGTCCACCGCCATGGTGGTTTCGAGGATGGTGCAGTCGTCCTGGCCCCGGGTCAGGAAGCCGGCGCGACGTGCCACCTCGTTCAGATCGTCGTGGTCACCCGCGCCGTAGAAATAGAACAGGGTGTGGCGCGGCGTGATCCCCGAATCCCCATGCGACGCGAGCGAGGCGCGGATCATCGCATCCCGGTCTTCGTGGCTGGTCAGGGCGTCGGACAGGGTCTCGGATCCTCGCGCGCGAACGGTCGGGGACGCGCAATGCGGGCCCTTGGCGTTCTGGTTGTCGGTTAAGCGGTCCGTTTAGAGACGCGACCGCCGCGCGACAAGCGCTTATCGGTCCGGCCGGACTCAATCCGGGTGCGGGAACGGTGGTAAGGGGCCCTGTCAGGATCGCGACGCGCGACGGTGGCCGGGAAAGACACGGATGGATTCGGCAGCGGTGGTCATGGGGGCTTCGGGCGGAGTCGGGGCGGCGGTCGTCGCGCGCGTGCGGGCGACGGGGGCGTTCGCCGTCGTCCATGCCCTGTCCCGGTCCGAAACCGGGCTGGACCTCGAGGATGAGGCGACGATCGCGGCGGCGGCGGCCGCCGTCGCCAGCGGGCCGGTGCCGACCCTGGTGTTCGTCGGCACCGGCGTGCTGCACAATGGCCACGTCCCCGAGCGCAGCTTTCGCGAAATGGACCCGGCGCATCTGATGCGCGACTTCCGGGTCAATGCGATCGGACCGGCGCTCGTGGCCAAACACATGCTCCCGCTGCTGCCCCGCGATCGCCGGGCCGTGTTCGTCGCCCTGTCGGCCCGGGTGGGTTCGATCAGCGACAACCGTTTGGGCGGCTGGCACAGCTATCGGGCATCCAAGGCGGCCCTGAACATGATCCTGCGCAACCTCGCGATCGAACTGGCCCGGACCCATCCGCTGGCCGTGGTCGCGGGCCTGCATCCGGGCACGGTGGACTCAGGCCTGAGCCGGTCGTTCCAGCGCGGAGTTCAACCGGATGCCCTGTTTACACCCGCCTATTCGGCGGCGCGTCTGCTGGCGGTCGTGGACTCGCTGACCCCGGCCGACAGTGGCGGCTGTTTCGCGTGGGACGGACAGCCCATCCCGGCCTGACCGGCCGCCTACCGGTCGGGGCGGGACTCGATCCATTCCGGCAGCGCGGCGATGGTGTCCAGCAGGGCAAAGCGCGGGTGGTTCTCCGGCGCATCGGCCAGTTCGTGGGCCCAGGTGACGTGATAGGGAATGTGGACCGCAAAGGCCCCGGCCTCCAGCGCCGGCAGCACGTCGGACTTCATCGAATTGCCGGCCATCACCGCCTGGTCCGGGCCGGTGCCGTGGCGGGTGAAGGCGCGGTCATAGGTCGCGCGGTCCTTCTCGGACACGATCTCGACCCCGCTGAACAGGTCGCCGAGGCCCGAGGCCGCCAGCTTGCGCTCCTGGTCCATCAGGTCGCCCTTGGTGATCAGCACCAGACGGTAGCGATCGGCCAGTCCAGCCAGGGTCTCGGCCACGCCGGGCAGTGTCTCGACCGGATGGGCCAGCATCTCGCGCCCGGCGGCGAGGATTTCCCGCAGGGCGCGCGGCGGCGGATCGCCGTCGCACAGCTCCATCGCCGTCTCGATCATCGACAGGGTGAAGCCCTTAACCCCGTAGCCGTAGAGCCGCAGATTGCGACGCTCGACCTCGGCCAGCCGCGCGGCGATGGCGTCATTGTCGTGGTCGGTCAGCAGGTCGAGAAACCGCGCCTGGGTCAGGCGGAAGATGGTCTCGTTGTGCCAGAGGGTGTCGTCGGCATCGAGGCCGACCGTGGTGATGGTCATGGACGGTCATTCCCCCGGGACGGGGTGGCGTGCAAGCGCGGAAATGGGGCTCGTGCCCGGGCAGAAAGCAGGACCCGGCCAGGACGCGGATGGTTTCGGCCCTGCGAGGCACGCCTTGCCACTCCAGTCTCCGGCATCGGTTCGATCGGCGGCGCAGGCGACGCGTGGGCCTGCCGTGACGGGGCAGGCCCTATGGTAAAACGGCGTCAACCCCGTCTGTTGGTGATCTCTTGGTAAATGGGGCGCACCTTCCATAGGTAGTATCGTGTGGTCCCAGCACAGGAGGTCGTGATGGCCTATCCTCCGGGGGCCGGACCGAGAGAACCGGCCAAGGTTTCGTTTGACGAGTCCCGATCGGCCAGGTGTGTCCCGGACCGACGCGCCTACGGTTCCGCCTGCGAAAGCCTGACCTTTCCCTTCGTGACGCGGGCCCGGCGGGAACTGTCGATCACCCTGGCCGCCCAGCCGGTCTATGAGCTGGACCGGTTCGCGCCGGTCGGGCGCCGGCTCAGGCGCATTGTCCGTCATCGGGGCGGGGAGTCGGCGCTGGTGGCCATGGGTCACCGGACGCTCGAGCCGGCCGACCTGAAGCGGATCGATCTGCAGACCATGGCCCACGGTCTGGATCTACTGCATCCGACCCTCAACGAGACCGTTGTCCTGCCCGCCTTCTGGCGTACGGTGGCGACCACCCAGGGCCGCTTTGCCCTGGCCTATGCCGGTCTGCAGTTCGACGGACGGCGTGGAACCTTGCTGGTCGAGGTGATGGGCGGGACAGAAATGGTCGCGCCGGAAGCCCTGGCCGAGACCATCGCCCATTTCGAAACCCAGAAACTGGGCGTGATCCTGCACATGGCCCCGGACATCGACCTGGCCCGACGCCTGGTCGACGCCCGGGCCGGCTGTCTGGCCATCGATTTCGCCGGCGTCGACCACGACAGCAGCCGGTCCTGGGCTGCGGCCGAGGCCCTGATCACCGCGGCGCGTGAGTCCGCGCCGCGGTTGCTGCTGCTGAACCTCCGGCCCGAGTGGGCCCGGGCCGCGGTGGCGGTCGGGGCCACCCACGCCGTGTTCGCCCAGATGACCGCCCGCACCGTGTGAACCGTTGACGCGGCCCGTCGCGGCGGGCCTTGTGGGGTATGCAGACCACCCTCCCCGCCCGCCTGTACGGCGATCCCGATGCCTGGGCCCGCGAGCGCAGGGGTGTGTTCGGACGCGCCTGGCTGTTCATCGGCCACGAGGCCGAGGCGGCGGCTCCGGGCGACTGGATCGCGACCGACATCGCCGGTTACCGGTTGCTGGCGGTCCGGGGCAGGGACGGGATCCTGCGGGCCTTCCACAATGTCTGCCGACACCGTGCCGGACCGCTGGTCGCGGGTACCCGCGGTCACTGCGAGGGTGAGCTGGTCTGCGGCTACCACGGCTGGCGCTATGCCCTGGACGGTCGGCTGAGGGCGGCTACGGGCTTTGGCACCGCGGAGGGATTTGACCCGCGGGATTTCGGCCTGTTCACCGTGCGGCTGGAGATCTGGCGCGGTTTGGCCTTCGTGGTTCTGGACCCGGAGGCGGCACCGCTGGCGGAATTTGTCGCGCCTCTGGAGCGGTTGCTGACGGCGCGGAGTCTCGACATCAGCCAGCCCCTGGTCCGGCGCACGCACGATCTCGCCTGCGACTGGAAGGTCTATGCCGAGAACTATCTGGAGGGCTATCACATCGACGCCGTCCACCCCGTGCTGGCCGAGGAACTGGGCCCGCGGTCGGACTACCGCACCAGTGTCGACGGCGATCTTGTGGTGCAGCAGGCCGTCGGCATCAATGATGGACCTCAGGGGGGCGTGTGGGGCTGGCTGTGGCCCAATCTCGGCATCAACGTCTATCGCGACAGCGCCATGATCGAGCGGATGACACCGGTCGGCCCGGGCCGGGTCCGGCTCGACTATCTGTTTCTCGGCGATGACGGCCCCGGGGCCCTGACGGAGATTCTGGCGGCGTCGGATCGGTTGACCGCCGAGGACGCCGCCATCTGCGAGGCGGTGCAGGCCAACCTCACGGCGGGGCAATACGACCGGGGCGTGCTAAGTCCAGAACACGAGCGCGCGGTCGGCTGGTTCCAGGACCGGATCGCGGCGCTGCATTCGACGCCCTGACGGGCGCACCGCCGGGGGGCGATCATGGACAGGAAACGCAAGCTGGGCTGGGGCCTGGCCGCCCTGCTGGTGGCCGGAAACATGATCGGCTCGGGGATCTATCTCCTGCCCGTCGCCCTGGCACCGTTCGGCAGTTCAAGCCTGATCGGCTGGGTGCTGGTCGCCGTCGGCCTGGTGGCGGTTATTGGACTGGGCTGGCCGCTGGTGCGGCATCGGGTTGATCCGGATGCGCTTCCTCTCTAGCAGGGCGGCCTTCGGCGAGGCGGTGCCGTGCAATCTGTCGGCAGGTCATTATGATCGCGGGGACTGAGTCCGCGGCATGAGGCGGCGGCAGCCGGGTTCCAGACCCGGCTTGAGAAGGTGAATAGATGACGACCGCGACCCCGACCGCATCTGTCCGCCAGCTCGGCTGGGGCCTCGCCGCCCTGGTGGTGGCCGGCAATATGATCGGGTCGGGCCTCTACCTCCTGCCCGCCACCCTGGCCCCGACCGGCAGTTCCAGCGTCATCGGCTGGGCCGCGGCGGCCGCCGGGGCGGTGGTTCTGGCCATGGTGTTTTCCGCCCTCGGCCGATTGCAGCCGGACGCCGACGGCCTGTCGGGCTACGCCGAACGCGGGCTGGGCCGGTTCTTCGCCTTCCAGACGGCGCTCGCCTTCTGGACCGCCTGCCTGGTCGGCAATGTCGCCATCGCCGTCGCCGCGACTGGCTACCTCGGCTATTTCTATCCGGTGCTGGCGACCCCGGTCGGGGCGGTGTTCTGCAATCTGTTCCTGATCTGGCTGACCACGGTCGCCTATATCATCGGCGCGCGCACGGCCGCCCGCTTCGCCGCCCTGGCCCTGATCATCGGCCTGGCCCCGGTCGCGGTGGCAGTCGTGGCGGGGGCCATCGCCTTCGATCCCGCGATCTTCGCCGCGTCGTGGAGCCCCTCGGGTGCCCCCCTGTCCAAGAGCGTCCCGGCCTCGCTGGCCATCATCTTCTGGGCCTTTATCGGGGTCGAGAGCGCCGCCGCCCTGTCGGCCCGGGTCAAGGACCCGGTGCGCGACGTCGGGCGGGCGACCATCGTCGGCGTGCTGCTGGCCGCGGTGGTCTATATCGCGGCTTCGGTGGCGGTGTTCGGGGTCATCCCGGCCGGCGTGCTGGCCCAGTCCTCCAGTCCCTATGCCGACCTGATCGCCCGGGTGTTCGGGGCCTCGATCGGCGGCGTGGCGGCAGCGGCCATGGTGATCAAGGCCACCGGCACCTTGAGCGGCTGGGTCATGCTGGGCGGCGAGACGGCGCGGGCTGCGGCCAAACAGGGTTTCCTGCCGTCCGGCTTCGGCCATGGGGACCGCACGCCGGTCGCCAACCCGCTGCTGGGCGGAGCGATCATGTCGGTGGTGGCGGTGATCTCGAACCAGCCGACCCTGGGTGGACAGTTCGGGGCCCTCGTGGGTCTGACGGCGGTGCTGAGCCTGGTCATCTACGGCTTCTGCGCCGTGGCCCTGTTCCGCATGGCCGGGCGGCCGCGCGACCGGGTGGTTGCGGTGCTGGGGTTGGCCTTCAGCGTGGCGGCGGTCGCCGCGGCGGCACCGGGCTATATCCTGCCGACCCTGGCCTTCTTCGCCCTGACCAGCCTGGCCTGGCTGTGGGTGCGGCGGAACCGGCGGGACCCGGACCTCACCGGCGACGGAACCGGGGCGGGCTGAAGTCGGACGTTGACCCCGCGGCCGGGCATCTTTAGTGACGCCGCCGTTTGCCCGCCCGGATTCGGTGTAAGGAACGCGCCATGACCAAGCTTCTCTCAGGCGCCACCGGCGTCCTCGCCCTGGCCGACGGCACCATCCTGCAGGGGATCGGTGTCGGCGCGACCGGTACCGCGCTGGGCGAGGTGGTCTTCAACACCGCCATGACCGGCTATCAGGAGATCCTGACCGACCCTTCCTACATGAGCCAGATCCTGGCCTTCACCTTCCCGCATGTCGGCAATACGGGCGTGAACCTCGAGGACATCGAGCAGATCGGTGGCGGTTCGGAGACCTCGGCCCGGGGCGCGATCTTCCGCGACCTGCCGACCGGCCCGGCCAATTGGCGCGCGGAACCGGCCGGCGGCGGCGATCTGGACGGCTGGATGAAGCGTCGCGGCGTGGTCGGCCTGTCCGGCGTCGATACCC
The DNA here is from genome assembly GCF_963975535.1 of uncultured Brevundimonas sp. Classification (GTDB taxonomy): domain Bacteria; phylum Pseudomonadota; class Alphaproteobacteria; order Caulobacterales; family Caulobacteraceae; genus Brevundimonas. The sequence goes on along the minus strand of NZ_CAXBHE010000003.1, from coordinate 176,010 downwards.
GGGCCCTGACGGCGCGGATTCGTGACGGCGGTGCCCCGCATGCCGTCATCGCCCATGATCCGGACGGAAATTTCGACCTCGAGGCCCTGGTGGCCCAGGCGAAGGCCTGGACCGGTCTGGTCGGTCTCGACCTGGCCAAGGCCGCCTCGACCCTGCAATCGTTCGACTGGGACGAGGGGTTGTGGGACTGGCCGGAGGGCTATCCCCGTGTTGACGCCGCCGGCAAGTCGGTCGTGGTCATCGACTACGGGGTCAAGCGCAACATCCTGCGGGCCCTGGCCTCGACGGGGGCGAAGATCACGGTCGTGCCCGCCACCACTCCGGCCGAGGATATCCTGGCCCGCGATCCCGACGGTATCGTCCTGTCGAACGGCCCGGGCGACCCGGCGGCGACCGGAGTCTATGCGGTGCCCGAAATCCTGAAACTGGTCGACAGCGGCAAGCCGGTGTTCGGCATCTGCCTCGGCCACCAGATGCTGGCCCTCGCCCTGGGGGCAAAGACCATCAAGATGGACCAGGGCCACCACGGGGCCAATCACCCGGTCAAGGACCTGACCACGGGCAAGGTCGAGATCGTGTCGATGAATCACGGCTTCACCGTCGATCGCGACAGCCTGCCTGACGCGGTGGTCGAAACCCACGTCAGCCTGTTCGACGGCACCAACTGCGGCATCACCCTGAAGGACAGGCCGGTGTTCAGCGTGCAGCACCACCCGGAGGCCTCGCCCGGACCGACTGACAGCCTGTATCTGTTTGACCGGTTCCGCGACCTTATGGGGCCGCGCGGCTAGACGCCGGCGCGCCAGAGGCCCACTCTCGCTGCCGTTCCAGGGATTGGAAAGGACGCTGATGACCCGGGTCTTGATCCTGTTCTGTCTGCTGCTGGCGACCGCGGGCTGCGTCAGCGGGACCCGGACCAGCTTCGGGCCCGAAGACCGGCTGAGTGCGGCCCCGATGGGTGTGCAGGCAGCGGACAACAGGCCGTATCGCTTCTATCTCGATGACCCTGGCCAGGTGGCGGTGTTCGAGGCGCGGCTGCGTGCCGGCATGCCGATCGGTCCCGACGGACATCGCGATATCGTGGCCCTGTCCGGTGGCGGAGCCAACGGGGCCTTTGCCGCCGGACTGATGACCGGCTGGACCGCGTCGGGCACCCGGCCCGACATGGAGGTCGTCACCGGCGTTTCGACCGGGGCCCTGGCCGCCTCCTTCGTCTTCCTCGGTCCGGACTGGGACGACGAACTGACCGAGGCCTACACCGGAGGGGCGGCCAGCGACCTGTTGCAGCCCCAGGGGCTGGGAGCCCTGTTCGGATCGGGCGTCTACCGGGGCGAGCCGCTGCGCGCCCTGGTCGACCACTATATCGACGACCGGGTCCTGCAGGCCGTGGCGGCCGAGGCGACGCGGGGGCGGATGCTGCTGGTGGCCACCACGGATCTGGATTCCCAGCGGGGCGTGGTCTGGGACATGGGGGCCATCGCCCGACGGGGCGGGCCGGAGGCCCTGACCCTGTTCCGTCTGGTTCTGGTCGCCTCGGCCAGCGTGCCGGGGGCCTTTCCGCCGGTGCTGATTCCGTCAGAGGGCGGGGGTCACCGCTTCGAGGAGATGCATGTCGATGGCGGGGTGGCCACGCCTTTTCTGGCCTTGCCCGAAACCTTCTGGTCCTTCGAGGACGAGGCGGGGGATCTCAGGGGCGGCCGTATCCATGTGATCGTCAACGGTCGCACCGGTGCCGGATTCAAAATCACCCGCGACAGCATGGGCACGGTGCTGGCGCGCAGTCTCGACATCATGTTGCGGACCTCCCTCGTCTCCACCCTGGCCGGGAACCGCGCCTTTGCCGAGCGAAACGGGCTGGAGTTCCATTACGCCGCCCTGCCGGACGACAGCGCCGCCGATCCGCTGGACTTCAGCCTTGAGGCGATGCGCGGCGTCTATGACGTCGGCCGCGCCGGAGCCGTTGACGGGTCGATCTGGCGCTAGGCACCGGGCCGGGCTCAGGGCAGGGGCGCGAAGCTCCTGTCCTCGCAGCGCAGTTCGCCCGCCTTGCGCACCGCCGTCAGGGTGGCGGCGAGCCAGTAGCGGGCGTCCTCGTCGCGGTGCGCCAGACGGCGTTCCCGGGCCCGCATCCGTCGGGCGGCGGCATTATCGAGCAGGCGCGCGTGCAGGGCGCGGGGCGTGAGCGGGGCGACGGTGGGAGAGCCGGGGACGGCGACAGCATCGGGGCCGACGGGCTCCACCGCCGGGCGGGCGATGGCGATGAACATGGTGGTCCGGTCTTTCTGGCTGGCGGGCCCGCGCCTTCGCGCCGGCACCGCCGGGATCCGCTGCCTTCTGGCGCGGCACACTGAAATTAACCCACAGCGGTGTGGATGGTTCCGTGTATGGATATAAAATACGCTAAAAATCAGATGGTTATGGTCACGATCCGGACAAATTGGTTAGTGAAACCTTAACGCGCGAAGTCTGACGCCGTCGCCATTTCCGCGCTATAGACACGCGGTGCGTTTCGATGACCGTTTCCTGGAAGAACTGAAGGCCCGCCTTCGCCCGTCCGATGTCATCGGCCGGTCGGTGAAGCTCAAGCGTCAGGGACGCGAGTTCGTCGGGCTGTCGCCGTTCACCAAGGAGAAGTCGCCGTCGTTTTTCGTCAATGACGACAAGGGCTTCTTCCACGACTTCAGCTCAGGCAAGCATGGCGACGTCATTACCTTCCTGCAGGAGACCGAGCGGCTGAGCTTCCCCGAGGCGGTCGAGCGGCTGGCGGCCGAGGCCGGAATGCAGATGCCGGCCGAGGATCCGCAGGCGGTCGAGCGGGAGCAGAAGCGCCAGGGGCTGACCGACTGGATGGACCTGGCCCAGAAATGGTTCGCCGCCAATCTGCGCCGCTCGGCCGGCAAGGCCGCGCGTGAGGTGCTGCACAAGCGCGGCCTGCCCGAGGATCAGTGGGAGCGGTTCGGTCTCGGCTATGCGCCGGAAACCCGCGGCGGTCTGAAGGACGCCCTGGTCCAGCGCGGCGCGCGCCCGGCCGAACTGGTCGAGGCGGGGTTGCTGATCGCGCCCGAGGGCGGGGGGCAGCCCTATGACCGGTTCCGCGACCGGCTGATGTTCCCGATCCTCGACGCCCGGGGCCGGATCGTCAGCTTCGGCGGCCGGGCCATGAACCCCGACGACCGCGCCAAATATCTGAACGGCCCCGAGAGTCCCCTGTTTCACAAGGGTTCGACCCTGTACGGCCTGCCGGAGGCGCGCCGCATCCTCGGGGCCGAGAGCCGGTCCGACCGGGCGATCGTCGTGGTCGAGGGCTATATGGATGTGATCGCCTGCCAGCGGGCCGGCATCCCGGCCGTGTCGCCGATGGGCACGGCCCTGACCGAGGAGCAGATGGCCCTGCTGTGGCGGGTCTCGTCCGAACCGGTGCTGTGTTTCGACGGTGACGGGGCCGGCCAGCGCGCCGCCTACCGGTCCATAGAGCGCGCGCTGCCGATGCTGAAGGCCGGACGGTCGTTCCGCTTCGCCCTGCTGGAAGGCGGCCAGGATCCGGATGACATCCTGCGCGAGAAGGGGGCACCGGCCCTGCGCCAGGCCCTGGACGACACCCGGCCCTTCGCCGAGGTGCTGTTCAAGCGCGAGGCCGAGGTCGAGGTGCTGGATACGCCCGAGCGCCGCGCCGGGCTGAAGGGACGGCTGCGAGACGCCGCAGGGGCCATTCAGGACCGGGATCTGGCGGAACAGTACCGGCGTGAACTGTTCGACCGGTTCGATGCCCTGTTTCCGGCCCGGGTCCAGCGGCCGGCGTCGCGCGGCCAGAGCGTCAACGGCCGCTGGAAGCCGGGTCCCCCGCCCATGCTGGGCCAGACCGCCGAGGGAGCCCAGGCCATGCATTCGCTGTCACGGTCGATCGAGCCGGTGGCCGCAGCCCTGGCCCACGGCGCCATCGATGATCCCGAGCGGATGGACGACTATCTGGAAGCCATCGCCGCCCACGGCTTCGGCGAACCGGCGCTGGATGGCCTGGCCCAGGAACTTGTTCGACTGCGGTTCGCCGACCAGGAAAGCGGCCAATCCCTTGACAGTGCGGCCGTGCGACGCCATCTGGCCCTCTCGGGTCACGATGCTTTAGTGCGCGAGGTCGAGAAGGCGGCGGCAAAGTCCGGCGCGCCTTTCCTGGCCGCGAATGCGCCCCTCGCCGAAGCACGGACCCGGTGGTCGCAGGCGTTCGACGCTCTGACCCGCGTAGCGGCGTTGGAGGACGCCTTGGTTTCGGCACGTGCAGTGCCGGGACAGGATGAGGCTTTCCGCCGGCTAAAGGCCGAGCGCGATGCTTTGCGCCGTGCGATCAAAGCCGGGACGATATGGGAAGACGACGCGGCTTCGTAACCAACGAAGTCGTGACGCGTTGTATTTTTGCCGACGGGATTGATCACCCCGACCGGCGCGGAGACAGAATTTAATGACTGCCCAGACCGAGACGCAGGAAACCGAAGCCGCCACCGACGGGCCACTGCTCGATCTGACCGATGCCGGCGTCAAGAAATTCATCAAACAGGCCAAGACCAAGGGCTATGTGACGATGGAGGAACTGAACAAGGTTCTGCCGTCCGACGAGGTGACCCCCGACGCGATCGAGGACACCCTGGCCATGCTGTCCGAAATGGGCGTCAACGTCGTCGAGGCCGAGGAGGACGCCGCCGAGCCGCAGAGCACGGACGTCGCCGCCGCCGCCGGCACCGCCGTGGCCGAGGCCCCGGCCAAGTCCGCCTATGATCGCACCGACGATCCCGTGCGCATGTATCTGCGCGAGATGGGGTCGGTCGAGCTGCTGAGCCGCGAGGGCGAGATCGCCATCGCCAAGCGGATCGAGGCCGGTCGCGACGCGATGATCTCCGGCCTGTGCGAGAGCGCCCTGACGTTCGAGGCCATCATGGTCTGGCGCGACGAACTGGCCAACAACCGCATCCTGCTGCGCGAGGTCATCGACCTCGACGCCACCTATGGCGTGATCAACCCCTCGTCCCTGCCGGGGGCTGCCCAGCCCGAGCCGGAAGAGAAGCCCGAGGCCGAGAAGACCGAGGGCGAGGCCGAAAAGCCCGAGAGCGATGACGACGACGACGACGATTTCGATGACGGCGGCGGCCTGTCGATCTCGGCGCTGGAGGCCGAGCTGCGCGACGGCGTCATGGAGGTGCTGGACGCCGTGGCCGGGGATTTCGGCGGCTTCCGCAAGCTGCAGGACAAGCTGGTCGAGGCCCGCCTCAAGGGCGAGATGCTCTCGGCCAAGGACCAGAAGGCCTATGTCGGCCTGACCAAGGCCATCTCCGATCGTCTGAAGACGATGAAGCTGAACAACAACCGCATCGAGGCCCTGGTCGAGCAGCTGTACGCGATCAACAAGCGGCTGATGGGGCTGGAAGGCCGGCTGCTGCGCCTGGCCGACGGCTACGGCATCTCGCGTCCGGAATTCCTCAAGGCCTATTTCGGGGCCGAACTGGACCCCAACTGGGCCGACAATGTGCGCGACATGGGCGTGCGCTGGACCAAGTTCGCCGACAAGGAAGCGGCCCAGATCGCCCGCATCCGCGGTGACATCGCCGCCGTGGCCAGCGAGGCCGGCCTGCCGATCGACGACTACCGCCGCATCGTCCAGACCGTGCAGAAGGGCGAGCGCGAGGCCCGTCAGGCCAAGAAGGAAATGGTCGAGGCCAACCTGCGCCTGGTGATCTCCATCGCCAAGAAATACACCAACCGCGGCCTGCAGTTCCTTGATCTCATTCAGGAAGGCAATATCGGCCTGATGAAGGCGGTCGACAAGTTCGAGTACCGCCGCGGCTACAAGTTCAGCACCTATGCGACCTGGTGGATCCGCCAGGCCATCACCCGTTCGATCGCCGACCAGGCGCGCACCATCCGCATCCCGGTGCACATGATCGAGACGATCAACAAGATCGTCCGCACCAGCCGCCAGATGCTGCACGAGATCGGCCGCGAGCCGACCCCGGAGGAGCTGTCGGAAAAACTGGCCATGCCGCTGGAGAAGGTGCGCAAGGTCCTGAAGATCGCCAAGGAGCCGATCAGCCTCGAGACCCCGATCGGCGACGAGGAAGACAGCCACCTGGGCGACTTCATCGAGGACAAGAACGCCATCCTGCCGATCGACGCCGCCATCCAGTCGAACCTGCGCGAGACCACGACCCGCGTGCTGGCCTCGCTGACGCCGCGCGAGGAGCGCGTCCTGCGCATGCGGTTCGGCATCGGCATGAACACCGACCACACCCTGGAAGAGGTCGGCCAGCAGTTCTCGGTCACCCGCGAACGCATCCGCCAGATCGAGGCCAAGGCCCTGCGCAAGCTGAAGCACCCGTCGCGGTCGCGGAAGCTGCGGTCGTTTCTGGACAGCTAGAACGACAAAGGGGCGGCCCCATCGGGACCGCCCCTTCTTCTTGCCCGGTTGCCAGGTGTCAGCCGTCCAGCAGCACCTCGAAGCCGCCGAAGATCATGCGTTTGCCGTCGAACGGCATCTCGGTCGCGGACAGGCGGGCGTCGGTCATCAGCTTTTCCCAGGCGGTGTCGCGGGTGGCCTTGTCGGGCCAGGTGATCCAGCCGACGGCGACGGTTTCGCCGGGCTGGAGCTGGACCGCCTTTTTAAAGTCGGTGACCTTGCCGTCCGGGACGTCCTCGCCCCAGGTCTCGGTGACCCGGGTCGCGCCATACTCCTTGAAGATGATCGTCGAGGTGCGGGAATGCGCCAGATAGGCGGCCTTGTTGGCCGTGGGCACGGGGATGACGGTGATGTCGAGGAAGGGCATGGGCAGGTCTCTATTTAGGGCGCTATCACGAGCGACGCGGTCGCTCGTTGGTTGAGCGCGGGGTTGGGCGCTATCGCTCGCGATGCGGTCGCTCGCGGCTTGGGCGCGGGGGCGGGAAGTTGGTGTTGCGGCTCAGGTGTCTCCGTCGGCGGCATGGTTGAGGGCGGCGATGTCGATCTTCTGCATCGTCATCATCGCGGCCATGGCGCGGCCGGCGCGGCGACGGTCGGGGTCGGTGATCAGGGTCATCAGGCGGCGGGGCGTGATCTGCCACGACAGGCCCCAGCGATCCTTGAGCCAGCCACAGTCGCCGGCCTGGCCGCCGTCGGCGGTCAGGGCGTTCCACAGCCGATCGGTCTCGGCCTGGTCTTCGGTCAGGACCTGCAGCGACACCGCCTCGGTTAACGGGAACTGCGGGCCGCCGTTCAGGGCCATGTATGACCGCCCCGCCAGGGTGAACTCCACCGTCAGTACCGTGTCGGCGGGGCCGGACGGGGTGTCGACGGGCGCGCGCATGACGCGGTCGATGCGACTGTCGGGCAGCAGGGAGACGTAGAAGGTCGCGGCGTCCTCACCGTCACCGTCATACCAGAGGCAGGGGATGATCCTGTCGGTCATTGCGCGGCCTCCGCCAGTTCGGCCAGCTGGTCGGCGACGGTGCCCCAGCCCTGTTCGAAGCCCATGTCGCGATGGGCGTCGGCGGCCTTGGCATCCCAATGCCGGGCGCGGGCGGTGTAAAGGGTGCCGCCATCCTCGGGCTCGAAGGTGTCGATGCGGACGAAATTCATCTCGCCCGGCTGCGGGACCCAGCCCTCGGTCAGGGCGCTGGTCGAGACCAGTTTCCGATTGGGGACCACTTCCAGAAAGACGCCGCGGTAGCTGTGACGCTCGCCCTCGGGCGATTGCATCGTGACGTCGGCGCGGCCGCCCGGCCGGAGGTCGAAGTCAACCTCGGGCGTGGTCCAGGGGCGGGGGCAGAACCAGTCGCGGGTGCGTTCGGTATAGATGCGCCAGACGGTCTCGGGCGAGGCCTTGATCAGGCGGGTGACGCTGAGCTCGTGGGAGTCGGGCATGATCGCGCTCCGGCTCAGGCCGCATCTTCGGCGGTGGCCGCGTCGGCATCCATCCAGAACACCTCCCAGATGTGGCCGTCGGGGTCGGCGACGCTGCGGCCGTACATGAAGCCGTGGTCCTGTGCGGGATTGGGGTCGGCCTGGCCGCCTGCGGCACCGGCGGCATCGACGATGGCGTCGACCTGGGTCCTGTCGTCGGCGGACAGGGCCAGCAGCACCTGGACGGAGGCGTGGGCGTCGGCGATCGGCCGGGCGGTGAATTCGGCGAAACGGCTGTGCGTCAGCAGCATCACGTAAATGGTGTCGGAGAAGACCATGCACATGGTGCGCGCGTCGCTGTACTGCGGGTTCTGTTTCGCGCCGGCCGCCTCATAGAAGGCGATCGAGCGGGCCAGGTCGGTGACCGGCAGATTGACGAAAAGCATGCGTGACATCGAGCCTCTCCCTCCTGCGAGATTTGCCATTCGTGCCACGACCGGTTAGGAATGGCAACCATGCAGTTAGAAAAAGTAACCAACTTGACGTCCGGACCCGGAGGGGCGCCGCGGCGTTGGTACGATGACGCCTGCGGCACGGCCCATGCGCTGGAGCTGGTCGGGGAGCGCTGGTCGCTGTTGATCCTGCGCGAGATGATGTTCGGGCCGCGGCGGTTCGGCGACATCCGGGCCGCCCTGCCGGGCCTCAGCGCCAACATCCTGACCCAGCGGCTGGAGACGCTGGAAACGCATGGCCTGGTCGAGCGGTCGAAACTGCCGCCGCCGGCCTCGGTCCAGGTCTACGGGCTGACGCCGTGGGGCTATGAGGCGGATCAACTGCTGATCGTGCTGGGACGCTGGGCGGCGCGATCGCCGGGCCATGACCCGACCCTGCCGCTGTCCAAGACCTCGCTGATGCTGTCGTTCCGGACCATGTTCCAGGCCGGTATGGCGGGCGATGCTGACATGACGGTCGGGTTTCAGCTGGATGACGAGACCTTCCGTGTCCGTATCGACCATGGCGTGCTGGTGCCGGAACGGGGCGGGATCGACGACGCCGGGGTGACCTTCATCACCACGCCGGAAGCGATGGCGGCCTATGTCTACGGCAAGGTGCCGCTGGAGGCGCTTGAGGCCGGGGGTGGGGTCCGGATCGCGGGCGATCGCGCCCTGGCGGTGACCTTCCAGACCTTCTTTGCCCTGCCGCCCAAGGCCGGAGCCTGAGTTGAGGGGGGGGCGACCCTCAGGCCAGCATGTCGAGCAGGGTGCCGGTCATCCGGTCGGCGGTCTTCAGCACGGCGACATTGGCCTTGAGGGCGACCTCGGACTGGAGGCGGTCGACCATCTCTTCGGCCAGGGTGTCGAGCGGGCCGGCGGCCGTGCGCCGGGCGCTGGCGTCGAAGCGGGCGGTGGCGGTGGCGATACCGCCGGCGGCGATGGCGAAGGCCTGCATGGGCGGCTCCCGGCTTGAGGGAGGGGCAGTGTGGCCGAGACGGACTGAACGGGCTGCCTACAGGCATGGTGAACGGCCGGGCGAGCGGCGGGACTGGCAGATGGGCGAGCGGCGTTCGGTCAATGGACTTCGGCGGCCGGGCGCGGCATCCTGCGGGTCCCGCCGTCGAGGAGTGTCGCCGTGATCAGCCTGGCCCATCTGAAACGTCGTCTGGGCCAGTATGCGGCCCTGTGGGTCGGCGGCTTCCTGCTGACGGGCGCGGCCGTGCTGGCCGGTCTGCTGTTCATGGACCTGATCGTGGCCGTGGACATGGTGTTGCCGGTGACCCTGGTGGCGGTGTTGCTGGCGATGGGGGCGGGGCTGGTGCTCAGCCTGGTGTCCGGTGAGACCGTCGGCACCAAGCTGATCCTGCTGGTCCTGGCCCTGCTGCTGGTGCTGCCATTGCTGTGGGGGCCGATGTCGGCGGCGGTGTCGATCGCCTTCGTTCTCGACCGGTCGATCGAGTATTCGCAGACCTATGCCGCCGTCCAGATCGGCATTTCCCGGCTGCTGATGCCCCTGACCGGCTGGATCCTCGGCGGGGCGCTGGTCGACACGGTGTGGGCCTTTTTCCAGGGCGTCGCCTCGGTGATCGGCGTCGTGTCGGCCTGGGTTAAGATCTGGCCGCTGCTGCGTCGCCTGCTGGGGCCGGAACCGGCGCGGGAGACCTGAGGGGCCGTCTGCCGCGATCTTAATCCGGACTTCATCGCTCGCGTGCATGAGGGGGGGGCAGCTGGAAATTGCGATGAACCTCTCCCTCCTTGGCTTCGACGCGGCGTTTGACCAGACGGCCGTCGACACCCGCAAGCAGGCCGGCGGCCGCATCGTCATCAGTGTGCTGGTGTTCCTGACCGGTCTGACCGCCATCCCCCTGGGCGCGCTGGTGGCCTGGGCGGCGATCTATGCGATCGGCGACTCCACCCTGTGGATCGCCACCGACCCCCGCCGGCTGGCCCGGAATCCGGTGTTCTTCCGCACCCTGCGGCTGCTGGCCACCGCGGTGTCGACCTGTGCCTGGGTGACGATCGGCTGGCTGTGGTGGTGGGCTCCGGGCGAGACCAGCCGGGTGGTGGCGGTGGCCCTGACCAGTGGCGTGCTGCTGTACGTCGTGCGCGGCTGTCACCGGTCCCTGGTGCATATGCTGACCACCGGCCTGCCGCCGGCGGTGATCCTGCTGGTGCTGCCGTTCACCCTGCCGAATTTCACCAGTGAGCTGGGCCTGTTCTGGTCGATGGCGCTGATCGTGGTCTTTGCGGCGACCTCGGGCCTGAATGCCTGGCGCGGGCACCGCGCCCTTCAGGCGACCAACCGGGCCCTGGTCGACAAACAGCATGAGGCCGAGGCGGCCAGCGTCGCCAAGTCCGAATTCCTCGCCAATATGAGCCACGAGATCCGCACGCCGCTGAACGGCGTGCTGGCCATGGCCCATGTGCTGGACGAGGCGGACCTGCCGCCGCGCGAACAGGAGGCGGCGCGGATGATCTGCGCCTCGGGCGAAATGCTGGAGCGGCTGCTGTCCGACATTCTCGACCTGGCCAAGGTCGAGGCGGGGCAGCTGGAGATCGAGGCGGTGCCCTTCCACGCGGGCGACCTGGTCCGCAACGTCGCCGCCCTGTGCCGGCCGCGGGCAGACGAAAAGGGCCTGCCGATCGTGGTCGAGATCGATGCGGCGGCCGACCGGGCCTATGAGGGCGATGCGGTCCGCGTCCGCCAGGTACTCATCAACCTGGTCTCCAATGCGGTGAAATTCACGACGGCGGGCGAAGTGCGCCTGGCGCTGACGGTCGGGACGGACGACCGGTTGCGCTTCGCGGTCTCGGATACGGGCGACGGCTTCGACCCGGCCCACAAGGCCCGTCTGTTCGACCGCTTCCAGCAGGCCGACGGCTCGATCACGCGCCGCTTCGGCGGCAGCGGCCTGGGTCTGGCGATTTCGAAACATCTGGCCGAGATGATGGGCGGCGTGCTGGACTGCGACAGTATTCCCGGCACCGGATCGGTGTTCTGGTTCGAGGTTATCCTGCCGGTCGGCGCGGTCGCCCGACCGGAGGATGAAGCCTCATCGTCGGGCCCGGTGCATGCCGTCACGCGCGTGCTGGTCGCGGATGACCATCCGACCAACCTTCGCGTCGTCGAGATCATCCTGCGCGGCGCGGGGATCGAGGTGACCTCGGTGGCGAACGGCCTCGAGGCCGTCCAGGCCCACGCCGTCGGTATCTATGACGTGATCCTGATGGATATGCAGATGCCGGTGATGGACGGTCTGACGGCCGTGGCGGAAATCCGTGGCACCGAGGCGCGGATGAACGGCCCGCGGACGCCGATCATCATGCTGACGGCCAACGCCATGCCGGAACAGGTGCGGGCCGGACAACTGGCCGGAGCCGACGCCCATCTGGCGAAGCCGATCACCCCGGCGTCGCTGCTGCAGGCGATCGCCGACGTCGCTGTCGGGGAGTCGGTGGCGCCGGACCTCGCCCGGGCGGTCTAGAGGCGGCGCTTGCCTCGAAGCGGGCCGGGAGGCATCCTGCGCCGATGAGCACGCAGCAGCCGGCGGGCGGACGCTTCCAGACCTTTACGGCCTTCTACCCCTACTATGTGCACCAGCATGCGAACCGGACCTGCCGCCGGATTCACGTGGTCGGCACGGCCCTGGTCATCGCCGTCTTCGTCACGGCCCTGGTGACGCGCAACGCCTGGTGGCTGCTGGCCATGCCGCTGGTCGGCTACGGCTTCGCCTGGGTCGGCCATTTCTTCTTCGAGAAGAACCGCCCGGCCACCTTCCAGTATCCGCTGTGGAGCCTGATGGGCGACTGGCGACTGTTTTTCGAGACCGTCAGCGGCCGACGCAAATTCTAGCGCGGATTGCGGTTGGCCGGGTCCTGGAAGAAATACAGGCTGAGCAGGAAGACGGCCACGGCCTCGCGATCCGGTGAACCCTGCGGCGGCAGGTAGAAGGCCGGGCGCATGCGGTTGATGTCCAGGCCGCCGATCTCGACCCCGTCGCGCGTCACGACATAGCCCATCACCTGACCGCCGCCGAAGGGCAGGCCGCCGATGCGGTGGGTCTCGGCCCGCAGGGTCACGCCGTTCCAGGTCAGGGTCCCGGCGCGCTGGGGCTGTTGCAGGCGGCGCAGGAAGCTGCCGCGCGACAGGGCCAAGCCCATGCTCGCATCCGCCGGCGCCGCGCCGCCGTATTCGCAGTCATAGCTGATCGGTTCACGGTCGAAGGTGATGCCCAGGATCTCGCGGTGGCTCTGTCCGCCGCCACAGTTGGCCGTCACCTCGCCGCCGGGCAGGTTGATGGAGAACTCCGCCGTGGCCATGTCGCGCGACTGCCAGGGCAGCCGGGTGCTGGACGAACGCATGGCAGTCGAGCCGGTGAACTCGCCCACCTCATAGCCCGGCCTGAGCAGACTGGGTCCGCGCCGGCTGCGGTAGCCCAGCTGTTCGGTGCGTTCGGTCATGGGGGCGGTGGCGGGAGCGGCCCGGGCGTCCGCCGGGGGCGTCTGCTGCGGGGCCCGGGCGAGGGCACCGGCGCTGAGTGCGAGGGCCGCAGCCAGGGTTATCGTCGGGAAAACGAACCGCATCGTCACCTCCTGTGCGAGGAAGGCGATTGTAGCGGTCAGTGGCAGAACATCAATATTTGAACCGGTCGCGGAGAGCGGGTCCCGGCATCAGCCGGCGTCGGCGCTGGCCCAGGCGGGCGGGCAGCCGTCGAAACGGCCGGCCTCGGCGATCGACAGGGTGCGCATGTTGAGGCGCATGATCGGCCGCATCGAGCCGCGACCGTGGCCGGTGTAGAGATCGACCTTGGCCCCCTTGATCGCGCCGCCGGTGTCGGAGGCGTACCAGTAGCCGTCGTGGACGGTGCCGTCGGCGAGGCGCAGGCCCACGGTCTCGCGGATGAACAGCCGGGTGCGACGGGGGATGACGCGGGGATCAACGGCCACGGTGCGCATCGGGATCGGACGGCAACCGAGCGAATCGTTGCCCGTCGCGCCACCACCACCGGCATGATAGAGCCGCGCCGACGCGCGCCAGTCGGGATCGCCGGCCATCAGTTCGATCTGTTCAGCGTCCAGCTCGAGGCCGGACGCCGCTTCCGCTGCCACCGCTTCCGCGGCAACCACTGACTCATAGGGGGCCGGTTCGCCCGAGACGGGGAACATCAGCGCCAGGATCAGGGCAAGGGCAGCGGCAGCTTCCGGCATGAGCCGACTCACGGAGACCTCGGCGACCGGCACCGACGCCGGGCTTTTCGTAGCGAATTGTGGCAAATCCCGGACCGCCACGTCGGCCGCGACAGTCTGTCCACAGCGATGCCGGTTCAGTCCACCGTCCGTCGAGCACAGAGCGTTAATGCGCCGCCTCATCATTGACGCGTGGATACACTATTCGTCACATCTTCATTCTTGGGGGCGGTTCTGTGCTGACAGTCTATGGCGATCATCGATCCGGTAACTGCTTGAAGGTCAAGTGGATGCTGGATGTTCTCGAGCATGACTACCGTTGGGTGGAAACCGATGTCCTGTCCGGCGCCACCCGGACCCCGGAATTCCTGGCCCGCAACCCGGCCGGTCAGGTGCCGGCGATGGAGTTTGCGGACGGTCGGGTTCTGGCCCAGTCCAATGCCATACTGCTGTATCTGGCCGAGGGAACCGCGTGGGTCCCGGCCGATCGCTTCACCCGCGCCCGGATGATCGAATGGCTGTTCCGGGAACAGTACAGCCATGAACCCTATATTGCCGTGGCCCGGTTCCAGCGGCTGCTGGCGGGCATGAGCGCCGACGAGATCGCGCCGCGGCTGATGCAGAAGGGCCACGCGGCGCTGGCGCGGATGGAGGCCGCCCTGTCCGGGGGGGGCTGGCTGGCCGGCGAGGCCGCCAGCCTCGCCGATGTGGCTCTCGTCGCCTACACGCGGGTCGCCGGCGAAGAGGGATTCGATCTGGCGGGCTATCCGGCGGTCCGGGCATGGATCGTCCGGGTGGAGGCGGCGCTCGGCATCGGCTAGACGGGACCCGGAACCCGACCGGAGCCTGATTGATGCGCGACCATCCCTGTGTCCCCCTGAGCGGCTACGCGGAAACCGACGACGCTACCGGCCTGGCGGCGGTGACGGCCTTTCGCGAGTCGATGGCCCGGCGGCGCACGGTGCGCGACTTCTCCGACCGGCCGGTGCCGCGGGCCATGGTCGAACAGGCCCTGCTGACGGCCGGTTCGGCCCCGTCGGGGGCCAATCACCAGCCGTGGTTCTTCAGTGTCATCGACAGTCCGCAGGCCCGGGCCCGAATCCGTGCCGCCGCCGAGGCCGAGGAACGGGAATTCTATTCCGAAAAGGCCCCGCAGGAATGGCTGGATGCCCTGGCCCCGCTGGGCACAGACTCCGACAAGGGTTTCCTCGAGGTGGCCCCGGTGCTGATCGCCATCTTCGGCCAGAAGCGCGGCGGGCCGAAGCCGGGCGACGACAAGAAGAACTACTATGTGACCGAGAGCGTCGGCATCGCCACCGGCCTGCTGATCGCGGCCCTGCATGAGGCCGGGCTGGCGACCCTGACGCATACGCCCGCGCCGATGAGCTTCCTGGCCGAAATCTGCGGCCGTCCGGCCGGGGACAAGCCCTTCCTGCTGCTGGTGGCCGGCCATCCGGCCGCCGACGCCACCGTGCCGGTCGCGGCGCTGGACAAGAAGCCGCTGGACGCCATCGCCGCCTGGATCTGACAGTCTAGCGCCGCTCGGGACGGCCGCCCGGGGCCCAGTCGGGCGTGAACTCACCGTCGGCCAGCCAGCGCAGCGGCGCGATCAGCGACTGGATGGCGCGGGTCATGAAGGGAATGTCGAGGTGGGCGATGTCGTCCTCGACCGTATGATAGGTCGGGGTCACGGCCCAGCCCGAGATGGTGTGGGCGACCACACCGCGCACGGCCAGCGGGTAGTTGTCGGACCGCTCGAAGAAATTCTGCTCGGGATACAGGTCCGGCGCGATCAGGGCCCCCTGGTCACGCAATGCGACCCCGAGGGTCGATCGGTCGAATCCGGTCATCATCATGACCCCGTCCGGCATCTGCGGGTCCTGGGTCCCGATCATCTCGATCGCCAGATTGGCGACGATCTCGCTCAGGGGCACCGGCGGATGGTCGCCGAACCAGCCGGAGCCGAGACCGCCGACCTCCTCGCTGCCGAAGGCGACGAACAGCAGGCCGCGACGATGGGCATCGCCGCTGGACAGGGCCCGCGCCAGTTCCAGCACGGCGGCGACGCCCGAGGCGTCATCATTGGCCCCATGCATGATGGTGCCGTCCGCGCGCACGCCCAGATGATCCAGATGGGCGCTGATCAGGATGACACCCGCGTCAGGGTCGGTGCCTGGCCGCCAGCCGATGGCATTGGTGGTCACGGTCGGCTCGACATGGCCCTCGCCCGGGGTCCAGACCGCGCCGGTGCCGGGCATCAGTGCCATCCGGTCCCAGACCAGGGCCGGCACGACCAGCAGGGTACGGGACGGGCGCGCTTCGTCTCCGGCCAGGGCGAAGCGGGGGCGGCCGGGTGACGCGCGGGCCACGGCCTCGCGCAGGGTTGCGGTCTCGCGCAGGATCACCAGCCGGCTGCCCTGGCGCCAGGCGGCGTTGACCCAGGTTCCGACGGCCGGGCCTTCCGGCGGGGCGATCATCACGATCCCGGCTTCCGGCAGGGCTGACGGGTCGGTACCGGTAAACACCTCGACCCGGCCATCCATCGGGGCGTCACCGCCGGACAGCAGGCCCAGCCCCTCCGCGCGGGACAGGCGGATGCCGCCGATACTCAGAGTGCCCGTGTCCGACGGCGTGGTGCGGGTCACGGCGATGGTCTGGGTGTAGCCGTCCATGCCCGGCGCGGGCTTCAGGCCGAAGCCCTGGAACTGGGCCGCGACATAGGCGGCGGCCACGGTCTCGTCGTGGGTGGCGCTGCCGCGACCGCGCAGGGCGTCGCCCGCGAGGAAGGCCGCATGGGCCGCGACCCAGGCCGGATCGACGACCGGCGCGGCGGTCTGGGCCCGCACCGGCGCGGCGAACAGGGCCAGGGCGGCGGCGGTGATGACGAGGCGGCGCGGGAACATGACAATCTCCGGGATGACCGGCGTTCCCTGGCCCGCGTGGCCGCACCAGGTCAAGCGGCGGCAACAATCCGCTGGACGCGGTGGCGGTGCGGATTTACCCCGATGGCAGTCGTCCTGACCCGGAGCCGCCCGATGAAGCGTATCGCGATCACCCTGTCCGTCCTGACCCTGGGGGCGGCCGCCCTGATGGCCCCGGCCGGGGTTTCCGCCTGGGGCAATACCGGCCACCGGCTGATCGGCACGGCGGCCATGCGGGCCCTGCCGGACGAACTGCCGGCCTTCCTGCGCACGCCCGGGGCCGTGGCCGAGGTCGGCGAACTGTCACGCGAGCCGGACCGGACCAAGGGCGGCGGCCAGCCGCACGACCGCGAGCGCGACACCGCCCACTTCATCGACATGGACGAAGACGCGCGGGTGATGGACGCGCGCGGCATGACGATCGACGCCCTGCCGCGGCTGAAATCGGAATATGACGCGGCCCTGACGGCGGCGGGTCTGGACGTCGATGACGCCGGCTATCTGCCCTATGCGATCTGGGACGGCTATCAGCAGCTGGTGCGCGACTTCGCCACCTGGCGGGTGCTGAACGCGGCCGAGGCGCGGGAACAGGATCCCGGCAAGCGGGCCTGGTACCGCGAGGACCGGCTGCGGCGCGAGGCCCTGATCCTGCGCGACATGGGCTATCTGGCCCATTACGTCGGGGACGGGGCCCAGCCCCATCACACGACCATCCACTACAACGGCTGGAACCGCGACATGCCCAACCCGGACGGCTTCACCACCTCGCGCCAGACCCACGGCGCGTTCGAGGGGGCCTTCGCCGCGCGGGTGGCGCGGCTGGATGCGGTGGAGCAGGCGATGGCGGCCCCCCGGCTGGACGGGTTTGACCTGCGCACCCGGGTGCCGGCCTATCTGAAGACGACCCTGGCCGAGGTCCGGCCCTTCTATGTGCTGGAGAAGGCCGGGGGCTTCCGCGAGGCCGATGCGCGCGGCGCGGCCTTTGTCACGGCGCGGCTGGCGGCCGGGGCGGGCGAGTTGCGCGACCTGTTCATCCTGGCCTGGCGCGACTCCGCCGACGACCTGATCGGCTGGCCGACCGTCAAGGTGGCCGAGGTCGAGGCCGGGACCGCCGATCCGTGGCTGGCGATGTACGGCGAGGACTGAGTTCGGGCTTTTCTTTTCCGCTCATCCCGGCGTAAGCCGGGACCCAGTGCTTTTGGGCAACCGGACCAGGGCGATCGCAGCAACGGTCGGCCTGAAACACAGGCGTCAAGCTGGACAGCACTGGGTCCCGGCTTACGCCGGGATGAGCGGAATTGAGTGAACCTTCCCCGCCAGTGGTGATTCTGGACAAGTCGCAGATGGCCGAGAACATCGGTGCCGTCGCGCGGGTGATGGCCAATTTCGGCCTGACCGACCTGCGTCTGGTCCAGCCGCGCGACGGCTGGCCGCAGGAACGGGCCTGGGCCATGGCCTCGGGGGCCGACTGGGTGCTGGACGGCATCCGCGTGTTCGACAGCGTCGCCGACGCCGTGGCCGACCTGAACACCGTCTATGCCGCCACGGCCCGGTCGCGCGGCACCCGCCAGCCGGTGCGCACCCCGCGCGAGACGGCCCGGGTCCTGTACGACGACCGCGCCTCGGGCCTCGGCATCGGCCTGTTGTTCGGCGGTGAACGGGCCGGGCTGGAGACCAGCGACATCGCCCTGTGCCAGGGCATCGTCACCATCCCCATCGACCCGCGCCATCAATCCTTGAATCTGGCCCAGGCCGTGGCCATCAACGCCTATGAATGGCGCACCCTGATCCTCGACGCCCCGCCGCCGCGCTTCCGCGAGGGCGAGCCCCCGGCCACGGGCGAGACCCTGCTGGGCATGTACGAACATCTGGAGCGGGAACTGGATGCCGGTGGCTTCTTTCATCCGCCCGAGAAACGCCCGTCGATGGTGCAGAACCTGCGCGTCATGCTGGGCCGCGCCGCCTTCACCGATCAAGAGGCCGCCACCTTCCGCGGCGTGATCACCGCCCTGTCAAAGGGGCGCGGCCGGGTGCTGGCCAAGCTGGCGGCGAAGAAGGCGGCGGACGAGTCCCAATAGCTTTTATCCGCTCATCCCGGCGAAAGCCGGGACCCAGTTCTTTCGTGGGGCGCAATGCGCGGGATTGGCGTCCGCGGGTGCCTGTGACGGCGGTTCATCCAAAACACTGGGTCCCGGCTTTCGCCGGGATGAGCGGAATATTGGGACTACCGGATCAACCCAGTTCACCGAAAAACCCCGGCACCACCTCGGTCGCGGGTCCGTAGTGCCCCTCGTCGAAGCGGCTGCGACCCAGCGAGGGTTCGAGATTGAGTTCAACCGTACGGGCCCCGGCGCGGGCCGCGGTCTCGACGAAGCCGGCGGCGGGCCAGACGGACCCTGACGTGCCGATTGAAACGAACAGGTCGCAGCGCGCCAGCGCGGCCTCGATCCGCTCCATCTGCAGCGGCATCTCGCCGAACCAGACGATGTGCGGGCGCAGCCGGCCCGCCGGATGGTGGGGTGAGGGCTCGTGGGTCGCCAGGTCGCCGGGCCAGTCGCAGACCCGGCCGGTGGCGGTGCAGACCGCCTTCAGCAGTTCGCCATGCATATGGATCAGGTCGAAGCCGGGGCCGGGCGGGGTCGCGGCATGGGCCCGGTCATGCAGGTCATCGACATTCTGGGTGACCAGCAGGATCGCGCCGTGCCAGCGCGCGGCCAGATCGGCCAGGGCGCGGTGGGCGGCATTGGGATGCACGGTCGGCAGCTGGCGGCGGCGCTGGTTGTAGAAATCCTGCACCGTGGCCGGGTCGCGGGCGAAGGCCTCGGGCGTGGCGACATCCGCGATCCGGTGGCCCAGCCACAGGCCGTCGTCGGCGCGAAAGGTCGGCACGCCGCTCTCGGCCGAGATGCCCGCGCCGGTCAGGATCACGAGGTTGCGCATGGGCGTCGTCTCAGTCCGGGTTCGCGGGCGTGGTCGGGGCCGCGTCCGGCTTGAGACCGGTGAGCCAGCCGGTGGCCAGTTCCAGCACCGCCTTGCCGACACACAGGATCAGGATCGCGCCTTCCGGCGCATTGTATTTCTGCATGGCCCAGGCCCCGCCCAGCACCGCGATATGCAGGACGAAGATGCGGCCGTAGGGCCGGAACATCTCGGTGATCGGATGGGCTGTGCGCCAGGCCCGGGGCTGCCACCAGTCGCGCCACAGGGCGAGGAGGTTGAGACCCGCCAGGCCCGCCAGCGCCCACAGGAAGGGGGTGTCGAACAACGGACCGGTGATCGCCGGGTCGCTGGACCGCAGGAAGTCCATCGCGATAGCAAAGGTGAAGACCCCGTGCCCGAGGCAGAAGATCCCGTAGTGGACGATGAAAAAGCAGCCGACGCCGAGAGAGGACTGTGGCCCGGACTGTCCCGGCGACTGGACCTGACCGCGGGCGGCCAGCACCCGCGGCAGGGTCATCACCCCGATGATGACATTCTCGAGCCAGTAAAGGATCAGGACCTGCGCCCCGTTCCATCCCAGCAGGAGCACGCCGCCGATCGGGATCAGATTGACCAGGACGATGAACAGGAAACGAAAGGCCGCGAGGCGTTCGATCCATCGTGTCGTCAGTGCGTGCACGTCGCCTCGGTTTTTCGCTGATCCGGGAGAAGGCCCGACCCCGGCATGGATATCGCCGCTCTTCAGGATTGCAACCGCCGAACCTTTCGAGGCGGGAAGGGGTGGGGTAGACCCGGGGCAGACCTGTTTCGGAGATGTCCCTCATGAAAACCCGCGCCGCCGTCGCCTTTGAGGCCAAACGTCCGCTGGAGATTGTCGAGGTCGATCTGGAGGGACCGCGCGCCGGGGAGGTGCTGGTCCAGATCATGGCCACCGGCATCTGCCACACCGACGCCTATACGCTGGACGGGCTGGACAGTGAGGGCCTGTTCCCCTCGATCCTGGGCCATGAAGGCGCGGGCGTGGTGGTCGAGGTGGGGCCGGGCGTGACCTCGGTCGCGGTCGGCGATCATGTGATCCCGCTGTACACGCCGGAATGTCGCCAGTGTAAGTCCTGCCTGAGCCGCAAGACCAATCTGTGCACCGCCATCCGGGGGACGCAGGGCAAGGGGCTGATGCCCGACGGGACCAGCCGGTTCAGCTACAAGGGTCAGGCGATCCACCACTATATGGGCTGTTCGACTTTCTCGAATTTCACCGTCCTGCCCGAGATCGCGGTGGCCAAGATCCGCAAGGACGCGCCGTTCGACAAGGCCTGCTACGTCGGCTGCGGCGTGACCACGGGCGTGGGCGCGGTGGTCAATACGGCCAAGGTCGAGCCGGGGGCCAACTGCGTGGTGTTCGGCCTCGGCGGCATCGGTCTGAACGTGCTGCAGGGGCTGAAGATGGTCGGGGCCGACATGATCGTCGGCGTCGACGTCAATCCGGACAAGGAGGAATGGGGCCGCAAATTCGGCATGACCCATTTCGTCAATCCGAAAGAGGTCAGCGACGTGGTCGCCCATCTGGTCGAGCTGACCGGCGGCGGGGCCGACTACACCTTCGACTGCACCGGCAACACCACGGTGATGCGTCAGGCGCTGGAGGCCTGCCATCGCGGCTGGGGCGAGAGCATCGTCATCGGCGTGGCCGAGGCGGGCAAGGAGATCGCCACGCGGCCGTTCCAGCTGGTCACGGGGCGGGTGTGGCGGGGGAGTGCCTTCGGCGGCGCACGCGGCCGGACCGATACGCCGAAGATCGTCGACTGGTATATGGACGGCAAGATCGAGATCGACCCGATGATCACCCACACGATGCCGCTGGAAGACATCAACAAGGCGTTTGACCTGATGCATGCGGGCGAGAGCATCCGGTCCGTGGTGGTGTTCTGAGGCTTGCATCGCCGAGTAAGTTGTTTAAAAAAACTACCCTGAAGCAGAGGGAAAGACTCCATGTTCACCCATATGACCGTCGGCGCGAACGACATCGAGGCGTCGCGCAAATTCTATGATGCGGCGTTGGGGGCGCTGGGCGTCGCCGCAGCCAGCGGGCCGGACGAGAAGGGCCGTTACTGGTGGCGCACGGCGCGCGGGGCCTTTGCCATCACGGAGCCGATCGACGGGGAGCCGGCCTGCCATGCCAACGGCGGCACCATCGGTTTCGCCGCGTCGGATCCCGACGCGGTCGCCGCCTTCCAGGCCGCCGGGGTCGCCGCCGGCGGCACGGCCATCGAGGACCCGCCCGGCCCGCGCGAGGGTGCGTTCGGCACCCTGCACCTGGCCTATCTGCGCGATCCGTCCGGCAACAAGATCTGCGCCCTGCACCGGGTGGGGTGACACTCGATATTCCATCCGCTCATCCCGGCGAAAGCCGGGACCCAGTGCTTTGGAGGATCGGTCCCGGTAAGCTGCTCGGAACGATGTCCTGAAACGCCGGCGTCACGCTGGACAGAACTGGGTCCCGGCTTTCGCCGGGATGAGCGGAAAACTATGGAAACCATCAAACAGCATCAGGTCCACGGCGGCACCCTGCGCTATCTGACGCACGACAGCGCCACCACCGGCACGCCGATGACGCTGTCGGTGTTCGTGCCGCCGGGTGAGGGGCCGTTTCCGGTGCTGATCTGGCTGTCGGGCCTGACCTGTACCGAGGATAATTTCACCACCAAGGCCGGGGCCTATCGGGCGGCGGCGGAGCACGGGCTGATCATCGTCGCGCCTGACACTTCGCCGCGCGGGGAGGGTGTCGCGGATGACCCGGCCTATGATCTGGGGCAGGGGGCCGGCTTCTATGTCGACGCGACCGAGACGCCGTGGGCCGAGCATTTCCGCATGGAAAGCTATGTCACCGGCGAGTTGGTCGCCCTGGTCGACGCCGAATTCCCGACGACCAAGTCGCGCGGGATCAGCGGCCATTCAATGGGCGGGCACGGGGCGCTGACCCTGGCGCTGCGGCATCCGCACCTGTTCCGGTCGGTGTCGGCCTTTGCACCGATCGCCTCGCCGACGCGCTGCCCGTGGGGTGAAAAGGCGTTTACGGCCTATCTGGGCGACGACCGGGCGGTGTGGGCCGAGCATGACGCGGCGCGGCTGATCGAGTCCGGGGTGGGCGAGGGCTGTTTCGATGACATCCTGATCGACCAGGGCGACGCCGATCCGTTTCTGGTCGAGCAATTGAAGCCGGAACTGCTGCAGGCGGCGGCAGATGCGGTCGGCCAGACGCTGACCCTGCGGATGCAGCCCGGCTACGACCATTCCTATTTCTTCATGGCCAGCTTCATCGCCGACCATGTGGCGTTTCACGCCCGGCGGCTGGGGGGCTCGACGTCCAAACAGGCTTGACGGCGACACTACCCTAAGGCGAGGTTGGCGTGGGGAGATTCACGCATGATTACGTTCGTCGCCGCGTTGATGCTGGCCGTCACGCCGCCGGTTCAACCCTTCACCACGCCGTCAGCCGATGGCTATGTCCTGACCGGTCAAGCTGATGAGCCCGAAGGTCATCCGCGCGGGGTGGTCATTCTGGTGGCCGGAACCGGTGCCTTCGACCGGGACGTGACTTTTGGACGGTCGGGCACGCCGCGCGACCGTCTGTTTGCTGACCTGGCGGAGCGATTCAACGCCCGGGGCATGACGGCTGTGCGTTTCGACCGGCGCGGTGTTCGCCATGGCGTCCCGCCGTCCGAGGTGATCGATGCTGCCGCGGCCCCGACCGTGACCGCCGAAAACCTGAGCGCGGATGTCGGTGCGATCTATGACTGGACGAGGTCCGACGCCGGGCTGGGCGCGCGGTGCGTGGTCTTCTTCGTGCATTCGGAGGGCGCGGTTCATGTGGCAGGCCTGGCGAAGGCGGGGGCCCCTGAACCGGCGCTGATTATCGGCATGGGAGCCCCGCTGGAGAGCAAGGTCTCGGCCGTGCGCTGGCAGAGTACAGGCCGCGACGCGGACTCCCTGGCGATGATGGATACGAACGGCGACGGCACGGTCACGAACGACGAGGTCCGGGCCAACTGGATGAACACGCCCTCGGCGGTGTTCGGGGTGCTGGCTCCGTTCCTGCATCCGAACGGTGCCTGGACGCCGGCTGATCTTGCCCAGCTGCGCACCACCCAGGCGGCGCTGTACGAGCAGGCGAAGACGGCGGCGATGGCGCTCGACGACTCTGACCCCTATCCGAGCGCGGCGGCACCCGCGTTCAGCGCAAGCTGGTGGAAGTCGTGGATGACCGATGACGAACCTTTGGCGGCCCGGTTCGCCCGGTGGCGGTCGCCGATGATCCTTCACTATGGCGCGCTCGATTCGCAGGTTCGCGAGGACCGTCAGCGCGCGGCGGCCGAAGGCATCCTGCCGGATGAACAGGTGCGGTTCGTATCTCACCCGGGCCGCGGCCACAGCCTCGGGACCGAGGCACTTTTGGGCCCTGTCGACGCGGTGATCGCCGACCAGATCGCGGACGAGGCGGCGGCCGCCTGTCCGGGCTGAAACCCTGACGCCGTGCTTGCAGAATCGTGGCGTCGAGTGATGCGCCGTTTGGCTTCCTGCCGAACTGAAGCATGCTAGAAGGCCGCATGACCGACGCACACGCCCCTGACTACACCCCGATGTTCTCGGCCCTGTGCGTCGAGCTGGGCCTTTGCCTGCATCCCAAGGCCGAGTTGAAGGTGATTGCCGCCCTGCCCAATGGACTGGATGCGGGGGTCAAGGCGGTGCTGGAGGCCGAGGGCATCGACATGGCCTCATCGCCGGGCGAGCTGCGCCGTCAGGTGCGGGCCTGTCTGAAGGCCAATCTGCCCGGGGCCTGACCCCGCGCGCCTGACGCGTTTCCGGAACGAATTTACCCGTCCCGCCTTGGGTTCGGCAGGGGGCCTCCCTAGATGAGGCGTCCCCCCGTTCGGATCGACAAGGAGCTTTCCCATGGCCTTCACCCTGCCCCCGCTGCCCTATGCCTATGACGCGCTGGAGCCCGTGATCGACAAGGAGACGCTCCATATCCATCACGACAAGCACCATCAGGCCTATACCGACAACCTGAACAAGGCCGTCGACGCCGAGCCCAAGGCCCAGGGCAGGACGATGGAAGAGCTGTTCGCCACCATCTCGACCCTGCCCAAGGCCATCCGCAACCACGGCGGCGGCTACTGGAACCACAATTTCTACTGGGACGGCATGGCCCCGGCCGCCGAAGCGGGCGCGCCGTCGACCGAGCTGGCCGCCGCCATCGACCGCGACCTGGGCGGCATGGACGCCTTTAAGGCGGCCTTCGAAAGCGCCGGCGCGACCCAGTTCGGCTCGGGCTGGGCCTGGCTGATCGTGCAGGACGGCACGCTGAAGGTGATCAACACGCCCAACCAGGACAATTCCCTGATGGACATCGCCCCGGAGAAGGGCGCGCCCCTGCTGGTCAATGACGTGTGGGAGCACGCCTATTATCTGAAATACCAGAACCGCCGCCCCGAGTTCCTCAAGGCGTTCTGGACGGTGGTCAACTGGAAGGCGGTCAACGCCCGCTTTGCCGCCGCCACGGCCTGATCCCGGCTTGACCTGGGGAGGGCGGGCCGTCATAAGGCCCGCTTTCCCGCGCCGGACCCTGTCCTGCGCGTGAATCCACTACGGACGATGCGTGGACCGCCGTTGAGATCGTGCTTCCAATCTCGGAAGCGCCGGGCCGCATCATGTTGAAGAGAACAGAATGTCCAAGCGCCACAGCGCCAAATACAAGATCGACCGTGCCATGGGTGAAAACCTGTGGGGTCGCGCCAAGTCTCCGGTCAACAAGCGCTCCTACGGTCCCGGCCAGCACGGCCAGCGTCGCAAGCAGAAGGTTTCGGACTTCGGTCTGCAGCTGAAAGCCAAGCAGAAGCTGAAGGGCTATTACGCCAACCTGACCGAGAAGCAGTTCCGCAAGACCTATGACGAAGCCGCCCGCCGGAAGGGTAACACCGCCGAGACCCTGATCGGTCTGCTGGAGGCCCGTCTGGACGCCACCGTCTATCGTGCCAAATTCGTCCCGACCCCGTGGGCTGCGCGTCAGTTCGTCAACCACGGTCACGTCACGGTCAACGGCAAGAAGGTCAACATCGCCTCCTACAGCCTGAAGATCGGCGACGTCGTCGAGGTCAAGGAAAAGTCGCGCAACATGGCGCTGGTGCTCGAGGCCCAGCAGTCGTCGGAGCGGGACGTGCCGGACTACATCGAGCTGGGCGACCGGGGCTTCTCGGCCCGCGTCGTGCGCGTGCCGGAGCTGGCCGACGTGCCGTTCCCGGTCAAGATGGAACCCAACATGGTCGTCGAATACTACTCCTCGTAGGTTCGTCCGCCGCGCGGTGCGCCGTGCAGAGACTGGAAAGGCCCCGGATCGCTCCGGGGCCTTTTCGCATTCCGGTCGTTACTGTCGGGTCCCGGGTTGGGGATCATCCGGCCGGCAAGCAGTTTACGGATGCGCCGCAAGGCAATTTGAGCGATGACGCCAGGGAAACTTTCAAAGGGGACGGGCATGGGCTCGAACGGGATCAGGACGCTGCTCGCGCTGACGGCGACGGGCGCGCTGCTGTCCGGATGCGCCGGCCTGCAGTCCCTGCTGACCGATGGACGCGCCGCCGGGGCCGCCGTTTCCGTGCCCGGGACGCGGGAGTCGGTCCAGGCGGCCGCCATCGCCCAGGGACAGGCCGTGTTCTGGGTCGGGTCCAACGGCTGCACCACCCGCGACGACCTGATGCCGGTGGTCAGCCAGTATCGCGGTGCCGCCACCATCACCCTGTGGCGGGTCAGCGAGGACGACTGCGACGCCCCGATCCCCGGCGGGGTCGAGGTGCGCTGGACCTTTGAGGAAATGGGGCTGCTGCCCGGCACCGACGTGCGGGTCGGCAACTCCTATCAGGGACCGTCGAGCTGAGCCGGCCGGTGGGCCCGGCCGCCGTTGGGCCAGCCTGTCTGATTATTCACGTGTCATCGGGCGAATGCGCGGGCATCTAAAGGCCAAGCTCAAGTCATCCAGGGAAATGGAACCATGCTGCGCCTCGTCCTCGTTCTCGCCGTCACGGCCCCGCTGCTGTCGGGCTGCATCATCATCGCCACCGACAAGCCGGTCACGCGCGTGGTTCAGACCGCCCCGGCCGAAACCCCCGAATGAGCCGCCTTCTCGTCGCAGCGGCGGCCTGTGTGCCGCTGCTGACCGGCTGCGTCATCTATGCCGACGCGGCCGGCGAGACGGTCGTGGTGCGGATGGACTCCGGCACCGAAATCAGCGCCGACACGGCTCCGGAATCCCTGCGTGCGGTCCGGTTCGCGGACGGTGCCCTGATCGCGCGGGTTGACTCCAACGGCTGCACACGTGCGGCGGACTTCGCGGTTTCGGTGGCCGAGGGCACGCCGGTCGACATCACCCTGACGCGCACCCGTCAGGATCCGTGCAAGGCCATTGTGCACGAGGGGGTCGAGCTGCGCTGGACCTATGGCGAACTGGGCCTGACGCCCGGCCAGGCGGCGCGCGTCGCCAATCCGCTGCGCCTCTAGCGACGGGGTCGCCCTAGCGGCGCTCGAAGGCGGGCAGCATGTCCGCCGGGATCCGGGTCGGCCGCAGCGTCGCGGCGTCGACCAGGCACCATTCCGACACGCCCTGGGCGCACAGCCGGCCTTCGCCGTCCTCGATCCGGACATAACGATTGAAGCGCGGTCCCTGCGGGTCGCCGACCCAGGTGCGGGCGGTGGCCGTCGCGCCGGGCAACAGGCCGCGCAGATAGTCGATCTCGTGCCGCAGGGCGATCCACGACCAGCGCTTCCGGTCCCCCGCGGAAAAGCGGGCGTTCCAGTGGGCCATGCCCGCGTCCTGCAGCCAGCCGACATAGATGACGTTGTTGACGTGGCCGTTCTCGTCGATGTGCTCGGGCCGGATCTCCAGCGGCAGGGAGAAGAGCTCACGGTCGGCGCGCGGCGTGAGCAGCGCGCGGGCCATCAGGCTTCGCCCAGGGGCACGCCCTTCTCGGTCATCAGGGTCAGCAGCTCGCCGGCCTCGAACATCTCGCGCACGATGTCGGAGCCGCCGACGAACTCGCCCTTCACATACAGCTGCGGGATGGTCGGCCAGTCGGTGAAGGCCTTGATACCGTCGCGCAGTCCGGCGTCCTGCAGCACGTCGACGCCGACGAACGGCGCGCCGAGATGGTCGAGGATCTGCACCGCCAGCGAGGAGAAGCCGCAGCGCGGCGCATCCGGCGTGCCCTTCATGAACAGCACCACATCGTGTTCGGCGACGGTCCCCGCGATGAAGGTGTGAATCGGGTCGGATGATGTCGCAGTCGTTTGATCAGTCACGGAATGGCCTTTCACTCAGGCCCGTCAGCTAGGGACGCGGGACCCGAGGGTCAAGGGCAGCGGGCGACGGTCGTGCGATCGTGACCGCGGCAGAGACCCGGTGGACCGGGGTCAGGCGGCGACGGAACCGGCGCAGGCGACCCGGGCCATCTCGATCTGGGCGGCCAGGCCGGGGGGCATGTCGCGTTCGGGCACCAGCGCCAGGGCGTTCAGCCGCTCGGCGTCGTCGGCCTGGATCACGACGCTGCAGATCGACGGGTCCGTCAGGTTATAGGCCAGGCAGATGGCCTCGGCCGACCAGTTGGGCGTGCGGTGCAGGAAGGCGAAGGTGCCGACATCCGCCAGCGGATCGTTCTTCGCGCGTCCACCGCCGCCGAACCCGAACAGGCCCTTCCTGACCGGCCGGTCCAGCGTCGCCGCCTTTTTTTCGGTGTCGAGGGCGGACGGGAAATAGTCATAGGCGAAGATCGCCATGTCGCGTTCGCACGCGGCCCGCAGCCGCGACCGCACCTGCCAGCCCGAATTCAGGTTGAACGGGGTGACCAGTACGTCGAAGGCCCCGGTCGAGACATAGGCGTCCATCACCTCGCCGTCGCCGGACACGCCCAGCAGCCGTACCCGGTTGGTGGCCCGCAGTGCCTTCAGGGCGTTCAGGGAGCTTTGCGGCAGTTCCTCGTCGGCCGGCTCCTCAAGCAGCACCATGTCGATCCAGCCCAGCCGGGACACGTTCAGGGCCCGGTCGATCGAGGCGGTCATGCCTTCGGCGCTGAAGTCGCGGTCGGAGCCGCGCCGACCGTCGCCCCGGCCCAGCGCCAGGCTGACGGTCACCAGCTTGCGATCGATGTGCTGCAGGGAATGGCCGACGATCTCGGCCAGGACAGGATCGGCCGTCTCGAGCCGGTAGCTGTTGATGCCCGCTTCCAGCGCCGCATAGATCTGTTCGCAGGCGGCGACCGGGCCGCGGGCGATATTGTCGGCACCGAGGCTGAGGGTCAGGGCCGAGACCGCGGCTCCGCTGGGGCCAAAGGGACGATACCGCATCAGGCGTCTCCGGCTGCGGGCGCGGCGGTTTCCAGCGCCAGCGCATGCAGTTCGCCGCCCATCTTGCCCTTCAGCGCGGCATAGACCAGCTGGTGCTGGCGCACCCGCGGCAGGCCGGCGAAGGCGGACGAGACGATGCGGGCGCGATAATGGTCCCCGTCACCGGCCAGATCGGTGATCTCGATCTCGGCGTCGGGAAAGGCGTCGGCCAGATGCGCGTGCAGGGTGTCGACGGGCATGGGCATGGTGGGCGCGGCCTCCGGAACATTCGCCCGGTATGATGAAGCGAAAACCTTAATGCCCCGCTACGCCGGGCTCAGGTTGCGCGCCGTTCCAGCAACTGCACCATCCCGTCGCGGTAGGCCGCCTCGGCATAGGGCCGGTAGCCGACCCGCGCCGCCAGCCGGTGCGAGGCGGCATTGTCGTGTGAGATCATGCAGACGGTGCGCGGGGCGTTCAGTTCGTCATCGACCCAGGCCAGGGCGGCGGTCACGGCCTCGGCCGCATAGCCCTGGCCCTGGAAGGCGGGCGCGACACCCCAGCCCAGCTCGGGCGCGTCAAAGGGCGGGTCAATGTCGCGGTGATAGTCGAGCACGCCGACACTGCCGACATAGGCTCCGCCGTCCCTGAGCCGGATCGACCAGTTGCCGTAACCCATCGCCTGCCAGTGCCCCAGGTCGCGCAGCAGCCGGAACCAGACATCCTCGGCCGAGAGGCCCTGGCCCATGATGTACTGGGTAAAGGTCGGGTTGGCCCACAGGGCGCACAGGTCGTCGAAGTCCGAGACGGCGACCGGGCTCAGGATCAGGCGATCGGTGGTCAGGACGGTCACATCAACCCCAGTTGTTTGAAACTGGCCACGCCGTCGCGGCCGACGACCAGATGGTCGTGGACTTCCAGGCCCAGGGCGTGGGCGGCGGTGACGACCTGGCGGGTCATCTCGATATCGGCCCGCGACGGGGTCGGGTCGCCCGAGGGATGGTTGTGCACGAGGATCATGGCCTTGGCTGACAGCTCCAGCGCCCGGCGCACCACCTCGCGGGGATAGACCGGCGCATGATCGACCGTGCCCCGATTCTGGATCTCGTCGAGGATCAGTTGGTTGCGGTTGTCCAGATACAGGGCCCTGAACTGCTCGCGCGGTTCGTGCTGCAGGGCCAGCCGCACATAGGCCAGCAGCGCCGTCCACGACGAGATCACCGGGCGCTTGGCCGGTTCCTCGCGGGCGATGCGGCGCGCCACCTCGTGCAGCGCCGCCAGGTCCAGCGCGGTTTCGCCGCCGATGCCGTTGCGGCGGCCCCGGCCGTCCGCGGCCTGGACCGTCATCAGGTCCGCGACCGGGGCCGCGAGCACCGCCGCCAGGGATCCGAACCGGGCCAGCAGGGCCTTGGCCAGCGGCTTGACGTCGCCGCGCGGCAGGCTGCGGAACAGGAACAGTTCCAGCAGTTCATAGTCGGGCAGGGCGGACAGCCCGGCGTCATGCGCGCGCTGACGCAGGCGTTCCCGATGGCCCAGATGGTGGGGCCTGGGCGCGCGCAAGACCGGGGCCGCAGCGCGCGGTGCAGGTGGGGTGGTTATCGGGAAGGGCAGCACGCTGGACATGGCGACCTCCGGCTCAATCCTGGAGACGATGTCAGAACAAAAAGCGAACGTCCAGCGGGATCAGTCGAATTTTGGCCGGAAGATTCCCGTCGGGCTGGCGCTGAAGATCTCGAGACCGGTCTCGGTGACGCCGATCGTGTGTTCGCACTGGGCCGACAGCGACTTGTCGCGGGTCACGGCGGTCCAGCCGTCCGACAGCACCTTCACCGCCGGCTTGCCCAGGTTCACCATCGGCTCGATGGTGAAGAACATGCCCGGCTTCAGCGTCGCGCCCTCGCCACGGCGGCCATAGTGCAGGACGTTGGGATTGTCGTGGAACAGCCGGCCGATGCCGTGGCCGCAGAAGTCACGCACCACGCTCATCCGGGCGGCCTCGACGTGGCGCTGGATGGCATAGCCGATGTCGCCGAAGGTGTTGCCCGGCCTGACCTGGGCCAGACCCAGCTCGATGCCTTCATAGGTGACGTCGATCAGCTTGCGGGCCCGGGCGTTGATCTCGCCGACCGGATACATGCGGCTGGAATCGCCGTGCCAGCCGTCGACGATGACGGTGTGGTCGATGTTGACGATATCGCCGGCCTTCAGGACCTTGTCGCCGGGAATACCGTGGCAGACCACATGGTTAATCGAGGTGCAGACGGTTTTGGTATAGCCCTTGTAGCCGAGGCAGGCGGGCAGGGCCCCGTGATCGAGGGTGAACTCGCGCATGCGGTCGTCGATCTCGCCGGTGGTCACGCCGGGCTGGACGAAGGGGGTGATCATGTCGAGCGCCTCGGCCACCAGACGCCCGGCCCTGCGCATGCCCTCGAACCCTTCCGCATCATGGATGCGGATGGCGCTGGAGCGCAGATAGGCGTCGGGGTCGAGTTCGGGCGTTTCGTACATCATCGGGTCTCGGGAAGGCGGCGGTGCGGGAGCATACCCGCAGGTCATCACTCAAACGTAAGTCTAGCACGAAACGCCGGTCCTTTTCGAGGCAGGGCCCGGCGTCCGTGTCTCGAAGATGGGACTGGATGACGGGCGCGGCAAGGGCGGCTAGGGATCAGGGATGACCCTTCCAGCCCCCACCGCCGCGGTCCTGATCATCGGCGACGAGATCCTGTCCGGCCGGACCCGTGACACCAATCTGAACACCCTCGCCCGGTTTCTGGCCGCCCTGGGTATCGATCTGCTGGAGGCGCGCACCGTCGGCGACCGGGCCGGGCAGATCATCGAGGCCCTCAATGCCCTGCGGGCCGGGCACGACTATGTGTTCACCACCGGCGGCATCGGCCCGACCCATGACGACATCACCGCCGACTGCGTGGCCCGGGCCTTCGGCGTGGCCCTGCCGGAGCATCCGGACGCCGTGGCGATCCTCGAAAAGCGCTACGGCGCGGGTGAGTTCAATGCCGCCCGACGGCGCATGGCGCGCATCCCCGAGGGCGGCAGCCTGATCGCCAATCCGGTCACGGACGCGCCGGGGTTCCAGATCGGCAATGTCTTCGTGCTGGCCGGGGTGCCGAAGATCATGACCGCCATGCTGGAGGATGTGGCCCCGCGCCTGCGCACCGGAGCCGTGGTCCATGCCCGCACCTTGAAGGTCAGCGGCGTCGGCGAGGGCGATGTCGCCGACATCCTGACCGCCGCGTCCCAGGTGGCGCGGGCCGTCAGCTTCGGCAGCTATCCGTTCGGCCACGGCTCCACCGGCGAGGTCGGCACCAATCTGGTCATCCGCGGACGTGACGAAGCCGCCGTGGAGGCGGCGGCTTCGGGTCTTCTGGCCGATCTGACAGCGGCGGGAATCCCCGCCGCCGCCGTGATCTGATCCAGACCATTTTTGTTTCGGGTCGAATCGACCCGAACCCAAAAAATGATCCGGCATCAAGCTGGAGCGAAATCTGAGCCGGGTTGGACTGCGTCCAACCCAACCGATTTCGCTCTAGCCGCGGGCGACGTAGCCCTTGCCGCCGTTGGACGGGCGGCGGCTGCGCGGACGACGCTTCAGCTCACCCTCGGGCTTGACCTCGGTCGTGCGCGGGTCGTTGTTGCCGGTCGTCCGGGGCCGCTCGCGCGCCATCGGATCGAACGACCGCTCGGGCGTCGGGCGGGCGTCGCGGCCCGGACCCGGCTTGCGCACGCGGTGCGGCTGGCCGCCGCCTTCCAGCTTGACGCCGTCACGACGCGGATTGCGGCCCCGGCCCTCGCCGCGCGGACGCTCCTCGCGATCGGGCATCGTCGCCTTGGTGCCGACGCCGGCGGCCATGATCGACTGGTCGAGCAGGCCCAGCGACTTGTCGTTGCGGCGGTCGGTGGCCGGGATCTTCTGGCGCGTGACCTTTTCGATGTCGCGCAGCAGCTTCATCTCGTCACCGGCGACGAAGCTGATGGCCGAGCCGTCGGCCCCGGCGCGGGCGGTCCGGCCGATGCGGTGGACATAGGCTTCCGGCACGAACGGCAGTTCGAAATTCACGACGTGCGAGACGCCGTCGACGTCGATGCCGCGGGCGGCGATGTCGGTGGCGACCAGCACGCGCAGCTTGCCGGCCTTGAAGGCCGCCAGGGTGCGTTCCCGCTGCGGCTGGCTCTTGTTGCCGTGGATGGCCCCGGCCTGGACGCCGCCGGCTTCCAGATAGGCGGCGACCTTGTCGGCCCCGTGCTTGGTCTTGGTGAACACCAGGCAGCGGGTGAAATTGTCGTCGGCGAACATCTCGGTCAGCAGGGCGCGCTTGCGGCCCTGTTCGACGTGGATGACCGACTGGTTGATGCGCTGCACCGTGGTGGCCTGGGGCGTCACCGACACCTTGACCGGATCCTTGAGCAGTTCACCGGCCAGCTTGCCGATCTCGTTGGGCATGGTGGCCGAGAAGAACAGGTTCTGGCGCTTGGTCGGGATGCGGCTGACGATCTGGCGGATCGGCTTGACGAAGCCGAGGTCCAGCATCTGGTCGGCCTCGTCGAGCACGAAGATCTCGGTCGAGGACAGGTCCAGGGTCTTCTGCTGCATATGGTCGAGCAGGCGGCCGGGCGTGGCGACCAGGACGTCGAGGCCGTTCTGGATGGCGCGCTCCTGCGGGCCGTATTTCACGCCGCCGAAGACGACGGCGACCTTGAAGCCCAGGTGTTTGCCATAGCTCTTGAAGCTCTCGGCGATCTGGCTGGCCAGTTCACGCGTCGGCGACAGGATCAGGCAGCGGGTGGTGCGCGGCAGGGGGGCGACGCGGTTCTCGGCCAGGCGATGCAGGATCGGCAGGGCGAAGGCGGCGGTCTTGCCGGTGCCGGTCTGGGCGATGCCCAGCAGGTCCTTGCCCAGCATGACGTCGGGAATGGCCTGGGCCTGGATCGGCGTGGGGGTGACATAGCCCTCGGTCGCCAGCGCCTGGAGCAGCGCCTTGTTGAGGCCGAAGGATTCGAATGTGGTGGTGGTCAAGTTGGTTTCTTTCGCGTGCGGCGACGCGCAACAGCCATGGCTCAACGCCGAAAAGGCCGCGCACCGCCAGTCCCGAACGAGCCTCTGGATGAGGCCGGCGGGGTGGATCGGGCGCCGCCCCGCGTGTCCGGGCAGCGAATGAATCTTGAGGGCCGGCCGCTGCTACAGTCAGATCTTCGTAAGGGGAGAAGACCCACACGCGCTGGAGCGCACCGGTAATCGCAATTGTGCGACGCAGCGCAAATGGCCCACGACTGCGGCGAAGTCAAGGCGGACAGGCGATGCGCGATTGCATGGCCCGGCCACATCCCCCCGCGACAGGCCGGACGGACCCGGTCTAGAACAGGGCGACACGGGATCACGGAGCGCGGACATGAGCCTGAGCGACGACTGGCGCGGCTGGGTCATCTACCAGATCTATCCCCGCAGTTTCGCCGACAGCAACGGCGACGGCGTCGGTGACCTGCCGGGGGTGATGGCCCACCTGGACCATGTCGCTTCCCTGGGCGTGGACGCGGTCTGGCTGTCGCCCTTCTTCCCGTCGCCGATGGCCGACTTCGGCTATGACGTGTCCGACTACTGCGGCGTCGATCCGGTGTTCGGCACGCTCGAGGATTTCGACGCCCTGATCACCCGGGCCCACGGCCTGGGGCTGAAGGTCATCATCGACCAGGTCTATTGCCACACCTCGGACCGCCACGCCTGGTTCGCCGAGAGCCGCGCCAACCGCACCAATGCCCGGGCCGACTGGTACGTCTGGGCCGATGCGAAGGCCGACGGCACCCCGCCGTCGAACTGGCAATCGGTGTTCGGCGGCCCCGCCTGGACCTGGGACGCGCGGCGCGGCCAGTACTATCTGCATAATTTCCTGGCCCAGCAGCCGCAGCTGAACCTCGACCTGCCCGCCGTTCAGGACGCCCTGCTGGACGTGGCGCGCTTCTGGCTGGACCGGGGCGTCGACGGCTTCCGGCTCGATGCCTTCAATTTCGCGCCGCACGACCCGGCCTTGACCGACAATCCGCCGGCCCCGCCCGGGCCGCGTACCCGGCCGCTGGATTTCCAGCTGAAGCTGCACAACCAGTCCCAGCCCGGCATCATCGCCTTCGCCGAACGGATCCGGGCCCTGACCGACCGCTATGGCGGGCGGTTCACCGTGGCCGAGGTGGGCGGCGACGACGTCAATCTGGAGCGCCACGTCCTGACCGAGGGCCAGGGCCGGATCAACACCTCCTACGGCTTCGAATTCCTCTATGCGCCGCATCTGACTTCCGAACTGGTCGCCACGACCCTCGGCCGCTGGACCGGCGCGCCGGGCGAGGGCTGGCCGGCCTGGGCCTTCTCCAACCACGACGCCCCGCGCGCGGTGTCGCGCTGGGCCCCCGAGGCCGATCGCGCGGCCATCGCGGCGTTCAACCTGATGCTGCTGACCAGCCTGCGCGGCACGGTCTTCCTCTATCAGGGCGAGGAACTGGGCCTGCCGCAGGCGGACGTGCCGTTCGACCGGCTGGTCGATCCCGAGGCCATCGCCAACTGGCCGAAGACCCTCGGCCGCGACGGGGCCCGCACGCCGATGCCGTGGCGCGACCAGGCCCCGTGGGCCGGCTTCTCGACGGTCGAGCCGTGGCTGCCCGTCGACGCCCGCCACCTGCCGCTGTCGGTGGCCAGCCAGGCGGGCGATCCCGACTCGACCCTGGCCCTGACCCGACGGCTGATCGCCCTGCGCCGGTCGCGGCCCGCCCTGCAGACGGGCACGCAGCGCCGGATCGCCGACGCGCCGGACGACCTGATCGTGTTCGAGCGCGGTGCCGGGGAGGACCGGCTGCTGTGCGTCTTCAACCCGACCGGACGCGGCGTGGACTGGACGTGCGGGCCCGGCTGGAGCCGGATTGAGTCCGTCAATGACGACAGCGGGTCGACCCTGGCCCCCTATGCCGCACGAATTCTGTGCCGGGAGGGGTCGACTTCCCCTGCGTGATCACGGGATGTTACAGGTACGGGAATGATGCACTGCAGCATCGCCGCCGGAGACACCGCTGATGTCCGCCTTTGAACCCCGCGCCGGCCTTGAAGTCGCCCCGGAACTGGTCGCACTGATCGAGGAAGAGGTCCTGCCCGGGCTGGATCTGCCGGTCGCGGCCTTCTGGACCGGGGTGGCCGACATCTTCGCCCGCTTCGCCCCCGAGAACCGCCGTCTGCTGGCCGTGCGGGATGATCTGCAGGGCCTGATCGACAGCTGGCACAAAGCCCGGCGCGGCCAGCCCCATGACCCGGCGGCGACCGAGGCCTTCCTGCGCGAGATCGGCTATCTGGTCACCGAGCCGGCCCCGTTCGCCATCGCCACCGCCCGGGTCGATGACGAGATCGCCCGCATGGCCGGACCGCAGCTGGTGGTCCCGGTGTTGAACGCCCGCTTCCTGCTCAATGCCGCCAACGCGCGCTGGGGCAGCCTGTATGACGCCCTGTACGGCACCGACGCCCTGGGCGACCTGCCGGCGGCCGGCCCCTATGACCCGGCGCGCGGGGCGCGGGTGGTGGCGCGGGCCCGGGCCTTCCTCGACGAGGCCGTGCCGCTGGCGATCGGGTCGCATGCGGACGTCACCGGCTGGCGCGTGGCCGACTGTGCCCTGTTCCCGGCCCTGGCCCGGCCCGAGCAATTCACCGGTTTCACCGGCCCGGCCGAGGCCCCCGCGTCGATCCTGCTGTGCCACAACGGCCTGCATATCGAACTGGTCATCGACCGCGACCACCCGATCGGCGCGACCGATCCGGCGGGCCTGGCCGATGTGGTGCTGGAGTCGGCCCTGTCGACCATCGTCGACCTCGAGGACTCGATCGCCGCCGTCGATGCGGACGACAAGGTCGCCGCCTATCGCAACTGGCTGGGTCTGATGACCGGCGAACTGTCGGCCCGGTTCGACAAGGGGGGCCGGGCGCTGACGCGCGAACTGGCCCCGGACCGCGACTATGTCGCGCCCAACGGCACGACCGTGACCCTGCCGGGCCGGGCCCTGCTGTTCGTGCGCAACGTCGGCCATCTGATGACGACGCCGGCCCTGCGGCTGGCCGACGGGTCGGACGCCCCCGAGGGCATCCTCGACGCCATCGTCACCAGCCTGATCGCCCTGCACGACCTGAAGGGGCAGGGGCGGTTCCGCAACAGCCGCGCCGGCTCGGTCTATATCGTCAAACCCAAGATGCACGGCCCGGAGGAGTGCGCCTTCACCGACCGGCTGTTCGACGCCGTCGAGGACCTGCTGGGTCTGTCGCGGCACACGGTCAAGGTCGGGGTCATGGACGAGGAGCGTCGCACCTCGGCCAATCTGGCCGCCTGTATCCATGCGGTGAAGGGCCGGATCGCCTTCATCAACACCGGCTTCCTCGACCGCACCGGCGACGAGATCCACACCGCCATGCAGGCCGGCCCGGTGGTGCGCAAGGCGGCCATGAAGACCAGCGCCTGGATCACCGCCTATGAGGCGCGCAACGTCGCCATCGGCCTGGCCTGCGGCCTGTCCGGCCGGGCCCAGATCGGCAAGGGGATGTGGGCCGCGCCCGACCGCATGGCCGAGATGCTGGAGCAGAAGCTCGGCCATCCGAAGACCGGGGCCAACACCGCCTGGACCCCGTCCCCGACGGCGGCGACCCTGCATGCGCTGCACTATCATGCGGTCGACGTGTTCGCGGTCCAGGCCGGGGTGGCCAAACAGCCGGTGCCCGGCCTCGACGGCCTGCTGACCCCGCCGCTGGCCGACGGGGCCAATTGGTCGGAACAGGCCATCACCGACGAGCTGGACAACAACGCCCAGGGCATCCTCGGCTATGTGGTGCGCTGGATCGACCAGGGGGTCGGCTGTTCCAAGGTGCCGGACATCCACGATGTCGGCCTGATGGAGGATCGCGCCACCCTGCGCATCTCGTCCCAGCACATGGCCAACTGGCTGTTGCACGGGGTCTGCACCGCCGACCAGGTCGAGGCGGCCCTGCGTCGCATGGCGGCCCGGGTCGATGCCCAGAACGCCGGCGATCCCCTGTACCGGCCGATGGCCCCGGACCCGGAGGCCAGTCTCGCCTTCCAGGCCGCCCGCGCCCTGGTGTTCGAGGGGGGGACCCAGCCCAACGGCTATACCGAACCCCTGCTGCACGCCTTCCGCGCCAAAGCCAAAGTCGGGGCCAGGGCGCGCGGCTGAGGCCTTACTGTTCGCTGCCCGAGCGCCACAGGTTGTTGGTCAGGGGTTCGACCAGATAGCCCAGGGCCGTGCGCTTGCGCAGCAGCACCACGACCTCGACCGGGCTGCCGGGACGGATGGAGCGCCCCAGTCGTCCCAGCCGTTCCAGCTGGTCGGCGGGGACCACGATCTCGGCCCGGAAATACCGGCTGCCGTCGGTCTCGTCGGTGAAGCTGTCGCCCGAAATCCGGGTGACCCGTCCGTGCACGATCGGCGGATTGCCCTCGCGCAGGCCGGGGAATTTGACCTCCGTGTCCTGGCCGATCCTCAGATTGTCGACGTCGGTCGGCTTGATCCGGGCGACGATGATCTGGGAGGCGTCGGTCGGGACGATGTCCATCAGGGTCTGGCCGGGCTGGATCACCCCGCCCGGCGTGAAGATGGTCAGGCCCATGACCTGGCCCGAGGCCGGGGCGCGGATCTGGTTGCGGGCGATGCGAGCGCGGAATTCGGTCAGCCGCGGCCGCAGTTCGTTCAGCTGCACCTCGATGGTGCGCAGCTGTTCGGCCACGTCCTCGTTCAGTCCGGTCGAGACCGACAGCATCTGCAGCCGGGTCTCGCCGACCTGCTCGCGCGCCCGGGCCACCTGGGCGCGCAGCGAGCCCAGCTCGCCGTCGAGCGCCGCCTCGGTCCGTTCCAGCGCCCGCACCCGGGTCATCGGCGCATAGCCCTGGGCCGCCAGCGAGCGGATGCCGGCCAGCTCCTCGCCGATCAACCGGCGCTGTTCCAGGTTGGATTCGATCTGCCGCTCCAGACCCTCCATCTGCTGGTTCAACTGTTCGATGCGCTGCTGCAGCACGCCGCTCTCGGTCGAGCGACCGCTGCGGCGGGCGTTGAACTGCTGGCGTTGCAGGCGCAGCGCCTCTTCGGCCAGGATCTTGTCGGCCGGCGGAAGGTCGGCGAACTCAGCCGGGGTGGCGATGGCGCGGGCGCGATCCCGTTCGGCGATCAGCCGGGCGCGCTGGGCCAGCAGGGCCAGCACCTGGCCGGTCAGGCCGCGTTCGTTGGCGATCAGTTCGCCGCTCGAAACCTCGACCAGCACCTGGCCCGCGCGCACGGTATCGCCCTCGGCGACATGCAGGGCACTGACGACCCCGCCCTCGCGGTGCTGCACCGCCTGGCGGTTGCCGGACACCGCCACCTGGCCCTGGGCGTAGGCCCCGGCGTCCAGCGGCACGAAGGCGGCCCAGCCAAGAAACAGCACGAAGAAGGCGACGATGATGACGCCGCCGATCAGCAATTCCCGCCGCGGGGCGTCGGTGATCGGGGGCGGGGGCGCAGGCAGGTCGGTGGCCACCGGCATCGGCAGGACCACCGCGGGTGGGGGAGAGTCGGTCATCGTTTCACCGTCTCGGCCGGGCGGGTGGTGCGCATTTTCTCAAGCACCTCCTCGCGGGGGCCTTCCAGCTGGATGGCGCCGTCGCGCATCAGCAGCAGCCGGTCGACCCGGGCCAGAACGCCGGCGCGATGGGCGACGATGACCACGGCGGCCCCGCGTGCGGCGGCGGCGAGGATGGCCGACATCAGCGCCGACTCCCCCTCCTGGTCGAGGTTGGAATTGGGCTCGTCCAGCACCAGCAGCACCGGGTCGCCGTACAGGGCACGGGCCAGGGCCACGCGCTGGGCCTGGCCGGTCGACAGGCCCAGGCCGAACGGACCCAGCACCGTGTCATAGCCGTGCGGCAGGCGCTGGATCATCTCATGGGCCCCGGCGGCCATGGCGGCCGCCACCGCGGCCTGATCGACCGTCTCCGTCGGCGTGCCGGTGGCGGCGGCGAAGCGCGAGATATTGTCCTTGATCGAGCCGGCGAACAGGCTGGGCACCTGGGGCAGATAGCCGATGTGCCGGGCCAGGTCGTCACCGTCGCGGGCGGCGTATTCGGCTCCGTCCAGCCGCACCGTGCCCGAGGCCGGCTTCAGCGCGCCGGCGATAACCCGGGCCAGGGTGGTCTTGCCCGAACCACTGGCCCCGACCACGCCCAGCGTCTGGCCGGGATCGAGCTTGAAACTGGCCGCACGCAGCTGCGGCGGCTCGCTCTCCACGAGGCGCACCGTCACCCCCTCGACCGACAGGGCACCGGCGGGCGAGGGCAGGGCGGTGCGCGGCCGGTCCCGCGCCGCGGTGCCGGCGAACAGGTCGGTCAGCGCCTTCCAGCTGGTCCGGGCCTGGACCAGGCCGGGCCAGGCCCCGACCAGCAGCTCGACCGGGGCCACGGCCCGGCTCAGCAGCACCGACGCCGCGATGATCGCCCCGGCCGAGATCTGGCCGCGCACCGCGAGGAAGGCCGCCAGGCCCAGCGACAGGGACTGCAGCGTCAGGCGCAGGAATTTGATCGCCCCGCCGTAGCGCCCGCCCGCGAACTGCGCGTCGGCGTGACCGGCGGTGGCCTGTTGGCGCTGCTCGACCTGACGATTGATGCTGGCCTGGCGCATGCCCAGGGCGCGCACGACCTCGGTCTGGCCGGCGATATTCTCCTGGGCGGCATAGGCGGCGTTGCTGGACTGGATGGCCCGGGCCAGACGCGGACGGCTGTCGCGTTCATTCAGCCAGGCCAGGACGAACAGCAGGATGCCCCCGATCAGGGTCAGCAGGCCCAGCGCCGGGTGCAGCAGGAAGCAGGCTCCCAGATAGATCGGTGTCCACGGGGCATCCAGCACCGCCAGCATGCCCGGTCCGCTCAGCGCCCCGCGCACATGGTCGAATTCGCGCAGGGCCTGGGTATTGGGGGCCTTGCTCTGCAGGTCGACGACCCGGGCCAGCACCTTGCCCGCCAGCATCCGGTCCAGCCTCAACCCGGCGCGCAGCAGCAGTCGCGCCCGCAGCCAGTCCAGACCCGCCAGCGTGGCCAGGGCGAAAATCACCACGCCGGTGATGAAGAGCAGGGTCGT
Organism: uncultured Brevundimonas sp.; assembly: GCF_963975535.1. Classification (GTDB taxonomy): domain Bacteria; phylum Pseudomonadota; class Alphaproteobacteria; order Caulobacterales; family Caulobacteraceae; genus Brevundimonas. The sequence continues at coordinate 135,097 of NZ_CAXBHE010000003.1, read as the reverse complement.
CAGCCCACCGGTCGGTACCACCCGGTCATAGATCTGCAGCATGTACAGGGTCGGCGTCAGGTACAGCAGATTGACCAGGGCGCTGAACACGGCCGCCCAGACGAAATGGGTACGACAGGCGACCAGCGCTTCGGCGAGGGGTTCAGTGCCGGGGCGGCTGGGAAGCAGGTTCTTGAACACGCGGCGTTTCTGGCGACTTCTGCGCGACGGGCAGGCGGCCAGTGTACCGTCATGGCGCGCCCCGGAACAGGCGATTCTGTCGCGGGGTCGTCGCGTCGCGCTTGCCCGGTCGCCCGCCGGGGGGCGATAAGGGGGCGGGGCCAACCGGAGACGCCAGATGTCGAGCTTCCTCTCGGTCCCGACCGCCGTGGCGGTCGTGATCCTCGCCGTGACCCCGGCCGCGGCCTGCCAGTCCAGGAACGACGCGATGCCGCAGGGGGACCAGACGACCGACATCCCGGCCCCGATCGGTCTGTGGGACATCCGTCCGGCCGACAGCGCCACGCCGGGCCTGTGCCGGCTGGCCCTCAGGGGCGAGGGCGCGGGCGACGGTCACCGGGTCGTGGTCGAGACCTGCGACCTCAAGGCCGCCCGCCGGACCCATCACTGGCGTGCCACCCCGACCGGGTTCAGTCTGGTCGATGCCGCCGGCGTGACCCTGATCGCCTTTACGCCGGACACGGTGGACGCCTGGACCGGGGTCGGTGCCGATGGGCGGACCTACCGCATGGATCGTACCGCCCTGTTCTGAGGCGGCGGCGCGCAAGCCAAACCTGTCCCAGCCGTAACTTGCCCTCCGGACCCAGCCGCGCGAGGCTGGCGCTTGATTCCCAGGGGGCGCGAAATGCTGACGATCCAGAACCTTACCCATGTGTACGGCAACGGCACCAAGGCGCTGGACGACGTCAGCCTGATCGTTCCCAAGGGGATGTTCGGCCTGCTGGGCCCGAACGGGGCCGGCAAGTCGACCCTGATGCGGTCGATCGCCACCCTGCAGACCCCGACCTCCGGCAGTATCCGCTTCGGCGACCTCGACGTGATCGCCCAGCCCGAACTGCTGCGCCGGGTGCTCGGCTATCTGCCCCAGGATTTCGGCGTCTATCCGCGGGTGTCCTGCTACGACATGCTGAACCATATGGCGGTGCTGAAGGGCATCTCCGGGGTGCGTGAACGCAAGGAGACGGTCGAGTCCCTGCTGAACCAGACCAATCTGTGGTCGGTGCGCAAGAAGGCCCTGGCCGGATTCTCGGGCGGGATGCGCCAGCGGTTCGGGATCGCCCAGGCCCTGATCGGCAATCCCGAACTGATCATCGTCGATGAACCGACCGCCGGTCTGGACCCGGAGGAGCGCAACCGCTTCCTCAACCTGCTGGCCGAGATCGGCGAGAATGTCGTCATCATCCTGTCGACCCACATCGTCGAGGACGTCTCGGACCTGTGCCCGCGCATGGCGGTGCTGGCGGGGGGCAAGATCCAGCTGGAGGGGGCCCCCGTCGAGCTGATGGAGAGCCTGAACGGCCGCGTCTGGCGCAAGGTCATCGACAAGGAGGCGCTGGAGGATCACCGCGCCCGCTATAACGTCATCTCGACCCGGTTGTTCGCCGGCCAGACGGTGATCCACGTCCTGTCCGACAACGCCCCCGGCGACGGGTTCGAACCGGCTCCCGGCGGGCTGGAAGACGTCTATATGGCGTCCGTCAACACCGCGCGTCTCGCAGCCTGAGGCCGGGCGCATGTTTGCAAAGATCGCTGCCTTCGAATTCCGCTACCAGCTGCGCCAGCCGGCCTTCTGGGTCATCGCCTTCGTCTTCGGCCTGCTGGCCTTCGGCGCGGTGGCCAGCGAGAACATCAGCCTCGGCGGCGGGGGCAATGTTCACAAGAACGCGCCCTACGCCCTGGCCCAGGCCCATCTGATCTTCACCATCTTCTTCATGCTGGCCTCGACCGCGATCGTCGCCAATGTCGTGGTGCGCGATACCTCGACCGGGTTCGGGCCGCTGATCCACGCCACCCGTGTGACGAAATTCGACTATCTGTACGGCCGCTTCCTCGGGGCCTTCGCCGCCGTGGCCCTGTGTTTCACCAGTGTCGGCCTGGGCAATCTGATCGGCACCCTGATGCCGTGGGTCGATCCGGAGACCCTCGGGGCCTTCCGGCCCGGTGACTATGTCTATGCCTATCTGGTGCTGGCCCTGCCGGGCCTGCTGCTGACCTCGGCCCTGTTCTTCGCCCTGGCCACGGTCACGCGGTCGATGATGGCCACCTATGTCGGCGTCGTCGCCGTCTTCATCCTGTATCTGATCGCCGAGACGGTGGTCGGCGACAAGCCCGAGCTGGAAGACCTGGCCGCCTGGTTCGAGCCGTTCGGCGGCACGGCCTTCGGCCTGGCCACCAAATACTGGACCGTGGCCGAGAAGAATACGCTGCTGGTGCCGCTGGACGGGGTGCTGCTGGGCAACCGGCTGCTGTGGACCGCGGTGGCCGTCCTGGTGCTGGCCTCGGCCTGGCTGCTGTACCGGCCCGCGACCCGCGGGGCCAAGGCCGGCAAGGCCGACAAGCTGCGCGCCCTGGCCGACAGGCCGGCTGCGACCGCCGCGGCGGCCCCAACCGGCCGCCTGCCGCAGCCCGGCTACGGCTGGGCCAGCGGGCTGGCCCAGCTGCTGTCGCGCACGGCCTTCGAGATGGCGCTGATCTTCCGCAGTCCCGCCTATCTGGTGCTGATCGTGCTGGCCCTGGCCTTCGGCATCATCACCCTGTTCTTCACCGGCGAAATGTTCGGCACTCCGGTGCTGCTGGTGACGCGGGTGGTGATCTCGGCCCTGACCGGGGCCTTCGGCCTGATCGCGATCATCGTCGCCATCTACTATTCCGGCGAACTGGTCTGGCGCGATCGTGAGCGCAAGGTTCACGAGATTATCGACGCCACATCGACCCCGGACTGGACCTTCCTGGTTCCCAAGACCCTGGCCCTGGCCCTGGTCCTGGTCTCGACCCTGCTGGTCGGGGTGCTGGCCGGCGTCCTGGTCCAGACGATCAAGGGCTACACCGACTACGAGTTCGGCAAATACCTGGTCTGGTACGTCCTGCCCGGCGCGACCTATTTCATCCTGCTGTCGGTTCTGGCCATCTTCATCCAGGCCCTGTCGCCCAACAAATTCGTCGGCTGGGCCATCATGGTCCTCTATCTGATCTCGACCCTGGTGCTGGGCAACCTCGGCTTCGACCACATGCTGTACCGCTACGGCCAGACGGCGGCTGTACCGCTGTCGGACATGAACGGTCGCGGTGATTTCGCCACCTTCGCCGCCTGGGGTTACGCCTACTGGTCCGCCTTTGCGCTGATCCTGATGGTCATCACCTACGGCCTGTGGCGGCGAGGCACCGAGACGCGACTGCTGCCGCGTCTGCGACGCCTGCCGCGGCGGCTGGCGGGTCCGGCGGGCCTGATCGGCGGGGCGGCCGTGGTGGCCTTCGTCGGGCTCGGGGCCTTCATCTTCGTCAACACCAATGTCTGGAACGACTACCGCAGCCGTGACGCCCAGGAACTGCGTCTGGTCAATTACGAGAAGACCCTGCTGGGCTTCGAGAACGTCCCGCAGCCGGCGGTGACCGACGTCCGGCTGGTGCTGGACCTGTATCCGCATGCGCCGCGCCTGACGACGCGCGGCACCTATGTGATCACCAACCGGACCACCGCCCCGCTCGGCGAAATCCACCTGCGCTGGAACGACGATCTGGAGATGGTGCGGCTGGACGTCGAGGGGGCCAAGCCCGATCGTGACTGGCCCGATTTCCAGTACCGTATCTACAAATTCGCCACCCCGATGCAGCCCGGCGAAACCCGCACGGTCACCTTCGAGACCCTGTTCGAGCAGCGGGGTTTCAGAAACAGCGGCAACACCACCCGGCTCGTCGACAACGGCACCTTCGTCAGCAACGGCGAATTCGCCCCGACGATCGGCATGGACCGCAACATGCTGCTGCAGGACCGGGCCAAGCGCCGCAAACACGGTCTGCCGGCCGAACTGCGCATGCCGAAGCTGGAAGATGTGGCGGCGCAGGCGAGGAACTATATCGGGGTGGACTGGGTCAATGCCGACATCACGGTGACGACCGACGCCGACCAGATCGCCGTGGCCCCCGGCTACCGGGTGTCCGACACGGTCACCGGTGATCGCCGCACGGCCCGCTTCGTCACCGAGGCCCCGATCCTGATGTTCTTCTCGGTCCAGTCGGCCCGCTATGAGGTGACCCGTCAGGTGCACGACGGCGTGACGTTTGAAATCTACCACGACCCCAGCGCCCACAATGTCGAGCGCATGATGACCGCGCTGGAACAGTCGCTCGACTATTTCCAGCCGGCCTTTGGTCCCTATCAGTTCCGCCAGGCCCGGATCGTCGAATTCCCGGACTATGCCGGCTTCGCCCAGTCCTTCCCCAACACCTTCGCCTGGAGCGAGGGGCTGGGCTTCATCGCCGACCTCTCCGACCCGTCCAAGATCGACTACGTCACCTACATCGGGGCCCACGAATTCGCGCACCAGTGGTGGGCGCACCAGGTAATCGGTTCGGCCCAGCAGGGCTCGACCGTCCTGTCCGAGACCCTGGCCCAGTATTCGGCCCTGATGGTGATGGAGAAGATGTACGGGCCGGACCAGATCCGGAAATTCCTCAAGTACGAGCTGGACCGCTATCTGCGCTCACGGGGCATGGAGCGGCTGGAGGAACTGCCGCTGCAGCGGGTCGAGAACCAGCCGTACATCCACTACCAGAAGGGTGGACTGGTCATGTATCTGCTGCGCGACCAGATCGGCGAGGAGGCCGTCAACCGCGCCCTGCGTCGCCTGATCGCCGACTTCGGCTTCCGCTCCGCCCCCTATCCGCGCTCGCTGGATCTGGTCGCGGCCCTGCGGGCCGAGGCTCCGGCGGACAAACAGGCGCTGATCACCGACCTGTTCGAGAAAATCACCCTGTATGACGTCAAGACCACCTCGGCCTCCGTGGCCGAGCGGGCGGACGGTCGCTGGGATGTGACCCTGGTGGTCGAGGCGCGCAAGCTGTACGCCGACGGCCAGGGCGTGGAGACCGAGGCTCCGCTGAACGAGACCTTCGACTTCGGCCTGTTCAGCGCCGAGCCGGGCAAGCCCGGGTTTGAACCGGCCAATGTGCTGCTGATGCAGCGTCGGCCCCTGCGCAGCGGCACCCAGACCTTCCGCTTCGTCACTGCGACCCGCCCGACCCACGCCGGGGTCGATCCCTACAACAAGTGGATCGACCGCGAGTCCGACGACAATGTGCAGGCGGTCGACTAGCGATTCCTGACCCCCATGCCGGAGGGTGTGGGGGCTCAGGGACGCAGGGGCTGTCCGGCCGCGCGCCGGGCGATGATTTCGGCATGGGCCGCCTCCAGCGCCCGCGCCCGCGCCTCGGCCGAGGCGTGGCCGACCTGGGCATAGCGGACGCGCCAGTTGTCCGCCCCGAAGCGGCGCAGGAAGCCGGGGGCCCGGGCGGTATCGAACCCGGCCCGCGCCATCAGATACAGGCCGACCCGGTCGGCGTCGCGCTCCTGGGTCCAGTGATCGCCGCGGGCCAGGGCGGTTTCCGGCACCGGATCCGGCTCGCCCAGCGGCGCGGGGGGCGGGCGATGCTGCAGCACATTGTGCGCCAGTTCATGACCCAGGATCATCGCCAGATCGTCGTCATCGGCGGCATAGGCGGCCATCGTCGAGCTGATGAACACGCCCTTGCCGTCGGCGCGGGCATTGTATTCGCCGGACGGGTCGACCTGAAAAAAGCTGCTGCAGGCCTGTGTGGGTTGCAGGGTCACGGTCCGGGTCGTGTCGCCGCGCCGCACGTCCAGAACGACCGGCCCCGCGGCCAGCGCCTGATCCAGACGCGCCACATTGGCGGCCAGGCCGTCGTGGGACGGCGGACCGGAGCCGTCGCCCCGCGCCAGGTCCTGGCCGTTGACCCGGACCAGCAGGTCCCCGGCCGCCAGCCCGGCCCGGGCCGCAGGACTGCCGTCGGCCACGGCGAGGACGCCGGGCCGGTCCCCGTCGAGCCCGAACCGGGCCTCGGCCACCGGCCGCAGGGCGTCGCTGTACTGACGGGCCGCGTGCAGGGTCCAGCCGGCGACGTCGCGGCGCGACGCGCACAGGTCCACATTGGCGGTGGTCAGACGATAGCCGACGGCGGCGACGCGCCGGTCCAGCGCCACCAGCGATTCGAGCCGCGCGGCCGGTGCCGCGCTGCCGCCGCCGGCGGCCGCACCGCCGGGTGCGGGCGTGGAGCAGGCAGCCGTCGCCAGGCCGAGGGCCACCGCCATCGCGCCCGCCGCCGCTTCGTTCAGGCCCGTCATGCGCATGGACCGATCCTAGCGGGTGCCGAACAGCCTGTCGCCCGCGTCGCCCAGACCGGGCAGGATATAGCCATGGTCGTTCAGCTTGCGGTCCACCGACGCCGTCCAGATCGGCACATCGGGATGGCAGGCCCGCAGCCGTTCCAGCCCTTCCGGCGAGGCCACCAGACAGACGAAGCGCAGCCGCGTCACCCCGCGTTCCTTCAGCCGGTCGATGGCGGCGACCGCCGTATTGCCGGTGGCCAGCATCGGGTCGATGACGATGCACAGTCGTTCGGCCACGTCCTCGGGTGCGCGGAAATAGTATTCGACCGCATCCAGGGTCTCGGGTTCGCGATACAGGCCGATATGGCCGACACGGGCGCTGGGGACCATCTCCAGCATGCCCTCGACCAGGCCCAGGCCGGCGCGCAGGATCGGCACGAACACCAGCTTCTTGCCCTGTAATTGCTGGCCTGTGGCGACCTCGACCGGGGTCTCGATCTCGACCGGTTCCAGCGGCAGGTCGCGGGTCACCTCATAGCAGAGCAGGGTTGAGATCTCGCGCAGCAGTCGCCGGAACTGGGCGGTCGAGGTGTCCTTCTTCCGCATCAGGGTCAGCTTGTGCTGCACCAGCGGGTGATCGATGGCGGTGACGCCGTCGAGGGTCAGGGGAGTCGTTTTCATCAGAACACCGTGCCGTCGGAAAGGATGGTCAGGGGCGGGCCGCCCCCCGCGCGTCGTTCGGCCGCCACGCGGCGCCCGGTGGCCCAGGTCCCGCCCTCCAGCACGCTGGCCAGCGGCATCTGTTCGGCGGTCACGCCCAGTTCGGCCCGCACCAGTGGCGCGACCTTGTCCAGCAGGGCCACGGTCATGGCGCGCCAGCCGACCACCAGCGGATCGGAAACCGGCCACGGCTTTTCCGCGTCGCTGGGGTTCTTGAGCGTCAGCAGCCCCATGTCCAGGAACAGGCCGCCGTTGCGGTATTCGGCCAGGCCGGTCAGCCCGTCCAGATCGGTGACCGCGACGCCCGCCGTCTGCAGCGGCTCGACCAGGGAATAGCTGAGCCATTGCGACAGCTTGTGGATCGGCACCAGACCGTCGGTGGCGTCGTCGCGCTGCATCGCGGGGTGCCGCCAGGTGTCCCCCAGGTCGACGCCGTCCAGCGTCAGCCGGTCGCGCCAGACCGGGCCCAGGGCCTGCAGCAGGACCTCGAGAATGACCGGCGCGGGCAGGCGGTCGGCCGCGTCGGCGCGATCGACCATGGCGTCGAACAGGCCGCCGGGTCGGGGCTCGTCTTCCAGCGCGAACAGGTCGGGCTCGGCCAGACAGGCCTGTCCCAGCCGCCGCAGCAGGGCCGCACGCCCCTCCAGCCCGACCAGCGGGTTCTTGGCCGTGACCTGGAAGCCGCGGGCCAGGTCGTCCGCCGTCAGCATGGTCAGCGCAACCGCGTCGACCCGCCAGGGGTCATCCTCGGTGATGGAAAAGGCCCCGGCCTCGAACATCCGCAGCGAGGCGATGGCCAGACCCTCGGACCGGGTCAGGGTGCGACCGGTGCGGTCATCCTTGTAGGACCAGCCGGGCCCGGAGCCGGCGTCCAACAATACCGAGACGATGGCCAGGTCGAACTCGGTCCGCGCCCGCGAGGCCGGGTCCAGCCAGTCGCGGGCCTCGGCGGCCGGCCCCCACAGATCGACGCCGTCGACGCTGAAATGGCGCCAGCGGGCGTGGAAGGGGACCTCCAGACCCGGATACTGCGCGCGGATCACGCCGGCGACCGCCGTGGCCACGGCGGGCAGGCGGTCGAGATCGACGCGCCAGTGTTCAAGCCCCCCGGCCACGCCGATAGCCAGCATTTCATGGGCGCGTTCACGGACGGCGGCGGCGGAGAGCAGGCTGCGCGCCTGCGCCGCTTCAGAACTGCTCAAGGTCGCGGCCCACCACACGGGTCAGGTCGTCGGCCGACGGCGGGGCGTCGGGGGTGAAATAGCCGGCGGCCTTCTTGGCCTCCATCTCGACCGAGGCATCGGGCGGCACCAGATGGTCGGGGATCGGCACGCGTTCGCCGATCTCGATGCCCGAACCGGTCAGGGCGTTGTATTTCATGTCCGACATCGACACGAACCGGTCGATGCGGGTGATGCCCAGCCAGTGCAATATGTCGGGCATCAGCTGCTGGAACCGCGCGTCCTGGACCCCGGCCACGCATTCGGTGCGCTCGAAATAGGTGGCGGCCTGGTCGCCGCCCGGCTGGCGCTTGCGGGCGTTGTAGACGAGGAATTTGGTCACCTCCCCCAGGGCCCGGCCCTCCTTGCGGTTATAGACGATCAACCCCGCCCCGCCGGCCTGGGCCTCGCGCACGCACTCCTCGATGCCGTGGGTCAGATAGGGGCGACAGGTGCAGATGTCCGAGCCGAACACGTCCGAGCCGTTGCACTCGTCATGCACCCGGCAGGTCAGGCGGCGATGCGGGTCGGCGATCGCGGCCGGGTCGCCGAAAATATACAGGGTGATGCCCCCGATGGGGGGCAGGAAGACCTTGATGTCGGGGCGGGTGACGAGGTCGGCGTACATGCCGCCGGTCTGTTCAAACAGGGTGCGGCGCAGGGCTGTCTCGCTGACGCCGAACCGTTCGGCGATGCCGGGCAGGTACCAGACCGGATCGATGGCCGCCTTGGTCACGGCCACGTCGCCGGTCTCGAACACGATCCTGCCGTCCACCTTCAGCCGTCCCGCGCCGATGGCCTCGCCGATCTCGCCCAGCTGCAGTCGGGCCCGGGTCACGGCGATGGTCGGGCGGATGTCGACCCCGTCCGCGATTTCGGGCGCGAAGGCTTCGGCGACCAGATGGCCCCACGGGTCGAGCGAGACGATCTGGCCCGCGTCCTGCCACTGCGGGAACGGTCCCATGACATTGGTCGGGGCGGTGTTGGTCAGGTCCGGCCGGTTGTTGGCGGTCATCGCCCCCGATGACACCGCAAGGGCGCGATAGACCGAATAGGCTCCGCCGTGCGCGCCGATGGCATTGCGGTCGCTGCCCGAATTGACGGTGCCGACGACCGGCCCGCGCTCACGCGCCGTTTCGGCACCCCAGCGAAGGGGAAAGCGTGACTCGGTACCTGCGCCGGGGTGGGAGTTGAGCCGGATGTGGCTCGTTCGATTGGACGACATGTTTCCTGCCTCATGCCCGGCTGTTGTTTTTGCTCTGCGCCGGACTCGCCACGAGACTACCCCGGGGGCGGTCTGTCCAGAGGCTTTGACGGCCGATTTCAGTTAATCGGCCGTCGCGGCGGGTCGACAGCGCCCGGTGGTCTGGATTAGGGATTGCAGTCGGTTCTGGCCGGTTCACCGCTACGGTTCCAACCGGCCTGCTTTTCGGGATCCACCCACCATGATGCGCAACGTTTCCATTGCCCTTCTCGCGACTGTCCTTGTGGGTTGCGCGAGCACGCCACGGGAGACGGCCGGCATCACGACGATGACGGCGCTGGCCATCGCCAATGATGGTCCGGTGGAGATCGTCAGCAACCAGATCGGTGTGCTCGATCGCCTGGATGTCATCGTGTTCCAGGTCCCTGACCTCACCTTCGTGGGTGAGAACGCAATTCGGGTCGACGCCCTGGGTTTGATCGAAATGCCCCTCATCGGCTCGGTGCAGGCGGCCGGCAGAACCCCGTCCGAGCTGGGCGCGGACATCCGGACCCGGCTGGCCAGCCGCTACCTGCAGAATCCCCAGGTGACGGTGCGCGTCGCCGAGGCCGGGAGTCAGAAAATCACCGTGGACGGTGCCGTCACCGAGCCCGGCGTCTATGAGACCAAGGGCCAGACGACCCTGTTGCAGGCGGTGGCCATGGCCAAGGGGGCGACGAAGGTCGCTGACCTTGAAAGCGTCGCCGTATTCCGGAACGTTGAGGGTCGACGCATGGTGGCGGTGTTCAATATGACGGCCATCCGCGACGGCTACGCGCTCGATCCTGTGCTCCAGGGCGATGACGTCGTGATCGTGGATACCTCAAGGCTCAGCGTTGCGATGCAAACTGTCATTGCATCACTGCCGGCCCTCGCCTCCTTCGCCTATGTCTTCAGGCCCTGACGACGAGCGGACGGACGTCGGCAGGCGGGCTGTCGTGGTCGAGACCGGTTGCTGTCAGGACGGAGATTCCGGAGCCTCAGCTCCCGGCGTTCAGGGAACGCCGTAGAAGTCGCTATACCAGTCGACGAACCGACCGACCCCGACGTCGATCGGCGTAACGGGCGCGTAAGCCAGGGCGGCCCGGGTCTCGGTGATATCCGCCTCGGTCCGGATCATCTCGCCGTCCTGGGCGGGCATTACGTTCAGCAGGGCCTTGTGCCCCAGTTTGTCTTCCAGAACCTCTATATAGCGCTGCAGCCGTTCCCGGCGGCCGGCTCCGAGATTCAGGATGCGCCAGGGCGCGACGCCACTGGTCGAGGGATCGGGTGCCGCCGCATTCCATGCCGGATCGCGGACGGCGGGGGCGTCGAGGGCCGCGATCACGCCATCGACGATGTCGTCAATATAGGTGAAATCGCGCTCCATCTGCCCGTCGCCATAGACGTTGATCGGCTCGTCTTTCAGGATCGCTCCGGTAAATTTGAACAGGGCCATGTCGGGCCGACCCCACGGTCCGTAGACGGTGAAGAACCGCAGCCCTGTGCAGGGCAGGCCGAACACATAGGCATAGGCGTGGGCCATGGCCTCATTGGCGATCTTGGTCGCCGAATAGACGTTCAGCGGGTGGGCCACACCCTGTTTCACCGAATAGGGCAGGGTACCATTGGCCCCGAAGGCCGAACTGGTCGACGCAAACACCAGATGACCGACTCCGACATCGCGACAGCCCTGAAGCACACTCAGGAAGCCGACAATGTTTGAATCGACATAGGTTTCCGGGTTTTCGACGCTGTAGCGAATCCCGGCCTGGGCCCCGAGATGAACGACCCGGTCGGGTCGGTCACCGGCGAACAGGGTGGTCATGCCCTCGCGATCGGCGAGGTCGAGGTGATGGTGGCGGTAGTTTGGATGGGCGGTCAGTTGCGCCAGCCGGGCCTCTTTCAGCGATACGTCGTAGTAGTCATTCATATTGTCGAGGCCGACGACCCGTTCACCGCGCGCCAGCAGTCTCAGGGCGGTGTGAAAGCCGATGAAGCCGGCCGAGCCGGTGACGAGAACAGGACGGGTCATGCGAAACGGAACGCCTTGAAGCGGAAGCGACACATTCGGAGGGCCGCTGCGTCTCGATAGCCCCGCACGGCGCAAGACGCCATATCGCAAACGGGGATGGGCACCCTGACAATTCCGTCAGTGAGGCTGCCGTTGTCGCGATAGGCTGTTAGCCTGCGCGGGGGTGAAGGAGGCACGAAGACCATGGCCAGGGCGATGCGACGCTTGGGGATCCTGCTGGCGGTGTGTCTGTCCGTGGTCCTGGGGGGCGCTCCGGCGGCAGCGGCGGTCAAGGCCACCTTCTACGCCCACAGCGGCAACCAGATTCGCGGTGGCTGGCTGCTGTTCCCGCATGCCTATGTGACCCTGACCGGGACCGTCGAGGCGACCGGCGAGGTTGTCGATGAGGCGGTCGGATTCACGGCGAAATTTCCGGGACCGCAGTTGCTGTTGTTTTCCGGGCCCGGTGTCGTCGAACGGCCGGATGCCCTCTATCTGTCCGAGGGACGCCCCTATCTGTCGCTGGAGATCAGCGACGCGGTGTTCGAGGCGGTGATGGCGCGCATCGCCCACTGGAGCAGTCCGGAGGGCTCGACCTACAGCCTGCGGCGTCGCAACTGCATCAATTTCGTCGCTGATATCGCCCGGACGGTCGGCCTGCTGACGGCGGCCGAGAACACCCTCAGCCCCAACGGCTTCCTGACCGGGACGGCCGCGCTCAACCCGGCGGCGGCCGTCGCCCTGGCCGGGACCGGTGTGACCGCCTCGCCCGCAATCTCACGCGCGGCCGCACCCGGCACGGAAAGGGGGCGTTAATGATACTGTGGCGAACGTGGCCAACAGTGACACGCGGAAGGGTCTGGGCATGAGCGTCCCGCCAATGATACCGGCGGCGGACCCGAAACGGCCCACCCTGGACAGCCTGGTCGGTGACGCCGCTTCCCCGGAGGCCCTGTCCCGGCTGTCGCGGGCCTCGCGGTCCACGCGTCGCGCCGCGGGCAGGAAGGCCGGCAAGGCAGAACCCTCGTCCCGCGCCGTCCTGCTGCTTCAGGCCTCGCTGAAGGCGATCGCGGCAGAGCGCTACGGTGAGGCCTCGCAGCTCGCGCTGAAGGCGCTGAAGCTGGACGAGCGCAGCGGTCTGGCCTGGCATATCCTGGCGATTGCCCAGGAAAAGGCCGGCGATCTGATCCAGGCGTTTTCCGCCTATGAGGCGGCGGTGAGTCTGCTGGCGGACGAAACCACGGTCGCGTTCGATCTAGGCCGGCTGGCGCATCGCCTCGGCTATCTGGAAATCGCGGAGAAACTGCTGAGCCGCTATCTGGCGCGCCATCCCGGAAACGTCGAGGCGGTCAACAACCTGGCCTGCGCCCTGCGCGACCAGAACCGCTATGACGAGGCCATCGACCTGTTGCGCGACGCCCTGGGGGCCGCTCCGGCCGAACCGATCCTGTGGAACTCCCTCGGCACGGTGCTGAGCGAGCGCGGCGACGCGGCCCAGTCGCTGCCCTTCTACGACGAGGCGTTGCGCCTGGCCCCCGACTTCTACAAGGCGCGCTACAACCGGGCCAATGTCCGCATGAGCCTGGGCGAGCCCCGGCTGGCGATCGCCGACATTGACGAGGCCCTGACCGGGGTCACCGCCCCGACCGAAGTCGCCACGATGAAGATGGCCAAGGCCCTGACCCAGATGGCGGTCGGCGATCTGGACCGGGCCTTCGAGACCTATGAGGCCCGCCTCGACCCGGCGCTGGCCGACGCGGTCACCTTCGCGCCGGGCGGCGAACGCTGGACCCCCGGAGACGACCTCAAGGGGCGGACGCTGCTGGTCTATGGCGAGCAGGGCCTGGGCGACGAGATCCTGTTCGCCAATGTGCTGGGCGACACGCTCGAGGCGCTCGGGCCGGACGGCACCCTGATCCTGGCCGTCGAGCACCGGCTGGTGCCCCTGTTCCGGCGCAGCTATCCGCAGGCCCGGGTCGTGCGGCACCGCAGCGTCCGTCATCTGGGCCGGCTGTATCGTGCCGCCGACCTGCCGGACCCGGTGCCGGACATCGACCTGTGGACCCCGATGGCCAGCCTGTTCCGTCAGTTCCGCACCCGGGCCGAAGCCTTCCCGGCCACGCGCGGGTTCCTGACGCCCGACCCGGACCGGGTCGCCCACTGGCGCGCGGTCCTGGCTGCGGCCGGTCCGGGCCTGAATGTCGGCGTGGTCTGGAAGAGCCTGATCATGAAGGGGGCGCGCGTCCGGGTCTATTCGCCGTTCGAGATGTGGCGGCCGGTGCTGAGCGTGCCGGGCGTGCGCTTCGTCAATCTGCAGTACGGCGACGCCAGCGCCGAGCTCGCGGCGGCCCGGGCGGCCGGCCTGGAGCTCTGGACCCCGCCCGGCATCGACCTGAAGGACGATCTCGATGATCTGGGGGCCCTGTGCGCGGCGCTCGACGTGGTGATCGGCCCGGCGACCGCGACGACCAATATCGCGGCCGCCTGCGGAGCGGCGGTCTGGATGACCTCGACCGCCGAAGCCTGGTCCGGCTTCGGTCCGAACGGCTACCTCTGCTACCCGACGGTCGAGGTGTTCCGCACCGCCGAGACCGGTGAATGGGGCGCGGTCATGGATCGCATCGCCGCCGCCCTGTCGGCCGAGGTCGCGCAGCGTCATGCGGCCTGATGTCCCCGCACAAACTGCCGCCTGTCCCGTCCGCGGTCCCGCGCCGGAGGCGCATTGAATGACGTTCATTCCCTATGGCCGGCATCACATCGACGCGGACGATGAGGCGGCGGTGGTCGCCGTTCTCCGGTCTGCCTTCCTCACCCAGGGGCCCGCGACCCAGGCCTTCGAGGCCGATCTGGCGGCCTATGTCGGAGCCAAATACTGCGCGGTCGTGTGCAACGGCACGGCGGCGCTGCACATCTGTATGGCGGCCATGGACATGGGGCCGGGCGAGGGCGTGACCACACCCAACACCTTCGTGGCGACGGCGAATGCCATGGCCTATGTCGGCCTGACGCCGGTGTTCGCCGACATCGATCCCGCGACGCTGAACCTGTCGCCGACGGCGACCCGGGCGGCCCTGACCCCGCAGACCCGGCTGATCGCCCCGGTCCATTTCGCCGGCCTGCCTGCCGACATGCCGGCCTTTGCGGCCATGGCCGCGGATCGCGACATCCGGATCGTCGAGGATGCCTCCCATGCCATCGGTTCCGAATATGTCGGCGGGGGTCGGGTCGGCAACTGCCGCCATTCCGATGCGACCATCTTCTCCTTCCACCCGGTCAAGACCATCACCGCGGGTGAGGGGGGGGCGATCGTCACCAATGACGAGGCCCTGTACCAGCGGCTTCAGATCGTCCGCTCCCATGGTGTGACCCGCGAACCCGGCCTGCTGACCGACAATCCCGGTAGCTGGTGGTACGAACAGCAGATGCTCGGTTTCAACTACCGGATGACCGAGATGCAGGGGGCATTGGGGTCGAGCCAGCTGCGCAAGCTGGAACGGTTCATGGCGCGACGCCAGGCGATCGTCGCCCGCTACCGTCAGGCCTTCGCCGGCCTGAACTGGCTGGTGCGTCCGCCCGAAACCCCGGGTCAGACCGTCTGCCAGCATCTGTTCGTGGTCCAGATCGATTTCGACGCGATCGGGAGGACCCGGCCGCAGGTGATGGCCGCCCTGCTGGATCAGGGCGTGGGGTCCCAGGTGCATTACATCCCCGTCCATCTCCAGCCCTGGTATCGCGAGACCTTTGGCACGGCGGCGGGGCAACAGCCCGCGGCCGAACGCTATTACGAGCGCTGCCTCAGCCTGCCCCTGTTCCCGGCCATGACCGACGCCGACGTCGAACAGGTGATCACCGCGGTCCGGGGTCTGGTGTGAGCCTGCTGGCGGTCATCCCGGCCCGGGGCGGCAGCAAGCGCATCCCCCGCAAGAACATACGCCCGTTCGCCGGTCGACCGATGCTGGCCTGGCCGGTCGCGGCGGCCCGCGACAGCGGCCTGTTCGACACCGTCATGGTCTCGACCGAGGACACGGCGATCGCCGACGCCGCCCGCGCGGCCGGGGCCGAAGTGCCCTTCCTGCGCAGCCCGGCCACCGCCGACGACCACAGCACCCTGCTGGACGTTCTGGCCGAGGTCGTCGCCGCCTATCAGGACCGGGGCCAGACCTTCGACGCGGTCTGCTGCCTGCTGGCGACCGCGGCCCTGGTCACGCCTGACGGGTTGCAGCGCGGGCATCAACTGTTCCGGTCGGGGGATTTCGACAGCGTCTTCCCGGTGGTGCGGTTCGGCTCGCCGATCCAGCGCGCCCTGCGTCGCGACGCCGCCGGCCATACCGCCATGCTCGCTCCCGAACACTATGCCAGCCGCTCCCAGGACCTGGAGCCGGCCTTCCACGACGCCGGTCAATTCTACTGGATGAGCGCCGCCGCCTGTCTGGCGAAGACACCGACCTTCTCGGGCCGGGCCGGGAGCTTCGAGATCGCGGAGACCGCGGCCCAGGACATCGATACCCCAACCGACTGGCACCTGGCCGAGCTGAAATTCGCGCTGCGGGCACGTGGGCCGGATCCGCGCGCATGACCCGCCCGGGCCTGCTCGTCATCTATACCGAGGGCGGCCGGGCGCGCGGGCTCGGTCACGTCAGCCGCTGCAGTGCCTATGCCCGCTACCGACAGGCGCAGGGCGGCCGGGTTTTGTGGATGCTGGATGGCGATGATCTGGCGACCTCCATGATCGCCGACTGTGGCGAGGTCCGCATCGGCCCGTGGCAGGATGAGTCCGCGGCCCTGCCGGACCTGAATCCGGCCGTGGCCATCGTCGATTCCTACCGGGTCAGCGCGGCCGTGGTCGCTGCCATCGCCGACCAGGCCGCGACGCCGGTCTTTATCGACGACCTGCAACGCCTGCGCTATTCGCGTGGCCTCGTGGTGCATCCCGCGCTGGACCCGGCCCCGCTGCGACCGGACGGGGCGGAATGGCTGACCGGGCCGCTGTGGCAGCCGCTGCGGCCCGCCTTCTGGAGCGTCGCCCTGCGCGGGCCGGTGCGGCCGGTCGTCGAACGTATCCTCGTGACCCTGGGGGGCAGCGACGTCCACGATCTTGGCGCGGCGATCATCCGTCAGGTCGCGCACGCCTTTCCCGGTGCCCACATCGACTGGGTCACCGGCGACGGGAGCGCCCCGCCGGCACCGGGCGTCACCGCGCATCGTCGGCTGTCGGATCAGGCCATGGCCGCGCTGATGCTTGAGGCCGACCTCGCCGTCAGCGCCGCCGGGTCCACCACCTTTGAACTGGCCCGCTGCGGGGTGCCGACCGTCCTGCTGGGCGTCGCCGGCAACCAGCAGCCCAATCTCGACCACTGGCCCGATCTGTGTGGCTTTGTCGACGCGGGCCGTTCGGATGCCGCCGACCGGTCGGCGCGGATACAGGCGGGGCTGGACAGCTTGCGTGATCCGCGGGTTCGGGCCGTAATCTCGGATCGGGCCCAGGCGACCGTGGACGGGCAGGGGGTCCGGCGGCTGTTCGACCGCCTGCAGGTCCCGACCAGGAAGGCCGCATCATGACGGACACGCCACCCACACCGCGCTCCTCGGGTCTGCGCTTCGAGGACTGTCGCCTGCGGCCCCTTGCGCCGGAGGACGCGGCCCGGACCCTGGCCTGGCGCAACCAGGACCGGGTACGCGCCAACATGTACAGTGACCATGTGATCGGTGCGGACGAACACGCCCGCTGGTTCGCCGGTGCCCTGTCGAATCCCGCGGCCGCCTACCGGATCTATGAGCACCAGGGGCGACCTCTGGGCTTTGTCTCCTTCACCGGCATCGACCGCCACAACGACCGCTGCAGCTGGGCCTTCTACCTGGGCGAGGCCGACGCCCCGCGAGGCTCGGGGGCGGCCATGGAACTGCTGGCCCTGGACCAGGTGTTCGGCGAGCTCGGCATCGGCAAGCTGTGCTGTGAGGTCCTGGCCTTCAACGCGGCGGTGGTCCGCCTGCACAAACGCTTCGGCTTCGTCGAGGAGGGGCGGCTTGTGCGTCACGCCCGCAAGGACGATCAATTGCACGACGTCGTCCTGCTGGCCCGGTTCGCCGACGGCTGGGACGCGGACCGTCCGGCCCTGATGCGCACCGTATTCGAAGGCCCGCCCGCATGAGTTTCGCCTTTCCCGACCGCGTCTTCATCGTTGCCGAACTGTCGGCCAACCACGGCGGCGCGCTGGACACCTGTCTCGAGACCGTGCGGGCGGCGGCGGCGGCCGGGGCGGATGCGATCAAGGTCCAGACCTATACCGCCGACACCATCACCCTCGACTGCGACGGCGACTGTTTCCGGATCAATGACGGCACCCTGTGGGACGGCACCACCCTGCACGCCCTGTATCGCGAGGCCGCCCTGCCGTGGGAATGGCATGCGCCGATCCAGGCCGAGGCCGAACGCAACGGCCTGGTCTTCTTCTCCTCGCCGTTCGACGTCACCGCCGTCGACTTCCTCGCGGCCATGGACGTGCCGCTCTACAAGATCGCCTCGTTCGAGATCGTCGACATTCCGCTGATCGAATATGCCGCGGCGAAGGGCCGGCCGATGATCATCTCGACCGGCATCGCCGGCCTGGCCGAGATCGAGGAGGCCGTTTCCGCCTGTCGCCGCGCCGGCAATGACGACATCACCCTGCTGACCTGCACCTCGGCCTATCCGGCCGATCCGGCGGACGCCAATCTGGTCACCCTGCCGAAGCTGGCCGAAACTTTCGGCGTCCGGGTCGGCCTGTCGGATCACACAACCGGCGACGTGGTGGCGATCGCCGCCGTGGCCCTGGGCGCGCGGGTGGTCGAAAAGCATTTCATCCTCGACCGCGCCATCGGCGGCCCCGACGCCAGCTTTTCCCTGACCCCGGACGCGTTCGCGACCCTGGTGCACAATCTGCGGGTAGCCGAATCGGCGCTCGGGACGATGCAGTTCGGCCCGACCGGTCAGGCCGCGATCAACCGCCGCTTCGGCCGGTCCCTGTTCATCGCCGAGGACGTGAAGGCCGGTGACGTCCTGACCGAGCAGAACCTGCGCTCGGTGCGTCCCGGTGACGGCCTGCACCCGCGTCACCATGCCGAGCTGCTGGGCCGCACGGTCACCCGCGACGCCGCCCGGGGCACGCCGATGCGCTGGGGCCTGGTGGAGTAGGGCTCAGGCTTCGGCGAACCGGTTGAAATCCCGGGTTTCCTCGACCGTCAGGAAATGGGGGTTGGAGCCTGAATTGTATTCGAAGCCCGGCTCGACCCGCTCTCCGGCCTCACCCATGGCATTGTGGGCGAAGTCGCTGTCGACGTTATGGAAACGGATCGTCGGGGCGATCACATAGTGGTCGGCGAAATCATAGGTCAGGTGCGAATCGTCGGCCGGGCACATGATCTCGTGCAGTTTCTCGCCAGGGCGGACGCCGACCACATGGGTGGCCATGCCGGGGGCCAGGGCCTCGGCCAGGTCCATGATCCGCACCGATGGGATCTTGGGGATGAAGATCTCGCCGCCCTGCATGCGCTGGAAATTGGTCAGGACGAAATTGACTCCCTGGTCCAGCGAGATCCAGAACCGGGTCATGCGCGGATCGGTGATCGGCAGGGACTCGGCCCCTTCGGCCATCAGCTTCTGGAAGAAGGGCAGCACCGACCCGCGTGAGCCCACGACATTGCCGTATCGCACCACGGCGAACCGGGTCTTGTGGCTGCCGGCCATGTTGTTGGCAGCGACGAACAGCTTGTCCGACACCAGCTTCGTCGCGCCGTACAGATTGATCGGATTTGCCGCCTTGTCGGTCGACAGGGCGATGACCCGGTCCACGTCATTGGCCAGGGCCGCGGCGATGACATTCTCGGCCCCGCTGATGTTGGTGCGGATGCATTCGGTCGGATTGTACTCCGACGCCGGCACCTGCTTCATGGCGGCGGCGTGGATGATGAAGTCGACGCCCCGGGTCGCCTGGATCAACCGTTCGCGGTCGCGCACGTCGCCGAGGAAGAAGCGCATGCACGGGTCAGTGAACTCGTGCTGCATCTCGAACTGTTTCAGTTCGTCGCGCGAATAGACGATCAGGCGGCGCGGCTTGCACCGGGCGAGAATCGTCCGGATGTACATCTTGCCGAACGACCCGGATCCACCGGTGATCAGGATGGACTTGTCATCAAACATGCAGGAAACGCCTCGGAACCGACGGGACTCATCTGGCGAGTATGGCTCAAATATCGGCCTCCGAACGGATAATCGGCGGGAAGATTGCCCGACGACAGCCCTGGCGCTGGGGAGGAATCGCGACACGGCAGGCAGAACGGTTCCCTACGGGTGCTCTGGCGTATCGAGCCGTCCGCTCAGGCCTGTTCGCGGGGCCGCCGGGTTCGCTGACGGATCCGGGGTGCGGTCGGATGAGCGGCCCCTTCCAGGATGGCGGCGAACAGCGCGAACAGGACTGCAATCGCCTCCGTGCGGAGGGGGTAGTCGACGGCCGAATGCAGCAGGACCATCAGGATGGCGATGCTGGCCGCCCGCTGCAGGTCGGATTCCCGCGACGGTGGTGCCCGCCAGCAGGCCCAGCTGCGCCGGCCCCACCAGGCCAGGAACACCAGCACCAGCGCCATCCCGATCCAGCCGGTTTCCAGCCAGATCTCGAGATAGTCGTTGTGCGCCTGGTTGAAGTAGGTGGGATCCAGTCGGTCGAGGGGCTCAATCGACCGGTACACAGGGTCAAAGGAGCCGAGCCCCGATCCGACCGGCAGGTAGGTCTGGGCCGCTTCGGCGACATAGGGCCAGTTTTCGAATCGGCCTTCGGCCGGTGAATCAGGGTCGAACCGATCCAGGATAGGAGCGAGGGCAAAGACCCCGACCGCTGCGATGGCCAGCGCCACAATGGCGGCCAGGCCGAAGAAGGCAGGGCCCGGGCGCCGCCGGCCGGAGGCAATCCAGGCGGCGAGCAGGCTCAGTACCAGGGTCGGACCGATCAGGATGACGCCGGCGCGCGACCGCACGACGGCGATGGCCACAATGACGAGCCCGATAAACAGGCTGCCCAGCCACAGGGTGGTCTGACCCCGGCTGGAGCTGCGGCGCAGGGCGGCACCGGCCAGCACGGCCGCGAACGGCGTGGCGACCAGCAGCAGGGTGGCGTGATGGTTGCGGTTGGCGAAGAACCCGTCCATGCCGCCGCCGCGTGTGGCCGGCCAAAGATAGAAATGCCCTCCCGCAATCTGCAACATGCCGAGCAGGATGGAGATCACCGTCGCTCCCAGGGCGAGGTAGAGCAGCTGACGCCTCACCTCATAGGAGGCTATCAGGGCTGCCAGGAACATGGCCACGGGCGGGATCAGGGCAAGGAAATGCTGCCAGGTCCGGTCGGGAGTTACAGAGAGGGATGACCAGCCGGGCTGCAGTCCGGCAAGGTTCAGGGCCAGCTCGAGTTGGTCGCGCCCGGGCAGGGCGGTCCAGATCGCGGGCGGCAGGGGGACCAGCTGGATCAACGGCAGGGCGACCAGACCGGCCAGCAGGCCGAGGGTCAGCCTGTGCTCGCGCCAATTCCCCCATGTCTGGAGGTGCAGGCCGACGATGGCCAGCAGGGGCAGGGCTGCCAGCTCGACCATGGCCAGGCGCAGGCCATGCATCCGGCTGGCCCCGCCGAACGCAAAAGAAAAGACCAGCAGGACGACCATCGCAATCGCGAGGGCGTTCCACTGGCCTTTTCGAAAACTAAAGTTCACAAACCCCCCGGGGCGACGTCAGGACTGCGCCGGGAAGCTGGGAATGAGTTAGTTGCTTTCCGAGTCGTCGCTCGAAGCGACTGCGATCACGCCGATCAGGACGGCGCCACCGATCAGGATAACGGGAAGCGGAATGCCGGCAAATTCGCTGCTGACGTCGGCGCGGGCACCGACCCGGTCACCCACGCGGGCGGTTGCCGAGGTGGATCCAGCGGCGGCAGCCTGGCCGGCGATGAGCAGAAGGCCGACAGCGGCGGCGGTGGCGGTCTTGCGCATAGTTGAACCCCTTCAGAAGAAATGCAGGTCGAGGCCTGCGTTGTATATCGAAAACATAACTAGAGCCAAGAAGTTGCCGGTGCAAGGGAAAAAACCTCGCATTCACAATGCAGGCGTGTTTCCGGTGTGGGTGTCACTGATCGGCCGCGAAAGGCTTGAAACTAGCCTTGGCGTACGATTGCGAAGCGATCGTACCAGCCCACAACCTTGATGCGACGCTCGCCGGGCTTGGGAACCAGCCGAATCCATTGCGCGGTACAACCTTGGGTGGGCACCTCTATGGTAAAGGTGAAGGTCTTCCAGCCGGTATCGCCGGGGGCGGTGACCGTGCGCGATTCGCCGAGCCTGGCCCCGGACTCGAAACAATAGACTCCCCAAGCCAGGCGCGAGCCGGGGTCTCCGGTTTCCGCCCGCATCTGGCCGGAAAACCGGTAGGTCCCGGCCGCCAGCTGGATCAGCTGTTGCGCGAGCGGTGCCGACGCGTAGCTGCCGAACTGAGCGCGCAAGGCGCTGTCGCCGCGCACATCGTCCGGGAGGATTTCGGCGACGGCGCCGCCGGCATTGAACAACTGCCACTCAAACGGAACCGCTTCTGTGGGGGCGGAGAAGTCGCCATTGACCAGGACCCCGGCTTCTCCGCGGCCAAGGCGCTCGCGCACAACGGCCATGGCCGCGAGTCGGTTGCCGGCCAGCAACTGGTGATAGAGGACGGCGAGTTCCGGTTTCGAGAACGGCGTTGACGTCGCCTCAAGGGCGATGGCCAGATTGGCCGCAAGCCCTAGTCCGGCGTCTGTCTGATACAGACCATTCAAATAGTCCGTGCGCCAGGGAGGGGCGGTCGCCAGGAGCGTCACCAGCACGGGCATGGCCCGCGCGTCGGTGGACGCAGCGACCGAAAACAGCCTGAACAGTTGCGGCTTCAGATCGTCGCGCCGCCGCACCAGGGTATCCGCATGGGCGAAGGCGGAGTGGTAATCCCCGCGGGACAGCCGGTAGTCGATCAACCAGCCGTGGGAGGGATCATCCCGCAGGCTCCAGTTGCCGGCCAGGGTCAGCATGTCGTCGGCGCGCGGCTTCTGACCGTTTTCCGCCGCCGTCAGTCCCAGCACGCGCAGGGCCTGGACGTTGAACGGGGCCCGGCCGAGTGACTGGCCGGCCAGATATTCCGCATTGTCCAACCGGTCCGCCGCGAACTCGGCTTCCGCGGCCCGACTGAGCACGGTCGGCGAATTCGGCGATAGCTGGATCGCCTGCGCGACCGGCAGCCGTGCGACCGCCATTTCGCGCACCACCTGCCAGCCGAGCCAGACCGTCACGGCGACAAGGACGAAAGCCCCGGCCTCCGCGATCCCCCGCCGGCCATCCTCCCGTGTTGGCCGCCTTCCGCTCAACGCTTGCGACTCTTGGATCCGGTGGCCGGTGCGCCGTAGTTATAATCGTAGGAATAGTCGTAGCCGCCATAGGAGGTTGTGCGGGCATCAAACTTCGTGAGAACGACGCCCAGCAGTCTGGCCGACCCCATATTCAGTCGGCGCATAGCGCCCCGGGCCTGGCCACGCCGTGTCCCTTTGGATTCGAGAACGAACAGGGTTCCGCCCACCGTCGCGGCGAGAATCGGCGCGTCGGCGAAGCCCAGGATCGGAGGCCCGTCGATGATGACGTGATCGAAGCGTTCCAGGGCTTCGTTCAGAAATGTGCGAATCCGATCGCCGCCCCAGAGTTCGGCGGGGTTGGGTGGAAGCGGGCCGCAGGAAACGAACGATAGGTTGTCGACACCGGTCTTGTGAACCACGGCATCCAGATCGGCGGAGCCGGACAGCAGATTACTCATGCCACGTTCGTTGTCGACGCCAACCAGACGGTGCATCGACGGATTACGCAGATCGCCGTCGACCAGGAGCACGCGCTTGCCGCTTCGGGCGAAATTTTGTGCCAGTGCGTATGAGGTGGTGGACTTGCCTTCAGCCGGGCGTGAACTGGTGACCAGCATGCTCCCCGGTGCCCCGTCAGGCGTTGAAAACTGCAGGGCGGAGCGCAGGGAATAATAGGCCTCTGAAAATGCCGAGCGAAGATTGGCGATTGCCGTTGCCGGCAGTTCGCCCTTGGCGAGCAGCGGAATGGCACCGAGGACCGGCACGCCCAGCTTGGCCTCAACATCGTCCGGCGTGGCCAGGGACTCGTCCAGAACTTCAAGCACGAAGGCCGCCAGCACGCCGAAGCCCAGACCCATCAGCATGGAGATCGCCAGGTTGAGCAGCAGCCTTGGGCTCGAAGGTATCGTCGGCGCATCAGCGCGGTCCACGATCGAAATGTTATTGGTGGTGACGCCGCCGGTGACGCCAACTTCCTTGTAGCGCTGGAGGAGACCGTCATACAGGGTACGGCTGGTGTCCACTTCACGCTGCAGGATGTTGTACTGGATGGTGCGGTCCCGCAGGTCGAGGACATCGGCTTTCAGGCCGTTTACCTGGGTTTGCAGCGAACGCTCCTGATTGGCGGCGACGACATATTGACTACGGATGGAGTCGCGGATCCCCCCCGCCATGGTGCTGATCTGCCGGTCCAGTTCGTCGATCTGCGCCTTTAGCTGAAGCATTTCGGGGAACTCGGGGCGGTAGCGTGTCAGGTTCTGCTGATACTGGGCTTCAAGCGTGGCGCGGCTTTCCATCATTCGCTGAATGGCCGGATTCTGGTACACATCGGGCAGGCTCATGACTGGCGCGGCGCTGGCCTGACGCCATTTTTCCTCAGCACCGACCCGCCCGGCGCGGGCCTGGGCCAGGGCCCCGTTCAGGGCGACCAGATTATTCGAGGCCAGCGACTGGCTGGCGCTGAGATTGTTATCGCCGTCATTGACGTTGATGATCTGCTGCCGGGTCGCATAGGCCACCAGTTGGCGTTCAGAATCCTCCAGCTTGGCCTTGGTCTGGGTGATCAGGTCCTCAAGAAATTGGCGAGCATAGGAGGAGGAGTCGAATTTGCGGTCCAGGTTGGACTGGATGAAATTTTCGACAAAGGCGTTGGCGACTTCAGCGGCCAGCTGCGGGCTGGGACTGTTGAAGCTGACCGTGACCAGACGCGACCCCCTCACAGGGGTGACGCCGAGATTGTCCTGAACGGTCTGCAGTACCAGTTCCCGACGCTTGGCGGCGCGTTCGGCCGCGCCGCCGGGCTCGGCGTCCGGCAGGGCGACGCCCATCGTGTCGAGAAATGCGTCAGAGGTATCCAGACCCCGTGCTTCGATGACGCGCTCCGCCAGAGACCGGCTGCGCAGCAGGCCGTACTGTGTCTGGAAGAACTCCTCGCCCTGGATCATCGACTCGCGCGGTGATGCGTCGTCGACATTGAGCACCCGCGCTGCCTCCCGGTCGATCTGGACGGTCGCGGACGCGGTATAGATCGGCGTCGTCAGGAGCGTGATCACCACCCCGATGACCACAGCGGAAACGAACACCGCCAATATGAGGAAGCGGTGCTTCAGCGCCAGGCGCCAGTATTCCGCGAGATTGAAGCTGTTGCTCCGCTCGTCGCCCGCGTCCCATCCCCCGGCGTCCCCACCTTCGGTATTGGGTCCCCATGGGCCGAACGCACCGTCATTTGGTCGCGCAAAGCGTTTTGCGGGCTCGTCGTAACCCTTGCCGTCACCCAGCATCATTCAAAATCCGATTTCACAGGTTCGCGGTGCCGCCGTCGAGTCAACGTGGTTCGGCGTTCACTATGTCAAAGCCAGCTGCGAGGCGATACGGGCCGGAAGGAAATTCGTCAACCTTGATGGGCTTGGCACCGCTCAGCGTGGTCGCGTCAGGTCTTTAACGGCGAGAAGCTTACCGCCACCGGGTGCTCCCCGGACCGACCCCAAGGGGCCGCATCCGAGGCGGCGGCCGCCTCGTCGACAGCGCTCTTCGGCCTCCAGGCCTTGCCCTGCCGGGGCCCACACGCGCGGATCCGGCAGCACCCGCACGGTACAGGCTGGAAAAGACAAAGAATATCGGAATGGCAAAGGGAATAAGCGGGACTGGATGTACCAGTGACGCAACGAGGATTGCTGCACCAAACACTCTTAGCGTGTCGTACGGGACCTGTTGCCCGGCCGTCGGCCGGAAACGCATCACAAACTGAATGAGGAAGTAAAGGAGCAGTCCGTAGAACAGCAGTAAATACACAGGACTCAGGTGCAACCCAAGTTCAACAAATGACTCGCAGAACTCCTCGGAGCACCCTTTTGTGGACTGTTTATAATCAAGCCCGCCAAGATTAAGAAAGTACCGTAAGTGCACAATAATTGACTGCACCTTAATTTGGGCAATTTCTATGAATAAGTCATAAAATGTTATGACGATAGCGGCGATACCGGCGAGAATGAACGCCGCGAACCTGTAGAGGCGGTTGTAAATCAGATACCCAATAATCGCCGCCGGTACAAATACGACAGCGAACAGGCTGCCCGACAGGATAGCCATTCCAACGATCGCCATTACCTTGAGTTCAGCATACCGGCTCTTGACTGCCCAGGGCGCGAGCGCGCCAATAATCAGTCCGGTGGCAAGGCTGTCGTTGGTGATGCCGTTGAAGCGCACGAATACATCAGTAAGGGTGTGCGACGGCTCACGCCCGAATCCAAGGAACAGTGCGATTTGTAGAATAAAACCGACCAGAAACATTGAAAACAGAAAACCAACGTCAGATTTTTCCAATCTTGCAGAGGGTTGCGCGAAGCAAAGAAATAGTGCGATCACGCAAATCTGGATCGATGAGTTGACGATGATGAATTCAGCTTCAAGGATTGGTTCGAAGAATTTCAGCGATAGTGCCGTTGCGATCGCAAGAAAGGCTCCCAGCAAGGAGGGGCGTGAGCGCACCTTGATGGGCAGAAAGAGCAACAAAATCGCCAGAATCTGAATCGAGTATTTGAAATACACGAACCAATACGGAGCCGCCGAAAAGCTGGAGCTCGTTCGGTCGTCGCCCCACATCATCAATGCTGAAATCCACGCCGGTAGGAAATAGCCGACTAAGAATAACTTGGTCTTGGACAACATGTTTCCCTGGATTCGAAATGAATTTGCGTCAGCGGATCAGCAACTCGAACGATCACGATGCATTCGGCGCAGTCAGCTTTGATTCATCTTCAGCAATTTGCCGCTGAGACCGCAACGTCGCGCTCCAAAGCCGCTGTTGAACAACGCGAACAAGCGCCTTTGCAGCCTGCAAGCCGCGTCTCAGGAGGCTGACGCGCGGCATATATCTCAGTACGGCAGAAAGGAATTGTTGCCCGTCGTCCCGCAACCGTGTCCGCACGCAGGCATCGTAGAGTTCCTTTTCCTCTCGATTCCGGACAAGCTGGCTCATGAATAGTAAAGTAGTCGGGCGTATATCCGACTTGGCAAATTTCGTCATCGCATTTGTCAGACGCGGGTTCAACCCGAGCGATTCGATCGCCTCGTCCCAATTCAGCGTGGCGATCTTCAGGCGACGAATGGGACCGGCGTGCGAGAAGGAATCGTTGTCGCCCCGTTTGAAGAGCAGCGGACGGCCCATCACGGTGATCGTGCTGGGATAGCGCGAGAGCACCGCGATCAAACGCGCAGAGTAACGCCAGCAGGTTCCGTTCGCCTGGGCGAGCGCCGGCGTGTTCAACAGGCGATCACGCCGCACCAGGCACGCGGAACAAAAGCTAAACAGTCCTTCTGACGTGCGAACGCGCGTCAGATAGTCGATCAGGTCATCGTCTCCTGAAATGTTCATCTTCAACGGTATGCCGCCATGGTCCTTCAGGATCGGATAGTTGCGTCGCGGGCGCATGTGAACGTCGCAATGGATTGCCGGGACCAGCAGCAGGTCGGGCGATTCCGTCAGTTCGGCCACCACGGCCTGTGACCATCCGGGAATCAGGGCGTCGTCCGCGCTCATGGTCCAGACATAGTCGCCCGTGGCCGCCGCCACGGCCTTGTTCAAATCGATATCGATGTTGCCGCGCTCGGTTGCGCTGATGACCTGCAGTTCGGGAAATTTGGCCCGATAGCGCTCGAGCACGGCCAGAGTGTCGTCGGTCGATCCCCCGTCGAACACGATGATCTCAATCGGTCGGTATCCCTCGTCGACGATCGAATCGAGCGTGTGGGGCAGGAACTCGGCGAAGTTCAGCGTCGGAATGACGAAGGAAAGCTTCATGTGATCAGTGTCCGTGAATTTCGGGCGTCATTCGGGACCGTAGACGAGCTCGCGCACCTTATCGATAAAGGCCAGCCGGCCAAACGCGGCCGCACCGCGCTTCATCGCCTCTTTGTCCCAGGCGACCGTTTCGAATGTCCTGATGGCCCGAGCCAGGCCGGCAGCGGATTTTTCACCGTAGAACACCGCATTGGCATCGCAGCGACCCGACTGGCTGTCGACCAGGATTTCGCGCATGGCCGCGCCGTCATAGGCGATGATCGGTGTCCCCAAGAATGCCGCTTCCAATGGCACCAGACTGTACTCGATTTCGGACGGAAAAATCAGCGCCCTTGCCCCCGACAGACTGCGCGCCAGCTCCGCGTCGTCGACATAGCCAAGGAACTCGATGTTGGCGGTGGCCATGCTCCGGAACTGGGTCAGCTGGCTGCCGGTGCCGATCACGCGAAGCCGGCGACCGCTCTGACGGAACGCGTCGATCGCGTAGGTTAGTTCCTTTTCGGGCTCCAGCCGGCTGATCAGAACGTAATAGGGTTCGTCACTGTCGCTGCGGCTCTCTGAAGCGTTCATCGCGCCCGTGAGACCCTTCTCGTTAAAGGGAGGCATCAGGACTTCCGTGTCGATGCCGGAAAAATCCAGCATGGCCCGACGTGAGGTGTCGGAAATCGATATCTTACGGCCGTACTTGCGGATGGCCCGGCGCTCCGGTATCCGCATGGCCGCCAAGACCGGTGCCAGGATCCACCGCAGCAGACGCGACCTGATCATCTTGTCCGGCTCATACAGACCGCGATTGGGATAGTTGGAATAGAGGATGCTGCGTTCGCAATCGAGGCGAACGAATTTTCCGCAGGTGGAGGAATAGGCGATCACGACGTCCGCCTTCACCCGCAACGACACCATCAACAGCGCCGCCACCGGGTACAGGGCGGTAACGAGGAAGCGGCTGGCAAACAGGCCGCCGAACATCGGCGAGATGATCGGACGTCCCAGCTTTGCTTCCCAGAAAGCCCTTGGACGAGCGTTCAACGCATAAATGCGAGCCTCGGGCAGGGCTTCGGTCAACATCTCGCAAACCCGTTCGCCGCCGCCCTGGGCCAGGAATTTGTCGTAGATGATCGCAACAGACGGCTTGTTCATTGCGTCCGTTCGCCCGAGGTGGCCATTTCATGGTCGATCATCATCGCGATCATCTCCGGGAATGACACCCGGGGTGACCAGTCCAGCTCGGCCCGCGCGCGTCCAATGTTGCCGACGATCGACACAGGTTCGTCCGCACGATAGTGGCGCGAATCCACGGTCACATGGTCACGGTAATCCAGTCCAACCGAGCTGAACGCAAGTTCGCAGAAGTCCTGAACAGTATGGGCAGTCCCGGTCGCAACAACATAGTCGCGCGGCCCCTCTCCCTCGAGCATTAGCCGCAATGCCCGGGCGACGTCGCCGGCGAAGCCCCAGTCGCGCGCGGCCGACAGGTTGCCGAGCGCCAATGTGTCCTGCTTGCCCAGCTTGATGCGCACCGCCGCCCGAACGATCTTCTGGGTGACAAAGCCCTCTCCTCGGCGCGGGCTTTCATGGTTGAACAGGTAGGCAGAGCAAGCGAACAGGTCGTATTTCTCGCGGTAGAGGCGGACGACGTTGTCTGCGTAGGTTTTGGCCGCGCCATACACGCTTCTCGGCACCCGCGGTGTGTTCTCGTCTTGGCAGGACACGCCGGACGCCGCGAAGACCTCACTGCTGGATGCCTGACAGAACCGGATCGCCGGGTCTGTGTGTCGAATGGCCTCCAGCATTCGCAATACCGCCACGCCATTGATATCTGTGACGCGGTCGGGATTGCGGTCCATGAGTTCGCCGGAGGTAAACGCGGCGAAATTGTAGAACGTGGTCGGCTGGAGTGAGCTCAGCAGGTCGGTCAGGACGTTCTGGTCCACGAGGTCCCACTGCACCAGCTCGATCCGTCCCGCCAGCTCAGGCCCGAGGCGTTCCGCCGCTCCGTCCAGCGTTCGGGTTGTCCCAACCACCCGTACACCCCGTGCCACCAGATCCGACGCGAGGTAAAAGCCATCCTGGCCGGTAACGCCGGTTATCAGGGAAGTCGTCAACTTAGGTCTCCATCTCGGGCGGAAGGCAGTACAGACCGGTACAGGTCGAGGTGTCGATCAGCTATCGAATACCAGCCAAAGGTATCCAGGCGGCCGGCACTGACGCGCTTGTTGCTCATGTAGCGCCCGAGTGCCTGCTTCATCTCGTCCAGATCATCTATCCGGGCATAATAGACGTTGGTTTCGACATCATATCCGTCCGTGAGCCTGGACGTCGTCAAAACGAAGGTGCCTTGAAGGACGCCGGCCAGGATCGAGGTGTTCCATTCGCCTCCACCCACCTTCAGTGGCAACACCAGCGCGTCAGCGGCGGCCAGGATTGCTGCCGCCTCCGAAGGATCAACGAACCCGGTCACGCGCGAACATCCTCGCCAGGAATCGCTCTGCGTGAGGGCCTTAATTCTATCAAGGTAGCTGGTGTCATCATCCGCGTTTCCGACGACCATGATGTAGTCGGTGGCGGGGTTGGCCAACTCGAACAGTTGTTCAATCTGCTTGAGAGGATGGATGAAACCAAAGAAAACGACCAGCCGCCGGGTGCCGACTTCGTAGCGCTCGCGCACGGCCTCTAACTCCCGCTGTGAAAGATCAGCCTTGGGAAGGGTCGCGGCACTGTTGATGTAAACCGGCCGTTTCAGGCGCACGAGAAAGGCGTAGGGCGGAAGAAATTGTTGCTGATACGATTTTCTGACCACGACGACGCGGCCGGGCGTCAATGCCAGGGCCAAGAAGCCGATCAAATCGCGCCGGTTAAATCCCTCATGCCAGGTCTGCACGACACGCGCGCCACAGCAACGCGCGATGAGCGGAATGAGCCAGGCTAATCTGCCGTTGCGATAGCCTTGGGTGGGGTACTGAACGTGGACGATATCAGGCCGAATACGCCGGATAGCGTGAAACAGGCGGCGGGCGTTGTGGACTGACCAGTCCGGTATTGAGCGCGATACGGAAACGTTTTCCGCGCGCGCAATTTCTGCCTCGTTACCCGTCGTGAGAACCGAAACGAGCGTGTCCGGATGGCGGGCGAGCGCGGTGGCCAGTCGGTGCGAATAGTCGCCGACACCGCAGCGATCGGGGGGGTATGACCCCCCGATCAGAAGTATCCTGATTGGCAACTATGACGCCTTCTCAAGCGCCAACCAGCCAAATGTGTAGTCACGGTCCATGCAATTCACCGGCCGGTCCGCACATGCAAAATCCAGTTGGCCAACAGGTTTGAGACCGAACTTCGCAGCTTCGACGATAAAGCTCTCCACGTCCGCCTTGGAGAAGATCGTCCAAGTCATATCAAATATCTTGATGTTGGAGGTATCGATCTTGTCGATCCAGTAGTCAAAAGAAGATATGAAATAGCCGCCTGGTTTGAGTATACGCGCGGTTTCTTGAAGCAAGGCGGTCTGGTCAAGTCCGTGTTCGATGACCGAGATCGAAGTCACTGCCTTGAAGTGCTCGTCAGGAAATGGCGTGCGCATGAAGTCGGAAACGCGATAGTCGATCTGATCGTTGTGGGGCATCTTCTGGACGCGCTTGTTGAGATCGACGCCGCTAAGATCCGAGTAGCCGAGCTGGTGGAGCGAGACGGTTATTTCCGAAGCGAAGGCACCGATGTCGAGGATCGGCTCTTTCTTTTCGACGTGGGCCTGGACGAACTGAATCGTCTCCAGCATGTCCCAGCTCTTGAGGTGATCCCCGAGCTTGATGGAACGGTTCAGGCCCAGCCGACGGAGTGTCTGCTTCGCCGGCGATTCTAGCGCCGACGCGCCCATCTGGACCATCGTCCGCCGGGCTTCATCAACTGAAGACATGCGGGCTAGGATTTTCAACGACATAGCTAATTTACTTTCGCTTCGGATGTTTCGACGGTTGACCGGCAGCAGCGACTGGAACTGTCGCCCTGAGGGGATCCGCCGGCGGTTTGCCCACGACGATGATCAACTTATGGCTTCCCTCTTGACGCTGCGGAGGCGCGCGGTAGCCGCGCTCCATGCTTCTCTTAATACATAGCGCGCATCGCGATAGACGAATAGCAGGATGGCGGTCGCGGCGAGCGAGCAGATGGTCGCAAAAGCCAGCCGCAGTACCGGGCCCAGGGCCGTCATGGTGACGAGGTGATCACCGGCGCTCACAATGACGGTGGCGACGATTAACGCCGGAGCTACATCCCGGAACATCCATTGTTTCTGCAGCCCGGGCAGCAGGTAGACATGGGTGACCGTTACGCCGATGACGACGTAGATCGCGTTCAGGCTCAACACCGATATGGCTCCGCCCAGCGCACCGTATTGCTTGACGAGCACCAGCGCCAGCGGAAGCATGATCGCGAGCATGGCGCAGTTGATCAGCAACGGCAGCTTGGTCCGCCCGGCGGCGAGTTGCAGAGCGTAGGGAAAATGCATCATGCCGTTGAGGGCTGCGCCCAGGCACAGCAGTCCGGCAATCGGTGCCGCCGCCATGGCGAGCGAGGCGTCGCCGGTCCACAGCAGCAGCAGGTCGCGGGCATAGAAGAATGCCGACAGCGCGATCGGGAACAGGCAGCTCAGGAACAGTCTCGTCCCGAGCCTGTAGAAGCGGATCCGCTCGGCGGGCTCGCCGGCCGCGAACAGCGCGCTCAGTCGCGGATAGATGATGTTGAAGGTCGGAATGATCAGAACCGACAGTCCACTCGCCAGGACGACCGCCAGGGAGTAGCGCCCGAAATCCGCCAATGCGGTCGATGAACTGACCATGAATTTGTCGAGTTGCGTCAGGATCAAGCCGGACATGGCGACGCCGCTCATGACGGCCGACCGGATCAACACGCCTCCGAGCAAGCCCCCATCGAACCGGGCGCTGTGCGAGCCGCCCAGGGTGCGCCACGCCGACCACCGAGCCCAGATTACATACAGAAGCGCCGCAGCGGACTGCCAGACGAAATACGCCCATATCGTACGGTCGACATACAGAAGAACCAGCACAGCGCCGACGTTGCTGACCGTCGCCATCGTGGCGGTCAGCCGGTAGGACACCTGCGCCCTCTGCAGTCCGATGAGCGTTCCCAGATAGAGGCTGATAGGCCAGCGCAGGGCGGCAACCAGGCCCATCATCCCGATCGCCAGGTTCATGTCGGCGCGATCCAGCGTGCTCGGTCCCAGCCACTTGTCCGCAATCAGCGGCGCGGCGAAGGCGATCGCAACAAAGACGGTGATCGCCACGACGGTATAGACGAATTCCAGAGAACGAAGCAGTCGCCGTGCACGATCGAGGTCGTCGAGGGCAGCGCTGCGCGCGACCTCGCGATTGATCGTCGCCCCGAGTCCCAGATCCAGCAGCCCCACAGCCGCCTGGAGCGTGACGTAGAAGCCGATCAATCCGTAGCTTTCGATGCCGAGCAGGCGAATGAACCACGGCACGCAGGCGAGGGAGACGATCGCCGCCCAGGCCACCGCGAAGACGCCCAGGATCAGGCTGGAACTGACGCTGAATTTTGATGACGGGCCGCTCACCACCGCGGTCCCGGCAATGTGCGGTCCTTCATCAAAGCTCTACGATTTCAAACACCGGAAGCGGGAACACCAGTGTGCGCCCCTTCATTGACGGCAGCGACTCGAAGAAGGGTCGAAAGTGCCACGGCAGCACAAACAGATAGTCAGGATTGAGCGCCAGCACCTCGGCCTCCGACTGGATCGGAATGAGTGAGCCCGGCGTGTATGCGCCGAACTTGTCGTCATTGACCTCTCCAACCGCCGTCAGGTGCGAGTCATTGATGCCGAATTCCTGTAGCAGAACGTTCCCCTTGGTGGACGCCCCCAGGGCATAGACTGACTTGCCGTCCGCCTTGGCCTTCTCGAGAAAGGCCATGGTTGCTGTGCGGGATTTCTCGACGCGATCCTTGAACGCTGCGTAGACGGCATCCTCGTCGAGATTCAGTGCGGCCTCGTCGGCGCGGATCTTGCCGAGGTTGGCTTCATTCGGCTGTCGGCTGCTCGACGCCTTCGCTGCGGTCACCGAGAAGCTGCCGCCGTTGATGTCGTTGAACTCGACATCGATGACCTTGAGCCCGGCCTCCCGGGCGATCCATTCGATCTGTTTCAAGCCGTAGAACTCGAGATGTTCGTGGCAGATGGTGTCAAACGAATTGGCCCGCAGCATCGCCGGCAAATAGCTCTGCTCGAAAACCCAGATGCCGTCGTCGGCCAGCGTGTCTGCCACTTCGCGCGCGAATTGGGCCGGATCCTCGAGATCGTAAAACATCGAGAACGAGGTGACGACCTTGGCCTTCTGACCCTTCAATGGCCCCCTGATCGCGGTGGCCGAAAAGAAGTCTGGAACCAGGGTGATATGGTCCGGATAATACTCACGGAACTTTGTGCCCGTCGGATCTACGCCGAACAGCTGGTAGCCGTTGTTGGGATAAGCGCGAAGCGACGTCGCGTCGTTGCTGCCGATGTCGATGATAACGTCACCGGGGGCCAAAATACCCAGATCAACAATCTTCCCGATCTTGCCTTGGAGGTGCCTGACCATGGAGGCATTCAGTCCCGAGCGGTAGCCGTAGTTCTCGCCGTACATCTGCGAGACATCATAGGATTGCCGAAGCTGGACCAGTCCGCACCCGCCCTCGCCCGAGCACCGAATGAGCTCTACGGGTCCAGCGTCGACGTGCTGAGAGCGCGAGCGCGGGAACACACCGGTCAACGCCTGTTCGCCGAGGTCCATCACAGATGTGAATTCGTCACCGCCGCACAGGCGGCAATTAGTAGCGTTGTTGTACATGGCAATCGCCTGGATTGGTGGATGATAACAGTTTGAAACAGGTGGCGGAGTGACCCCAACCTACTCGGCGCGCTGCGGGACTTTATAGCCCTTGTCAACGATCAGTGTATGCTTCTCTGCGGCGGTTAGGTCCTCGCGTACCATTTCCTTCACGAGTTCCTCGAAGCTGATTTTGGGTGTCCAGCCCAGCTTCTCACGCGCCTTGCTGGCGTCACCGAGCAACGTCTCGACTTCGGTTGGCCGGAAGTAGCGGGGATCAATCGAGACGATGCACTTACCGTCACCGTCGTATCCCTTCTCGTCGATACCCTCGCCGCGCCACGTCACTTCGATACCGAGTTCTCTGGCGGCAATATTGATGAACTCGCGGACGCTATACTGGATGCCCGTCGCAATCACGAAATCCTCGGGCTCGTCCTGTTGCAGCATTAACCACTGCATCTCGACATAGTCCTTAGCGTGACCCCAGTCCCGTTTGGCGTCGAGGTTGCCGAGGTAGAGTCGTTCCTGCAACCCCAGCTTGATTTGCGCCAGCGCGCGGGTGATCTTTCGTGTTACGAACGTCTCTCCACGTCGCGGGCTCTCATGGTTGAAGAGAATACCGTTGCAGCCGTAAATTCCGTAGGCTTCCCGGTAATTGACGGTGATCCAGTAGGCGTAGAGTTTCGCGACCGCATAGGGGCTTCGTGGGTAGAAGGGAGTCGTCTCCTTCTGAGGTGTTTCCTGCACTAGCCCGAAAAGCTCCGATGTGCTGGCCTGGTAGAATTTGGTCTTGTCCGTCAGGCCCAGAAGGCGGATCGCCTCGAGGATACGTAGGGCACCGAGCCCATCGCAGTTGGCTGTGTATTCGGGCTCTTCGAAACTTACTGCAACGTGGGACTGGGCCGCGAGATTATAGATTTCGTCAGGCTGGATTTCCTGAATAATGCGGGTAAGGCTCGTGCTGTCTGTCATGTCCCCGTGGTGCAAGACCATTTTTGCGCCCGAGGTGTGCACGTCATGATAAAGATGATCAATACGATCGGTATTGAAAAGGGACGTGCGGCGGCGAATGCCGTGTACCTCATATCCTTTCTCCAGGAGAAGCTCAGCAAGATAGGAGCCGTCCTGCCCGGTAATGCCAGTAACGATAGCCTTTTTCATAAGTATTTCTCAGCTGCACACGGCGCGATATGGCGCGCGGTATTATCCATTTTCTTGCGATAAAATTGGCCCGTATCCTGGCCCGGCCCGGATTGCTTCCTAGCCCGGATTCCTCACGCAGCCTATGGATAATGTCGGGTTGAGCGTTTGTCGACGCTGCAAGTTGGCGGGTCGTAGGGAGGTGTTCCGGGCGACTGACGGAGCGGCGAGGGCGGGTCGCCCAGCGGACGGTCGATCGAGGGCGACCGACCTCCGAAGGGACAAGGGGTTGCTCAAATTGTAACCTGAGCCGCGGCCGGATAGACTGAAGACCGTATAGCGGTGTGGAGTGGAGCCCGAACATGACCGTGTTGCTACTCGCTCTCAACGAGGTCAATTTCGACCACGTCAGAACCTATGTCAGTATGGGCAAGTTGCCGGTGTTGCGGCAGTTGCTCGAAAATCACGGACTGGCCGAGACCACATCCGAGAGCCGGTACGAAGAACTCGAGCCATGGATTCAGTGGGTTACTGCCCAGACGGGCAAACCCCTGGCGGAGCACGGCATCTTTCGTCTGGGAGATATCGTCCATCATGACATCCCCCAAATCTGGGAGACCCTCGAGGCCCAGGGTCTCACCGTCGGCGCGATCAGTCCGATGAATGCCAGCAATCGCTGTCGTGCGGCCGCCTTCTTCGTGCCGGATCCCTGGACGCCGACCCCGGTCACGGGTTCGTGGCTAATGAAGAAATTCTATGGCGCTGTGGCGCAGGCGGTCAACGAGAATGCCCGGTCGAGGATCACGGCTTCGTCCGCCGTGTGGTTGCTCGCGGGAATTGCGGCCTACGCCCGGCCGACGAACTACGGGCGATATCTGTCGCTGGCGGCCTCGGCTCTGCGTCGGCGCGCGTGGGCCAAGGCCCTAATTCTCGATCAAGTTCTCGCCGACGTCTTTGTGACGTTCGGGAAGAGAAGGAAACCGGATTTCGCCTCGCTGTTCCTCAATGCCGGAGCCCACATCCAGCACCATTACATGTTTAATTCGACGGCCTACGTCGGTCCCCAGTCGAACCCGGAATGGTACATCGCTGCTGACAGTGATCCTGTGCTGGAGGTCTATCAACTGTACGATCAGATTGTCGGCCGCATCCGCGACGCCTTCCCCGAGGCGCGGTTGATGCTGGCGACCGGCCTGCATCAGGACCCGCATCCGGAAGCCACCATCTATTGGCGGCTTAAGGATCACGCGGCGTTCCTCAAGCGGATTGGCGTCGCCTGCGAACGGATCAAGCCGCTGATGTCCCGGGATTTTGTCGTTGATTGCTCGAATGCCGAACAGGCCGCCGCCGCTGAGCGTCGCCTGGTCAGTGTCAGGGCGGCTGACGGGACACCACTGTTCGAGATCGACAATCGGGGTTCCGACCTGTTCGTTATGCTGACCTGGCCGCATGACATTGAGCAGGATTTCGAATTCGATGTCGATGGTGACCGGCATGTTGGCTTGCGTGATGATGTGGCTTTCGTCGCTATCAAGAACGGTCGCCACAACGGCATCGGCTACCTGCTCGACACCGGCGCGACGCTCGCAGACGGTGAACGCATGCCACTCAGTGAACTGCCGGACCGGGTTGCCCGGGCGTGCGGCGTTTCCTGGCCGGCCGATCGTGTCGAGACGTTGGCTCCGGCCGCCTGATGCAAAGCGTCTGCCGGAAGCAAAGAGTGGTGTGTCCAGGCCACAGCGCCGCGAGACTAGACACCAGCAGCTTTGTGTTTCCGTTGTCTCACGCCTAAAAGCTGGCGGTAGTATTCCAAGCCGACAGCGCGGAGGACGAGCCGGATTCTGGGGAGGCGGCGTTGACGTTCCCCGCAGGCGTCGGTCAAATGACGATCTCCTCTAGGGAACAACCTTTTGCGGCAGTCTTCGAAACCGCTTGTTCTGGCTGAAGCCAGAGGACGGGCTCACCCGGGGGCGGGACCCCGGCGGACGAGTGTAACCGTCGTTCTGGCGGTCGGGGCGATGGTCGTCAGTTTTGGACTGATGCCGTCCGTTTACGGCTGGCTGACCTTTGGGTTGACTGACTTTCCGAAGTTGCAGGGGCCGTTGTTGGCTCACGTCTGGTTGAACTGCGCCGCCAATGCCCTGGTCATGCTCAGTGCCCTGCTGCTCACGGGGCGGCTCGATCGCAAATTGGCCGCGGTGTTGACTCTCATCTTTATTGTCCACGGAGCCCTGGCCTTTCTGATCCTGACCACCCGGGGGGCTTACTCGAACCAGATCATGCTGACCGCTGTCCCTGTCTCGGCAGTGTTGGGCGGGGCGGTTATGTATCTGAAGCATCGGTCCGCTCCGGCCAGGGTCGCCCTGCTCGGGCCGCTGGACGCACCCGCCGGCCAGGTCCGTATTGCCTACGACAGGGTTGAGGACCCCGGCACTGACCTGAGATCCTATGACATTCTGCTGACCACAAGCGTGATCGACCTGTCCCCGGAATGGGCCCGAGTTCTGTCCCGAGCCATGATTGCAGGCAAGCCGGTGCGCCATGTGGCCGAATACGTTGAGGAAGAGCAGGGCCTCGTTTCCATCGACCATTTCGATCTGGATCACCTGCCGTCAACCGGCCTGACGTCTTACCGTATTCGCAAACGAATCATGGATCTTGCCATCGTCATTGCCCTTCTACCGGTGGCGCTGCCGATTCTGGCGATCGGTGCGGGGGCTGTTCTGGTCTCGATGGGGCGCCCCGTCCTGTTCGTGCAGCCCCGGACCGGGGAGGGCGGCAAGGTCTTCAGGATGTACAAGCTGCGAACCATGCAGAGCCTGGCCGAGGCCCACGGCATCGCGACGGTGAGGGCCGATCTGCGTATTACCCCGGTCGGTGGTTTTCTGCGGCGGTTCCGCATCGACGAACTGCCCCAGCTATTGAACGTTCTCAAGGGCGATATGAGCCTCATCGGTCCACGCCCCGAATGGACCCTGCTGAGCGAGAAATACACCCGCGACCTGCCTGCCTATGTTTACCGGCATTTGGTGCGACCCGGCATCACCGGTTGGGCTCAGGTGCGGGGCGGCTATGCTTCCAACCTCGACGAGACCCGGGTCAAGGTCGGTTATGACTTGTTTTACATAAAGAATCTGTCGTTCTCGCTCGACATACAGATTCTGCTGCGGACAATCTGGACCCTATTGACGGGCAGTGGTGCGCGCTGAAGTGTCGGGTTGGCCCGCTGTCATGCTTGCGGTCTCGAGTTCTCAGCCTCGTCCCCTGACCAGTTCGTCCACCACGCCCGGATCCGCCAGCGTTGACGTGTCCCCCAGGCTGTCGACCGCGCCCTCGGCGATCTTGCGCAGGATCCGTCGCATGATCTTGCCCGAGCGCGTCTTCGGCAGGCCCGGAGCCCAGTGGATGGCATCGGGGGCGGCGATCGGGCCGATCTCCTTGCGGA
This sequence comes from uncultured Brevundimonas sp., assembly GCF_963975535.1. GTDB lineage: Bacteria > Pseudomonadota > Alphaproteobacteria > Caulobacterales > Caulobacteraceae > Brevundimonas. The sequence goes on along the minus strand of NZ_CAXBHE010000003.1, from coordinate 95,975 downwards.
CGTGGGCGACCAGGGCGCGCTTCAGGTCGTCGTGCGGCGCGATCCCGGCGTTCAGGGTCACATAGGCGTAGATGCCCTGGCCCTTGATGTCGTGGGGGAAGCCGACCACGGCGGCCTCGGCCACATCGGGGTGCAGCACCAGGGCGCTTTCGACCTCGGCCGTGCCCATGCGGTGGCCCGAAACATTGATCACGTCATCGACCCGGCCGGTGATCCAGTAATAGCCGTCGGCGTCGCGGCGGCAGCCGTCGCCGGTGAAATACTTGCCCGGATAGGCCGAAAAATAGGTGTCGAAAAAGCGCTGGTGATCGCCCCAGACCGTGCGCATCTGGCCCGGCCAGCTGTCGGTGATGCACAGATTGCCACTGGCGGCCCCCTCCAGCACCGCGCCGTCGGCGTCGACGAGTTCCAGTTCGACCCCGGGCAGGGGCAGGGTGGCCGAGCCGGGCTTGAGGGCGGTGGCACCGGGCAGGGGCGAGACCAGCACGCCGCCGGTCTCGGTCTGCCACCAGGTGTCGACGATTGGGCAGCGACCCTCGCCGACCACCTCATGATACCAGCGCCAGGCCTCCGGGTTGATCGGCTCGCCGACGCTGCCCAACAGGCGCAGGCTCTTGCGTGACGTCGCCTTCACCGGCCCGTCGCCCTCTCGCATCAGGGCCCGCAGCGCCGTGGGGGCGGTATAGAAGATCTCGACCTGGTGCTTGTCGACCACCTGCCAGAAGCGGCTGGAGTCGGGATAGTTGGGCACGCCCTCGAACATCAATGTCGTCGCGCCATTGGCCAGCGGCCCATAGACGCAATAGCTGTGGCCGGTGACCCAGCCGACGTCGGCCGTGCACCAGAACACCTCGCCGGGGCGGTAGTCGAACACCAGCTCATGCGTCCAGGCGGCCCAGAACAGATAGCCGCCGGTGGTGTGCAGCACCCCCTTGGGCTTGCCGGTCGAGCCTGAGGTGTAGAGGATGAACAGCGGATCCTCGGCGTTCATCGGTTCGCACGGGCAGGCGTCGGAGACGCCGTGCTTGGCCTCGCCGTAGCGCACGTCCCGGCCTTCGACGATCGGGATGTCGGCATTGGTGTGGGAGACGATCAGCACCGTCTCGACGATGTTCGCGCCCGGCCGCTCCAGCGCCGCATCGACATTGGCCTTGAGCGGCACCCGCTTGCCGCCGCGCAACCCCTCGTCGGCGGTGATGACGAGCTTCGAGCCGCAGTCCTCGATCCGGCCGGCCAGACTGTCGGGCGAGAAGCCGCCGAAGACCACCGAGTGAACCGCACCGATGCGGGCGCAGGCCAGCATGGCCACGGCGGCGGCGGGGATCATCGGCAGATACAGGGTGACCCGGTCGCCCTTCACCACCCCGAGGGCTTTCAGCACATTGGCCATCCGGCAGACTTCGGCGTGGAGCTCGCGATAGCTGAGCTGGCCGGATTGCGTCGGCTCGTCGCCTTCCCAGAGGATCGCCGTCGCGTCGCCGCGCGTGGCGAGGTGCCGGTCGAGGCAGTTCCAGGCCACGTTCAGCACGCCGTCGCCGAACCAGCGGATGCGAAAGTCGGCCTTGTCGAACGAGACGTCCTTGATCGCGGTCGGCGGCGTCATCCAGTCCAGTCGCTGCGCCTGTTGGGCCCAGAAGGCGTCGGGCGTCTCGCGGGCGGCGCTCCGGGCCGCCGCATAGCCGGCCCGGTCCATATGGGCCCGCGCGGCCCAGGCGGCGGACACGGGATAGAGTTCGGAACTGCTCATGACGGACCTCGCGGATTGGGCTCCCGGGCAGGGGACACCAGCCCGTCGCCGAATTCCAGTCTCATCGCGGTGCCGGTCGGGCCGCGGGGGCGCTCAAACCGCTTGGTCATGGGGCGTCCTGCGAACATGGTTGAAACTGACCGTCGCAATCGTGCATGTGACCGTCATGCTTCGTCGTCTGTTCAATCGAACCCCCAAAACGGTCCCGACCGCGCCGCCGCCGGTCCCGGCCGGCCTGCCCGCGGGCCGGGTGGTCTGGGCGATCGGTGACATCCATGGCCGGCTGGATCTGCTGGACCGGCTGTTGTCGGCCATCACCGGCAGCGACGCGGTTCGCGACGGCGTGACATCGACCCTGGTCTTTCTCGGCGACTATATCGACCGTGGGTCCGACTCCCGCGGCGTCATCGACCGGCTGGTGACCCTGGCCGATGATCCGGGCTTCGAGACCCATTTCCTCAAGGGCAATCATGAGGACAAGATGCTGGAGTTCCTCGAGGACTCCTCGGTCGGGGCGGCCTGGTGCGACTATGGCGGAGCCCAGGCGCTGGAGTCGTTCGGCCTCAAGGTTCCGGTGCTCAGACACCGGCCGGAGGGCTGGGCCGCGCTGTCGTCCGACCTGGCCCACCGGCTGTCGCCGCGCCAGCGGGACTTCCTGGAATCGCTCGAATACAGTCTTGCGATCGGCGGCTATTTCTTCGCCCACGCCGGGGCCCGCCCCGGCGTGCCCCTCGACGACCAGTCGGACCACGACCTGATGTGGGTGCGCGGCTCCTTCCTCCACAGCGAGACGCGCTTCGAACGGATGGTGGTGCACGGCCATACGCCGACCGACGAACCCTTCATCGACCATCGTCGCATCGGCATCGACACCCGGGCCTATGAGTCGGGCGTGCTGACCGCCGTGCGTCTGGAAGGGCAGGACCATCGCTTCCTTCAGGCCGTGGAGCTGGCCGACGGAGAGATCGTGGTGCGTCCGTGGTCCGTAGCGATGCCGACCTGACCGGAACATCCTACTCCAGCGTCAGCTTCGTTCCGCCTTCGCCGGCCACCCAGGGCCAGGACGCCGCCAGCTGCTGGAAGCCGGCCATGATATGGTAGAGCGAACTGGCCGGGGCGGGCTCGTCGACAAAGCCGCCGCCGGGCAGGTGTTTGTCGTGCCACAGGCCGTCGGGCGTCAGATACAGCCACAGTGCCCGCAGGGCCGAGGCCGCGTCCTCCAGCAGGACGGTCCGGTCGTCCGCTGAGGCGGTCTCCGCCAGGATCAGGGCCGCCTTCAGCCATTCCGTCTGGGGCCAGAGCCGTGCCTGGCGACTGCGCACGGTGCCGTCGGTGTTCAGGGCGTCGATGGCGATCGGCGGCCCACCGGTGACGCCGCGCCGTCCGGCGGCATAGAGGCGGGTCGCGGCGGACAGGGCCCGGACATCGCCGCGGCTGCGACCGTAGCGGGTCAACAGCCAGGCCCATTCGAACTGATGGCCGGGCTCGACCAGGGTGCCGTCCTCGCCCTCGGCCGGGGTCCAGTCGGCGGTGAAGAATTCCCGCAGAAAGCCCCCTTCGGCATCGATAAAGGCCGTGAAGGCCAGGGCCACCAGCCGGTCAGCCAGTTCGGACCAGCCGGCATCGCCTCCGGCCGCCTCCCAGGCCAGGCAGGCCTCCAGCAGATGCATATGGGCATTGGCCTGATACGGATGCTCGCCCGCCTCTTTGAATCCGCCGTTTGGCAGGGCCTGGCCCAGCAGGGAGTCACGCAGCCGGATCGCCGTCGCCTCGACCGAGGTCGCGTCTACCCCGGCACCGCACGCTGTGGCCATCGCCAGCAGCACAAAGGCTTGGTCGTACAGGCGAGCCGTATCGTCGAGCGGGGCACCGTCGTCAGATACCAGCGAACGGCTCAGCCCATCTTCGCGGATAAAGGTGTTCCGAAGCAGCGCCAACCCCGATGAGACGATGTGTTGCCAGGGGCCCTGCCATCCCATCAAACCGGCCTGGGCGTAGACGAAGATCTGGCGCGTCTGAACGCGCGTCCGGTGCGAAAGTCCCGGCTTGCGTCCGTCCAGTGCCAGGGCCTCTGCGAACTGGCCGGTCCGCGCCTGGCCCAGGGTCGACCAGGTCGGCAGGGCACGCAGGCGCAGCCAGTCGGCGAAGCGACGTCCGGCACCAGGCAGGCTCTCCAGCGTCACGGTCGGGAAATCCATGTGCAAGGGCGAGTGGATACGAATCTGTTCGACGACCCCCTTGACCTCCTGCCCACGATCGAGATCGCAGACGAGGATCGCGTCGGCCTCGGCGATGATCGCAAGATTGCGAACGCCCAGGGTCGCAACCAGTGTGCCCGCAGGGGCCCGGATCAGGCAGTTGGTCGAGTCCGCGAGAATGTGCGAATGCGTGCCGTCCTCGCTGGCCGCGGCGATCGCGTCCCACGCCCCCAGGTCGGACCAGGCGAAGTCCACCTCCAGCACCGCGGCCCGTCGCGTCTTCTCCATCACCGCATAGTCGATCGAGATTCGGGGCGCGCGCCGGAAGCTGTCGGTGAGTGTCTGGACACCGTCGACATTGGAATCGTCCAGCGACGCGCGCACCGCCTGTTCAATTTCGGGAGCGAAAGTGCGCAACTCTTCGATCAGGGTCCGGGCGGAGACGATAAAATTGCCGCTGTTCCACAGATAGCCGTCGCGAATGTAGTCAGCGGCCGTAGCAGTGTCCGGTTTCTCGACGAAGGCGGCCACGTCCGAGAGGCCGGGTCCGGTCGGTTTGATGTAGCCGTAGGCGGAGGACGGCTCCGTCGGGCGAACCCCTAGGGTCACGACCCTCCCGGAGCCGGTGCCACGCGCCGCTTCGACCAGGGCCTGGCGAAACGCCGGATGATCCGGAATGTGATGATCTGAAGCCAGAAAGGCGACGACGCCTTCGGGGTCCTGGCCGGAAACCCAGACCGCAGCTGCGGCCATGGCCGGTGCAGAGTCGCGCCCTTCGGGCTCGAGCAGGACCTGAGCCTCGACCGCTAGCTCCGCCAGCTGTTCAACGATCCAGTGGCGATGGCTCAGCCCGCCGACGACGACTAGTTTTCCCCCATCGCGGATTAGCGGAGCGACCCGGGTCACCGTTTCCTGGAAGGGCGAACGCCGACCGGTCAGCGGCAGGAACTGCTTTGGGCGGGAGGGTCGCGACGCCGGCCACAGCCGGGTGCCGGCACCGCCGCACATGATTACGGGAAACAAGGCCATGCCAACGCCTTAGCTTTCACGATCGGACAATGCCAATCTCTTTCATGGATTGGCGGGCCGCGACGCCGCTCTGCGGACGACCACCGGCACCGCCGGCGCCAGTTATTCACGATCCTGCAGTGTGCCCGAATATTGACATGGAAGCAGCCGCCCTTGCCGGCGACAGGGGCGGCACCGGCCTGCTAGAGCAAAATCGGTTGAATTGGACCGAATCCAATTCGGCCCGGATATCGCTCCAGTTTGATCCTGGGTCATTTCCTGGATTCCGGTCAATCCGACTTGAAACGGAAATAGTCTAGGTGACCCTCCACTCAGCCGGATGATTTATGAAGACCTTTCTCAGACTGCTCGCTGCCGCCGTGATTGCGGGTCTCCTGTCCCTGATGTTGGGCCCGCCTCTTGCGATCGAGCAGACAGCCATGGTGTCCGACAAACTGGCCCACGCCGCGGCCTTCTTCCTGATCGCCGTCTGTCTCGAGATCCTGATCTGGCGCAGCAGCCGGCTGCTGCCCTGCCTGCTGGCCCTGGCGATCGGGGGACTGGTCGAACTGATCCAGGGGGCCATCGGCCGTGACGCCAGCTGGGGGGACTGGCTTGCCGATCTCGCCGGCATCAGCGTCGCCTTCTTCATCATGGCCGGACTGAAACCCCTGATCGACGGGACCGGACGACCGGGCCCCCGAGCCGCCCGGTCCCGGTCCTAGGCCCCCGGGGCTTCAGGCTGCCGCGGCCGTCGCGGGCATCCCCTCCAGGGCCCTGGCCAGATCGACCAGCAGGTCGTCGCCGTGTTCCAGTCCGATCGACAGGCGCAGCAGGCCGTCGGTGATCCCGGCGATCCGGCGCGCTTCCGGCGTCATCGCCGCATGGGTCATCAGGCCGGGGTGGGCGACCAGGCTTTCGACCCCGCCCAGGGATTCGGCCAGGGTGAAGACGGCCAGGCCGTCGACGAATCCACGCACCGCCTCGAGCCCGCCGTGCAGTTCAAAACTGAGCATGGCCCCGAACCCGGCCTGCTGGCGCGCGGCGATGGCATGGCCGGGGTGATCGGCCAGACCCGGATAGTGGACCGCCCGCACCGTCGGCTGGCGCGTCAGCCATTCCGCTACCCGCTGCGCCGTCTGCTGCTGGCGCTCGATCCGCGCGAACAGGGTGCGCACCCCGCGCAGCGTCAAATAGGCGTCGAAGGGCGAGCCGGTGACACCGAGACAGTTGGCCCACCAGGCCAGTTGCTCGTGGTCGGTCCTGTCGGCGGCGATCACGGCCCCGCCGACCACGTCCGAATGGCCGTTGATGTATTTGGTGGTCGAATGGATCACCAGATCGGCCCCCAGCGCGATCGGCTGCTGCAGGGCCGGGGACAGGAAGGTGTTGTCGACCGCGACCTTCGCGCCGGCCGCATGGGCGCGTCGGCACAGGTCGGCGACATCGACGATGCGCATCAGCGGGTTGGACGGCGTCTCGATCAGGATCAGTTTCGGCCGCTGTGTCAGGGCTGCGTCGACGGCGGCGGCATCGCCCTGATCGACGAATTCCACGTCGAAATGGTTGCGCCGGGCCCGGGCCGTCAGCAGGCGGTGGGTGCCGCCGTAACAGTCGTGCGGGGCGATCAGCCGGTCACCGGGCTCCAGCGAACACAGGGCCAGATCGACGGCGGCCATGCCGGTGGCGGTGATCACCGCCCCGGCCCCACCTTCCAGCCCGGCCAGGGTCTCGGCCAGCACATCGCGGGTCGGATTGCCCGAGCGGGTGTAGTCATAGCGTCGCTTGCCATCGAGTCCGTCGAAACTGAAATTGCTCGACAGATACAGCGGCGGCATCACGGCCCCGTGGGCGCGGTCGCAATTGACGCCGTGGCGCGCGGCCAGGGTGGCGGGGTGCTGGGCGGGAGGACAGGTCATGCGGCGATCTCGCGGGTGCGGGTGAACAGGGGCAGAAGGGCGTCGGTCAGGGTGCGGCTGATCAGCTCGCGTTCCTTGAGGAAGGCGTCATGGCCGAAGATCGAGGGGGCCTCGACAAACCGCTCCAGCGCCGGGACCCGGGCAGCGAGATCACGCAGGTCGTCGATGGGGACCAGCCGGTCCGAGGTGAAGCCGATCAGGGTCAGGGGCGCGAGGATCCGCTCGGGCGCGACCGCGTGACGGTCCAGCGAGTCCGACAGGCTGATCCAGCGCTCAACGCCCATCACCCGCCGGTAGGCCGCGCCTCGCGCGGTCAGATAGTCACAGACCGGATAGGCGTCCCCAGCCCTGGCCGGCGCGGTCGAGGCGAAGCGCAGGCCGAATTCCTCGGGCGTCCGGTAGGAAATCATCGCCAGCTCGCGGGCCAGGGCCACCCCCTCCGCCGCCTGTCCGGCGGCGCGACCGAAAGCCAGCAGGCGGCGCTGCAGACCGCGATGAGCTGTGGCCATCGGATGGGTCCGGTGCGCGGCTGAGATCACGACCAGTCGGCTGATGTGATCGGGAAACGCCGCCGCGAAGGCCAGGGCCACCGCCCCGCCGTAGGAGGCCCCGACGAAGGCATCGAGGCGGGCCGCCCCGATCGCGTCCAGCAGCAGCTTCAGCAGCCGGGCCTGGTCGGTTGCGGTGATGGTCACGCTCGCGTCGTCATTGCCGGGCAGGAAGTCGAAGGCCAGAACCCGCGCCCGGGCCGGGTCCACCGCGCCGCCGCGACAGACCAGCCAGGGCCACCAGCCGGGCGCGCCCCCTGTGTCCAGCGCCGGAAACCGGCCGCTGGAGATGCCGCCGGCGACGGCGATCAACGGCCCTTCGTCCGGCCCGAGGAGGCGACCCTGGACCCGGTCCGCCATCAGCCTTTCGCCGGACTCCAGCCGGAAGTCGGCCGGAATCATCGCGTGAACGTCACGGGCTTCGATGGGGGGGCAGGGCGTTGGGACGGGGGTCGGCACGGGTCACTCCAGGTCTCGGTCATCGAGACTCATGCAGTGACAGACCCGTGAAGACGTCGGACTCCACCTGTGGCGGGGTCTTCGCTTCACTCATCTCTCGCGGCTCCGGAGAACCCCGCAGGAGTTGGCACCATCTCGCGCGGCGGGTCGCCACGCGCAGGTTGCCCCGGCGTCAAAGGGCCTATCCCTCAGCCGGTCTTGATGAGTGGCTCTAGGTTGGCGGACGGCCGCACGGCCGTCAATCCCTCGCGACACAGGGTCGCCGGGCCGGCAAAAACGGGCGGGGCGGGGTCGCCAAACGGGTCTCTGACCGGTTAGGTAACGGTGTCCCGAACCTGTCGGGGCTTCGGGGGTGGGCTGATGAAACGTTCCTTGCTGACGACCGTGGCGGTGCTGATGTTCGCCGCGCCGGCCATGGCCCAGACGCCGCCACAGCCGCAGCCTGTCCCGACGCCGGATCCGGCATCCGAGCCGATCCCCGAACCGATGATGGACAACACACCGCCGCCGACCGTCGCCGCCCCGGTGGCGGAAGACGACAAGGACGCGCCCAAATGGGATGTCCAGGCCCCGCCCGGACCGTCGCGCGACATTCCGCTGGACGTGACCGAAGGCACCTGGATGTCGCTGGACGTCAGCCCCGACGGCCGCGAAATCGTCTTCGACCTGCTGGGCGACATCTATGTGATGCCGATCGCCGGCGGCGAGGCCCGGGCCATCGCCAGCGGCGTCGCCTGGGACATGCAGCCCAAATATTCGCCGGACGGTCGCCACATCGCCTTCACCTCGGACCGCGGGGGCGGCGACAACATCTGGGTGATGAACCGCGACGGGTCGAATCCGACCCAGGTCAGCGACGAGGACTTCCGCCTGCTGAACCAGCCCGACTGGTCGCCGGACGGCCAGTTCATCGTGGCCCGCAAGCATTTCACCTCGGGGCGTTCGCTCGGGGCCGGCGAGATGTGGATGTACCACCGCTCGGGCGGCGGCGGGGTGCAGCTGACCGAGCGTCGCACCCAGCAGAAGGACACCGGCGAACCCGCCTTTTCGCCGGACGGCCGCTACCTCTACTTCAGCGACGACGCCACGCCCGGCCAGACCTTCGAGTACAGCAAGGATCCGAACGGCCAGATCTATGTGATCCAGCGTCTCGACCGCGAGACCGGTGAGGTCAGCGAATTCGTTACCGGCCCGGGCGGTTCGATTCGGCCGACGCCGTCGCCGGACGGGCGTTCGCTCGCCTTCATCCGCCGCGTTCGCTACCAGTCCGTCCTCTATGTGAAGGATCTGGAGACCGGCCGCGAGACGCCGGTCTACGATGCCCTTGATCGTGATCTGCAGGAGACCTGGGCCGTCCACGGCGTCTATCCGGCGATCAGCTGGACGCCCGACAACCGCGCCATCGTCTTCTGGGCCGGCGGCAAGATCCGCCGCGTCGACGTGGCCTCCAAAGCGGTCACCGAGATACCCTTCCACGTCGCCGATACGCGGCGGGTCGAGGACGTCGTGCGCTTCCCGATCGAGGTCGCGCCCGACCGGTTCGATGTGAAGATGATCCGCTGGGCCACCACTTCGCCGGACGGCAGCCGGGTCGTGTACGAGGCCCTCGGCAGTCTGTGGATCCGTGACCTCCCGACCGGCACGCCGCGCCGCCTGACGCGCCAGTCCGACCATTTCGAACTGTACCCCTCCTGGTCTCGCGACGGCCGCTCGATCGTCTATACGACCTGGAGCGACAGTGACCTCGGCACCGTCCGGGTCGTGCCGGCCTCGGGCGGCAACGGCCGGGTCGTGACCCGTCAGCCGGGTCACTATCTGGAGCCGACCTTCTCGCCGGACGGCCGCACCATCGCCTATCGCATGACCGGGGACGGCTATCTGACCACCGCCCTGTGGAGCCAGAATCCCGGCATCTACCGGATCCCCGCCACCGGCGGTGAGGCCACCTTCGTCACCGACGACGGCGTCACGCCCCGGTTCGGCGCGTCCAATGACCGGATCTACTTCACCGGTCGAGAGGGCGAGAACCGGGCGTTCAAGTCGGTCGACCTGGCCGGTCGCGACGAGCGGACCCATCTGACGTCCCAGTATGCCGCCGAGTTCGTACTGTCGCCGGACGAGCGCTGGGTGGCCTGGACCGAACGGTTCAACGCCTATGTCGCGCCCTTCGTCGCTACTGGCCGCCCGGTCAGCCTCAGCGCCGACGGCAAGGCCCTGCCGCAGACCCGGGTGACCCGCGACGCCGGCGAATGGCTGCACTGGTCGGGCGATTCCGGCCGGCTGCAGTGGTCGATGGGCCCCGAGCTGTTCTCACGGCCCCTGGAGCAGACCTTCAGCTTCGTCGACGGTGCGCCCGAGACCCTGCCGAAACCGGCCGAGGCCGGGATCAACATCAGCTTCACCGCCGACTATGACCGGCCCACCGGCCGGGTCGCCCTGACCGGCGCGCGCCTGATCACGATGAACGGTGAGCAGGTGATCGAGGACGGGGTGGTCGTCGTCAACGGCAACCGCATCGAGTCGATCGGGCCGCGTGGTTCGGTTCCCGTGCCCGCCGATGCGCTGGTCATGGACATGAGCGGCAAGACCATTATCCCGGGGATCGTCGACGCCCACTGGCACGGTTCAATGGGGTCCGACGAGATCATCCCGCAGCAGAGCCGTATCGACTATGGCGCGCTGGCCTTCGGGGTGACGACGATCCACGACCCGTCCAACGACACCAGCGAGATCTTCGCGCACAGCGAACTGGCCAAGGCCGGCCGCATCGTCGCGCCGCGGATCTTCTCGACCGGTACCATCCTGTACGGGGCCCGCACTGCCTTCACCGCCCAGATCGACAGTCTCGACGACGCCCTGTCCAATCTGCGCCGCATGCAGGCGGTCGGGGCCGTCAGCGTCAAGAGCTACAACCAGCCCCGGCGCGACCAGCGTCAGCAGGTCATCGCCGCCGCGCGCGAGCTGGGCATGATGGTCGTCCCCGAGGGCGGCTCGCTGTTCCAGCACAATATGTCGATGATCGTGGACGGCCATACGACCATCGAACACTCGATCCCGCTGGCCAATCTGTATGACGATGTGCACCAGCTGTGGCGTCAGACCGGGGTTGCCTACACCCCGACCCTGGTCGTGGCCTACGGCGGCAACTGGGGCGAGAACTACTGGTACCAGACCACGCCGGTCTGGGATGATGCCCGATTGCAGCAGTATGTGCCCCGACGGCTGCTGGACGCCCGCGCGCGCCGCCCGGTCCAGGTGCCGGAGAATGAGCTGAACCACATCGCCATCGCCCGCGAGGCCACCCGCCTGTCGCGCGAGGGCGTCACCGTCGAACTGGGGGCTCACGGCCAGCGCGAGGGCCTGGCCGCCCACTGGGAGATGTGGATGATGGAGCAGGGCGGCTCGACCCCGATGGAGGCGCTGCGCTTCGGCACCCTGAACGGGGCGAAAGCCCTGGGCATGGACCGGGACATCGGCTCGCTCGAGGTCGGCAAGCTGGCTGACCTGGTGGTGCTGGACGCCAACCCGCTCGACAACCTGCGCAACACCACGGCCATCGCCTATACGGTGGCCAACGGCCGGGTCTATGACGCCCGGATGGACGAGGTCGGTCGCCGGTCGCGGCCGCGTGCGCCGTTCTGGTTCGAGGGGGCTGACGGCGAGGCCTGGAGCGCCGGGGCCGCTACCGCGGAAAGCGACGGCCACGGTCACGGGCCCGACTGAGGATGAAGCCGCCCGTCTCGGCGGGCGGCTCACCCTGCGGGGTCTAGAAGCCCAGCGACAGACTAGCCACGATGCGTGACTCCGACAGTCCGCCATCGACGTTGGTGTCGTGATAGCGCAGGTCGACGCTGACGACGTCGGTCAGTGCATAGCCGAGGCCCATGTTCCAGGTCGCATAGTCGTCATTGACGTCCAGACGCTGTTCGCCGACTGCGCCCGAGAGGCTGACCTTGTCGGTCACGGCCCATTCGCCGTTCAGCTCGACATAGGTGGCGGCTTCGTCGATGCCGAAGAAGTCGGGCGAATAGTAGGCGGCCAGGCCCAGGGTTGCCGGGCCGATAGCGCGTGACGCCGCGGCCTTGACTTCAACGTAATCATAGTCGGCTCCGCCCGGTGCATCGGCGTAGAAATAGCCGACCAGGCCCAGGTCCCATTCGTAGCCGGCGGTCTCGCCGCGCACGCCACCATAGATGTCGAACTCGGCCTTGGTGTCGTCGCCGAAATCGACGTTGGAGGCCCAGGCCCCGGCATAGATGGCCCCGGCGGTCAGGTCCGCGCCAAGCTGGAAGGCCAGATCCGAGTCGGTCTGGCTGAAGCCCCGGAATACGTAGTCACTGGTCACAATGGCATTGAACGAAACCTCGGCATTCTGGGCTGAGGCCGCGCCGGCAGACAGCAGCAGGGCTGCTGCGGCGGCGCTTGCAAGATAGATACGCATTGGATGATCCCCTCGTCCTGGTTGTCGTCGGTTGAAACAGATGGATGCGGCACGGGCCGCGTTCATCCGGCCGGAGGGGGAGGCCCCCGCCCGGGTGAATCGGGTCAGGCGTGGTCGAGAACCTCGCCGTGGAGGTGGGAGTCGAGACCCTCGTCTTCCTGGGTCTCGGTGACCCGCAGGCCGGTTGTGAACTTGCAGATGAGCAGGATCACAAAGGTGCCGCCGGCGCTGTAGGCGATGGTCCAGGCCAGGCCGAGCGCCTGGGTGGCCACATGGGCACCCTCGGAAGCGCCGTTGATCATCGTTGTGGCGAAGATGCCGGTCAGCAGAGCCCCGACCAGGCCGCCCGCGCCGTGGATGCCGAAGGCGTCCAGGCTGTCGTCATAGCGCAGCAGTTTCTTGATCCAGATCGAGGCGATGTAGCAGACCGGTCCGGCGATCAGGCCGATGATCACCGCCCCCTTGGGATCGACGAAACCCGCCGCCGGAGTGATGGCCACCAGACCGGCGACGACACCCGACAGCATGCCGATCAGCGACATCTTCTTCTTCTCGATGAACTCGATGATCTTCCAGCTCAGGGCGGCAGCGGCGGCGGCCAGGAGGGTGTTGAGCAGGACCACGGCCATCAGGCTGTCGGCGGCCCCGGCCGAGCCGGCGTTGAAGCCGATCCAGCCGACCAGCAGCAGCGAGGCCCCGATCATCGTCAGCACCGGGTTGTGGGCCGTGATGGTGTCGACGCCGTAGCCCTTGCGGCTGCCCAGGAACAGGGCGCAGACCAGACCCGCGACTCCCGAGTTGACGTGCACCACGGCACCGCCGGCGAAGTCCAGCACGCCGGCGGAACCGAGGAAGCCGCCGCCCCAGACCCAGTGGCAGATCGGCGCATAGACCAACAGCGACCACAGGGCGGTGAACAGCAGCAGGGCGGAATATTTGAACCGCTCGGCGAAGGCCCCGGTGATCAGCGCCGGGGTGATGATGGCGAAGGTCATCTGGAAGGCGATGAACAGGAATTCGGGAATGCCCGGCAGCAGGCCGTTGGCCGTGTCCAGCCTCACCCCGTTCAGGAACAGCATGCCCAGGCTGCCGACATAGGGCTGAAGCTCGGCAGACGGATTGGCTCCGAAGGCGATCGAATAGCCGGCGATGAACCAGACCAGACTGACTACCGCAAAGACGCCGACCGACTGGGTGATGGTGGCGATGACGTTCTTGCGCCGGACCATGCCGCCGTAGAACAGGGCCAGGCCGGGCAGGGTCATCAGCAGCACCAGGGCTGTCGATGTTCCCAGCCAGGCCGTGCCGGCGGCGTCCAGCTCCAGCGGTGCCTGATGCGCCAGCAGGGTCGGTGCCGGATCGTCTTCGACGACAACGATCGCTTCCGCTTCGACCGGAGTCTCGATGGTAGAATCAGAAACGACCGCAGCGGGTGCTGCGGTCGTCGGGAACGTGGTCTCGATGGCGATAGCGGCGATGGTGTCGACCGGTGCGGCGAAGGTGCCGCCCGCCGCGAACAATGCGGCGGTGAGTAGGCAGAGGGCGATGACGCCCGGTAGCCGGTTCCAGATTTTGGTCATGTGGAGGTCCCCCTTGGTTATCTCGCAGTTGCGAAATGTTTAACGCATGTGCGAGCTTGGCAAGGGGTCTCGAGAAAAAACAGCAATAAAAATGCTGAAATTGAACTGCGATGCGCAAAATTGGCACATTTGTTGTCAGTTTGGATCTGGTCGCCTATGCTCTTTCCTTGCACTGCAGCAGGAATAGTGATCTTGGCCGACGCCAACCAGAAATTCGTCGTGGTTCCCCACGCCGGCCCGTCCAAGGTCCCGGCGGTGCAGCGCGTGGGCGATTTCGGCGAGATCTATACGGCGTATCAGGCGGCCGCGGCCCAGGGCCAGTCCAGCCGCTGCGCCCAGTGCGGCGTACCCTTCTGTCAGACCGGCTGCCCGCTGGAGAACAATATCCCCGACTGGCTGCGCCTCGCCGCCGAGGGGCGTGAGGAGGAGGCCTGGCGCCAGGCCGAGGCCACCAGCACCATGCCCGAGATCTGCGGTCGCATCTGTCCGCAGGACCGGCTGTGCGAGGGAGCCTGCACCCTGGAACAGGCCGGCTGGGAAACCGTCACCATCGGCTCGGTCGAGAAATACCTCGGCGACCTGGCGTTCGAGAGCGGCTGGGTCACGCCGGTGCGGCCGCTGGTCGAGCGTGGCCTGTCGGTCGGGATCGTCGGGGCCGGTCCGGCCGGTCTGGCCGCGGCCGACCGGCTGCGCAGCGCCGGCTATGGCGTCACCGTCTATGACCGGCACGACCGGGCCGGGGGTCTGCTGACCTACGGCATCCCGGGCTTCAAGCTGGAGAAGACGGTGGTGCAGCGGCGCATCGACCGGCTGGTCGAGGGCGGGGTCGCGTTCCGCCTCGGGGTCGCGATCGGTGTCGATGTGGCCTTCGCCGAACTGCGCGCCGACCACGATGCCGTGCTGATCGCCACCGGCGTCTACAAGGCCAAACGCCTGTCGGTTCCGGGTTGCGGGTCGGGCGGGGTGACCGCGGCGCTGGACTATCTGATCGCCTCGAACCGCAAGGGGCTGGGCGACGCCGTGCCGGCCTTTGATGACGGTCGGCTGAATGCCGCGGGCAGGCGGGTGGTGGTCATCGGTGGCGGCGATACCGCCATGGACTGTGTGCGCACCGCGGTGCGTCAGGGCGCGATCTCGGTCACCTGCCTGTACCGCCGCGATCGCGACAACATGCCGGGCAGCGCCCGCGAGGTGACCAATGCCGAGGAGGAGGGGGTGGCATTCGAATGGCTGGCCGCGCCGCGGGCCGTGCTCGGCGATGCCGGAGGCGTAACCGGGGTGCGGGCGACACGCATGGCCCTTGCCGTGCAGGGGGACGACGGCCGCTGGAGCGTCGAACCCGTGCCCGGCAGCGAATTCGATCTGCCGGCCGACATGGTCATCGAGGCCCTGGGCTTTGACGCCGAGGACATCCCCGCCGACTTCGCCGTCTCTGATCTCGCGGTGACCGACTGGGGTACCGTCTGGACCGCGGGTGCGACCGGGGCGACCACCCTGGAGGGTGTGTTCGCGGCGGGCGACATCGTGCGCGGCGCGTCGCTGGTGGTCTGGGCCGTCCGGGACGGACAGGACGCTGCGGCGGAAATCGACACATGGCTGACCAGCCGGGAGCAGGCTGCGGCATGACCTTCGATCCCCAACACTATCTGGCCGAGCGTCAACGATTGATCGATGCCCAGGCCTATGATCCGGCGTCCGAGCGCGACGCCTGCGGGGTCGGCCTGGTCGCCGCCATCGACGGGCAACCGCGTCGCGAGGTCGTCGAACTGGCGCTGAAAGCGCTGAAGGCGGTCTGGCATAGGGGCGCGGTCGACGCCGACGGCAAGTCGGGCGACGGGGCCGGGATCCTGATCGGCCTGCCGCGCGCCTTCTTCGAACAACAGGTGCGCGACGCGGGTCAGACTCCGCGACCCGGACCGCTTGTCGTCGGCATGGTCTTCCTGCCGCGCATCGACCTGGGAGCCCAGGAGCGGGCCCGCACCATCGTCGAGAGCGAGGTGCTGGCCGCCGGCTTCTATCTGTACGGCTGGCGTCAGGTGCCGCACCGGGCCGAGGTCCTGGGCGAACGCGCGGCCGCGACCCGACCCGAGATCGAACAGATCATGGTCAGTCCGCCCGAGGGGCTGGCCGGCGAGGCCCTGGAGCGCGCCCTCTACATCCTGCGGCGGCGCATCGAGAAACGCGCCCAGGCCCGCAACCTGCCGGACTTCTACATCTGCTCCCTGTCGGCCCGATCGGTCATCTACAAGGGGATGATGCTGGCCGAGGCGCTCGGCGATTTCTACGCCGACCTGACCGATTCCCGGGTCGAGGCCAATGTCGCCCTGTTCCACCAGCGCTATTCGACCAACACCTTCCCCGAATGGCGGCTGGCCCAGCCGTTCCGCATGCTGGCCCACAACGGCGAGATCAACACCCTGCGCGGTAACGTCAACTGGATGCGCAGCCACGAGATCGGCATGACGGCCGAGGCGTTCGGGGCCGACGACGCCACGGTCAAGCCGGTGATCCAGTCCAGCGGTTCGGACTCGGCCGCGCTGGACAATGTGTTCGAGGTGCTGGTGCGGGCGGGCCGGCCGGCCCCTATGGTCAAGGCCCTGCTGATGCCGGAGGCCCCGGTCGACGGAGTCATCTCCGACGATCATCGCGCCCTCTACGCCTACTGCAATGCCGTGATGGAGCCGTGGGACGGGCCGGCCGCCATCTGCGCCACCGACGGCCGCTGGGTCGTTGCCGGCAAGGATCGCAACGGTCTGCGGCCACTGCGGGCGGCGGAGACGACCGATGGCCTGCTGATCTGCGGCTCCGAGGTCGGCATGGCCGGCATCGACGATGAGCGCATCGCCCGGCGGCTCTACATCGGCCCCGGCCGGATGATCTCGATCGATCTCGAGGCAGGGCACCTCTATGACGAGGCCCAGACCATCGACCGGCTGGCGGCGGCCCTGCCGTATCGCGACTGGCTGTCGAACATGGTCCAGCTGGATCCGCTGGTCGGTCCCGGCGATGAGCCGCGTCGTCTGACCGGCGAGGCCCTGACCCGCTTCCAGGCCGCCGTCGGCTGGACCCAGGAAGACATCGACACCGTGCTGGACCCGATGGCCGGAACCGCCAAGGAGGCCGTCGCCTCGATGGGCGACGACACGCCCCCGGCCGTGCTGTCGACCCATGACCGGCCGTTCAGCCACTATTTCCGCCAGGCGTTCGCCCAGGTCACCAATCCGCCGATCGACCCGCTGCGCGAGACCGGGGCGATGAGCCTGCGCACCCGGTTCAAGAACCTCGGCAACATCCTGGCCCAGGACGAGACCCAGACCCGGGTCTTCGTGCTGGACAGTCCGGTCCTGACCACCGGCATGTACGAGCGGATGCTGGAGGTCGTCGGGGCCGGGGCGACCACCGAGATCGACTGCACCTTCGTCGCTCCGGCGGCGGATGTCGCTCCAGGCCAGACCCTGAGGGCGGCGTTGGACCGGATCCGCGATGAGGCGGTGGCCGCCGTCCGTGGCGGTTCGTCCCTGATCGTTCTGACCGATGTTGCGGCCGGACCCGGACGGCCGCTGATCCCGATGATCCTGGCCACCGCGGCAGTACATTCGCGGCTTGTCGACGAGGGCCTGCGCGCCGTCGCCTCGCTGGTGGTGCGTTCGGCCGAGGCCATCGACGCCCATGCCTTCGCCGTTCTGGTCGGTTGTGGAGCCACGGCCGTCAACGCCTGGCTGGCCCAGGAAAGCTTCCTCGAGCGTCTGGACGGTGGCCGCTATCCCGGCCTGTCGCTGCGCGCGGCCTGTCTGAACCACAAGGCGGCGACCGAGGCCGGGCTGATGAAGATCCTGGCCAAGAAGGGCATTTCGGTCATCTCCGCCTATCGCGGAGCCTGTGAGTTCGAGGCACTCGGCCTGTCGCGGGCCCTGGCCGCTGAATTCTTCCCCGGCATGACGTCGCGGATTTCCGGGGTCGGCCTGGCCGGGATCGAGGCCCAGGCCGTGCGCAAGACGGCCCGAGGCTTTGCCGCCCCGGCCCCGCGCCTGCGCATCGGGGGGGCGCACCGTATCCGCGCCGGCGAGGAGACGCACGGCTGGGATGCCGAACAAATTCACCGGTTGCAGGACGCCACCACGCGCGGCGACTACAAACGCTACAAGGCCTACAGCCGCCGCACGCGGGAGATCCCCTCGACCGCCCTGCGCGACCTGCTGGACTTCCGCGAGGCCACCCCGATCCCGATGGAGGCGGTCGAGAGCGTCAATGAGCTGCGCAAACGCTTTCTGACGCCGGGCATGTCGCTGGGGGCCCTGTCCCCCGAGGCGCACGAGACCCTCAACATCGCCATGAACCGGATCGGCGCGCGCTCGGTCTCCGGCGAGGGCGGCGAGGATCCCGAACGCTACAAGGCCCGCCCGAACGGCGACAATCCCAACAGCGCGATCAAACAGATCGCCTCAGGCCGGTTCGGCGTTACCGCCGAATATCTGAACCAGTGCCGCGAGATCGAGATCAAGGTGGCCCAGGGGGCCAAGCCGGGTGAGGGCGGTCAGCTGCCGGCCTTCAAGGTCACCGAATTCATCGCCCGGATGCGCCATTCGACGCCCGGCGTGGCCCTGATTTCGCCGCCGCCGCACCATGACGTCTATTCGATCGAGGACCTGGCCCAGCTGATCTACGATCTGAAGCAGATCAACCCAGACGCCCGGGTGACGGTCAAGCTGGTGTCCTCGTCCGGCATCGGGGCGGTGGCCGCGGGCGTGGCCAAGGCCAAGGCCGACGTCATCCTGATCTCCGGCCACAACGGCGGCACCGGGGCCTCGGCCCTGGGCTCGATCAAACACGCGGGCATGCCGTGGGAAACCGGCCTGTCCGAGGCGCACCAGGTGCTCAGCCTGAACGGCTTGCGCGGCCATGTGCGGCTGCGCACGGACGGCGGCATCCGCACCGGCCGCGACGTGGTCATCGGGGCCCTGCTCGGGGCCGAGGAGTTCGGCATCGGCACCGCCAGCCTCGTCGCCGTCGGCTGTCTGATGGTGCGTCAGTGCCATTCCAACACCTGCCCGGTCGGGGTCTGCGTCCAGGACGAACGGCTGCGTGCCCTGTTCACCGGCACGGCCGAGAAGGTCGTAAATCTGTTCAGCTTCATCGCCGAGGAGACGCGCGAAATCCTGGCCTCCCTCGGCCTGCGATCTCTGGACGAGGCCGTCGGCCGCACCGACCTGCTGCGTCAGGTGTCGCGCGGCGGGGCCCATCTCGACGATCTCGACCTCAATCCCCTGCTGGTCCGGGTCGGCGAGGCCGGCAACGGCCGTCCGGCCGAGGCCCCGCGCAACGCCGTCGCGGACTCGCTCGACGCCCGCATCGCCCTGGACGCCGCCCCCTTCCTCGAGCGGCGCGAGAAGATGCAGCTGACCTACGCGGTGCGGAACACCCAGCGGGCCATCGGCACGCGCATGTCGTCCCACATCGTGCGGCGCTTCGGCGACAGCCTGCCCGAGGATCTGCTGACCCTGAACCTGCGCGGCGCGGCGGGCCAGTCTCTGGCCGCCTGGGGCATGAGGGGGCTGCGCATCGAGCTGGACGGCGAGGCCAATGACTATGTCGGCAAGGGGCTGTCCGGGGCCACCATCGTCGTGCGCCCGCCGGCCTGGGTCGAGGGCGAGGCCCTGATCGGCAACACCTGCCTGTATGGCGGCACCACGGGCCGCCTGTTCGCCGCCGGGGCGGCGGGGGAACGCTTCGCTGTGCGCAACTCGGGCGTCACTGCCGTGGTCGAGGGCTGCGGCGCGCACGGCTGCGAATACATGACCGGCGGCACGGTGGCGGTGCTGGGCGCGATCGGCTGGAATTTCGGGGCCGGGATGTCGGGCGGCGAAGCCTTCGTCCTGCACGCCGACACGTCAATCGACGCCCGCCTGAACGGTGACTCGGTCGAGGCCGGCCCGGTCGTCGGTGCCGCGGCCGTCCGCCTGCGGGCCCTGGTCGAGGCCCATGCGGCGGCGACCGGCTCCCCCCTGGCCCGGCGTCTGCTCGAAACCTGGTCCCACGCCCTGTTACAGTTCTCGCGCATCGCCCCCCGCCAGGCCGAGGCCTTGGTCGTGCAGAAGCGTGCCTGATCCGGTTGCCGGATCCACGCGCTGCGCGGATTCAACCAAAATGACAAACGCCTGTAAGCTGGGGCAGGGAGCGTCGCGCCGGGGACGACCCGGATGCAGACACGGAGCAGTGAGGCAGGCGCAATGTCGTACGGGTCTGGAACCACGGATCGGCTGACAGGGGCCCCGGCCCGGGGCATGGGACAGGACTTGCGGGACGATCGTCCGACGCCGCTGACCCCGCGCCAGGAGGAGTGCCTGCGCCTGTCGGCCAATATGACCGACAAGGAAATGGCCCGGGCGCTCGGCATTTCGCCCAAGACCGTCAGCTTGCACATCTCGGAAGCGATGCGCCGTCTGGGCGTCAGTTCGCGGCGCGCGGCGCGGCTCAGACTAGGGGAAAAACCCCTATGGGTATCGACCCCGATGGCGAGCCCGGCGACGTCCGGTTCAGCTGAGCCCGTCGGTGCTGGAGGTGTTCCGGATCACCCTCCGGGCCTCTACCGGCCGCCCCCGTCGGGCGGAGTGAACACGTCGGCCATCATCGGGGCCTTCGCGGTTCTGGGGGCCCTGGTGATCCTGATCTTCCTCCTGCTGTTTGGCTACCGCCTGCTGTAGGCGACCGCGCAACCGACCTGTGATCGGCCGGACTCGTCCGGCGCTGGAGGCGGGACTCATGGATCAGGATCAGTTCGGACGTGATCTGGCCGAGCGGCTTCGCACGGCGGAACAGGCGGTGGACGTGGCGGTGGCGGCCGTGTGCGACCTGGGCGCGGACATGGCGCGGGGCCGCATCAGGCACGGTATCAGCGCCGTTGTCGGCCAGGAAGCGCTGGGCGACGTCATGGCCGCGCTGCCGCTGATCGCGCGGTCCCGGGACCGGCTGGTGCGCGCCCACCGGCGACTGGCCCGTGACGCGCGGGCGATGCGTATAGACTGGGCCAGTCGCTGCGGCGGGCCCGAGACCAAGCCCCCGCCCGACGACGGTGACGTGCCATTGCTGCCGCAACGGCTCCACCGGGTCGCTTGACGGGTGTGCCCCATGCGCCGACCACAGGCCCATGCTTCTAGACATTCTGCCCCTGGTGGAGACCCCGGCCCAGGCGATCTACTGGGCAGTGACCTTTGTGATCTGCGGCCTGGCCTGGTGGCGGGGGGACCGGCCCGAACGCACGGGCGTCCTGCTGGTCCTCGCCAATTTTGTGGCCAGCGGTCTGGTCGACCAGTATTTCTGGGGCCGGGTGACCGGGGGGGTGATGATTGCCGACGGACTTCTGTTCGCCGCCTTCTATGGTCTGGCCTTGCGCTGCCCCCGCTGGTGGGTTCGCGGCGCGGCGGCCTTCGCCCTGCTGGGCTTCCTGTCGCATTTCGCCGCCATGCTCGATGCCTCGATCCTGTGGCGGGCCTATGTGACGCTGCGCTGGCTGATCAGCGCCGGTATCCTTCTGGCCCTGGTCGCCGGTGCAGTCGAGGCTCCCCTGGCCCGTCGCTACGAGAGCGGGCAGCCCCGCGCACTCGCCTGAGTTCCGGTCCTCGCGACCCTGCAATCCTTCAACCCGGACCGGTCCCTGATCGGTCGTGCGCGGAGCGCTCCCATGTCCTCGATGAGTTTTGAATCCGCCACGCGCCTGTGGCTGGATCTGGCCGACTCTGAGACCGGCGATGACGCCTATGATCGCGCGGAGCGGCTGATCCTCGCGCATCGTCCGCGCAGCGACCACGAGGCCGTGCTCATCGCCGAGGTCCTGGCCGAGAGCATCGCGGGCGGGGAGCGATCCGACGGTCGCGACGTCCTCGCCGCGCGCAATCTTCAGCTCTGGATCGGACGCAGTCTGACGGACGAGAGGCTGCCGATCGCCGCCCGTACCCTGGCCCGGGTCGCCGCCCGGGTGGCCGCCTGAGCCCGCGGGATATCCGCGCTGATCGTGAAAATCGTGACGGGTGAAATTTGCCGATTTGGTCGTGGGTTTGGTTGGGATCGGCATAAATCATCCAAAACGCATTGTGCGGCGCATCAATATCTGTTTAGGTGGGTCACTACTCAGGAGCCGTCACTTGACCGACGTTGTTCGCATCGCTGACCGCAGGACCGCCCCCGGGGCGATCGCCCTGCCGCGCGTGGACATCGCGGTTCTGTCTCTGAACACCATTACTCTCGGGCTTATTCTCGTACTGCTCTCCGGAGCGGTGTGGCTGAACGCGACCTGAGACCCAGACCCTAACTGGATCGCTCGCAGCCCCCGCTTCCAACTGGAAGCGGGGTTTTTTGTGCGTGCGGTCCGGATTTATCCGGAACCGAACCGACCCATGACGCAAGATTTCACCCCGACAAGTGCCGCGCCCGAGTGGCGCAGCCATGCCGTCACGCGCGGGCCCGGCCGGGCCGCTGCGCGCAGCTATCTGCGGGCCGCGGGCATGGCCGACGCCGACTTTGACAAGCCGATGATCGGCATCGTCAACACCTGGTCGACGGTCACCCCCTGCAACATGCATCTGGACCGGCTGGCCGCAGATGTACGCGCCGGCATCATCACCGCCGGCGGCTGGCCGGTCGACTTCAACACCATCGTCGTCACCGACGGCATCTCGATGGGTACCAAGGGAATGAAAGCCTCGCTGATCAGTCGCGAGGTCATTGCCGACTCGATCGAGCTGGCGATCGAGGGCCACCAGCTGGACGGCGTCATCTGTATCGTCGGCTGCGACAAGACCATCCCGGCCGCGGCCATGGCCCTGGCCCGGATGGATATCCCCGGCCTGGTCTACTACGGCGGCACCATCCTGCCGGGCCGGATCGGCGAGCGCGAATTCTCGATCCAGGAGGTGTTCGAGGCCATAGGGGCTCATGCCGCCGGAGCCCTGGACGACGCGGGTCTGAAGGCCGTCGAGACCGCCGCCTGCCCCGGAGCCGGAGCGTGTGGTGGCCAGTTCACCGCCAACACCATGGCCATGGCCCTGTCGGTCATGGGTCTGTCGCCGATGGGGGCCAACGACGTCCCCGCCGTCGATCCGGGCAAGGCGGCCGAGGGCGAGCGCTGTGGCCGACTGGTGGTCGAGCGGGTCTTCGCCGGTGACCATGCGCGCAAATACATCACCCGCCGATCGCTGCAGAACGCCGCCGCCGCCGTTTCGGCCAGCGGCGGGTCGACCAATGCCGTCCTGCACCTGACCGCCATCGCGGCCGAGGCGGGGGTCGAGTTCGGGGTCGAGGACTGCAACACGGCGTGTGAGGCGACCCCGGTCATCTGCGACCTGAAGCCGGGGGGGCGGTTCCTGGCCAGCCACCTGTATGCCGCCGGCGGCACCCGACTGGTGACGCAGCGGCTGGCCGCGGCCGGCAGGCTGCACAACGCCCCGACCGTCAGCGGCCGAAGCCTGTTCGCCGAGGCCGCCGAGGCCGAGGAGACGCCGCAGCAGCAGGTGGTCGCCACGGTCGAAACCCCGGTCAGTCCGCGCGGTTCCTATGCCGTCATCTATGGCGATCTGGCTCCCGACGGCGCGGTCATCAAGCTGACCGGACATGCCGTCGATCGTTTCGAGGGTCCCGCCTGCGTGTTCGAATCCGAGGAGGACGCCTTCCAGGCCGTCCAGGACGGGGCGGTCGGCGAGGGCGACGTCATCGTCATCCGCTACGAGGGCCCGCGTGGCGGTCCCGGCATGCGCGAGATGCTGCAGGTCACCGCTGCCCTGAAGGGGCGCGGCATTAACAACGTCGCCCTGATCACCGACGGCCGGTTCTCCGGAGCCAGCTACGGCTTCGTCGCCGGCCATGTGTCGCCCGAGGCCGCCGTCGGCGGCCCCATCGCCCTGGTGCGCGATGGCGACCGGATCACGATCGACGTCACCAACCGCCGGATCGACGTCAGCGCCGATCTGGCGGTTCGCCGGGCGGGCTTCGTCCCCAACCGTGCCCGCCCGGCACGCGGCGTCTTCGCCAAATACGCCGCCTCGGTCGCCTCGGCCGCCCAGGGGGCCGTCACCATTCCCAATCCACCGCCGGCCCAGACCCGGGACACCCCGATGCCGGTCGACACAAAAGCCCATGAGGACGCCTGAGATGCAGATCTACACGAACGCCGACATCCGCCCCGGAGCCATCGCCGGCCAGCGAATCGCCGTCATCGGCTACGGCTCCCAGGGCCGGGCCCATGCCCGGAACCTGCAGGACAGCGGCCACGATGTGATCGCCGGTGTCCGGCATGGCGGCAAGGGCTGGACGAACGCCACCGCCGACGGCATCGCCACGGCCGAGCCGGCCGAGGCGGTCAGGGGGGCGGACATCATCGCCATCCTGACGCCCGACATGGCCCAGGCCGACATCTATCGCGACATCATCGCCCCCAATGCCAGGCCGGGTTCGGCCATCCTGTTCGCCCACGGATTCTCGATCCTGTACGACCGCGTCACCCCGCGCGAGGACATGGACGTCATCCTGGTCGCCCCCAAGGGGCCAGGCGATCTGGTGCGGCGCGAGTTCGCCCGCGGTCGTGGGGTCCCCGCCCTGTTCGCCGTCGGTCAGGACGCCACCGGCAAGGCCCGCGACCGGGCCATGGGCTATGCGAAAGGCATCGGCGGCGCGACCGGCGGCCTGCTGGAAACCAGCTTCAGGGAAGAGACCGAAACCGACCTGTTCGGCGAACAGGCTGTGCTGTGCGGCGGGGCCAAGGAGCTGGTCATGGGCGGTTTCACCACCCTGGTCGAGGCCGGCTACCAGCCCGAGATCGCCTATTTCGAATGCCTGCACGAGCTGAAGCTGATCGTCGACCTGTTCTACGAGGGCGGCATCACCAGGATGAACGCATTCATCTCCGAGACCGCCAAATGGGGTTCGGTCGCCTCGGGTCCGCGCGTGATCAACGATGAGACCCGCGCCCGGATGAGGGAGGTCCTGGGCGAGATCCAGTCGGGCCAGTTCGCCCGCGAATGGATCGCCGAGAACGCGGCCGGCAAGGGCCGGTATGACGCCCTGGTCAAGGCCGACAGCGACCATCCCATCGAGATCGTCGGCGCCGGCCTGCGTGAGCGCATGGCCTGGCTGCACGCCCCCGAGACCGCTGAAGCGGCCTGACCAGAGAGTTGACCGGACCAAGATGATGAGCGCCGCCGCGCCCGCCCTGCACGCCGCACCGACCCCCGCTCCCCGTAGCGGGGCGCAGCTGCTCGTCTCCACCCTGGAGCGGCTGGGGGTCGAGGTGGTGTTCGGCTATCCGGGCGGGGCCATCATGCCGGTCTACGATGCCCTGACCGGCTCGTCGCTGAAGCATATTCTGGTGCGCCACGAACAGGGTGCCGCCTTCGCCGCCGACGCCTGGGCCCGGGTCACCGGAAAGCCCGGAGTCTGTCTGGCGACCTCGGGGCCGGGGGCCACAAACCTGGTCACCGGCATCGCCAACGCCATGATGGATTCCGTGCCGCTGGTCTGTATCACCGGCAATGTCTCGACCGCGGTGATGGGCACGGATGCCTTCCAGGAAATCGACATCCTGGGAGTCACCCTGCCGATCGTGAAGCACAGCTGGGTCGTCCGCGATCCGGCCGACATTCCGGCCATTATCGAGGAGGCTTTCCATGTCGCCCGCTCGGGTCGTCCCGGACCGGTGCTGGTCGACCTGCCCAAGGACATCCAGGTCGGCCTGACCGCTGATAATTCTGGATTCAACACCCCGAACGCGGTGACGCCGCTGGATCACGGGGCCATCGCCGAGGCCGAGGCCCTGATCCGCGCTGCCGAGCGACCGCTGATCTATATCGGTGGCGGGGTGAAGATCGCCGGGGCGGTCGAGGCCCTGCGCGACCTGGCCGATCACACCGGCATCCCTTCGGTCTCGACCCTGAACGCCCTGGGGTCACTGCGTACCGACGCGCCCGGATTTCTGGGCATGCTGGGCATGCACGGGACCCGCGCCGCCAATGAGGCGGTTCAGGACAGCGACCTGCTGATCGTGCTGGGCGCACGCTTCGACGACCGGGCCACCGGCAAGCTGACCGAATTCGCCCCCCACGCCCGGGTCGTCCATTTCGACATCGACCCGGCCGAGATCGGCAAGTTGCGTCCGGTGCATGTCGCCGTCGTCGGCCCGATGCGCGAGGGCATCGCGACCGTGGCCGCGCGCATGGCCACGGCCCCGCTGGCGATCGACCCGTGGGTGATCCGCTGCGCCTCGAATGCCCGCCGCCACGCCTTCCGCTATGACGCGCCGGGCGAGGGGGTTTATGCGCCCGCCCTGCTGAACGAACTGTCGCGGGCCGCCGGGGATGACTTCATCGCCGCCTGCGACGTCGGCCAGCACCAGATGTGGGTGGCCCAGCACTGCGCCTTCTCGCGACCCCAGGCCCATCTGAGTTCGGGCGGCCTGGGGGCGATGGGTTACGGCCTGCCCGCCGGACTGGGGGCCAAGATGGCCAACCCTTCGGCCCACGTCGTCACCGTCTCCGGCGACGGCAGCTTCATGATGAACATCCAGGAGCTGGCGACCCTGCGCCGCTACGATATCGCCCTGAAGATCGTCCTGCTGGACAACAGCTCCCTGGGTCTGGTGCGCCAGTGGCAGGAGCTGTTCTTCAACCAGAACTATTCCGAGGTCGACCTGTCCGACAATCCGGACTTCGTCGCCGTGGCCCAGGCCTTCGGCATCGAGGCCTTCCGGATTGACCGGCGCGCGGATGTCTCTGCCGGAATCCAGCGCCTGCTGGCCGCGCCGGGTCCCTGCCTCGCCCACGTCCTGATCGACCCGAAAGCCAATGTCTGGCCGCTCGTGCCGCCGGGCCGGAACAACGCCGAGATGATGCACGGCACGATGAATTTTGAAGGTGAAATCTGATGACCGACATCCTGCATATCCAGATCGACCACGCCGAGGGATCGCTGCAGCGTCTGATCGGTCTCATCGAGCGTCGCGGCTTCCATATCGACGGCATGACCCTGGCGGGCGAGGGGGCGATGCGCCACCTGCAGCTGCAGGTCCGGGGCCGGGACTCCGGCCGTTGCGTCGAGATCCTGGGCCGACAGATCGACCGGATGATCGGGGCGACCCGGATCGCCTCGTCCGGCACGGTTCAAACCTTTCAGACCGGGGTGGCGGCATGACCGACGCGCCTGAACCCGCCGTAGCCGGCCCCCCCACCGATCGCGTCATCGTCTTCGACACCACCATGCGCGACGGCGAACAGGCCCCGGGCTTCTCCATGTCGGCCGACGACAAGGTGCGGCTGGGCCATGTGCTGGCGGCCCTGAAGGTCGATGTGGTCGAGGCCGGTTTCGCGGCCGCCTCGCCCGGCGACGAGGAGGCGGTGCGCCGCGTCGTCGGCGAGGTCGAGGGGCCGGTCTTCTGCTCGCTGGCCCGGTCGTCCGAGTTTGACATCGACGCGGCGTGGCGGGCCCTGCGCGATGCACCCAGGAGTCGTTGCCATGTCTTTCTGGGCACCAGCCCGATCCACCGCTCGGCCAAATTGCGCATGAGCACCGACGAGGTTCTGACCGCGGTGGTCCGGGCGGTCGCCTATGCCCGCAGCCGTTTCGACGACGTCGAATTCTCGGCCGAGGACGCCTTCCGCACGGAACCCGCCTTCCTGGCCGAGGTGCTGGCCGCTGCGGCCGAGGCCGGTGCCGGGACCCTGAACGTGCCCGACACCGTCGGCTATGCCACGCCGGGCGAGGTCACCGTCCGCTTCCGCGACCTGATCGCGGCCCTGCGGCCGCGCTTTCCGCACGTGGTCTTTTCGGCCCACTGCCATGACGATCTGGGCCTGGCCGTGGCCAATACCCTGTCGGCGATCGAGGCCGGCGCGCGTCAGTTCGAGGGGGCGATCAACGGTATCGGCGAACGCGCCGGCAATGCCTCGGTCGAGGAGGTGGTCATGGCCCTGCGCACCCGCGCCGACCATTTCGGCGTCACCACCGGCGTCGACGCCACCCAGCTGGTCCGCACCAGCCGCCTGCTGAGCGAGGTCACCCACACGCCGGTGGTCCGCAACAAGGCGATCGTCGGCATCAACGCCTTCGCCCATGAGGCGGGTATCCACCAGCACGGCATGCTGGCCGACGCCCGCACCTATGAAATCATGCGGCCCGAGGACGTTGGATTCGAGGGCAGCTTCTTCGTGCTGGGCAAGCATTCCGGCCGCCATGCCCTGGCCAAACGCGCCGAGGTGCTGGGCCATCCTCTGGTGGGCCCGCATCTGGCCGGGGCCTTCGCCGCCTTCAAGCAGCGCGCCGACCAGATCGGCGAGATCAATGACGCGGAACTGATCGCCATCTGCCGCGCCACCCGGGTGGAGGACTGCAGTCATGCGGCGGCCTGAAACCCTGTTCGACAAGGTCTGGAACCGCCACGTCGTCGTGGCCGAGACCGATGACACGCCCGGCGTCATGTATGTCGATCTGCATCTGGTGCACGAGGTCACCAGCCCCCAGGCCTTCAGCGACATCGAGGCGCGTGGCCTGACCGTGCGCCGTCCCGACCGGACCTTTGCCACTCTCGACCATTCGACCCCCACCCTGCCGGCCGGGGCCGACGGGACCCGGCCCTACGTCACGCCCGAGGCCGAGGCCCAGGTCCGCCGGCTGGAACAGAACTGCGCCCGCCACGGCATCGTCCTGGCCGGCTGGGACAGTGAGGATCGCGGCGTGGTCCATGTTATGGGTCCCGAATTGGGCCTGACCCGGCCGGGCATGACTGTGGTCTGTGGCGACAGCCACACGGCCACTCACGGGGCCTTCGGGGCCCTGGCCTTCGGCATCGGCACCTCCGAGGTCGGCCATGTGCTGGCCACCCAATGCCTGATGCAGCGCAAGCCCAAAGCCCTGCGCGTCACTGTCGACGGCAGGCTGCAGCCCGGCGTCTCGGGCAAGGATGTGGCCCTGGCCGTCATCGCCGCCCTGGGCTTCGGCGGCGGCACCGGCTTCGTCATCGAATACGCCGGCGAGGCGGTGCGCGGCCTCGACATGGAGGGGCGGATGACCCTGTGCAACATGTCGATCGAGGCCGGGGCCCGGGCCGGCATGATCGCCCCCGACGCCACGACCATCGCCTGGCTGCGCGGCCGACGTCACGTGCCCGCGGGTGCCGCCCTTGATGCCGCGGCGGCCGACTGGCTGAGTCTGGCCGGCGACCCCGGCGCGCTGTTCGACAGGGAGATCCGGCTGGACGGCGCGGCCATCACGCCGATGGCCACCTGGGGCACCACCCCCGACGCCGGGTCGCCGATCGGATCGCCCGTGCCGCAACCGGGATCGGACAGCGACCGCAAGGCCCTGGCCTATATGGGCTTCACCGCCGGCGAGACGACCACGACCCGGCCGGTCGACGTCGTCTTCATCGGCAGCTGCACCAACGGCCGTCTGCCGGATCTGCGTGCCGCCGCCGAGGTGCTGCGCGGTCGCCGGGTCAAATCGGGCGTGCGCATGCTGGTGGTGCCCGGCTCCGAGGCCGTGCGCCGTGACGCCGAGGCCGAGGGGCTGGACCGGGTCTTCATCGAAGCCGGGGCTGAATGGCGCATCCCGGGCTGTTCGATGTGTATCGCCATGAACGGCGACGTCGTCGGTCCGGGCCAGCTGGCCGTCTCGACCTCCAATCGCAATTTCGAGGGCCGTCAGGGCAAGGGGGCGCGCACCATTCTCGCCAGCCCGGCGACCGCCGCGGCCAGCGCCGTCGCCGGGGTCCTGACGGACCCGCGCGTCTATCTGCAGGCGCGCGCCGCGCGCGCGCCGTCGGGAGCCGAACATGTCTGATCCGTTCAAGGTCCTGACCTCGCGCACCCTGGTGCTGAGCCAGACCAATATCGACACCGACCAGATCATCCCCGCGCGTTTCCTGACCACCACCTCGCGCGAGGGTCTGGGCGTCCACGCCTTTCATGACTGGCGCTATGAGACCGACGGTACGCCCCGGCCCGAGGCGGTGCTGAACCGCATCGTCCCGAGCGAACAACGCATCCTCGTCGCCGGGGCCAATTTCGGCTGCGGCTCCTCGCGCGAGCACGCGCCCTGGGCCCTGCTGGACTACGGTTTCCGCGCGGTGATCTCGACCGGGATCGCCGACATCTTCACCTCCAACGCCCTGAAGAACGGCCTGCTGCCGGTCGTGGTCGATGCCGCCACCTGGGACGATCTGGTCGCCAATCCGGACCAGCCGGTGACCCTCGATCTCGAGGCCGGCGAACTGCGGCGCGGCAACCACGCGGCCGTGCCCTTCACCGTCGAACCCTTCGCCCGCCACTGCCTGCTGGACGGCGTCGACCCCCTCGGCTGGCTGCAGAAGCACCTGGCCGCCATCGAAGCCTTTGAACATCAGTCCGCATCGGAACCCGTCACATGATCACTCCCCGCACCTTCAACGTCGTCGTCCTGCCCGGCGACGGCGTCGGTCCCGAGGTCACCGCCGCAGCCGTCGAGGTCCTGACCGTGATCGGCGACTTCTACGGTCACACCTTCGCCTTCACCGAACACCTGATCGGCGGGGCGGCCATCGACGCCACCGGCGATCCGCTGCCCGAGGCGACCCGCGCCGCCTGTATCGCCGCCGACGCCGTGCTGCTGGGGGCCGTCGGCGGCCCGCGGTGGGACGGCGGCCAGCGCCGGCCGGAGGAGGGGCTGCTGGGGCTGCGCAAGGCCATGGGCCTGTACGCCAACCTGCGCCCGCTGCAGGTCTCGCCGGTCATGGCCCATCGCTCGCCCCTGAAGCGCGAAATCGTCGAGGGTGTCGACCTGATCGTGTTCCGCGAACTGACCGGCGGCATCTATTTCGGCGACAAGACCCGCACCGACACCATGGCCTCGGATCTGTGCATCTACAGCGTCGACGAGATCGAGCGCGTCGCCCGGGCCGCCTTCCAAACGGCGCTGCAGCGGCGCGGCAAGGTCACGTCGGTCGACAAGGCCAATGTGATGGAGACCGGCCGCCTGTGGCGCGAGGTGGTGACCCGCATCCATGCCGCGGAATTCTCCCAGGTCTCGCTGGAGCACGCCCTGGTCGACTCCATGGCCATGCATCTGATCCGCAAGCCGCGCGACTATGACGTCATCCTGACCGAGAACATGTTCGGCGACATATTGTCGGACGAGATTTCGGTGCTGGGCGGATCGATCGGCCTGCTGCCGTCGGCCTCGCTGGGTGCCGGTGGTCCCGGTCTGTTTGAACCGATCCACGGCTCGGCCCCCGACATCGCCGGTCAGGATCTGGCCAACCCCGTCGGCATGGTTCTGTCGGCGGCCCTGCTGCTGCGCCACAGCCTGAAGCTGGAGGACGAGGCCGACTCGATCGAGGCGGCTGTGGCCGCGGTCCTTGCCGCCGGCGCGACCACGGCTGACCTGGGCGGTGAACTGGGCACCCGGGCCGCGGCGCGGGCCATCATCGACGCGATCAAGGCCATCCACTGGGCCGCGGCGCATCGTGTGCAGATGCACTGGGCCTAGGGATATCCGACCGGTGAAGAGCACCAGGGTGACAAAAATGACCGCTTGGGGTGCCCCCGTGACCCTGTCCGGGCGCTATTCGTGCGCGCGGCCCTTGACGCGCCGCACGCCCCGGGCCCACCGTGGCGGTCCCATTCCGCTATCGGACCGCCGCCCCGTGCCCCTCGCCCTGCTCACCCGCCGCGCCGCCACCGTCCGTTCGGGCGCGTGCGGCTGCGTGTCCGGCAGCGACCTCGGCATGACCCCCTCCATGATCACCATGACCACGCCACGGGCGGGGACAGGCTAGCGCGCATTCACTTCAAGCCGCTGAGACCCAACCCCGCCCGGATCCCCGGGCGGGGTTTTTTCTTGTCCCGGCTCCCTGCCTCCCCGATCGACCGGACCCCTGACATGCCCCACCTCGCCGTCCTTGCCCGCCCCGAACCCGTCGCCCTTGCGCCCGAACCCTGTCCCGCCGCGGAGCGTGTGGTGGTGCTGAAATTCGGCAGTTCGGTGCTGCGCGACCCGACCCGGGCTCCGGCTGTGGCGTCGGAAATCTATCGCCATGTCCGCGCCGGTCGCCGGGTGGTGGCCGTGGTCTCGGCCTTCGCCGGCCAGACCGACCGGCTGCTGGCCGAGGCGCGGGCGCTGGGCCTCGATCACGACAACGGCCTGCTGCCCGCCTATGTCGCCCAAGGCGAGGAGGCGGCCGCCGCCTTCACCGCCATCGCCTGTGACCGGATCGGCGTCGACGCCGTGTCCCTGTCGGTGCGCGAACTGGGCATCCGCGCCTCGGGGCCCAGCCAGCACGCCCATCCAGAACGCCTCGACACCGCCGCCCTGTTGCGCGCGCTTGCTACCCATCAGGCGGTGATCGTGCCCGGCTTCGGGGCCCTGCTCGACAATGGCCGCACGGCCCTGCTCGGGCGCGGTGGTTCCGACCTGACGGCCCTGTTTGTCGCCGCGGAACTGGGGCTGGACCACGTTCGCCTGATCAAGGATGTCGACGGACTCTACGACCGCGACCCGTCCGGCGCGGCCGGGGAACCGCTGCGATACAGCCAGGCCTCCTGGGCGGTGGCGCGCGCGGTCGGTGGGGTGCTGGTCCAGCGCGACGCGATCGACATGGGCGAGGAACGCGGGGTCGAGATCGAGATCGCCGGCCTCGGCGGCGTACGTCCGACGCGGATCGGGGCCCGCTGCGAAGCCCCGGTCCCGGCCACGGCCCTGCCGCCCATCCGCGTCGCCGTCGCCGGCTGTGGTGTGGTGGGGGCCGGTGTTCTGAGCCGTCTGCTGCCCGACCCGCGTTTCGAGATCACCGGTGTGCTGGTTCGGGACCCGGCCCGGGTGCGCGATGTGCCCGGCGTCGACTTCGCCGCCATCGCCGATCGCTTCACCGCCGACCCGGCGGTTCTGCTCGCGGCTCGCCCGGACATGCTGCTGGAAATCCTGTCCGAGGCCGACGCCGGTCATGCCCTGATCCGGGCGGCGCTGGAGCGCGGCGTCGACGTGGTCAGCGCCAACAAACAGGCGATCAGCCAGGACCCTGCCGGGCTCAAGGCGCTGGCTGCGGCCCATGGCGCGCGGCTCTGCTATTCGGCCGCCGTCGGCGGCGGCGCGCCGATGATCGAGACCCTGCAGCAGGCGCTGGCGGCGGGGCCGGTCGTGGGCTTCGAGGCGGTCCTCAACGGCACCGTCAACTTCATGCTGGAACGGCTCGACGGCGGAGCCTCGTTCGATGAGGCTCTGACGGAAGCCCGCGTGGCCGGGTTCGCCGAGGAAGACCCGTCGTCGGACGTGGAGGGTCATGATGCCGCGGCCAAGATCCGGTTGCTGGCCTTCGAGGCCTTCGGCTCCGCGCCCGACGAGGCCGCCATCCCGCGCGCCGCCCTGTCGGCCGACCGGCGACCAGCCGTCGGTGTGCGCCAGATCGGGAGCTGCCGCCAGGTCGTCGGGGGATTGGAGGCCCAGGTTCGGCTTGACGCCGACAGGTCCGATCCGCTCTTCCTGTCCCTGCGCGGGGAGGGCAATGCCTTGAAGGTCTATGGTGAGGACGGAACGGTCTGGACGTGTCGCGGACGCGGCGCAGGCCGCTGGGCCACGAGCGAGAGCGTGCTGGCCGACGTCGCCGACCTCGTGCGCGCCCGCGCCCGCCTGATCGGTATCTGACGCATGGCGGTGTTCACGCCGGTCTCTGAAGCCGAGGCCGGGACCTATCTCGGGGCCTACGACCTGGGCCGACTTGAGGCGCTGACCCCGATCGCCGAGGGGGTCGAGAACACCAACTATCGGCTGCAGACCACGTCGGGCCGCTTCGTCCTGACCCTGTTCGAACACCGGACCCGGGCCGACGCCCTGCCGTTCTGTCTCGGCCTGACCGAGCACCTGGCGGATCGTGGCTATCCGGCCCCCCGGCCGATGCCGGACCGGGCGGGCCACTGGACCGGTCGACTGAACGGACGACTCGCGTCAATCATTGAGTGGCGCGAGGGCGACTGGCTCAGAACCCCTGGTCTCGACGATCAGCACACGGCCGGACAGGCCCTGGCGCAGCTGCACATGGCGGCGACGGATTTCGACGGACAGCGTGCCAATCCCGTGGGTCCGGCAGCCTGGCGCGCGCTGGCCGACCGCTGCGCCACGGTGGCCGGGGGCGAGGACCGGCGC
Organism: uncultured Brevundimonas sp.; assembly: GCF_963975535.1. Lineage (GTDB taxonomy): Bacteria > Pseudomonadota > Alphaproteobacteria > Caulobacterales > Caulobacteraceae > Brevundimonas. Next base: position 61,930 of record NZ_CAXBHE010000003.1, on the reverse strand, counting down.
ATGCTCCAACGGCTCGAGCGGGAACTGGCCGGCACGATCGAGCAATCACTTAGAAAGTTGCCGCAGGGCCCTGTTCATGCTGACTATTTCCCGGACAATGTCCTGTTTCTGAACGGTGCGGTCAGTGGCGTCATCGACTTCTATTTCGCCTGTGTCGACACGCTGGCCTATGACCTGGCCATAGCCCTCAACGCCTGGGCGTTTGACGCGACGGGCGGGGCCAACCCGCCTGCCATCGCCGCCTTCCTGGCCGGCTATGAATCCGTCCGCCCGCTCAGCCCGGCCGAGCGCGCGGCCTTGCCGGACCTGGGTGCGCGGGCGGTGGTGCGCTTCACCCTGACCCGGCTGCATGACCGCTTGCTGGCCGCCCCGGACGCCCTGGTCACGGCCAAGGACCCGGCCCCCTTCCTGCGTCGACTCGACTACTGGCGTGCGGTCGTTGCCTGACGGATTGCCGTCCCTCAGTCACGCCGCGTGTAATAGGCGTCGACCGTACAACGCCATGTCCGCAACTGGGCACCGGACCTGTCCCGGTCCCGGCGGCAATCGCAGGATCCGAAGCGCTGCACCGAGCGGTCAGCGTTGCGAAGTTGCCGACGGGCCTCGTTCTTGGCTCTCATGCAGGCTTCGTTGGCGGAGTCGCCCCTCGCGCTGAAGTCGAGGGACTGGGCGCTCGCGCTCCCGGCGGACAGCGCCAGCAGAGAGGCACAGACAGCGGCGGCGGCAAGGGTTGTACGGCTCATGGCGTCTCCTTCTATGTCACGGCGTTCGCGGGCTTAATAATTGGCCGCGCCGGCCTGGGTGCAGACTCGGGCGCGCTGCCGGTCGCTGACCTGGGCGACATTGAAGAACTGGCCGCGCGACTGCAGCCGGTTCAACTGGTCGACGCGGTTGCCGACCACGTTCAGGATCTGGGACATGTCGCGGACGATCCGGGTGTTTCGGCACTGGGTGTCGTCCGGGACATTGAGATTGAATTCGCACACCACCCACTGGGCCAGCTCGCCGCATTCGGCGCTGTCGCCGGCGGCGCAGACCTCATCCATTTCCAGCGCCAGTTCGGCGGTATCGCTCATCCGGCGGGTCAGTTCGCTGCAGGACACCTGGGTCACGGCCGGAGCCGACACGAGGACCGGCGGTGGTGCGCTGGTCCAGCCGGACAGGCCCAGCAGGGCGGCGGCCACCGTCGTGAGGGCGAGCGTTCGGGACAGGGTTATCATGAGCATGGGCTCCTGCGGGGGGCTGCCGAAGCCCGGATGTCCGTCAGCCTAGCGACGCCCCTTCGGGGCAAAAGCTGTCAAAATTCACAGGATGACCCCGTCGCCCGCGCCTTCCAGGATCGGCAACAGTCGGTCAGCGTCGGGAATGACCGACGGGCCTGATCGCGTGCCCGGCACCGAAAAGGAGCGACCCATGCCACGTCCCGTTCTTCTCATCGTCGCAGCTACGCTCGCGGCAGGGCTGGCTCCCGCTGCGGCCTCGGCCCAGTCCGGCTGGACCTTTCTGCAATGCCGGACCAGCTTTTATGCGGGACCGCCGACCGCCACGTCGCGACCCGGCCAGCCGACGCGGCAGGAGACCGCGACCATCCGCGTGCGCACCAGCCCGGCCGGATGGCAGCGGCTCAATGGCGCGACCCCGCCGCAGTGGGACACGGATATCTGCACCCTGATCGATTTCAACACCTGCACCGCCTCGGGCGACGAGGTGAGGCTGGTCGGGCGGCGCGGCTATACCAACACCATAAACCTGCGCACGCTGCGCCAGACCTATTCGCGTCTGGACAGCAATGCGCGAACCTGGGGTGAAGGCTCCTGCCAACGTATCGCGGACCCCACCGGCGGGCGGTGAGGCATGCGCCCGGGCCTTGTCGCGCTGGCCGCCGTTCTGATCGGGTTGTCCGGCGGGTCAGCCCTCGCCCAGTCGGAGGATCCCCTCCTAAGCGGTGTTGAGGCCGCCCGGCGCGGTGACTTCACCACCGCCTATGGCCTCTGGGCGCCGCTGGCCCGTACCGGTAACGCCGAGGCCGCCCACTTCCTGTCGATGCTCTATGCCACCGGGCAGGGCGTCGCGCGGGACGATGCCGAAGCTGTGCGCTGGGTCCGGATCGCCGCCGAGGCGGGTCATGTGGAGGCCCAGCGCAAGCTGGGCCAATTCTATCATCTGGGCCGGGGCGTCGATCCGGATGAGGCCGAAGCCACGCGCTGGATGCGGAGGGCCGCGGAAGCCGGGCACCCGGAAGCGGCCGGTCATCTGGGGATGCAGTATTACCTGGGGCGAGGCGTTGCCCGCGATCCGGACGCGGCAAGGCACTGGTTCCGGGTCGCCGCGCGGCGCGGCGTCGCTGAGGGCATGCACAATCTCGGCGTTGTCTACGGCAACGGGGACGGGGTGGCTCCGGATCTCACACGCAGCCATATGTGGTTCAGCCTGGCGGCCTCGGCGGGTCACGAAGGTGCGGCCGGATCCGCAGCCGGGCTGGTGCAGGATATGAACCCCGAACAGATCACGCGGGCCACCGAAATGGCCGACCGCTGCCGCGCCTCCGATTATCAGGACTGCGACTGACCATTGGTTCGGGGTGGGGACCCCGCGGACGGGTTGGACGGGCCGGAGATCATCGGGTCAGTCCAGCGCCGCCCGCACCGCCGCCAGCGTGGGTTCGACCGCCCGACAGTATTCAGGTCGCCCCTCCAGCCCCTCCAGCACCGACGGCCGCCGCGGTTCGAAACCAAGGGCCCCGGATACCACGTCGGGGAATTTGGCCGGATGCGCGGTCGACAGGGCCACGACCGGGCCTGCGGACAGGTCCTGTCGTCGTGCCGCCGCCAGGGCCACCGCCGTGTGTGGGCAGATGATCTGGCCGTATGCCGACCAGGCGTGGGCGATCTCGGTCCGGGTCTCGGCCTCGCTGACGGTTTCAGCCGAAACCTCGGCCCGCAGCCGGGACAGCAGGTCATCGTCAAGGGTCACCGTGCCGTCACGGGCGAAGGTCTCGAACACGGTGCGGGTGCGGTCCGGGTCACGGTCCGTGGCCTCGAACACCAGACGTTCGAAATTGGACGGGGCCTGGACGTCCATGCTGACGCTGTGGGTCTCGATCGTGGTGCGGCGGCTGTAGACGCCCTCGGCCAGCACCCGGGCCAGGGCGTCATTGCTGTTCACCGCCGCCACCAGGCCGCCGACGTTCGCCCCCATGCGGCGCGCGGCCCAGCCGGCGAAGGCATCGCCGAAATTGCCGGTCGGCACGACGAAGCGCGGGGCTGCTCCGGCCAGGGCCGCCCCGGCCGTCACATAGTAGGGGATCTGTCCGGCCAGACGGGCCCAGTTGATCGAATTGACCGAGCTCAGCGGCCCCAGCGCCCGCAGCGATTCGTCGGCCAGCAGACCCTTCACCAGTCGCTGGCAGTCGTCGAAATCGCCGCGTACCGCCAGGTTGGTGACGTTGTCGGCCGCGACCGTGGTCATCTGTAGCCGCTGCACCGGCGAGACCCGACCTTCGGGATGCAGCACGATCAGACGGATGCGGTCGGCCCCGGCAAAGGCGCGCACGGCGGCGGCTCCGGTGTCGCCACTGGTGGCCGTGACCAGGGTCAGCCGGTCGCCGGTCCCGGCCAGGGCGGCGTCCATCAGCGATGCCGCCAGCTGCATGGCCAGGTCCTTGAAGGCCGCGGTCGGTCCGTGGAACAGCTCCAGCAGCCACAGGCCGGCGTCCAGCTGGACCAGCGGTGTCACGGCCTGATGGCGGAACCGGTCGACCAGCCGCGCCACCGCCGCATCGAGGGTGCCGGCGGGCAGGGACGTTCCGGCAAAGGTGGTCAGGACCGACCGGGCAACGCTCGCATACGGGACCCCCGAACGGGCCAGTTCAGGGTCGGCCGCGGGCCAGGTTTCGGGCAGATACAGGCCACCGTCCGGCGCAAGGCCGGACAGCATCGCCTGGGCGAAATCGACGGTGGGCGCCTGGCCCCGGGTGCTGATGTATTTCATGGCGGGAGGGAGCCAGCCTAGGGCACACGACCGGCCGCCGTCCAACGCGAATCGCGCCAGCCTGCGTTAGACCTTGGCCGTGGGCAGGAACGCAGGCTATGCCTGCCTGCCGGCCTCGATCCCGTCCGCAGGATTTCCCATGATCAGTGCCCTGTCTCCCTTCGACGCCGCCGCGATATTGATCGTGCTCTCGGCCATTCTGGGCTGGCTCAATAACCGCTATCTGAAGCTGCCCACGACCGTGGCCCTGACCGTGATGGGGGCCCTGGCCTCGATCGCCGTCATCGCCATCGACTTCGTCCTGCCCCAGAGCCGGCTGTCGGAATCGGTCAGTGAATTCCTCGGCGACATTGATTTCCACGAAACCCTGATGAACGGCATGCTGTCGTTCCTGCTGTTCGCCGGGGCCATGCATGTCGACATCGCCCAGCTGAAGCGTGGTGGCTGGCAGATCGGCATCCTCAGCACCTTCGGGATCGTCGTGTCGACCCTGCTGGTCGGGGCCGGTTTTGCCGTCCTGACCCGGTTGGTGGGGATCGACGTCCCCCTGGCCTGGTGTTTCGTCTTCGGGGCCCTGATCAGCCCGACCGATCCGGTCGCGGTCATGGCGGTGCTGAAGACAACCAAGGTGACGCCGCGACTGCAGGCGACCGTGGCGGGCGAGAGTCTGTTCAATGACGGGGTCGGGGTGGTGGTGTTCTCGATCCTGCTGGCCTCGGCTGTCAGCGGCGACGCCTTCTCGCTGGTCCATGCCGGTGAGTTGTTCCTGGTCGAGGCCCTTGGCGGGGCCGCCCTCGGCCTGGCGGTGGGCTGGATCGCCTATCGGGCGATGAAGGCGATCGACGACTATTCGGTCGAGGTGCTGATCACCCTTGCCGTGGTCATGGGCGGCTACTCCCTCGCCCATGCCCTGCATCTCAGTGGCCCGGTGGCCATGGCCGTGGCCGGCCTGGTCATCGGCAACCACGGTGTCAGCTATGCGATGAGCGACATCACCCGCGACTATCTGATGAAATTCTGGGTGCTGGTCGACGAGGTGCTCAACGCCGTCCTGTTCCTGCTGATCGGGCTTGAGGCCGTGGTCCTGGCCGAGCGCCTCGGCCTTCTGGGCGTCGGGTTGCTGACGATTCCGCTGGTGCTGCTGGCGCGCTCCCTGACGGTTGGGGTGCCGCTGCTGTTCTGGCGCAACCTGCTGCCGTTCAAACAGGCCTTCCCGGTCATGGTCTGGGGCGGGCTTCGCGGCGGTATCTCCATCGCCCTGGCCCTGTCCCTGCCCCCGGGCCCGATGAAGGACGTACTGGTGGCCGCGACCTATATGGTGGTCCTGTTCTCGGTCGTCGTTCAGGGCGGCAGTATCGGCCCCGCATTGAAGCGCTGGGGCAAGACGGCCTGATCCACCGCTCGCGTCACCGGGGAAGCCGGTCGACAATACGCCGTTCGCCGGGCCAGATGGTGTGCTGTCGGGGGTAAGTGTTTGTTAACCATGAGTTCGCGGGAACGAGGCGGGATGCCCCTTTGGGGAATCGTTCTTGCGCTGTCGGCCTGTCTGGTGTCGGGGGGCACCGGACAGGCCGCAGACAGCCGTAGTTTCGTCACCTCGGACGGCACCCGGCTGCACTATCTGGAGGCGGGCCCTGCCGAGGCCCGGACCGTCCTGTTCGTGCCGGGCTGGACGATGCCGGCCTGGATCTTCGATCGTCAGATCGCCGCTCTTGAAGCCCGATTTCACGTATTGGCCCTCGACCCGCGTGGTCAGGGGCAGAGCGAGGTCGCGCCACATGGCTACGCCCATCTACGCCGGGGCCGCGATGTCGCCGAACTGATCGAACGGGCGGGATCTGGCCGGGTGGTGCTGGTCGGCTGGTCTCTGGGGGTGCTGGACAGTCTGGCGATGCTGGCCGCCGAAGGCGATGGCCGGCTCGCCGGCCTGGTACTGATCGATAACTCAATCGGCGAGGAACCGGCCCCGGCTGCACGGCCCGGTCGCCGGTCCGGTTTGGACGGGCATGATCCCGCCGCCCGGGCCGGCCGTCGCGCCGCCTTTGTCGCCGGTCTGTTCGCGCGCGATCCGGGAGCGGACTATCGTGCACGGCTGACGGCGGATGCGCTGCGCATGAGTCCGGAGCAGGAGCAGGCGTTGCTGAGCTACGACGTGCCGCGCCGCTTCTGGCGCGATGCCGTGCACAGTACGGACCGGCCGGTTCTCTATGTGGTGCGCCCCCGCTGGCGGGCCCAGGGCGAGACCCTGATCGGCAGCCATGCCGATGCGGAGATGACGGTGTTCGACCAGGCTGGCCACGCCCTGTTCGTCGATGAACCCGAGCGGTTCAACAGCCTGCTGACCGACTTCCTGGAACGCCGCGCCGCCTGGGAGCCGCAGGCATGAGTGACGTCGCCAGGGGCAGTCGGGCGGCCCTGATTCCGCTGTTCCTGATCGCCCTCGGGGTGGTCGGGTTCGAGAACGCCCTGACGCGCTATTTCGCCGTCGCGAAATGGTCGGAGTACGGCTACTGGATCATCTCCATCGTCATGGCCGGCTTCGCCCTCAGCGGCGTGGTCGTGGCCCTGTTCCGTGACGCGGTTCAGCGGCACGGCGTGCTGTTGCGGACCCTGTTGCCGGCGGCCATGGTGATCGCCGCCGCGGTCGGCTACCAGCTGATCACCGCCAATCCGTTCAACCCCCTGCAGCTGCAGAATCCGACGACCTGGCCCGACCAGCTGCGCAACATCGGCCTCTACTATCTGGCCCTGCTGCCGTTCTTCTTCCTCGCGGGCCTCTATATCGCGCTGATGTTCGTGATGAACGCGCGCGAGATCGGGCGGGTCTACGGCTATGATCTGATCGGGGCAGGGCTGGGGGCGGCCCTGGCGCTGGGCCTGATGTTCGTGGTCCATCCCTTCCTGCTGGCCCCGATCCTGCTGGTGCCGCTGGCGCTGGCGACCCTGTTCCAGCCCGGGCGGTTGAACTGGCTGGGGGCCGGTCTGGCCGGGGCGGCGCTGGTGGCAGGGGAGGCGATCCTGTTCCTCGGTCCCGCGCCGGTCATCTCGGAGTTCAAGGCCGTCTACGCGCCGCTGAACACCCCCGGGGCCCGCGTGGTGCACGAAAGCCGCCAGCCGCGCGGCCACTATCTTTTGCTCGAGAATTTCACCGAGCGGGTCGATGCCGATGTGTCGAACAATGCCGCGATGATGGGGGTGCCGGGTCCGCCGGTAACCTGGGGCCTGTATCGCGACGGCAACCGCATCGCCGCCCTGCCCAGGCCGGGACCACTGGATGCCGGCTATGCGCCCAGTGCCCTGAGCGCCGCCCCCTATCTGATGCGGCCCGACGCGGATGTGCTGGCGGTCGGCCTGTCCGGCGGCTACCGCGTCGCCGAGGCCCTGGCCCTGGGCGCGCGCCATGTCGACGGCGTCGAGAGTGAGCCGGTGCTGCATCAGGCCCTGATGCACGGTCTGGCCGGATCCCCGGCCCTGGCGCAGGATAGCCGCGTCCGTCTGCTGGACGGGGGTCCGATCGCCGCGGCCTGGCGGGCCGGCCCGGCTGTCTATGACGTCATCGACGTTTCGGCGGATTTCATCGACGCCGCCCCGGCCAATGTCACCGGCCTGACCGTTGAGGCGACGCGGGCCTATCTGGCGGCGCTGAAGCCGGGCGGCATGGTGTCGATCTCCGTGTCGATCCGCGATTTTCCGGTCTATTCGCTGCGGGTTCTGAGCACCGCTCGCGAGGCCTTGCTGGCGGCCGGAATCGCTGACCCGGCCAGTCATGTGATGGTCTACCGATCGGCGTGGAACGTGCGCATTCTCGTCTCGCCCACGCCGTGGTCCCATTCGGACATCATCGCCCTGAAGACCTTCTGCGACATCCGCTCGTTCGACGTGTCCTATGTGCCGGGTATCGATGTCGTGGCGGCGCGGGCCGGCCTGTTCAACGACCTGCCGTCGGTCTCCTTTGCCAGTGGCCGGATCACGTCCGACGGCCCCAATGACGCGATCGCCAATGAGGCGGGCGCGGTACTGGCGGGACGGTCACCGCCCTCGGCCGAGGCCTTTCACATCCGGCCCGCGACCCTCGACCGGCCGGCCTTTTACGCGTCCCTGAAGCTGGAGCAGCTCGGCACGGTCGTGCGCCGGCTGGAAGTCCTGCCGCAGGCCGAGATCGGCGGACTGGTGAATATCGCCGTCCTCGGCCAGGCCATCATCATCGCCCTGCTCGTGCTGCTGGCCCCGGCCCTGTTCCGTCGCCGGACGGGTGGCGTGAAAGAGCCCCGCCGGCTCTGGCCGGTCCTGTATTTCCCAGCCCTCGGTCTCGGCTTTCTGTTGATCGAGATCATGCTCATCGACCGGGCGGCCTTCTATCTGAACGACTATTCCTCGGCCTTTGGCCTGGTCCTGACGTCGATGCTGATCTTCTCGGGGCTGGGCAGCATGATCGCCGGGCGACTGGCGGGCATGCCCAAGATCGCCTCCCTGGTCGGCCTGATCGTGGTGGTTGCCTGGATCGCCGCAATGCTGGCCGGATCCGAAGACTTCGTGATGCGCACACTGGATCAGCCGTGGTGGCTGCGGGCCGGACTGGTGGTTCTGGCCGCAGCGCCGGTCTCGCTGGCGCTGGGTCTGCCGTTTCCGCTGGGTCTGATCCAGGTCGGCGACGGGCGCATGCTGCCCTGGGCCTGGGGTCTGAACGGGGCCTTTTCGGTCGTGGCCACGCCGATGGCCAATCTGATGAGCCGCGATATCGGATTCTCGTCGCTGCTGTGGGTGGCCGCAGCCCTCTATCTTCTGGCCTTTCTGGTCCTGCCTGCCGGTGGCCGGAAGGTCACCGGGGCGCGGAGTCCTCTGACGAAACCCAATCCGCCTTCTGCTCAGGAACAGACTGTATGACGCTGGATCGACGCACACTTCTCTCGGCTGCCGCTGGCCTGGCTTTGGCCCCCCTGGCCGGTTGCGACCGGGCAACGCTGGAGCGGATCCAGGCGCGAATGAATCCGACCGCGACCGGAGCCGGTGCCGCGCCGGCGGGTGCCCCGGGGCCAGCGTCCGCCCCGGTCACCGTGGCTCCGGTCGTTGAGGGAGCCGTGGCCAATGGGGTGCGCGGCCCGCTGAAACCCTGGACCTATGAAGTCTTCCGCGATGCCATGGCCGCCTCGGCCCGTCCGCAGAATCTGGGCGAGAGCCAGTTCGCCGAAATCCAGGCGCGCAAGCCCGCGGCCATGGCGCGTATCAAGGCCTATCTGGACGGCAAGTTCGGCACGGCCGATCCGGCGGTCATGGCGGCGTTCGAGAGCGTGCCGCGCGACTATTTCCACTACGCCTACGCCCAGTCGGCCTCGACCGCCTACAATGCCTACGAGAGCAATCCCAAGCCCTGGGCGATCGGTCACGGCAGCGTGCTCAGCGACTATCTGGGTCAGGCCTATATGACCCAGCTGGCGGCTCCGAAACCGACCGATGTGACGCTGGAAATCGGCACGGGGTCAGGTTTTCAGTCGTCGCTGCTGTCACGCATTGTGCGCGACGCCTACACGATCGAGATCATCGAACCGATCGGCCAGGCCGTGGGCAAGATCTTCGCCCCGCTGGGCTACGACAATGTCCATAGCCGGGTCGGCGACGGCTATTTCGGCTGGCCCGAGGTCGAGGGCGGCTTCGACACCATCATGCTCACCTGCGTGGCCCAGTACGCCCCTCCCGAACTGTTCCGCCAGCTCAAGCCGGGCGGCAAGCTGATCATCCCGATCGGACAGCCGTTCCGCCGCGGACAGGTGCTGTACGTCTACACCAAGGACGAGCAGGGCCGGGTCCATTCGCGCCGCGACGTCGGCGTCTTCTTCATCCCGATGACCGGGGCCATGCAGAACCGGCCGCAGCCCCAGGGCGGCTGACCGGGATCATTCAGGGCAGGAAGCGCGGCAGGATCAGGGCCAGCAGCGCTACCAGCAGCAGCACCCAGACCATCAGGGTGCCGGCCGTCACCCGCCAGCTTCGGGGAGCCAGGCCCTGGAACAGGAAGGTCAGGATGCCCGCGACATTGATGCAGATCAGGTTGGTGGCGAACAGGATCAGGGCCCCGAGGGCGAGCTGCCCGTGTCCGGATCCGAACAGCAGGCCGGCGGCCGCCAGTGGCGGCACAAGCGCAACCGCGATCATCACCCCGATCAGGGATGAGGACGAGCCGCGGCTGAAGGCGATCACCCCGGCTCCTCCACTGGCCAGGGCCAGCACCACGTCGGCCGGACTGACCCGGGTTCGGTTCAACAGCTCGGGGACGGTGGGATCGATGGCGATGAACCGGCCGATCAGGGCCATGAAGGCCAGACAGGCGATCGCGCCAAAGGCCAGGGCGAGGGTGGCGCGGCGGCCCAGTGCATGATCGCCGATGGTCGCCGCCATGGCCATGCCGATTGACGGTCCGAGGAAGGGGGCGATGACCATGGCCCCGATGACGATGGCGGTCTGGCCACTGCGCATGCCCAGACCGGCGATCAGGGCCGAGATCAGGACGGTGAACAGAAAGCTGTAGCGGATCCGCACCGTCTCCTCGACGTCGTCATACATCTCCTCGGTACTCAGCCGGTCGCGACTGAAGAAGGCTTCGAGCCGACTGGGCGGACGGTCGTTTCCGGAACGCGGATGCGCATTGGCGACCGTTTCGTAGAGGGGCGGAACGACGGCCTCGGTCGGCAGGATGATGGTGCAGAAGCCCGGGCGTTTACCCAGCTCCCGCTCAAGCGCATCGACCAGGCGCTCGACGTAGCGCGCCTGAACCACGCAGGCGAGGCTCTCCATTCCCCCCTCGGCCGGACGAACCCAGATCCGGCTGGCACAGTGCCGGGCCAGTTCCTGGGCGATCGAAATGTCCTCGTCGGGGACAAAGACGAGCAGCAGTCGCGTCGACATTGCGGGCTTTCCGATCCTTCAGCGAACACGGTCGAGATTCATATATGAGGGGCCGATCAAGGCGTCAGCGGATTTCTGGCCATGGCCGGAGACGGCAGGTCCAGACCGGCTGGGTCTGCGGCTATATCGGTCGGTGACGGATCACGAGATTGCGGATTTCCGTCATGTCCTCCATCGCAAACTTGACTCCCTCGCGACCCAGGCCGGAATCCTTGACCCCGCCGTAGGGCATGTTGTCGACGCGATAGCTGGGCACGTCGCCGATCAGCACGCCGCCGACCTCCAGCCGGTCCCAGGCGGCCATGGCCTTGTGGATGTCGCGGGTGAAGACGCCGGCCTGCAGGCCGAAGCGTGAGTCATTGACCTCGTCCAGCGCCGCCTCGAAGTCGGAGAAGGACGACAGGATGGCCACCGGGCCGAAGGCTTCCTCGTCGCGGACCTTCTGGCCGCGCGGCACCCCTTCCATCAGCGTCGCCTGCAGCATGGCCCCTTCGCGCCCGCCGCCGCAGAGCAGGGTCGCGCCCGCGGCCCTGGCCTCATTGATCCAGCCCTCCAATCTGGACGCCTCCTGCTCGTCGATCATGGGACCGATGAAGGTATCCTCGTTGCTCGGGTTTCCGGCCACCAGGGCGCGGGCTTTCGACACGAGGCGATCGCGCAGCGGCCCGTAGATGTCCGCGTGGATCAGGATGCGCTGGACCCCGATGCAGGACTGGCCCGACTGGTAGAAGGCCCCGAAGATGATGCGCTCGGCGGCGTCCTCCAGATCGCTGTCGCGGTCGACGATGACCGCGGCGTTGCCGCCCAGTTCCAGCACCACCTTCTTCTTGCCGGCCTTCGCCTTCAGGGCCCAGCCGACTTCGGGCGAGCCGGTGAAGGACAGCAGTTTCAGCCGGTCATCCGTGGTGAACAGGTCGGCACCGTCGCGGCTGGCCGGCAGGATGGAGAAGGCCCCTTCCGGCAGGTCGGTCTCGGCCAGGATCTCGCCGATGATGATGGCCCCCAGCGGGGTGCGCGAGGCGGGCTTCATCACAAACGGGCAGCCGACGGCGATGGCCGGGGCGATCTTGTGGGCGGCGAGATTGAGCGGGAAGTTGAACGGCGAGATGAAGGAGCAGGGGCCGATCGGTACCCGTTTCCACATGCCCTGATAGCCCTTGGCCCGGGCCGAGATGTCGAGGGGCTGGACCTCGCCGGTCATGCGCACCGACTCCTCGGCGGCGATGCGGAAGGTGTCGATCAGGCGGGTCACCTCGCCGCGCGAGTCACGGATCGGCTTGCCCGCCTCGATACACAGGGCCTCGGCCAGCTCGTCCGCGCGTTCCTGGAAGCGGCTCACGCAGTGGGCCAGAACCGCCTGACGCTCATAGGCCGCCATGGCCGCCATCGGTGCCGTGGCCCGCACCGCGGCGGCGATGGCCTGGTCGATCATGGCGTGGTCGGCCAGCGCCACCCGGGTGGCCGGCTTGCCGGTGAATTTGTCGGTGACGACCAGATCCTGGTTCGGCGTCATCGGCCGGTTGGCCAGGTAGAGCGGGTAGGATGACTTCAGCGCGGACATGGGCAGGGGTTCCGATTGGCGGCGGCCGGGCAGGGCCCATACGTCTCTATCACGCAGCAGCCGGAGTTCGGATCTCCCGGGTGTGTGATCGCGTTTGCGGATCAGCGGGCCGTGTAGCCCCCGTCGATGACGAGTTCGGAGCCGGTGACGAATTTGGCCTCGTCAGAGGCCAGGTAGACGGCTCCCCAGGCGATGTCGTCGGGCTCGCCGATGTGACCGAGCGGATGCAGGGCTGCGGTCGCCTGACGCGCGGCCTTGGGGTCGTCCATCCCTTCAAGGTGATGCTCGACCATCGGCGTCCAGATGAAGCCGGGATGGATCGAGTTCACCCGGATCCGGTCCGGCGCATAGATCAGGGCGTCGGTCTTGGTCATCAGCCGCACCGCCCCCTTGGAGGCGTGATAGGGCGGCACGTCCGCCCCGCCGATCAGGCCGTAGATCGACGACAGGTTGATGATACTGCCGCCGCCCGCCGACTTCAGGTGGGGAATGGCGTGTTTGGTGCAAAAGAAGACACCCTTGACGTTGATCGCCTGGACCCAGTCCCACTCGGCCTCGGTGATCTCATGGGTGGGCTTGTTGACGCCCGCCACACCGGCATTGTTGACGAGGATGTCGAGCCGCCCGAAATGGTCGGCGACCTCGGCGATGACCCGGGCGACCATCGGCTCGTCGGAGACGTCGCAGCGCCAGCCGCGGGCGCGATGACCGGCGGCGGTCAGTTCGGCCGCGACGCTGAGGGCGTCGGATTCCAGGACATCCAGGACCGCGACCGCAGCCCCTTCCTCGGCCATACGGATGGCGGTGGCGCGGCCGAGCCCGAGTGCGGCTCCGGTCACAACGGCGACCTTGTTCTTGAGACGGTCCATGGTGGGGTCCTCCGGATATTTGAGCCGTGAGGATGGGCCCGGCATGCCGGATGCGCATTGACCCGCATCAATCGGGGTCAGGGGGCGACGGGCGCGGTCCCGGTGACATCGCCCGGCAAAACTACCCTTTGAGCGAGGCGTCGGCCGGCGGCGGCATCTGCTGCACCAGTCGGGTGAGCAGGGCGATCTGCTCCTCCTGTCGACGCAGCATGGTCTCGATATCCCGGGTGCGCAGCTGGTCGAGCTTGTCGTGCAGGGCCATGATCTCGATCTCGGCCTTCAGGTTGACCTCATAGTCGTGGGCGGCGTCATGGCGATCCTTCACGCCCTGGCGGTTCTGACTCATCATGATCACCGGGGCCTGGATGGCGGCCAGCATCGACAGGATCAGGTTGAGGAAGATGAAGGGGTAGGGGTCGAAGGCGCTGCGCAGCAGCAGCAGGTTCAGCCCGACCCACAGCGCGAGGAAGGCCCCGAACCCCATGATGAAGGTCCAGGAGCCGCCGAACGCGGCGACCTGATCGGCCACCCTCTGACCGAAGGTGAGTTTGTCGTCGAAACTGAGATTGGTGTTGCGGGACACCGTCTCCCGCGAAGCGGCCCGTCGCAGGACCCGACGCTCACGCTCGCTGAGCGCCTCGGGGGCCTTGGCGAACCACCGGCGCGCGGCCTGGGTCAGGTCGATATGCTGCGGATCAGACATCTCAGGGCCTCCATCGCACCCGATGTTTCAATCGATGGGGTCAGACTAGTCTTCAATTTTCAGCGGCCGTAGCTTTTTCCCGGGAAGCCCTTGCCCGCCCGCGCCGCTCCGTCCGACCAGCAGGACGCAGCCCGGCGCGCCGTTAGGACTCTGACCAGCGTTTGGGGGTAAGGCTTCAGCGAATGGATCGGAGTGACTGGTCAATGATCGCGGCAGGCGGGTGGAGACGGACGTTGACGCCGGTCGCGCTGGCCGTCGTCGTGTTCGGACTCGTCGTCGCCATTACCCTCCTGACCCGGAAAATGGGCAGCTTTGTCGTGGTCTGGCCCGTCAATGCCCTTGTGCTGGCCGTCGCACTCACCAGTGCACGGGCCGAGAGGTCGTTGCTGCTGGGCAGCGCCTTTGTCGGCAACGCCCTGGCCGTCGCGGTCGTTGGCAATTCGCTGCCGATGGCGCTGCTGATGGCCCTCACCAATCTGGTTGAGGTCGGGATCATGTTGGCGATCCTCGGGCGAAGCAGCCCGCTGCGTCTGATGCGACGCTCGGGAATGCCCCGCTTCGGCGTGGCGGCCGTGGTCGCGTGCGTCGCGTCAGTGGCGACCGCCGAAGCCGGTCTGATGGCTGCCGGCTACCGTCCGACCGTCGCGGGGGCCAGCCTCTGGTTTGCGGCCAATCTGCTGGGGTTGCTCGTCTTCACCCCCCTCCTACTGACGGCGCTCAATCGCCGCCTTGCCGAACTGTTCGGTGCGAACCGGATCCAGACCGCGCTCGGTCTCGGTTTCCTGGTCATCGTGTCCACGGCGACCTTTCTGCAATCATCCCTTCCCCTGCTGTTCCTGCCCGCCGCTGCCTTGACGTTGGTCGCGATCCGGTCCGGGATCGCCGGCGCAGCGTTCGGGGCCCTGTTGGTCAGCATCATCGCGGTGGTGGCGACCGCTCACGATGTCGGGCCGCTGGTTCTGGTTGCGGGGGAGGCTGCGCGCCGGTTCATCGTCCTCCAGCTGTTTCTGGCCACGCTGACGGTGATCGCCCTGACGGTCGGCATGACCTTCGCCGAGCGTCGCAAGCTGATCGAACGTCTGACGCGGGCGCGGGTTGTGCGGCGCGCGAAGATTGCCCGCGAACGGCAGATGATCGATCACGCGCGGCTGGCGGAGCGGATGTCGCAGGTCGGCTACTGGACCCTGAACATCGAAACGGGTGCGGTCTTCTGGTCGCCGGAAGTCTACCGGATCCACGGCGTCGACCCCGCGTCGTTTCGCCCGGCGCTCGACAATGCCCTGGCCTTCTACGCGGACGGCGACCGGCAGCGCGTGGAGGCCCTGGTCAAGTCCGGCGTGGACAGCGATGCGGGGTGGGAATTCGACGCCGTGCTGATCCGACGGTCCGACGGTGCCCGCCGCGATGTGCGCTCGATGGCGGCCAGCGAGCGGAATGCGGATGGTCGGGTCATCGGCTATTTCGGCGTGTTCAAGGACCTGACCGAGGAACGGCAGGTGGTGGCGAAAGCCATCGAGCAGGAAAAACGGTTCCGCCTTCTGGCGGACAATGCCAGCGATGTCATCGCCGTCTACGATACGAAGGGCGTGTTCAGCTATGTGTCACCGTCGATCACGGAAATCCTAGGCTACACGCCAGAGGAGCTGATCGGGAAGACACCCTATTTCATCGTTCCCGAGGATCGCGAAAGCGTGGCGGCCCAGTTCGGGGCGGCCCTGGACTCCGACGCGCCGATCACGATCGAATACTGCGCCCTGGCCAAGGACGGATCGCGTCGCTGGCTGGAGGCGCGCCCGCGGTTCCAGCGCGATGACCAGGGCCGGATTGTCCAGGTAACCGACTCGGTCCGCGATGTGACCGAGCGGCGCGAACGCGAGGCGGCACTCGCCGAAGCCCGTGCCGAGGCCGAGGCGGCGACCCGGGCCAAGACCGAATTCCTGGCCAATATGAGTCACGAGATCCGGACGCCGCTCAACGGTGTTCTCGGCTTCGCCGATGTATTGGCCGACACACCACTGTCAAAGGATCAGACACGCTATGTCGATCGCATTCGCACGGCCGGCCGGGGGTTGGCCGTCCTGATCGATGACATTCTCGACTTCTCGAAGATCGAGGCGGGCAAGATGTCCGTGGACCGTCGGCCTTTCGATCTGCACGCGCTGGCCCTCGACGTGATCGATCTGACGCGAAGTGGAGTCGGGGATCGCCTGACCTTCGAGGTGGCCTTCGCCGCCGAGGTGTCGCCATGGATCCTGGGTGACCAACAGCGCACCCGCCAGGTCCTGCTGAACCTGCTCGGGAACGCCGCCAAATTTACCCAGGCCGGCTCGGTTCGACTGGTCGTTGTCCTGGCCGGGGACCGGGTGGAACTGCGTGTCATCGACACCGGGATCGGGATTTCGCCCGAGGCGCTGACCCGCCTGTTCCAGGCCTTCACCCAGGCGGATGCTTCGGTCGGTCGCCGATTCGGCGGCACGGGTCTGGGCCTCTCGATCAGTCATTCCCTGGCCCGGTTGATGGGCGGGGAGGTGCGGCTGGACAGTGTCCTCGGGGTCGGCACCACGGCGGTGCTCAGTTTGCCGTATGCGCTGGCCGCGGCCCCGACTGCGCCGGCGGTGGCTGACGGAGCGGCGATCGAGGATGCCGTTCGGAGCCTGAGGATCCTGGCGGTCGACGACGTCGAGGCCAATCTGGAACTGATCGACATCCTGCTGTCCCGGGAAGGGCACAGGATCAAGGGCGTTACCTCCGGAGGCGCGGCCCTGGCCCTGCTCGAGGCCGATCCGGCCTTTGATGTGATCCTGATGGATGTGCAGATGCCGGGCATGGACGGACTGGAAGTCACCCGGCGGATCCGGCGACTCGGCAACGGGACTGAAACCATCCCGATCGTGGCATTGACGGCCAATGTGATGGCGGAACAGGTCGCGGAGTGTCGGGCCGCCGGCATGGACGAACATCTGACCAAGCCGATCCGGACCGAGGAGTTGTTCGAGGTCATCGCCCGGGTCGGGACCCTGGCCGATCTACAGGACCCCGCTCAAGAAACCCCCGGCGACGCCGATCCCCTGGCGGCGCTGAAGGGGCGATATCGTTTCCGTATGTCGACGCTGGCGGCCGAGTTCGCGGGAATGAAGGCCCTCGATGAGCCGGATCGCACACGATCGATCGCCGCCCTGGCTCATTCCGTCGCCGGCACGTCGGGAAGTATGGGGTTTGATGCGGTCTCGAAAGCGGCCTTCACGCTGGAAGCGGCCGCCAATGAGTCCCTGGGCGCAACATCCGGACCCACGGACCTCGAACCGTTCATCGACGCCCTGATCGCGGCCGTGGCGTCATCCTGACGATTGGGCTACTGAACGGTGGTCGGTTGCCGTGGGGCAACCGCAGGACCCAAGAGCCATTTGTGCCCAAGCCCATCCCTGTCGAGAGCGGACCCGACCGGTCCCATGAAGCCCACACCGGCTTTGCGGGCCCGGGTGTGGCAGACATCGCGGGCCCAGCCGGCCAATCGACACTCGGCCGACCGCGGCGATTCATCCGTACCTCAGCCATCGACAAACGGGTGACCCTTGCCGTCTGACAGCGATCAGTCCCCATCGAGTCAGGGTGCGGCCGAGCCGTTGATTCTGGTCATCGACGATGATCCGATCATGCGGGAGGTGACACGGGTTCATCTTCGGAAGGCCGGATACGCCGTTGAGCTGGCCGCGAGTGGTGCCGAGGGCGTCGACAAGGCCGCGGCCCTCAACCCCGCGCTCGTGATCATGGATTTCGCCATGCCCGAGCTCTCGGGGTGTGATGCCCTCAGACAGATCCGGGGCCGTCCGATGATCGCCGGCGTTCCGGTCGTCATGCTGACAGCCTGGACTTCGGTGGAGGCGCGCGGAGAGGTCGAGGCGCTGGGGGCCGTCTGGGTTGAGAAGCCGGTGGCGGCGGATTTGCTGCTCAAGGCCGTGCGAAAACTGACCAGAGAACCGGCGCGACCGTCAGAAAGTGTGCACAAGCCGATGTCATCGGTCGCCGCTCCAATGGATATCCTGGTCATTGATGACGACGTCTTCATCCGCCAGCTTGTGGTCGGCATCCTGTCCGCCGAGGGCCATCATGTGACGGCGGTCCCGTCCGGTGCCGAGGGCCTGGCGCGGCTGGCCGAGCCCCCCCCGGCCCTGGTGCTGCTCGATCTCGGCCTGCCCGATATTTCCGGCCTTACGCTGTTGCCGCTGCTCCGGTCGGCCACGGGCTGGGAGGATGTGAAAATCCTGATGCTGACGGCCTCGAGCGATATCGACAACGTTGTCGCCGCCAAACAGGCCGGGGCTCTCGGCTATGTCTGCAAGCCCATTCAGACCGACGTGCTGGTGCAGATGGTTCGCGATGTGCTGGCGAGAGACGACCTGACCTGGCTGGACGATTACACCCGGTCGTGGACTCCCGGCTGACGACGGCGAACGCAAGGGACCGTTCATGGTTTGGGGTTAGGTGTGGGGTCGAACTTTCACACCATTCCGGTCGTGACCGCTTCCGGAGGTTTTCAGTTGTTGCCCCCCAGGGTCCTTGTCGCCGACGATGATCGCTATCTGGCCGCCATGGCACGTCAGACGCTGGAGGACGACGGCATCACCGTCGAGGTGGTGGCCAACGGTGACGAGGCCCTCAGGACCGCCGACTGGTTTCGACCCGACGTCATCGTGCTGGATACCATGATGCCGATCGTCGACGGGATAGCGGCGCTGGAACGCCTCAGACGCCACGAACAGCATCAGGATACGCCGGTCCTGATGCTGACCTCACTTCGCACCGTGAGTGACATCAAGCGGGCCATGGCCTCGGGCGCGTCCGGCTATCTGACCAAGCCGTTTCGCCCGGACGAGTTTCTCAAGCGTGTGAGATGGCTGATGGAGTCACCGGCGAGCGCCGACCCGGCATCGTCCGGGAATGCCTTGGTCCTCGACACCTGAAGCGCCTATCGGCCGTGGGCTAGCCGGCCGAGGCTTCGGCCCGCTGCGCCGGGAGTTTCATGGCCGGTGCCGCCAGCAGCCGGGCGACCGTCTCGGCGAAGCTGTCGGCGTGCAGGGGTTTGGGTAATGCCTCGTCTGCTCCGAAGGCCAGGGCCGTGCGTAACAGCATCTCCTTGTCCATCTGTCCACCGGACGAAATGGCCAGGATCCGGACGTCGGGATGGGTCACCTTCAGCTCGGCAATCGTTTCGAGGCCGTCCTTGTTGGGCATCAGCATGTCCAGGACGACAAGGTCGACCGGCAGGATCGCGACGACGCCCAGAGCCTCGTTGCCGTCGGAGGCCTCGACGACCGCATAGTCCTCATGCCGGAGCATTTCGCCGGCGATCATCCGGATGGTGGGGTCGTCGTCGACGATTACGATGATGGCCATGCGTTTCTCCAGCTGCATCATGTCCGGGGAACAGATTCAATTCCGTCAAGACAGATGCTTAATCCTCAGGCTGCTCTTTCCCTCGCGGCAGGCAGGGCGGTGACGGCGCAGGGGCGGTGATAGAAATAGCCCTGCAGATAGTGGACGCCGGCGGTCTTGAGGAAGAGCGCCTGGGCCTCGGTTTCGACGCCCTCGCAGACCACTTTCATGCCCAGCGCCCGGCCGACGCCGATCACGGCATGGATGATGGCCGCCGAAGCCGTGTCCTCGCAGCAGCGTTTCACGAAGCTGCTGTCGACCTTGAGGGTCGTGAAGCTGAGCTCGCGCAGGGCATGCAGGCTGGTGTAGCCGGAGCCGAAGTCGTCGAGGGCGACGCCGACGCCGATCGCCGACAGCAGCTGGATGGTCTGGCGGGCCGGTTCGATGTCCAGGATGGCGGTTTCCGTGACCTCGATTTCGAGGCGCTCCAGCGGAAAGTTTTCGCGCCGGGCGATCGCGGCGACCCGGACAGCGAAGCCGGGGTCCTGAAAGTCCCAGGCGCAGGCGTTGACCGAAACCCGCAGGTCAGGTCGCGTGGCCAGGTCCCGCATGGCGGTGGTCAGGACGAAATCGGTCAGGGCGATGATCGCATCGCCCTTCTCCAGTTCGGGGATGAACTGGTCCGGACTGATGCGGCCCTGATCCGGGTCCGTCCACCGTACGAGGGCCTCGACCTTGTCCGAGAACAGGCCGGACCGGTCGGCCATGGGCTGGTATTCCAGATGCATGTGGCCCGCCGCGATCGCCTTGCGTGCCCGACTGGCCCAGTCGGTGTCCGACGTCCCGTCCGCCGCAGGTGCCGGCGCAGCGGTTCGGCCCATGGCCGCCAGGGTTCGGGCGATCAGGGCCTCGAGGGCGTCCGGATCGACGGATGTGGTATCGCCACTGCGGGCGTCGGTCTCGATCTGCGAGGCGAGGGCGCTGACCCTCGATGCCCCGAGACTGAGGCTCATCGATTTCAGGGCATGGGCCGCCCGCGCCAGGGCCTCGGCATCGCCGGCCGTCAGCGCGTCGCGAATGTCGGCGACCCGGAGCGGGGCATTGACGGCATAAAGACCTTCGACCTTTTCGACGAAATCGGGTCGTCCGTTCGCGGCCATTGCCGCCAGTTCCCGACGGATGCCGGGATCGAGCAGGTCTGTTGTGTCCGCAGTGTCGGGCCCGGTGGTCGGTGCCTGTGCGGGAGCGGTCTCTGCGGCCACAGCCTGGTCGGCGCAGAAACGCCCGAGGATCCGCGTCAGGTCCGCGAGGGTGAAGGGCTTGTGGATCACGTCATCCATGCCGGAGGTCCGCCAGGCTTCGGCCCCCGAGCCGACGACATGGGCGGTCAAGGCGACGATGGGGGTGCGGGCGCGGCCGGTTTCAACGTCTTCAGCGCGAATGCGGCGACTGGCCTCGAACCCGTCCAGAACGGGCATGGATCCGTCCATCAGGACCAGGTCGAAGGTCGAGACCTGGAGAGCCTCGATCGCCTGGAGGCCGTCCTCGGCCAGGGAGACAACCACACCCAGACGACCCAGCGCCTCACCGGCGACTTCGCGATTGACCTCGGAATCATCGACGACGAGGACACGGACACCGGGGAAGGTCTGATGCCCCGCCGCCTGGGACGGCAGCCGGTCAAGCGACGGGCGCTCGCCGGCGTGCATCTGCTTCAGGACCTGCAGCAGGTCGTCCCGGCGCAGGGGTTTGACCATGGCGCAGATGCCCCGCCCGGAGAAGGCTGCCGCCTGATCCTCGGTGTCGCAGATCACCAGCGAGTGTCCCGTCGACCCGGCATCGGGCTGCGCGGCCAGATCAATGGAGGCAGCGGACGACACCGGCTCGCTTGCGGCCGTTACCCCCCAGGCGGTCAGGTAACGGTTCAGCGCGACGGCGGTCTGGCCCTGTGTCTCGGGCACCTGCAGGCTCCAGCCGGCAAACGCGGGCACCTCGGTCGCCGAGTCCGCGGCCGCGGCCAGGGGGACCCCGAACGCGAAGACCGAGCCTTCGCCCAGCACGCTCTCCAGCGCCCATTCGCCGCCCATCGCGCGTACCAGGCGGTCGCAGATGGTCAGGCCCAGCCCGGTACCACCGTATTTGCGCGTCGTGCTCTGATCGGCCTGGGTGAAGGCCTCAAACAGGTGGGGCAGGCGGTCCGCCGGGATGCCCGGGCCCGTGTCGACGATGGCGAAACGAATATGCCCCGACGATTGTGCGACCGGTTCGATCGCAATCAGGACGCCGCCGGCCTCGGTGAATTTGATGGCATTGTTGACGAGGTTGCCGAGGATCTGGCGCAGC
Organism: uncultured Brevundimonas sp.; assembly: GCF_963975535.1. Classification (GTDB taxonomy): domain Bacteria; phylum Pseudomonadota; class Alphaproteobacteria; order Caulobacterales; family Caulobacteraceae; genus Brevundimonas. The sequence goes on along the minus strand of NZ_CAXBHE010000003.1, from coordinate 40,191 downwards.
CGGACGGGGTCGCCGCGGACGACGGGGGTGCGCGGATCCACGAACACGGCCAGATCCAGCCCCTTGCTGACGGCGCGCTCCATGAACAGGCTGGCGACGTCCTCGGCGACCTCGGTCAGATCGGCCGGAACGGCTTCCATCTCCAGCTTGCCGGCCTCGACCTTCGAGAAGTCGAGAATGTCGTTGATGATGCTGAGCAGGGACTGTCCCGACTTGGCGATCACGTCGGCGTAGCGTTTCTGGCGCGTGGGCAGGTCGGATCGTGACAGCATCTCGCTGAGGGCGAGGATGCCGTTCATCGGCGTGCGGATCTCGTGGCTCATCACCGCGAGGAAGTCGGACTTGGCGGCATTGGCGCTTTCGGCGGCCTCCTTGGCGACCGAGAGTTCCGCGGTTCGCGCGGCGACCTCGCCCTCCAGGCCGGCGACCTGGGCGGCGATCTTTTCGTCGCGGTCGCGGATGCCGTCCAGCATGTCATTGAAGCCGCTGACGAGATCGCGAAGTTCCCCATCGGCCTCGATGTCGGCGCTCCGGGAGTAGTCCTGCGACTCACGGACCCGGTTGGTGAACCGGGCCAGACGGGTGATCGGCTCACTGATGCGGCGGGCCATGCGCAGGGCGACGAGCAGACCGGCCAGCAGGGCCACCCCGGCCCCGGCCAGGCTGATCAGGACGGCGGTCAGAATTCGCGAGCGCAGCCCGGGCACGTCGCTGAGCAGGGTGAGCTCGCCGACCACGGCACCGTCGTTGAGGATCGGTGTCCTGACCTGAATGGAACCGGTCTTCAGCGCCGACCACAGCGACAGGTCGCCGGTCTGCTGGATGTCGGCATCGGAACTGAGACGCACGCCGCCGCCGGTCTCGGCCAGCAGATAGCCGTCTGCCGTCTGGATACGGGCATAGACGATGTCGGGCATCTGCCCGATCGATCGCACCGCCAGGAAGGCACCGGAAGCGTCATTGAGCGCGACCGAGGGGGCGGCCATCGAACCGATGACCTGGGCCGTCTGGGTCAGTCGGGCGGTTTCGAGCGCAGCCTGGCGTCGGGCGTCGGTCCAGCCGGACAGGGCGGCTGTCACCACCCCCGCGGCGACCAGGGAGGTCAGCACCAGGGCGATCAGCTTCCGGCGAATGGATCCGCTTTGGATGGATGATGACCGGGTCAGGGATCTGGTTCCAGATGACGATAGTCGCCAGAGATACCGGGCATTAATGACTGCGCCCTTAAATCTGGGGTCGCTGGTCTGTCGATCAGCCCGATTTCAGGAGCCCGGGAGGACTCCACGATGGCTGGTTTCTTCTATGTACTCGACACGGATGCGAGAATTCTGTTCGTCGATGACGACCCGATCCTGCGCGAGTTCGCGCAGGTCAATCTGGCCTCTCCGCATGCGGAAATCGACGTAGCCGCTGACGGTCTCGAGGCACTCGACCGCCTGGCGATGACCCGGTACGACCTGTTACTGGTGGATCTGGAGATGCCGCGTCTGGACGGGTTCGGCCTGTTGGAGCGCCTGCGCGCCGACCCGGCGACGGCGCATCTGCCGGTGATCGTCCAGACCGGCCGCGAGGATGTCGAGGCCATCGATCGTGCCTTTCATCTGGGCGCGACCTCCTTCGTGACCAAGCCGCTGAACTGGCGGCTGCTGACCTACCAGATGCGCTTTGTGCTGCGCAGCAGCCAGGCCGAACATCGAGTACGCCTGGCCGCGGCGTCAGAGGCGGCATGACGGGTTTCGCCGCCCGTCTTCGCGACATTCGCCGCTCCCTGGCGTCGTTGAGGCGCGATGTTCGCGGTGTTATCGCGCTGAAATTCGCCCTGGTCGTGCCGGCCGTCGCCCTGCTGGCCATCGGGGCGATCGATCTGACGGCGGTCAATGCCACCCGTGACCGTTTGCAGGGGTTGGCTGACAGTGCCGCGCTGGCCGGTGCGCCCTCCCTGAGTCTGGCCACGGACGGCGCTGCGGCCCGCGAGCGCGCCGCCGCCTTCTTCCAGGCGCAGATGACCCAGTGGTCGAATCCGCCGAAAGTCGATCCGACCTATACGATCATCGACCAGGGTGGTCAGCGCGCGCTTCGGGTCGTGGTCAAGGGGCATCGCGCCTCGTTCTTCGGCAGCATGTTGCCGCCGGGCGGCTGGAATTTCACCGCCCAGGCTACGGCGTCGACGGTCGGGCTGGTGCCGCTTTGTGTGCTTGTAACCGGCGGTAGTCAGGACAAGGGACTGAAACTGGAAGACGGTCCGCGCATGGCGGCCCCGGGGTGCATGATTCATTCGAACCAGCACATTCAGGTCCTCGGTGGGTCGATTTCAGCGGCCCGGGTCCAGGCTGTCGGTACGGCGGTCGGTGTGATCAGCCCGACGCCGGGCACCGGTGCCGCCCATATCCCCGACCCGTTCGCCGACGTGGATTTGAATTCGAACCGCCTTTGCGACGTGAACGTTGCTGTCGGTGGACTTATTTCGACCCGGGTGGGCGGCGGAAACAATGGCAACAACGGAAATGGCCGAAGCGGCGGGCTCGGCGCTGCCGTCAGTATTTCCTCGGGCGTCACCCGGCTCCCCGCCGGCGTGCATTGCGGGGCGATGGTGTTCGGGGGGGACTCGGAACTGATCCTGGAGCCTGGGGATCACTGGTTCATCGGCAGCGTTCTGACCATCAGCGACAATGCGAAACTGACCGGTCGGGACGTGGTCATGTTCTTCGACAAGCCGTCGCGCTTTGACTTCAGCGGGCGGGCGCGGGTTAACCTGTCGGGTCGGGAGTCGGGCCCCTATGCCGGTATGGTCATGGGCGCAACGCGCGACAACATCCAGAAATTCAGCATTGACGCCGACAATGTCGAGGCCCTTCTCGGCGTGATCTACATCCCCGAGGCCCGCCTCGTGATTGGCGGTACTTCAAACATTGCCCGTGACAGTGCCTGGACGGTGATTGTCGCCAAATACCTGGAACTGCAGGGGTCACCGACCCTGCATATCAACGCCAACTACAACACCTCCAGAATACCGGTTCCCGCCGGGGTCGGGCCGAACACTGGCGGCGCGCATCTGGTTGATTGAGGTTGCGGAATTCATGACGATGGCAAAACATGCGAAGCAGATGAAGTCCCGGGCCGCGCCAGTGGCCGAGGCTGTGGACTCTGAACGCGACCTGCCCCCCGAGCGGCGCGGCAAGGAGCGTCGCAAGCCGGGCAATCGCATCAATCGCCATGCGCCGCGGCGATCGCTGATGAAGCTGATCGGGGCCTATGCCCTGGTGGTATCCGGCGGCATGTTTGCGCTCATTCTGCTGGCGGGTGAGATGCTGGAGATGGGCTCGACCCTGGTCGGCCTCAGCTTCGTCGGGGCCCTGATCGCCGTATCGATCCTGGTCCTGGCGCTGGGGGCTCTGGAAGAGCGCCTGATCGAGGTGCGCCTTGAACTGATGATGCTGAACGGCGGCATGCGTCAGGGCGAGCGCCGCGAGGGCGAGCGCCGTTCGGGTGAGCGCAGTGGCGGACCCGGGGACCGCCGGGGCTGAACCGGCCACCGCGCGCTTCCCGCCGGGAACCATGGGTGTAGGGTCGGCCCTGACCGGATGGCTTTCGGTGTTCACGACGGACGCCGGTCCCCGGTCGACACGGATTTCGCGCCCATGGCCGCCTTCTATGACCGTCACATCCTGCCGCATGTGATCGGCTGTGCCTGCGGGGCCGGTCCGATCCGGCACCAGCGGGCCAAGGTCGTGCCCCGGGCCCGGGGGCGGGTGCTGGAACTGGGTATCGGCGGCGGGCTGAACCTGGCCTTCTATGATCCGGCGCAGGTCGACAGCGTGACCGGTGTCGATCCTTCGGAGGGCCTGCGGCGCAAGGCCCTGAACGCACCACGCCCGGACGGCCTGAAGGTCGCGGTTCTGGACGGGGCGGCCGAGGCCCTGCCGTTTGAGGACTCTGACTTCGATACGGTGGTCTGCACCTTCACCCTGTGTTCGGTGGCCTCGACCGACGCGACGCTGGCCGAGGCCCGACGTGTGCTGCGGCCCGGGGGGAGGTTGCTGTATGCCGAGCACGGGCTGTCGCCGGACCCGCAGGTCGCGCGCTGGCAGCGGCGGATCGAGCCGGTCTGGAAGCCTCTGGCCGGGGGCTGCCACCTGACCCGACCGGTTTCGGCGACGATCGCGGCCTCGGGCTTTGAACTGATCGACCCGGCGTGCATGTATCTGCCCAACACGCCGCGGGTTCTGGGGTGGAGCGAATGGGGCGAGGCCCGCCGCGACTGAGGCGTGGACGGCCCCGTGATCAAGGAGACGGCCGTGACGACAGATCCTGACGACCAGCCGAATATCGCCCAGGTCGAATACTGGAATGCGACCGTCGGTGAGACCTGGGCCCGGTTCCAGGATCAGCTGGACCGCCAGCTTGCGCCGCTGGGTCTGGAAGCGATGCAGACACTGGCACCCGGCTGCGGTGAACACCTGATCGATGTCGGCTGCGGCTGCGGCCACACTTCGCTGGAGCTGGCGCGTCGTGTGGGGCCGGAGGGCGCGGTCGTCGGGGTCGATATTTCGCAGCCCATGCTGGAGATTGCGCACCGCCGGGCCGCGGCGATGCCCGGCCTGCCGGTCCGCTTCCGGGAAGCGGATGTCCAGACGGCCGCGCTGGGATCCTCGGTATTTGATGCGGCCTTCTCGCGCTTCGGCGTGATGTTCTTCAGTGATCCGACAGCGGCCTTAGCCAATCTGGGGCGCAGTCTGCGGCCCGGCGGGCGGCTGGCCTTCGTGTGCTGGCAACCGTTCGCCGACAACCCGTGGATGGGGGAGCCGCTGGCTGCGGCCCTGCCGTTCATTCCGGCCCCGGTCCCGATCGACCCGCTGGCCCCCGGTCCCTTCGCCTTTGCCGATGCCGACCGGGTCCGGACGGTCCTGAGCGCGGCGGGATTCACCGGCATCGACATCCGGCCGCATGACACGCGAATCGGCGGCGGGGACGTGGACCAGGCCCTGAAGCTGGCGCTGCGCGTCGGCCCACTCGGCAGCGTCCTTCGCGAAGATCCGTCCCTGGTCGGGCAGGTCAACGACGCGGTGCGCCGAGTGCTGGAGGACCACCTGACCCCTGACGGCGTGCTGATGCCGGCTGCGGTCTGGATCGTCACCGCCCGGCGCCCCTGACGGGGGCAGCCGTCACCAGGGCGGTGTCGGCAGGCCCTTCGCGGCCAGGAATTCCGCATTGAACAGTTTGGACGCGTAGCGCGAGCCGGGATCGCACAGGCAGGTGACGATCGTCTTGCCGGGCCCCAGATCGCGGGCCAGCCGCACGGCCCCGACCAGGTTGACCCCGGCCGAGCCGCCGAGCGACAGGCCTTCCTCACGCACCAGATCGAACAGGACCGGCAGAAACTCCGCGTCCTCGATGCGATAGGCGTGGTCGGGGGAGAAGCCCTCGAGATTGCCGGTGATCCGGGCCACGCCGATGCCCTCGGTGATGGAGGAGCCCTCGCCGCTCATCTCGCCCTTCGTGAACCAGTTGAACATTGCCGCGCCCGCCGGATCGGCCAGGGCGATTCGGATCGACGGGTCGCGCTCCTTCAGGAAGGCCCCGACCCCGGCGATGGTGCCGCCCGAGCCGACGGCGCTGACGAAGGCGTCGATGCGGCCGCCGGTCTGTTCCCAGATCTCGGGGCCGGTGCCGGTGTAATGGGCGTCGCGGTTGGCGGTGTTGTCGAACTGGTTGGCCCAGATGGCCCCGTTCGGGCTGTCGCCGTTCAGCTCTTCGGCCAGACGGCCTGAAGTATGGACGAAATGAGCGGGGCTGGAGAAGGGTGCGGCATCGACCTCGACCAGCCGGGCCCCGAGGGCGCGGATCGCCTGCTTCTTCTCGTCCGACTGGGTGCGGGGCATGACGATAACCACCGGATGGCCAAGCGCCGCGCCGACGAGGGCGAGGCCGATGCCGGTATTGCCGGCCGTGCCCTCGACAATGGTGCCGCCGGGCCGCAGCGCGCCGGAGGCCTTCGCCGTCCGCACGATCGATAGAGCGGCGCGGTCCTTGATCGACTGGCCGGGATTGAGGAATTCGGCCTTGCCGAGGATTTCGCAGCCGGTCTCGTCCGACAGTCGGTTGAGGCGGATCAGCGGTGTGTTGCCGATCAGATCGATGATGGAGCGGGTGACGGACACGACAAGCCTTTCGGAGCACCGGTCGGGGGAGCGACGCGGCAGCCCTCTAGGTGGGGACTGGGAACCGTCCTGTCGACTCTGGCGATTCCCGCCCCGTTTCCGCTATAGGGAGGCCCTGTCTGATGCCGGCCCGCCGCTGCGGCGACCGCTTCAACGCAAGGGCCGAAATGACGACCGACACCCCCGTCTTGCCGCGCGTGCGCGTCGTCGCCCTGTATCGCTTCGCGGCGATTGACGACTGCGTGGCGGTGCAGGCCCGCCTCTCGGCGGCATGCCTGTCCGGCGTACGTGGCACGCTGCTGATCGCGCCGGAAGGCTTGAACGGGACGATGGCCGGACCGCACGAGGCGATCGAAATTCTGCTGGACGCAATCCGCGACCTGCCTGGATTTGCCGATCTGGACGTGAAGGAATCGACCGCGGCCACCATGCCGTTCCACCGGCTCAAGATCCGCATCAAGACCGAGATCGTAACCATGGGCCGGACCGATCTCGACCCGGTCCGCAATGCCGGTCTGTATGTGTCGCCGGCCGACTGGAACCGGCTGATCAGCGATCCGGACACGATCGTGATCGATACCCGCAATGACTATGAAGGCGCGATCGGGGCCTTCGCCGGTGCGGTCCAGCCCAATACCCGGTCCTTCCGGGATTTTCCGGACTGGTTCGAGCGGGAAGGGCGGGCGCTCCTGGACCGGCCGACCCCGCCGAAGGTGGCGATGTACTGCACCGGCGGCATCCGCTGCGAGAAGGCCACGGCCTTCCTCAGGGCCGAGGGCGTCGACCAGATGCACCATCTGGAGGGCGGCATATTGCGGTACCTCGAGACCGTGCCGGCGGCGGACAGCCTGTGGCAGGGCGAGTGTTTCGTGTTCGACGAGCGGGTCGCCATCGGCCATGGGCTGGAACCGGGCAGCCACACCCTGTGCCGGGGCTGTCGGATGCCGCTGGGGGCCGCCGACCGGGCCTCGCCCCGCTATGTCGAGGGCGTCTGCTGTGACCGCTGTCATGCGACCCGAACCCCGGAACAGCGCGACGGCTATGCCGAACGGCAGCGGCAGATGGAAATCGCGGTGAAGCTGGGGATCGACCATGTCGGGGCTGTCCTCGACCGGTCGGAAGGCCTGTCCCGGAACCCCTGAATCGGGTTCTACTGCCCTGGCGCTGGCGTGGTCGGGGCATTCTGTAACCCGATCTTAACCACGATTGTGGCGGTATCGGCGGTGTAATTTCCGGAGGGTGTCCGCTTGGCGGTCAATCAGGCGCTGTTGTGCGAGGCGCAGGCGACGGGACCGTCCAGGGTACCGGTCGCGCGCCCGCGACTGCCGTCGGCCGAAGCGGTGTTTCCCTATCTTCAGAAGATCGATGACGCCGGCTGGTACTCCAATTTCGGCCCGCTTCTGACCGAGTTCGAGGCACGATTGGCGGGGCGGTTCCCGGTCGGGACCGAGATCGTCACCGTCACCAACGCGACCCAGGCCCTGACCCTGACCCTGATGGCGATGGATCTGCGCGCCGGGGGTTATGTGGTGATGCCGGCCTGGACCTTTGTGGCGACGGCCCATGCGGTGATTCAGGCCGGGTTGCGGCCGTGGTTCGCCGACGTCGACCCCGACAGCTGGATGTTGCGCCCCGAGGCCGTCACCGATCTGGCGGCCAATGTTCGCGAGCAGGTGGTCGCCGTCATACCCGTCTCCGCCTTCGGGGCCCGGGGCGATATGGCAGCATGGCGGGCGTTCCGCGACGCGACCGGCGTGCCCGTCCTGGTGGATGCGGCCGCAGCCTTCGACACGCTTGATGACGCGGCGCTGCCGGCCGTGGTCAGCCTGCACGCCACCAAGGTGCTCGGCATCGGTGAAGGCGGCTATCTGGCGACCCGGGATGCCAAGCTTGCGGCCAGGGTCCGCCAGCTCACCACTTTCGGCTTTGAGGGCGGCCGCGAAAGTCATGTGGCCGCGACCAATGCCAAGCTTTCAGAATATGCGGCCGCCGTGGGGCTGGCCGGTCTCGACGCCTGGCCAGCCGACCGGTTCCGGTTCCTGCGAGCGGCGCAGCACCTGCGTATGAGTTTGATCGGCCAGCCAGACGTTCGTTTCCAGGATGGCTGGGGCACGGAATGGGCGACGAGCGTCTGCACTGTCGGCCTGCCGGACGGAACTGCGGGGGCTGTGGCCGCAATCCTCCATGGGCAAGGCATCGACACCCGCCAGTGGTGGGGTACGGGATGCCATACGACCCCGGCTTTTGCTGACTGCGCGCGCGGTGATCTGCGGCACACGGATCGTCTGGCGGGTTCCGTCATCGGCCTGCCGTTCTCGATCGATCTCAGCGCCGCGGAGACCACCCGGATTTCGACGGCGCTGCAACAGGCGCTGGCCGGTCTGTAGATGCAGGATCTGGCAGGCAGGACTGTTCTGATTACCGGGGCGTCCGGGACGGTCGGGACGGCATGCGCAGACGTGTTTCTCGCCAAGGGGGCCCGGGTAGTGCTGACCGATCGCGTTGCGCCGGCCTCGCATCTGACGACCCACCCCGATGTTCAGTTCCTGCAGGTCGATGTGACCGATCGTGCTGCCGTGGGTGCCGCCTACGAATCTGCACTCGGTCGCTTCGGTCGTATCGACGCCGCGGTGCTGGCCGCGGGTGTCGAAGGCCCGGTGGCGCTGGTCGAGGAAATTTCGGAGGCCGATCTCGATCGGGTTCTCGACGTCAATGTGAAGGGCTGCCTGTTCTGGATGCAGGCCTGTCTGCGCGAGATGAAGCCGAGGGGTGGCGGCAGCATCGTGGCCCTGTCGTCGATTTCCGGCGTGGTCGGCAGCGCCTCGTTGGGAGCCTATACGCTGAGCAAGCACGCGGTGATCGGTCTGGTCCGGGCTGCCGCCCTGGAAGCCGGCGGTGACGGCGTGCGGGTCAACGCGCTGTGCCCGGGCCCCATTGACTCCGACATGATGCGCCGGCTGGACAAGGCCCTGTCCGACCGGGATCCGCAACGGGTCCGCGGGCAGGCTGACGCGGCAAAGGCCCTGCCCCTGCAACGCTATGTGTCCGCCGGGGAAGTGGCGCGCATGGCGGCCTTTCTGTGCAGCGATGACTCCGGATCGTGCCATGGCGGGACCTATATGGTCGACGGCGGCTTTACTGCCCGGTGATGCGTGAGTGTGCTGGTCCCATCAGATGCGGAGCCGGTCGCGCCCGTCGGCGGCTTCTTCGAACGGCACGATCCTGACGACGCGCCGGGTGGCCCCAGCGTGCTGGAGGCCTGGACCGGGGACCGCGCCTGGGCCGCCTTTGTGAATGCCCGCTCGGCCTTCGCCGCCCTGGTGGGGACCCTGCCCGGGGCCACGATCTGGCTGCCGGCCTTCGTCTGTGGCGATCTGGTCGATCCGTCGTTTGCCGATCGGGTGCGCTTCTACCCCGTCGGCGAGGGTTTCGCGCCGGACCTTGCCGGCGTCGAGCCCGGGATGGTGGCTGGCGATCTGGTGCTGTTCGTGGCGTGGTTCGGCCAGCCCGTCGGTCCCGGCGTGCAGGCCTTCGCCCGTCGGCGTACCGATCTGCACATCGTCGAGGATCGCGCCCAGGCGCTGGCCGTCGGTCCGGCGTCTGACAACGGCTGGACCTTGTACAGCCCGCGAAAGCTGCTGGGTGTCGCTGATGGTGGGTTGCTGGTCGCGCCTGCCGGGCCGGCGACGCTGCCGCGTCCGGACACCTCGCCCGACAGTGCGGCGCTGTGGCGCGCGCCACTGCTGCGACACGACGATCCCCTGGGGCGGAACAATGCGGTCTGGCACATCGTCAACCAGGGCAAGGAAGCGGCGATGGCAGTCACGTCCGAGGCGATGACGGAACGCAGTCTGGCGATCCTGTCGCGGACCTCGCTGTCCAGCCTCGTCGGCCCGAGGCTGGCGAATTGGCGATTGCTTGACCGGGCTCTGCACCGCTGGTCGGTTCTGCCGGCCAATCTGGCGGTGCCGTCGCTGGGCTATGTTCTGAAGTTGGAGCCCGACGCGCGTGACGCGGTCCTGACGGACCTGCACGCGTACCGGATTTTTGCGGCCGTTCACTGGCCGTCGATCGCGGGTCCGGCCCAGGACTTCCCCCGGGAAACACAGTGGACCCGCGAACTCATTACCCTGCCCTGCGACCATCGTTACGGTGAGGCGGACATGGTGCGGATGGCGCGCCGGGTCGAGGCGCTGCTGACATGACCCATCCCTATGCCGGCGCGGCCTACGCCCGCGGTCTTGGCCATATCGGCAGGCCGTTCACGGTGCCCGAGTGGGGCGGGCACGTGCTGATCCGGCCCACGCCCTGCGGGACGCGCGAGGATGCGATCGGTCCCTATCCGCTGGCGGTCCTGGCCCGCGACGCCGACATCGCCGCCGGTCTGGCGCGGCTGAAGGCCGCCGGCCTCGTATCCGCTGTCCTGGTGCTGGATGACCGGCTACGACCGCCGCTGTCCGCCCTGGCGGGCGTTCCGGCGACCTTCGGGCGGTTCAAGTCGCACCATGTCCATGACCGGAGTCTCGGGCCGATCGCCTATGGCAAGCACCATCGCTATGAGCTCCGGCGGGCGCGGACGTGTGTTTCGGTGGCCGAGATCGCCCTGGCGGATCACCTTCCGGCCTGGGAGAGTCTGTACGGTCAACTGGTTGCGCGTCATGGACTGGGCGGGTCGCATGCCTTTGCTTCTGATCACCATGCGGTGCTGGCCAGCCTGCCGGGCGTGAGGACCTTCGCGGCCTTCGTCGAGGATCGGCTGGTCTCGGCGCACCTGTTCGTCACCCATGACGGCCACGCCATGAGCCACCTGGCCGCTTCTGCGGCCGAGGGGTATCAGTCGGGGGCCGCCTATGCGGTGAATGACCTGGCCCTGCGCGAGCTCACCGATTGCACCCTCGTCAACCTCGGCGGCGGCGCGGGGACGGCGGACGATCCGGCGGACGGCCTGGTTCGCTTCAAGAAGGGGTTTTCCAACAGCGTCGAACCCTCCTACCTTTTGATGTCTATCCTGGACGACGATGCCTATGCGGCACTCAGCGCCGGTAACGCCGAAACCGGCTTCTTTCCGGCCTATCGCGGGCCACGATCACTGGAGCGCTCCGATGAACATCAAGGGTAGGATCGTCACATTGCGCGCCATCGAGGCGACGGACCTGCCGGCGCTGCACCAGTGGGGCAATGACCCCGACCTCTGGACAATGCTGGGCGGCTGGCATTTCCCGACGTCGTTGCGCCAGACGCAGCAATGGTTTGAGGGGCTGGCGAGCGATCCGCTGAATCAGCGTTTCGCCATCGATGTTCCGGGGACGGGTCTGGTTGGGACCGCCAATCTCGTGGACATAAACTGGAAAGACAACAACGCCTTCCACGGCATGATGATCGGCGACCCATCGATGCGCGGCAAGGGAGTCGGGGTCGACGTGATCATGGCCACCATGCGCTATGCCTTTGACGAGTTGCACATGCAGCGGTTGGACGGGTCGATGATCGCCTTCAACGAGGCGTCGGTGGGCGTGTACACAGGCAAATGTGGCTGGCAGGTCGAGGGTCGCCAGCGCGACTGGTATTTCCGCGGCGGCCGCTACTGGGATCGTATCGTCGTCGGCGTCACCAGCGAGGACTATCGCGCCCTGGTGGCCGCCAACGGCTACTGGGAGCCGTGAACATGGCGACGGGCTGGACGCAGCTGGGTGTCATCTTCACCCCCGACGGTTCGATGGACTGGTCGCGAACCCATGCCCAGGCACCCGCCGCCGTGCTGCTGAAGGACCGCATCCGCGTCTACTACGGCACCCGCAACGCCGAGAACCGCAGTCGCACCGGCTTTATCGAGGTTGATCGCGCCGATCCCACCCGCCTGCTGCATGTCCAGGACACGCCGGTGATGGATCTGGGCAAGCCCGGGACCCATGACGAGGACGGGGTGATCGCCAGCCAGGTGATCGCCGTCGGCGACGAAATGTGGATGTACTACGGCGGCGTCAGCCGCGGCGGCAATGTGCCCTACCGGATGTCGATCGGCCTGGCGCGCAGCCGGGACGGGGGGCTGACGTTCGAGCGGGCCTTTGACGGGCCGGTCGTCGATCGCACCCCGGATGAGCCCTATATGACCATGGCCCCGAACATCCTCGTTGAGGATGGGGTCTGGACCATGTGGTACGGCTCCGGGACGGGTTGGGTCGAGATCGACGGCAAGTTCGAGCCGACCTATCAGATCAAGCTGGCCCATTCCGATGACGGTCTGCACTGGCGGCAGACCAACCATGCCTGCATTCCCAAGCTGGACCCGCTCGAGGCCAACACCCGGCCCTCGGTGTTGCGCACGCCCGAGGGATACGAGATGTGGTTCTCCTACCGGAACAGCCGTGAGTACCGCGATGGCGCGGGCTCCTATCGCATCGGTTACGCGACATCGACCGACGGTCGGGACTGGACGCGCCGGCCGGACCCCGGGGGGCTGCAGCCGGGCGGGACGGGCTGGAATTCGGCGACCATGTCCTATCCCTGCGTCCTCGCCGCCGACGGCCGCAAGGTCATGTTCCACAACGGCGACGGTTTCGGGCAATCCGGTATCGGCTGCGCGATCCTGGAGGCCGCATGACCATTCTCGTCTTCCCGTCGGCCCTTGAGGCGGCCGCGATATTCGCCGGGGAAGCCAGGCAGTGGGGACGTCGGGTCGTCGGGGCCTCATCGCTGGATGTTGATCCCAACGCCGCCGCGTTCGACGCCTGGACGCGATTGCCGTTCATTGGCGCACCCGACTTCTTCGATGCGCTGGACGCGCTGGTCGAGCGTGAGCAGATCACCGACCTGTTCACGCCGCATGCACCGACCTTTCATTTGCTCGAACAGACGCTGCCGACACGGCTGCCCGGTCTGAAGCTGTTGGGCCCGGGCCCGTTCAGGCGGCAGATGGACCGGGTGGTCGATGCCTTGGCGAAGGGGCGGGCGGGCCTGGCGACGGCGGCGGCGTATGGCGGAATGCCCTCGACGCTTCCGGCCGAGTTCGTGGCCGGGCTGCTGGCCCAGGTCGAGACCATCCATGGCGAGTGCGCCCGCGACAAGATTCTGGCGATCTGCGGCGTGGTGCCCTCGGCCCCGAAGGGCGACATCGTCGAGATCGGGGCCCTGTTCGGCAAGAGCAGCTATGTGCTCAATCGGGTCGGCGGCTATTGCGGCGTCGGGGCCACCCTGTGCGTCGACCCCTGGAACCTGGGTCTGTCGGTGCAGACGGATGCGCCGACCCATATCCAGCAGGCCTCCAGCGGCTGGGACTGGGACGTGGTTTATGCCGGCTTTCTGGTCAGCATGCTGGCCTGTGTGACCGGGGACTTCAACTATCTGCGGATGACCTCCGAGGATGCGCACGAGCGGTATGTCCGCGACCGGACCGTGACCTCGCGCGAGTTCGGCACCACGCTTATGGCGGGCAGCATCTCCGTCCTGCATCTGGACGGCAATCACGACGAGTCGGCCGTGGCGCAGGATTTCGCCCTGTGGGGGCCGCTCGTCGTGCCCGGCGGCTGGATCATCTTCGATGACTACAACTGGCCGCACGGCGACGGCCCGCGTAAGGTCGCCGACCGCGCCATCGCCGCCTACGGCTCGCGGGTGCAGCGCAGCTTCGTCGCCGGCGGGGCCATGTTCGTCAATCTGACTCCCTGAGGTCAGCCCGCCTTCCGGGCGGTGCAGATGTAATAGAATTGGTAGACCTGCGACACGCGGACATCTGTCAGGGACGGGGGGAAGTCCTCCACCGGGCAGTGATGGATGACGTTGTGGCTGGACAGTACCTTCATGAAATAGGCGCGTTCGACCGGCGTCGCCGCGTCGTACATCTGTTCATCGAGGAAGAGCAGGGTCCCGCCGGGGCGGGCCACGCGGGCCATTTCGGCGATGGCTTTGGCGGGGTCGGACAGGCCGTTGACCGCGCCGTAGCTGAGCACCACGTCGAAGCGGTCATCCTGGAACGGCAGTTCCATCGCGTCGCCGAGGACCAGATCCACCGGCACGCCTGCGGCGCTCATCAGGTCGCTGCCCTGTTTGAGCATGGTCTCGGACAGGTCGATGGCGGTGTAGTCGGCGTCGAGTGCCATCCAGCCGTGCCTGTAGAGCGAGTTGCACGAGCCCGTGGAGACATCGAGAATCTGCAGTCTGCGTCCGGCGTCGCGCAGCGGGGCGAGCGCCCGCTCATGGACGGCGGCGAAGGATTCCGACGGGGCCCAGGGCTTGCGCGACAGCGACAGCCAGGCCGGCACCGCGACCCACATCAGGTGCAGCAGCCACGACTGCCGGCTGAGCAGCCAGAGGATCAGCGCCAGGGCTGCGAACAGCAGGGCGGCGGCGGCGAAGGCCCCGGTTATCAGGGTGCTGATGAGCCCGGCAGCCAGACCCAGGATCAGGCCGACCATCACGCCGTAGGCGATCCAGTAGGGCCAGGAGATGGCCAGCGGCCGGACCGGCATGACGATGGCCGGCATGGTGATCTGGTAGAGCCGCCCGAACAGGCCGTCGTAGAAGGTGTCACGCAGCTTCCGGTCCTGGGCACCGAGCCGGTCCTCGACGAACAGGCGCGGAATGCCCGAGGCGCAGGCGAAGCTCTGGCCGCAACCGGTGCAGCGCCACCGGGTGGTGGTGACGGCGAAGTCGCCGGCCGAGCATTGCGGGCAGCGGTATTTGCTGGATTTCAGTTCGGTCGCCATCTGTGCCGCCTTAACCGCGAGGATCGAAATAGGCGAAGGTCGCGACCCAGCGACCGGCGTCGCTGTCCCAGTCAAACTTGTCGCGCAGGTCGGACTGGGTAACCCAGTGCGGGTGGTCGTAGCGCCAGATGCAGATGTCGCCGATGTCCTGACGGGCCTCCATGTCGATCACCTCGCCGTCAATCTCGAAACAGGTGCCACCATTGCGGAAGTCGCGGCCGCGCTGGGACAGCGAGACGATGAAGCCGAGCTTCTGCGGCGACAGATTGTGCCAGTGCCGGGCGAAAAATCCGCCGCCGGCGGGGTAGTGGATCAGCTGCGGATGGACGTAGGGGCCGGTCGCGGGAATCGTGAACCCGACCGCGTTCCCGGTCAGGTCGTTGTAGAGGTCGCGCAGGGGCTCGAACAGGTCGCGGAGCGTGGCCTCCAGCGCCGGCGGGGCGTCGCCCAGGACGTTGAAATTGTAGTCGTGGAAGACATGCGGGGCCTGCTGCTGGCGCGCCACCATCGCGCGGCGGCGGTGGTAGTTGCCGTTGAAGTCGTCGACCTCGGCCGGCGGGACCTGTCGGCCCCAGTCGGCGACGGCTGATTGTGCGGCGGTCAGCATCGGTTCGGGAAAGGCATGCTTCAGCAGCACCAGTTGCCCGCGTTCCATGACCCGGTCGGTGATCTCGGCCCGGTCCATGTCGGTGACGATGACGCCGTCCCTCAGGCCGGCCTCGACACTGATCACCCGCTCCGGCCCAGAGCTCATGTGGGGTCCGCCAGCCAACGCGCGTACATCTGGCGGAAGATGCCTTCCAGATTGCGGGTGAAACCGACCTCGTCGCGGTAGGGGGAGGCGTCGAAGCCCGGGCGCACTTTGGCGCGCAGGGCGTCGAGGGCCTGATGATCCGCCGTCAGGGCGACGGCCTTGTCGACATAGTCGTCCCAGCCGTCGGCGATCAGTTCGGGCAGGCCGCAGGGCAGGACCACGGGCACGCCGATACGGCTGTAGAAGTCGTCGCCCCACTGGGTCAGCACCGGCACGCCATTGGCCAGGGCGTCGCACGAGGTGGTTCCGCCGGGGCAGGGTGAGGGGTCCAGCGCCAGGTCGATGTCCTGGAACTCACGCCAGTAGTCGGGGCCGGTGGTGTGGCCGCGAAACTCGAGCTGTTCCGGGGCCGCGCCATAGGCGGCGAAGCGGGCCCGGGTCACCCGCTGCAGGACGGGGTCGACGAAGGGGCCGTATTTCAGGATCAGCCGGTCCCCGGGCCTCTGGCGCAGGATCAGCGACCAGGCGGCGATGGTGATCTCGCTGAGCTTGGCCGGGTTGTTGAACGATCCGTAGGTGACATAGCCGTTCTTCAGCGCCGGGGTCGGGACGTCGGGGAGCCGGTCGGCCGAGGGCCGGCTGGGGGCCACAATCGGGCCGATGTGCCAGATTTCCTCGGTGAAGAATTCGTCGGTGCCGTCCACCTTCATGCTGTCGGCATGGAGGATGTAGTCCATGCAGGCGAGGCCGGTGGTCTGGACGAAATTGATCCAGGCGACCTGAACCGGAGCCGGACGGAAGGCGAAGACGGGCAGACGGCTGCCGGCGGTGTGACCCCAGACATCGACGAGGATGTCGATCGTGTCCTTGCGGATCAGGTCGGCGACCTCCGGATCGGAGAGGGGGCCGATGCCCCGGACGGTGCAGCCGGGCGGCAGGGCGTCCTCGGCGGCGGGGTCGGCGCAGTAGAGGAAGACCTCGACTGATTTGGGGTCGTGGGCTTCCAGCACCGGCAGGAGGAACTGGGCCACCTGGCTGCGGCTGAAGCTGGGGCCGACGTAGCCGATCCGCAGGGGGCGGTCGGATGTGCGCGCATTGGCGAACACCGGCTGGGCCGGGGTCAGGGGGGCGGCGTAGAGGTCGCTCCAGCGGCGCGCCTCGTCCGATACGCGACGCATGCGGTCAGGGGCGTGGAACAGGGCGTAGAGCAGGAACTCGTGGACCGCCGGGTGCGGGAAGGCTTCGGCCGCGGCGCTGAAGACGTTGATGGCCTCGTCGGTCCGGCCCTGATGCTGCAGGGACAGGCCGTAGCTGATCATCGTCTGAACGTCGGGATTGTCGAGATCGAGACCGCGCCCGAGGGTCAGGCTGGCCGGGGCCATGTGTTTGATCGCATAGAGTTGCAGACCGACCTGGGCGCAATAGGCCTTGTCCGTCTTGAAGCGTGCCAGGTCGACGCCGTGCGCGCGCAGCATGGCGACGGCATGCAGGTTGCGGGCGTCGTCCAGGGTCTGACGCGCGGCGGCGGGCTCGGCGGCGGCGACGAGGGCGCTGTACAGCCAGTAACGGCCTTCATGGTCGGCGGGGCGTGACTCGGTGAAGGCATAGAGCAGGTTGGCGGCCGCCACCGGATCACCGGCCTCGAGCAGGGCGCGCCCTTCGGCGATGGGGTCGTTGGCCGCCTTCGCCATCATGTTCACGAGCGTCTCCAGAAATATGGTTAAGAACCGAGTAGAACGGCATTGCGTTAACCTGTGCTTACGATCCGGTTGCGCAGGCCCGCTGTGTCCGGCTTGACGGGTTATTAACCGCAGCGGCCGCCAATCAGGCGCATGAACGTCCTCGTTACCGGTGGTGCCGGGTTTATCGGCTCGGCCGTCGTGCGGCGACTGGTCAGCGCCGGTGGCGTGGCCGTGATCAATCTCGACAAGCTTACCTATGCCGGGGATCTGGCCTGCGTCGAGGCGGCGACGGACGCGCCCGACTACAGTTTTGCCCAGGTCGATATCTGCGACGCCGGGGCGGTGGCGGAGGTGTTCGCCCGGCACCGGCCGGACGCCGTCATCCATCTGGCGGCCGAGACCCATGTGGACCGGTCGATCGACGGGCCGGCGGTCTTCATCCAGACCAATGTCGCCGGAACCGGGGTGCTGCTGGAGGCGGCGGTGCGGCACCGGGATGCGCTGGAGTCCGAGGCGCGCGACGGGTTCCGCTTCCTGCATGTGTCGACCGATGAGGTGTTCGGCGACCTGGCTCCGGATGCGCCGCCGTTCCGGGAGACCGATCCCTATGCGCCCAGCTCGCCCTATGCGGCCAGCAAGGCGGGGGCGGATCATCTGGTGCGGGCCTGGTCGCGGACCTATGGCCTGCCGACGATCATCACCAACTGTTCGAACAATTACGGGCCCTTCCAGTTTCCCGAGAAGCTGATCCCGCTGACGATCCTGAACGCCATCGAGGGGCGGCCGCTGCCGATCTACGGGGCCGGGGACCAGGTGCGGGACTGGCTGTATGTCGAGGACCACGCGGCGGCGCTGGAGCTGGCGTTGCGGCAGGGCGTGGTCGGCGAGAGCTACAATGTCGGCGGCGATGCCGAGCGGCGCAATATCGAGGTCGTGCAGACGATCTGCGGGCTGCTGGAGATCGCCCGGCCGGAGAAGCCGGCGGGCGTGGCGCGCTATGCCGACCTGATCACCCATGTTCCCGACCGTCCGGGCCATGACCGGCGCTATGCGATGGATTCGGGGAAGATCGAGCGCGAGCTGGGCTGGGTGCGGGCCGAGACGTTCGAGACCGGCCTGGCCAAAACCGTCGACTGGTGTCTGGGTCATCTGGACGTCCTGCAGCGACTCCGGGGACGGTACGACGGCCAGCGTCTGGGCCTGAGGGAAGGGGCGGCACGATGAAGGGTATCGTTCTGGCGGGCGGCACGGGGACCCGGCTGGCCCCGATCACCTACGGCGTCTCCAAACAGCTGCTGCCGATCTACGACAAGCCGATGATCTACTATCCGCTGTCGGTGCTGATGCTGGCCGACATCCGCGACATCCTGGTGATCACCACGCCCGAGGATCGCTGGATGTTCGAGCGGCTGCTGGGCGACGGCTCGCGCTTCGGCATCCGCCTGTCCTATGCCGAACAGGCCCGGCCCGAGGGGATCGCCCAGGCCTTCCTGATCGGTGAGCAATTCATCGACGGCGACCGGGTCTGTCTGGTGCTGGGTGACAACATTTTCTACGGCCAGGGCTTCACGCCCAAGCTCAGGGCCGCGGCGGCGCGGACCACGGGGGCGACCGTCTTTGCCTATCCGGTCAAGACTCCGGAGCAGTTCGGGGTGCTGGAGATCGGGCCGGACGGGCGGGCGCTGGGCATCGAGGAAAAGCCGAAACGGCCGAAGTCGAACCTGGCCACGACCGGCCTGTATTTCTATGACGCCGATGTCGTCGACATCGCCCGGGCGGTGAAGCCGTCGACGCGTGGGGAGCTGGAGATCACCAGTGTCAGCGAGGCCTATCTGAAGCGCGGTGACCTGCATGTGGAGATGCTGGGCCGGGGCTTCGCCTGGCTGGACACGGGGACGCCGGAAAGCCTGATGGAGGCGGGGCATTTCGTGCAGACGATCGAACAGCGGCAGGGGTTCAAGATCTCGTGCCTCGAGGAGATCGGCTGGGCCAACGGCTGGCTGGACGAGGCGGCGATGCGGGCCAGTGCCAGGGCCCATGGAAACAGTCCCTACGGGGCCTATCTGCTGAAACTGCTCGGCGAGGGCGACAGCCCGGACTGGGTGCCGGGGGCCTAGATGCCGGTGTGCGGGAATTGTGGGGCGTGACGCGATGACGGATCAGGCAGGGCAGGGAAGCGGCGGGGGCGTGACCGGCGATCTGGCGACGCGCGGCTTTCACGTGTTTTCGCCGGGGCTCGATCCGGTGGCGGCGACCGACCTGCTGATGGCGGTGCATGCGACGCGGGCCTTCGGGCCGGACCTGTTTCTGGACGAGGCCGAGTTCCTGGCCGACCCGCAGTTCCGGGGCGTCAATCCGCGACCGGGGCGGAATCTGGTCGACCGGATCGACGCCAGCCTGGATTTCGTCGAGCGCGATCCGGCGATCGTGGCGGGTCTGACCGAACTGCTGGGAGCGGGCTATCAGACGCTGGACCGCAAGCTGGTGTGCGGCGTGCCGCGCGACTGGATGCCGGACTGGGTGCAGGCGCGGACCGAAGGCAAGGCGGTCAACAATCTGGGCCCCTATATCCGGCCCGAGTATCGCGACATCACCTATTTCGCCGGGATCGACTTCCATCAGGACCTGATCGACCATCCGGCGCGGACGGCGGATTTCGTGACCCTGTATATCTACCTGCATCCGGTCACGGCGGTGGACGCGCCCCTGTTTGTGCTGGAGGGCAGCCAGAGGCTGGCCTCGACCCTGTTCCCGCATGACCTGACGCCCGGGGAGGGCGACCAGTGGACCTATGGCGACGGGCGCGGCGGGTCGACAACGGTGACCCAGAGGATGCTGACCGGGGGCACCGGCTATGCGGCGGTCTGGCATGCCTGCACCCTGCACGGGACGCAGCAGGACACGGCCGAACATCCGCGCCTGTCGCTGCGCTATCTGCTGGCCCGGGACCCGGAGGCCGGGGAGGTCGGCATCGACGCCGTCAACCGCGCCCTGGGCGGGCCGTTGAGCCTGGCGGCGACGCGCCGGGACCTGGCCGAGGACGGCTCGGCCCGCGACACCGGCAATATTGTCAGCACCATCCGGCCGGCGGACCAGCAGGCAGGCTGAAGTCCCGCGCGCCGGTCAGGCGACGGTTGGGGGGCATGGGCGGAGCGCCGGGCGGACGCCCGGTGTGTTGAAAAAATACCGTTTCGGCGAACGTCAGACGCTCCGCGCGGACAGGCTTCCACATGCGCGGACCGTGGGCCTCGCTGTTGACGAGGGGTCCTTCTGCACACGGCGGGCAGGGATGGCAGCGACCATCTCCTGGACCGGTGCGGGTCTCCGCCCCGCCCCCTCGGCCGTCCGGCTTTTCACCCGGCTCGACCTCGCATCCCCGCGGCCAGCGACCCCGACAGGGGATCCGGCTCCGGGTTGCGCCCGCTCCATCCGCTCCCGCCGCCGCTGCGGATCGCCGGCCGAGCGAGCCCCCCGTGCGACGGGACGGGGGTATTATCGGCGCGGCTGGAGGTGAGGCGGGAAGATTGGCGGAGGAAAAGGTCAGGGTGTTGATCGGGTTGGGGTTTGGGGAGCGCCGATAGGGGGATTTTTGGCAAACACCTCGCATTGTTTCCCTCTCCCGGCGGGGAGGGCTTGAGCGCCCGTGAGCGCAGCGAGCGGTTGCGGGAAAGGGTGAGGGGTTTCGGTGCGATCATGGTGGCACCGTACGCCCTCTCCCCAACCCCTCTCCCCCGGGAGAGGGGCTTGAATCCGTGCCTGAACAGGTCGCGCTCCGCGCGCCGCTGGGTCCCCCGGTCTCGCACCCGCTGACGCGAGCGCTCACCGGAGGATGACGACAGCTGTTATGAGCGCATTCCGGCATGCAAACGGTGAGAGCTTTCGGTGCGACCGGGGTGAGACCGTAAGCCCTCTCCCCAACCGATGGCTCCCGCCGGGAGAGGGGCTCTGTGTCAGTCCCCGCCCGTCAGAAACGCGATCAGGGCGGCGTTAAAGGCGTCGGCGGCGAGCTCGGGGAAGGCGTGGCCGCCCCAGGGGGTGACGTCGAGGGTAGCGTTGGGCAGGGCGGTGGCCAGCCAGCGCGAGCAGCGCGGCGGGACCAGTGCGTCGTCGGCGGCGGCGCAGACGAGGATGGGCAGGTCGATCTCGTCCAGCCGGTCGTCGATGTCGAAGCGCATCAGGGCGTCGAGCCGGGCCAGGATCACCTCGGTGGGCGGCAGGGCGATGATGTCGCGCGCGGCCCCGGCGCGGAGGCGGGCGTCGTTGCGCGAGATCCAGTCGGGCGGATAGTGAAACAGGGGCGCGGCCTCGACCCAGGCGGCCGGACCGAAGGCCTCGAGCAGCCGGGTGCGGGCGGCGAGGACGCGGGTCAGGTGCGGGTCGGCGTGCGACCAGCCACTGACCACCACCAGCCGCTCCAGCCGTTCGGGACGGTCGAGGGCGAGGGCCAGGGCGGCCATGCCGCCGGCGGCCTGGCCGACCAGATGGGCCTGGAGGGTGTCGGTGGCGTCCATCACGGCGAGAATGTCGCGGCCCATCGCCTCGACCGAATGGGGCGCGGTCAGGACGGGGGTGCTGCGACCGGTGCCGCGCTGGTCGTAGCGCAGCACGCGAAAGCGCGCGGTCAGGGCGGCCATCTGCGGCTCCCACATTGCGCCCATGCCGCCGAAACCGGCGGACAGGATCACGGTCTCCGCGTCCGCCGGGCCGTCGTGGATTTCGTAGTGGAGGCCCTGGGTCGTGCCGGTGTGCAAGGGAGTCGGAGTCCGCGGTTGATCGAGGCGTCCCCTGCCATATGCGGCGGCGGGACCAAACGGTAGCCCCGCCGTGCCGAAAGGCCGGCCGGAGTCAGGGCTGCAGGATGAAATCCGCCACATCGTCGACGACGCCGGGGGCCAGCGGCAGCGCGGGATCGGCGTAGGTGGCGACATTGGCGGCGCGCTCGGCCGGGGCCACCTTCAGCACATGATTGACCCCGTCCCACAGCACCAGTCGCGCATCGGGCCGGGCCGCGGCCATGGCCTCGGCGTCGGCGACGGCGATCTGGATGTCGGTGGTGCCCTGGCCGATCAGCACCGGTCCGTCCCAGGCGGCGATCAGGGCCACGGGATCCAGCGCCAGCCACGAGATCAGATAGGGCTGGACCGACGGCCGGAACAGGGCCGCGAGCGCCGGGGGGGTGTCGGCGACGGTGCGGCCGGCCTCGAGCTCCGACAGGATGGCGAAGGCCTCGGTCTTCATCGGCTCGGGCAGTTGCGGGCCGAGCTGTTCGCGCAGGATGACCCCGGCCGGGCGTCCGGCCCCCGACAGCAGGACGAGGCCGCAGATGCTGTCTTCGTGACCGTCGGCGGCGGCCACGGCGATCAGGGCCCCCTCGCTGTGCCCGATCAACCAGGCGCAGGGCTGTCCGGTGCGGGCCGCGGCCTCGGCGGCCCAGGCGCGGGCATCCTCGACATAGGCGGTGATGCGCAGGTCGGCCTCCGAGGGCGCGGCGGCGGCGCTTTCACCGATGCCGCGTTTGTCGATGCGCACGGTGGCGATGCCCTGATCGGCCAGCCCCCGGGCCAGCAGGCGATAGGTCTGGGCGGTGATGCCGAGCGGGCTGTTGCCGTTGCGGTCGGTCGGCCCGGAGCCGGGCAGGATGACGGCGACGGCATGGGCGGTCCCGTCGGGGGTCAGCAGGGTGCCGTGCAGGGGGGCGGGCTGCGAGGGCAGGGTCAAGGCGGTCTCGACCGGACCGGTCGTCAGCAGGGTGGCGGCGAGGGCGAGGCTCAGCATGGCGAGGTCTCCGGTTTGAAGGGGGCGATCAGAAGGGTTGGCGGTCGGGATCGGAGCGCCACACGCGCCAGCTCTCGACCGCCGACCAGACGGCGGCGATCGTGACGGCGACGATCAGGGCGATCAGGGCGAAGGGCTGGACCGCCCAGGGCGCGGTGACCAGGCCGGCCAGGCCGATCAGGAAGAACAGGCGGCCCGCGAGGCGGTTGGAGCGGTCCCAGGCAAGGCGGCTCTTGTAGCTCCACGGCGTGCGCACCCCGACCACCGGATTGGGACCGACGCGGCCGAGAAAGGCCCCCGTCAGCAGAAAGATCAGGCTGAGACCGGCCATGGGGATGGCGGTGCGAATGGTGGTGGCGCCACTGAGGCTGGAGGCCCCGACGAACAGGGTGACGCCGGTCAGGGAGAGCAGGACGACCAGCTGGCCGAAGCGCAGGGCGCGGCGGCGGGCCGGGTCGTCGGCGCGGGCGGCATAGAGGCCAAGACCGCCGGCGATCAGCAGGTTGAACAGGCCGAGGCCGGCGATCATCAGACCGACCAGCTCGCGACCGGCCCAGTCGTCGGCGTCGCCGCGGATGTTCCAGTGCACCGGCATCAGCTCGGTCGGACCGGCGACCAGCACGCCGAGGCCGGTGCCGATGATCAGGATGCTGATGCCCCAGGTGGCGAGATCGAGGGCGGGGGTGCGGTTGGCGGCGGTCATGGGGTGGGCTCCGTATCGTCGGGGGCGGGGCCGCCCCCGCGCATGGCCATCAGGAAGGCGACGGCCTCCTCGACCGCCGAGATTTCGAGCCGGTAGCGGATCGTGGACCCGTCGCGCTCGGGCGAGACCAGGCCCGCGTCCTTCAGGGCGTTGAGGTGGCCGGTGATCGACGGCCAGCTCATGTCGAAGGCGGCGGCGATGTCGCCGGACGCGAGCGGGCCCTTGCGCAGCATCTCGATGATGCGGCGCCGGACCGGATGCGACAGGGCCTTGAACAGGGTGTTCATAGGACAAAGCCTAATTAGGAATAATCCTAATCGCAAGCGATTTCGGCAGGGGTCGCAGCGTCGCCGTCGCCCGGCGGGGACTCAACGGTCGTCCGGAACCACCCGGAACCGCTCGACCGTGTCGGGCACGAACAGGGGCGCGGGATCCCGGTCGACATCGAGCCAGGTCATCCAGGCGTCGCGCTCCAGCACCACCGGCGCGCGGTGGTGGTATTCGGCCAGCAGGCCGCTGGAGGGATGGGTCAGCACGGTGAAGCTGTCGACCGGGCCGGCGTCGGCGGTGTCGGCGTGGTCCCACAGGCCGGCGAACATCAGCAGGGGCTGGCCGTCGGCGCGCGAAAAGCGCCAGCGGGACTTTGCGCCCTTGTCACCGGTCCACTCATACCAGGCCGAGGCCGGGACCAGACAGCGACGGCGCGCGAAGGCACTGCGGAACACGGCGGACCCGGCGGCGGTCTCGGACCGGGCGTTGAAGGTGGTCAGTTTGAAGCCGTCGCCCTTGCCCTTTTCCGAGTCCTTCAGCGGCTTGCCCGAACGCCATCCGGGCACCAGACCCCAACGCATCCGCTCCAGCGCCCAGGCCCCGCCCTCCAGCCGCGCGGTCAACTGCCGGGTCGTCGGGCGCACGTCGTCATCGGGTTCGAGGTTGAGGGGCGGGGTGGTGATTTCGGCAAACACCGACAGTTGGGCATGGATGTCCGCCCAGGTCAGTTGCGAGGTGTCGAAGCGGCCGCACATGCGCCGACCCGGCTAGATCGAGAAGCTGACGCCGCAGCCGCAGCTGGAGGCGGCGTTGGGGTTGCGCACCACGAACTGGGCCCCGGCCAGTTCGTCGACGAAGGCGATCTCGGAACCCTTGAGGAAGGGGACGGAGACCGGGTCGACCAGGGCGGTCTGGCCGTCCAGCTCGATGCGCAGGTCATCGGCCTCGGCACTGTCGACCAGTTCGAACCGGTACTGGAAGCCGGAACAGCCGCCGCCGTCGACGGCGACGCGCAGCATCTGCGGGCGGCCCGCGGCTGTGGCCAGCTCGGCCAGACGTCGGGCGGCACCGGCGGACAGCAGGATGCCCTGAGGCGCGCGCGGCGCGATATCGAGCTTCGGGGCCGGAACGGCGGGGGATTGGACGGTACTCACAGGGGTCTATATGAGGTCGAAGCGGCCAATCGCAAAGGCCCGCGACCAACATGAAGCCGCTGCCTTGAGCCAGTCGACCGATCGCGCCCCCTTCGCCGAGACCCCGACAGCGTCGCGCGGGCGGCTGTTTCCGGAAAATGTCAGTCGCACCCGCACGGCCTTCGCCCGCGACCGCGACCGGATCATCCACGCTACCGCCTTCCGGCGGCTGAAGGAAAAGACCCAGGTGTTCGTGGCGCATGAGGGCGACCACTACCGCACCCGGCTGACCCATTCGCTGGAGGTGGCGCAGATCGCCCGGTCGATCGCGCACGCCCTGCGGCTGGACACCGACCTGGCCGAGACCGTGGCCCTGGCCCACGACCTGGGGCATCCGCCGTTCGGCCACGCCGGCGAGGACGAGTTGCAGGCGCAGATGGAGCCGTGGGGCGGGTTCGATCACAACGTCCAGACCTTCCGCGTGGTGACCCGGCTGGAAGAGCGCTATCCGGCCTTCGACGGCCTGAACCTGAGCTGGGAGACGGTCGAGGGGGTGATCAAGCACAACGGGCCGGTCAGCCATCGGCTGGACGAGCCGGCGTGGCGGGCCATCGCCGACTATGCGCCGGGCTGGGACCTGCGGCTGGACACCTTCGCCTCGCTGGAGGCCCAGGCGGCGGCGATCGCCGACGACATCGCCTACAACAACCACGACGTCGATGACGGGGTACAGGCGGGCCTGTTCAGTCTCGACGATCTGGCCCGGGTGCCGCTGATCGGGCCGATCCTGAGGGATACGCGGCGCGACTGGCCCGACCAGGACGAGCGGATGATCCGCATCGAGGCCGTGCGGCGCATGATCGGGGCGATGATCGAGGACGTGCTGGCCGAGACCGAGCGGCGACTGGCGGCTGACGGCATCACCGCGACCGAGGATGTGCGCACGGCGCGGCGGACGCTGGTGGCCTTTTCCGACGGCATGCTGGCGGATCTGGGCGTGCTGCGGAAATTCCTGTTCGAGCGGATGTACCGTCACTACCGGGTCAATCGCACCCGCAGCCAGGCGCGGCGGCTGCTGGGCGAGATGTTCCAGCTGTTCATGGCCGAGCCGGGCGTTCTGCCGCCGGAATGGTCGGAACGGGCGGCGGTCGAGGACCCGCACCGGCGGGCCCGGGCCGTATGCGACTATATCGCCGGAATGACCGACCGGTTCGCGATCGAGGAACACCGCAAATTGTTCAGCCTCGACCTGGGTCTCGATCTGTGATTCGAAAGCGGACCGGGGCAGAGTAGACTGGGCCCCCGACGCGTCGATTCGCGCCGGGCCGATTCACAAGGCGCGACCATGTCACACGAAGATCCCTATCGTCCGACCGGCGGCGGCGACCGCGACCGCGGTGCCTATACGCCGCCCACCGACGACGATCTGCCGTTCCAGCGCACCAGCTATGACGCGCGACGGGCCGGCGGCGGCCAGGGCGGCGGCGGCGGCAAGGCCCCGCCGGTGACCCTGATCATCAGCGGGGCGGTGCTGCTGCTGCTGATCATTGCCGTGGTGGTCTTCTACCGTTCGGGCCTGCGCTCCTCGACCGACGCGCCGCCGGCCGTGGGCACGCCGATCGGCGAGCTGAAGGTCGAGGCCCCGCTGGAGGCCCAGCCGGTCGACCCCGAGGCCGGGGTCAGTGTCTATGGCCCGCCGAGCGAGATTCCCGCCGACCCGACCTTCATCGCCCCGCCCGAGGCCGTGCAGCCGCGCCCGACGGCCCCGGCGACCCCGGCACCGGCCGCCCCGCCGGTCGCCGCGGCCCCGGCTCCGGTGGTGAAGGCCGAGACCCCGGCGGCTCCGGCCGGGGGCAGTTCGATCGTGCAGATCGGGGCCTTCTCGACCCCGGGCATCGCCGATCGCGAATATTCCGCCGTCGCCGCCCGCTTCCCGCAGTTCGCCGCCGGAGCGACCAAGCGGGTGCAGGAGGTCACCGCCTCCAACGGGTCGACCCTGTACCGCACCACCTTCGCCGGGCTGAGCCGTGACGACGCCCGGGCCTTCTGCGCCGCGATCAAGGCCGGTGGCGGCGATTGCCTGGTCCGCTAGGCCGTGACCTCGGCTGCCATCTACGGCTGTTCGGGACCTGAGCTGACCGCGGCGGAGCGCGCCTTCTTCGCCGAGACCCGGCCGTGGGGCTTCATCCTGTTCCGGCGCAATGTCGAGAGCCCGGACCAGGTGCGGGCCCTGGTGGCGGCCCTGCGTGACAGTATCGACGCGCCGGACGCCCCGGTGCTGATCGACCAGGAGGGCGGCCGGGTGCAACGGCTCGGGCCGCCACACTGGCCCAAATACCCGCCCGGCGACGCCTATCTTCAGGCTGCGGGGGACGTCGACACGGCCCGTGATCTGGTCCGTCAGGGCGCGCGACTGATGGCCCACGATCTGCAGGCGCTCGGGATCAATGTGGACTGTGTTCCCGTCCTCGATGTCCCGGTGCCGGGGGCGCACGACATCATCGGCGACCGCGCCTATGCCCGTGATCCGGAGACGGTGGCCCGGCTGGGCCGGGCGGCGGCCGAGGGCCTGTTGGCCGGAGGGGTGCTGCCGGTCATCAAACACATGCCGGGCCATGGCCGGGCCTTCGCCGACAGTCATCACGACCTGCCGGTGGTCCATGCCGATCTGGCGACGCTGGCGGCGTGGGATTTCGTGCCGTTCAGGGCCCTGTCCGACATGCCGATGGCCATGACCGCCCATGTGGTGTTCGACGCCATCGATCCGAAACGCCCGGCCACGACGTCGAAGAAGGCGATCCGGCTGATGCGCCGGGATCTCGGCTTTTCCGGCCTGATCGTGACCGACGACCTGTCGATGAAGGCGCTGTCCGGCACGCTGACCGAACGGGCCGGGGCGGCGCTTAAGGCCGGGTGCGACGTGGTGCTGCACTGCAACGGCGACCTCGAGGAGATGAAGCAGGTGGCCGCGGGTACCGGCAAGCTGAAGGGCAAGGCGGCGAAACGGGCCGCGGCGGCGCTGGCGCGGATCGTCCTGACGCCGGAGCCGCTGGACGCGGTGGCGGCCCGGGCGCGGTTCAAGGCGGCCATGGACGGGCAGATGGACGCAGCGCGGGGCCCCGATGTCGGGGAGGCGCAGGGATGACAGGTTCGACGCCCTTGCCCTGCATGGGGGGACGGAGATCGTCTGATGACTGAGGCCTTCCAGCCCAATCTGGATTTCACCGCCGTGGCCGAGGCCGTCGAGGCCGATGAGGGGTTCGTGGTCGACCTCGATGGCTATGAAGGCCCGCTGCATGTGCTGCTGGCGCTGGCGCGGACCCAGAAGGTCGATCTGCTGAAGCTGTCGATCACCCGATTGGCGGAACAGTATCTGGCCTTTGTGCATGAGGCGCGGCGGCGCAATTTCTCGCTGGCGGCCGACTATCTGGTGATGGCGTCGTGGCTGGCCTATCTGAAGTCGCGTCTGCTGCTGCCCCGCACCGAAAAGGCGCGGGACGCGGAGCTGCCGGCCGAGCAGATGGCGGCGGCCCTGGCGTTCCGGCTGCAGAAGCTGGAGGCGATGCGGCGTTCGGTCGAGGCCCTGACCAGCCGGCCGCTGCTGAAGCGGGACGTGTTCACGCGCGGCGACCCGGAGGCGACGGTGATCATCCCGTCCGACCGGATCGACACCAGCCTGTACGAACTGATGAGCGCCTATGTGACGCAGCGACGGCGCGAGGAACGGCGCAGCTATGCGCCGGGTCAGCGGGTCGAGGCCTTTCCGCTGGAGGCGGCGCGCGACTGGTTGCGGGACATTCTGCCGCGGCTGTCCGACTGGACGCCGCTGGAGCGGGTGGCCCCGGTCGCGGATGCGGAGGACGGGGAGCCCGGCCCGAGCCGCACCAGCTATCTGGCCTCGACCCTGTCGGCCAGTCTGGAGCTGGTGAAGGAGGGGGCGATGGACGTGCGCCAGTCCGAACCCTTCGCCCCGCTGTATCTGAAGCGGCGCGGGCAGGGCCTGCCGCTGGAGCTGACCCCGTGACCGACCTGCGCTTCGAACCTGACAGCCAGGAGATCGAACGCCGGGTCGAGGCCCTGCTGTTCGCGGCGGCCGGGCCGCTGTCGGCGGCCGAGATCGCGCGTCGCCTGCCCGAGGGGGCCGATGTCGGCGGGGCCATCGCCGGCCTGCGGACCCGCTATCAGGGGCGGGGGGTCGAGCTCGAGTGCGTGGCCGACCGCTGGCGCTTCCGCACCGCGCCGGACCTGAGTTTCATGATGACCGAGGAGCGCGAGGAGCCGCGGCGGCTGTCGAAGGCGGCGCTGGAGACCCTCGCCATCATCGCCTACCACCAGCCCTGCACCCGGGCCGAGGTCGAGAGCGTGCGCGGGGTGTCGCTGTCGCGCGGCACGCTGGATCTGCTGCTGGAGATGGGATTCGTGCGGTTGCGCGGGCGCCGGCGGACGCCGGGACGGCCGGTGACCTATGGCACCACCGACCGCTTCCTCGAGCATTTCAGCCTGGCCAGCCTGTATGACCTGCCCGGCGTGCAGGAGATGAAGGCGGCGGGCCTGCTGGACCTGTCGATCCCGGTCGGGTTCGAGGTGCCGGACCCCAGTCGGGGCGGCGATGACGAGGGTGACCTGCTGAGCTCCGGCGAGGACGACGGTCCCGAGTTCGCCCAGGATTTCGTGAGCGAGGACGGCAAGGACGGCTGATCCGCGCGGTGGATCAGTCCGTCAGGGCGCGCGGCAGTTTGAAGGTGACGGTCTCGCGTTCGCCCGCGTCCTCGACCACGGTGGCGTCGAAGCGGTCGGCGATGGCGTCGACCAGGGCGGCGATCAGCGGTTCGGGGGCCGAGGCTCCGGCGGTGACACCCACCGTCGAGACACCGTCGAACCAGCGCCAGTCTACATGGCCGGCATCGTCGACCAGCCGGGCGTCGCGGGCCCCGGCGCGGATGGCGACCTCGACCAGCCGGGCCGAGTTGGACGAATTCTTCGAACCGACCACCAGCACCAGGTCACAGCCCTCGCCCAGCCGCTTGACCGCTTCCTGTCTGTTGGTTGTGGCGTAGCAGATGTCTTCCTTGTGGGGGTCGGGCAGCTCCGGGAAGCGCCGCTTGAGCACGGCGAGGATCTCGGCGGTGTCGTCGACCGACAGGGTGGTCTGGGTGGCGTAGGCCAGGGCGGCGTCCCCGGGACGCTGGAAGGCCTCGGCGTCGGCGACAGTCTCGACCAGGCTGATCGCCCCCGGCGGCAGCTGGCCCATGGTGCCGACCACCTCGGGGTGGCCGGTGTGGCCGATCAGGATGATGTGGCGACCGGCGGCATGATGCCGCTCGGCCTCGACATGGACCTTGGAGACCAGCGGGCAGGTGGCGTCGAGGAAGAACAGGTCGCGGGCCCGGGCTCCGGCCGGCACCGACTTGGGCACGCCGTGGGCCGAGAAGACGACGGGCCGGTCGTCCGGGCATTCGTCGAGTTCGCGCACGAACACGGCACCCATGGCCTTGAGCCGTTCGACGACATGGCGATTGTGGACGATCTCGTGCCGGACATAGACGGGAGCGCCGTATTTCTCGAGCGCGCGTTCGACGATCTGGATGGCCCGGTCGACCCCGGCGCAGAAGCCGCGCGGCGTCGCCAGACGGATGGTCAGGGGGCGGGGGCCGGTCCGGGGGATGGGGGTGTGGATCGTCATGGCCGCAATCTAGGGCTTCGACGCGCCCGCCGCCACCGTCCCGACGGGATGCGGGGTCCGGGAAGCGCCGGGCGTGGCGTTTGCCGCGCCTCGCTTTAGCCGCTATCAGACACCAGCGTATCGGACCGCGTCGGTCCTCGTCGCGTTACTCCTCGATTGCCGGATTTGAACCTGATGCGTCGCGTGCTCCCCGTTCTTGCTGTTTCCGTCGTGCTGGCGGGCCTGCTGCCCGCCGTGGCCATGGCCCAGACCTCGAGCCGTCCCCTGCCCACCGGCGGCCGACCGGGTCAGAGCCAGGACCCGAGCCAGACCGGTCAGGCCAGTGACACGCCCATCGTCGACTCGGCCCCGCGTATCGCCCCGCTGAGCCGCCGGGTCAACGCCGGCCCGTGCCCCTATGTGAAGATCCTGTACGACGCGGCCCGCTATGTCGAACTGGCCGACAATCGCGCCGCCACGGCCAATGTCGGCTACACCGGCGAGATCGAGGGGCTGGCGGCGGACTGCTCCTACCGGGGGACCGATCCGATCACCGTCCAGATCAACCTGCTGTTCAACCTGGGCCGCGGGCCGATGGCGGCGGCCGGGAACCACACCTACCGCTACTGGATCGCCGTGACCGAGCGGAACCGGGCGATCCTGGCGAAACAGTATTTCGACCTGCCGGTCGATTTCCGCGGCGGGGAGACGGCCTCGGCCACCCAGGAGCAGACCATCGTCATTCCGCGCGCCGCGGCGACGACCAGTGGTGACAATTTCGAGATCCTGGTCGGCTTCGACGTCACCCAGGAAATGGCCGAGTTCAACCGCACCGGCAGCCGGTTCCGCATCAATGCCGGACAGGCCCAGGCCGAGGCCACCGACCCGCAATGACCGATCTGAAATCGTCCCTGGGCGAAGCGGTCGCGGCCGCCTTCGCCGCCGAAGGCGTGGACGCGGCGCTGGCGCGGGTCACCGTCTCCGACCGGCCCGACCTGGCCGATTTCCAGTCCAACGGGGCGCTGGCCGCGGCCAGGGCGCTGAAGGCCAATCCGCGTGAGCTGGCCGGCCGGGTGGCCGAGCGGCTGAAGGCCGATCCGCGCCTGGCGCTGGTCGAGGTGGCCGGACCGGGTTTCATCAATTTCAAACTGACCGATGCGGCCCTGGCCGAACGGGCCGCCGCGGTGGCCGCCGACCAGGCGCGGGCCGGTGCCGGGGCCGTGGCAACGCCGCGCCGGGTGATTATCGACTATGCCGGGCCCAATGTGGCCAAGCCGATGCACGTCGGCCATCTGCGCAGCTCGATCATCGGCGAGAGCCTGAAGCGACTGTTCCGCTTCCGCGGTGACATCGTGTGGGGCGACGCACATTTCGGCGACTGGGGTTTCCAGATGGGGCTGCTGATCGTGGCCGTCGGCGACGAGGGCGGCGCGGCGGCCTTCATGGCCGAGGGCGACGGGCCGTTTCCGGCCGAGCCCCCGGTCACCCTGGAGGATCTGGAGCGGCTGTATCCGGCCGCCGCGACCCGGGCCAAGGAAGACCTCGAATTCCGTGACCGCGCCCGCAGGGCGACGGCCGAGCTGCAGGCCGGTCGTCCCGGCTATCGCGCCCTGTGGTCCCATTTCGTCGCCGTCAGCCGCACCGCCCTGGAGCGGGAGTTCGCGGCCCTGGGGGTGACGTTCGACCTGTGGAACGGCGAGAGCGACGCCGATCCGGTGATGGCCGGGATGATCGCCGATCTTGAGGCCAAGGGGCTGCTGGTCGAGGACGACGGGGCCCGGGTGGTTCACGTGGCCCGGCCCGGCGAGACCCGCAAGCGCAAGCTGGCCGACGGCAGTGTGATGGAGGCTCCCAGCCCGCCGCCGCTGCTGGTCATCTCGCGTGACGGCTCGGCCATGTACGGGACCACCGACCTGGCCACCATCGTCGACCGGCGTCAGGCCATCGACCCCGAACTGATCCTCTATGTCGTCGACGAACGACAGGCCGAGCATTTCGAACAGGTGTTCCGCGCCGCCATCCTGGCCGGCTATGCGACGCCCGGGTCACTGGAGCATCTCGGTTTCGGCACGATGAACGGGCCGGACGGCAAGCCGTTCAAGACCCGCGCCGGCGGGGTGCTGAAGCTGCACGACCTGATCACCCTGGCCACCGACAAGGCCCGGGCGCGCTTGCAGGAGTCCGGCCTCGGGGCCGACCTGCCACCCGAAGAGTTCGAGGCCATCGCCCACAAGGTGGCGATCGCGGCCTTGAAATTCGCCGACCTGTCGAACGCCCGCACCACCAGCTACGTCTTCGACCTCGACCGCTTCATGAGCTTCGAGGGCAAGACCGGGCCGTATCTGCTGTACCAGGCGGTGCGGATCAAATCCCTGCTGCGCAAGGCGGCCGATCAGGGCGCGACCCCGGCGGCGATCGTCGTGGCCGAGCCGGCCGAGCGTGATCTGGCCCTGACGCTGGACGCCTTCGACCAGGCGGTCAGCGACGCCTACGACAAGCGCGCGCCGCATCTGCTGGCCGAACATGCCTATCGGCTGGCCCAGGCCTTTTCGAAATTCTACGCGGCCTGCCCGGTGCTGGTGGCCCCCGACGCTGCCAGCCGGGGCTCGCGTATCGCCCTGTCGCAGGCGGCGCTGGACCAGCTGGAACTGACCCTGTCCCTGCTGGGCATCGACACGCCCGAGCGGATGTAGGTTAGACTGGCGACCTGCTTCCGGAGTCTGCCATGTCCCTCGACGCCTATATCGCCGGCCTGCCCAAGGCCGAACTGCACCTGCATATCGAGGGCAGTCTCGAGCCCGAACTGATGTTCGAGCTGGCGCGGCGCAACGGTGTGGCGATTCCGTACGCCAGCGTCGAGGCCGTGCGGGCCGCCTATGACTTTTCCAACCTGCAGGACTTTCTCGACATCTATTATGCCGGGGCGGCGGTGCTGCTGCAGCGCCAGGATTTCGCGGACCTGGCCTTCGCCTATTTCCAGCGCGCGGCGGCCGACACTGTCCGCCATGCCGAGATCTTCTTCGACCCCCAGACCCATACCGACCGCGGCGTGGCGATGGAGACGGTGATCGAGGGGCTGCTGGACGGGATGGGTCGGGCCGAGCGCGAGCTGGGCGTGACCTCCAAACTGATCCTGTGCTTCCTGCGCCATCTGGATGAAGACGCCGCCTTCGCCACGCTAAAGGCGGCCGAGCCGTGGCTGGACCGGATCGCCGGGGTCGGGCTGGATTCGTCCGAGGTGGGTCATCCGCCGTCGAAATTCCAGCGCGTGTTCGAGGCGGCCGGGGCCCTGGGCCTGAAGCGCGTCGCCCACGCGGGTGAGGAGGGACCGCCGGCCTATGTCGCCGAGGCGCTGGACCTGCTGCACATCGACCGGCTGGATCACGGCAATCGCTCGCTGGAGGACCCGGCGCTGGTGGCGCGGCTGAAGGCCAGCCAGATGACCCTGACCGTCTGTCCGCTGTCGAACCTGAAACTGTGCGTGGTCAAGGATCTGAAGGATCATCCGGTGCCGGAGATGCTGCGCCAGGGCCTGCATGTGACCCTGAACTCGGACGATCCGGCCTATTTCGGCGGCTATGTGAATGACAACTACCGTCGCCTGGCCGCGGCGGTAGGCCTGACGCGCGAACAGCTGACGGCCATGGCCCGTAACAGTTTCGAGGGGGCCTTCCTGTCCGAGGCGGAAAAGGCTGTTCACATCGCTGCGGTCGACGCCTGGGCGGCCGGCTGACACGAAAACCGCCGCGGAGCCCGGGCCCCGCGACGGTCTGATCGATCAGAAGTCCGCCTGGATCAATCGTCGTGATCGCGATCGCGGCGTTGGTCGCGACGATCATGGTCGCGGTGGTTCCGGTCGTCGCGGTCCCACCGGTCGTTGTTGCGACGGTCCCGTGCACGCTCGAAGCGGGTGATCTGCCCGGTGCGGGCGTCGACCCTCAGGCTTACGCGCTGGCCGTTATCGGTGCGGCCGATCATGTCGTAGTGGTTGCCGCGACGGTTCGCCGACTGAACACGGACGCCCTGGCGTTGGGCGATGCGGATCGCCTGACGCTCGGAGATGCGGCGATGGCTGTCGCGACGGTCGCCGTAACGATTGTCGTCGTACCGGCCGTTGTACTGACCGTTGTACGGGCTGTAGCTGCTGCTGGTCTGGGCCTGGACCACCGCACCGAGGATTTCCGGCCAGCTCTGGGCGGCGGCGCTGGTCGCGGGGATCATCAAGGCAACCGCGGCAGCGGCGGCGAGCAGGGGGCGGTACGTCATGGTCGGTACTCCTTTTGACCTGCCGCCAACCTCGGCTCCCGCGCGTGAACCCGCTCTGAACGGACCTGTTATCTCCCGGGCGGCTCGCCATCGGCCTGGATCTGCACCGTCAGGACATAGCGGTCGATGATCTGGTCGGGCTCCCACGGGCGGGCCTCGACCAGGGTCAGGGTCTCCTCACCCGGTTGCAGCGCGTGATAGATGAACACCTGCCAGCTGCTGTTGCCGGTGCTGCCCGGGTTCTGCCCGGCGCGGTCGGCCGGTGCCCAGAGCACGTCGTCGCGGCGGATCAGGGTCGGGGCGGCGGCCTCGCGCCATTCGAACCGGGACTGCATCTCCAGGGCCAGGGTCTGGTCGACCCGCAATTCGACATGACCGCTGTCACCGACCGGCCGGACATGGACCGCGTCGCCCGGCGCTGGCGGCGGGTCGACCGGCGTGAGGTCGGGTCCCGGTTGCCGGCCGCAGGCTGTCAGGCCGAGAAACAGGACGACGAGGGCGAGACGGGTCACGGTCCCGGGTCCCGCAGGGCTTCGACCACGCTCTCATGCAGGTTCCATTTTTCGCTGCCGTCGGGGGCGCGCGAGCGGATGTTGGCGATGCGTCCGTGATCGTCGAGCAGGAAGTCCAGATCGACCGGCTCGCCGAAATTGGTGAAGCGGACGCGCACGCCCGGCCGGCCGTCGCTTCCGGCCTCGTGGAAGGCATAGGTGATCGCCGACAGCGCCGCATCCTGGCCGTCGACGAGGTAGCCGAACCCGATGCCGTAGCTGCCCGGCCGGCTGTACAGACGGATCATGTCCGCGGCCAGGCCGGGGCTGAACCAGGCGTTGGCACTGGCGGGATCGGCCTCATCGATGGTCACGTCGGTTTCGTACAGGCTGCGGATCCGGGAGACGGCGGCGGCCCCGTCGAAGTCGGACTGATGGTGGTCGGCGAGCGCCTCCGGCGCTGCAGGCGCAGGCAGTCCCCCGGCCAGGGCCGTGCCGGCTATCCCGAGGACGGCGAAGAACGCCGTCAGGCCTGAATGGCGCGCCCGGCGGTACCGGGCGGAGGCGGTGTCCATGATGACAGCTCCTTCTGTGGTGTCGGGATCGTAGGACAGGTGGAAAATACCTGCAAAGAACGGTGATTTACGGAGCCCGTCAGTCATAGCCGCTGCTGAGGTAGCCGACGGGCCGGGGGATGCAGGGGCGACCGTTTACGGGCCAGTCCACGGTTGCATAACCGCTGCCGGGTGTGGTCGGGCCGTAGCTGGTGAGGCCGCCAACGCTCCAGCCTCGCCCCTGGTTGGCGCTGGCAGGACAGAAATAGAGGCTGGAGGTGTCGGGCCGGTCATGGCGGTCGCGCCGGGCGAGCCGCCGGAGGTGGCGCAGTTCGGCGCGACGCGACTCCAGGCAGACCTGATCATAGCCGCGAAACCGGCCATTCCGGTCCTCGACAGAGCAGATTTCATAGTCACCTGAACCCAGTGTTTGCGCCCGGACCGGCGACACGATGGCCAGGCCGATCACCAGAACCGACAGGACGACAGTCGGTATAACCTTGTAATTTAAAAGCCCGTCCAAGGGTTGCCAAGCTTTGATTCCGGTCATTAGGTTCAATCCGGGGCTGCACCAGGGGCCGCAGGTTTGCGGCGGAGGATTGTGGAATGACGCCGGAACTGGAGCGTCTGCTGGGAGCCATGTCGCTCGCGCAACGCGGCAACGGCGCGGTTCTGGAGGCCTATGCGGCCTTCGTTCGCTCATGCGGCCTGGACCATTTCGTTCTGGGGCTGGCCACGGGCGATCCCGTTCGCGGGCAGGCGGTCGAAATCCAGACTTCCCTGCCCGACGCCTGGATGGAGGAATATGCCGCCCTCGATCACGTCAGCCATGATTACGTCGTGCAACAGATGGCCGATCTGGGCCCGGACCGGCCGCTGCTGACGACGGCCTGGGGCCAGGCCACGGCCGATCAGCCCGAGGTCAGTGCCCGGACCGGCCAGGTGTTGCGCGGCGTCGCCGACGCCGGTCTGGGTGACGCCCTGTCGTTCATGGGGCAGGGGGTGGCCGGCGGTGACCAGACCTGGTTTGCCGCCACCTTCGGCTGCCGGCGAACCAGGCGGGAGGCGGTGCTGGAACGGGTTGAGGCCCGTCGCAACGAACTGCTGATCGCTTCGTTCGCCATGTTTCCCTATCTGCGGCCCGCGCTGGAGCGTCGTCACGCCGGAATCGACGAGGCCCTGACCGCTCGCGAGATCGATGTGCTGGCACGCTTTTCCCAGGGTCTGAGGCCGGACCGCATCGCGCACCGGATGGGGATTTCGAAACGCACGGTCGACATGCATTCGGTCAATGCGCGCCGCAAGCTGAAGGCCCGCACCCTGGCCGAGGCGACCGCCAAGGCCGTCCGGTTCGATCTGATCTGAGCGCGACATGGGGTCAGGGTCTGCCTGAATTCCGGTGCTGACCAGCTGTGAGTTTTCACAGGTCGTGCCGGAGCGCGAATGTTGGGAAGGTGCGCCATCGCGCGCCTACAGGAGGGTCGGATGGAACATCAATTGACGGTC
Source organism: uncultured Brevundimonas sp. (assembly GCF_963975535.1). Lineage (GTDB taxonomy): Bacteria > Pseudomonadota > Alphaproteobacteria > Caulobacterales > Caulobacteraceae > Brevundimonas. The sequence continues at coordinate 2,535 of NZ_CAXBHE010000003.1, read as the reverse complement.
GGGCTGCTCGCCCTGGCCCTGGGCCTGCCGACGCTGCCCCAGACGGCGCGGGCACAGGAGCCGCTGCCCGCGGCGACCTTCCGGCTTCATTGTTTCGACAATGGTGCCCAGGCGACTGCGGCCGAGGCGGAAGGGGTCATGGCCCTGCTGGAATTTGCGGAAATCCATGACGGCGAGCCGGTCTATCTGGACGCGGTCATCGAGGCCGATGCCGGGGCGGGGGGCTGTAGTCGCGACCTGTCAGAGTTTCCCGATCAACCGGAGGCGGGACCGGGGCGGGCCCGGATCAGCATCGATCCCTGCCGCGTCGCCCCGCGCCGTCGCGAGGCGGGCCGGCACTGCTGGCGGGCCGGCATGGTCGATGTTCAGGCCCTCGGCCCGCCGATGGTGCTGGTCAATTCGATCGTGCTGCCGGCGCAGGCCGACATTCCGGAAAACCTGCCGTACCGGATCGGGGGCTATGGTGACTGGCTCAACTACCAGGGGCCGTTCATCGTGCATTTCCATTCAGGCACCGGCTACAGCTACGCCACCTTCCATGTGCCGGACGGAGCCCTGCCCGGCCTCTGGGAGCGGGCCCGGGTCAATGCTGACCTCTGGAAACAGGCCCGGGCGGCCCCCTAGAACCGCCGACCGGCGGCCGACCCACCGCGCGGGCGCGTCCCCGTGGCGCTTGACTCGCAGGCGGAGTCGGGGAAAGGGTCGCTCGCTCTCGCGGGAGAGATCGGCGGCCCTTCGGGACTGCCGGGGCCGAAGGCGCAACCGCCCCGGAAACGCTCAGGCAAACGGACCGCGAGGACATTCGGACGCTGGAAAGTCGCCCAGGAATTCGTTCCCGGGGCGCGCCGACGGAGCAAGGTGACGACCGGGGCCGATGCCCCTGCCGGTGCCGGAATCTCTCAGGCTTCAGGACAGCGGGGGCGCGAGGACGGCGGAGCTTTCCGCCCCAGTACGCGACTCTGAAAGACCGACATGACCGATCAGACTCTCAAGACCACCGCCCTGAACGCCGCACACCGGGCCCTCGGCGCACGCATGGTCGGCTTCAGCGGCTATGACATGCCGGTCCAGTATGAGGGCGTGCTGGCCGAGCACCGCTGGACCCGCGAACACGCCGGGCTGTTCGATGTCTCGCATATGGGCCAGTGCAGGCTGACCGGGGCCGACGCGGTGGCCCAGTTCGAACGGTTCGTGCCCGGCGACTATGCGATCCTGAAGGCCGGGCGTCAGAAATACTCGCTGCTGCTGAACGCCGAGGGCGGCATCCTCGACGACCTGATGGCGGGGCGGCCCGACCACGACGGCCTGTTCATCGTCTTCAACGCCGGCAACAAGGACGCCGATGTCGCCTTCCTGAAGCCGCAACTGTCCGGGGATGCGACCCTGACGGTGCTGGACGACCGGGCCCTGATCGCCATCCAGGGGCCTGAGGCGGCCGAGGTCATGATCAAGCACGAGCCGGTGCTGGCCGAGTTCGGCTTCATGGACTGCGCCCGGCTGATGCTGTTCGGGGTCGACTGCTTCATCTCCCGCTCCGGCTACACCGGTGAGGACGGGTTCGAGATCTCGGTGCCCAACGCCGATGCCGAACGCATCTGGAACCTGTTGCTGGAAGATGCCCGGGTCAAGCCGATCGGCCTGGGCGCGCGGGATTCCCTGCGTCTGGAAGCCGGCCTGCCGCTGCACGGCCACGACATCGACGCCACGACCAGCCCGGTCGAGGCGGCCCTGACCTTCGCCCTGTCCAAATCGCGCAAGGAGCGCGCCGACTTCAACGGGGCCGACCGTATCCTCAGGGAACTGGCGGACGGCCCGGCGCGGGTTCGCGTCGGCCTGAGCGTCAAGGCGGGGCCCCCGGCCCGCGAGGGGGCCGAGATCGCCGACATGGACGGCAAGGTCATCGGCACCGTCACCTCGGGCGGTCCGTCGCCGACCCTCGGCCGCAACATCGCCATGGGCTATGTGTCCCCGGCCTTCGCCGATCTGGGCACCGACCTGCAGGTGATCGTGCGCGGCAAGCCCGCCGCCGCCGAGGTCGTGGCCATGCCCTTCGTCGCCCAACGCTATTATCGCAAACCCAAGGTCTAGGATCATCACCATGCGCTTCACCAAGGATCACGAGTGGGTTCGTCTCGAGGGCGACGTCGCCACGGTCGGCATCACCAAGCACGCCGCAGACGCCCTGGGCGATGTGGTGTTCGTCGAAACTCCGGACGCCGGCAAGACCGTCGGCCAGGGGGACAGCTTCGCTGTCGTCGAGAGCGTCAAGGCGGCCTCGGACGTCTATGCGCCGGTCGCCGGCGAGGTGATCGAGGGCAATCCCGTGCTGGCCTCGGCCCCCGAGACCGTCAATGCCGATCCCGAGGGCGACGGCTGGTTCGGCAGGATCAAGGTGTCAGATGCGTCCCAGGTCGAGGCCCTGATGGACCGCGCCGCCTATGACGCGTTCCTCGCGACGCTCTGATTGCTTTCCGCTCATCCCGGCGAAAGCCGGGACCCAGTCCTGTCGTGAGGCAGTGTGCATGGGATGAGCGG